>JAGRGY010000034.1 GCA_020445255.1 Gammaproteobacteria bacterium
CTGAAACCGAGTCCGCTGAGCAGGCTGGCCGCGCGGCTGTTGGCCTGGTAAGCGCCGGCGTGTTCGAGGTCGGCATGCAGCTGCGCGATCCGTTCTCCGTGCCCGGTACGTTCGGTGTCGGCGAGTTCGCGCTGCAACCGACGCAGTGCCGCGTCGCCGTCGAGAACGTGTTCGATTGCCAGCTGCGTGGTCGCCGCCGTCTCCTGGGCGACGTGCGCGATGGTCCAGCCCGAAGGTCGCTTGAACGTACCCTCGTCGCTGCCGAGCGCACCCAGGATCATGGCGAACAGGCTCGACTTGCCACTGCCGTTGGCGCCGGTCAGGCCGACCTTCTGACCCGGGTGTATCTGGAAGGTCGCGCGCTCGAACAGCAGGCGAGGTCCGCGGCGCAGGGTGACATTGTCGAAGCTCAGCATGGGCGCGCAGTGTAACGGTGCAGGTCCCGCCGCACTATCGCGGCAGGCGACAGTGCGCACGTGGCGGTGCTGCCGGATATACTGAAGGTTCGGGTGCGACCGAGTGAGGTGCGGCGATGCTGATGTCGGTGCGAAAGTTCCTGCTGGTGCTGCTCGCGGCCATCGCCGCGCCGGCGTACGCCAACCTGATTCCGCCGGCGATCGGTGCGGCGGATTATGCCGTGCTGCGCAGTGCGCTGCAGACGCGTCTGCCGGATTACGCGCCGGGCTGGACCGATCACAACGACAGTGATCCGGGCGTCGCGCTGCTGACGCTGTTCGCGTTCACCGCCGAGGATCTGGCCTACCGCGTCGCCGGCGACGTGCCGGGCCTGGTGTGGTTGGGCTACGACCCGGACGCACAACAGACCCGCGACGAACTCGCCTACACGCTGCTCGATGCCGCCTACCTGGCCGTATTCCCGAATGACCCGCAAGCCGCGGACTGGTTGCTGCAGCAGGGCATCGACCCGGCCTGGAGCACGCCCGAGCTGCGCGCCGCTGCACGACGTGCACTGCCACTCCCGTCGACGGCGCTGCTGCTCGGCGTCGGGCTGCTGTTGCATTCGGTGCGGCCACGCCGTCGCACCGCCTGATCCCGGTCACGTTCGACCGCGGTCCAGCCGCCGGTACGCGATCGCCTCGCTGAGGTGCACGTCGGCGACAGTCGACGCGCCGTCGAGATCGGCGACCGTGCGCGCTACGCGCAGGATGCGATGGAACGCACGCGCCGACAGTCCCAGGCGGTCGATCGCGTCGGCCAAAAGGCGTTCACCCTCACGTGACAGTGCGCAGTGCCGCTGCAGGCCGTCGGCCTGCAGGCGTGCGTTGACGACCCCCTGGCGTTCGACCTGGCGTGTGCGTGCGGCCATGACCCGCGCGCCGACGCTCGCGCTGTCTGCGGCGTGCCGCCGGATTCCGCCCAGCAGCTCGACGTGCGGCAGCGCCGGCACCTCGATCTGGATGTCGATGCGATCGCGCAGCGGTCCCGAGATCCGGCGCTGGTAGCGCGCCGCGCGCTCCGGGCTGCAATCGGCGCACGCGCGCTCGGCGTCGCCTGCGTGCCCGCACGGGCAGGGGTTCATTGCGGCGATCAGCTGGAAGTCGGCCGGAAACTCGGCCTGGCGGGCCGCACGCGAGATCAGGATGCGGCCGCTCTCGAGCGGTTCGCGCAACACCTCGAGCACGCGTGGGTCGAACTCCGGCAACTCATCGAGGAACAGCACGCCGTTGTGCGCGAGCGAGATCTCGCCGGGTTTCGGCGTGCCACCCCCGCCGACCAATGCGACGCCGGATGCGGTGTGATGCGGGGCGCGGAACGGACGGGTGCGCCAGCCGGCGGGATCGAACGCGAGTCCGGCGATCGAGCGCAGCGCCGCGGTGGCGAGTGCCTCGTCGTCGTCGAGCGGCGGCAGAATGCCCGGCAGGCGGTTGGCCAGCATGGATTTGCCGCTGCCGGGCGGTCCCATCATCAGCAGGTTGTGACGCCCGGCGGCCGCCACCTCCAGTGCGCGCCGCGCCAGCGCCTGGCCATGCACGTCGCGTAGATCGGGGCAATCGGCCGGCGTGACACCGAGGTGCACACCCGAGGCCGGCATGATTCGCTGTTCACCGGCGAGGTGCGCGCTCACACCAAGCAGGTGCTCGGCCGGATAGAGTTCGATGCCGTCGACCAGCCCGGCTTCGGCGAGATTGCCGGCCGGCAGCAGCAGGCGGGCGCCGGCATTGCGCGATGCCAGCGCGAGTGGCAGCACCCCCGTGACCTCGCGCAGCGCGCCCGCGAGGCTCAACTCGCCGACCATCTCGTAGCCTGCGGCGGCGTCATCCGGCAGCTGACCGCCGGCGACCAGGATGCCGACCGCAATCGCCAGATCGAAGCGACTGCCCTGTTTGGGCAGATCGGCGGGGGCGAGGTTGACGGTGATGCGCCGCGCCGGGAACTCGAAGCCGCTGTTGAGCAGCGCGCTGCGCACGCGGTCGCGGCTTTCCTGCACGGCCTTTTCCGGTAGACCGACGATGTTGAACGCCGGCAGCCCGTTGGCGAGGTGGGTCTCGACGCTGACCAGCGGCGCGTCGATGCCGAGCGCGGCGCGGCAATAGGTGGTGGCGAATGACATGCTTCCCTGCCTGTCTTGATGAAGGCCTGGCCGACGTTCCGCTGTCGGCCAAGTTGAATCGAATTGTTTGGACCCGACCACCGCTCGGCGACAGTCCTCGTTGCTGGAACCTCCGGCGTCAGGTCGTCCTGCGGGACCGGCCAAAGACGGCCAGCAGACCCAGCGCCGAGGCGAACAGCGGCAGCGCCGCAGGCACGGGCACCGCCCGTACCGTGAAGAACTCGGCGCGGGTCCACTCCTCGCCGTCGAAGATCGTGCCGCTTCCGGCGAGATCCAGAAACTGATTGTTGCCGCTGTCGTCAAGATCGATCAGCGCGTAGCTGGCGGTGATCGTGCTGCTGCCCGCATCCGCTTTGTCGAGGAAAAGCGCGATCTGTTCGAAGTCGCCGAGATCGGCACGCTGCGACAGGTTGCCGAAATCCAGGAGATCAAAGATCCCGGCACCGAAATCCGCTTCACGAAAGCGGACTCCCCATTCACCCGAGCCATTCCATCCGACGGTCAGCTGCACCACGTCGTTGGCGGTCGACGTCGAGCTGAAATCCGTCAGGCGAATGCCGTACACCTCGCTCATCTCCGGCGGCGTGAGATCGAACAGGCCGCCGACTGAAAAGGTGTCGTCACTCTTCAGGCCAGTGGTCAGGTCGCTGCTGTCGGTGCTCGTTTGCAGCCGCGCGCGCTGAATCAGGATCGGATTGCCGGAAACCGAACTCGTCGTGGATTGGCCCTGGGATGGGTCGAGGGCGAGCTTGCCGTTCTGCTCCGGTCCAGGCAGCGAATCAGGCAACGTCGAATAGCTGCCCTGGGACTGGTTCGGAAAGACTCCCTCGCTTGACGGTGGAGGATTGCCGTCGCTGAACGGGTCGTTGAACCAGTTGTCGGTGCCATTCTTGTCGATCTTGAAGCGATCGAGATAGTAAGTGCTTGCGGTCGCGCTCGCGCTGAGCGAAAGCGCAAGCAGGGTCGCCATCAGTCGTTTCGTCGTCTCCATGATGTCTCGTCGCCTCCCAGCGTCAAACCCGACCGGCCGTCTCGACGGCGTAGGCTCCCGATTATAGCCTCAGGGTATCCCGCCGTGCAGACCGGCAACAGACAGGGGTGTACAACGGCCGGTTTCCCCGACCCTGCCTCGCGGTACTGTTTGTCTCGGTTTGCGAGCCCGCATAAACTGCGATGACACCGACACGGCCGCGAGTGTCGTGTCGACCCCCTTGGTTCTTCCAATACCGGAATCCCAGCGCTCGGACCGGCCTATGGCAAGCGGCATCTTCGCGATTTTCGACGACGTGGCGGCGCTGCTCGACGACACGGCAGTGCTGGGCAAGATCGCGGCGAAAAAGACCGCCGGTCTGCTCGGTGACGATCTCGCGGTCAATGCCGAGCAGGCGACCGGCTTCCATGCCTCGCGCGAGCTGCCGGTGCTGTGGGCGATCACCAAGGGGTCGCTGCTGAACAAGGCGATTATCCTGCCGATCGCATTCCTGCTCAGCGCCTTCGTACCCTGGCTGATCGTGCCGATCCTGCTGCTGGGTGGCGCCTACCTGGGCTACGAAGGTGTCGAAAAGGTCATCGAGTGGTTCATGCCGCACGAGAAACAGGCCGTCGCGGCGCGTGAGGAACTGACGCCGCCGCAGCTCGTCGAACGCGAGGCGGGCAAGATCAGGGGTGCGGTGCGCACCGATTTCATCCTGTCGATCGAGATCGTCGTGATCGCGCTGGAGACGGTGATCGGTGAATCGTTGGTGTTGCAGATTCTGGTCGTCAGCCTGATCGCACTGCTGGCCACGGTCGGCGTCTACGGCGTCGTCGCGTTGCTGGTGCGCATGGACGACGCCGGTATGCACCTGATTGCGCGTGCACGAGAGACCCAGGGGATGTTTGCGCGCCCGTTGCGCCTCGTCGGCCACATGTTGGTGCGTGCCCTGCCCAAGGTCGTGCGCGTGCTGGGGTTCGTCGGCACGCTCGCGATGCTGCTGGTGGGCGGCGGCATGTACGTGCACAACATCACGTGGATTCGCGATGGGATGCACGCCTTGCCAACGCTGCTCAGCGACCTGGTCGTCGGTCTCGTCGTCGGTGCGCTGGTGTTCGGCGTCGTGCACCTGCTTCGGCGTATGCGCCCGGTGTCCAGCGGTTCAGACTGAGCGGCCGTCAGCGGCATGAATGGTTACGCGGGTTCAACGGCGTCGTCCCGGTTCTGGCGCCGACATCCGCGCCAGCCGGCCGATACCCAACCTGCTGTTCCCGGTCAGGTGCGGAGGCGTACGCCGCGCCGCACGATCACGAGCGCGATACCGCCCAGGATCGCCACCGATGCGACGACGAAGCGCGGCGTGATCACCTCGCCCAGCAGCAGCATGCCGGCGAGCGCCGTGATGACCGGCACACTGAGCTGCAGGGTCGCGGCGTGTGTGGCCTGCAGCGCCGGCAGTACGCTGTACCAGACTGCATAGCCGAGGCCCGATGCCAGCGCGCCGGAGGCGACCGCGTACCCCACGCCGGCAGCGTCGAGCTGCTGCACCGACAGCGTCGACACGCTGAGTGCGACGGCAAGCGGAACCGCGCGCGCGAAGTTTCCCGCCGTCACCCGGGTCGGGTCGCCGCTGCCGCGCCCGCGCAGCGAATACACGCCCCAGGCGACGCCTGCGGTCAGCATCAGTCCGGCGGCGGCCAGCGGCGGCGCCGTCAGGCCCGGCAGCAGCAGACCGATCAGGCCGGCGACGGCGAGCGCCAGTCCGAGCAACTGCCTGCCGCGCAGGCGCTCGCCGCGCCACAGGCCGAAACCGATCATCGTCACCTGCACGGCGCCGAACAGCAGCAGGGCGCCGGTCGCGGCGCTCAGGTTGCGGTAGGCGAACGAAAACGTGGCGGCATACCCGAACAGCGCGAACGCCGACCACCAGCTGCCTTCGCCCTGGCGACCCCGTTGCAGCCAGCGCGTGATCACCCACAGCACCAGCGCACCGGACATCAGTCGGATCGTGGTAAAGCTGGCGGCATCGATCGCCGTGTCCCGTAAAGCGATACGACACAACAACGAGTTGCCGGCGAATGCGCACAGCGTCAGCGCGGTGAGGACTGCCAGCCGAAACATCAACCGGGTGCCTCGCGATTCAGCACGGCGTGAGGGCACGGCCGCTGCGTGCGCGGGCGTGTCGGTCGTCGATGCGACCTGTACTGGTGGGGTTTCGGATCGGCCGTCGGCGCGGCGGGATCATCGCGCCGGCCGGGGTTTGCGACCCGGCGGGCGCGATCGGGGGTGGGGCTTTCGCGCATACCGTGCGACGGCACGTTCGACAGTCGTCGGACGATGGCGCGCGGACGCGGCGCGTCAGGTCAGCGCTTCTGCAGGTCGAGCATCTGTTGCAGCAGGCTTTCGATGTTCGCGAGTCGCTGTTCCATCTTCTGCATGTGCGCCTCCATCATCGCACGGCGCTCCTGCATGGGCTGCTTGTCGCCACCGCCACCGCCGCACTTCATGTGCATGCCCTGGCCGCCACCGCACTTGCCGCCGCCGCCCATCATCGCGCCGCCGCATTTCATGTGCTTGGCGTGGTGCCGACAGCCGGCCATGGGCATGTCGCCGGCCGTTTCGTCAGGCATGGCCGTGCCCGTGGGCGGCATGCCGCGCATCATCGGCATTCCGCCGGGCCGGCCCTGCATCATCGGCATCGGACCCTGCGGACCCATCATCGGCATCGACGGCGGCTGCATCATGCCGTCGGGCATGTTGTCCTGGGCGATTGCCGGAAGCGTCGTCGCGAGCGTGGCGGTCAGCACCAGCGCTGCGCTGGACAGTTTATTCAGGAACATGGTGGCACCTCTCGTGTGGTTGACGTGTGGGACAGTGACCGCTGCAGCGGCGACGGGTTCCGCAGCGTGCGAATCCGGCAGCGACATGCGCAGCGGCCGACATGACGTTGCCGGTCAGCGACAGGTATAGCGCGGGGCGTGATCGTCCGCCACGCCACCCGCGCAATGCCCGTCCGATGCCGGGTCAGCGGCCGTCGGCCGCCTCGAGCGCGGCCAGCCGCTGTTCCAGCGCCTGCAGCTTCTCACGCGTGCGCTGCAGCACCGCTCGCTGGATCTCGAACTCCTCGCGCGTGACGAGGTTGAGCCGTCCCAGCGCCGATTCCAGGCCGGCGCGCAGATTGCGCTGCACGTCGTCCTGCAGGTTCTGCACGCCGCGCGGCAGACCGTCGGCGAGCCGTCGCGAAAGATCGTCGAAGAGTTTTGGGTCGAGCATGGTCGGGCACATCGCTAACCGGGTCGATCTGCGCAGCTTAAGAACGGCGCTCGCACATGTCTAACACAGCCGCTGCACAGGAATGGTGCATTATTTTGGTGCACGCATGGGTGGGAGATCAATTGTGGTGCATCAGCTGTTGCTTAAATGTATCAGTGGTCATGCAAGCGAATGAAAAATGAGACAAAAAATTCATTGGCACGGCTTCTGCTACCGCTCAGGGCAATCGCCTCCGAACTCCGGCGATCCAGAAACGCAACACTGACTCTGTAGGGGAGACTGCTACAAATGAAACTCAACAAACTCATGATCGCGATGGGCGTGACGACGCTGCTGGCCGGCCCGGCCATGGCCGAGATCAGCGGCAACGTCGCACTGACATCCAACTACATGTTCCGCGGCGTATCGCAGAACGACAACTCCTGGGCGATCCAGGGCGGTCTCGACTACGCCCACGACAGCGGCTTCTACATCGGGCTGTGGGGATCGAACGTCGATGACTCGTTCTACAACGGTTCCAGTCTCGAACTCGACACCTACGCCGGTTGGGGTGGTGATGTCGGTCCCGTCAGTCTCGACGTCGGCTTCCTGCGCTACAACTACCCGGACCAGACCGGTGGCACGTCCGAGGTCGACACCGACGAATACCACATCGGCGTGTCGAAGGACTTCGGCGTCGCCAGCGTCGGCTTCACCGCCTACTACAGCCCGGATTGGTTCAATCTCGGTGACGGCCAGTACTACCACCTCGGCGTGGATGTGCCGGTCAGCTCGTTCACGCTGTCGGCCGCTTACGGCATGACGCGCATCGACGAGAACGCAGCCGGTGTCGACGACGACTACAACGACTACAGCATCGGTGTCTCGACCGAATACATGGGTCTCGGTTTCGCGCTGACCTACGTCGGCGTCGACGGTGAGTCGTCGACCGGCCGGATCTGTGCGCCCGGCGTCGCCGTGTGCAACGAGACGGTGACCTTCACGGTCTCGAAATCGCTGTAAGCGCGTTTCGTCGCCCTATCCGAATCCATCTGAAAAGCCGCCCGCAGCGATGCGGGCGGCAAAGGAGACGTACACATGAAACTGGTTGCAGCCATCATCAAGCCGTTCAAGCTCGATGACGTGCGAGAGGCCCTGTCCGAGATCGGCGTGACCGGCATCACCGTGATCGAGGTCAAAGGCTTCGGTCGTCAGAAAGGTCACACCGAGCTCTATCGCGGCGCCGAATACGTCGTCGACTTCCTTCCCAAGATCAAGGTCGAAATCGCGATCGACGACGACCTGCTCGATCGCGTCATCGAGGCGATCAGCGCCGCTGCCAAGACCGGCAAGATCGGCGACGGCAAGATCTTTGTTTACGAACTGAGTCAGGCGATTCGGATCCGAACCGGTGAGTCCGGTTCCGACGCCCTGTAAAGCACTGGAGGTTTCCAATGGAAAACAACATTTACGAACTCCAGTACGCCATCGACACCTTCTACTTCCTGGTGATGGGCGCACTGGTCATGTGGATGGCGGCCGGTTTCGCCATGCTCGAATCCGGTCTCGTCCGGGCCAAGAACACGACCGAGATCCTGACCAAGAACATCGCGTTGTATGCAGTCGCCTGCATCATGTACCTGGTCTGCGGTTACGCGATCATGTATGGCGGTGACTACCTGCTGGCCAACATCGCCCTCGACGGCGCCGAGAGTGCCGATGCATTGACCGCGAGCGTGCTGAAGGAATCTGCCGAGGCAGGGTTTGGCGGCGATTCCGTCTACGCCAACGCCGCCGACTTCTTCTTCCAGGTGGTGTTTGTCGCGACCGCCATGTCGATCGTGTCGGGTGCCGTCGCAGAGCGCATGAAGCTGTGGGCATTCCTGCTGTTCGCGGTCGTTATGACCGGCTTCATCTACCCGATGGAAGGCAACTGGACGTGGGGTGGCGGCTCGGTATTCGGCCTGTACAGCCTGGGCGACGACTTCGGCTTCTCCGACTTCGCCGGTTCGGGCATCGTGCACATGGCCGGTGCGGCCGCCGCACTCGCCGGCGTGCTGCTGCTCGGCCCGCGCAAGGGCAAGTACACCGCCGATGGTCGCGTCAACGCGATCCCGGGCGCCAACCTGCCGCTGGCCACGCTGGGTACCTTCATCCTGTGGATGGGGTGGTTCGGCTTCAACGGTGGTTCGGTGCTGAAGCTCGGCGACATCGCCAACGCCAACTCGGTCGCCATGGTGTTCCTGAACACCAACGCTGCGGCCGCCGGCGGCCTGGTCACTGCGCTGATCGTCGCCCGCCTGCTGTTCGGCAAGGCCGACCTGACCATGGCACTGAACGGTGCACTGGCCGGACTCGTGGCGATCACGGCCGAGCCGTCGACGCCGTCGCCGCTGGCAGCCACGCTGATTGGCGCGGTCGGTGGCTTCATCGTGGTGTTCTCGATCCTGACCATCGACAAGATGAAGATCGACGACCCGGTCGGTGCGATCTCGGTCCACGGTGTGGTCGGTTTCTGGGGCCTGATGGCAGTGCCGCTGACCAATGGCGACACCAGCTTCGTCGGTCAGCTCGCAGGCGCCGCGACCATCTTCGTCTGGGTGTTCGCCGTCAGCTTCGTGGTCTGGCTGGTGATCAAGGCGATCATGGGCATCCGCGTCAGCGAAGAGGAAGAGTACGAAGGTACGGACGTCTCCGAATGCGGCATGGAGGCCTACCCGGAGTTCACCGGCTCGCGTGGCTCTGCCATCTGAGCGCGGGTTCCTCGCGTAAACGACAAGGGCGCCTTCGGGCGCCCTTTTTCGTTGTCGGCTGCCCGATCAGACGATCGGCGGTTCCTCGATGACCTCGGGCGGCGCGATGTTGCTGCCGTCGTTGAGTGCGTCGAGGTGTTGTTCGAGCAGGCTGGTCTGCCGGGTGCGCGCGACATGGAACAACGCCTCACCCTCGAACACCAGCGGCAGGTTGGCACGGCCGATGACGACGCCGTCGTAGGGTGCCTCGATCGGCATCTCGGAATCCCCGTTCGGGTCCGCGACCACACCCAGCACGTCGCCCTTGCCGACCAGGTCGCCGAGCCCGGATTGCGCGCGCAGGATTCCGCTCTGCGGCGCGCGCTGCCAGGTGCTCGAACGCAGCACGGCGCTCGGTTTGCTCGGCTTGCGCTTGCTCGGCGGCAGCATCTGCAGCTGGCGCAGCACGTTGAGCGTGCCGCGTACGCCGATCTGGATCGACATCTCCTCGAAGCGCAGTGCCTCGCCGGCCTCATACACCATAACCGACACGCCGAGCGCCGCGGCGGCGCCGCGCAGTGAGCCGGTTGGTGCGGCCGAATGCAGCAGCACCGGCGCACTGAACGTGCGTGCCAGCGGTTCGAGGATCGGATCGTTGATGTCGGCACGGATCTGCGGCAGGTTGGCGCGGTGGATCGCCGCGGTGTGCAGATCGATGCCGACGTCGCTGCGCGCGATGATCTCGGCGGTGAAGATGTGCGCGAGGCGTCCCGCCATCGAGCCGGACTCGCTGCCGGGAAAGCTGCGGTTGAGGTCGCGTCGATCCGGCAGGTAGCGCGAACGGTTGTGGAAACCGAACACGTTGACGATCGGCACCGCGAGCAAGGTGCCGCGCAGGCGCGCCATCTGCGGCATCCGCAGCAGCCGGCGGATGATCTCGACGCCGTTGATCTCGTCGCCGTGCACCGCGGCGCTGACGAACAACACCGGCCCGTCGCGACGACCATGCACCACGTGCACCGGCATCGACACCGGGTCGTTCGTGTACAGGCCCGGTAATTCGAGATTCACCGTCGCACGCCCGCCCGGCGCGACGCTCGTCCCGCCGATCCGGAAGGCCGCGCGTGTGCTACCTGCGCGCATCGGCCGCGGTCCGCCTGGTCAGGGTCCCCATGCGCATCGCACCCGCATTTCCAGCATGCCGTCGCCGTTGCGAATCAGCGAACTCCGCGCGGCGGCCGGGCGCCGCCATGCATGTTGCGTAAGACCCATGCGCGACAGGCGAGGAGGTGCAGCACGCAGCGGAATGTGGCTTCGTCACATCACCCCCGACCGCGCGTCTTGGTGCTGTTCGGTTTGTGGTTCTTTTCGATGAACTGGATGATCATGCCGGCGATGTCCTTTTCCGTCGCGTGCTCGATGCCCTCGAGGCCCGGCGACGAATTCACCTCCATGACCACCGGGCCATGGTTCGAACGCAGGATGTCCACGCCGCACACGTTCAGCCCCATGATCGAGGCCGCGCGTACCGCGGTCGAGCGTTCTTCGGGTGTGAGCCTGATCAGTGACGCGCTGCCGCCGCGGTGCAGGTTGGAGCGGAACTCGCCTTCCTTGCCCTGACGTTTCATTGCCGCGACGACCTTGCCCCCGACGACCAGGCAGCGGATGTCCGAACCGCCAGCCTCCTTGATGAACTCCTGGATCAGGATGTTGGCCTTCAGACCCATGAAGGCCTCGATCACGCTCTCGGCGGCCTTTTCGGTCTCTGCGAGCACCACGCCGATACCCTGTGTTCCCTCCAGCAGCTTGATCACCGCGGGTGCGCCGCCGACCATCTTCAGCATGTCCTGCACGTCGTCGGGCGAATGCGCGAATCCGGTCACCGGCAGGCCGATGCCCTTGCGCGCGAGCAGCTGCAGCGAGCGCAGCTTGTCGCGCGAACGCGTGATCGCGACCGATTCGTTCAGTGGATACACCCCCATCATCTCAAACTGGCGCAGCACCGCGGTGCCGTAAAAGGTCACTGATGCGCCGATGCGCGGGATCACGGCATCGAAGCCGGTCAAATCCTCGCCCTTGTAGTGGATCGACGGCCGCATCGACGTGATGTTCATGTAGCAGCGCAACACGTCGAGCACGCGCACCTCGTGGCCGCGCTCCTTCGCCGCTTCGACCAGACGGGTGGTCGAATAGAGTTTCGGATTGCGCGAGAGAATGGCGATGTTCATACGGAGCACCGTTGTGGTCGTGAACTTCGGTGAGCGATTCTAACCCATCGCAGACGCTGCACGCCGCGTGCGCTCAACGTCGTCGGCCGGTGCGATAAGAGACGGCCGGATCGATGACGAAGCCGCCGAGCTTGAGCGCGGTGCGACCGAGCAGCATACGGAAGCGCATGCTGTCGCGGTTGGTCAGCGTCAGCTCGACCACATCGTCGAAGTCGAGCAGCTGCAGGCGCGTTTCGATGACGTAACGCTGTTCGCGGTGACCACCGGAATCGGACACCTCGCGCCGGTCGAGCAGCGGACACTCGCAATGCACCTCCTCGCTGTCGTTGCGTTGCTTCGGGTGCACGCCGAATCGCACCCAGTCCGCACCCTTGCGGCGAAATCGTTCGACGTAAAATGCGTGCAGGCACGAGGTGCGCGCGCCGGTGTCGACCTTGGCCTTGATGCTGGCAATGCCCAGGTCCGGCAATGTCAGCCACTCGCGCCAGCCCAGCATGCGATCCCCTGCCGTCATGCAGGCGTATCCCCGTCGTGCGTCGCGTCGCTGTCTGCAGATGCCATGTGCACGACGCGTTGCGGGAAGGGAATCTCGATGCCGGCTTCGCGGAATGCGTCGTCGATGGCGTACAGGATGTCACTGCGCACCGACAGCTTGTAGTCCACGTCGCGGATGAAGAACCTAGCCTCGAAGTCGAGCGAGCTGTCGCCGAAACCCATGAACAGGATGCGCGGAGGGTTTACGCGCGCATCGTGGGTCACGACCAGCGGATGTTCGCGCACCACCTTGTTCAGGATGTCCCGCACCTTGCGCGTGTCGGTGCCGTAGGCGACGCCGACCGGCACGATCACGCGCCCGAAGGTGTCCGACAGCGTCAGGTTGGTGACCTGGTTGGATATCAGCTCCGAGTTGGGCACCAGCACGTCGGCGCGATCGAAGGTCTGGATCAGCGTGTAACGGATGCTGACGCGACGTACATAGCCCTCGGTACCGCCGACGACGACCCAGTCGCCGGGGCGCACCGGGCGTTCGAACAACAGGATCAGTCCGGATACGAAGTTGTTGACGATGTTCTGCAGACCGAAGCCGATGCCGACCGACAGCGCGCCGGCGACGATCGCAAGGTTCTGGAAGTCGAGCCCGGCCATGCTCAGCGCGAGCATGATCGCGACGCCAACGATCGCGTAGCTGGTCAACGACACGATCGACTGGCGTGCGCCGGAGTCGAGGGTCGTCCGGGTCAGCCAGCGTTCACCGAGCTGATGGCGCAGCCAGCGCGCCAGTGCCACGAGCAGGAAAAACGACAGTGCGGCGAGAAAGAGCTTCGACGGCACGATGTGCACGGCGCCGACCGTGAAGCCTTCGTGCAGCACGTCGCGCAGCGTCGCTGTGTCGGAATCGGACACCTGCCACGAGAACAGCAGCCAATAGCCGAGCCCGACCAGGGTCAGGACGCGCAGCAGCCAGGCAACGATGCCGATTCCGGGAACGGCTTCACCCTGGCCATAACCCAACCACTGGCGCAGCGGTGACTGCGATTCGGTGTCACTCGGTCGCAGCTGGTTGACGACCTGGCCGAGTGACGACATGAACAGCCAGGTCAGGAAGGCGCCGGCCGCGGTGCCGTAAATGCCGAGGGTGAGCAGTTGGCCAAGATTGCGGTAGCCGATCCAGTCCGCGACAGGCCCCGCCAGCAAACCGAATGCCACAGGCAGGCGCAGGCTGCGCACGACAGCGAGTTCCTCGCGACGGCTCAGTCTGAGCAGCAACCACAGCGCCACGGTCGCGACCAGCAGCAGGTAGCCGGCGCGTAACAGCTGCAGGGCATCCGAGGGGACATAGGCCTCCGCCTTGGTCAGATACAGCGCCGATGCGGCCAGAACCAGGAACATCAATAGCCGCGCCGGAAGGCCCTCGGCGCAGCGTTGCATGCCCTGGCAGACCAGAATCTGTATGAGTGGTGCGACGGCGGCCGAGACCAACAGGGCGCCGAGGATCGCAGCCGGTGGTACGGCGCCCGCGACATGCAGCGTGACGATCAGTGCCAGCGTGCCGGCGATCACCGGTACGCGCAGGCTGTACATTCGCGCTAGCACCGCACTGTTCGGCAATCGCGCGGCATCGTCGCCCGGCGTCACGTCGAACCTGCTGCGCAGCGTGGCCGACAACATCAACGCAATCGGCAAAAGCACCACCAGCAACACAAGCCCGATTCCGACGGCCGGCCAGGGTTCGAAACTGAGCGTGCGCTGTCTGTCACCTGAAAAGCCGTTGACGACGGCTTCGCTGAATGCGGTCCAGATCGGACGTTCCCGGTTGAGCAATTGCCGAGACAACATGTCACGACGCTGCTGCGCGACGCCATCGCGGATGTCACGCGCCCCGATCGACAACAGGCGACATACCGCCAACTGGCCCTCGGCCGCCTTCTGTTCCGCCTCGAATTTTTGCCGGACCTCGCGGATATCGCCGGCTGCGGTCGACGGTGCATCGCCGAGCGCGCCGAGCCGTTCCTTGACGCTCTGCAGGCGGCTGCCGAAGTCGGTCACACATTTTTCGGCGCGATCGCGGATTGTTCCGGCCTCGTCCTGCACTGCCAGCATGGACTTGTCATCGGGCGCCGCCTGCTGCCAGCCCTGGATCATGCCCGACAGTGCCTTGACCCGTTCGACGGCTTCGGACGACCACCGCTCGGTTGCCTTGTCGTCGTCGCGCACGTCGGCCGCCGGCGACGAGGCCGCAACGCACATCACCGCGGCGAGCAGCATCAGTTGGGGGATACATCTGCGCATGGGTCGACGTGGCCTGCTGGCGGTCCTGGTTCGGTGGATCGTACGTGTCGGGGCTGGACAGTATCCGGGATATCATAGACACATGAAAACACCCCGGCTCTCGCGCCTCGTGCAGACGTTGCTGCTGGCCTGTCTCGGAACCGGCGTCACCGCCGTTGCCGGCGAGGTTTACCGTTGGACCGATGCCGGCGGCCAGGTGCATTTCGAGCAGGGTCCGCCGCGCGACCGCGACGCACAGCGGCTCGATATGCACGAATCGCGGCCACGTGCGGAACGCACCGATCCGCCGTTGGCCGAGCGGCGCGACCGCCAGCAGCGCCTGCTCGAGTCATTCGAGTACGAACGTGACCGCAAACGTGCGGCGGCATTGCGCGAACGCTCGCGGCAAAACCGCAATGCCGGTTATTGCGATGAACTCAGGTTGCAATGGCGCCGCCTGAATCACCCGGGACCGATCTTTCACACACGTGCCGACGGCGGCCGCGACTACCTCAGCGATGCCCAGCGCGAGGGCGAGAAGGACAAGTTGCGGCCCGCCTATCGCGAGGCCTGCGGCGAGGAGCCGTGAGCGCACCCGGATCCGGCGCTGCGTGGGCCATCCTGATGCATGGCATGGCGCAGACCTCGTGGTCGATGGCGCTGTTGGCCCGCGATCTGCGGAGAGACGGCCATCGCGTGCGCAACCTCGGTTACCCGACCCGGCCGTACGACGTGGCGCAACTCAGCGAGCGCTACCTTGCACCGGCGATCGATGCATGCGGCGGCGGACTGCCGGTGCACCTGGTCACGCACTCGCTGGGCGGCATCATCGCGCGCCAGTATTTGCAGCGGTCCCGCCTGCCGGCGGGCAGTCGGGTCGTGATGCTGGCGCCGCCGAACCACGGCAGCGAGGTCGCCGACTTCGTGCGTCACTGGCGCGTGTATCGGTGGTGGATGGGCCAGGTCGGTCAGCAGCTCGGCACCGGCCCGGACGGTATCGTCCACCATCTGCGTCCGGTCGACGCCCAGATCGGCATCATCGCCGGCAACCGCACGCTGCAGCCGTGGTTCTCGCGGCTTATCCCCGGCGACGACGACGGCGCGGTATCGGTAGCGAGTACACGCCTTGATGAGATGCGCGATTTCGTCGTCGTCAGCGCGAGTCACACGCTGATCATGTTCAATCGCCAGGCGCGCTCACAGGTGCGGCATTTTCTCCGCGAGGGGGCGTTTCATCACGGATAGGACGCCCGAGTCGGTGGCAGGTCGGACCCATGCGCGCCGGTGTCGCCGGTCTGCAGGGTGATAGCGCGGGTCCCGGCGGCACGTCATCACCGCCGGTCGCTCGCAGCGCACCGGCACCTCCGTCCACGTCGAAACGCGGTGTCAACAGGACGCCAGCAGCGTCTGCATCATGCGTTCCGCCTGGCCCGCGTAACCACCACCGAACAGATTCAGGTGATTGAGCACGTGGTAAAGGTTGTACAGCTCCCTGCGAACGCGGTAGCCGCCGTCGAGCGGCCAGGCCTCGCGGTAGGCGGCGTAGAAGTCGGCACTGAATCCGCCGAACAGCTCGGTCATTGCCAGCTCCGCCTCGCGGTCGCCGTAGTAGGTCGCCGGGTCGTAGATCACCGGTGTGCCGGCGGTGTCGAACGAAAGATTGCCGCCCCACAGGTCGCCGTGCAGCAGTGCTGGACGCGGCGCGTGGTCTACCAGCACCGCGAACCGCGACAGCAGATGCTCGCCAAGCGACTGCAGCCGCCCCCCGTGGCCGTTGCGCGCGGCCAGGTCGAGCTGGAAGCCGAGACGCTGCTCGCGCCAGAAGTCGATCCAGTCGTCATGCCATGCATTCGGCTGCGGCGTGGCACCGATCGTGTTGTCGCGCGACCAGCCGAAGGCATCGGCGGAATGTCTGTGCATCGCCGCCAGTTGACGACCGGCGACGCGCCAGCCTTGCGCGCCATTGCGACCGAACGCGATGTGCTGCATGACGATGAAGGCGGTGTTGCCGCTGATGCCGGTGCACAGTGGGCGCGGCACGCGCAGCGTGCCGCTGTCCGCCAGTGCGTCCAGGCCGGCGGCCTCGGCCTCGAACATGTCGAGCCGGTCGGCGCTGTTGGTCTTGACGAACCAGTCGTGTACGCCATCGCCGAGACGAAACGCGCTGTTGATGCAGCCGCCACCCAGACTGCCGGGTGAACCCGGTGCGAACGGTGTGCCGCTGGCGTCGCCGATCGCGCGGGCGATGTCGTCCCACAGACTCACGAAGGGCGGATGCTGCGCTGTACGCGCTCCCTGAGCGGGCTCGAGCGGGGGAAATGCGCGCGCAGGAACGCCATCTGGTCGGCGAGGACGTTGCGTCCCTGCAGATAGATGTATTCGGCGTGGGTCGGCGCGAAGGGCACGGCGAGCAGTTCCATGTCGGCCTGTTCGGGTGTCTGCCCGGCCTTGTGGTTGTTGCAGCGGGTGCACGCGGTCACGACGTTGGTCCATAGATCGAGACCGCCCTGGCTGACCGGCGTGACATGGTCGCGCGACAGATTGCGGGCACCGAACGACAACCCGCAGTACATGCACATGTGGTCGTCGCGCTGGAACAGCGTGCGGTTGCTGAGCGGCGGCGTGTAGCCCGAACGCACCTGGTGGTTGCCGAACGTCGCGACGATCGAGTTGATCTCGATGCGGCTGCGCAGGCGCGTGATCGCGTTGATACCGCCCCGCAGCGTGAACAGCGGCTCACCGCATACATAGGCGATCATGCCGAGAAAATGCAGCCGCGCCGCCTGGCGGAAATCGATCCACTCCAGTGGCATACCGGACGCGTCGGTGCGCAGAATCTGTTGCCGGAGGCCGGGGATCGTGGTCACGTGCGTGTCCGCTCCGCTGTTTGCCGGGCGGTTTCGCGGTCGGCCGTGCCGGGCGCGCGCCGGTCAGCGGACCCGGCGTGGGTGTGCACGCCGAGCCGGCCGGTGACTCGGGGGGCGCGGACCGGGTCTGCGAGACTGTCACTCAGAGTCGGGTTCGGCACTGGGATTCCAAGGTTGCATGCCGGCGGGAGGCGCATTCTCCCGGTCGCGGCCTCGCCGGGTTATGGCATAAATGGCCGCGCGCCTTCAAGTGCCCGAATTCGACCGGTGTGCTCGCCGCACGCCGACCGAGCGTGGCCCGCTGATGGCCGGTCGGCACAGCAGCGGCTGCGTGGGGGTTGACTTATGCACACGGCGGTGGTTAGGGACGGGATTCCAGGTGTCAGATATGTGACGGTCTTTCAGAATCTGCTGATATGTATTAAGTGTCTGCTTTAACAAGAAAAAATGATTTTGGCCATTTATTGCACAATCCGTCGCGTGCCGGCCTGCGCACGGGGTTGGCGGCCGATCCGCAAAGTTCTTCCACAGAGTTATCCACAAGAACTGTGGATTGGCGGCTAAGCGCTTGATTGGCCGAACGAACAGCCGCTACGTCCGGGTCGCCGTCATCGCGCCGGTGCACGGCCTGTTCGACTATCGGCTCGACGACGACACATCGGCGATGCCGGGTTGCCGCGTGCGGGTGCCGTTCGGGCGCCGGCGACTGATCGCCATCGTGGTCGAATGCCCGGCCACCATCGACTTTGCCGACGAACGCCTGCGCACGGTCGAGGCGGTGCTCGACGCGCAACCGCTGCTCGCCGCCGCCGACATCGATTTCCTGCGCTGGGTCGCCGGCTACTATCACCACCCGGTCGGTGAGGTGATCGCCACCGCGCTGCCGCTGCGTCTGCGCAAACACGACGATGCGTCGCTGCCGGGCGAATCCGGTTGGCGACTGACCGAGGCCGGTGCCGCGCGGGCGCCGGGGCCACCCGGGCGGGCACCGCGCCAGGCGGACGTGCTGCGCTGGCTGCATGCGCGCGCCGGCCACCAGGCGACGGGCAGCGAGCTGCGCGCGGCCCTGCCCGGCTGTGCGCCGACCGTGCGCGCATTGCAGCGGCACGGCTGGGTTGTCGCCGTCGAGCTCCCACCACGGCAGGACGCGCAGGTCCACGCCGACTTCCCGCAGCTGAATGCCGAACAGGCCGCGGCGCTGGCCGCTTTGCAGTCGCAGTCCGGGTTTGCGGTCACCCTGCTCGACGGCGTCACCGGCAGCGGCAAGACCGAGGTCTACCTGCGCGCCGCGGCCGCTGTGGTCGCGCGCGGGCGCAGCGTGCTGCTGCTGGTGCCGGAGATCTCGCTGACCCCGCAGTTGCACGCACGTTGCCGGGAACGCCTCGGCGACACGGTGCGTGTGCTGCACTCGGGTATGAGCGACGGCGAGCGCGAACAGGTGTGGCACCGTATGCGTCTCGGTCTGTCGCGGGTGCTGCTCGGCACGCGTTCGGCGGTCTTCGCGCCGCTGCCCGACCTCGGCCTGATCGTCGTCGACGAAGAGCACGATCCGTCGTACAAGCAGACCGAAGGGTTCCGCTATTCGGCCCGCGACATGGCGGTCGTACGCGGCCAGCGCGCCGACTGCGCGGTGCTGCTCGGCACGGCGACGCCGTCGCTGGAGAGCCTGCGCCACGCCCTCGACGGACGTTATCGACACTTGCATCTGCGTCGCCGGGCCGGCGGCGCACGGCGTCCGCGTGTCGCGTTGGTCGACGTGCGCGATCAACCGTTGCAGTGTGGCGTAGGCGACACGCTGCTGGCGCGGGTGGGCGATGTGCTCGGGCGCGGCGAGCAGGTGATGCTGTTCCTGAACCGGCGCGGTTTTGCACCGGTGTTGAGCTGTTTCAGCTGCGGCTGGCTGTCGGATTGTCCGCGCTGCGATGCGCGGCAGACACTGCATCGCGCCAGTCACCTGCTGTGGTGTCACCATTGCGGCGCGCAGCGGCGGGTGCCGAAGGTATGTCCCGAATGCGGTGCGGCCGAGCTGCATCCGCTTGGTCAGGGCACGGAGCAGCTCGAGGGCTTTCTCGCCACGCGCTTCGCCGACGTGCCGCTGATCCGCGTCGACCGCGATGCAACCGCGCGGCGCGGCAGCCTGGAGCGTCAGCTCGAACGTCTGCACGCGTCCGACGCCGCGCTGCTCGTCGGCACCCAGATGCTGGCCAAGGGCCACCACTTCCCGCGGGTGACGCTGGTCGGCGTGCTGGACGCCGACGGTGGCCTGTTCAGCGCCGACTTCCGCGCCGCCGAACGCATGGCGCAGCTGCTGGTCCAGGTCGCCGGCCGGGCCGGGCGCGGCGAGCGACCCGGCACGGTGCTGATCCAGACCCGTTACCCGGACCACCCGCTGCTGCACACGCTGGCGCGCGACGGCTACGACGCGTTCGCGCGCCAGGCCCTGGCCGAGCGCGCCGCGGCGTCGATGCCACCCTACAGTCACCAGGCCCTGCTGCGCGCCGACGCGACCCGGCTCGAGGACGCGCTGGCGTTCGTCGAGGCGGCGGCGACGGTCGCGCACGCGCAGCGGGTGGCCGGTGTCGATCTGTGGGGGCCGGTGCCGGCGCCGATGACCCGGCGTGCCGGGCGTCACCGTGTGCACCTGTTGCTGCAGGCTGGTCAGCGTGAACCCTTGCACCGCCAGTTGCGTGCGCTGGTCAAAGATCTTGGCGCGCTGCCGCAGGCGCGCCGCGTGCGCTGGAGCGTCGACGTCGACCCGATCGATCTGTACTGATCCCCTGTGCCTTGCCGACGCCGGGCGGGTCCCCAATAATCCAGCACCAGCCGATGATGGCTGTAGAAAAAAGGAGAAAAGAATATGAAACGTGAATTCGCAGCAACCGGTGTCGCATTGGTGCTCGTGGGATTGTTCAGTGCGCCGGGTTATGCGGCCGGTTGGATGACGGGTGCCGAAATCGAGCAGCTGGTCAGCGGCAATACAACCTACGGCAAACACGAAACCAAAGGGTTTACGTCCTACAGCTATAACCGTCCCGATGGAACGGCTGTCGGCCGCAACACGCGCGACGGTGACACCACGGGTACCTGGCGGGTCAAGGACGACATGATCTGTCGTCAACGCGAGGGAGACCCGAAAGAGAACTGCCAGAAGGTCAAGGACAACGGTGACGGCACATACAACCGCTATCAGGCGTCGAAAAACGTGATGCGCGGGGACATCCACGTGTTCACGTGGACCAAGGTAGTGCCGGGTAATCCGGAGAACCTCTGACAAGGTCCCATAGCCCGCTGAAGGGGGTGGCCACCACTGCATCCGGCCGCCCCTTTCAATCACCTTCCTGCTATCCTTCCGCGCCCCGAATGTCCGCGCAGGCCACGCCGCATGAAGTCGCACATCGCCAGCCTGGTCAGCCAGGCCCTCGACCAACTCGTCGCCGACCGGGTGATCCCGGCTGACAGCGCGCAGGCGCCGGTCATCGAGCGCACGCGCGACGTCAGCCACGGCGATTTCGCGAGCAACGCGGCGATGCTCAACAGCAAGGCGGCGAAGATGCGTCCGCGCGACCTCGCCGAGAAGCTGGTCGCGGCGCTGCCGGCATCGGACATGGTCGACGCGGTCGAGATCGCCGGACCGGGCTTCATCAATTTCCGGGTTGCCGACACAGCCTACCGCGCGCTGGTCCCGGACATTCTTGCCGGGGGCCACTCCTACGGTCGCAGTACCGTCGGTGCCGGGAAACGGGTGCAGGTCGAATTCGTGTCGGCCAACCCGACCGGCCCGCTGCATGTCGGCCATGGACGGGGCGCGGCCTATGGTGCCGTGGTCGCCGACCTGCTCGATGCGGTCGGTTACGACGTGCACCGCGAATATTACGTCAACGACGCCGGCCGCCAGATGGACATCCTCGGTACCTCGGTGTGGCTGCGCTATCTCGAGTTGTGCGGCGAGGCCCTGGTGTTCCCGAGCAACGGCTACAAGGGCGACTATGTGTGGGACATTGCGGCGACGCTGCATCGCGAACACGGCGATGCCTACCGCCACATGGCCAGCGAGGTGTTCGACGCCATCCCCGCCGACGCACCGGCCGGCGGCGACAAGGAAGAGCACATCGACGCGCTGATCACGCGCGCCAAGCGGTTGCTCGGTGACAACCGCTACCGCTTCGTGTTCGAGACCGGCCTGAACGTGATCCTCGACGACATTCGCGACGACCTCGGCCTGTTCGGCGTGTTTTACCAGGAATGGTACTCGGAGCGTTCGCTGGTCGAATCGGGCGCGGTCAACCGTGCGATCGACCGCCTGCGTGAGTCGGGCCACCTGTACGAGAAAGAAGGGGCGTGGTGGTTCCGCTCGACCAACTTCGGCGACGAGAAGGATCGTGTCGTCGTGCGCGACAACGGTCAGACGACCTACTTTGCGTCGGACATCGCCTACCACATGGACAAACTCGAGCGTGGCTTCGATCGCGTGATCGATATCTGGGGTGCCGACCACCACGGCTACGTGCCGCGCGTGAAGGCGGCGCTGCAGGCAATGGGTGAGGATGCAACGAAGCTCGACGTATTGCTGGTGCAGTTCGCGATCCTGTACCGCGGTGGCGAACGCGCGCAGATGTCGACGCGCTCCGGCGAGTTCATCACGCTGCGCGAGTTGCGCAAGGAGGTCGGCCGTGACGCGGCGCGCTTCTTCTACGTGATGCGCAAGTGCGAACAGCACATGGATTTCGATCTCGATCTCGCCAAGTCGCAGTCGAGCGACAACCCTGTGTACTACGTGCAGTACGCGCATGCGCGCATCCACGCGGTGCTGCGCCAGGCTGCGGAAAAGCTGATCGACGTCAGTCCCAGCGACGGCATGCAGAATCTCGACCGCTTGGTCGAGACCCACGAGATCGGCCTGCTGAAGACCCTGTCGCGCTACCCGGAGGTTGTCGAGAGCGCGGCCTGCAACGAAGAGCCCCACCAGCTGACACACTTCCTGCGCGAACTGGCGAACGACTTCCACACCTACTACAACGCGCACCAGTTTCTGGTCGACGACGCAGCGCTGCGCGATGCGCGCATCAAGTTGATCCTGGCCGCGCGCGAGGTACTGCGCAATGGCCTCGGCCTGATCGGCGTGTCCGCGCCGGAACAGATGTAGGACGACGGATGGGAGCGGCTGACAGGCGGTCTGCCGTCATCTCCGCTTGTGAGGGAATGACGAGTTAACAGAGTCGACCAGATGTGAACCCCGGCACGGGCCGCGCGATCGGTCGCGTCCACGTGCCATGTCGCGCTAGAATTCCTGCCACGTCGTGACGACACTGTGCGGTCTGCCGGCGTGTTCACGCACACACGGTGCCGGCCCGGCACGCGAGTTTCAGGCGTAGCGTCGATCCCGTCCCAATTTACAAGCAATCCCCGTCGTGCCCCGAGACTACAAACACCGCGCCCAGAGAAGACCGCAGAAAAAGCCCGTTCCCGGTTGGTTGTGGCTGCTCGCGGGCCTGCTGCTGGGTGCGCTGATCGTCGGCCTTGCCTGGCTGAGGGGCCAGGCGGACAACGCCGGCGGCCTGTGGGTGGGCGTGCAGCCGGACCGGCCGCCGCAGGGCAAACCGGCCGCACCACCCGCGCCGCGTGTCGAGGTGCCGGCACCGCCCAAGCCGCGCTTCGATTTCTACGACATGCTGCCGGAGATGGAGGTCGTCGTTCCCGACGAGGAACTGGATGCGCGGCCGTCGGCGCCGGATGCCGTCGAGCGCGCGGCGAGTGCGACCTACCTGATGCAGTTGGGTTCGTTCAAGCGCAACGCCGACGCCGACCGTCTGAAGGCGCAGCTCGCGCTGCTCGGAATCGAGGCGCAGGTGGTCAGCGCGCGTGTCGGACCACTGGACACGCGATACCGGGTGCGGACCGGGCCCTATCGGGGCCGCGCCGCACTCGACCAGGCGCGCAAGCGGCTCGCCGAGAACGGCTTCAAGGGCATCGTGATCCGGGTCAGCGACGGCTGAGCACGAATCAGTGTGCCGTGCCGGCCGGCTTCGCGACGCGTGCGTTGAGCCAGGTGCGGGCCGCTGCGACGAGCGCGGCGTCGAGGCCGCGGAAGCCGGGCCCGGCACCCGGCACGTCGCGTTGCACGAAATCCGCAAGGCCTGCTGCGCGTGCTGCCGCAGCACGGCGTTCGGCGTTGGCTGTGACCGACGTGAGATCACGTTGTGCGTAAAGATCGAACAGCGGCCGCGCGAGCCCGGACAGGACGTCGCGCACCGCATCGTCGTCGAATGTGGCCGGGCTGCTGATCATCGCGACCGCCGCGACCTCGTCGCTGCCGCGCGACGCGGCGAATCGCAGTGCGATCGTCGCGCTGTCACCGACGCCGACGACGACCCGTTTGTCGATTCCCTGCTTCGACATCCAGTCGAGCGCCGCACCGAGGCGGGCCTCGATCGCCGGTGCCGTGGCCAGCCAGTCGGCGGCGTCCGCGTCGTCGTAGGCGGCCGGCAGCTGGATCGACAGCGTGTCCCAGCCGGCATCGGACAGGCCGATGCGCAGCGGGTGCAGTGTCTCGCGGCTGTCGGCGTTGGTGCCGCGGCCGTGGATCAGGATCACCCCGCCGCGCCGCTCGCGGCCGGCGGCCGGGCGGTGGATGGCGAGTGCGCTGCGATCACCGGCACTCAGCTCGACCACGTCGCCATCGAGATCGCCGGCCGATCGCCAGGCGGCCTCGAGTGCGTGCGTGCGGGCGACGTCGGCGGCCAGCGCATTTGCCGTCAGCAGCAGCGCCGCGGCCAGCGCCGCGCCCCGCTTCGCGCGGCGGCCTCGGCTGCAAAGGAGGGCGGTTTTCAGGTAAGATCCCCGGTCCGATTTTTCCAAGGCACCCGGTTCTGCCAGGTGCTCGATCTCAAGAAGTTTAGCGCCGGCCCGCCGGCCTGGGAGTACAAAAATGGCAGATTACGCGATCGCGCCTTCGATCCTTTCGGCCGATTTCGCCAAGCTGGGTGAAGAGTGCGACAAGGTGTTGGCCGCCGGCGCCGATTTCATTCACTTCGACGTCATGGACAACCACTACGTCCCGAACCTGACGATCGGTCCGCTGGTCTGCGAGGCGCTGCGCAAGCACGGCATCACGGCCCCGATCGACGTGCACCTGATGGTCAGCCCGGTTGACCGCATCGTCGGCGATTTCGCCAAGGCCGGTGCAACCTACATCACGTTCCATCCCGAGGCCTCGGAACACATCGATCGCACGCTGCAGCTGATCAAGGGCGAGGGCTGCAAGGCCGGCCTGGTGTTCAACCCGGCCACGCCGCTGACCTATCTCGACTATGTCATCGACAAGATCGACATGATCCTGCTGATGTCGGTCAACCCGGGGTTCGGCGGTCAGAGCTTCATCCCGTCGGCGCTCGACAAGCTGAAGCAGGCAAGCGAGATCATCAAAAAGTCCGGACGCGACATCCGCCTCGAGATCGATGGCGGCGTGAAGGCCGACAACATCGGTGAGATTGCCGCGGCCGGCGCCGACACCTTCGTCTCGGGTTCGGGCATATTCAGCAAGGGCAAGGACAGCGATCCGAACCGCTATGACAGCATCATCAAGGAGATGCGGGCCGAGCTGGCCGGGATCGGCTGAGCGGCGCCAGGCAGCGTTGTAATCGGGGAGGGGTGGTCGATGACCGCCCTCGACCCGCCTGGAGGCAGGATGACAATCCGCAAACCGAAGATGGTGCTGATCGACGTCGACGGCACGCTGGTCGACAGCGTCCCGGATCTCGCCTACTGCGTCGACGAGATGATGAGGCGCCTCGGCCGCCCGCCGCATGGCGAGGACAAGGTGCGCATTTGGGTTGGCAACGGCGTCGAGCGCCTGGTGCGGCGCGCACTGGTAGGACAATTGGATGGCGAGCCGGGCGACGAGGAATTCGCGCGCGCCTACCCTATCTTCCTCGAACTCTATGCCGACAACACCTCGAAGCGTTCCTGCGTCTACCCGGGCGTGCGCGAGGGGCTCGACTACATGGCGTCGCGCGGCTACGCGTTGGGTTGCGTGACCAACAAGGCCGCGCAGTTCACGGTCCCGTTGCTCAAGGATCTCGGTCTGCACGACCGCTTCGGCATCATCGTCGCCGGCGACACGCTGCCGGTGAAAAAGCCCGATCCGGGACCGCTGCTGCACGCGGCGCAACACTTTGGCGTTGCGCCGGGTGACGCGATGATGCTCGGTGACTCGAAGAGCGACGTGACCGCAGCCCGAGCAGCCGGATTTCAGATCGTCTGCATGAGCTACGGGTACAACCACGGCGAAGACATCCGTGACTACGCACCGGACGCGGTGATCGATTCTATGGCCGAACTGCCGGCACTGATCTGAGCGTCACAGCGGTGGCGCGTGGATTTGCGCGATAATGCGCTTCCGCCCCCCAAGAGCCGAGAGATGCGATGTTCAAAGCGATCCCCCTGTTTGCGATTCCACTGATCGTCTACAACCTGATGATGCTGTCCGGCGGGATCCAGCCGGCCCTGGCCGGGGAGCTGTTCGCGTTCGATCTGATGTCGGGTGCGCACTGGACGTTCAGTGTCCACGATGCGTTCATCGCGGCGGGCGTGTTGATCCTGTATTTCGAGATCTTCAAGGCCACCCGCACCGGTGTCGCCTCGGTCCTCGATCACACGCTGTCGACGCTGGTGTTCGTGGTTTTCCTGGTCGAGTTCCTGACCGTGGCGGCCTGCGGCACGTCGACGTTCTTCGAACTCGGACTGATGTCGCTGCTGGACGTGATTTCCGGTTTCACTGTATCGATCGTGGCCGCGCGGCGCGATTTCGGCATCAACAACCCGGGTTTCGGCGGCGACTGAGCGGCACCGCGGCAACGAAAAAACCCCGCGCCGGGGCGCGGGGTTTTGTTTGCCTGGGCCACATCGGTGGCCCGTAGTCCGCCGTCAGGCAGGATTACTTGGCAGCTTCAGGGGCGACCGGCGCGACCGGAGCCATCGGCGCGTAGCCGTACGGGGCGTAGCCGTAGCCAGGCGCGCTGTAGTTGTAGCCGCGGCCCCAACCGTCGCCGGCGCCGTAGCCGTTGCCGTAGCCACGCATGTTGGTGTGGCCCTTGCCCGAGAAGCTCATGCTGAAGGTGCCTTCCGCGGCGCCGTCAGCGGTACCGTCCATGACGCCGTTGCCGTAGCCGTTGGTGGCGCCGTAGCCGTTGTTCTGCATGTTGTCGTAGCCGTTGCCCCAGAAAGCCGAAGCCTGGGCAGAAGCGATGACCGCAGCGATAGCGATGATTTTTTTCATGACTGTGTCTCCAGAGTTTTTTGTTTGGGCATCTGCCCGATAAAAGTTTCGGTTTCCGCCTTGCGGCGCTGGCGTTACTGCTTGCCGTTGAGGAGTAGTATATTAGCAAATTCTGAAATGTCAATATTCTTTTTGTCGCCGCCGTGGTCGCTTTCGTGCGAGCCCGGGAAAGCGGCCCTGAATTCCTTGGCGGTACTGACGTTTTTGGCTAAGGTTGGCGCTCCGGGAAGGTTCCCGAATCGCAACGACAATGACCGAGCTCACACGCAACGAGATGGCAGTCCCTGATTCACGATGGCGCGCTTGACCGATTCGCCTCGTGTCTCAGTGTCTTTTTGCGTGGAGTAGGCCATGACCCCCGAACAATTCGATGCCCTGGCTGCACAGGGCTATAACCGCATACCCGTCGTGTGCGAGGTGCTCGCCGACCTCGACACCCCGCTCAGCGTCTACCTGAAACTGGTCCAGGGGCCATTCGGCTTTCTGTTCGAGTCGGTGCAGGGTGGCGAGAAATGGGGCCGCTATTCGATCATCGGCCTGCCGTGCCGCACCCTTTTGCGCGTGACCGGCGACGCGATCAGCGTCGAGACCGACGGCGCCATCGTCGAGCACCGGACCGTTGCTGACCCGCTGGCGTTCGTCGATGAGTTCAAGGCCCGCTTCCGCGTGCCCGAGCTCGACGGCCTGCCACGCTTCTCCGGCGGCCTGGTCGGCTATTTCGGCTACGACACGGTGGCCTACATCGAACCCCGCCTGCGCAACCCGGACAAGCCGGATCCGCTCGGCTGCCCCGACATCCTGCTGATGGTCGCCGACGAGGTGGTGGTGTTCGACAACCTCAGTGGGCGCATGTACATGATCGTGCATGCCGATATCGACCGCGGCGACACGCTGACCGGTACCCAAAAGCGTATCGATCAATTGATCGAACGCATGCAGCAGGGCGCGCCCCGGCACCGCGCCGAGGGCCCGCGCACGGTCGACGAATCCGACTTCGTGTCGGGTTTCACCGAGGCGGGTTTCAAGCGTGCCGTCGAGCGTATCAAGCAGTACATCCTCGATGGCGACTGCATGCAGGTGGTGATCTCGCAACGCCTGTCGATCCCGTTCGCGGCCCGCCCACTCGACCTCTACCGGGCACTGCGCGGCCTCAATCCCTCACCCTATATGTACTTTCTCGATCTTGGCGATTTCCAGATCGTCGGCTCGTCGCCGGAGATCCTGGTGAGGCTCGAGGACGGCGAGGTCACGGTGCGGCCGATCGCCGGAACGCGCCGCCGCGG
This sequence comes from Gammaproteobacteria bacterium, assembly GCA_020445255.1. Taxonomy (GTDB): domain Bacteria; phylum Pseudomonadota; class Gammaproteobacteria; order Chromatiales; family Chromatiaceae; genus Thiosocius. Next base: position 27,951 of record JAGRGY010000034.1, read on the forward strand.
TCATACCGAGGAAGAGGACCGGGCACTCGAGGCCGAACTGCTGGCCGACCCAAAGGAACTCGCCGAGCACCTGATGCTGATCGACCTGGGCCGCAACGACGCCGGCCGCGTGGCGCAGATCGGCAGCGTGAAACTGACCGACCGGATGGTCGTCGAACGCTACTCGCACGTGATGCACATCGTCTCCAATGTCACCGGTCGGCTGCGTGACGAGCTGGACGCGATCGACGTGCTGCGTGCGACCTTTCCGGCGGGCACCGTGTCCGGGGCACCGAAGATCCGCGCGATGGAGATCATCGACGAGCTCGAACCGGTCAAGCGCGGCGTGTATTCCGGTGCGGTTGGCTACCTGTCCTGGAGCGGCAACATGGATACCGCGATCGCGATCCGCACCGCCGTGATCAAGGATGGCCAGCTGCACATCCAGGCCGGTGCGGGCGTGGTCGCCGATTCGGTGCCGGAGCTCGAGTGGAAGGAGACGATGAACAAGGGCCGCGCGGTGTTTCGCGCCGTGGCGCTGGCCGAGGCCGGGCTGGATACCCGACCGTGTAACGACGAGGCCTGACCCGACGCCGTCGCCCGGCTGCCGCCACGCGTTGCGGCAGCCGGGCGGAATCTCGCAGGTGTTTTCCGTACAATTCCTCAACGCTTGTTAATTAGAAAGGTCGGCCTCGTGCAAGACACGGTGCGCAAACTCTGGAACACTCGCGGCCTGTTCGCTGTCGCCATCCTTGTCGGCCTGTTGTGCGGTGTTGCCGCCTGGGGATTCCGGCTGTTGATCGGCCTTGTGCACAATGTGGCCTTCTTCGGTCAGTTCTCGTTCGACTACGATGCGAATCTGCACACCGCGGAGTCGGCGTGGGGCTGGTTGGTCGTGCTCGTACCCGTGCTCGGCGGTATTGCCGTGATCTGGCTAGTCAAGAACTTTGCACCGGAGGCCAAGGGACACGGCGTTCCGGAGGTCATGGACGCGATCTTCCACAAGCGCGGTCGCATCCGCGGCGAAGTCAGCATCGTGAAGACGCTCGCCTCCGGAATCACCATTGGTACCGGTGGTTCGCTCGGGCGTGAAGGCCCGATCGTCATGATCTGTTCGGCGTTCAGTTCGGTACTCGCGCAATGGCTCAATATGCCGATGAGTCAGCGCAACCTGTTGATTGCATGCGGCGCGAGCGGCGGCATCGCGGCGACCTTCAATGCGCCGCTCGGTGGAATCCTGTTTTCGATCGAACTGCTGTTGTTGTCGGTCAACAGTACGACCGTGATGCCGGTCATCATCTCGTCGGTGATCGCGGCCAATACGGGTCGATACCTGATCGGCCCGGAACCCGCGTTTCATATACCGACCGGCATGATGCATGCGGTGGGTGAAAGCCCTCTTATGCTGGCGATCTATTTTCCGTTCGCCGCAATCGTCGGCCTCGTTGCGGTCGTGTTCGTCAAGAGCATCTACTGGAGCGAACAGTGGTTCGACAACCTTCCGGTTGGTCCCTACCAGCGCCACATGATCGGCATGCTGGCGCTCGGGGTGTTGATGTTGGGCATGTACGAGACCTTCGGCCACTACTACATCCAGGGCGTCGGTTACGCGACCATCCAGGACCTCGTGTCGGGCAACATGACCTCGGCGTGGTTCATAGCGCTGCTGGTGGTGGTCAAGCTGATTGCCGTCCTGCTCACGATAGGCTCGGGCGGCTCGGGCGGGGTGTTCTCGCCGTCGCTATACCTCGGCGCGACACTCGGCGGGGCATTCGGCTATGGCCTGGCGGCGTTGTTTCCGTCGATCGGTGTGGACGCTCCCGCGTTCGCCCTCGTGGGCATGGCGGCGATGGTCGCGGCCACCACGAGTGCACCGCTGACCGCCGCGATCATGACCTACGAGATGACGCTGGACTACGTTGTCGTATTGCCGATCATGGTTGGTGTCGCCGTCGCGTACGCCGTACGCAGACATTTCTCCGAGGGCGACATTTATACGCTGAAACTGATTCGACGCGGCCGCAGCGTGCCGCATGGCCGCCATTCCGATATCAATTCGCATCTTATGATCAACGAGATCATGAACAAGCAATTCGAATTCGTGAAGTCGGACGCCGTTGTGGACGCTGGTGATGGCACGCGCAGCATGGTCGTCGTCGACGACGACAACAAGGTCATCGGGCTGATCAATCCGATCAGCAGCCGCACCGGGATCCAGTACCGTGCTGGCGACGTGATGCTGACGGAGTTCATCCCGATCCGCTCCGGTCTGTCGCTGCGCGAGGCGTTTTACGAGATCGATCGCCATTCCCGGGTGGTGGCGGTGGTGACGCGCGACGGGTCGACCGATGCAGACAAGGTCGTCGGGGTGCTGAGTCCGTTCGATCTGACGCGCGCAATGGCGAACGCGTCGCAGCTGCATCTGCACTAAACACGGTGACGTCAATCATGTACAACGAATCCATGGGCGCCCGCCTCGCGGTGGTGGGCAGGCTGACACGCCTGTCGACGGTGCTGTCTTTCTCCCCGAACGTGGAGTGTTGATCCCGAAATGTTGCTGATGATCGACAACTACGACTCCTTCACGTTCAACATCGTGCAGTATCTGGGTGAGCTCGGTGCCGACGTGCGTGTCGTGCGCAACGACGAGATCGACGTGGCCGGCATCGCCGCGCTGCAGCCGGAACAGCTGGTGATCTCGCCCGGCCCGTGCACGCCGACCGAGGCCGGCGTGTCGGTCGCGGCGATCGAGGCGTTTGCGGGTAAGCTGCCCATCCTCGGCGTCTGCCTGGGGCACCAGGCGATCGGCCAGGCCTTCGGCGGCAGGATCGTGCACGCGCGCGAGGTCATGCACGGAAAGACGTCGCCGATCTACCACACGTCGAGCGGCGTGTTCAGCGATCTGCCGAATCCGTTCGAAGCGACCCGTTATCATTCGCTGGTCATTGAACGTGCGACGCTGCCCGCTTGCCTCGAGGTTACGGCCTGGACCGAAAGCGACGGCCAGGTCGACGAGATCATGGGCGTGCGCCACCGCCAACTGCCGGTCCAGGGCGTGCAGTTTCATCCGGAATCGATCCTGACCGAGCATGGCCACCAGATGCTGCGAAATTTTCTCGACGGCCGCTGACGGCCGCGCGACGACAAGGGGGCGGAATGGACATCAAGCAGGCGATCGCACACGTCATCGAGCATCACGATCTCGATGCCGATGACATGACCACGGTCATGCGCCAGATCATGACCGGCGGCGCGACGCCGGCGCAGATCGGCGGCTTCCTGGTCGGTCTGCGCATGAAGGGTGAATCGGTCGGCGAGATAGCGGCCGCTGCCGGCGTGATGCGCGAGCTGGCCTCCGGCGTCGATATCGGCGGCCTCGACCACACGGTCGACATCGTTGGCACCGGCGGCGATGCGTCGGGCACGTTCAACGTCTCGACCGCGAGCATGTTCGTCGCGGCGGCGGCGGGCTGCCATGTCGCCAAGCATGGCAACCGCTCGGTGTCGAGCAAGTCCGGCAGCGCCGATGCGCTCGAGACCGCGGGCCTGCGCCTCGATCTGACATCGGAGCAGGTCGCGCAGTGCGTGCGCGAGGTCGGTGTCGGTTTCATGTTCGCGCCCGGTCACCACAGTGCGATGAAGCACGCGATCGGACCGCGCCGCGAGATGGGTGTGCGCACGATCTTCAACGTGCTCGGCCCGCTGACCAACCCGGCCGGCGTACCGAACCAGCTGCTCGGCGTGTTCAGCGACGCGCTGCTCGAACCGCTGGCCGAGGTGCTGCGCCGGCTCGGCAGTCGCCACGTCATGGTCGTGCATTCGCACGACGGCCTCGACGAGATCAGCATCGGCGACCGTACCGAGGTCGCCGAACTCAAGGACGGCCGGGTCCACCGGTTCGCGATCCAGCCCGAGGATTTCGGCTTCACCCGCAGCCCGCTCGACGCGATCCGCGTCGACGGCCCGCAGGACAGCGTAAAGACGATCATTGGCGTGCTCGACGATCGCGCCGGGCCCGCGCGCGACATCGTCGTGCTGAACGCCGGCGCCGCTATCTATGTCGCCGGCCTCGCCGATTCGCTGAAGGACGGCATCGCAAGAGCGGATGCGGCCATCGCCAGTGGTGAGGCACGTACGCGTCTCGATCGGCTCGTCGTGCTGACACAGAGTTTCTGACGTGACGGACGCGCGGTGACATTTATCGCCATGGGCAACACCCCGGACATCCTGAAGAAGATCGTCGCGCGCAAGCACGAGGAGATCGCCGAGCGTGCGGACGCCGTGCCGATCGGGATGCTGCGCGAACGCCTCGGCGACGCCGATCCACCGCGCGGCTTCGTCGCTGCGCTGCAGGCCAGGGTCGATGCCGGTGCCGCGGCCGTGATCGCCGAGATTAAGAAGGCGTCGCCATCGAAGGGTGTGTTGCGCGAGGATTTCCGCCCGGCCGAGATCGCGGCCAGTTACGCCAGGGGTGGTGCGGCCTGTCTGTCGGTGCTGACCGACGTCGATTTCTTCCAGGGCGGCGATGCCTACCTGCAGCAGGCCCGCGCAGCCTGCGCGCTGCCGGTGATCCGCAAGGATTTCATCGTCGATCCCTACCAGGTGGTCGAGGCGCGTGCGATCGGTGCCGACTGCATCCTGCTGATTGCGGCGTGTCTCGACGACGCGCAGCTGCATGGCCTGAACGACCAGGCGCGCACACTCGGCATGGATGTGCTGATCGAGGTGCACGACGGCCACGAACTCGCGCGCGCGCTGTGCACCGACAATCGACTGATCGGCATCAACAACCGCAACCTGCGAACGTTCGAGGTCAGCCTGCAGACCACGCTGGACCTGCTCGGAGATATACCGGGCGACCGACTGGTGGTCACCGAGAGCGGCATCCTGCAGCCGGCCGACGTCGCACTGATGCGCGCACATGGCGTGCACACCTTTCTGGTGGGGGAGGCCTTCATGCGTGCGGATGACCCGGGGGCGCGGCTGCGCGAGCTGTTCGCCTGAAGCGGGCTCAGCCCTCGAGTCCGGTGAGGGCGTGGCGGTTGGCGCGGTGCGGCAGGTGGGTGACGACGCGACCCTCGACCACAGTGATCTGGCAGGCGTCCGAGTCGCACAACTCCGCCGGGATGTGCGAGCGCAGGATAGCAACGACCTGCTCGGTCTCGCCGCTGCGCGCGTAGCGCATGATGGTCTGTGAGAAGCCGTATTCGGCATCGAACAGCTCTACGACGATACGGTCGACCGCCTCGACACCGCCGGCGCGGTCGAACAGGTTCGCGCTCGCCGCGTACTCGCCGGCGTCGATCCACAGACACAGCGTCGGCTCGCCGATCCTGAGACCGTGCTTGTGGGTCATCAGGTATTGCCAGAGTTTGAACGCGTCGAGTTCGACGAAGCGCACGCTTCCCTCGCGGTAGCGGTTCACGACCTCGCAGCGCATCAGCTTCTGGCTCTGGTGAAAGGGCGATCCCGCGTGCACGGGCTGTGGTGTCGGTTCGCTCAACATGAGCGTATTAGCGGCGGCGGTGCCGGGCGCTTGAGCAGGTTCGGCCTCAGCGCGTGCCAAACACTACGATGGTCTTGCCTTTGACATGGATCAGCCCGCGTTCTTCCAGGTCTTTGAGCACGCGCCCGGCCATCTCGCGCGAACAGCCGACGATGCGGCCGATCTCCTGGCGCGTGATCCGGATCTGCATGCCGTCGGGGTGGGTCATCGCGTCGGGCTGCTTGCACAGATCCAGTAGCGTGCCGGCGATTCGGCCGGTGACGTCGAGGAAGGCGAGGTGACTGACCTTCTGGCTGGTCGCGGCGAGGCGTTCGGTCAGCTGGCGGCCGAGCGCATAAAGAATCTTGCGCGTGAAGGAACGCAGATCCGTCTCGAACAGCTGCTCGAGCTTCTGGTACGAGATCTCGGCCAGTTCACACGCGGTACGCGTGCGCACCATCACCGAACGCATCGGCGTCGGCAGAAACAACCCCATCTCGCCGATGAAGTCGCCCTTGTTGAGGTAGGTGAGGATGATTTCGCGACCCTCGTCGTCCTCGAGGTAAACCGTGACCTGGCCGGACACCAGATAGAACAGGCTGTCGGCGGCGTCGCCGGGATGAATGAATTCGGTCTTGGCCGGATAGCGCCTGCGATGGCAGTGGGCCAGGAAGGGTTTTAGCCAGTCAGGATCCTGCGGTGGTGGCTGGGCGATGCTGTACGGGTTCGACTGGGGCATGGTCGCTTAACAGAGTTCTCGCAAGGATTCTAGGCAGGCTGCGGGGCATTGTCGAACTGTGCTAGCCTGTTCGCCCTCCTTTTGTGACCCAGCGCTAATGAAGGCACGAATTAAGTGGGTGGAAGGCGTGACCATGGTCGGTGAGTCCGGCAGTGGCCATGCGGTCGTCATCGACGGTCCGCCCGAGCATGGAGGCCGCAACCTCGGGGTGCGGCCGATGGAGATGCTGCTGTTGGGCATGGGCGGCTGCACCCAGTTCGACGTGCTGCTGATCCTGCGTCGGGGACGCCATGACGTGCGTCTGTGCGAGGTCGAGCTCGAGGCCGAACGCGCCGAATCCGATCCCAAGGTGTTTACGAAGATCCATGCCCATTTCCGCGTCGGTGGTCACGGTCTCACCGAGAAGGTGGTCGACCGCGCGATCCGGATGAGTGCGGAGAAGTATTGCTCGGCGTCGATCATGCTCGGCGCCACCGCCGAGATCACCCACGATTTCGAGATCGTGGACGTCGCATGAACCGGCCCCCGCTCGGCTACGGGATGCGCCACGTGGCATTGTTCGTGCGCGACCTGCCGGCCTGCGAACGGTTCTACGTCGAGCTGCTCGGCATGGAGGTGCAGTGGCGGCCCGACGACCAGAACGTCTATCTGACCTCGGGTGGCGACAACCTGGCGCTACACCAGGCCAGCACCGATCATGCGCGCGACGAGGCGGCGCAACGCCTCGACCACATCGGATTTTTCGTGTCCGCTGCCAGCGATGTCGACGACTGGTTCGCCTGGCTCACCAGCCGTGGAGTGCCGATGCGCACCGAGCCGCGTACCCATCGCGACGGGGCCCGCAGCTTCTACTGCTACGATCCGGACGGCACCCATCTGCAGATCATCCATCACCCGCCGGTGAACGCCTGGGAGGATCTGCGCGGGATCGCCTGACGGCAGTTGTCCGGCCGGGTGAATCTGCGGTAAGTTTGCGCCCCCTTTCGACTTTTGCCGGGAATTCAGCAGAATGTCCAAGTCGAGCCGCTTGAAGCTGCACGGGTTCAACAACCTGACCAAGACGCTCAGCTTCAACATCTACGATATCAATTACGCGGCCAACGCCAACCAGGAAGGCGGTTACATCCGCTACATCGACGAGGCGTACAGTGCCAAGCGCCTGACCGAGATCCTGCGCAACGTGACCGAAATCATCGGCGCGAACGTGCTCAACATCGCGCGCCAGGACTATGAGCCGCACGGCGCCAGCGTGACGATTCTGATTTCGGAAGAGCCGATCGCGGCCGAGCACATCTCGAACTCCGAGGCGCCCGGTCCGCTGCCGGAGACGATCGTCGGGCACCTGGACAAGAGCCATATCACGGTGCACACCTACCCGGAGAGTCATCCCGACAACGGCATCTCCACATTCAGAGCCGACATCGACGTGTCGACCTGCGGCCGCATCTCGCCGCTGAAGGCCTTGAACTACCTGATCCACTCGTTCGAGTCGGACATCGTGACGATGGACTACCGGGTGCGCGGCTTCACCCGCGACGTCAACGGCAAGAAGCACTACATGGATCACAAGATCAACTCGATCCAGAACTTTCTCGCCCGCGACACGCGCGAGCGCTACCAGATGATCGACGTCAACGTGTACCAGGAGAACATCTTTCACACCAAGATGATGCTCAAGGAGTTCGATCTCGACAGCTACCTGTTCGGAGTCGACGTCGACGACGTGTCGCCAAAGGAGCAGCGCACGATCTCGGAGAAGATCCGGCGCGAGATGCTCGAGATCTTCTACGGTCGCAACATGTCGCGTGCGATGAAGCTTTCCTGAGCGGCAGGCGGCTCAGGCGAAGCGCGTAGGGTCCTGCCAGCCTGGGCAGGCCAGCGAATGACGCTGCGGGTGCGGCGTGTCCAGGCGCAGTAGGGTCAAGGCGCCCCCCCACAGGCAGCCCGTATCGAGTGCCCAGACATTGTCGGTCGCGAGGTAGCCGAGCGTCGACCAGTGGCCGAACACGATGCGCTGATCGCGGCTGGCGCGCTGCGGGTGTTCGTACCATGGCAGGCGGCCACGGGCCTGGCTGCCCGGCGGCCCCTTCTCTTTCAGCGCCAGGTTGCCGTCGAGGTCACAGAAGCGCAGGCGCGTCAGGCAGTTGGTGATGAAGCGCCAGCGCTCCATGTCACGCAGGCCCGGGTCCCAGCGCTTGGGTTTGTTGCCGTACATGTGCGCGAAGTAGTCAGGGTGGCCTGTACCGCGCAACACGTCCTCGACCTCGCGCGCGCACCCGAGCGTGGTCGCCAGATCCCACTGCGGAGGCAGACCTGCATGCACCATCAGGAAGCCGAGTTCGGAATCGTGGTGAGCCAGCGGGCGGTGACGTAGCCAGTGCAGCAGTCCGTCGCGGTCAGGCGCTGCGAGCACGTCGGCGAGGCTGGGTTCGTGGCGCGTCTTGTCGCCCTGACTGGCCAGTGCCAGCAGGTGCAGATCATGGTTGCCCAGCACGCACACCGCGGCGTCGCCAAGGTCGCGTACGAAGCGCAGCACCTCGAGTGATTTGGGGCCGCGATTGACCAGGTCGCCGACAAACCAGAGCCGATCGGTGGCGGCATCGAACCCGACCTGGTCGAGCGCGCGCCTGAGTTCGTCGTGGCAGCCCTGGATATCGCCGACTGCGTAGACAGCCATTTCTACGGCCCGCTCACACTACGCACGAACCAGCGACGGCGTCCCATTCTTCCGCCCAACAGGTCGCGCTGAGCGTGGTGTATCCGCCGTATACGGGCGAGCCGCAACGCGGTTGGCGGAAAAATGGGGACAATCCCTTTTGTGCCGCACCCCCAGATGGGTGATGCGGCGTGGCGCGTCGTTCGTTCGGGCTCACAAAGCGTCTCTCCTCGCGCCCTGCCTGACCCAATTGGAGCAGCAACGTTGGCGCGTGCGTAGTGCGAACAGGCCCTAGTGCAGCACGCGCGGCACGGCCAAAGAGAAGCGGTTGATCGGGGCCATGAAGGATTCTCCGTCGTCGCCGACCATTTCGTACTCGCCTTCCATCGTGCCGACCGGCGTCTCGAGGACAGTCCCGCTGGTATAGCGGAACACTTCGCCGGGGCGCAGGTAGGGCTGTTCGCCGACGACACCTTCGCCGCGCACCTCCTGGATCTTGCCGTTGGCGTCGGTGATCAGCCAATGCCTGTTCATCAGCTTGGCCGGCAGGCTGCCGGCGTTGCTTATCGTGATGGTGTAGGCGAACACGTAGCGGTCCGCGTCCGGATCCGATTGGTCGTCGATATACGCGGTTTCGACGCCAACCTCGATTCTGTGCAGGTCGTGGTCGTTCATCGTCGGCAATCTCCATGACTATGCGCGTCACGCTACCGACAGCGTCGGCGAAAGGCAAGGGTGCGGCAGCCCCCGTCGTTCAAGGGAATTTTCCATTTGCCGACACGCTGTGCAGGAATCGACGAACGGTGGTTGCGCACCCTCGGAGGGGATGATGAAGCTGTTCCGCAGTTGCTTGTTGCTGGTCGCGGCGGTCGCCGCGTTGCCGGCGGCCGCAGCCGATGGCGCCGACGGTACGCAGTTGGTCGCGGCCGCGGTATCGGGGCGTGCGTTCGAGGTGCGCGACCTGCTCGCCGAGGGTGCCGATGCCAACACCAAGAATGCCGGTGGCCGGCCGGTCATCGTGCTCGCGGGGTTCAACGGCAATCTGCGCACCGTGCGGGCGCTGCTCGCCGCAGGCGCCGACGTCAACGCGGTCGATGCCAACGGTACCTCGGCATTGATCGCGGCGAGTGCGCTCGGGCACGCCGACGTCGTCGACCTGCTGCTCGCCACCGGCGCCGATGCCAATCTCAAGGACTCGGCCGGCAAGTCTGCACTGGCGCGCGCGACGCTGCGCGGTCACACGCGTATCGTCGATGCGCTGAAAGCGGCTGGCGCGGTCGAGGACGACACTGCGGCGGCAAAGAATTGATGCAGCTGCCGGACGCCGCATCGCGCGTCGAGCGGACGCTGCGCCTGCCGGGCGAAATCTAATCCCGCCGCATCGCGATCGCCTGCTCGATCGCGCTCACCATGCTGCCACCGTCGGCGTGCCCGGTGCCGGCCATATCGAGAGCGGTGCCGTGGTCGACCGAGGTGCGCACGATCGGCAGGCCGAGCGTGATGTTGACCGCGTTGCCGAAACCCTTGTGCTTGAGTACCGGCAGACCCTGGTCGTGGTACATCGCCAGTACCGCGTCGGCGTGGGCGAGGAACGGCTCGGTGAACAGGGTATCTGCGGGCAGCGGGCCACGCACACTGATGCCGGTGGCGCGCAGGCTCTCCAGGACCGGCTCGATCACATCGATCTCCTCGCGTCCTAGATGACCGCCTTCGCCGGCGTGCGGGTTCAGGCCGCATACCAGGATGCGTGGTTCGGCGATCGCGAAGCGTATGCGCAGGTCGTGGGCGAGAATCCGGATCACACGCTCCAGCCGCTCAGGCGTGATCGCATCGGCCACCGCGCGCAGCGGCAGGTGGGTCGTGACCAGTGCGACGCGCAGGCCGGGGCAGGCCAACATCATGACCGGATGAACGCCGCCGCAGCGGGCGGCCAGGTATTCGGTGTGACCGGTGAAGCCGATGCCGGCATCGTTGATAACGCCCTTGTGCACCGGTGCCGTGACCATCGCGGCGTATGTCCCATTGAGGCAGCCGTCGACCGCGTGGTCGAGCGTGTGCAGCACGTAGGGTGCGTTGGCCGGGTCGAGTCGACCACAGTGCGACGCCGCGGCGGCTGTGACCGGCGCGACGTACAGGGACCCGGCCGGGGCCGGGTCGCGCGGCGGCCGGTCGCCGATCTCGCGCAGCGCGATGGTCTGGCCGAGGGTCGTTGCGCGCGCAAGCAGCAGATCGGGGTCGGCGACCACGACCAGCGGCACCGGCCAAACACGTTGGGCGACCTGGATGCACAGGTCCGGACCGATGCCGGCGGGTTCGCCGGCGGTCAGCGCGATCGCGGTGGGCGCCATCGAGGCGCCTAGCCGAGGTCGTCGAGGCGCAGTTCGATGTAGGCCTCGTCACGCAACTGGCGCAGGTAGGTGCGCAGCGCCTCGTCGGCCTTCTCGTCGCGTACCGCCTTGCGCGCCTGATCGCGTCGGGTCTCGTCGGTCGCGTCGTACGACCGGCGGCCGAGCACCTGCACGATGTGCCAGCCGAACTGGGTCTTGAACGGTCGGCTGATCTCGTCGATGGCGAGCAGATCCATCTGCTCCTCGAACTCGGGCACCAGGTTACCCGGTGTGGACCAACCGAGGTCACCGCCCTTGATCGCCGAGGCCTTGTCGTCGGAGTTCGATCGCGCCAGCGTGTCGAAGTCGTCGCCGTCGACGATGCGCTGACGCAGCTGTTCGAGGCGCTGTCGGGCATCGGCGTCGGATGTCACCTCGTTGGTGCGGACCAGGATGTGGCGGGCGTGGGTCTGCTGCACGATCTTGCTGTTGTCGTAGCGTACGTCGACCAGCTGGACGATGTGGAAACCTCCGCTCGACGCGATCGGTCCCTCGGTGTCGCCCTTCTTCATGCGTGCGACATAGGCCTGGAACAGCGGCGGAATGCTGTTGACGTCGAGCCAGCCGAGATCGCCGCCCTGCAGTCCGGTCTGGTCGTCGGAATACTGCTGCGCCAACGGCGCGAATGGCTCGCCCTTGCGCAGCCTTTCGACGATGCCGGTCGCCTCGACCCGTGCCTCCTCACGCTCGGCGGCCCGGCTCTCCGGTGCCGCGATCAGGATATAGCGCAGGTTCACGGCGCTGCGTCCGTCACCACCGCTGCGTTCCAGATAGCTGTCGATCTCGGACTTGGTCACCTCGATGCGGTTGGTCACCTCGCGATTGCGCAGGCGGCGGATGATGATCTCGTCGCGCAGCGTGCTGCGGAAGGTGTCGAATGCCATGCCTTCGCTGGCCAGCGCGTCACGCAGTTCCGGCACGCTCATCTTGTTGTTTGACGCCACGGCGGAGATCGCGCGGCTGATGGTCTCCTCGTCGGCCTCGATGCCGAGGCGCGCCGCCTCGGCCAGCTGCAGCTTGTTGAGCACCAGCGTGTCGAACGCCTGCTTCTGGATGGCGGCGGTGCTCGGCATCGGCGACACGCCCTTCTGGCGCAGCCGGGCGGCGAGTTTCTCGGCCTCGATCCGCAACTCACTGAGCAACACGATGTCGTCGCCGACCACGGCGATGATGCGGTCGATCAATAGCTCCGATGGCCGTGACGCATCGGTGTTGGCCTCGGGGGCGGGCTGGCCGGGTTCGTCCTGTGGCGCAGCGGCCACGCCGGCGACCAGGCCGAGCAGCAGCAAGACAAGTGTGACGGTTCTAATCTTCATCATTCCTGCGATATCCATAGACACCGCGTTCCAGTAGGCCCTCGATATCGCTGCCCAGACGTCCCAGGCCGCCCAGTTCGAGCTGCAGCAGAAACGCCAGGTTGTGATCGTCGCCGAGGCCGTCAGTGTATTGACGCAAAACCGTGCGCACGCGCCAGCAGCAGGTACCGTACTCGACGCCGGCGAGCGCCTCGAGCAGGCGGTCGTCGCGCAGCGAATAATTGTGCCGGCCGATGACGCTGAACCCCTCGTTCACGGGCCAGTAGAACGCCAGGTCGGTCTGGTTGCTGAAGCCGTCACGCAGGCGGTAAGCCGCGTTGAACACGTGCCGGTGCTCATCGTTGTACGTCAGCTGGGCCAGCGCCTGGTCGATCGTACCGTCGCTGCCGTCGTGCGGGTCCCACTGCAGGCCGGCGCGACTGCGCCAGTCGCCGCCAAGGGCCGCCCCGATCTCGCCGACAAGCGCCGAAGTCGTTTCGCTGTCGTTGGCGACACCGGGCAGATTCACCCGCCGGTCGTCGAAATACAGGATCTGACCGATGCTGGCGCGCAACAGTTCCAGGCCATCGCTGTCGCGGTTGATGCGGGTCGTCAATGCGAGCGTGAGCTGGTTGGCGTCGCCGATGCGGTCCGGGCCGCTGAAGCGGTTCTCGCGGAACAGGTTGTCGAAGCTGAAATCGAGCTCGGCGGTGTCGAACAGCGGTTGGTCGTTCTGCGAGCTGCTGGGCACGTACAGATAGAACAGCCGCGGCTCCAGCGTCTGGGTCGCGGCATTGCCGAAATAGCTCGCCGCACGATCGAAATACAGGCCGCTGTCGAAGCTGACCAGACCGGTCGTGTGCGACGGTGAGTCGTCCAGTCCGGCGACCTGGTCGGTCAGACTGTAGGTGGTGAAATGGCCGCCGACCTTGGGCCGCGCGTACCACCAGGCGTCGCCCAGCGGCAGGCTCAATGCCGGCGCCAGATCGATGCGATGTCCGCGCACCGAGTCGCGCCGATAGAAGTTCACGTACTCGGCCGCGAGGTGGTAGGTCGTGCCGCCGATCCCATCCGGGTGCTCGACGTCGACGCGCAGCTGGGGCAGGCGTGCGTACGGCCGGTCGACGAGCTGCAGCGTGTCGTCGATGGTCTGGTAGAACTGTGCGCGGCCCAGCAGGTCCCAGGTGTCGCCGTGATACAGCAGCTCGCCGGTGCGCTGCACGTGGGTCGTACTGGTCACCGCCAGACTGCCGCCGAGATCTTCGAAATAGTCGGTGTCCGATACGTAGTTGAGGCGCAGATTGGCCTCGGTGCGCGGATCGAACTGGGTGTGGCTGTACAGCGATGCACTGCCGCGAGTGTCGCCGCGCTGGCGGTCGTCGGGCAGCAGGTCTGCCGCCAGCGCGCCCTCGGTGGATTCCGTCAGGAAACGGAATTCCCCGCCGAGCATCAGCCCACGTCGCGACATTGCGCGCGGTGTCAGCGTCAGGTCGTAATTGGGTGCCAGGTTGACGTAGTACGGGACGCTGATGTCGACCCCCGTATTGCCGCTGTAGCCCAGGGTCGGTACCAGCACCCCTGAACGGCGACGGTTGTCGATTGGAAAGCTGAAACTCGGCGCATACAGCAACGGTACACCCTGGAAACGGAGCGTCGCGTTGCCGGCGCTGCCCAGCCCTTCATTGTGGTCGAGCTCGAGCGTTTCCGCGGACAGCATCCACGCGGCATCACCCGGGGCGCAGGTCGTATAGGTGATGTTGTCGAAGCGGCTGATGCCGTTGCCGAAGAACGCGGCCCGCTCGGCATCGCCGCGGGCACGGATCGCCGGGACCCGGTAGCTGGCGTGCTCGACATGTGCCTCGCGGGTGTCGAGTCGATAGTCGGCGCTGTCCCCGGCGAAACGGATCTCCGGGCGGGTCAGCAGAAAGCCGCCGCTGGCGCTCACCTCACCGCTTGCACGATCGAGCGCGATCTCGGCGGCACGCAGCGACGCGCCGTTTTGAACCAGCACCACGTCGCCGCTGAACACCGCCTGTTCGCGCCCCAGCTCTGCAACCATCGTGTCGGCGGTGATCTCGACCGGGCCACCCGCGGATGCCGCTGCATCGTCTGCCGACAGTGGCGAGGCGGATGCGTCGTTTCGATCCGGCGCGGCGTCGCCGGTCGCGGCATCGACGACGGGTTGGCCGTGATTCACGCATTCCCAGCCCTGCCCGTCGGCGGCCGCGCGGCAATCCCAGTCAGGCCCTTCCGCGCCTGCCACGGGTGAACAGAGAATCCCGGCTAGCCCGAGTGGAGCCAGACGACAGACAGCGGCGAACGTGGGCTTGAGGCAGTGGATCCTTTGGCTGCGTGACACGAAACTGGTCTTTGCGGTCTGCGATTCGTCCTGCATGCGTTCGGTGTCCGCTGTGGGCGGGCCTCCGGCAGCCGGATGCCTCTGGGGTTATGCGTCGAGGGGCGGTAAAATCTCATAGAACAAGGTTTTCTTCAATTGCGCCCGACCGGCCTTCCGCAGGCCCGGCGCAGTGCCCCGGAGTTTCCTGATGCCCCAACGTCTGCGCCAGCTGGAACACTGGCTCGGGCAGGCCTGCGGCCTGCACGGCTTCTCGCTGGAACCCGCCTCGGCCGATGCCAGCTTCCGGCGCTATTTCCGTATCACGCTGGCCGGCGGCGAGACCTTCGTCGCAATGGATGCGCCGCCGGACAGGGAGGACTGCCGGCCATTTCTCGACGTGGCGGCCCGTTTCGCCGCGGCCGGTCTGCACGTCCCGTACATCCATCACGCCGACGTCGACCAGGGCTTCGTGCTGCTCGAAGACCTGGGCCGCGTCGCCTACCTCGCCGCGCTCGGCGACGATACCGCCGACACCCTGTACGGCGATGCGGTCGCCGCCCTCGTGCGGCTGCAGGCGGGTGCCGACTGCGAGGGTCTGCCGGTCTATGACGGGCCGATGCTGCAGCGCGAGATGCAGCTGTTCCCGGACTGGCTGCTGGACCGCCACCTCGGCCTGGTGCTCAGCGACGCGGAGCGGGCGATGCTCGCGGCCGCGCGGCACATCCTGGTGGTCAACGCGCTGGAGCAGCCGACGGCCTGCGTGCATCGCGACTACCATTCGCGCAACCTGATGCGGGTCGCGCACGGCAATCCGGGGGTCATCGATTTCCAGGACGCGGTCGTCGGCCCGATCAGCTACGACCTGGTGTCACTGCTGCGTGACTGCTACATCGGCTGGCCGGCGGCGCGGGTCGCGGCATGGATCGACGCCTACCTGGGTCAGGCGCAGGCGGCCGGTCTGCTGGCCGGTGTGACGCGCGACCGCCTGCACGCCTGGTTCGACCTGATGGGCGCGCAGCGGCATCTCAAGGCGGCCGGCATCTTCGCCCGCCTGAACCATCGCGACGGCAAACCGGGCTACCTGGCCGACATCCCGCGCACACTGGGGTACATCGTCGACGTCGGTGAGCGCCGCGCCGCGCTGCGCGACCTGGGTCGGTTTGTCGCCGATCGGGTGCTGCCGTGTCTGTGAGCGCCCCGTCCGGTACTTCGAACTTGGCTCGTGTGCGTGTAGACTCGAAAAACCCGAATCAGGCGCGGCCCTCGGCGGTGAAGCGTTGTCAGGAAAATTGACAGCGGTTCGACCGGGCAGCGGGAACGCGCTGCAGATTGACCGAATAAACAATGACATACGGTAGCGGCACAAATACTGCATATCACGCTGGCATCAGTAACGGAGAATTGTGACGATGGCGGCTCACGACGAACAAATTTCCCAACGCCGGCGCCAGCTGTTCAAGGCGCTGTCGGCTGCACCCGTGGTGGCGACGCTGGCACCCAGCCAGGCGGCCGCCGGTAGCGCCTACCAGTGCCTCAAAGAGATCACGGATGGTGGTGAGCCGGACCACGTGTACGACGGCAACGGCTGCGGCAGCAGCGGATGCTGGGCGTCGCTGCCCTGCGACAAGTTCGAAGTACCGGCGATCGGATGCACGTGGGATCACCCGCTGCACGGGATGAAGATCGTCAAGGCGGAGCGCCCTGACGGCTACTATCCGCAGAACACCTACCACGAGTACACCGGCCCGGGCGAGCTGGGTCCCGAGTGTACCGACTGGGTCAAGGAAAACGCCGACGGCACGATCTCGATCCGCAAGAAGCTGGGCAGCGACCAGATCTGCTTCGCCAACCTGCCGAAGAAGGGCGATGCCTACATGCTCGTCAAGAGCACGGTCGACGACCGCTACAACCCCAAGAAGTGGCACTACAGCGAGCACAAGAAGTACACGAAGTTTCCGTCGAATTCAGACGTCTACGGCATCACGCACTCGTGCATGGTGTCGGTCGATCCGGACAACGTCGACAAGTTCTTCTACCTGAGTAACGGATGACGTCGTCCGACGACCTGGCGGCCACGTCGTGGCGCCGGGTCGGGCCTCCCCTGCTGTGGCATCGCGAACCCGGTTCGGGCGCGGTGTTCGATCCCGCCTCCGGTCAGACCCATTTCCTCAACGAATTGCCGGCGATGCTGTTGGCCGAGATCCAGGCTGACTGGCGTGATGGGGCGTCGCTGGTCGAGGCGGCCGCCGGTCCGGTCGACCTGAATCCGAACGACCGGGCCAAGATTCACGCCGCGCTGCACTTCCTTGCGAGCGCCGAGCTTGTAGAATCGCGCGATGACGAATCAATCGGGTAGTGGTGCGTCTACCGTCGCGTGACCGAACAATCGCTGATCCTTGATACTGGGCCCTTCCGTGTAACGGTGCGCTCGTTCGATCGCACGTTCCTCGATACCGTGCGATTCTTCTATCACGACGGAATCTGCACCGACCCCGATCCGCTGGTCGATTTCGATATCCGGCTCGTGCGGCGCCAGGGTGCACGGCGCTGGGTACGACCTCAGGTCCAGTTCGAGATAGACGGCGTGCGCCCGTTCGAGCCGCAGCCGCTCGAGAACGCCTATCCGGTTTACGAGTGGGGGCTGAATTGGTGCATCGCGACCAGTGCCCATCGGTACCTGATGCTGCACGCCGGCACCGTCGCGTTCGGCGACGATGCGATGATCCTGTCGGGGCTGCCCGGCTCCGGCAAGAGCACGCTCTCGGCGGCGTTGCAGCTGCGTGGCGCCCGGTTGTTGTGCGACGAATTCGGGCTGCTGGTGCCCGAGTCCGGCCGTCTGCTGCCGATGCCCCGGCCGATCCCGCTGAAAAACACCTCGATCGAGGCGATCGCCGCGTTCGACGGATCGGCGCCGCTCGGACCGACCTATCCGAAGACACGCAAGGGCCGCGTCCGCCACCTGCGCCCGAGCGCCGCCAGCGTGGCGCTCGGCGAACGTGCCGCGACACCGCGCTGGCTGCTGTTCCCGCGCTACCGTGCGGGTCAGACTGCCGACCTGCAGGCGCTGGATCGCGACACGGCGCTGCACCGCCTGGCATTGAACTGCTTCAACTACAAGCTGCTCGGTGGCGACGCCTTCCGTGCATTGTGCGACCTGGTGGACCAGGCCGGTTGTTACGAATTCGTGTTCAGCGATCTGAACCAGGCGGTCGCCTGTCTGCACGGGCTCGCGCAAGGCGAGGGGTCTCATGAACCTGCTGAATGAGGTGCTCGCGCGGCCGTCTGTGATCACGCATTGGGGCGCGCGTGAGTGGAACGCGTTCCTGCCGCTGGCGCGCAATGCGCGACTGCTCGGCCGGTGCCGCGCGCTGTTCGCCGCGCACGATCTCGCCGACGGGGTGCCGCAGCGCGTCGACGATCACCTGCGCGGCGCACTCACCCAGACGCATTATGTGCAGGGGCAGGCGCGTCGCGAGCTGCGTCACGTGGCGCGTTGCCTGGCGCGTGAGGGCATCCAACTGATGGCGTTGAAGGGGCTGGCCTACCTGGTCGCGGGGTTGCCACCGTCCGGCTGGCGCAACCTGTCGGACATCGACCTGATGGTGCGGCGCGCCGACATCGAGCGGGCCGAACAACTGCTGCACACCTGCGGATGGGTCGCGAGCGGTGAACATGACACCTACGACGAACACTATTACCGCGACTGGATGCACGAGGTGCCGCCGCTCCGCCATCCGGCGCGCGCGGTCGAGGTCGACGTGCATCACAATCTCTCGCCGCCGGTGAGCCGCACGCAGATCGATGCCGACAAGTTGTGGGATGCGGCAAGCGAGTACACGGATGAATTCGGCACGCGCGTGTTCGTGCTCGAATCTGCCGACCTGCTGCTGCACAACGCGATTCATCTGTTCATGAACGACGAACTGCGCGGCGGCCTGCGCGACGTGGTCGATTTCCGCGACCTGTACGAACACTTCGACGCCGCCGAGGCGGGGTTCGCCGAACGTCTCGTGGCGCGCGCGACCGAACTCGGCTGCGGGCGGGCACTGTACTATGCGGCGCGCGCGGCGCAACGTTTCGCCGGGCTGCGCACCGCAACCGAATTCGATCAGGCGCTGTCCCGGTTTGCACCGTCGGCGCCGGCGGCCGCGCTGATGGACCGGTTGACCGCGGCGGTGTTCGCGCCGCGTCGCCCCGGCATGAAACGCGATGCACTGGCGGTGCAGGCGCTGTTCATCCGTTCGCACTGGATACGCATGCCGCCGTTGATGCTGATCCGACATCTCGCCCATAAGGCGTTTCTGTCGCGCCGCCAGCGCGTGGCCGAAGGCGACCTGCCGGGTTGACGCAAACCGGCCCCATTGCGATGTTCGGGCACGTACGCGCGATCTGCTTCGACCTCGACGACACGCTGTGGCCGTGTGTGCCGGTGATCCGCGCGGCCGAGGCGCACTGCTATGCGTGGCTGCAGCGCGAGGCGCCGCGCCTGACCGAGCGCTACGCCCCCGACGATCTGCGCGCGCATCGCATCGAGTTCGGTCGGCGTCAACCGCAGATCGCGCACGATCTGAGCGAGGTGCGGCTACGGTCGCTGGCCGCGCTGCTCGAGGATGCGGGTTACCCCGTCGCGCTCGCGCGCGGTGCCAACGATGCATTTCGTGACGCGCGCAACCGCGTAACACCCTACCCCGACGTGCTCGACGGCCTCGCGCGCCTGCGCGGCCGTTACACGCTGGTATCCGTGACCAACGGCAATGCCCAGATCGAACGCACCCCGCTGCATGCCAGCTTCGACCTGTCGCTGACCGCCGCCGAGGTCGGCGCGGCGCGGCCGGACCCGGCGATGTTCCACACCGCGAGCGCACACACGGGGGTGCCGCTCGAGGCCTTCCTGCACGTCGGCGATGACCCCGAACGCGACGTCGAGGCCGCGCGCAGGGTCGGGATGAGCACGGTGTGGGTCAACCGCGATGACAATTCGTGGCCGCCGCATCTGCGGCCGGCGGACCTCGAGGTGCACGACCTGGCCGGTCTGGTTGAAAATCTCGACCAATCGCCTAGTGTGTGAGGCCAACCCGGGATGTACGCATGGGCAATGATCGCCACCCACTCCAACACCAGATGAAGATCTACGGCCCCGCCGCGCTGCTGGTGCTCGCCGCGTTCGTGCTTGCTTACCAGTTCATCAAGCCGGCGCCGCCGGACCGTGTCGTCATGGCGACCGGTGGCGTCGACGGTGCCTACCATGCCTTCGCGAAGCGCTATGCCGAACGCCTGGCGCGCGAGGGCATCACGCTCGAACTGCGGCCGACTGCGGGTTCGGTGGAGAATGTGCGCCTGTTGCGCAGCGGCGAGGTGTCGCTGGCGCTGGTGCAGGGCGGCGTCGACGACGCCGACAGCGCGTCGACCGATCTGCTGTCGCTCGGCAGCGTCTACTACGAACCGCTGTGGCTGTTCCATCGCCGCGAGTCGGCGATCGAGGACATGCGTGATCTCGCCGGTCGGCGCATCGCGGTCGGGCGACCGGGATCGGGCACGCGCGCGCTGGTGTCGCGCCTGCTCGCCGACAATGCGGTCGCCGAAGACGACAACTGGGTCGGTGTCGGAGGCGGTGACGCCGTCGATGCCCTGATCAACGGTCGCATCGACGCCGCGTTCCTGGTGATCTCGGCGCAGAGCCCGCTGATCGCACGCCTGCTGCGCACGCCCGACGTGGTGCTGGCCGACTTCACGCGTGCCGATGCCTATGCCCGCCGCTACCCCTATCTGAGCACGCTGCTGCTGCCGCGCGGCGTCGTCGATCTCGGTGCCGACATCCCGGCGCGCCCGGTGCACCTGCTCGCACCGGCCGCCAACATCGTCGTGCGGCACGATCTGCACCCGGCCGTCATCCAGCTGATGATGCAGGCAGCCAGCGACGTGCATCGTCGCGGCGGCTGGTTCGAGCGCAACGGTGAGTTTCCCAAACCCGAGCTGTTGGCCTTTCCGCTCAGCGACGAGGCCGACCGCTTCTACAAGAACGGGCCGCCGTTCCTGCAACGCTACCTGCCGTTCTGGGCCGCGTCGCTGGTCGATCGTCTGAAGGTGATGCTGCTGCCGCTGCTGGTGTTGCTGTTCCCGCTGGTCAAGGTCATGCCGCCGATCTACACCTGGCGCATGCGCGCGCGCATCTATCGCTGGTACGACGAACTCGAGAACGCGGAGATGCGCCTGGGCAGCGGCAAACAGGACGCCGCGGGCGTGCGCGCCGATCTCGACCGCATCGAGGCCGAGGTGCAGCGCGTCAAGGTGCCGCTGTCGTTCACCGACCAGCTGTACCAGCTGCGCCAGCACATCGAACTGGTGCGCCGGCGCATCCATGCGGGCGACACGCGCGGCTGAACGGCGCCTTCAACGACCGGGCCGTACCGGCGCCGGCACCCTGCGTCCCTGCGGTGCCGGCTGTCGCGACAGCGGGTCGTCGCGTCCCCGGCGCGACGATCGGCAGGAACCGACCCGCCGTGCGCGCACCGGGCCCGTCGAGGCCCAACGCCGGGCCACGACCGTTTTCGCGCGGTCAGTGACCGCTCAGGAACAGGTGCACCCCGTAGCTGACATCGTCGTAATCCGGCCCGTAGTCCGGCTGGTAGACGCGATATTCGTGGCGCTCGTGTTTCCAATGCCCGCGATGGTGTCCGCGGTCGTGGTGGCGGTAGTGGCCATGGTGACGCACCTCGTGGCGGGCATGATCGCGCCAGCCGTCGCCACGGCCGTCGTAGCCATGCGCCATCGCCGAGCCCGACAGGGCGGCGCCGACTGCCAGCACGCTGGCGATTGCAAGGGTCTGGATCTTCATTTTGTGCTCTCCTGATAAATCGGTTCGGATCACGGCTGATCCTTGAGCACAACTGTGGGCCCCGGCGGCTGAACGGTCGCTGAATGCCGCACGCACCGGATTGTGAACGGATTCGCAGTGGCGTGCGGGCGTCAGATCTCGCGCAGGCCCTCGGACGGCTCGATGCGCGCCGAACGCCAGCCGGCGAGTGCCGCGGCCAGCACGGCCGCGCCGACCGTGACCGCGAAGGCCATCAGATAGTGCTGCGGCAGCAGCACACACACCTGCTGCCCGCTGGCGAGCTGGTCGACCAGCATGCCGTTGATCGTGTACGCGGCGCCGAAGTAGATCGCGACTGCCAGCAGCCAGCCGAGCACGCCGGTGTAAAGGGCCTGGGTGACCGGGAACCAGACGATGTCGCCGGTGCGGAAACCGACCAGGCGCAGCACCGACAGTTCCTTGCGCTTGCGGTCGACGTTGGCCCACAGGCTCGCGCCGAGTGACAGCGAGAAGCCGAACAGGCCGATCACGGCGATCGCCCAGTAGATCGCCGACAGGTTGCGGTCCATGCGCATGACCAGGTCGATGTCGGCCGCCTTGGTGCGCACCTCGATGCCCTGGCCGGTCAGGTCGTCCTTCAGGTTGTTCACGTCGTAGATCGACTTCGCGTACAGCCGGAAGCCGGGATAGCTGCGCTGCTCGGCGGGCGGGTCGCCCTGCCAGCCGAGTTCCGGCACCGCGCGCCCGTCGCGGTACTCCTCGAGTGCCTCGACCAGGCGCGCGTCGGCGAACACGCCGTCGCGTGCGAATGCGGCAACCGGCGCCACCGCGGCCACGCTGAGATCGAGGTGCACGCGTTCCTTCCTGCCGCGGTAGTGGCGCACGATGCTGCCGTCGATGCGATCGCCGGCCTGCACCTGCAGGTGCTCGGCCGCGGCCTGCGACAGGATCACGTCGTTCATGCCGTCGGCGACCGGGCCGTCGGCCGGGAGCAGCGGGTCGCCGCGACCGGATGGGATCATCTCGGCCGGCAGGATGCGCGAGGCCTTGTCGCTGCTCAGGTCGATGGTCGCCGCGATGCTGCGCGTGCGCGGCACGACGAACGCCACGTCGGAGCGGCGCGCCATATTGCCGAACCAGTCGAGCGTGAAACGGCCGCTGCTGACCGGGCGCACCTCGCGGTTCTCGGGGTTCTCGACCAGTTGGTCGAGCATGCCGCCGACGATGCCGAACTTGAGCCCGAACAGCACCAGCATCGGTCCGAGCACGGCCGCCAGCGCGAGCACGAAGCAGCCCGACATCTGCCACTCGTGGCCGTAGTCGCGCGTGGCGAGACGCAGGATCTTCGTCAGACGCATGGATGACCTAGCCGTTGACGACGGTCTCGGTGGTCCGGCCGTCCTTGGAGCGATGGGTGTGGTGGGCGAGGCGACGCAGGCCCAGGCGCTTGATGTGGCGCCAGGCGTGGCTGGCGACCACCACGGTGATGTTGCGCTGCTCGGCCAGTTCGATGAACAGCGACATGATCTTCTCGGCCGCGAACGGATCGACCGACGCGGTCGGCTCGTCGGCGATCACGATCGACGGCTGGTGCGCGAGCGCGCGCCCGATCGCGACGCGCTGGCGCTCGCCGACCGACAGCGTCTCCGGCAGCTTGTCGAGGTGGCGCGCGATGCCGAGTTCGCGGGCGAGTGTCTCGACCGTGCCGTCGTCACCGAGGCCGAGCACGCCGCGCGACAGCGACATGTTGTCGCGCACGGTCAGGTACGGCAGCAGACCGCCGGTCTGCATCACGTAGCCGATGTGGCGCTTGCGCAGGTCGCCGAGCCGGTTCATCTGGCGCTTCTTCCACATGTGTGCGATGTCGATCGCGTCGATATCGATATCGGGGCGGAAGCGGAACGCGGCGATGTCGCTCGGCTGCGCTATGAATGCGAGCATGTCGAGCAGCGTCGACTTGCCGCAGCCGGATTCGCCTATCAGTGCGATCTTCTCGCCCTGTGTGATCTGCAGCGACGGCACGCGCAGCCGGAACGTGACGCCCTCCGACGCACGGTCGCGCACCACGTCACGCAGGTGGTAGACGATCGGCTTGGCCCTGTTGCGTGACTGAAAGACGTTTTCCACGGCTCGTAACGGTTGTCCAGGCGGGTGCGACGGCAAGCGCGCCAATGTACGCAAATGCGCGCCGCGCACCAGACCAAATTCATTTATGTGCGAACAAGGTCGGGTTTCGACAGCAGTTCACTGTCGCGTGGGCCCGAGGGGGGATTATGCCAAGTTGGCGGGCGGGGGAAGAAGAAAAGGTCTCGGTTCAACGCAATCCGACGCTGCCGCTGGCGGTTCTGCCCTTCGAGGTGTGCCGCCCCGTTCCCCGTTTGCGTCTGATGCCGCTGGCAGGCTAAAGTCGAAGGCGCCATGGATCGGCACACAAAGGACGAGGGCAATGCCCCACAGCACGGAAAGCAACCGCATCGACACGGGTCTGGCGTGTCTCGTGCAGCTCGCACGATTCCACCATGTCGCGGCCGACCCGGCCCAGATCACCCATGTGCACGGCGCTGAGACGCCGCTCGACAGTGGCGATCTCGTGCGCACCGGTCGGCGTCTCGGCCTGCGGGCACGGGCCGTCCGCAGCCACTGGAAACGCCTCGAACGCACGCCACTGCCCGCGATCGCGCGGCACGTGGACGGCCGGTTCTTCATCCTGGCCGGCATCCGCGACGACAGGGTACTGATCCAGGATCCGCTCGAGCAACGGCCGCTGACGCTGCCACGCGCGATGTTCGAACAGGCATGGTCGGGCGAGCTGATCCTGGTCGCGCGCCGTGCGGCCGCGCTTGTGGGCGACACGCACTTCGGTTTTGCCTGGTTCGTACCGGCGATCCTCAAGTACCGCTCGCTGCTCGGCGAGGTGCTGGTCGCGTCGCTGTTCCTGCAGTTGTTCGCGCTGATCACGCCGCTGTTCTTCCAGGTGATCGTCGACAAGGTCCTGATGCATCACGGTGTCACGACGCTGCACGTGCTGGCGGTCGGCCTGTTGGCCGTGTCCTTGTTCGAGGTGATCCTCGGTGGGCTGCGCAACTACGTATTCGCGCATACGACAAACCGGGTCGACGTGGTGCTCGGCGCGCGCCTGTTCGCGCACCTGCTGCGCCTGCCGCTGGCTTATTTCGCAGTGCGCCGGGTCGGTGATTCGGTGGCGCGCGTGCGCGAACTCGAGAATATCCGCCAGTTCATTACCGGCTCGTCGCTGACGCTGGTCATCGACCTGCTGTTTACGCTGGTTTTTTTTGCCGTGCTGTATTGGTACAGCCCTTGGCTGACGTCCGTCGTTGCCGGTGCGATCCCGTTCTACGTGGTGCTGTCGGCGGGTATCACGCCGATCCTGCGTCGGCGCCTCGAGGAACGCTTCCATCGCGGCGCCGAAAACCAGGCCTTCCTGGTCGAGGCGGTCGCCGGCATCGAGACGTTGAAGGCGATGGCGGTCGAGCCGCAGATGCAGCGGCGCTGGGAGGAGCAGCTCGCCGCTTACGTCGGGTCGAGTTTCAGGACGGCACACCTCGGCACCCTCGCCGCTCAGGCCGCGGCGTTCGTCAACAAGGTGACCGTGGTGCTGATCCTGTGGTTCGGTGCGACCTTGGTCATGCGCGGCGATCTGTCGGTCGGCCAGCTGATCGCGTTCAATATGATCGCCGGACGAATCAGCGGACCGATCCTTCGCCTGGTGCAGCTTTGGCAGGACTTCCAGCAGGCCGGCATCTCCGTGCGACGCCTCGGCGACATCCTCAACGCGCCGACCGAACCCGGCCACAACCCGGGGCGCGCGGCGCTGCCGCAGCTGCGCGGCGCGGTCCGATTCGATCACGTCGGCTTCCGTTACGCGCTGGACCGTCCACCCGTGCTGAACGACCTGACGCTCGGCGTGCGACCGGGCGAGGTGATCGGCATCGTCGGTCGCTCCGGTTCGGGCAAGAGTACGCTGGCCAAACTGGTACAGCGGCTCTATGTGCCGGAAACCGGACGCGTGCTGATCGACGGCGTCGACCTTGCGCTGGTCGAACCGGCCTGGCTGCGACGCCAGATCGGCGTCGTGCTGCAGGAGAACTTCCTGTTCAACCGTAGCGTACGCGACAACATTGCGCTGGCCAGTCCGGGCATGCCGATGGAGCCGATCGTTGCTGCGGCGAAATTGGCCGGCGCGCATGACTTCATTCTCGAGATGGCCGAAGGCTACGACACGCCGGTCGATGAACACGGCGCCAACCTGTCCGGCGGCCAGCGTCAGCGCATCGCGATCGCCCGCGCGCTGGTCGGCAATCCACGCATCCTGATCCTCGACGAGGCGACCAGCGCGCTCGACTACGAATCGGAACGCGTGATCCAGCGCAACATGCGCGCGATCTGCGCGGGACGCACCGTGTTCATCATTGCGCACCGGCTCAGTGCCGTGCGTCATGCGGACCGGATCGTCGTTGTCGAGGGCGGCCGTATCGTCGAGCAGGGTAGTCACGACGTCCTTGTTGGCAAGGCCGGTATCTATGCGCAGTTGTACGCGATCCAGTCGGGTGCCGACGTCCATGTGAACGGCACTACGCACGACGCCGGGATCGGGGTGGATACGGCGCTCGGAGGTGGCGCATGAGGCAGGACCGCGAAACCGACTTCCTGCCCGCGGTGTTGGAGATCCAGGAGCGACCGCCGTCACCGATGGGGCGTGCCGTCCTGTGGGTCATCGTCGCCTGTTTCTGCGCGGCCTTGTGCTGGGCCGTACTGGGCGAAGTCGACGTGGTCGCGACTGCGCAGGGTCGCATCATCGCCAGCGGTCACAGCAAGTACATACAGCCGTTAGAGATTGGCACCGTTACCGCGATCCATGTTGGCGAGGGCCAGCAGGTCGTCGTCGGCGACGTGTTGATCGAGCTCGACCCGACCGGTGCAAAGGCCGATGTCGACCGTCTGGTGCATGAGCGCGATCTCGCTGCGAGGGATGTCGGCCGGATGCGCACGCTGTCGTCATGGCTGACACGGTCGGGGTCCGGTAATCCCGATCCCCAGGCATTGGCGACCGACCCGCTGCTGCAGCGCGAGTGGCAGGAGTTTCGCGACCGCGTCGCCGTGATCGAGGCCCAGCGCGCACAACAACAGGCGGCCAGGCTCACGGCGCTGCGTCAGGTCGACAAGCTCGATGCCGTGCTGCCGATCGTCACGCGCCGCGCCAGCGATTTCCGGCGTCTGGTGGAAAAGGACGCGATTGCGGAGCAGCAATATCTCGCGACCGAGCAGGAGCGGCTGGAGACGCTGCACGACCTGCGCAGCCAGAGACAGCGCGCCGACGAGGTCGACGCCATTGTCACGACCCTCGACGCCCGCATCACGGCGACACGCAGCGAATTCCGCCGCCAGGCACTCGAACGCCGCGAATCGGCCGAGCGCCAACTCGCTGCAGTCGAACAGGAGCTGACGAAGGCGCGCGCGCGCCTGGACGCGCGGGTGATTACCGCACCGGTAGCCGGTACCGTGCAGCAACTGGACGTGCACAACGTCGGTGCCGTCGTGACGCCGGCACAGAAACTCATGGTGATTGTGCCGACCGACGAACCGCTCGAGGTCGAGGCGACGCTCGAAAACAAGGATGTCGGATTCGTTGCGGCCGGACAGCGCGTCGAGATCAAGGTCGACACCTTCCCGTTCACCAAGTACGGCGCGATCGGTGGGAGGGTGCTGAACGTGTCGGGCGACGCCGTCTTCGACGATCACAAGGGGCTCGTCTACGGTATCCGCGCAACACTGGAACGCACGCATGTCACGGTGAACGGAGCGCCGGTGGCACTGGTTCCGGGCATGACGGTTACCGTCGAGGCCAAGACGGGAACGCGCCGGTTGATCGAGTTCTTCTTGAGCCCGCTGCTGCGGTACCGGAACGAGGCGTTGCGTGAGCGGTAGCGTTGACATCTGCGATTGGCGCCGCATGGATCCCGATTAGGTTCAACGAGGCGCGGAGCGTTGGCTTGTCGAGACGAGTGACCGGTATCTGTCTCGGGTTGATGGTTGCAATAGGCTATGGTTTGTCTTGCGGCCCGAACGCACATGCGGCGGACGTGGCGGCGACTGATTCAGAGGAGGATCGGGTGGGATTCGTAAACGACTATGCGACGGATGAAGAGATCGAGCGGTATGGATTAAAGGAGATTTGGGATAGATACAATCCAGGGGCGAAGGGGTTTTACTGGCTTGGAGCAAGAGCAAGTTTCACTGTAGACCGTAAAGCCGGGGTTTTCTTGCAAGCGCTGTCTCAAGGAACCGGAGAAAAAGGAAGCAGGACGCATTTTCTCCTCTGGTGGCAGGGCAAGCAAATTCGAGTAGCGCTCGATCTGGCTGAAGGATCGAGCAAGAATTTGGACGATCGACCATTTGTCTGCAAATGGTCTCTCGCTAGCCTAGATGTACCTCAAGATTTTCCAATCGCAAAGGAAAAAGTCATCGAGGTGGTGAAGATGGCAGTAAGCGTCTATGGGTATATGGGCGCGAGCAAACAGATTCCCGATACAGACGTAATGTTCGATTTCTGAAGCTTCAGGTCTTTGGGGATCCATTTCCAAGGAAGGAAATATGACGATCAATCTTAAAGAAGCTCTGGCGCGGCTTAGAGCTGAAAAGGGCAACATTTCTGTTGATGGATTGAGAGCCCTAATCGCGCAAATCGATGTCGTGTCTACTGGTTCTCCCACCGTGCTCTTCAGTGGCAACTTCTCGGCGTCTGCAGAGTTCCTGAGTCTCGTCGACGATATTCACCGCTCCGGAGCGGACATAAGGTCTGTTAGGTCCACGGCCATAGCTGCATTTCTAGATGTTAGAAACAACACGGATCTAACAGAGGTCTTGACGCGCTTGTTTGGGGACTCTCCGTTGGTTGAGGGTAGCGCCTCATATCAATTCCTAGGCGGCCAAACCGGCCCCAACGGCCGCATCGCCAACGGCATCTGGGACGAGATATCACGTCGTTTTGCAAGAGCCACATCGGGTGATGTGCGCGTATTGACGAGCGTGGACGCGGTTGACGGCGTGTTCGCGAAAACCGAGCTTCCGGAACTGCTGAAAAACCCAAACGTCACGACCATCGAGGGCATCCCGCGCAAGCAGTTGCTGGCGATGAAGGAGCGCCTGGGTGATGCGGGCCTGGAGGGGGTTCGACATTTCGTTGCGCTGGTCTCGCGTGCCAACCTCAGTATCAGCGGTATCGCGCCGGGTAACGTGGTCAACTATCTCAGCGATCACCTGGAGAACCTGGACGACCTGGTTTCCGATCCGAAAAAAGCAGGCGTGGTCAGCGACGCCATGGGGCGCTTCGTCGATGACCTTAGCAAGCTGAGTCCTGAAGCCCGTGTCGCCGCACAGGGCATCGTCGATGACCTCAAACTGCAGGTGAACATCAGCGGTGCGAACGGGCAACTGAGATCGTTCGACAGGCTCGGTCGCGCCGTCAGTTGGCT
This sequence comes from Gammaproteobacteria bacterium, assembly GCA_020445255.1. Taxonomy (GTDB): domain Bacteria; phylum Pseudomonadota; class Gammaproteobacteria; order Chromatiales; family Chromatiaceae; genus Thiosocius. The sequence goes on from JAGRGY010000034.1 coordinate 57,137, forward strand.
CGACATCGCGCTTGCGGTCGGAAAGGCGACACAGGCCAATTCGCCGGAGGAAGCCTCGGACATCATCGTCGACTGGGCGGTGGAGAACGTCGAGGGCTCGATCGGGTCGCTAATCGGGTCGACGGCCGCGCGAGTCGCACTCGGGATGTTAACGGTCGCCGGCGGGCCCGTAGCGACCGGTCTGGTGCTGGCCGCATCGTTGGTCGGTGGCTTCTATGCGACGGGGGCCTTCGAGAAACTCAAGGCGCTGCTGAACGACGCCGACGAGGTGGATCGCCGCGATATTCTCGAGCGCCTGCGCAAGCTCCACTTCGGCAACGACACCACGGTTACCATCGACACGATCCCAACCACTGGCAGCGACTTCATTCCCATCGACCCCAAATTCTCACCAGCAGCAATGGCGCTGACGGCGAAGAACAGCCTGTACTGGCGGTATGCGGTCGTCGAAATGAACCCCTTCGTCGTGCCCGACGCGCCTTACGAGGAACTGCACAACGCCAACGGCGAACTCGATCTGTATGACGAGCAACACCCGAACGGTCTGACCGATGCGTTCCTGATTGCGCGGGCAGAGGCGCTGCACACCGTGCTGCGGATGCGGGCCAACGGTGAAAGCGTCACCGGCGGTGACGTGTTTCCGGGTGGCTACGACATTCATTTCGCCGAGGCGTCCGACGCGAACGGCGACGATGTGGACCTGCACTACCTGTCCGACTACAAGGATCAGCGATTGTTCGGTGGCGATGATGACGACGTGGTGCGCGGTGCTTTTGGCACCGACATGTTGTTCGGCGGCCGGGGCGACGACATCCTCGATGGCGGTTCGGGTGCTGATCGCCTTGAAGGTGGGGCGGGCGACGACAGCTATCGGGCCGGTGCCGGCGACACCATCTTCGACGCGGATGGCATCGGCAGCGTGCTGTTCGACAATAAACTGCTCGATGGGGGGCGCCGCACCACGGGCGATACCGCATACATGGATGCGGGTGGTGAACATCGATTCGTGTTGAACGAGGGTACATTGACGGTCACACGTGCGAGTGACTCGGCAACACTGACGATCGAGAAATTCGAGAGCGGTGACCTTGGCATCATGCTGACCGAACAGGCTCCCGTGCCCGACCCGGTGCGAGGCCAGGTCGTCGGTACGTCGGCCTCGGAGTACCTCTACGGCACACACGAGGACTGGTCCGACCCGGTCCAAGCGTTCAACTTCGACGACCACATCATCGGCGGTGCCGGGCGCGACTGGATCTATGCGTGGGAAAAGCCGATCCAGGATGTCGAGGGTATTTCCAGGGACTCCATCGCCTATGAGGGTGTCGCACCCGACCGCGATGTCGTCGAAGGCGGAGTGGGTCAGGACGTAATCTACGGCGGCGCCGGCGACGACACACTATTCGCTACCACGCTTACGGATTCCGATGCGGTCAGGTATGGCGCCGGCGACACAGCCTATGCCGGGCCGTCGGGCGACTCGGCCGACCTGGTCGACGGCGGCTACGGCGATGACGAGATCTTTGGCAGCGCGATGCTCGACGGTCTGTTTGGCGGTGATGGCAACGACCTGATCTACGGTGGCGGTGGCGACGACCAGATCCATGGCGACATGCAGGTGATATGGATCGACCCCGCCGTACCGCGCACCAGCGTCGACTGGAGCTACCGGTGGATCACGCTCGACCCGGCGAGCGGTGATGTGACCACGTATTTCCCGTATCGCTATCAGCACACCGGCGACGACCGCATCTACGCCGGCGACGGCGATGACACGGTATTCGGCGAGGCCGGTGACGACGTGATCTTCGGTGAGCAGGGCGACGATCGTCTGTCGGGCGACGCGTCGATCGGGCCGGGCAACCCGTTTGCCGATCCGTTGCCCGCGGCGTACCACGGCAACGACACGCTGTATGGGGGCGCCGGCAATGATGGGCTGATCGGCAACGGCGGCGACGATCGCCTGTTCGGTGGCAATGGTGATGACGTTCTGGATGGAGATTTTCGTCTCTTGCTGGACGGTGATCTGCCCTATCACGGTGACGACATGCTGGACGGCGGTAACGGTGACGACGAACTGACGGGCGGTGGCGGCAGCGACAGCCTGTTCGGCGGTGATGGCGACGACGAGCTGTATGGCGATCTCGACGGCATGGATCCTGCCTATCATGGCGACGACAGGTTGTGGGGCGACGCCGGGGACGACATCCTGCTCGGACAGGGCGGTAACGACTATCTGTCGGGTGGCGCGGGCGATGACGTACTGTTCGGTGACGACGCGGACGCGTTCGCCGTCAGTGGCGACGACGTTCTGCTCGGCGGCGACGGGGATGACCAGTTGTCCGGTGGTCTCGGCAACGATGAACTGCTGGGCGGCGACGGATACGACGCGCTGTGGGGTGACGACGGTGACGATCTGCTCGACGGTGGCCGTGGCATCGACCTGCTGGCGGGCGGCAGCGGTGCGGACACCTACCGTCTTGCGCTCGGCGACAGCACGTCCGCCGGCGGCTCCATCGAGACCATCGTCGACACCGCAGGTGACGGAAACCGCATCGTCTTCGAATCAGGCGTCGACATCGACGCGATCGTGTTGTCGGCCGCGGACGACGGCGATCTCATCGTCCACTACGGCGACGGCGACGCGGTCTACGTCGATGGCGGCCTGACCGGGACGATCGACAGTTTTGTGGTCGGCGACGGCCTAGACGTGCCCTATGTCGATTTCATCGCCGAACACCTGCCGGATGCGCGCTACCTGACGGGTGGCGAGGCCGACGAGCTGGTATTCGGATCTTCGGCGGGCGAGGCGCTGTTCGGTAACGACGGGATGGATCGGCTGTTTGGGGGGGAGGGGGCCGACTACCTGTTCGGCGGTAACGCAGACGACACGCTGGTCGGTGGCATCGGGGACGACATACTGTTCGGCGGACCCGGGTCGGACTCCTACCGTGTCGGTGCGGGTCAGGGTGACGACTTCGTCTACGACTTCGCCGGTTTCGACCAGATCTGGCTGGCGGATGCACTGCCGGGAGATGTGCAATACAGCGTGCAAGGCACGGACCTCATCATCGAGCATGCCGACGGCAGTGCCCGTGTGTGGTTCTGGCAGAACGGCTTCAGCGGCGTGGTCAGGTTTGCCGACGACAGCGTCGTCGCGATCGCTGATGTCTTTGATCCCCCGGCACAGCTCGGCAGGCGGCTGACGTCGATCGACGCCTGCGGTTCCGATGTCCTCGGCAGTGCGGGGGACGACGTGTTCTCGGTCGACGCCGACGGGCTGGTCCTGCGCGGCGGCGCCGGCGCCGACACCTACCTGCTCAACGACCGGCAGCGCGATGTCGTGATTGATGACACGGAGGGTGGGACGACATTGGTCATCGACGGCGATTACAGGGCCGATGTCTATCTCAACCGCGTCGGGAATGATCTGCAGCTCGACGTTGGTGGTGCGACGGTGGCCGTCATCGTCGACGGCGTCGACCACGCGCCGGTGCGCCTGATGACTGCCGCTGGCGCGAAACTGAGCGGCGCCGGTCTGGAGGCCTTGATCAATGTCGGCCCTACCAGTGGCATGCGACTCGCACCGGCACCCGTCGTGCAGGACGTGGCGTTCGAGTGGCGGCTGCCTGACGATGCGTTCACCGACGGCGACGACGGGTCGCTGGTGCTGTCGGCGGTGCTGCGGGATGGCGATGAGTTGCCGGCGTGGCTTGATTTCGATCCGGCTACAGGGACCTTTTCCGGCATCGCCGACAACGACGACGTCGGGCAATGGGATCTGATAGTCACGGCGACCGACCGTGGCGGCCTGTCCGCCGAGTCGCATGTGCGCCTGCGGGTCGCGAACGTCAACGATGCACCGACGGTGTTGTTCGCGCCCGGCGAGCAGATCGCTGACACCGGGTATGCGTACCGGATCGCGCTCGCCGACCGGGTATTCGCCGACATCGATGCCGGCGACGTCCTGACGTTTGCCGTCGCGTCACGCGACGGTGCCACCGTGCCGGCCTGGCTGCAGCTCGACCCGGCTGCCGGCGTGCTCACCGGCACCCCGGCCGGGACCGACATCGGGCAACTGGCACTGATCGTCACCGCGACGGATCAGGCCGGTGCCTCGGCGTCTGTGGATCTCGACATCGTGGTCGAGTCCGCGATCGCGAAGACGATACTGCGCTCGACCGATCTGGACAATGTCGACCGCCTGCAGATCTTCAGTCTGACCGCTGCCGGCGACATCGACGGTGATGGCTTCGCCGACGTGTTGGTCAAGACCGCGACGCAGGGCGGCGCGGCAACGCATGTGTTCGATTCGGATCGGCGTTCGATCGAAAGCGCCGTCTACCTGTATTTCGGCCAGCCTGGCGGATGGTCGGCAACCCCGGCGCGCGTCGCCGAGGTTGCCGCCGATATCCCGTTCCCCACGGTCGCGTTCGGCAACTACGTGAACGCCGCCGACGACGGATTCTTCGACATCACGCTGCGTGTGCTCGGCGATGTTGATGGCGATGGCTACGACGATATCGGTTACCTGTGCGAGGAAGGCGGCCAATGGTCAGTAAGGATCCGCTACGGCGAAGCCTCGGGCTGGACGGGCTATGCGGACGATGTCCCGGGCGGCCAGCTGACGACGATCTTGCTCGATGCAGCCGCTTCCGGTGACACGCCCGACTGGCAGCCGTTGGTGCGCCTGGGTGCGCTGGACTGGGACGGCGAAGGTCAAACGGAACTGCTGTTCGCCGACGACCTGGGCGACGTCAACCTGATCAGCGACATCGGGCGCTGGAAGGGAGAGACGGTCACCGCCTCCGAGCTGGTATCGGTCGCTGCCACACGCATCGTCAACGGCACCGATGTGCAGTCCAGTCTCGGCATCGCCGCGGTGCAGGCGGTCGGCGACATCGACGGCGACGGTCGCGACGATCTGTTCGTGTCGTCGCGTCACCGCGTATCCGAACCCGCGTGGAACGACCCGGACGTCACGGTCGAGGCGGTGCGTCTGGTGCACCGTGTTGTCTACGGCGGTACCGGCATGGACGCAACGATCGATCTCGACCGGCTCGCGTACGGCGATGCCGTCGAGATCCAGCGGGATGGATACGCGTTACAGGCCGGACAACGCGGCATGGGAATTCTCGATGTCGGCGACGTCAATGGCGACGGCTACGACGATTTTGCGGTCGACTCGCCCGACGACGGGATCGCGATCGTGTTCGGCGGCGTTGACCTCGGTGCGGTAGTCGATATCGCCGCACTCGATGGGCACGACGGGTTTACTGTCACCGGCCTGCCCGACACCGAGTATCGCACCGACGGTTACGAGATCGAGCACGGCGACATCAATGCGGACGGGTTCAGCGACCTCGTGATCGGCTCGGTGGCGCGCCCGGTCGTCGGTCCGGATTGGAACGAGCCATCCGAATGGGGGCTCGCCTGGGTCGTGTTTGGCAAGGGCGAGCCCTTCGAACCAACGCTCGACCTGTGGTCGATGTCGGCCGAGGAGGGCTTCCGACTGCTCGCCCCCTACCCGGAGCCGGTTTCGGAGACGCTGTTGTCCGGCCCCTGGGATGCGGGGTTTCCCTACGAGGGCGCCGAACAACTCGCGATCGGCGACGTCGACGGCGACGGCATACAGGATCTGATCAAGGCTGCCGTAGACGGCGGTGTCACCGAATTGCAGACTCTGTACGGCCGCGCATTCGGCGCATTGGACGCACTGCACGGCGGCGACCAGCCTGACAGCATCGTGCTGCGCAACGGTGGGGTCGTGTACGCGAAAGGCGGTGACGACCTGATCGAGGTTGAGCCTGCGGAGGCGCCCAGCGCGATCTTTGCCGGGGCCGGTGACGACGTCGTCACCATCCGGCTCGACCGGTTCTCGCCAAACCAGGCCGATACCGTCGCCGGCATCAGCGTGAGCGGCGGTGCCGGTAACGACCGGGTGGTGCTGTCGATCCCCGAGGGCGCGAGCGGTGTGAGGTTGCCGGACGCCGGCGTGATCCTGCAGGGTGGTCAGGGTGCAGACAGCTATGTCGTCACGGGTAACGGTTTCGGCGGTGGCAGTGTCCACATCAACGACCGTTCGTCTGCGGGGGGCGGCAACAGCCTGGTCATGGGCGGTGGGTACTCCGGCGGCGCCGTCCGGCTGTCTTATGGATCCCTTGTGCTGACGTTCCCGGACGATGGATTGGCGGTGCACCTCGAGAACTTCGATCGCTGGAACGTGCTCGGCGGGCCGCGGGATATCGACAGCTTCACGTTCGGCGATGGGATTGTATTGACCTACGAGGAACTCGTGGCGCGAGGTTTCGACGTCGCCGGTACTGTTGCAGACGACCGCCTCGAAGGCTCATCGGTTTCCGACCGCCTCTATGGCGAGGGTGGCGACGACACCCTGATCACCGGGGCCGGCGACGACACCCTGTCCGGTGGCGCGGGCGCCGATGTCCTCGACGGCGGCGTCGGCGACGACCTGTTCCTGTTTGCGGCCGGTGATGGCAGCGACACGCTGACCGATGTCGGCGGGGAAGATGTCGTGCGTTTCGCGCACGGTATCGAGTCGACGATGCTGGCGGCGCGACGCGACGGCCAGGATATGTGTATCGCCTACGGTATGGGTGATGAGCTGCGCATCCAGGGTTGGTACGACCATCCGGAACAGATCGTCGAGTGGTTCGAGTTCAGCGATGGCTCGTACCTGTCGTCGGCCGCGCTCGAGACGCGCGCGCTGCGCGCGGAAAACCTGGTCGTCGGAGCCTCGTCGACAGAAAGGCTGCAGGGTACTGAAGGTCGCGACATCATCCTCGGTATGGGCGGCGACGACATGCTGGTGGGTCTTGCAGGTGACGACGACTTCCTGCTCGCGGGGAACGCCGGATCCGTCACGATCAGAGGCGGGGAAGGCTATGATCGTGTGCTCGGAGGGGTTGGTGATGACCAGATCGCGATTACCAACCTCGACTACGGCGCCATGGATATCGAAGAGATCGACGGCGGCGAAGGACTCAATCGCATCCAGGGCAGCCCGGGCGCAGATTTTTTCAATTTTTACAGCGTTTCATTGCGCAACATCGACTCGATTCGCATGGGGGCCGGGAACGATGTCATCCTCGGATCCCCGGGTGACGACACGATTGCCGGCGAGGCCGGTGACGACAGTCTGTACGGCGGCGACGGCAACGATACGTTCCTGACGGGCCCAGGTTCGGGCTACGACTGGATCAGCGGGGGTTCCGGTTTCGACCGTATCCTGGCGAACGAGGGCAATTCGGTCGTTGGCCTGTCCAGTTACTTCGGACCATGGAACGGCGTCGAGGAGATCGACGGTGGTGCAAACGCCGCAATGATCCGCGGGCGTCCCGGCCAGAGCTATTTTGACTTCAGTGGCACGCGTCTCACCAACATCTCAGGGATACACGGCGGTATGCACAACGACAGGATCATCGCCAGCACCGGCGACGATGTGATTGTCGGTGGACGGGGGGACGACGAGCTGCATGGCGGCGCGGGTGACGACCTGTACCGCATCGGCGCACTCGACGGCCGCGACCGAATCGACGATTCCGGCGGTATCGATGCGATCTGCTTCGATGCCGATCCGCATGATCGTCTGTGGTTTGCCCGCTCTGCCGACGACCTCGTGATCTCAGTGCTCGACACGACCGACCAGGTGACCGTCGAGGGCTGGTACCGTGATCCGGATCGCCACGTGGAACGCATCCAGACCGCGGATTCGCTGGCCATCGACGGCACTGCCGTCGAGCGACTCGTGGCGGCGATGGCGGTATTTGCCATGCCCAGTTCGTCGGGGTCAGTGTATTTCTCTGAGGTCCAGGAGCAGCTCGCGCCCACGCTGGCAGCGGTCTGGCAGGCGGCGTGATCCGCTGGCGGGCGATTTCCCTGCGTCAGGACCGGTGAGAAGAGGGCCGGCCCGCACACAGCACGCGCGGGTCATTCAACACGCGCGCCCACGTGTCGCGTGTACGACGGGAGATTGCGCGAGGCACGCGGCACTGTGCGCTGCGTCGCGTCGCTCGGCCGCCACCATCACCCCGCCAACGCGTCCCGCAGCGCCTTGGCGATCGCCGCCGGCGTCTCGCCGTGATGCACCAGTGACTTGACGATACCGTCTCGCCCGACCACATAGATGATCGACGAGTGGTCCATTGTGTAGCCCATGTTCGAGTCTTCGAGCGGCACCTTCTCGAAGATCACGAAAAAGCTTTTTGCCACGGCGGAAACCTCGTCGAGCGTGCCGCTCAAACCGATGAAGCCTGGGTCGAAGTAGCGTACATATTCGCCGACCCTGGCCGGGTCGTCGCGTTCAGGGTCGATGCTGATGAACAGCGGCTGGATCTGTGCACGTTCGGCCGCGTCGAGTTGCTTCAGCGCCGCGGCCATCGCACTCAGCGAGGTGATGCACACGTCCGGGCAATGGGTGAAGCCGAAGTAGATGGGTACGACCTTGCCGCGCAGATCCGCCAGGCCGACCGGGCCCTTGTCGGATGTCAGCGTGAAGTCGCCGCCGAGGTCGGCATAGCCGGTGGGTGCCTGTGGTTTGCTGTGGCCCTGCAGGCCGGCCCACAGGCCGATGCCGATGCTGACGGCCGCGAGCAGGCCGAGGATCAGAATCTGTTTCAGGTTGCGCATCGTTACTGCCTTTGACTGCATGATTGGGGCTATGCCCGGACCGCGGGAACGCGCATGATTGTAAGCCGGTCGCGGCCCGCCACCTAGGGCCTCTGTCCACACTACGCACGCGCCAGCGTTGCTGCTCCCGATCGGGTCAGGCATGGCGCGAGGAGAGACGTTTAGTGAACCTAAACGAACGACGAGCAACGCCGCATGACCCGATTGGAGGCGCAACCCGTACGGGCGGCCTCCATTTTTGCGTCGACTTCGTTGCGGTTCGCTCGAATACGGCGGGTACTCCACGCTCGCTGCGCCTTGTCGGGCGAAAAAATGGGACGCCGTTGCCGGGGTGTGTGTAGTGTGAACAGGCCCTGACGCATGCTCAAATTCTACGAGGCGCGTGACAGCCTGGAAGCCCGCCAAGTGCTCGATGCATTGGATGCACATCGGATCGAGGCCACCGTGCTCGGTGAATTCCTCAGCGGTGCCGCCGGCGAGTTGCCGGCCGTGAACTTCCCCTGGGTGTGGCTGATCAACAACGACGACCTTGCCGCCGCGCAGAAGGTGCTCGACGGTTTCCTCGCCAGCCAGGGCAACCTGCCGCGCAAGGGGCCGTGGGTGTGTGGCGTGTGCGGGGCGGAGGTCGACGCCGGGTTCGACATCTGCTGGCAATGCGGCGCGACGCACAGGTGAGCGACGCCTTCGCGGCGCGCGTGCTGCGCTGGTTCGACCGTCATGGCCGCCATGACCTGCCGTGGCAGCAGGATCCGGACCCGTACCGTGTATGGGTCTCGGAGATCATGCTGCAACAGACCCAGGTCGCGACCGTGATCCCGTATTTCGAGCGCTTCATGCAGCGTTTCCCCGATGTACGGACCCTGGCGGTGGCCCCGTCCGACGACGTGCTGCACCACTGGAGCGGGCTCGGCTACTACGCCCGCGCACGCAACCTGCACGCCACGGCGCAGACCGTCGTCGCCGACTTCGACGGGCGCATGCCGGACGACCTTGACACGCTGCAGTCACTGCCCGGCATCGGACGCTCGACGGCCGGCGCGATCCTGTCGCTGGCGTGTGGGCAGCGCCAGGTGATCCTGGACGGCAACGTCAAGCGCGTGCTGGCGCGTTGTTTTGCCGTCGACGGCTGGCCTGGTACCGGTGCCGTGCAGCGCGAGCTGTGGCGACTCACCGAACGCCTGACGCCGCGCGATCGGGTCGCCGACTACAACCAGGCGATGATGGATCTCGGTGCGACACTGTGTACGCGGTCGTCGCCCGATTGCGCCGTCTGTCCCCTGCATGCCGACTGTGCGGCGCGTTCCACCGGGCGCCAGGCCGACTATCCGGGTCGCAAGCCGAAGAGGCCTCTGCCGCAACGCGCGGTGACGATGTTGCTGGTGCGCAACGCCGACGGCGAACTGCTGCTCGAGCGCCGTCCGCCGAGCGGCATCTGGGGCGGCCTGTGGAGCCTGCCCGAGACCCGGCCCGGCAACGATCCGGCGGGATGGTGCCGCACCCACCTGGCGGCACCGGCGCAGGTCGTGCGCAGGCTCGCGCCGCGCCGCCACACGTTCAGCCACTTCCACCTGCACATCGAGCCGGTCGAATTACTGCTCAATGGCCCGGGTTGCGGCGTGTTGGAGGGGGATGCGCGGCTTTGGTATAACCCGGCACGACCACAGGATCTCGGCTTTGCCGCACCGGTCGCGCGGCTGATCGCCGAGGTCGTCGAATCAAACCCTTAGGAGACCGACATGGGTGAAATCGTGCACTGCGTGCGCCTCAAACGCGATGCCGAGGGGCTCGACCGCGCGCCCTATCCCGGCGAACTCGGCAAGCGCATCCTGGCCAACGTGTCGAAGGAGGCCTGGCAGGAATGGCTGCGCCACCAGACGATGCTGATCAACGAGTACCGCCTGAGCCCGGTCGACCCGAAATCGCGCACCTTCCTTGAGGAACAGATGGAGAAATTCTTCTTCGGCGAGGGCGCAGAGGCGCCACCGGACTACAAGCCGCAGTGATCCGCGCCGGCCGTGCCCTGCTTGACGAATGCAGGCCGCACCGCTTTAATACCGCCTCTTTCGCGCCCGTCAGCGGCGCAGCCCCTATGCCCAGGTAGCTCAGTCGGTAGAGCAGGGGATTGAAAATCCCCGTGTCGGCAGTTCGATTCTGTCCCTGGGCACC
>JAGRGY010000035.1 GCA_020445255.1 Gammaproteobacteria bacterium
CAGACCCACACCCGGCGTCGAGTGGCGGGTCTTGGCCACCCACGGGTACACCTTGTGGCCGGGCAACTGGCCACAGTCTCCGTGCTTCGCGCCCTGCGCCATCTTGATCTGGATGTCATCGGCGTTGACCAGGTACTCGGTGGTCACACCAAAGCGGCCGGACGCCACCTGTTTGATCGCCGAACGCTCCGGGTTCATCGACCCGTCCGGCAGCCGATTGAAGCGCTCCGGCTCCTCGCCACCCTCACCCGTGTTCGACTTGCCGCCGATCGCGTTCATCGCCCGCGCCAGCGTCGAGTGCGCCTCGTACGAGATCGAGCCGAACGACATCGCGCCGGTCGCGAAGCGCTTGACGATCTCCTTGGCCGGCTCGACCGCGTCGAGCGGGATCGGCTCGGCAGCAAACTTGAAATCGAACAGGCCGCGCAAGGTCAGCAGGGTTTCGTTCTGCTCGTTGACGATGCGCGAGAAGTCGGCATACGTCCTGGCGTCGTTGCCGCGCACCGCGTGCTGCAGCTTGCCGATCGTCTCAGGTGTCCAAACGTGGCCCTCGCCGCGCAGACGGAATGCGTAGTCGCCGCCAACGTCGAGGTGCCGGCGGTAAACCTGCGCGTCGCCGAACGCATCACGGTGCCAGCGCACGGCCTCGGCCGCGACCTCGTCCAGGCCGATGCCCTCGATCGTCGTCGAGGTACCGGTGAAGTACCGCTCGACAAACGCGCTGGTCAGGCCCACCGCGTCGAAGATCTGCGCGCCGCAGTACGACTGGTAGGTCGAGATACCCATCTTCGACATGACCTTGAGCAGGCCCTTGCCTACCGCCTTGACGTAGCGATAGCGCGCCTCGGCCAGATCGGGCACGTCCTTCGCCCCCGGTGCATGCGCCAATGTCGGCAGCAGGGCCTGAATCGTGTCGAACGCCAGGTAGGGGTTGATCGCCTCGGCACCGTAACCGGCCAGCGTCGCGAAGTGGTGCACCTCGATCGCGGCACCTGTCTCGACGACGATCCCGACGTCGGTGCGCATGCCGTGCCGGATCAGGTGGTGATGCACGGCCGAGGTCGCAAGCAGCGCCGGGATCGGAATGTTGTCGGCGTCCACCGGGCGGTCGGACAGGATCAGTATGTTGTAGTCATCGCGTACGGCCTGTTCGGCCGCATGGCACAACTCCTCGAGCGCCGGACCCAGACCCGCCTCGCCCTCGTCGGCGGAATAGGTCATGCGCAGCGTCTTGGTGCGGAAGCCGATGCAGCTGTCTTCGATATTGCGGATGCGCTCCAGGTCTTCGTTGGTCAATACCGGCTGACTGACCTCGAGGCGATGATAGTCACCGCCACTGCCGAGGCCGAGCAGGTTGGGTCGCGGGCCGATCAGCGACACCAGCGACATCACGATCTCCTCGCGGATCGGGTCGATCGGCGGGTTCGTGACCTGGGCGAACAGCTGCTTGAAATAGTTCGACAGGGGTTTCGGCTTGTTCGACAGCACCGCCGGCGGGTTGTCGGCGCCCATCGAGCCGATCGCCTCCTGGCCGGTCAGTACCATCGGCGTAAGCAGGAACTTGACGTCCTCCTGCGTGTAACCGAAGGCCTGCTGGCGATCGAGCAGGGTCTCCGGGTCCGGCGACATCGCGCCGACCACCTCCGGCAGCCCGTGCAGGTCGATCTGGGTCTTGTTCAGCCACTCCTGATACGGCCTCGCCCTGGACAGTCCCGACTTGATCTCCTCGTCGTCGATGATGCGGCCCTGCTCCATATCGATCAGAAACATCTTGCCCGGCTGCAGGCGCCATTTCTTGATGATCTTCTCTTCCGGGATCTGCAGAACGCCCATCTCCGAGCCCATGACGACCAGGTCGTCATCGGTGACCAGGTAACGCGCCGGCCGCAGGCCGTTGCGGTCGAGCGTCGCGCCGATCTGGCGGCCGTCGGTGAAGGCGACGGCGGCCGGACCGTCCCACGGCTCCATCAACGCGGCGTGGTATTCGTAGAACGCACGCCGATCCTTGTCCATCAGCGGGTTGCCGGACCAGGCCTCCGGAATCAGCATCATCATTGCGTGCGCCAATGAGTAGCCACCGGCGACCAGCAGCTCGAGCGCGTTGTCGAAACATGCCGAGTCGGACTGGCCCTCCGGGATCAGCGGCCAGATCTTCTCGAGGTCCCTGCCAAGGATCTCCGAGGCCATCGACTCGCGGCGCGCCGCCATCCAGTTGACGTTGCCACGCAGGGTGTTGATCTCGCCGTTGTGCGCGATCATGCGGAACGGGTGCGCCAGATCCCAGGTCGGAAAGGTGTTGGTCGAAAACCGCTGGTGCACCAGCGCCAACGCCGACTCCATGCGCTCGTCATTGAGATCGCGGTAGAACTCGCCGACCTGGCCGGCGAGCAGCATGCCCTTGTAGACCAGCGTACGCGACGAAAACGACGTGAAGTAGAACGACTGCTTGCCCTCGAGCGCGGATTCGCGGATGCGGTTCTCGATCTGCTTGCGGATCACGAACAGCTTGCGCTCGAATGCCGCCTGGTCGGCGCACTTGCCGCTGCGACCGACGAACACCTGGCGGATGACCGGCTCGGTAGGCAGCACGCTGTAACCCAGCCCGCGGTTGTCGACGGGGACGTCGCGCCAGCCGAGCAGGCGCTGGCCCTCGAACGCGACAAATCCCTCGACGGTCTTCTCCGCCTCGTGGCGCGCATGCTCGTCGCGTGGCAGGAACAGCATGCCGACGGCATAGTCGCCTGCGGGAGGCAGGTCGAAATCGACGACCGCGCGAAGGAACGAATCCGGTATCTGCAGCAGCAAACCGGCGCCGTCGCCGGCGCGCGGGTCCGCGCCAACCGCGCCACGGTGATGTAAACGCTCCAGAATCGTCAGACCCTGGCGGACGATCTCGTGGCGTCGCTCACCTTTGATGTGCGCGACAAATCCAACGCCGCAGGCGTCGTGTTCGTTCGCAGGGTCGTATAGACCCTGTTTCGGCGGCAGGGCACCGTTGTTCATCGCACACCTCGTCATTGTTCTGTTCTGTCGACCATGCCGACTTCGACACATGCCCGCCGCGCCGTAGCGGCGTCAACGAACACGACTGGAATCCGAGCGACAGGGTAGTTACCGCCCGTCCCGTCACGTCAAGCCTGCGCGTGTCGCGCGCCGACCGTCCCGGCACCGCGCTCACGAACGGTGCCATACCCCGACCGCGCGACAGCCTATGCCGGTGTTTTGCGGGCCGGACGGATTAGGATAATGGAATCATAATATTCCAACCACCATTTTGCCGCCGGACGCAACAGTACTGCCCACAGGCATCGATAACTATTTGTTATTTCTGCGAATCGCGAATCGACGCAAAGGTTCTCGGCCAGACATCCTTGGTTGACAGCTTGCCGGCGAGCCGGCCGCGGGCGGCGACTGCGGCCTCGCGGTCCGGGTAGTCCCCGGCGACCAGCGAGTACCAGGCGGCGCCGTTCAGCGTGCGCACGAAGATCGCATGCGGTGGTTGGATGGCATGGGTGCGGACAAACTTTTCCAGCGCGGCGCGGTCGCGGGCGGCGACCAGCTGCAGCGTATAGTGCGCACCCGGTCGGCTGTCCAGCCACGCCGTGCCGCCTGATTCGGCGATCGGCGTTGTCGCGGACTCGCCGGTCGACCGCGGGGCCGTCGGCGCAGCGGCGGGCGGCGTATCGGCGGGTTTCACTGCCGTTGCCGGCGCAGGACCGATGTCGCCGGCCACGTCGTCGGCACGTTGCGAACGGTCTTCGACCGGGGCGGCCTCGGTTGCGACGGTGGCCGGATGCCGTACCGGCGGAGGCGGTGCGGTTGCGCCGCGGTCCTCGACCGGGGCCGGTTGCGGGCCGGGCGCAGTCGCTGCCGGACCGGCTTCGTCAGCTGCAACCGTGACCACGGGCGCTGCAATGGGTGTCGGTTGCGGTGGCGCGGCCACCTCGGGCGCCAGCCTGGCTGTCGCCGGCGATGTCACCGTGCCGTTGTTCGGGGAGGCCGCCGATGGCGTCGTGCCCGCAGGTGCCACCGCTGTGGGGCCGTCGTCGTTCACCGGTTTCGCGGACGGATCGGCGACCGGTCCGCCAGCCATCACTGGCGGCGCGGCGGCCGCGCCCATTGCCGGCTGCGGGGTCACGTCCTCTACGGCCGCTTCGGGCGGCGACGGGCTCACACCCTCGACGGCGCCTGTCGTCACTCCCGGGTGGGCACCGGCAGCGTCGATGGCGTCGCGCATGACCGCCTCGAGCGGGTCGCTGTCGTTCCCGACGACGGCGACCTCCGGCATTGCTGCCCCATGGTCTGCGATTTCGCCCGCCTCCGGCACCCGATGCACTTCCGGCAGACTGATCGCCGGGGCCGCCAGACTGTCGTCGTGCGCAATGCGTTCCGCCGGCGGCTGTTCGGCCGGCACCATGGGCTGCTCTGGCGATTCGCGGACTTCTGCCACCGGTGCAGGCATCGGCGGGGGCGAAGGGGCGGTGGCCGGTGCGTCTTCTGCAACCGGCTCGAACAGCGCATTGATCCGGTCCTGGTTCAGCAACACAGCGATCACCCCGAGCGCGACGACGCCGGCACCGATCCACAGCCATGGTGCACGTCGTCCCTTACCGTCACGCCGGCCGCGTGCCTCCGCCTGTCGACGCGCGCGATTCAGCACCTCGCCCAGCGAATCGAGCAGGGCGCCCGGGCGGCCGTGCGCGGCATGGTGCAAAAAAGCGGCGAGGTCGTCATTGATATGCGCGGCGTCCTCGCCGGCGTTGCTGCGCAGGAACGTGGCGCTCTGGTCCGGGTCGAACGGCGGCAGATCCACATACTGAACGTCCCACTCGCGCGTGGTCTGGGCGAGGCCGCCATGGCCGATGAACAGCAGCCGACCACCCTGCGCATGCAGCGCCGCCAGCCGCTCGATCGCCGGCAGCGGCAGACGATCGGCATCGTCGACAACCACGAGCAGATCCTGTCCCGACAATGCGGTGAGGACAGACTCGGGCCAGCCGGCGTCGTCGCCGTCATTCAGCCCGAGCTGGTCGACGGCCGCAGCGGCGACGTCGTTGTCGACACCTCCGCGCAGCCAGACCTGGGCTGCGCCGTCATCGAGCAGCTCGAGCAAACGGCGCGCGAAGCGGGTCTTGCCGGCGCCGGTCGGCGCGCGCAGGTAGACCACATCACCGGCATTGCGCACCAGATGCAGCAGCAACTGCAGGCGCTCGGCGCGTGCCGGCGTCTCGAAATACGCTGGGATGTGATCCGGCTCAGGCACTGCTCAACGTCTTGCGCAGGGCCTGCGGATCGAAGTCCGCACTGATCACCGAATGCCCGATATCGCGCATCAGGACCAGGCGCAACTGCCCATCCATGACCTTCTTGTCGACCGCCATCAGTTCGCCGAACCGCTCGGCACCGACGTCGCGCGGCGGATCGGTCGGTAAACCGGCGGCGGCGATCAGGCTTTCGATGCGCCTCACCTGCGCATCGGACATCCAGCCGAGGTTGCCCGACATACGGGCGGCCATGCACATCCCGGCGCCGACCGCCTCGCCGTGCAGCCAACTGCCGTAACCCATACCGGTCTCTATGGCATGTCCGAAGGTATGACCGAGATTGAGCAGGGCGCGCTGGCCCGACTCGCGTTCGTCAGCGGCGACGACCGCCGCCTTGTCGGCGCAAGAACGTTCGATCGCGTACGACAGGGCCTGTGGATCGCGGGCGACCAAGTCGGCCATGTTGCCTTCGAGCCAGACGAAGAACTCCGGGTCGTTGATCAGGCCGTACTTGATGACCTCGGCGAGCCCAGCCGACAGCTCGCGATCGGGCAGCGTGGCCAGCGTCGCCGTGTCCGCGATGACGCACTGTGGCTGATGGAAGGCGCCGATCATGTTCTTGCCGAGCGGATGATTTACGCCGGTCTTGCCGCCGACCGAGGAATCGACCTGCGACAACAGTGTCGTCGGCACCTGGATGAAATTCACACCGCGCTGATAGCTGGCCGCAGCGAATCCGGCCATGTCGCCGATCACACCGCCGCCGAGCGCCACCAGTGTGCAGCGTCGGTCAAACCGGCTCTGCAACAGTGCGGTGTAGATCCGGTCGAGGACGCCGAGCGTCTTGAACTGCTCGCCATCAGGCAGTACCACGTCGGCGACGTCCCAACCGTCGAGCGCCTCGCGCACCCTGGCCAGATACAGCGGTGCCACGGTCTCATTGGTGACCACCATGACCTGGCGCCCGTGGATGTGGGGTCTGTACAACGCGGCATCACCCACCAGCCCACTACCGATGTAAATCGGGTACGAGCGGTCGCCGAGGTCGACGGTGAGCGTGCGCATAGGCTCTGGTGGTTTGCGGGCCCGGATAGGGCGATATTGGGAATCTTACACCCGGCGCCGGTTGTGCATCAGCCTCGCAGCGTGTCGAGGATCTCATTTGCCACCGTCGGGGTGGCACGACCCTCGGTGGTGATCACGTAGTCGGCGGTCTCGCGGTACAGAGGTTCGCGAACCGCCATCAGCTCACGCAGCCGGGTCAGCGGATCTTCGGTCTGCAGCAGCGGGCGGTTGCGGTCGCGGTAAGTGCGTTCGTACTGCTGTTCCGGCGAACACGCGAGAAAGAACACCAGGCCCCTGGCCGACAGATTGAGGCGGTTTTCGGGTCGCAGCACGGCCCCGCCGCCGGTCGCGAGCACCACATTGTCGACCTGACTCAATTCATCGATGATCTGACGCTCGCGCTGGCGGAACCCGTCCTCGCCCTCGTATTCGAAGATGGTGGGGATATCGACGCCGGTCCGTTGCTGGATCTCGAGATCGGAATCGCGAAACTCCATGCCGAGCGCCTGGGCCAGCTGCTTGCCTACGGTGGTCTTGCCTGCGCCCATCGGGCCAATCAGGAAAATTCGGTTGGGTTTGGCCATGGGGGCGAAGGGTATAGGGCCGAGGGCCGGGGGCCAAGTGCCACGGGCATCGGAAAGCAGGCGCGCGACGGGATTCTCCTGAAAGAAGAAACCCGACCGAATCGCTCCGATCGGGTTTCGTCGTCATGCGCCCGACCAGGACCCGCGGGCGTCAGGCCCGCAGCCCTGGCGGCCGCCAGACCGTCACCTGAGGGTCAGGGTGTCCTTGAGGATCTTCGGCGTCACGAAGATCAGCAGCTCCGTGTTCTCGTCCTGGACCTGCTCCTGTTTGAATGCCCAGCCCACGTAGGGCAGGTCGCCGAAGAACGGCACGCTGGCCTTGTTCTTCGACTTGGTCCGCTCGAACACGCCACCGAGTACCACGGTCTCGCCATTGTCGACCAGCACCGAGGTCTCAAGCGAACGGGTGTCGACCGGCGGCACGCCGAGCACTGCACGGGTGAAGTCCGGGCTGTCCTTGTTGACCTTCAGATCCATGATGACGCGATCATCGGGCGTGATGTGCGGCGTCACTTCCAGTTGCAGCACCGCCTCCTTGAACGACACCGACGTGGCTCCGCTGGACGTGGCCTCCTGGTACGGCACCTCGACACCCTGCTTGATGACCGCCTTGTTCTGGTCCGACGTGATCACGCGCGGGCTCGACACGACCTCACCTTTGCCCTCCTGCTGCATCGCGCTCAACTCGAGGCGCAGCAGGTACGTTCCGATCTTGCCCAACACCAGGTTCGCAGCACCGCCACTGCCGGCGGCCAGCGTCTGCGGAAGGTTGACGAGCAGGTTTTCGTTGTCGCCAGCTCCCGTCGTGATGAATGGCCCCGCGACTGCGGATGCATCGAGATCCCCTTCAAGCCCACCACCGAAAACGCCGACATTGCTGTGGTCGATGGTACCGGCACCCGAGAGCCCGAGGCGCACGCCGAGATCCTTGGCGAAATCGTTGTTGGCGATGACGATGCGTGACTCGATCATGACCTGGCGAACCGGCACATCCAGCTGGCCGACCAAGGCACGGATCTCGCTGAGCTTGGCGGCGGTGTCCTGCACGAGCAGCGTGTTGGTGCGCTCGTCGATCGACACGCTGCCGCGCTCCGACAGCAGCTTGTTTTCGGACGATTTCAGCAGCGATGCGAGCTCGGACGACTTCGCATAGTTCACCTGAATCAGCTCCGAACGCAGCGGCGCCAGCTCCTGGATCTGCTGCTGGGACTCGAGTTCCAGCTTTTCGCGCGCGGCAATCTCTTCGGTCGGCGCGACCAGCACGACGTTGTCGTTGCGCCGCATCGAGAGGCCCTTGGTCTTGAGGATGATCTCCATGGCCTGGTCCCACGGCACGTTCTTGAGGCGCAGCGTGATTCGCCCGGCAACCGTGTCGCTGACGACCATGTTCAGGCCCGTGAAGTCAGCCAGCAGCTGCAGCACGGCACGCACCTCGATATCCTGGAAGTTCAGCGACAGGCGCTCACCTTCGAAGATCCGCTGTTCCTTGAGGCGCGCCTCCTTCTCCTGCTTGGTCAACGCACGAAACTCGACCGTGTAGGTGTTGTTCGTCTGGTAAGAAAGGTGGTCGAACTCGCCCGCCGTCGCGATTGTCATGCGCACGTTGCGGCCATCCGGACGCGTCTCGATGGATTGCACCGGCGTCGCGAAATCGGTGACGTCGAGCTTGCGCGCCAGTTGCGCGGGCAACTTGGTATCAATGAAGTCGAGCAGTACCTTGTCGCCCTGCTGGCGCATGTCGACGATGACCGAGGGGTCGGACAGTTCGATCTCTACCCGACCTTCGCCCTGGGTACCACGGCGGAAATCGATGTTCGCGAGCGCCTGGCCCTGACGTGCCTGGACGGTACGTCCCGATGCGACCGCCGCGCTCGGGGCCGCCGTCGCGGACATCGTGCCCGCTCCACCGCCGGCACCTATGCTGACATAGAGCTTGTTGCCGTCACTGCGGATCTCGTGCGACACCTGTTCGAGCAGGTTGATGACCACGCGGGTACGGTCCCCCGCCTCGATCGCCGTGACACTGCGCGCCACACCGATGGCGACCGGTGTGATCTTTTGCGTCAGCGCGTTGGTGGTATTGGCCAGATCGATCGCGATGCGGGCCGGGTTGTCGGTCGTGAATGAACTGGGCTCACCGACCGGTTCGCTGGTCGTCAGCACGATCTCGACCCGGTTGCCGGGCAACGCCGAGAAGCTGATGTCCTGCAGTTGGTTGGCCAGTGCCCCCGACACCAGGCCCAAGAGCAACAGCACGCCAGCCATCACGGACTTGTGCGCCTTAACCTTGCTATACATCGTGCCTTTCTCCTATTCCTCGCCCAGCGCGACGGCCGCTTCCCGCTCGAGGAAGCCGTTGCCTGTGGGAACGATTTCTATCAGCTCTATTTTATCTTCGCTTATGCGCGTGATCTTGCCGTCATTCTGGCCCATGTAGTTGCCAGGCGATACACGATGGATCGTTCCGTCCTTGGTCTTGATCAAAGCCCAAGTCTCATCGTTCTGCTCGAGCGTACCCACCATGCGCAATGAGTCGAGCGTAAATGATTCGAGTTCTTCTTTGCGCCGGTTTGGATCGGGGCGGATACCATTGTCGAGTACCGCTTCCGCCGCTTCATTTTCCGCTTCCGGTGGCGTGAATGGGTCGCGCCGTCCTTTGTCTTCGTAGACGAATCCAATCGCCTGTTTGATCTCCGGGATCGGCTCGATACCCGAAGGGGGACGGCCCCTCACTTCGTCAACATAGGTGCGGAGGTCGGACATGTCGTTGTTCGCACACGCGGCGAGCAGCCATGGCAGGGTGAGTAACAGGTACTTGCGCATGTTCATTCACCTGCCTCGTCGAGATAGCGGTACGTGCGCGCTGTCGCCTCGAGGACAAGGATGTCACTTTCCTTGGCTGACTTTGCCTTGATTTCCGCGTCGTGGATGGTGACGATGCGCGGCAGTGCCGCGAGACCGCTGACGAACTCGCCGAATTCATGGTACTTGCCGAGCACGCGGATCTTGATCGGCAATTCGGCGTAGAAATCCTTCGGCACCTCGCCCTGCGGCTGGAACAGTTCGAACTCCAACCCAGCTGCCAGTCCAGTCTGCGACACGTCGACCAGCAGGTCGGCCACCTCCGTCTTGTTGGGCAGCTGCCGCAACATCGCCCCGAAGGATTCCTTCATCTCCGCGAGTTGCGCCCTGTAGGCATCGAGGTTGGCGGCCTTGGCCTGTTTGGTCTCGAAATCCAGGCGCAGATCGCTTTCGGTCTTCTGTTTGCGTTCCAGATCCTTGTACTGGTCCTCGATGTCGTAGAAGTACCAGCCCACGCCAACCAGCGCGCACAGGATCAGCACCAAAATGGCCTTGACCAGCGCCGGCCAGTCGCCAATGTTGCTGAAGTCGAGTTCGTTGAGATCCTGCAGATTCATGGCTGCGCCTCCCCTTTGGGCACAACCTGGACCAGGCCGAGCTGGAAAGTGCTCGAATTGGTCGAATCACCTTTCTTGTCCTTGTTTTCAATGATGCTCAGTTTCGGATTTCCCATCCAGGGGCTTCCCTCGATGTTGCGCATGTACGTTGACACCCGCGCGTTCGACTGTGCACGGCCATTGAGCGTCACGTTCTTCCCGCGCTGGACGAGTTGCGTGAGGTAGGCGCCGTCTGGCAGCACCGTCACCAGCTCGTCGAACAGGTGGACGATCTGCGGCCGGCTGACCTGCAGGTCCTCGATGACTTTCATGCGTGCAATGAGCTTTTGTCGCGTGTGTTCGAGATCTTTTATCTCTTTGATCTCTTTGTCGACTTTCTTGATCTCGCCCTCCAGAAACGTATTGCGTTTCTGTTGGTTGTCGATCTGGCCCTGCACGAACAGATGCCAATAGCCCATGCCGAGTACGGTCAGGACGAGCGCACCCAGGGTGATGAATCCGAATTCGCGCTTGCGCTGCTTGCGCAGCTTCTCACGCCATGGAAGTAGGTTTATCTGCGCCATGTCAGTCGAAACTCCGCAATGCCAGGCCACAGGCGATCATCAGCGCCGGGGCGTCGTTGCTGAGCACCTGCGGCTTGACCCTCGATGCGACGGCCATGTTTGCAAACGGATTGGCGATCATGGTTTCGGCGCCGAGACGCTCGCTGATCAGATCGTCGATACCCGGCACTGAGGAACTGCCGCCGGCAAGTACCACCAGATCGACGCTGTTGAACTGGCTCGCCGAATAGAAGAACTGGATCGAGCGGTTCACCTGCTGCGCCATTGCCTCCTTGAAAGGCTCCAGCACCTCCGGAATGTAATTGTCGGGCAGGCCGCCCTGCCGCTTGGCCATGCCGGCTTCCTCGACCGACAGTCCGTAGCGACGCTGGATCTCCTCGGTGAGCTGGCGTCCACCGAAATTCTGCTCGCGTGTGTACACGATGTGGTTGTTGTGCATCACGTTGAGCGTGGTCGTGGTCGCGCCGATATCGGCCACAGCGATGGTCTGGTCCGCGCCACCGTTCGGCCACTGGTCGGCCAGCTGTGTACAAGCCTTTTCCATCGCGTAGGCCTCGACATCGACGACCTCGCACGTCAGCCCGGCGAGTTCGAGCGCGGCGACGCGGTCGTCGACGTTCTCGCTGCGCGACGCCGCAAGCAACACATCGACCAGCTCCGGGCTCTTCTCGGACGTGCCGAGGACCTGGAAGTCGATGTTGACCTCTTCGAGCGGGTAGGGGATGTATTGATCGGCCTCGAGCTGGATCTGGCTCTCCATCTCCCGCTCGGACAGCGACGCCGGCATCGAAATCAGCTTGGTGATCACGGCCGAGCCGGACACCGCGACGACCGCCCGCTTGTTGCGGGTGCCGGCCTTGCGGATCACGGCGCGGACCGCCTTCCCGACCGCATCGACGTCGGCGATGTTCTTTTCGACCACCGCGGTGGATGGCAGCGGCTCGACCGCGTAGCTCTCTACACGGTAGCGCACACCCCCCCGACCACTTTGCTGACTCAGTTCGAGCAGCTTGACCGCCGTGGAGCTGATATCCAGCCCGAGCAGCGGAACTTTCTTCTGGGTAAACAGGCCCATGACGGTTTTGGTTCCAGCTTCCTTAAGGTGGTATGTGGGCCCGGGCGCAGGGGCGTCCGGCCTCTCGTTGCCGAATTAACGGCAGCCTGGAGGAATGTCTTTAATAACTGCGTTGAAGTATAAGACTAAGGTTCCTTTATTTAGAAGGAAATAGGATCGGAGAGCATCCGGGCCTGTCACGCGGGGCGCATGGCCGGACCCATTTCCACGTTGCCGATCGCGGCCTGACGACCCCGGCAGCGGACCCCGATCGGGGCGATCCGCCGCGAACGACACCGGGTTTCGGGCTAGTATAGCGGGCCGTTCGCGACCGACCGGGCGACGGAATCGGGTAACTCGTGGAATTCTGTGATCAAGCGCATGAAGTGGCTGTGGAGACTCCTTAAGATCGGTCTGACCCTGGCGGTGCTCGCCGCCGTCGGCGGCGCAATCGCCATCGGGGCCGCCTACTACTATCTCGAACCAGAGCTTCCGGATATCGACAATCTGCGCGATGTCAGGCTGCAGGTGCCGCTGAAGGTGCTGAGCCGCGACGGTGGGCTGATCGCCGAATTCGGTGAGAAGCACCGCATCCCGTTGAAGATCGACCAGATCCCCGAGCGGATGGTGCGGGCCTTCATGTCGGCCGAGGATGCCAATTTCTACGACCACCCCGGCGTGGACTACCGCGGCCTGTTGCGTGCCGGGGTCCAGCTGGCGCTGACCGGCAAAAAGACCCAGGGCGGCAGCACCATAACGATGCAGGTCGCCCGTAATTTCTACCTGACCAGCCAGAAGACCTACACCCGCAAGCTCAGCGAGATCTTCCTCGCCTTGCGGATCGAGAACCAGCTCAGTAAATCGGAGATCCTCGAGCTGTACCTGAACAAGATCTACCTTGGCCATCGCGCCTATGGCGTGGGTGCAGCGGCACGCGTGTACTACGGCAAAACCGTCGATGAACTCGACCTTGCGCAAACCGCGATGATCGCCGGCCTGCCCAAGGCACCGTCGAACTTCAACCCGCTGACCAATCCCCCGCGCGCAGTCGAACGCCGCAATTACGTGCTTGGCCGGATGCGCGACCTGGGGTACATCACGGCGCAGCAGCATGATGAAGCCGTCGCCATGCCGGTGACGGCGAGCCGGCATACGGCCGACATCGAGGTCGAAGCACCCTATGTCGCTGAGATGGTGCGCAGCGATATCGTCGAACGCTTCGGTGACGACGCCTATACCGGCGGCTACACCGTCTACACGACGATCGATGCGCGCGAGCAAAGCGCAGCAAACACCGGCATCCGCAATGCCCTCGACGCCTACAGCGAGCGCCATGGTTACTACGGTCCGGAAGAACGTCTCGATCCGCTGCCGGGCGATCGGGAGGCCCTCGACGCGGCGCTCGCAGATCGTGCCAGGGTCGGCCTGCTGCTGGCGGGCATCGTCACCCAGGTCGACGACAGGCGCGCTACCGTCTATCTCGGTGAAGGACGCGAGGTTGCGATCGACTGGGAGCAAATGAACTGGGCCAAGCCGTTCGTCAACAGCGACCGGGTCGGTGCGGCACCGAAGAAGGCATCCGACATACTCGCACCCGGCGACGTGATCCGCGTGCGCGAGGTCCAGGTCAGGAAGACCAAGGGCGACGAACCATCACCGGCATGGCGGCTGGCGCAGGTTCCGCGAGCGGCCGGCGCTTTGATCGCACTGGATCCCGCGGACGGCGCGGTGCGTGCACTGGTCGGCGGCTACGATTTCTACCAGAGCAAGTTCAATCGGGTGACCCAGGCATTTCGCCAGCCGGGTTCGGGTTTCAAACCTTTCATCTACTCGGCCGCGCTCGAAAACGGCTTCACGCCCGCCAGCCTGATCAACGACGCGCCGGTTGTGTTCGACGACCCGAGCCTGGAAGGCGCATGGCGACCCGAGAATGCATCGGGCAAGTTCTTCGGGCCCACCCGCCTGCGCGAGGCCCTGGCCAAGTCCCGCAACCTGGTTTCGATTCGCCTGTTGCGCAGCATGGGCATCGACAACGCGCTCGCCCACATCGCACGCTTCGGCTTCAACCCCGACGAGTTGCCGCACAACCTGTCTCTCGCGCTCGGCAGCGCCAGCGTCACGCCGTGGCAGATGGCCAGGGGCTACGCGATCCTCGCCAACGGCGGCTACCGTGTCGAGCCCCATGTGATCGAACGCATCGAACAGGATGGCGAAGGTGTGGTCTTCCGCACCGAGCCCCCCACCGTGTGCAGCGACTGCGTGGAAGGTACCGACAAGGATGCGGAGGGCCGACCGGTCGCGCCTCGCGTCCTCGATGCACGCAATCGCTTTCTGATGGTTTCGATGATGCAGGACGTGATCCGCCGCGGAACTGCGACCAAGGCGCGCGAGCTCGGACGTTCCGATCTCGCCGGCAAGACCGGCACGACCAACGACCAGCGGGATGCCTGGTTCAATGGCTTCAACCAGAAGCTGGTCGCCAATGCGTGGGTCGGTTTCGACGACAACAGCAAGCTCGGGCGCGGCGAGTATGGCGGCAAGGCCGCGCTGCCGGCGTGGATGGATTTCATGCGCGTTGCGCTGAAGGACACCCCCGAGACCGAATTGCAGGAGCCACCGGGCATCGTCACCGTCCGAATCGATCCACAGACCGGCGCGGCGGCGCGCGCAGGCGCGAAAGACGCCCTGTTCGAGGTGTTTCGCGCCGAGAACGCGCCGTCAGTGGACAGTTCCACCGGTGGTGAGGGCCGCGCGGCAGTCGCCCCGCCGCCCACTCAGGACCTGTTCTGAAACGCCGGAAGGACAAGCGGCCCGACCAGCGCGGGCTGGTCGCGCGCGCAGCGAAACTGGTCGTCGACGAAGGTTACGAACTCGCGGCCGCCGTACAACGCATGGCGCGTGAGGCAGGAATCCGATCCGCACACATGGCGGCGTCGCCGGAACAGCTGCGGACAGCGGTCGACGAGTACCGGCGGCTGTTCCGGCCCCAGCAGTTGAATCAACTGCACGCGTGTCGGCGGCTGGCGCTGGACGCGATGTGCGACCTTGCGGCATTCGAACCGCAACTGGCGGGGTCGCTGGTTCACGGAGACGGCCCGCTCGACCGGATCCGGCTGCTGCTACGTGCCGACACACCTGAACAGGTCATCATGCATCTCGACGACCGGCACATTCCGTGGCGCACCGCCGAGGCCTCGCTGCTGCACGCCGGTGAACGGCGCATCGATTGGCCCGCACTGCGATTCATGGCGGGCGACACGCGTGTCGAGCTGGTGATCCTGCCGCGCGGATCGCACGGCGATCCACCCCGCGATCCGCTTGCCAACACGCGCCGCCTGGAACGGCTCGACCGCGACCAGCTGCAGATGCTGATCGACGGGCGGAGCGATCAGCGCTGGTCGAGCGGTGGGTAATCGCGCCGCGTGGCGCCCTGGTAGAGCTGGCGCGGACGCCCGATACGGTGCTTGGGATCGTCGAGCATCTCCATCCAGTGACTTACCCAGCCTGCCGTGCGCGCGATCGCGAACATGACCGTGAACATGCTGTCGGGTATGCCGAGCGCGCGATAGATGATGCCGGAATAGAAGTCGACGTTCGGGTACAGCTTCTTCTCGAGGAAGTATTCGTCCTGCGACGCGATCTCCTCGAGGCGCATCGCCAGCTCGAACAGCGGGTTGTTGCTGTCAGCGAGTTTTTCCAACACCTGGTAACAGACATCGCGGATGATCTTGGCGCGCGGATCGTAGTTCTTGTACACCCGGTGACCGAAGCCCATCAGTCGAAACGGGTCATTCTTGTCTTTGGCCTTGGCCAGGTACTTGTCGACGTTCCTGACACTGCCGATTTCTTCCAGCATGTCGAGCACGGCCTCGTTGGCGCCGCCGTGCGCCGGCCCCCACAGTGACGCGGTACCGGCGGCGATACACGCGAAGGGGTTGGCGCCCGAACTCCCGGCCAGGCGCACGGTCGAGGTCGACGCGTTCTGCTCGTGGTCGGCGTGCAGGATGAACAGCAAGTCCATCGCGCGCTCGGCCAACGGGTCGACGTCGTAGTCCTCACAGGGCGTCGCGAACATCATGTGCAGGAAGTTGGCCGTGTATGACAGGCTGTTGCGAGGATACATGACCGGTTCACCGACATTGTGCTTGTAGCATGCAGCGGCGATGGTCGGGATCTTCGCTATCAGGCGGTGCGCGCTGATCTCGCGGTGGCGCGGATCGCTGATGTCCATTGCGTCGTGATAAAAGGCCGACAGGGAACCGACCACGCCGACCATCATCGCCATCGGATGCGCGTTGTTGTGGAAACCCTGGAAAAAACGCAGCAGCGACTCGTTGATCATCGTGTGATGCGTAATGATGTCGGAGAAGGAGTCGAGCTGCTGCCTGTCCGGTAACTCTCCGTACAGCAGAAGGTACGCGACTTCGATGAACGTGGATTGGGCCGCGAGCTGCTCGATCGGGTAACCGCGATAGCGCAGCACCCCCTCGTTGCCGTCGATGTAGGTGATCGAACTGTTACAGCTGGCCGTCGACATGAACCCGGGGTCGTAGGTGAAAACCTTGGCCTGGCCGTAGAGACTGGTGATGTCGATGGTGTCCGGACCCTCGGTCCCGGAAAGGATGTCGAGTTCGATCGACTTGCCGGTTTCGTTGAACGTGAGGGTGGCTTTCCTGTCAGACATGTGGCCGTACCTCTTGGTGTTGACTGGATCACAGTCTGTTGGTGCTGACACTGTTCGGGGACATGCCCCGTACCGTCAACCGGTTTGGCTCACCGCCTTCGTCGACAGTTCACCACTCCGGCGTGCCGCCGGGATGTACTGCATCAAACGGTCGAGCCCGACAGACCGCTAGGCCGAACAGCCTAGCACACTGGGAAATCGCGCCGAGCATTGGAATTAGCTGGCAACCTGGTCGTCCATTTTCAATGCACGAAGCAGGGGCAGGACATGCACGCCTGCTCAATCCGGGGGCGTCATGCGCCCGATATCGGCGCGCACGCTGGCAACCGATTCGCGAAACAGGGCCATCTCCGCGTCGTCGAGACCGAGATCGATCACCTGCGCCAAACCACGATTGCCGAGCAGGCAGGGGACGCCCATCGCGACGTCCCGTTCACCGTACTCGCCATCGAGCAGGGCCACGCATGGCAGCAGTCGATTGCGATGGTGGCTGATGGCATCGACCATCGCCGCGACCGATGCACCGGGCGCGTCGTACGCACTCGAGTTCTTGCGCAGGGCAAGGATTTCCGCCCCGCCGCCGCGGGTACGCTGCACGATCTCGTCGATCGTGTCGGGCTCGATGAAATGTGAGATCGGAACGCCGTTGACCGTGCAGAACCGCGGTACGGGCACCATCAGGTCACCGTGGCCGCCCAGAACGATGGTTGTGATATCGCGGGTCGAGAACCCGGTCTCCAGTGCGATGAACGCGGCCATGCGCGACGCGTCGAGTACCCCGGCCTGACCGAGCACGCGTTCACGCGACCAGCCGGTGAGCTGCGCCACGCGATACGTCAGGACATCGACCGGATTCGTCACCATGATTACGATCGCGTCGGGTGCGAAACGCACGATGTCGGCAACGATGCCATCGATGACCTTGACGTTGGTATCCAGCACGTCGGAGCGCGACATGCCCGGCTTGCGCGGTATCCCCGCGGTGACCACCACCAGGTTCGCATCCTGCATCGCGGCCGGATCGTTGCTACCGGTCACCCGGGTATCGAACTCGAAGAACGGGGCGGTCTGAAAGATGTCGAGGGCAACGCCCTGCGGGGCATCCTCGCGGATGTCGATCAAAACCACCTCGCGGCAGATCTCCTGCTCCGCGAGGATCTGTGCCGTCGTCTCACCGACGCGCCCGGCGCCGATGATTGCCACCTTCTGCATTCTTGTTCTCCCATCCTGTCTGAATCGGCCTGCGGCGCAGTCGCGCGGGCCAACGGCAGTGATCCGCATGCACCAGCTTAGTGCCTGATGCCATCAGCTTAGACGAAGATTGGGCAGGGCCCGCGGCACAGCGGCCGCGGACCGGACACGCGCAGAGGGTTTCAGCGTGCCGGGTAGTGGTCGGGCCAGTCGACGCGGGCGACACCGCTGTCGATCGCGGCACGCGCGACGGCCGGAGGAATCACGTCCTTGAGGCGCGCATCGAGCGGCTTCGGCAGGATGTACCCGGGTCCGAACGCCAGCGCCTCGAGGCCGTAAGCGTCGAGCACGGCCTGCGGCACCGGCTCGTGGGTGAGGTCCTTGAGTGCATGCACGGCCGCGATCTGCATATCCTCATTGATGCGGCGCGCGCGCACGTCGAGTGCGCCGCGGAAGATGAACGGGAATCCGAGCACGTTGTTGACCTGGTTCGGGTAATCCGAGCGCCCGGTGGCCATGATCATGTCGTCGCGCACGCGCGCCGCGACCTCGGGACGGATCTCGGGCACCGGGTTGGACAGCGCGAACACGATCGGCCGGTCGGCCATCGACGCCAGCATGTCTGCGCTGACCAGGTCGGGACCGGACACGCCGATGAACACGTCGGCTCCACGCATCGCATCTTCCAGGGTGCGCGCCTCGGTCTCGACTGCGACGCCGAACTTGTACGAGTTCAGATCCTTGCGGCCGAGGTGGATCACACCCTTGCGGTCGAGAACGAGGAAGTTGTCGCGATGCGCGCCCATGGCGATCAGCAGACGCACGGCGGCGATACCCGCCGCGCCCGCACCGAGGATCACGATCTTCGCCGAGTCCAGTTGCTTGCGCTGCAGCTCGAGTGCGTTCAACAGACCGGCGGCGATGATGATCGCGGTACCGTGCTGGTCATCGTGAAAGACCGGTATGTCGAGCTGCTCGATCAGCGACTGCTCGATCTCGAAGCAGTGCGGCGCAGCGATGTCTTCGAGGTTGATGCCGCCGAAGGTCGGCGCGATGCGCATGACCGTCTCGATGAATTCCTGCGGTCGCTTGGCGTTGACCTCGATGTCGAACACATCGATATCGGCGAAGTGCTTGAACAGCACGCCCTTGCCTTCCATGACCGGCTTGCCGGCCAGCGCGCCGACGTTGCCGAGCCCGAGCACGGCGCTGCCGTCGGTGATCACGGCGACGAGGTTGCCCTTGGCCGTGTAGCGGTATGCATCCTGCGGGTCGGCGGCGATGCGCCGTACCGGTTCCGCGACGCCGGGCGTGTAGGCGAGCGCTAGATCGCGCTGGGTTCGGGTCGACTTCGTGACTTCGACACTGATCTTTCCGGGACGCGGCTTGGCGTGGTACTCGAGCGCGGCCTGGTTGATCTCATGGTCGGCGTGCTTGTTGTCGTCTGCGCTCATCGCGGTGGCTCCGGTGGGTTTTCGTTTTGTCGGTTCGGGGCTACATCGGTGTGCAGCGGCGAACCAAACGAGAAAAGGCGCCGCTGGGGCGCCTTCCTGCAGCTGTCGCCAGTCGCCTGCCGCTTAGCGACGAAAACGCTTGCGGAACTGATCGACACGGCCAGCCGTGTCCATCAGTTTCTGCTGTCCCGTGTAGAACGGGTGGCACGCCGAGCACACTTCGACCTGGAGCGTGTCGCCGCCGATGGTCGAGCGGGTCTCGAAGCTGTTGCCGCAACTGCAGACGACCTTGATGTCGGTGTAATTCGGGTGCAGGTCCGCTTTCATGTCTGTATCTACTCCAGGCACCGTCGGCGTGAAGCCGGCCGGTTGAATTCCGGTGTGGCGCGCGCGGCGCGAAAGGCCGCGTACCTTAGATCAACGGCGGGTGGAATGCAAGTTCGGGCCGGCGGACAACCCGCCGGCCCGGAGCGCAGGTTCAGTCGTTGGCGCGCGCGAACAGCAGCACATCGGCGCACGGCTGCGGTTCCGCCGGTGCGGCATCCGCCTGACCGTGAAACATTCGCTGCAGCTCGCCGAAGCGCTCGTTGAGCCCGTTTGGACCGAGCACCGCACGCCACATCATGCGCGAGATGCGCATGCACGCCGCAATAGGCGTGCGCGCCAGCCGGCGTTCCTGGTCGATCCGCCACTGCAGGCGGCGCAGGCGCTCGCGGTTGTGCTCGGGGGCGCTTTCGATCACGTCCTCGATGGCCTTGAGACGCATCGCCTCAAACGCCGCGGGGTCAGTGCGCGCCACCTCGGCCCAGGTGTCAAAATCGATCTCGGCAGTGTTTTTGTTGTCCATCGCAATCACCCTAAAGTCTTCGCTGGGTCGGCCGACAACAGTCGGTTTTCTTGCTTGAAGCGACCCCAAGCTAGCACAGGTTTTTGCGGGCTGTCTTGCGGAATTTAAGGGTTGAAAGGGGATCGTGGTTCCCGCATTTTATTTATTAAATTCAATAACTTATTTTTGCTAATCGGAACCGCCGGGTTTCTGACACCAGAGCGCGTCGCCGGCCTGCCCACGCAGCCGCCGCAGGTGGTCCAGGCGCACCGCGACGGCACCTTCGGCGGTGTCGACGACCAGGTACTCGGCGCGCTCGCGGGTCACCACGTCGCTGACCCGGCCCTCGGCGTGCAGCGGGGCGCCGCGCTCGTCGACGGCGTCGACCTGCACGCGGGTACGCCGCATCGCCAGCACCTCCAATAGCGAGTGCTGGTCACAGTCGATCGGTGCATAGTCAGTCATCGTCGCGCCTCGTCAGCAGCATCCATTCGTCACCCCCGGCGACCAGCTGCACCTCGATCGGCCGGCAACAGACGCTGCAATCCTCGATATAGGCCTGTTCGCCGGCCGACGTGTCGACCGTGAGCTCGATCGTCTCGCCGCAATACGGGCACTGTACCTGTTGCATCGCCAGTGGTTCGGTCATTCGTCCGCTCCGCGCTCGAACATGATCAGCAGATCGTTGAGAAAACGCTGGCCAAGCGGCGTCGGGGCGATCCGGTCGTGCACGTCGGCCAGTAGACCGCGTGCCACCGCGCGCGCCCGCGTCGCCTCGATGCGGGCCTCGGCGAGCCCGGTGCGTGCGGTGAACCAGGCTGCCGGCACGCCCTGGTTCAGCCGCAAGGCATTCAACATGAACTCGGCGGCAAGATCCGCCGGCGACACCTGCGCGATCTGCGCCGGCTCACCGCGCGCGACCGTCTCGCGGTAGACCCGCGGCTGGCGCGGCCGCGTGGTCCGCACAACGGCGTGACCCGGCAAGGTTCGCTTGCCGTGCGCGCCCGCGCCGATGCCGAGGTAGTCGCCGAAACCCCAGTAATTCAGGTTGTGGCGACAGCGGAATCCGTCGCGGGCATAGGCCGAGACCTCGTACTGGGCGAATCCGGATTCGGCGAGCAGGACCTGGCCGGCGTCCATGATGTCGGCGAGGCCATCGTCGTCGGGCAGACCGGGCGGCGGACGGTGGTGGAACCAGGTGTTCGGTTCGAGCGTGAGCTGGTACCAGGACACGTGCGTCGGCTCCAGCCCGATTACGCCGCGCAGGTCGGCGAGCGCGGTCGTTACGTCCTGACCCGGCAGTCCATACATCAGGTCGAGATTCATGTTGGCGAACCCGGCCGCGCGCGCCATGCGCACCGCGTTCACCGCCTCGGCGGCATCGTGGATGCGCCCGAGCGCGGCAAGCCGCGCATCGTCGAGGCTCTGCACGCCGATCGACAGTCGGTTCACCCCGGCCGCGCGGTAGTCGGCGAAGCGACCCGCCTCGGCCGTGCCGGGATTGGCCTCGAGCGTGATCTCGGCATCGCCGGCAAGGCCAAGGCGACGATCGATGCCATCGATCAGTGCGCCGATCGCAGACCCGTCGAACAGACTCGGTGTGCCGCCGCCGATGAACAGACTCAGCGCCGGTGCAAGGGGGCGTTCGGCGAGCTGGATATCCAGGTCGCGCAGCAGCGCCTGCACGTAGCCGGTCTGGTCGATGTCACCCTGGACCGCGTGCGAGTTGAAGTCGCAGTACGGGCATTTGCGTATGCACCAGGGGACGTGGACGTAGACGGACATCGGGATCTGAGCGGCCGATTCCGGCGCCATGGACGAGGGGTGCGGGTCGCGGGTCGAGGCATTCAACGCCCCGTCGCCGGAATCTCGCCCCGGAGCCGTCGCTCCCGGTTTCATGCCGGTGTCAGGTTCGCGTACGCGACGACCAGCCACTTCGACCCGACATCCTCGAAATTCACCTGCACGCGCGCGCCGTTGCCCTGGCCCTCGGCATTCAGCACGACGCCCTCGCCAAACTTCGGGTGCAGCACGCGCTGGCCGAGGTGCAGACCGGTCTCCTCCTGCGCCGAGCTCAGCGAGCCGCGACCGGGCGTGTAGGGCCGGCTCACGTTCGGCCGCGCACGCACCTCCTCGATCAGCTCGGCAGGGATCTCGCGCAGGAAGCGCGACGCCATCGGATAGCTCTCCGAGCCATGCAGGCGGCGGCTCTCGGCATAGCTCAGATACAGCTGCGCCATCGCGCGCGTCATACCCACGTAACACAAGCGCCGTTCCTCCTCGAGGCGCTGCGGGTCGTCGGCGGACATGCTGTGCGGGAACAGGCCCTCCTCGACACCGCCGATGAACACTAGCGGGAACTCCAGGCCCTTGGCCGAGTGCAGCGTCATCAACTGTACGCAGTCCTCGTATTCGTCGGCCTGGGTGTCACCGGCCTCGAGCGCGGCGTGCGCGAGAAACGCATCCATCTCGGACAGGCCGCTGTCGGCGCCGTCCTCGTCGCCGGGCATCTCGAACTGGCGGCACGCATTGACCAGTTCGTCGAGGTTCTCGATGCGGTCCTGGCCCTTGCCGTCACGGCTCTTGTCGAAGTGCTCCTTGAGCTTCGATGCGTCGATGACGGACTCGGCGCGTGTGACCAGCTCCTGGCCGTCACTGTCGGCATCGATCCCATCCACCAGTTCGAGGAAGCCGCGCAGCGCATTCGCCGCGCGCGCGGCCATCGCACCGCCGCGCAGCAGGTCACCGGCCGCCTGCCACAGCGAGCAACCGAAGTCGCGCGCGTGCGCGCGCACCGCGTCGAGCGTGCGCGGGCCGATGCCGCGCGGCGGCTGGTTGACCGCACGCTCGAACGACGGGTCGTCGTGACGGTTCGACACCAGGCGCAGGTAGGCCAGTGCATCCTTGATCTCGGCGCGCTCGAAGAAGCGCAGCCCGCCGTAGACGCGATACGGCATGCCCGCCTGGATCAGCGCCTCCTCGAACAGCCGCGACTGCGCGGTCGTGCGGTACAGGATCGCGCACTCGCTGCGCCGCATACCGTGCGCGACGGCGGCGGCGATGCGGTCGACGACGAAACGCGCCTCGTCGACCTCGTTGAACGCGCCGTACACGCGGATCGGCTCGCCGTCGCCATCGGCGGTCCACAGTTGCTTGCCGAGCCGGGTCGGGTTGTTCGCAATCACGGCGTTGGCGGCGTTGAGGATGTTGCCGGTCGAGCGGTAGTTCTGCTCC
Source organism: Gammaproteobacteria bacterium (assembly GCA_020445255.1). Lineage (GTDB taxonomy): Bacteria > Pseudomonadota > Gammaproteobacteria > Chromatiales > Chromatiaceae > Thiosocius. The sequence goes on from JAGRGY010000035.1 coordinate 23,339, forward strand.
AGGCGCACGACGGTCGCGTTCGGATGGTGGGCCTGGAAGTCCTGGATGTTCTCGACCCGCGCGCCGCGCCAGCCGTAGATCGACTGGTCGTCGTCGCCGACGACGAACAGCTTGTCGTCCTGGCCGGCCAACAGGCGCAGCCAGGCGTACTGGATCGCGTTGGTGTCCTGGAACTCGTCGACCAGGATCGCGCCGAAGCGTTCGCGGTAGTGCTGCAAGACGTCAGAGCGGTCGCGCCACAGCTCATGCGCGCGCAGCAGCAGCTCGGCGAAGTCGACCGTGCCGGCGCGCTGGCACGCGGCCTCGTATTCACGGTAGATCGCGATCATCTGACGCTGATACGGGTCGCCGCCGTGGTCGAGGTGGTCGGCGCGCAGGCCCTCGTCCTTCTGCTTGTTGATGTACCACTGCGCCTGCCGCGGCGGCCACTTGGCGTCGTCGAGGTTCATGTCGCGGATGATCCGCTTGACCAGGCGCTGCTGGTCGTCCGAGTCCATGATCTGGAAGCCCTGCGGCAGACCGGCCTCCTGCCAGTGCGCACGCAGCAGCCGATGCGCGAGGCCGTGGAAGGTACCGACCCACATGCCGCCGACCGGTTGCCCGAGCAGGTGCTCGATGCGGTGCTTCATCTCGCGCGCGGCCTTGT
>JAGRGY010000036.1:0-9065 GCA_020445255.1 Gammaproteobacteria bacterium
CGCGCTCCACCGAGCGCTTTCAAAAATAAATCCGGGCGAAGCGCGAACAACACCTTTCCAACGCTCGCAGTGACTCAAGAACCCGTGCATTGCGGATGGCAAAATGAAAAAAGCAGCCCGAAGGCTGCCTTTTCGATCGATCGTCGGGCGGGCCGAGCCCGTCCGCTGGATCGTGGCTCAATAACCGCCTTTGCGTGCGATATACGGCAGACCGGCGATGCGGTTGCCCTGCTTGCTCGGCGCACCCGGGAACAACTGGTAGAGGTCCTTGCTGCTGATCTTCTTACCCCAGATCTTGCCCATGTCCTTGTTGATCTGGCGCTCCATCGGCTGATTGCTGTTGTTGTTGAAGTATTCGTCGCGCAGGTACTTCAGCACGTCGAAATGTTCCTGGGTCAGCTCGCCCATGGTGTCGTCGGCGGCGGCCAGCGCCCTGGCCACGTCCTCGTCCCATTGAGTCGGGTCGACGAGATTGCCGTTGCCGTCGGTCTCCACGGTCTTGCCGTTAACTTCCAAAGCCATGTGTCTTCTCCTCTAAGCGTGACGAGTCTTCTTGGCGTTCCGCCCCAAAAGTCCCCGCGCGGGTGAAAGCTGCGCGGCCGGCCCCGGCCCGGCGGGCATCAAGGGGACAACGCGGCATCCGCCCCGGCGGGCGAAAAATCTGGGCGCCGATTCTATTTGAATATCAGGATTTGGTGAACCACGCGCCAAAACCCCGCCCGGTGGCCCGGTTCAGCTGTCGTCCTCGGCCTTTTTCACCGCGTCTATGCCCTTGTGCGGAATGAAAATCCCGCAGCCCATGCCACGCAGCGGACCGATGCCCTCCTGCTGGATGCGGATCGATTCCTCGGGACGCAGCCCTGCCAGCATGATGCTGCGCGTCTGCAGCGTGCCGTCGGGGCCTTCGATCTCGGCGGTCCTGCCGCACAGCGCCTTCTTGATCTGGATCCCGTTGGCCGCGAGGTGCGCGACGATGCGCCTCAGAAAGGCGTTCTCGTCATCGGCCTCGCCGTCTTCCAGCACCACGTAGCGCGAAAAGATCGTGCCCTGATTCGACAGCTTCTTCGACTTGGCCCTGCCGACCTTCATGCGGCAGCCGGCGACGTCGAGCTCGGCGTCGAGCAGCGCCTGCTGGACGTCTTCGCTGTGCTCCTTCGCCACGCGGATCGTCAGCTTGGTGCGCCGCGACAGGATCAGACGCTGGCCGAGTTTCGGGTCGGGGCGCTCCCAACCGTTCTGTGAGCCGGCGAGGTGGATGTTGTGCACACCGAAGCGCGCGTCGTCGGCCGCCTTCGGGACGTGTGTCCGAATCGCCGCGGCGAGGTCGTGCGCGTGGTCGACCGGCAGTTCGCGGCATTCGATGTCGAACACCAGGTCGACGACGTCGTCGGGTATCTCGAATGACTTGGGTTGGTCGTCTTCTTGCCAGAACATGCGTTACCTGCCTGCCGCCTGCATGGCGGTCACCCGGCTGGGATCAGCGCCTGCAGCGCGTCGCGGTCGAACCACCACTGGTCCTGGACCAGGACGTCGACGACGTTGCGCAGGCGGACGAGAAATTTGTCCGGGTCGTTCAGCTCCAGCCGTGCCACCCATAGCGCGAATTGCTCCTGCGTCTCGACCTCACTGTGACGGCGCGCGACGCGGCCCAGCAGTTGTTGCGCAAAGAAGCTCAGACGATCCTGTTCCGGACCCTCTTCGGCCCGCACGTCGGCCAGAAATGCGGCGGTGGCCGCAGCGACCGCGGCGCCGTCCGAGTCGTCGGGCGTGTCGTCGACGACGTGGCTGAGCAGGTGGACCGAGATCTCCGGGTCGATCGGGAAGGTTACGCCGAGCCAGACGCCGTGACCGAGCGCGATCAGCGAATCGGGCTGATCGGCCTGGTAGAGGATGTCGCAGGCATCGGCCGCGTCCTGCCACGCCTGCTCGGCGACCAGGATGCCGAACGCTGTGAACGCCATCGGCCAGGCCTCGTCGCCGCGCTCGAGGATCTGCAGCGCGCGGCCGATTTCGAGCTGGAGTGCTGCACGCTGAAGCGGCGCCGCGTTCTCCGGCAGGCGCTTCAGTCGCTCGCGCAGTTCGACCAGTTCGCCCTCCAGTTGGGCCTGCTGTCCGAGGTCCTTGCGCAGCGACGCGGCGGCCGTGTCCTCGAGCTTGTTCGGGTCGAAGAAGTCGATCATCACGTTGTCCTAGTAGCGGCTGCTGAACGTCGCCTCGAGCTGGTCTTCCCAGTCGAGCGGCGTGTCGGGGTAGGGCGGCTTCACGTCGAAGCGCAGGAACATCTCGCCCTGGCGCGCGAACGCCTTCACGACGTCCTTGAGATCGTCGAAGGTCTGCACCTCCTGGTTGGCGATCAGGATCTGGCTGAGGTAAAGCATGTCTGCGGTCACTCCTCCGGTCGCGGCAGGCGCTGGTAGTAACGGGCGCGGTAGATCAGGCGCTTCAAGCCCTGCTCCGGGGCGTCGCGAAAGCCGTCGCGCCGATGCAATACATTATTGCTGATCAGGCCTTCGCCGGCCGCCAACCGGTACCTGAACATCCGGTCGTCGCCGCGCTGGAACAGGTCGAGCAGAAAGGCGGACGCGGCGAGCGTGTCCGGATCGTCTTTCCAGATGACGTTGCGCTGGCGCGCCGAGTAGCGCATGTGCAGCGACCCGTCGACCGGCGATACGGAAAACACCGGACCACTGTGGTCGGGCCGTATCTGCTGTCCGCCTTCGGTGTTGCTTGGAATGGTAAAGGCGTCCGGTGCCATCAATGCCCTGATCCACCCCGGGTTTTCGTCGCGTACGCGGATGTAGGCGATCTCGTGATCGAGCAGTTCGTTCGCGCCGCCCTCGGCGGCGGGTTGCACGCAGTACAGCAGCCACGCCCTGACCTGGGCCAGACCGGCGTTGTAGTAGCCGTCGGTGTGCCAGCCGAGCGGTCGGCTGGTGTAGGGGATGTAGACGTTGTCGGTCGCGGTTGGCTTGACGGTGATCGCGGTGACACCGCTGTCCTCGGCGCACAGGTTCTGGTCGATGTCGAGCAGGCCCAGGCGCCGACCAAACGACTGCAGCGCGGCTTCGTCGTCGGAGGCAACCCCGCGGACCCGGAACAGCGCGAAATTACGCACGGCGCATTCGTCGAGGATGCGCGCCCGTTCGCTGTCGTCGAGGTGCGTGAGGTCCTGGATCTCGACCGGTTTCGGCGCGCACCCGGCAGCGTTCTTGAGGCGTCGCCATGCCTGATAGGCGGTCGCGTCGTCGAGGTCGAACGGGCCGCCGGGTCGTACGATTGCGGGTTCGGGCATCGGGGTATTCCGCGGGTTGGACATGGGACAGCGAACCGGACAGATTCAGAGCGCATATTAGGATACGCTAAAGTGCCACTTGGGGGCGATTTTCCGAAAACCAAGCCGGATCAGTGACCTGCCGGGTGGCTTTGACCCACGTCAACTACAGGGTATATCCCGTTCGGGATAGACGGCCACCCTTCATATCCCCCAATGGTGGAGTATTGATGAACCCTATGGTCCCCTAATATTAGCCCCCGATGATAGGGAGGCCGCCCGAGAGCACCCGGAACCCGGCCAGCAAGCAGATGTCCGTCCCCCTATCCCGGGTAATCACAGCTTCTTGTCGTTCGGTCGATCGCATCGACTAGGCGACTGCGGAACTCCGCCAAATACGAACGATTAGTCAGGAGAAACAGCGACATGGCAATCGACCAGTATCCAACACCCATGCTCGACCAGCTCGAGGAAGGTCCGTGGCCCAGCTTCATCAGCGGTATCAAGCGGCTGCGTGACCAGCACCCGGAAGCACGCATCAATGAGATGACCAACTCCCTGCTCGGTCAGCTCGAACATTCGTACGAAACCCGCAAGGGTTACTGGAAGGGTGGCACCGTTTCGGTCTATGGATACGGCGGCGGCATCATCCCGCGCTTCTCGGAAGTCGGTAAGGCGTTCCCGAAGTCGAAGGAATTCCACACGCTGCGCGTGCAGCCGCCCGCGGGCAACCATTACAGCACCGGCATGCTGCGCCAGCTGGCCGACAGCTGGGAGAAATGGGGTTCGGGTCTGGTGACCTTCCACGGCCAGACCGGCAACATCATGTTCATCGGTACCACCACCGACGGCACCCAGCACTTCTTCGACGAGATCAACGACTACGGTTGGGACCTCGGCGGCGCGGGCCCGTGCGTGCGTACCGCGATGTCCTGCGTCGGCGCGGCGCGCTGCGAGATGTCGTGTACGAACGAGCAGAAGGCACACCGCCTGCTGGTCAACAATTTCACCGACGACGTGCACCGTCCGGCGCTGCCGTACAAGTTCAAGTTCAAGGTGTCGGGTTGCCCGAACGACTGTCAGAACGCCATCGAGCGCGCCGACTTCGCTGTGATCGGCACCTGGCGTGACGACATGAAGGTCAACCAGGACGAGTGGAAGGCCTACGTTGGCCGCAAGGGTCGCCAGCACGTCATCGACAACATCATCACGCGTTGCCCGACCAATGCGCTGACGCTCAAAGATGACGATTCGCTCGCCGTCAACAACAAGGACTGCGTGCGCTGCATGCACTGCCTGAACGTCGTGCCGAAGGCGCTGCACCCCGGTGACGACAAGGGCGTCACGATCCTGATCGGCGGCAAGCGCACGCTTAAGATCGGCGACCTGATGGGCACCGTCGTCGTGCCGTTCAAGAAGCTCGAGACCGAGGAAGACTGGGAGAGCCTGGTCGAACTGGCCGAAGAAATCATCGACTTCTGGGCCGAGAACGCCCTCGAGCACGAGCGTTGCGGCGAGATGATCGAGCGCATCGGGCTGGTCAATTTCCTCGAAGGCATCGACGTCGACGTGGACCCGAACATGGTCAACCACCCGCGCGAGTGCTCTTACGTCCGTATGGACGGCTGGGATGCCGAAGCGGTCAAGTGGTTCGAGCGCCAGGCCGAAGCGTCCTGACCGAGACCTGACCTCAAGACTGAAACCCGTCCCGCGGGGCGGCTGTGAAACACAGCCGCTTCGCAGGGAAAGCTTTACGCGAATAGCCCCGCTCTTTGGAGGGAAAAATGGCGAAAGAAATGCGCGAACCGATCGAGACAGGCTGCCCTGATCCGTTCCAGTACATGCACCCGGTCATGCGTCGCAACTTCGGTATGTGGGCGTACCACGAACATCCCCGTCCGGGCGTGCTGCTGCACGTTGCGACGCACGGCGACAAGGTGTGGACCGTGCGCGCCGGCACCCAGCGCATCCTCGACGTGTTCACGCTGCGCAAGCTGTGCGAGATCGGTGACACGTACGCGGAGGGCTATGTCCACTTCACGATCCGTTCGAACATCGAGTTCATGGTCACCGACGAGGCCAAGGTCCAGCCGCTGATCGACGCGCTGGAAGGCGCCGGCTTCATCGTCGGCGGCACGCAGAACTCCGTGACGATGATTTCGCACACCCAGGGCTGGCTGCACTGTGACATCCCGGGTACCGATGCGTCGGGTGTGGTCAAGTCGATGATGGACGAGCTGATCGACGAGTTCCGCAATGCCAACATGCCGAACCGCGTGCACATCACGACCTCGTGCTGCCAGATCAACTGCGGTGGCCAGGGTGACATCGCGATCAACGTCCAGCACACCAAGCCGCCGAAGATCAACCACGACCTCGTCGCCAACGTATGCGAGCGTCCGTCGGTTGTCGCGCGCTGCCCGGTCGCGGCCATTCGCCCGGCCATGGTCAACGGCAAGCCGTCACTCGAAGTGGACGAGAAGAAATGCATCTGCTGCGGTGCCTGCTTCCCGCCGTGCCCGCCGATGCAGATCAACGACGCCGAGCACACCAAGCTGGCGATCTGGGTTGGGGGCAACCACTCCAACGCACGTGGCAAGCCGACCTTCCAGAAACTGGTTGCGGCCGGTATCCCGAACAACCCGCCGCGCTGGCCGGAAGCGACCGCGATCGTGAAGAAGATCCTGAAGGCCTACAAGGAAGGCGCGCGCGACTGGGAGCGCATCAACGAGTGGATCGAGCGCATCGGCTGGCCGCGCTTCTTCGAGGAAGTCGAGCTGCCGTTCACCAAGTACCACATCGACAACTGGCGTGGCGCTCGCAAGAGCCTGAACTCCTCCGCTTACATCCGCTTCTGATAGCGGTTACAGACGAGGTCATACACGGTTATGAAATTGGCAGTACAGGTGAACGAGGGTCCCTACCAGCACCAGGCGACCGACTCGGCTTACCACTTCACCAAGGCGGCCCTGGAAAAGGGTCATGAAGTGTTTCGCGTGTTCTTCTATCACGACGGCGTTTTGAACGGCACCCGCCTGACCACGCCGCCGCAGGATGACCGCAACATCGTCAACCGCTGGGTGGAACTGGCAGAGAAGTATGACCTCGACCTGGTCCTTTGCGTGGCCGCGGCCCAGCGCCGCGGTCTCGTCGACGATGGCGAGGCGCAGCGCAACGGCAAGGACGCGACCAACATTGCGCCGAAGTTCCGTATCTCCGGCCTCGGCCAGCTGATCGAAGCGGCTATCCAGAGCGACCGGCTGGTCGTATTCGGTGACTGAGGGAGTATTTCGCGATGTCTGATATCAAGAAATTCATGTATCTGAACCGTCGTGCTCCCTACGGCACCATTTACGCATGGGAGTCGCTCGAGGTCGTGCTGATCGGTGCGGCGTTCGACCAGCAAGTCAGCCTGATGTTCATGGACGATGGCGTGTTTCAGCTGGTCAAGGGCAGCGACACCTCGCAGTCGGATATGAAGAACTTTCTGCCGACCTACCGCACGCTCGGCGATTACGGTGTGCGTCACCTTTACGTCGACAAGGCCTCGCTCGAGGCGCGCGGTCTCACCACCGACGACCTGATCGAGGTGGCGTGGGAAGACTTCGAGACCGAGGAAGAGGTCGACAACATCGTCGAGGCCGTGGATGCCGACCAGGTCGTGCAGCTGATGGCCGAATCCGAAGTCGTGTTCAGTTTCTGAGGTGGTCTGATGGCTGATCTGCACACTGTTAACAAGTCGCCGTTCGACAAGAACTCGCTCGAAGCAGCGATCAAGTTCTCGCAGGCGGGTTCGTCGATCCTGCTGATCGAGGACGGCGTTTACGGTGCCATGAAGGGCACCTCGGCCGAGGCCATGGTCAAGGGCGCGATGGGCGACAAGAAGATGTACGCCCTGAAGTCCGACCTCATGGCGCGCGCCATCAAGGACGACCGCATCATCGAAGGTGTAACGGTCGTCGACTACGCGGGATTCGTCGATCTGGTGGAAGCCAACGACAAGGTACAGGCCTGGCTGTAAAAGCGGGCCGACAGAGCAAACTCTCTAGAGTGAGGAGATAGATATGCCTATCGAAGTGAATGGTAAAACCCTGGAAACCGACGAAGAAGGTTACCTGGCCAACATCAACGAGTGGGAGCCCGGCGTCGCCGAGGTGATGGCGAAGGAAGACGAGCTGGATCTCACCGACGAGCACTGGGAGATCATCAAGTTCCTGCGCGAGTACTACGAAGAGTACCAGATCGCTCCGGCGGTTCGCGTGCTGACCAAAGCCGTGGGCAAGAAGATGGGTAAGGACAAGGGCAACAGCAAGTACCTGTACGGCCTGTTCCCTTACGGCCCGGGCAAGCAGGCGTGCCGCTATGCCGGCCTGCCGAAGCCGACCGGCTGCGTCTGAGTTCGCCGCTGATTCTCCGGGCGGATCAGCGATGAGCCGCCCGGACTCATCAATCGAAGAGAGGTTTTCGGAAACATGTCGTTTCTGACGATCGCATTTGCCGCACTGTTCTACTCCGCTACGATCCTGTTCGTGGTGGGTCTGGCCCGTCGCATCGCGTTGTACTGGAAGACGCCGGCGCCGTTGAAGATCCCGACCACGCCGGCGCCGGTGACGCAGGGCGGCGTCGTGCTGCGCATGTTCCGCGAAGTGGTGTTTTTCGAAAGCCTTTTCAAATCGACCAAATGGACCTGGCTGTTCGGCTGGCTGTTCCATATGGCGTTATTCATGGTGCTGTTCCGCCATCTGCGCTACTTCACCGAGATCCACTGGCTGATGGAGATCGTCGAATTCGTCGGCCCGTTGTTCAAGTACCTCGCGTTCGCGATGATCATTGGTCTGCTCGGCCTGTGGGGCCGGCGCCTGTTCGTCGATCGTGTGCGCTACATCTCGGCACCGTCTGACCATCTGATGCTGCTGCTCCTTCTATTGATCGGTGTCAGCGGCGCCTTGACGACCTTTGTCGCGCACACCGACGTCGTGACCGTGAAGCATTTCTTCCGCAGCCTGATGTACTTCAACTTCAGCGAGATGCCGAATCTTCCCACGGACCCCTTGATCGTCGTGCACCTGCTGCTGGTTGCCCTGTTGATGATCATCTTCCCGATCAGCAAGCTGCTGCATGCGCCGGGGGTGTTCTTCAGCCCGACCCGCAACCAGGTGGACAACCCGCGCGAGCAGCGCCACGTCGCCGATTGGGCGCGCAGGCTGGAACAGTAAGTCGGAGCGAGATCAGCGAGCATGGCCAAAGCAGATTTTGAAATCCCCGAGCTGAAGGAATTCCCGGAAGTACCGCCGGTCGTGGTCGGCACTATGGCGCACAGCCAGCCGTACATCGCCAAGCCGGATTTCCAGGAACCACTGAACTTCCCGGGCGAACTGGTCGACGGCTGGCAGGACAAGGCCATCGAGGCGATGGGCGACCTCCTCGGCAAGTATCGTTCGCTGCAGGTCTACCTGGATTCGTGCGTGAAATGTGGGGCCTGCACCGACAAGTGCCACTACTACCTCGGCACCAGCGACCCGAAGAACATGCCGGTTGGCCGACAGGATCTGCTGCGTAAGGTCTATCGGCGCTACTTCACGTTTGCCGGTAAGTATTTCCCGAAGCTGGTCGGCGCCGAGGACCTGACCAAGGAAGTGCTCGACGACTGGTACAGCTACTTTCACCAGTGTTCGCAGTGCCGTCGTTGTTCGGTGTTCTGTCCGTACGGCATCGATACAGCGGAGATATCGATGGCGGCGCGCGAGATCATGGATCGCATCGGCGTCGGCCAGAAGTACTGCAACGAGATCAT
>JAGRGY010000036.1:9074-53627 GCA_020445255.1 Gammaproteobacteria bacterium
AGATCGGCAACAACCTCGGCCTGCCGGAGATGGCCCTGGCGGATACGCTGGAAGGCCTGGAAGAGGATGTCGAGGACGATACCGGCGTCGCGGTCAAGTACCCGCTCGACGTCAAGGGCGCCGACATCCTGCTGGTCACGCCGTCGGCCGACTTCTTTGCCGAACCGCATGTCGACGGTCTGATCGGCTATGGCAAGGTGTTCCATGAGGCGGGCGTGTCATGGACCCTGAGTTCCAAGGCATCCGAGGCCGCGAACTTCGGCATGTTCATCGGTTCCTACGAAAACATGCGCCGGGTGTCGCTGCGCATCCGCGAGGCGGCACTCGAGCTGGGCGTCAAACGCATCATCTTCGGCGAGTGCGGCCACGCCTGGCGCGTCGCGTACAGCTTCCTGAACACGCTGGCCGGCCCGTTCGACTTCCTCGATCCGAACTACCCCGTGCCGCAGCACATACTCGAGTTCACATGGGGTGAGATCCAGAAGGGCACGTTGAATATCGACAAGTCGGCCAACGACGACATGGTGGTCACGTTCCACGATTCGTGCAACGTCGCACGCGCCTCGCGCATGGGTCCGGAGCCTGGCGGCCAGTTCAAGATTCCGCGCAATGTCATCAAAGCGGTGTGCAACCACTTCGTCGACATGGCGCCCGATACGATTCACGAGAAGACATTCTGCTGCGGCGGCGGCGGCGGTCTGCTGACGGACGACCTGATGGAGTTGCGTGTCAAAGGCGCGAAGCCGCGCATGGAGGCACTGAAGAACGTCATCGACGAGTACGGCGTGACCAACATGGCGGCGATTTGCGCGATCTGCAAATCCCAGTTCACGAAGGTGTTGCCGTACTACGGTCTCGACATGGACATGATCGTCAGTGTCCACCAACTGGTTTCCAACGCAATCATCCTGACCGGCCAGAACAGCGAGGATGACGAACACGAATCCGAGGACGACGCGGCGTAACGCGGCGGCGCTCCCCAAGCAATCAGAATCGATCCCGCGGGATCCCGGGCATTTAGAGTAAGGAGAGTTTCAGATGGCAACTCCGAGCGATGAGATGAATACCAAGCTCACCTGGCGCCGTTTTGAAGATGGCAACAACCAGTGGGATTCCTTCACCAAGAAGATCTTCAACGAAGATACCTCGCACAAGTGCCCGACTTATGTGCACAAGACGCCGCCCTGCCAGGGCAGCTGCCCGTCCGGCGAGGACATCCGTGGCTGGCTGGCGATCGTGCGCGGCCAGGAGAAGCCGGGCGGTGACATGGAGATGGGCGAATACGCCTTCCGCCGTTCGACCGAGGCGAACCCGTTCCCGTCGATGATGGGCCGCGTCTGCCCGGCGCCTTGCCAGGACGGCTGCAACCGCAACGAGGTCGAGGATTTCGTCGGCATCAATGCGGTCGAACAGTGGATCGGCGACAATGCTCTGACCAACGGTTACAAGTTCGAAGTCGGCCCGGATACCGGCAAGAAGGTCGCTGTCATCGGTGGCGGTCCCGCTGGCATGGCAGCCGTCTACCAGCTGCGCCGCAAGGGCCACGCGGTCACCGTTTTCGAATCGCAGCCGGAACTTGGCGGCATGATGCGCTATGGCATCCCGAACTACCGTATCCCGCGCGACAAGCTGGCCGGCGAGATCCAGCGCATCGTCGACATGGGTGTGGAGGTACGCACCGGTGTGCGGGTAGGCGAAGAGATCAAGGTCGAGGACCTGGAGAAGGATTTCGACGCCATCATGTGGGCGGTCGGGTGCTGGACGGGGCGTGGATTGCCGGTCGAAGGCTGGGACAACACGCCCAACTGCGTGACCGGCGTCGCGTTCCTCAAGGCGTTCAATGAAGGACGCATGAAGGTCACCGCGTCCAAGGTCGTTTGCGTGGGTGGCGGCGACACCTCGATCGACGTCGTGTCGGTCGCGCGTCGTCTGGGCCACATCGAGCAGACCAACCCGACCGATCGACCGGAGCTGGTCGTGCATGACGGCTTCGTCGCTCACGATTCGGCCATCACAGCCGCGGCACAGGGCGCCGAGGTCACGCTCACATCGCTGTTCCCGCGCTCCAACATGACCGCGGCCGAGCACGAGGTCAACGACGCGCTGCACGAAGGTGTCACGATACTCGACGAGGTCATGCCGGTCGGCCTGATCAAGGGTGCCGATGGCCGTGCCACCGGTCTGAAGGTCGCCAAGTGCACGATGGAAGGCGGCCGCCCGACCCCGGTCGAGGGTACCGAGCAGATCATCGAGGCCGATCTGATCGTTTCGGCTATCGGTCAGGGCGGCGACCTGACCGGTCTCGAGGTGCTCGACAACGGTCGTGGTCTGATCAATGCCGACAGCTTCTACCAGGTCCCGGAGCGCGAGAAGCATTTCGTAGCCGGCGACATCATTCGTCCTCACCTGCTGACCACCGCGATCGGCCAGGCATCGGTCGCCGCCGACTCGGTCGACGAATACCTGCGCAACAAGGAGCACAAGAAGCGTCCGAAGGTCGACGTGCATCACTTCAATCTCGACAACAAGCTGGTCGAAGCCGGCCTGGCGCCGGAGCACTTCGACGTCAGCGAACGCGGCGACCTGCGCGGCACCTCGAGCGAGAACTTCGCGGTGCACAACTACGAAGACCGTTCGTTCGCCGAGGTGATCCCGCACGACGAACTGTTCCTCGGCCACTTCGCGTTCACGCCGCGCATTGCACGCAAGGAAGAGGTGCCGTCCGCGGACGACGTGCTCGGTCATTTCCACGAGCGTCTGATCGGTCTCGACGAGGCCCAGGCCGCGGCAGAGGCAAAGCGCTGCATGAGCTGCGGGATGTGCTTCGAGTGCGACAACTGCGTGATTTTCTGTCCGCAGGACGCCGTGTACCGGGTCGACAAGAAGCAGGCCACGACCGGTCGCTACGTTGCGACCGATTATGCGCGCTGCATCGGCTGCCACATCTGTTCCGATGTCTGCCCGACCGGCTACATCAAGATGGGTCTTGGCGAGTAACGGATCAGGGGCCGCAGTGGCGATGAAAGGTAAGTTTGGTATCAGTGTGCTGCTCGCCCTCTGCCTGGTCATGTTCGTTGGGCCGGGCAGCGCGCTTGCAGACGAAGACGACGAGGTCGCAGCAGCAGGTGTCGAGGGCACGGCCAGGGCCGACAAGCTCGATGCCTGTGTGGCGCCGACCGCGTTCATGCGCCGCAACCACTTCGAACTGATAGAGCATCAGCGCGATATCACGGTGCATGAGGGAATCCGCAAGACCGACAACAGCCTCGCTGGCTGCATCGACTGCCACGTGCGCCATGATGCCGCGGGGCAATACGTGCCGGTCAATGCGCAGGGTGAGTTCTGCTCTGCATGCCACGAATACGTCGGCGCATCGCTCGATTGTTTCACCTGTCACGCCACGAAGCCCACGGGGACCGAGTAATGAGTCAGCCAATCGACAAACAGCGTCGAGCGTTCCTGGCCACTGCCTCGGGTGCCGCGGCGGCGACCGCGGTTGCTCCGGGCGTATTCCTGCATGCGGTTGCCGAAGCCGCTCCGCGCGACAGTGCCGTTTCCGACAGTGTGCGCTACGGCATGCTGATCGACACCAGCAAGTGTGCCGAAGGCTGCACCGATTGCGTCAGTGCGTGTGACAGGGAAAACGGCCTCGACATGTTGCTCAAGCCCGAGGGTGCCAGCGACCAACACTGGGACATGCAGCGCCCGCGCTGGATTCGCCAGGTCAAGCTCAAGAACAACCTGACGGGCCGCGTTACCGCGCTGCCTATGATGTGCCAGCACTGCGAGCATCCGCCGTGCGTCGACGTCTGCCCGACCGGGGCCTCGTTCCGTCGTGCCGACGGCATCGTCATGGTGGATCGGCATACCTGCATTGGCTGCCGCTATTGCATGATGGCCTGTCCTTACAATGCACGCTCGTTCATCCATGAGAGCGTGCGGCTGAAGCCGACGGCGACGCCGCGCGGAAAGGGTTGTGTCGAAAGCTGCAACTTCTGCGTGCATCGGCTCGACAACGGCGGTACGACGACTGCGTGCCAGGATGCCTGTCAGCACGGTGCGATCGTGTTCGGTGATCTGAGGGATCCCAATAGCGCCGTGTCCAAGGCACTTGCGCAGTACCCCAGCGAGCAGATCCGTGCCGATCTCAAGCTGAACACCGGCGTCCGCTATACGGACATCTGATCGAATACCGGAGACCTTTTCGGCAATGAGCAAGATTCACTACCGCGAATGGGGTATCGAGAGTCCGCGTTACTGGGGGCTGCTCGCGGTACTGGCGGCAATCGTGGCATTGGGTGGTTTTGCCACCCTGTACATGGAGCACGAGGGCCACTGGGTGACCGGCATGACCAATCAGGTCGTCTGGGGTACGCCGCATGTGTTCGCGATCTTCCTGATCGTCGCTGCCTCGGGCGCACTCAACGTCGCCTCGATCGGCTCGGTGTTCGGGCAGAAGATGTACAAGCCGCTGGCGCGCCTGTCGGGCCTGATGGCGATCACGCTGCTGGTTGGCGGCCTGATCGTGCTGGTCCTCGATCTCGGCCAACCGGCGCGCCTGATCGTCGCGATGACCACGTACAACTTCAAGTCGATCTTCGCGTGGAACATCTACCTGTATGTGGGCTTCCTCGCGATTGTCGCCGTCTACCTTTTTACGATGATGGAACGCAAGGCGAACCGGTACAGCCACGGTGTCGGTGTGCTGGCTTTCGTATGGCGTCTGATCCTGACCACCGGTACCGGCTCGATCTTCGGCTTCATCGTCGCGCGCCAGGGATACGATGCGGCGATCATGGCGCCGATGTTCATCATCATGTCGTTCGCCTACGGCATGGCACTCTACCTGCTGGTGCTGATGTTCACGTTCAACACCGACGAGCGCCCGCTCGGCGACATGGTCGTGCGGCGGCTGAAGAATCTGCTCGGCGTGTTCGTCGCGGCGATCTTCTACTTCACGCTGGTCTATCACCTGACCAACCTGTACGGCACCGAGAATCACGCTTACGAGGCCTTCATCCTGCGCGATGGCGGCGTGTACACCTGGGTGTTCTGGCTCGGATGGGTGCTGTTGGGCATGGTCGTGCCGATGGGCATCCTGTTCCATCCGGCCCTGGGCGCGCAGCGCGGCGCGATCACGATCGCGGCCCTGCTGGTGGTGCTCGGCGGGCTGTCGGCGATCTACGTGATCGTGATCGGCGGCCAGGCATTCCCGATGAGCATGTTCCCCGGGTACACCGTCATCGAGTCCGGCTATTACGACGGCGTCGACGGGATGGCGAGGGCCTATTCGCCGTCCCTGCCCGAGTTTCTGCTGGGCCTAGGCGGTATCGCGCTGGCGCTGCTGGCGACTTTCGTCGCCGTCCGCCTGCTGCAGTTCCTGCCGACGTCACTGGCTGACGAGGTCGTCGATCCACATCTGGCGAAATGACAGTAATCCGCGCGGTCGACCTGGAAGAGGGCGGTTCTTTAACCGCCCTTTTTCATGCCTTGGGTCGCGTCCGGATGCGTGTCTTTGCATCGGATTCCGGGCCAGTCGAGCCCGGCCACCCCTTTAACCCGTGCATTAACCTACGTGTTGCACCAGCCGGTCGGAGGCGGGTGCGGCCGCATTGGGATAGATGCGACGAACGTCGTGCTTGCCGAGGAATTTCGAAGAAGGGATCCGGCCCCCTCCAACGACCTATCCGGGCCCTCGCTTGGCCCGGTGCGCCGGCACTTTCCGTTATGCCGCTCGGCCTTGTGCGACACCCTGCGGGCCAGCCTGCGGCGGTTCGAATCCGCTTCCGGCGGATTCGTCGCACGAACCTTGGCGAGGGCCTTGGTTTTCGCTCACGGGCGGCGTCCAGGCGCCCCTGGCCGGCGCGATCATCCCGGATACTGTGCAACATGCAGGTTAATTCGGCGGCCGCTTCGGACCGAGAATAACGCTCATGGCGACCGGTCACCTGTATATCTCCGCGGCCCACAAATCGTCGGGCAAAACGACGCTGAGCATCGGTCTGTGCGCGGCGTTGCGCGAAGACGGCGACGTCGTGCAGCCGTTCAAGAAAGGACCCGACTACATCGATCCGCTGTGGCTGGGTCAGGCCGCAGGGCGGGCCTGCCACAACCTCGATTTCTACACCATGCGGCGCGACGAGATCGATGCGCTGTTTGCAACCGCAATGCAGGGTGCGGACATCGCTCTGATCGAGGGCAACAAGGGGCTGTACGACGGGCTGGCGCTGGACGGCAGCAACAGCAACGCGGCGCTGGCCGCACAGCTCGGTTCGTCGATCGTGCTGGTGCTCGACAGCCAGGGCATGACGCGCGGCGTGGCGCCGTTGATCCTCGGCTACCAGGCCTTCGACCCGGCCATCCGCATCGTCGGTGTCATCCTGAACAAGGTCGGTGGAAGCCGTCACGAGGCCAAGCTGCGCAACGTTATCGAACACTACACCGATGTGCGTGTGGTCGGCTCGGTACACAAAAACGACGAACTGGTGATCAGCGAGCGTCACCTCGGTCTGGTGCCCAGCAACGAGGTCGGCGGCAGCCAGGCGCACATCGCGCGCATGGCGCGTCTGATCCGAGACCAGGTCGACCTCGACGCCGTGCGAACGCTGGCCGCGGGCTCGCGTGCGCCGAGCCTTGTTGCGCCGGTGCAGCGGCCGGTCGTGGCGACCGACCGGGTGCTTCTGGCCTATGCCAGCGACGCGGCGTTCGGCTTCTACTATGCCGGTGACCTGGAGGCACTGCGCGCCGCAGGTGCCGACCTGTTGCCGTTCAGCCCGTTGCGTGACACGGCACTGCCGGCCTGCGACGGTTTGTTCCTGGGAGGCGGTTTCCCGGAGACCCATATGCGGGCCCTCGAAGACAATCGACCGATGCGCCAGGCGATTGCCGCCTACATTGAGCAGGGCGGGCCCACCTACGCGGAATGCGGGGGCTTGATGTACCTGTGCGACCGCCTGACCTGGAATGGAAACATGCGTAGAATGGCCGGCGTTATCCCGACCGAGGTCGTGATGCACCGTAAACCGCAGGGCCGGGGCTATGTGCGCCTGCGCGAGACCGGGTCCCACCCGTGGCCGCTTTCAGCCGACGGCAGCGCGCCGATTTCGGCCCACGAGTTTCACTACTCGGCGCTGGCGCATGTGCCGGACGGTTTCGAGTTCGCCTACCGGGTGGAACGCGGCCAGGGCCTCGACGGGGTGCATGACGGTCTGCGTTACCGCAATCTGTTGGCGAGCTACGCGCACCTGCGCGACACGCGTTCGCAACCCTGGGCGGAACGGTTCGTGCGGTTCGTTCGCGATGTGCGTGCGGGCCGTGTCGGAGGGCGGGCAGGCGCGACCGAGCGTAGAGAGAGGACGTGAAGATGTTCAAAGTGACTCCGCAGGCGGCCAGGCAGGTCCGGGTCGCCGCCGAACAGGGCGGAACCGTCGGTATGGCACTGCGCCTCGCCGCGCAGCAACGACCGGACGGCAGCATCGACTACCGCATGGGTTTCGACGAGGCCACCGAGGACGACATCCGTTTCACGTCGGAGGGCGTGCAGATCGTCATGGCACCCGAATTCGTGCCGTTGCTCGATGCCGCGACACTCGACTTCGTCGAACTCGAACCCGGCGACGCGCAGTTCATCTTCCTGAATCCGAACGACGCCACCTACACTCCGCCGGCACACAACTGAGCGGTCCGCGCGGCTCGCCGCGCGCCGGCATCCGCCCCATGGAACTGTCACCCCAGGACACGCTGCGACTCAACGTGCTGTTGGCCAGCCAGCCGCAGGCAATCCGCATCAACGAATCGACGATGACCGTGTGCGGCCTGTCGCCCAAGGGCGAGGCCCAGGTCAAGCTCAATCCCACCGGGCGTGACGAGCAGTACGTCAAACGCGTCAAGGAACTGCTGTCCGGGTATGTGCTCGGCTCGCCCGGCGGTTACCCGGTTTACCTGCAGCGCTGGACGCGCATGGGGCAGATGCGCGACGACAGTCTCGAGCAGCTGCTGTTGCTGGGCGAGCCGGAGGCGGTCGTCGCCGCGGTCTGCGCGCAGGGACTCACCGACGAACTCGCGCGGCGCGCCTGGTGGGCCATGGAGGACGCGACCAATGCCCGCCACATGCTCAACAAGCAGGCCGTCGTCGACGGTGCGATGGGACCGGTGCTGGCGCGCTACCTGGTCGAGCACCTGCCGTTCGAGGCCGAGCCCGAGCAGCAGATCGACACGGTCAGGCTGGTGCTCCAGCCCGGCCTGCTCGACCCCTGGGAGATCGACGGTCTGTGGCGCAAGGCGCAGCGTAAACCGGCGTATTACGTCGGCTTCCTCGCCGCACGCCCTGACGACCTGCCTGCGCCGCTGGCCGCGCATCCGGCACACGCCACGCTCGCCGCTGGCGCCGGCACCGAGACCACCGCGCCGTTGCACGCGTTGTTGCTGCGTGCGCTGTCATCGGCCGGGCAGACTTACCTCGATACGGTGCAGCGCGTGTTCGACAAGCCGTCCAACCAGGATGTGGTCAATCTGGCGCTCGACCTGGTCGCCGACTATTTTGCCGCCGCTCGGCCGGAGGGGAAGGCGGACCTGACCCTCCCGGAGCTGCTGGCCGATGCCGACAGCTGGCTGCAGCGGTCTACCGAGGCGTCCGGTTTGTGCGCGGTGGACGGCATCGATGGTGCGCAGGTGCGCGCGCTGAGGGTGCTGGCCGGACTCGGCTACGGCGTGGTGCGGCCAGTATTCAGTGACAGCACGGCGATCGGCAGCCTGATGCGGCGCAAGCTGCAGCCGGTGTTGGCGCCGATGCTCGACGCGCTGCAACGTCTGCGGTAGCGTCGGCCCCGGTCGCCAGGTACCGCCCGAAAGAACCAATAGTCAGGGGCACCAATAACCCAGTCTTTTGCTCTGGTATACAGTGTCTATACTTCCTTGGAGAGATATCCCATTTGGGAGGTATCCGCCCGGAGGAGCCATGGATCGCCTGCTGAGCCTGTCCCAAGCCGCGCGCATGGTCGGCGTGCCCCGCCGCCTGTTGCAGCAGCACATCCAGGAGGGACTGATCGAGGCCTTCGAGGGACACATCCGGGTCTCAGAGCTGCGCAAGGCCTATCCCGAGGCCGATTCCGACCGCTCCGGCATGGTGGAGAAGGTCCAGCGCCTGCGCGAGGCGGCGCTGTACAAGGCCAACCGGGACGGCAAGCCGGACGTCGATCACCTGTCGAGCGAACTGCAACGTGCGCGGGTCGAGATCGCGCGGCTTCAGGACGATCTGGACGGCTATCGTCAGCTTGCCGCCGAGACCGAGGAGCGCCTGCTCGACATGCAGGAGCGCTGCGACACCCGCCAGGCCATGATGATCGGAACACTGGTCGGTTGGTTCATGAACCAGCTCAAGCTGCGCGAGCAACGCTGACGACGCGACATCCCCGCCGCCCCTTGGCGGCTGTCGCGAACGTGGTTAGAGTCGCGATGCGATGTCGTCCAAGGTTACCGTCCTCCCGTCTCACCATTCCTTTCACGCGCAACCGAGCGAGACCCTGCTCGAGGCTGGACTGCGTGCGGGGCTGAACCTCGACCACGGCTGCGCGAATGGCAGTTGCGGCGAGTGCCGTGCACGCCTGCTCGGTGGCCGCATCGAGCCCAGCGGGCACGCGGATTTCACGTTCACCGAAACCGAGCGGCAGCACGGTTGGTTCCTGATGTGCAGCAACCGTGCCGCCAGCGATCTCGAGGTCGAGGCGCGTGAGGCAGGTTCCGCGGCCGAGATCCCCGAGCAGAGCGTGCGTGCCAGGGTCAGCCGGGTCGAGCGTTTGCAGGAGGAGGTCGTGCAGCTGACGGTGCGCGCGCCGCGCAGCACCGGCCTGCACTTTCTCGCCGGGCAGAGTATGGCGCTGGCGTTCGACGGCGTCGAACGACGTGTACTGCCGATCGCGAGTTGCCCCTGCGACAGTGTGCAGCTGCGTTTCCACGTGCGCCGGCGCGACGGCGACCCGTTCAGCGGCCACGTTTTCGAGCAGCTGCGCAAGGGTGCAGAGGTACTACTTGAAGGGCCGTGCGGCGAATTCACGCTCGACGAGGAATCGATCCGGCCGCTGGTGTTCATTGCATGGGAGACCGGGTTTGCCGCGGTCAGCAGCCTGATCGACCACGCCATCCAGAAAGACGAGAACCGCTCGATCGACCTGTATTGGCTGTCGGCGATACCGCAGGGACATTACCTGTCGAACTACTGCCGCGCCTGGCGCGACGTGCTCGACGACTTCCGCTACCACTCGATCGACCTGGAACCGGCCGGCGACGAACGGCTCGTCGACGTCATCGAACGCGTCGTGCGCGTGCATTCGCTGCTGGCGGACTGTGACTACTATCTGGCACTGCCCGAGACGGCTGTCGACACGGTGCGCGCGATGCTTACCGCCGCCGATGTGCCGGATGCGCAGTGTAGGATCAGTGTCATGACGCACCCCTGAGGCGGCGCTCAGCCGACCACATCCAACTCGCGCCGTCGAAACCCGACCCCGAGACGATCCGCAACGCCGCGGCAGGCAGCGATGTCGACGCCGTCCAGACCGTCGATCGCCGTTGCCGTGACGTCGTCGATGTAACGGGGTGCGGCGGAGAGGAACGCCAGCATCGCGTCGTACGAATCTGCCAGGGCAGGCGCACAGTGTCGATCGTAGACGTCCCTGTCCTGTGCGTTCATCGACACCGACAGGGCATCGACGCAGTCCGCCATCTCGGGCAATACGTTGCGCCTGTGGACCCGATTGGCCAGCCCATCGGTGTTGACGCGCACCCTGCCACCGTTGTGCTTGATGTGCCGTGCCGTATCCAGCAGCAGCGCGAGGCGCAGCGTCGGCTCGCCGAATCCGCAGAACACGACCTCGCTGAACCGCCGCGGGTCGTCGATCGCGACCAGGATCTCGGCCTGGGTCGGACGGTGTGCCAGGGTCAGGTCGTATTCGTGCACCCGTCGGCTGCCGAGCGTCTTGGGGCAGAAGCGGCACGCCAGCGTGCAGCGATCCGTGATGTTCAGGTACAGGCGATCGCCGATCGCGTAGCTGATGGTCTGGTGGGACAAGGCGGCGCCCCGGTCACGCGGAACAGGGTGGAAACCATAGCGCCCCTGCTGCGCCCGGCTTTTGACGGCCGTCAAGCGTGGCGCCGGGTGCCCACCCGTCGGTCGGGATGATCTGGCGCAGCTCATGCCTAATTTCCGTATTTACTGATATTCAAAATCGGCCTATGATTAGTCGTATTGCGAATCATTATCATATATCCTGCCGGCCACCATGGAAGCACATCCCCTCAATGAACTCGCCGTCGGTCAGCGCATGCGTCTGGTGCGCGTGCTCGGTGGTCAACGCCTGAAACGCCGGCTGCTGGCGCTCGGTCTGAACATCGGCGGCGAGTTGGAGGTGGTGCAGCGGCGCGGTGGTGGCGTCGTGCTCGCGCGCGGCGGCAATCGGGTCGCACTCGGCGCCGGTGTCGCGCAGAAGCTGTTCGGCGAGGTGTTGGACTGATGGGTGGATGTTGCGATGTGGATGCCGCGACCCCAGCGGAACAGGTAAAGCACGCGGCAGCGACGCTGACGGTCGCGGTTGCCGGCAATCCCAACTGCGGCAAGTCGGCATTGTTCAACCTGCTGACCGGTGTGCGGCAGAAGACCGGCAACTGGCCGGGCGTAACCGTCGAGCGCAAAGCGGGCTGGTGTCGTATCGACAGCCGCGACGTCACCGTCGTCGATCTGCCCGGCATCTATTCCTTCGATGCCACGTCGCTCGACGAAATGGTCACGCGCGACTACCTGCTGTCGCGCGATGCCGGCCTGGTCATCAACGTCGTCGACGCCGCGAACCTCGAACGCAATCTGTACCTGACCGTACAGTTGCTCGAGATGGGTGTGCCGCTGGTCGTCGCGTTGAACATGATGGACGTCGCGCGCAAACGCGGCATCGAGATCGACACCGACGAACTCTCGCGGCGGCTCGGCTGCCCGGTGGTGCCGCTTGTGGCGACCAGCGGCGAGGGCGTCAGCGAACTCAAGGCGCGCATCATCGCCGTCGCCGATGCGCGCCAGGCGCCGGGCTTTCCGCTCGCGCTCGACGAGTCGATCGAGCAGGCTGTGCTGCGACTCGTACCCTTACTCGGAGAAGAAGACGAGGCCAACCGTCGCTGGCTCGCGCTGAAGCTGCTCGAGGGTGACAGTGACAAGGGCTACGGCCCGCAGGTCGACGCCACGGTCGAAGAGATGCGCGTCTGGGTCGAGGAACGCTACGGCCAGGACGTCGGCCTCGCGATCGCCGACAGCCGCTTCACGCATGCGCATGCGCTGTTCCGTGCGGCGGTCCGGCACGCGGGCCGCGCCGGGCGCACGTTCAGCGACCGTATCGACGCGTTTGTGCTCGGGCGCTGGACCGGCATACCGCTGTTCCTGGCCGTGATGTACCTGATGTTCCTGTTCACGATCAACGTCGGCGGTGCGTTCATCGACTTCTTCGACGGCGTTGCCGGCGCGTTGTTCGTCGACGGCTTCGGCGAACTGCTCACGTCGATCGGCGCGCCCGACTGGCTGCGCGTACTGCTGGCCGACGGCGCGGGTGCCGGCCTGCAGGTGGTTGCGACCTTCATCCCGATCATCGCCACGTTATACCTGTTTCTGTCGGTGCTCGAAGACTCCGGTTACATGGCACGCGCGGCGTTCGTCATGGACCGTTCCATGCGCGCGATCGGCCTGCCCGGCAAGGCGTTCGTGCCGTTGATCGTCGGCTTCGGCTGCAACGTCCCGGCGATCATGGCGACACGCACGCTCGACAACGAACGTGAACGCAAACTGACGATCCTGATGAATCCCTTCATGTCGTGCGGCGCGCGCCTGCCGGTGTACGCGCTGTTCGCGGCGGCGTTCTTCCCCAGCTCCGGCCAGAACGTCGTGTTCGCGCTGTACCTCACCGGCATCGTCGTTGCGATCCTGACCGGGCTGGCGATGAAGAAATCGCTGCTGCCCGGCGCCAGCAGCGGCTTCATGATGGAGCTGCCGCCCTACCACGTGCCGACTTTGCGCGGTGTGTTGCTGCGTGCATGGGACCGCGTGCGTCTGTTCGTCAAGGAGGCGGGGCAGGTCATCGTCGTCATGGTGATCGTGCTGAACCTGCTCAATTCGCTCGGTACCGACGGCTCGTTCGGCAACGAAGACAGCGAACACTCGGTGCTGAGTGCCGCTGCGCGCGTCGTCACGCCGGCATTCGCGCCACTCGGCGTGCGCGAGGAAAACTGGCCGGCCGTGGTCGGCATCTTCTCCGGCGTCCTGGCCAAAGAGGTCGTCGTCGGCACGCTCGACAATCTGTATACGCGTGTTGGCAGTACCGATGTGGTAGCCGCGCAGGTTCAGCCGTTCGATCTGTTAACGGCATTGCACGACGCGGCGGCTACGGTGCCGGCCAATCTTGCCGGTCTGTCGTCGGCGCTGCTCGATCCGCTCGGCATCGGCGAGGCAAGCGACACCGATGCCACGGCAGATACGGTCGACGACGCGGTGTTCGGCGCGATGCACGCACGTTTCGATGGTCAGGTCGGCGCGTTCGCCTATCTTCTGTTCGTGCTGCTGTATTTTCCGTGTGCCGCGACGATCGGTGCGATCCGACGTGAGACCGGCACCGCGTGGGCCGCGTTCGTCGCCAGCTGGACCACCGGAATCGCTTATTACACGGCGACCGTCTATTACCAGGCGGCGACCTACGCGTCGCATCCGCAGCGCTCGCTGGTCTGGATCATCGGGCTCAGTCTCGCGCTCGCAAGCTGCGTGATCGGACTGCGTGCCTGGGCCCATCGCGGTGGCCGCCAGGCACATGAGCCGGACTGGGCCGAGACGTGATCCTGCAACAGGTGCTTGCGCTGATCGAGGCGCGCCGCGTGATCGGTGTCAGCGAGATTGCCGCCGAGGTTGGTTCGTCGACCGACGCGGTGCGCAGCATGCTGTCGACCTTGCAGCGCCGGGGCCTGGTTCACCGCCATGAGGCGGTGCAGGGCTGCGGTAGCACCTGTCACCAATGTGCGCAGGCCGAGGTCGAGTTGTACGGCCCCGGGCCGGCGCAGGTGTTGCAGGTCGCGGCATGCAGTTCGCGCGATCATTGAGTCACCCACCACGCCCCATCTTCCTCAGGCGAACACCTCGCAGGCCGCGCGGCAGGTATTGACGTGGATGTCGACGACACGGCGCATGTCCGGCGTGTATCCGCCGGCCAGCACCCACGCGACCGGGATCCCCGCGGTGCGCGCGGCGTCGAAGACGAAGCGGTCGCGTTGGTAGAGCGCCTCCATGTCGACGCACAATGGCGAGTACGGGTCCTCGGTGAACGGGTCCGCGCCGGCCTGATAGAGGATCAGGTCGGGTGTGGTCTCCGCTAGCATGCGTGGCACCGCAGCGCGCACCAGCGCGAGGTAGTCCTCACCCGAGGCCCCATTGGGAACGGCGATCGATCGGCAGTTCGGGCTGTCCGGTGCGCGTACGCTGTCCACGTCCGAATAAGCTACGTTGTCTTTGTACCAGGAACCGTACACCGACAGGTTGTACGCCCACGGGCGCGTGTGCAGCAATGACACCGTACCGTTGCCGTAATGCAGATCGAGGTCGATGACCAGTCCGCGCCGGATGCGCCGCGTGCGATGCAGCTGCTCCAGTGTGATCACCAGGCCGTTGAAGGTGCAGAAGCCCTCGCCGTGGTCCGCGTGCGCATGATGAAAGCCGCTGCACAATGCCCCGGCGACGCCGTCTTCCAATGCCGCCGCGGCGGCTTCGAGCAGCGCCCCATTGGTCCAGTGCACCGATGTCGCCAGTGCGCGCGACCAGGGAAACTTCTGCGACTCCGCCAACGCACGCGGGCTGCCGGTGCCGACGGCCTCTACATAATCAGGCGTGTGTACGTAGAGCAGTTGCTCGTCGGACACCGGGCTCGGTGTGCAGAGTGCGATCGGCAGACCGCCCGCGCGAAGTGCTTCGGCCACCGCGGAAAACTTGCGTATCGGCATGACGTGATCGCCGATGTCCGCTTCGAAGTTCGGCGAATAAAAGACCTTCACGCGATCTCCCGGATGACGCGTTCGAACACCACCATGGCCTGGTCGACCTGCACGGTCCCGGTGATCAGGTGCGGGCGCAGGCGCACCGATCGCGTCCCGGTGTAGGTGGCGAATACGCCCTGCCGCAGGCAGCGCGCGACGAAGTCGTTGCGTGCCTCGGTGGTCGGCAGGTCGAACGCGAGCATCAGGCCCCAGCCGCGCGCCTGGCTGACCAGCGAAGGGTTGGCCTGTTCGAACTCGCGCAGGCGTTGCAGGAAGTAGGCGCCGGTGCGGCGCACGTTGTCCAGCAGCCGATCGTCGTCGATCGTCTGCAGGATGGTCTGACCCAGCACGGCGCGCGCACGGTCGCCGTTGCGCGTCTGGAACATGCGCCCGAACTGCTGGATGTCGTAAGCGGGCGTGGCAAAGAACCCACCCATCTGCATCTTCTTGCCGAACGTCATCAGGTCCGGCGGGGACGGCAGCGAAAACTGCTCATGTGCCCACAGCGTGCCTGAACTGCCCATGCCCGTCTGTACCTCGTCGAAGATCAGCGCCGCCTGCGCCTGGTGCGCCAGCTGCTGGACGCGGACGAAGAACGACGGGTTCGCGTGCCGGTCGCCACCCTCCGACTGCAACGGCTCGACGATGATCGCGGCGACGCGGCCGGCGTAGCGGTCGAGGGTCTGTTCCAGTTCGTCGAGCGAGGATCTCTCGCGCGCCGCGTTCTCTTCGGCGTAGCGTTCCTCGGGGAACAGCTTGGCCGGGAACGATACGTGCGGCCAGTCGAAACAGGGCAGGTCGGCCTTGTGAATGGCCTTGCTGTGGGTGGCCGACAGTGGACCGAGCCCCCGGCCATGGAAGCCTCCACCGAACGAGACCAGCACGGCGTCGGAGCCGAGATTGGCCAGGATGCCATCCTGCTCGTCGGTCGACAGTGACAGCGGGTCGCGCGGTTCGCCGCGTGACTCGCGCCGCGCCTCGCCGTGCACGATGAATGCGGCTTTCAACGCGCTCTCGACCCCTTCGCCGCCGGCATCCACGCAGAACACCTTGCTCATGCCGCGCGGTGCATAGCGCGCCTCGAGTGCGTCCATGAAGTCCAGCCATGCCGGCGTGGTCACGAACGGGGTCGACGTCGGGTTGACGCTGGCATGCACGAAGGTGGCGCCTTGCGCCGCCGCCACCAGGTTGGGATGGTTGTAGCCGAGTGAGCCGAGCGCGAAGTTGGCGAACAGGTCGAGAAACGTGTTGCCGTCGAGATCGACCAGGTAGGTGCCATGGCTGGCAATATCGTCGACGATCAGCGTCCGGTAGGTCGCCTGCATGTCGAAGCGGCCGCGTGCGATGGCGGCCTTCGTCTTCGGGCCGGGGATTGCAGTCAGTATCTTGGGTTGCATGGTTACCTGGTGTGTTCCTGTGGTGTCGACGCCGAAGGCTCTATGGCAAACGGCGCAGCGGTTGGGGACGGTCCGCGTGCCGCGCGCGGAAGCCTGCATGCCCGGCACTGTGCCAAGGTGCCAATGATAGAACGCCAGTCGGCAAGACGGGGCGCAGGGGCATGCGGCGTCTTCTTCAAGGCGGGGACGCTGGCGCCAGGTGCCTGAGCCGCCTGCGGAATGAGGTTTTCCTGCCGGTCGCTCAGTCGGGCGCATTGAGAGCGGGCGTCCCGGCTTGACCATGGTCAAGGCGGGGCCTGCCGCCGTGGCGCATCGTGGGACGAAATGTCCCCGTTCATCTCCGCGTCCACATTGCGTTCCAACAGGTTGGCAATCAGCGTCGGCTTGTTGTTGTGCGTACTGTGCCGGGCGGCGCCGACGGCCGACTTTGCCTCCTGGGACGCGGCGCTACGGGCGATGTTTCCCGGCATGCATCACCTCGGCGAGGTTACCGAGGATCCGCGGTCGACGACAGTCTTCGGCGAAGACGAAATTCTCGGCTATGCACTGTTCACGGCCGATGTGTTGTCAATACCGGCCTACTCCGGCCGCCCGATCAATGCGCTGGTTGGATTCGACACCCATGGGGTGCTCAAAGGCGTGCGCGTCGTCGCGCACGAGGAGCCGATTCTCGCGGTGGGCATTTCCGAAGAGCAACTGGCCGATTATGTCGCACAGTACGTCGGCCTGCCGATCACCGACGACATCCGCATCGGCGGTGATCCGGCTCCGGGGCGGCAGGTCATCGACGGCCTTAGCGGCGCGACCATCACGACCATGGTGGTCAACCGCAGCCTCGTCGAGGGCGCACGCAAGGTTGCACTGGCACGCGGTCTGCTGAGTATTGACGGTACCCAGCGTACCTTCGAGCCGCCTTTGCCCTTGTGGATGACGTCGTGGCAGGAACGGATCGGGCGCATCGCGGTATTGGTGGTCGGTCTCGTACTGCTGCTCTGCATCCTTTTGTTCCAGGATTGGCTCGCACGCCACCCGACATTTCTGCTGCGCGTGCGCACGCTGTACCTGCTTTTCACGCTGTTTTTTGTTGGCGCCTACGGCTATGCGCAACTGTCGATCGTCAACGTATTCACGTTCATCGGCTCCCTGCTCGGCGGTTTCCGTTGGGAGAGTTTTTTGCTCGACCCGATGATGTTCCTGCTCTGGGGCTTCGTCACGGTGACGATCCTACTGTGGGGAAGAGGTGTCTACTGCGGCTGGCTATGTCCCTTCGGGGCGCTGCAGGAACTGCTCTATCGTGCCGGTCAGCGACTCGGCATTCGCGGGCGGGAGCTGCCCACTGTAGTCCACGAGCGTCTGCTCGCATTGAAGTATGTCGTCCTGATCGGGTTGTTCGGTCTGTTTCTGCAGTCGCTCGTGCTTGCGGAACGCTACGCTGAAGTCGAGCCGTTCAAAACCGTGTTCGCACTGCACTTTGCGCGCGAGTGGCCGTTCGTGGTCTACGCATTGGTTCTGCTGGTCCTTGGCCTGTTCATCCGCAAGGCGTTTTGTCGCTACCTCTGCCCGCTCGGCGCTGCGCTGACCTTTCCATCGCGCTTCCGCATCTTCGACTGGCTTCGCCGCCGCAAGGAGTGCGGTCGCCCCTGCCAGACCTGTGCGCGCGAATGTGAAGTTCAGGCGATCCGGCCCACCGGCGAGATCGTCGATACCGAATGCCACTACTGCCTGGATTGTCAGGTCACCTACTGGAACGATCAACGGTGTCCGCCACTGGTCGAGCGGCGCAAGAAGGCCGAGGTCAAGGCCAGACTTTCGCAACCCCGGCAGCTTTGATTCACGTCAACAGAGAACGCGCTTTTTTCACCGCTTGATATTCATCAAGGTGAGCAAGGCGCCCCCACCTAGCATTGGTCGTGCCGCGACATTGTCCATCCTTATCGACGCCCTGAGCTGAGAAGGAGTAATTCTGATGATCGACAGAACCCTCATTGGCGGTGCCTTCGCGCTGTCCGCACTGGTGCTCGCGCTCGGCCAGGCCGCGGCATCGACCAGCGGACACCCCGGGACGCCGGCCGAAGAACTGAAATACCAGGGAGCGCCGGTGGCAATGGATCCCGGCGCAACCAAGGACCTGATAGACGGCGACGGTCCGCCGATGACCAAGGTCGAGTTCGACGAGGCCAAGCGGATTTTCTTCGAGCGTTGCGCCGGTTGCCACGGCGTGCTGCGCAAGGGCGCCACCGGCAAACCGCTGACGACCGATATCACGCGCAGCCGCGGCACCGAATATCTGAAGGCTTTCATCACCTATGGGTCACCGCTGGGCATGCCGAACTGGGGTTCGTCGGGTGAGCTGAATCCCGAACAGGTCGACATGATGGCGCGCTATCTGCAGCACGAGCCGCCGCAGCCGCCCGAGTACGGCATGAAGGACATGAAGGCGACCTGGAAGCTGGTCGTTGCGCCGGGTCAGCGTCCGACCAGGCAGATGAACAACATCAATCTGCAGAACGTGTTCTCGGTGACGCTGCGCGACAGCGGCCAGGTTGCGATCATCGACGGCGACACGAAGAAGATCGTCAACGTGGTCAAGACGGGTTACGCCGTACACATCTCGCGCCTGTCGGCGTCGGGGCGCTACCTGTTCGTGATCGGGCGTGACGCCAAGATCAATATGATCGACCTGTGGATGGAGAAACCCGACACCGTTGCCGAGATCAAGGTCGGTATGGAGGCGCGCTCGGTCGAGACGTCGAAATACAAGGGCTGGGAAGACAAGTACGCGATCGCCGGTACCTACTGGCCGCCGCAGTACGTGATCATGGACGGCGAGACGCTCGAGCCACTCAAGGTCGTCGGCACGCGCGGCATGACCGTCGACACGCAGGAATTCCACCCGGAACCGCGTGTCGCCGCGATCGTCGCGTCGCATGAACACCCCGAGTTCATCGTCAACGTCAAGGAGACCGGCAAGATCCTGATGGTCAACTACGAGGACCTCAAGAACCTCAAGGTGACCGAGATCGAGGCCGCGCGCTTCCTGCACGACGGCGGCTGGGACGCGACACAACGTTACTTCCTGACGGCGGCGAACAAGTCGAACAAGATCGCGGTCGTCGACTCCAAGGAAGACAAGCTCACCGCGCTGATCGATGTCGGCCAGATCCCGCACCCGGGACGCGGCGCGAACTTCATCCATCCGAAGTTCGGGCCGGTCTGGGCGACCAGCCATCTCGGCGATCAGACGATCGCGATGATCGGTACCGACCCGACGGGCCATCCGGAAAGCGCGTGGAAGATGGTCCAGTCGATCGACGGCCAGGGTGGTGGCTCGCTGTTCATCAAGACCCACCCGAAATCGAAGAACCTGTATGTCGATACCGCGCTGAACCCGGCCGAGGCGGTCAGCCAGTCCGTTGCCGTGTTCAACATCGACAACCTCGACAAGGGTTTCGATGTGCTGCCGATCGCGCAATGGGCCGACCTTGGCGACGGGCCCAAGCGCGTCGTCCAGCCGGAATTCAACAAGGCCGGCGACGAGGTCTGGTTCTCGGTGTGGAACGGTAAGACGCAGAAGTCCGCGATCGTGGTCGTCGACGACAAGACGCGCAAACTGAAGACGCTGATCAAGGACGACCGCCTGATCACACCGACCGGCAAGTTCAACGTCTACAACACGATGCACGACATCTACTGATGGTGCTTGCCCGGTGCGGGGAGCCCCCGCATCGGGCCCGGATTCACGACGAACGCGGGGCGCAGTGATGCAACAGACGGGCAAGGTGTATCTCGTAGGCGCAGGGCCAGGCGACCCCGACCTGCTGACGGTAAAGGCTTTGCGCCTGATGCAGACGGCCGATGTCGTCGTCTACGACAGGCTGGTCTCAGCCACAATTCTCGATTTGATCCCGGCAGGCGTGTCGCGAATCGATGCCGGCAAGTCCTCAGGCAACCACTGCATGCCGCAGGACGAGATCAACCAGCTGCTCGTCAGCCTTGCGCAGCGTCGCCGTAACGTGGTGCGTCTGAAGGGGGGGGACCCGTTCATCTTTGGCCGCGGCAGCGAAGAGGCACTGTACCTGCGCCGGCAGGGTGTCGAATTTGAGGTGGTACCGGGCATTACGGCCGCCGCGGCTTGCAGCGCTTATGCCGGCGTACCGCTGACACATCGTGGGGTAAGCCGCGGTGTGCGTCTGGTGACCGGGCATTTCCGCAACGACGAGCGGATCGACCTGGACTGGCGGGCACTCGCCGACCCGGATGCGACGCTCGTGGTCTACATGGGTAAATCGAACCTGCGGCGAATCTGCCGTCAACTCGTCGCTGCCGGCATGGACCCTGCAACGCCGGCGCTTGCCGTGCAACACGGCACGACACCGCAACAGCGCCGCGTGTTCGGCGACCTGCTGACCCTGGCGGACCGTGTGCGTTCGCTCGGCCTCGGTTCTCCACTGCTTTTCATTGTAGGGCGCACGGTGGCGCTCGCCGGTGAACTCGACTGGTTCCAACCGCAGGAGGTCGCGCCGCATGCATCGCTGGGCCTCAACGTCGCTAATTAGCCTGCTCGCCGCTGCCGCGCTGGCGGCCGGACCCGACGCGCATCGCCAGGCGGAGCTTCGCCACCTGCTGGAGCAGGACTGTGGGTCGTGCCACGGGCTGACGCTGCGTGGCGGACTCGGGCCGGCGCTGCTGCCGGAGAATCTCGCCGGCAAGCCGGACGCCTTCCTTGTACAGACCATCCTCGACGGGCGCCCGGGCACCGCGATGCCACCGTGGCGGCCGTTGATCAGCGAGACCGACGCGGGTTGGCTGGTGCAGCGCCTGCTGAACGGGGAGGCGGTGCGATGAGTGGCCCGACCACGATTGCCGCGCCGCAGACAGACAGGGCCGCACTGCGCAGCGAGATCAGGACAGCCGTGCTGACGCTGTG
Organism: Gammaproteobacteria bacterium; assembly: GCA_020445255.1. Lineage (GTDB taxonomy): Bacteria > Pseudomonadota > Gammaproteobacteria > Chromatiales > Chromatiaceae > Thiosocius. The sequence continues at coordinate 30,444 of JAGRGY010000036.1, forward strand.
TCTGCTGGCTGCGCTGTTGGCGCCGATCGTCAGCCATGCCGGCGAAATGCTGCGAGGGACGGGTGATCTCGCGATCGTCGTTGAACGCGCCGACGGCAAGGTCATGATCGTCGACACGACCGCGAATCGCGCACTGGCAGAGGTCGGCGGCCTCGGTGACCTGTCGCATGCGTCGGCCGTGTACTCGCGCGACGGTCGCTTCGCCTACGTGTTCGGCCGTGACGGTGGGTTGAGCAAGGTCGACCTGCTGACCGCGAGCCTGGTCGCGCGCACGGTGCAGGCGGGCAACAGCATCGGCGGCGCGATCTCCCAGGACGGGCGCCTTGTCGCGGTCTCCAATTACACGCCCGGCGGCGTCAAGGTGTTCGATGCCGCGACGCTCGACCTCGTCGCCGACATACCGGCCCAATACGCGCCGGGCAAGCTGTCGAAGGTCATTGGCCTCGTCGATGCACCCGGCCAGCGTTTCGTGTTCAGTCTGTGGGACGCCGGCGAGATTTGGCTCGCCGATCTGCACGACCCGGCGGCACCGAAGGTCGAAAAGTTCACCGGCATCGGCACCAACCCCTACGACGCGCTGATCACGCCCGACGGGCGCTACTACATCGCCGGCCTGTTCGGCGAGGATGGCCTCGCGTTGCTCGACCTGTGGCACCCGGAGCAGGGTGTGCGGCGCATCCTCGCCGAATACGGCAAGGGCGACGCCAAGTTGCCCGTCTACAAGATGCCGCACCTCGAAGGATGGGCCGTGGCGGGTACGCAGGCCTTCGTGCCCGCGGTCGGGCGACACGAGGTGCTGGTCATCGACACGCTGACGTGGCGGCAGGTCGACCGCATCGCGGTGCACGGCCAGCCGGTATTCGTGATGGCGCGCCCGGATGGCCGCCAGATCTGGGTCAACTTCGCCGTGCCCGACAACGACACCGTGCAGGTCCTCGACGCCGAGCGTCATGCGATCGTGCATACCCTCAAACCCGGGCCGGGCGTGCTGCACATGGAGTTCGAGCCACGTGGCGAAGAGGTCTGGGTATCGGTGCGCGACGCCGACCAGGTACAGGTCTTCGACACCGGGACGTTCGAACAGAGGGCGGTGCTGCCGGCCAGCAAGCCCAGCGGGATCTTCATGAGCGCGCGCGCGCACCGGATCGGGCTGTAGGGCGCGGCATGGGCACGCAGGCTATCGAACTCAGCGCCACGGAGCGTCGCCTGCTGGACGTCTACCAGCGTGGACTGCCGCTCGATCCGCGCCCGTTCGCGCGGGTCGCCGACGCACTCGGCGTCAGTGAACAGACAGTGCTCGACGGCCTGACCAGGCTGCAGCAGGCCGGTGTCATCAGCCGGGTAGGGCCGGTGTTCCGGCCGAACCGTGTCGGCGTCAGCACGCTGGCCGCGCTCGCTGTGCCGTCTGAGCGGCTCGACGAGGTTGCGCGGACCGTCAGCGGGTATGCCGAGGTCAACCACAACTACGAACGCGAACACGACTACAACCTGTGGTTCGTGGTCACGGCGCGCGACGCACGGGGGCTCGCGCAGGTGCTCGCATCGATCGCCGCCGAGACCGGGCTCGAGCCACTCGACCTGCCGATGCTCGAGGACTACTTCATCGACCTGGGGTTCGAACTGCAATGGACATGAATGTCACGCCGCATCCGTTGCTGAACGACCCGCGCGGGCGGGCGCTCGTCGCGGCGATCCAGGGCGGACTACCGTTGATCGCGCGGCCCTACGCAGCGGTCGCACGCCAGATCGGTGTCAGCGAGCGTGATGTGATCCGCATGATCCGGGAACTGGTCGACCAGGGGGTCATCAAGCGTCTCGGTGTCGTCGTGCGTCACCACGAACTCGGCTACGACGCGAATGCAATGGTGGTCTGGGATGTTCCCGACGGCCAGGTCGCCGAACTCGGCAGGCGGCTCGGTGCCTTTCCGTTTGTCACGCTGTGCTACCGGCGTCCGCGGCGCCTGCCGCAGTGGCGGTACAACCTGTTCACGATGATCCACGGACGTGACCGTGGCGATGTGCAGCGACATATCGACGCACTGGTTGCGGCATGCGGGCTCGACCAGGTCATGCATCAGGTACTGTTCAGCACGCGGCGATTCAAGCAGCGCGGCGCGCACTATGGCATCGATGTGTCGGCCGGACCCGGCGACGCGGACGGCCGGGAGGCGTGATGGCGGGGCTGTCGCCGCAGGCGCGCGAATTCATCAACCGTTTTCAGGGCGGTTTCCCAATTGTCGAGAGACCCTTTCATGGTGTCGCGGCAAAGCTCGGCATGCGAGAGACCGTCCTGATCCAAACCATCACCGAGCTGCTCGATCAGGGCGTGCTGAGCCGGTTCGGGCCGCTTTACGACGCCACGCTGCTCGGTGGCGCCGTTACATTGGCCGCGCTCAGCGCGCCGGAGGCCGACTATGGGCGCATCGCCGAGACCGTGAATGCGTTGCCGGCCGTTGCCCACAACTACCGCCGCGAGCATGCGCTGAACATGTGGTTCGTCGTCGCGAGCGAGCGTGCCTACGGCGTGCGCGACGCGCTCGGCGAGATCCGACGCCGGACCGGTCTGGCCGTCTACGACTTTCCGAAGCTGCGGGAGTTCTACCTCGGCCTGTGGCTCGACATCGACGCGCGGGACCGGGTGACGACCGTGCCGGTACCCCTGACGTCTGCGCCCGACACGACACTGCCGCTGCCACAGGATGCGGCGCGCATCGTCGCGGCGACGCAGGGCGGGCTGCCGCTGGTCGTCGAGCCCTACGCAAGGGTCGCCGACGAACTCGGCGTGCCGGTGTCGACGCTGACGGCCGGTCTGCAGCGGATGCTCGATGCCGGTGCGATCCGGCGCATCGGGGCCGTGCCGAACCACTACCGCCTCGGATTGCGCGGCAACGGTATGACGGTATGGGACGTTCCCGACAATCGTGTCGCCGAATTCGGCGCATTGATCGGCGGTCAGCCTTTCGTCAGTCACTGTTACGAGCGACCGCGCCATGCCGGCGTATGGCCGTACAACCTGTTCGCGATGGTGCATGGTCATGATCGCAGCGAGGTGTTGGACAAGAGTGCGCGCCTGCGCGAACTCCTCGGCGGCGACGTGCGCGCACATGAGGTACTGTTCAGCAGCGCGGTGCTCAAGAAGACGGGCCTGCGTCTCGCGGCTTGAGACAAGAGGTCGCAACGATGTTCAGATTGACCCGTTACCTGCAGGCCCTGGCCAATCCCGAGCTGTCGACACGGCGTCCACAGGTCGCTGCGCCGACCGGGCCGGTCGTGATCTGGAACCTGATCCGGCGCTGCAACCTGACCTGCAAGCACTGTTACGCGACCTCGGCGGACAAGGACTTCCCGGGCGAACTGTCGACCGCCGATGTCTTCGCCGTCATGGACGACCTCAAGGCCTACGGCGTGCCGGTTCTGATCCTGTCCGGCGGCGAACCGCTGATGCGGCCCGATATCTTCGAGATTTCGCACCGAGCCAAGGCGATGGGCTTCTATGTCGGCCTGTCGAGCAACGGTACGCTGATCACGCCGGGCAACATCGCGCGGATCGCCGCGGTCGGCTACGACTATGTCGGCGTCAGCCTCGACGGCATGCGCGAGATCCACGACCTGTTCCGTCGCCGGATCGGCGCGTTCGACGAGTCGCTGCGCGGCATCCGGTTGTGTCGGGAAGCCGGCATCAAGGTCGGATTGCGCTTCACGCTGACCTCGGACAACGGCCGCGATCTTCCGGACCTGCTGCGGCTGATGAAGCACGAAGGGATCGACAAGTTCTACCTGTCGCACCTGAACTATGCCGGTCGTGGCAACAAGAACCGTGCGGACGATGCCCACCACCAGCTGACACGCGCCGCGATGGACCTGCTGTTCGAGACCTGTTGGAACCAGATCCGGCATGGCGAACCGCGAGAATACGTCACCGGCAACAACGACGCCGACGGCGTCTACCTGCTGCACTGGGTGCGGCAGAACCTGCCGGAACGCGCCGACCGTCTGCAGGCGATGCTGCGGCGCTGGGGCGGCAACTCGTCTGGCGTCAACATCGCGAACATCGACAATGTCGGCAACGTTCACCCGGACACCATGTGGTGGGAGTACACAATCGGCAGCGTCAAGCAGCGCCCGTTCTCGACGATCTGGGACGACACCAGCGAACCCCTGATGGCCGGCCTGAAGCGCCGTGACCGTCCGGTCAAGGGTCGCTGCGCCCAGTGCGCACATCTCGACATCTGCGGCGGCAACAGCCGCACGCGCGCATGGCAGCTGACCGGCGACCCATGGGACGAGGACCCGGGTTGCTATCTGACCGATGCCGAGATCGGCGTCAAGGATGCACCACGACGGGTTACGCTCACGCCTTGGTCGCGTGCCGACAAGCCGCGTGCCGGAGGAGGGTGACATGAAGCGTCTGTGCTGGCCGCTGGCCAGCCTGCTCGCCGTCGTTATCGTCACGCTGCTGTACCTGTTCGTGATCCGCGGCAGCACGCTGCCCGCCAGCGACGGCCGCACGTCGATCGTGCTCACAAGCGGTGAGCGTGACCTCGTGCTGACCGAGATGCGCGGCTTTCTGATTGCTGTGCAGCAGATCACACAGGGTGTAGTCGATGACGATACCGGCGCCATCGCGGTGGCGGCCCGCCGTGCCGGCGGTGCCGCGACGCACGAAGTGCCGCCATCACTGGTCGGCAAGCTGCCGATCGAATTCAAGCGGCTCGGGTTCGACACGCATTCGCAGTTCGACCGGCTCGCACTCGACACTGAGCAGCTTGGCGACGCTGCGCACGCGCAGCGCGCACTGGCGACGTTGATGCAGAACTGCGTCGCCTGTCATGCCGCCTACCGGTTCGACCTGGAGTCGCGATGAACGTTCGCGGACCGCTCGCTGCCGCACTCCTGGCTGTCGTCGGTGCCGGCGCCGGTGCGGCCGGTATCGATGCCCCGGCGCTGTTCCAGCAACGTTGTGCGCAATGCCACGGTACCGACCGGCTCGGCCTGATGGGCCCGGCGCTGCTGCCGGAAAACCTGACCCGACTGAAGAAGGCGGATGCGATCGACACCGTCAGCCACGGCCGGCCGGCGACGCAGATGCCGCCATTCGACACGGTGCTCAGCCCCGAACAGATCGCGGCACTGGTCGATTATGTGTACACGCCGCTTTCCGAGGTGCCGCACTGGGACATGGCCGAGATCGAGGCCAGCCGGATCACGCTCGTGCCGCCGTCGGACCTGCCTTCGCAACCGGTGCACAACGCCGACCCGATGAACCTGTTCGTCGTCGTCGAGCTTGGCGATCACCATGCGACCATCCTCGACGGCGATACGTTCGAGCCGCTGAAGCGTGTGCAGACGCGCTACGCGCTGCACGGTGGACCGAAATATTCGCCGGACGGCCGATTCGTCTACTTCGCATCGCGCGACGGCTGGGTCAGCAAGTTCGACATGTGGAGCCTGCAGACGGTGGCCGAGGTACGCGCCGGCATCAACACGCGCAACCTGGCCGTGTCGTCCGATGGCCGCTACGCGATGGTCGCGAACTACCTGCCGCACACGCTGGTGCTGCTGGATGCCGGTGATCTCCATCCGATCGAGGTGATCCCGGTACGGGACGACAACGGCAAGACCTCGCGCGTCAGCGCCGTCTACGACGCCGGTCCGCGGCACAGCTTCATCGCCGCGCTCAAGGATATCCCCGAGGTGTGGGAGGTGATCTACGCCGACGATCCGCTGCCGGTCTACAACGGGCCGATGCACGACTACCGCATGGGCGAGGGCGTGGCCAGGGCAAGCGGGCAGTTCCCGGTGCGCCGGATCAGGCTCGACGACTACCTCGACGACTTCCTGTTCGACCAGCCCTACCGCCTGCTGATCGGCGCGGCGCGCAACGCCAACAGCGGCCAGGTCGTGCAGCTCGACGTCGGGCGCAAGATCGCCGATCTCGATCTCGACAGCATGCCGCACCTGGCGTCCGGCATCACATGGGAATACCAGGGGCGCACGGTGCTGGCGACACCCCACCTGAAGAAGAACGAGGTCAGCATCATCGACATGACCACGTGGAAGACGATCAAGCGCATCCCGACCGAGGGGCCGGGCTTTTTCATGCGCAGCCACGAGAATACGCCGTACGCGTGGGTCGACGTGTTCTTCGGTCCGAACAGGGACAAGGTGCACATCATCGACAAGCGCACTCTCGAGATCGTCAAGACACTGCGCCCCGAACCCGGCAAAACGGCGGCGCATGTGGAGTTCGACAAGGACGGCCGGCACGCACTGTTGAGCCTATGGGATATGGACGGCGCCGTGATCGTCTATGATGCTGCGACACTGCAGGAGGTGAAACGCTTGCCCATGGTCAAGCCCTCGGGCAAATACAATGTGTCGAACAAAATCAATAGATCGGCTGGTACCAGTCATTGATTTGCGGTGAATGGAAGGTACCGAGAGACGGTGGCCGCCTTGGCATGGACGTGTTATTCGTAAATGACAGTGTCCTTCGACAGGTGGGCAGGGGAGCGGTTTGATTCGATGCCACGCACGTCGGTACCAAGGTTGATCGTCCTGCTTGCGTTCGCCGTTCTGACGCAGGCGGGCGCTCATGCGCGCGAGGCGGACCTCGACAACGGCGAGGAGATCAACGAGGTGTGTGCCGGCTGTCACGGCGGCTTCGGCGAAGGCGGCAAGCAGGGCCAATACCCACGCCTCGCCGGCCAGCCCTATCGGTTTCTGGTCGACCAGCTGGTATTGTTCCGCGAACGCAAGCGGCCGAACCTGGCGATGGTCGAATACGTCGACGACCGCCAGATGCCGGACCCGGACATACAGGACATTGCCGCCTATCTGACGGCGATTGATCTGCCGACGCGACTCGAGGCTGTCGACGAGAATGCGCCCGGTTTCGATGCCTTCGCGCGCCTGCAGGAGGCCAAGCGGGTGCTGCAGATTCCGCGTGCGGAGGGCGATATCGGCATTGGCGAAAAGCTGTACCGACGCGAATGCGCGTCGTGTCACGGTCGCGACGGCAGGGGTGATTCCGCTGGCGGCGTGCCATTGCTCGCTGGTCAGTACACCAACTATCTGTGGCGACAGGTGCGCAAGTACACCGACAAGGTGCGGATACACGATCCCGACGCACCGGACGACAACCTGCTGGGCGCGTTCTCGCACGATGAGCTGAGGGACATCCTGGCGTATGTGTCGACACTCGACGATTGACCGGTGGTCGGTGGCACTGCTGCTGAGCGGCGCGCTGTACGTGCTTGCGGCGCACGCCGACCAACTGCCGGACGGGGACTGCGAACGGCCGTCTGCGGCCACGGACCTGCGCCACTGCGACCTGTCGGGGAGACGCCTGCAGGGCATCGATCTGCGCGGTGCCGACCTGCGTGGCGTACCGGCCAGCAACGCCGACCTGTCACGCGCCGATCTGCGTGGGGCCAATCTGCGCAAGGCCGATCTGCGCTGGGTCAAACTGATCGACGCCAAGCTCATTGGGGCCGATCTGAGCCATGCCGACATGTTTCACGTGAATGCCGATGGGGCGAACCTCGACGACGCGGAGCTGTTCAAGGCCAACCTGTTCGGCGCACTGCTCAACGGCGTCAGCGCCCGCAATGCCGATTTCACCGCGGCGTATATGAAGGATATCGAGCTCGAGGGCGCGGATCTCAGCGGTGCATCGGTGCGGCGGGCCAACATGTTGCGGGTGGTCGCGATGGGTGCCGTATTCCGCGGCGCCGACCTGTCGTACAGCCGGCTCACCGGCGCCGCGGCCGCCGATGCCGATTTCAGCGACGCACGCCTGCGGCGGACGCAGTTCAACGGCGCCGACCTGCAGGGGGCCCGATTCGCCGGCGCCGAGACGCAGGGCGCCGACTTCACCAATGCGCGTATGGAACCCGGCAGCGTCGTCCACGGTCGGTAGGTTCAGCCCTGCCCGGTGCCCGTTCGTTCGCAAATGTTCGCTGACCTGTCGATGGCGGCGATGGAGTCATGAGGATTGATAAACGTGATGCCGATGTCTGTATTTGCGAAGCCGCCGTCATCGCCCGCGGTATGGTCCCTGTCGGTCTGCCTGTTGTTCGTGCAGCCCGCACCGGCCAACGCGGGGGACGCCGACGATCGCCATGCCGCGGTTGCCGCGCTCGGCGAACTGAACGGGGTGGCGCTGCAATGTCGCTACCTCAACCTGGTCCGGCGGATGAAGCAGGCCGTCGTCGACCATGCACCCAAGGAGCGCAGCTTCGGCCTGGCGTTCGACCAGGCGACCAACGAAGCGTTTCTCGCGTTCGCGCGCAATGCCGGGGTCTGCCCGACGCCTGTCACGCTCGCGTCACAGGTCGATGAAGGTGTTGCGCGCGTCGCGGCGGCCTTCACCGCGCAGTAGCGGTTGACATCGGCCGTGTGCAGAGGGACAGCGATGCCGCATTCGCGCAAGACCGGGCCTCGTCGGCTGCTGTACGCGACCACGTTCATCCTGCTGTCTATCGCGCTGCACACCGCGGCGCACGCCGGCGATGTCCCGAACGTCGTCGTCAGTAGCAAGCCGCTGCATGCGCTGTTGTCAGGCCTGATGCGCGGTGTCGCCACGCCGCGTTTGCTGATCGACGGCAGTGTCGCGCCTTGGAACTACGTGCCGGGGGCCGACGACGCGACGGTGATCGGCGCGGCGGATGCGCTGGTCTGGAGCGGGCGCGAACTCGAGCCGGGGCTGGCCACGGCACTACGCGGGATCGCGCTGCGTGGTCCGGTATTCGAGGCGTTGGCGAGCAATGCGATGAAGGTCCTCCCGTCGCGTTACGACGAGCGGCTGCGTGACCCCTTCTTCTGGCTCGACAGCCGCAACATGGTGATCCTGCTCGACCAGCTCCGCGACCTGCTGATTGCGATCGACCCCGACAGGGCCCAGGTCTACGAACGCAACGCGCGTCTTCAGGCCGATGATCTTGGCGCGCTCGACCGCGTGCTCGAGTTCGGCTATCGCGACGTGAGTGGCGTACCGGTATTCTTCTACCACGACACGCACCGCTATTTCGCGCAGGCCTACGCGATGAACGTTGCAGCCAGTGCGGTCGAGGTCGCCGGCGGCGAGCAGGTAGAGACGGCGCGGCTGCTGTCGATGCATGCCGATCTCGTGGCCGCCGGTCGCGCCTGCCTGTTCGTCGAGAAGGGTCTGGTGGAACCGCAGCTGGAACTGCTGCGTCACGACACCGACGCGATTACGGTCGAACTCGATTCGCTCGGCAGCGGAATCGCGGCCGGGCCGGACGCGTACCGGCAGCTGATGCGCGAGAATTTTGCCGCGATCGGTGAGTGCGTGCGCAGGACGCGGGCACAGCAGGGTGCCGGCACTGTCGCGGCGTCATCCATCCCGGCGGCGACGGTGCCGTTCAATCCCCGCTACCTGTTGATGGATCAGTACGGCAACTCCGTGTCGAACGAGGACTTCGCCGGACGCCTGCAGCTGATCAATTTCGGCTACACCTTCTGCCCCGATGTCTGCCCCACGTCGCTGGCGGTGATGGCGCAGGCCGTGCGTCTGCTCGGTGACGACGCCGCACAGGTGCAGCCGATCTTCATCACCGTCGATCCACAGCGCGATACGCCGGACGTCCTCGGCGAGTACGTCAGGTATTTCGATCCCCGCATGCTGGGCCTTTCCGCCAGCCCGCAGATCATCGAACGCACGGCCGCGCTGTTCCACGTGCAGTTCGAAAAGGTGCCGGCAGACAATGGCGATCCGCTGCGCTACAGCATGGACCACACGGCCAGCCTGTTCCTGCTCGGACGCCACGGCGAGTTCCTGACCAAGTTCGCGTATGGACTGCCGGCCAGCGAGGTTGCGGCGCGGTTGCGCGACCACCTGGGGGATTGACCGTCGGTGCGCGATCATTTTTGTTGCCTCTTCAGGCCCGGGCGACACGCTCTCCCAAGCACGCTGCGGCTGCCGCCAGGCGTCGACGGGTTCAGCCCTCAGATCTGCGTGATCGCGTGCGCGAGCCCCCTGTCCGGAAACACAAAGTGGTTCTTTTGCAGTTCCAGCAGACCATCGCGGCGAAGCGCGGCGAGATTGCGGCTGAAGGTCTCGGGCGTCATCCGCAGGTAGTGGGCGATGTCCTGTTTGCGCATCGGTATGCGCACGGTTTCTCTATCCGACCTGCCTTGGAGGCAGATGCTGTCGTGCAGGCGCAGAAAGAAGCGCAGCACGCGACGTTGCGCATTCAACCCCATCGTCCATGCCAGCTCCTCGTCCTTGCGTGCGGCATAGCGCGTGACATGCGTCATCATCTTCGCGGCGATCTTGGGATGGCTGGCGCAATGGGTCAGCAATTGCGCGTAGTCGAAGCGACACACCTCGCTGTCAACAGTCGCGACGGCGTCTGCGGTGTAGCGGTCGTTGTTGATCGCGTCGATGCCGAGCAGATCACCGGGCAGGTGAAAACCGCTGATGACCAGCGAGCCGTCCGGCGTGTCGCGCTGCGTCTTGATGCATCCCGAGCAGACGAGGTAGATGTACTTGAGCGGTGAATTACGCTGGTAAAGCCGCCGTCCGGCACGCACCTCGCCATGTGGCTGCACGATGCGTTCCCACTCTCCTGCGCCGACCGTCAGTCCTTCAGCGAACAGGCAGAGATCACCGGCGCAGCAGGTGTCACACGCGGTTACGGATGCGGGCATCGTCGGTGTCGTCAAGTGTGCTCCCCGTGTGCTCTCTTGTGTGGCACTTCGACTGGGCTCCTGCCGTGGCGGGTGGCCCGGGTGACGGCGTCGGCGCCGGCTTGCAGCGGTCTCGCAATGGACAAAGCCAAAAAGTCGTGGGGATGATCGCAGCTGGAGTGGATTCGTAATTGACCTAAGTCAAGTCCGCAAAGTCGTCGTGGCTTCGTGTTTGCGGGTCGAGGCCTTGTGATCCCGGGGCCGGTTTTCAGGCTGATGCATGAATGCTGCGAGGCGGCGATCCACAGCCCGTCGTTCAGGCGGGTGGCGGCTTTGTCCTGTCACGATAGCCGACGCTGCAGCGCGGGTCGCCCTGACCGGTTGCAGGGAGGTATCCACCGTTGACGAAAGCACTGATGCGCTCGGATGCTGTTGCAAGCCACGGGTTGGAGCTTGCAAGGTTTTCCTCACGGGCCGCCACGGATCCAGGGGATTACCTCAGCACGTGGTCACCGATCGTCAGTGCTGTCGTCATACAGTCTATCAACGCCGTTGCGTCGAGGCGTTCGACGTCTTGGCCAAAGGGGCCGGACTCAGATTGGATCATCTGCTGGAAGGTCGACGACGGCTGAACGCCTTTGGCAAGTGACTGTTCGGCACGTTGATGTGGCGCTCAATCCGACAGCATGGTTCCTGCGCCATGCAGCAGTCTCGCGGCGGTCAGCCGGGCGTCTAGTCCGAGTCTTCCCGCGTGGTGTCGTGGCGAAGCGCCAGCAGCGAGGACATCGCGTCTATGAATTCGTTGCGCTTCCCACCGTGAGGCAGCTTTCCTGCCAGCTGCTCGATAAATTCGCGTGCATCGCCTGCGCCCACGGCTGCCTTGTCGACGAGAATGGTGGCGATGGGGCCGAGGTGCCGAACCAGCAGCAAGCGTGCCTGTTCACGCATGTCTTCGTCGATGGGGCCGGGTGATGCCCCGCTCCCGCTCACGCCGACCGGTGGAGGGCAATCGGTGGACGGATGGGCATCGACCGGTACGGACCTTCCCACCAGCGTGAAAAACACCTCCCGCTGATGCGGGTCGTGCAGGGCGCTGGCCAGACAATCGAGCAACTCGTCCTCGGTGGTGGAGCGGTGGATCGCGCGCGTCATCAACACGTCGGCCATAGGCCCGACTGCGCGTGTGAACGCCCGCCGGAATCGATCCAGCAAGGCGGGCTCGAACGCGGACGTGACGGACGTGCTCGCCGGCGCCGGCGCTTTGAATCTGCCTGCGAACGCCGGCGCTGCTTGTCGCTGCGCACCCGGTGGAACCACCTCGTAAAGTTCGAATTCGCGCACGTGTTTGTCGGCGCGCACGCCGACATAGGAGAACAGCGCAGCGTATTCCTGGCTCTGGCAACCGATCACGTCGTAGAACGAGCGCGCAACCAGTACCTCGTTGGGGCCGGCAAAGTCCATGACGCGCGCCGCGCAGTTGATGCCTTCGCCGACCGGCGCGCGGTCGCCATTGACGTCGCGAATGATCTTGATCGGGCCGAGGTTTATGCCGATCCGGATCTGGTAGATGGGTTGCCGTGCGTGATCCGCGACCAGCGCGTCGCGCAGGTGAACGGCAAAAAAGAACGCGGTCTCCGGTTCGACCAGGAAACACACGGCGGCGCCATCACCACGATCGAGCAGGATGTAGTCGTCACGCGACACTTCTTGCAGGTGGTCGCGCAGCAGCGAGTCCAGATGCGTCTTGATGCTGAGCTGGTCTTCGATGCTGCATTTGCTGAACCCGACGACATCCAGGAAAGCAACGGAACTGAGCCAGGTGCGGTGTTCAGATCGGATCATTGCAGCATACCTCGCACCGATCGCTAGTTTTCGCTGATCAGTTGCATCGCGTTCTGGATGCTTCGCCGCATGCGGTTGAACGAACCACCCAGCACGGACAGTTCGTCGCTGCCCGATTCGCGGAATTCCGGTCCGGACAGATCACCCATGCTGATGGCCTCCGCGGCGTCCGACATCCGGCGTATCGGTCGCACCACGAGGAAGTACAGAAACAGGTTCAACAGCACCACGATCGACGCAAAAACCGCGATCAGTGCGATCATGAACGCGGCATGTGCCTTCTCCGCCTCCTGGATCGACACCTCGAGGGGCACTGAAACGATCTGTGCCCCCACCACTTCGTTGTGTTGCCAGCCGAATCCGTTTGCGGATCCGTATTTTTCGATCATGGTCTGGGGTGCGGCTTCCGGAACGCTGTGGCACGTCAGGCAGCCCTCGTTGGTGATGCGGATGGGACGCGCCAGGAACTGCGACCTGCCGCTCGGCGTGTCGCGTTCGCCGGTGAATTGATCCATGTCCGCATGGTTGCGAAACAGCGCGATGACATCGGCTTCCCAGTCGACCGCCCGGTCGCGCGGATTGGTGGGATTCAGCGTGGCCTCCTTGTACATGTAATCCGGGTTACCCTTCTGCAACTGCTCGAATGCCTGCGTGGCCGCGTAGGCCGGCACCGTCTGCGGCAGGAACGCGCGCTTCATCTGCAGCTTCAATAGCGGCCGGATCTCGTCGACTGTGTATCCGCGAATCGCGCCGGCACTGTCCATCATCAGTCCGGCCCGCGCCAGTACGTCCTTGCGCGCGTTGGCCTGCAACGTGGTATGCGTAAACCAGCTCAGCGCCGCGAAGCCCAGTCCGAGCACGAAGATGAGGATCAGGTTGAACTTGGTCAGCAATCGCATCAGATTTTTTCCATCGGCTTAAGTCGGACTCGAATCAACTGCAGGTCGAGAGACCATCGAACGCATTGGTAAACCCTTTGAGGCTGACCTCCAGGATCTTGTCACCCGTCTGTGGCCAGGTCGGCCAGAAACGCAGAATCACGCGCGCGGTGGAGCCGCGCTTGAACGCGTCGATTATCGCGTTCACATCCTTTTCGAAAATCAGGTCGGTGGTCCCTTCGAGGCGGTCGGCAACGAACAGTGCGCCGCCGTCTACGGAAACGCCCAGCGGGCCCAGGGTCGTGTCGAGATTGGACTCCGTCACCAGGCGCAGTCGGGTGGCGCTGAGTTCGAGACGAACGGGTGTGTCACCGTATCCGTCATCGAACGCTGGATAACGGGCGAGCAACAGGCACTGCCCGGCGCGGGGGTCCGAGCCGCCAGGTCGTTCCCAGACGGCGGAGGCGGGACCGGTGAACAGCCACGCCAGCAACAGCGCCAGGAAGAACCGGCGGTGGTACGGGCATGTTGTCGGACGGGGTTCGGTCATCGGAATTCGCCATTTGCTGCGCCGCACAATACACCCGCCGTCCATGCGACAGGGGTGGCGGGGACCGCGACAGTATAAAGGGCCTTCGCCGGATTGAGATGCGGCGTGGCGCCAGCGGGCTGCGTCGCCAACCCGGCCGCGGGGGTCTCGCGACTCCGTGCGAGCGGCCGCGTGGTGTTGGTGCCCGATCGACGCCGCTCAGGTCCCGTCGATACGGTCGTGGTAGCGGGCGCGGTACAGCAGGCGCTTCGAGGCCGGGTCCGGGGCGTCGTCGAAGCCGGTGCGGTCGTGCAGCACGTTGTTACTGATCAGTCCCCAACCAGACTGCAGCGTGGCGCGGAAGATGTGTGGAGACCCACCCTTCAGCAGCGCCTCGAGCCAGGCGACTGCAGCGAGCAGGACGGGGTCCTGCTCCCACACCACGTTGCGCTTGCGCATGGTGTAGCGCATGTGCAGTGTGCCGGCTGCCGTGACCATGAACACCGGGCCGGTCCGGTCGGGCCGCAGTTCCTCGCCGTCGACGACGTTCCTCGGGATCATCATCGCGTCGGGCCGCATCAGAGCGCGTACGAACTCGGGATTGGTATCGCGCATCAACAGGTAGGCCATCTCGTGGTCCATCAGCGCGTTTGCGCCGCCGCGCATGGCCGGGCGTACGCAATGCAGCAGCAGTGCGTGGTCCTGCCGGTCGAGGCGGTTGTAGTAGCCGTCGGTGTGCCAGTGGATCGGGCGGTCGGTGTAGGGAACGTACGGTGTGTGCAGGGCATCGTCCTGCACGGTCAGAGCGGTGACCGCGTCGGCCTCGGCGCCCCGGTTGTGGTCGAGGCGGTCCAGGCCGAACTGGCGGCCGCAGGCGCGCACGATGTCGGTCCCCTCGAGCGCACCGATCTGGCTGCGGTAGATGGCCATGTTGGCGCGCCGGCAGCGGTCGAGCACTGCGCGGTGTTCGTCGGCCGACAGCCGGCGCGGATCCTCGATGTCGACGATCAACTCGTCCAGCGAACGCGGCGCCGTGGCGAGCTTGCGTTCGCGCCAGGCCTGGTAGGTGTGGTCGTCGTCGAGATCGAAGGGACTGGTCTGCATGCTGGCCGGGGGCTGGTGGACGCCGGTGCCCAGGTATAACGTCAAACGCGGCTGTCGCCGATGATCGGCGTCAAGTCGTCGTCGATTCACATCGTCGGGAACCGACGGACCGGCCGTCGGGGTACGACGAGGGATCAGCGTCGCCGATCCGGTAACCGATGCCAATGTCACGCCCACAGCAAATCGCCGGCGACGTCGTCGCGAACCGTCGCGCATCGACCGCATCGCGGCGGTCACCGTCACAACCTGACCCATGCAGCAAATGTCCCACCGTACCGGTCGGTCAGCACGAGAAGTACCGGTGCGTAGGCAATGAAAACGAACACCAGGCGTCGGATGAATACGTGGCAATGTTGTGCCTCCAGAAATGCGCGGGCCACCAGCCAGGCCTTTAGCCAGATGAGCGCGGCGACGATGGCCGTCAGCCCGGCCGCGCCGCGCAGGGCATCGCCCAGCAACGCACTCAGCAACGTCAGCGTGACCAGCGCCACCCAGGCCAGTACCAGCGGACGTAGGCGCGTGTTTGGTGCGTCGGTTGTCCTGTCCATGCGTCAGCCCAGCACGTAGAAGAACGGGAAGATCACGAGCCAGATGATGTCGGTTGCGTGCCAGTAGCTCGCCAGGGCCTCGAGACCGCCGTGGTCGTGTGCGGTGTAGGCGCCGGTGAGATGCCGCACCAGCACCCATAGCATGCCCAGGATGCCCCAGCCGGCGTGCACCATGTGGTTGAGTGTCAGGTAGTAGTATGCACCGACGAACACCCCCGCCTGCGCGTCGACGCCATGGGCGAGGTTCCAGCGGATTTCGAGATACTTGGTGAGCGGGTAGCCGCAGGCGAGCACCAGCGCGGCGACCAACCAGAAAAGCGACATGCGGCGCTCATCCCTGCGCATGCATATCACCGATGCCGCTGCGCTGAAGCTGCTGCTGACCATCAGCAGCGTGATCAGCGTGCCGGCCACACGCGAAAGGCGTTCGGCGCCGTCATGGAACGCATCCGGGAAGTGTGCGCGGGCAACGAAGTAGACAAGAAACAACACGCCGAACTCGACAAAGATGCAGGTAATGCCGACCCAGATGCCCCGGTTGCCGGGAATCCATGCGGACGACCCGGCGTCAGGCGTTGCCGCCGCAGCGCCGGCGCAATCGTGGTTGCCGTTGAATGGTTCAGTCATGATCCGGCTTCGCGCGAGCATCCGCAGCGTGACCGGCCGCCGTTGCCGGCGTTGCCGTCCGTGCTGCGCCGTTGCCGTAGAGACGACGCAGGCGGTCGCACGGGTCCTCGTCGTCGGCGCGCGGCGTGAACCAGACATAGTCGAACGGCGGACGTTCGCGTTCGAACCACTGACCGTAGTCGGCGGGGTGGATCAACTCGTCGCGCACCGACGCGAACAGCACGCTGACCAACTCGCTGCGTGCGCGCACGTCGTCGAGCAGGTAGGGCACGCCGCGGTCGCCACGCGCATGGCCGTAGCCGGCCAGCAACAACACACCACCGCCGATGTCGGCCTCCACCAGGCGTTGCGCCATGGTGGCGTCGCGGGCGCGTTGGGCGAGGGTGAGACCCTCGAGGTTGTTCGAGAACAGCATGCCGCAATGTGCGCGAACCAGGTCGCGCTGCAGCGTCGCCGTTCTGCCCGTATCGAGCGGACGGTCGAGTGCGAAGCGTTCGATCAGGTACGGCGGCAGAGCCGCGATGCCGTCACGGATTACGGCGGCCGCCTCGCGCCGCGACATGTCCATCGCACGCAGCGGCAGACCCGACGCAATCGCGAAATGCACCAGCGGACGGTACTGCTCCCAAAGCGCGCGTTGCCGGCGTCCGTTCCAGCCGAGCACGTCCACCAGCTGGTCGTCGTCAGGGTCTGCCAACGCGGCGATCCGGTCGAGCAGCGGCTGCTCGTGGGAATCGAAGACCTCCATGCCGACCGCGACTCGGCGGCCGTTGCCGAACATGGCACGCAGCAGGCGTAGCTGCAGCCGGTGATGATCGGGGTTGTTGTGCGACTCGCCGGTGACGACGAAGCGCACGTCGACCACCCGATCGAACAGCGTCGCCTGGTCTATGAATCGGCCCGCGGCGGTGTCCCAGATCCTCCCGGTCAGCGGGTGATCCCGTCCGAGCGGGGCCTGCCAGGACGGCGCGGTGTCGGCGGCGGCCGCCACCCCGAATAGACAGGCCACCACTGGCAGCCAGCGCCGCCATGCAGCAGGGGGATGCGGGTCGGTGCTGCGGAACGCGCCGGCGAGCAACGTTCAGTCGCGGTTCACGCCCAGGCGGAATCGCGCCCGGTACTCGGCGTCGGCCGTGTCGGCGACCACGATCGCCTGCCACGTCATGTGCCGGCGAATGCACACCGGCAGCGTCACGTCACCGGCGAACGATCCATCGCCGACGTCGGTCAGCTCGCGCCGGACCAGCCCCATGTCCATGCCGCTACCGCTGAACTCGATCGCCACGTGCGTGGTCGACATGCCGCCGGTTTCTATCAGCAGGGGCAAAGCGGTGTCCGCCAAGGGCCCGGCTGTGCGCTGCGCGAGGCGGATGTAACGGGTGTCGTCGAACGTCGCGGTGCATGCACCGCTGCCGACATCGCAGTCCGGCGCCGGACTGGCCAGATACTGTCGATGCGGAAACAATAATGGCCAGGCCGCCGACACGAGGTAGGCGATGGCGCCCAGCAGCAGC
This sequence comes from Gammaproteobacteria bacterium, assembly GCA_020445255.1. Taxonomy (GTDB): domain Bacteria; phylum Pseudomonadota; class Gammaproteobacteria; order Chromatiales; family Chromatiaceae; genus Thiosocius. The sequence goes on from JAGRGY010000036.1 coordinate 48,139, forward strand.
GCGACGGCCAATGCCGGCGGTCGCGGCGATCGGCCCGGCAGCGCCGCGGGCAGTGAATCGTTCATATCAGGTCACCACGACGGAAGAGTCGGTAGCCGATCCAGGCCGCCAGTGTGCCGACGACGCACGGGTACACCAGCGCGAAGGCCATGTAGCCGATGGTGCCAAAGTGATCGAGGATCACGTAAGCCGCTGGACCGAGAATCACGAGCTGCGGGTCGAACAGCATCATCGTGCCGGTGCGGAACACCTGCATCGGATTGATCAGTGCCAGCGCAACCGCGGCCTCCGGCGGCACGTGTTGCTGAATCATGATGCCGAGCAGGATCAGGTCGAGGAACAGCAGCAGCGTCAGCCAGATCACGAACGCCGCACCCTGTGCGACATCGACCGAGCGCGCGATCGACGACACCAGGATGCCGATGCCGAGAAAGCACCACGACAGCGAGAGCAGCAGGCCGGTGTAATAGGTGAACAGCCGCCACGGGATATCGGAACCTTTTGCCGCGCCCCACGCGACCGCGAGCAGCATCGCCAGGAATACCGGCGTGAACACCATCAGGAAGCGCCCGGCGAGCTTCCCCCAGTACCAGGCCGACAACGGCACCGGTAAGGCGAGCAGGTATTCGAACACGCCGGCCTCGCGATCACCGGCGATCGAACGCACCGTGGTGATCAGCACGAAGATCGGCAGGATAGCCATGCTCAGCTGGATGTAGGTCAGCATCAGCCGCGAAAGCCCGGTGAAACCCATCACGCGCGACTCGGTCAGGCCGAGCGTGAACAGCAGCACCACGATGCCGCCGAATACCACGGTGTAGACCGTGAACCAGCGCGCGCGCAGCGATTCGAGGATGTCGGTCCATGCGGTGAGCCAGAGGAACTGCATCGCGGTCACTCCGATCCGGCTGGCGGGTGCGCGCCGCCGCCATGCACGTTGTGGGTCTGCTCGACCTGGTTGATGTGCACGCGTGCCTGGGTGAAATCGAGCGTGTCGGGGCCGGCCTCGATCTGCGCGCCGAGGCCGTACTGCATCGGCGTGTGCTGACCGACGACATAGTGGGCGCTGCGCGCATCGATCCACAGCCCGCTGCGGTGGTCGTTGACCCAGATCTCGACGTCGGGCGAGTCCTTCCACGCCTGCTGGTCCAGCCACAGCATGGCGCAGCCGAGGTCGTCGAACTTCTTCACCTCGCTGTGCGTGGCGCCGGCCGGCGTGTAACGCACCTCCGCGGCGTGCATGCGATCGCTGAGCACCATGTTGCAGCGCGCGCAGGCGTCACGGTCCCATTTGACCGCGACCGGCCCGGTGCCCGGGTCGCCGGAACAGCCTGTCAGCACCAGCACCATGCCGAGCAGAACGGCCCGCCGTCGTGCGCGCGACCGGATCCGGGTCGTGAGCGGCTCAGCCATTGGCGCGCTCGCGTGGTTGCGAGGTGGTTTCCGGTGCCTCGCGCAGTTCGAGTGACGCGATCAGTGCCGCGTAGCGCGACAGCATGCCGAGGAAGCGCAGCCGGTCTGCGCCGGCGACGCTGCCGCGCCAGTGCAGACCTTGGTCGACGTCGCTGAATCCCCAGGCGCCGACTGCCTTCGCGAAGGCGCCTTCGGGCCGGGTCAGGCGCACCTCGCAGTGCAGTCGGCTGGTAAGGTCGACGCTGTCCGCGACGCGGTCGTCGAGCACGACCTTGCCCTGATCGAGTTCGATCACGCGGTTGACCAGCGCCGCCACCTCGTCGAGACGGTGGCTCGATATCAGCATCACCGCGTCGCGCTGACGCTCGGCGAGCAGCTCGAAGAAGGTGCCGCGCGCCTCCGGGTCGAGGTTGGCGGCCGGTTCGTCGAGTATCAGCACGTCCGCGTCCCGGCCGAGCGCGGCGGCGATCAGCAGCTTCTGCTTCTGTCCGCCGGACAGGCGGACGAACGCCTGGTGGCGAAAACGTTCCGCCTCGAAACCCAGCCGCGCGGCGACGTCGACGATGCGCTGCGCCGGCGTGTGGCACACCGAGGCGACGTAGTTGACGAGCTGGCCGACCGGCATCTTCAGCGGCGGCGGCAGCTGCGGCACGAAGCCGACGTGGCGCAGTACCTCGGTGCGAAACTGGCGCGGGTCGCGCCCGACCAGTCGGATCTCGCCGTCGCAGCGGTACTCGCCGAGCAGGCAGCGGATCAGCGTCGTCTTGCCGGCGCCGTTGGAACCGATCAGCGCCACGCGCTGGCCGCGGCCGATGTCGAGATCGAGCCCGAGCAGGATGTCGCGCCGGCCAAGGCGTTTGCGCAGTCGTCGGATCTCGATCATCGCGGCGTCAGTTCGTTTTCTTCGCCCAGCCGAACTGGTAGTTCAGCGAATCGGTCGGGCAGATGTCGACACAGGCCCCGCAGCGCGTGCAGTCGGCACCGATCGGCGTATCGATGTCGCAGGCCTTGCCCCGGATCGTCACGTTGAGCACGTGCGGCACCTCGCACACCTTGCGGCAGTCACCCTCGTGGTGGCAGTTGACCATGTTGTACTTGAGCCGCACCGGCGACGTCGAACCGAGCAGGCCGTAGGTGAGTCCGATAGGGCACACGTAGCGGCACCAGGCACGCTTTGACACCAGCACCTCGAACGCGAGCAGTGCGGCCACCCACAGCAGCGCCAGGCCGGGACCGTAGATCAGCGCGCGGCTCAGGATGCCGGTCGGTGAGATGAACTCGAACACGGTGTAGCCGGTGGCCAGCGCGAGCAGGGCGAAGATCACGTAGAAAACCGTGCGCACACCGCGGTGAAACGTGACCGGGCGGATCCATTTCTTCGCCGCCAGTCTGTCGTGCAGCTTCTCGCCGAACTCGGCCAGCAGGTGATAGGGGCAGACCCAGGAACAGAAGGTGCGACCACCCAGCAGCCACCACAGCAGCGCCACGGTGACCGTGCCGATGACCAGGTTCAGCACCACGTGCTTGTAGGCCAGCATGACCTGCAGCGCCGAGTTGACGTCGGCGAAATGGAAGCCGATCACGCGCGACGCGGTCAGCGCACCTTCGACCAACTGCACGTCGAAGTAGTACGACAACACGAACAGCAGGTTGACGGCGATCAGCGTCGCCCAGCGCCGGTTGCGCCACTTGTGCCGGTCGCTGCGTTGCGCGCGCTCTTCGTCGACCTGCTGGTGGTAGGCCTTGGTGAAGGTGCCCTTCTTGGCCTGGTAGGCGTCGCGCAGCGCCTCGGGCACATCGCCCGGCGCGGGCTTGTGCGGCGTGCGGCCGACCAGTTGCGACAGCGATTCGAGCAGGCAGTGCTTTGGCATGGGTTCAGCCCCCCACCGCGTCGGCGGTCTTGTCGATGTCGACGACGATCGCCGTGGACTCGACCGGACAGATCATTTCGCACACACCACAGCCGACGCAGCCGTCCATGACCGTTGGCCGCATGGCCCCGGTGGTACCGCCGTCGACTGGTTGCAGTGCAATCGCATGACGCGGCGGGCACTGGTTCGGGTCGCCCGACGGCGGCGTGCCGGCCTCGCACTGGGCGATGCGGATCTCGATCGGGCAGCGGCGCACGCACAGGTCGCACAGCTCGACGTCGAACGGGTGATCGGCGAGCGGGATCGGGTTCCAGCGGTCGATCTCCTCGAAGCGCAGCTTGCCCGGAAAGCCGGCGCCGCGGGCCTGGCCCTGAAAACCCTTGCCCTGCATCGCCAGGCACGCGTCGGGCCGGGCGAGGCGCGCAAGGCCCATGCGCGCCTGGGCGGGATAGTTGATCGAGTGGGTCAGGGCGCCGGTCGGACAGGCGAGCACGCACTGCAGTCCGTCGCACGAGAAATCGCACGGCTGGGCGCGCGCTTCGATGTAGGGAACGCCGATGCCGTAACCGTCGGCGAGGTCGGCCAGCTTGATCGCCTCGACCGGGCACACCTGCACGCACTGGCCGCACTTGATGCAGGCCGACAGGAACTGGCGCTCGTCGAGAGCGCCGTCCTTGAGCGCGCCGGGCGGCCGCAGCCGTTGGGTGCCGCCGTGGGTCAGCGGTGCATAGCCGGCCAGCGCGAGCACCAGCGTGCCGCCGGCGAACGCCGCGGTACGCAGGAACTCGCGCCGGTTCTGTTCGCGCCGGACGGGTGTCCTGGCCTTCTTGCCGATGTTGTCGTCGGTACTCATGCGCGTGTACCTCGTTGTCCGAAACCCATTGTTGCCGTATCGGTCACCGCTTCCAGCGCCATCAGTCGCGCCCAAGCGAGCGGCGAAGCAGGTCGTAGGCGTCCGGCTGGGCTGGCGAACCGGGTGCCGCGTCGGGCGCCTGCCCGTCTTCGCCCGGTATCGCCGCGGATCGTCCCGCACCGGGCCTGAACTCCGCCGTCAGCAGCGGCTGCGGATCGCGGAGCATCAGCTCCGGAGCCGTGAACGGTGCCAGGCGCTCGAGGAAATCGAGCACCTCGAGCATCGGCGATCCCTTGAAGAAGCGCGCCGGCGGCACGTCCATCCAGATCCGGTCGGCGTAGGCGTACTGCTCGTGGGCGCTGTCGCCGATGCCATCACCGTCGCGATCGAATCCGGTGTAGTCGTCCCAGTGATTGTTGCGCCATTCGTTGCGCTTCGCCGTCCTGGCGCCGAGCACCGCGACCTGGGTCAGGTTGCCTTTCAGGATATTGTCCTCGAAAACGTTGCCGGTCCAGTCGTTGAGAAACTGGATGCCGATGCCGTTATAAGCGATCAGGTTGTCGCGCACGCGGTTCGTCGTGTCCGGTTGGAACGGCGACAGGTCGAGGTGCAGGCCGGTCGCGCAGTACAGGATCTCGTTGCCGATGATGTCGACGTCGCTGGTCTCTTTGAAGCCGATGCCGACACCTGCCGCGCCGACCGCGTGCGAGATGTGGTTGCCGCGTATGACCACGCTGTCGCTGTACATCAGAAAAATGCCGACCGAGTTGCCGCGAAAATCGTTGTCCTCGACCAGGTTGTACTGCGAATACATGAAGTGCAGCGAATAGCGTCCGCCGCTGGCGCGGTTGCGCCGGATCACGTTGTCGTGCGAGTACCATACGACGATGTCGCGCGAGTCGACGGCGACGTTGTCCTCGACCGTGTTGTCAAAGCTGTACCAGAGGCGGATTGCGTCGCCGCGCAGGCCGAGTTCGACCGGCTTTGACGAGATGTGGTTGCGGCGCACGATGTTGTTGTTCGACTGCTGCATGTCGATGCCGAACAGGCAGTCGTCGATGCGGTTGTCTTTTATCACATTGAAGTTCCCGCGCACCTGCACGCCGGCGTCGATGTCGTTGTGCGAACTGCCGGTGTTGGTCAGGTGCAGGCCACGCAGCGTTGCGTTGTCGGTATCGAGTACGATAACGCTGCCATGCCCGCCGGCATCGATTGTCACCTCGCCGCGGCCGTCGATGTCGAGCGGTTTGTCGAGCACGATCGGACCGGCATACACGCCGGCCGGTGGCGACAGCAGACTGTTCGGTGCGGCCTGGTCGACCAATGTCTGGAACGACGGCAGATCCGTCGAT
>JAGRGY010000037.1 GCA_020445255.1 Gammaproteobacteria bacterium
CGACGTTGGCGGAGAGAGAGGGATTACCCGGGCTGACGCCCTCGCCCTGCGGGTCGCCGTCGCTGCGCGACGACGATCTGCGCCGCTTCCAGCGGCTTGTCGAACCACCCGTTCGATTTCCTCGGGTTCGAATCCAACAGCTTTACACATTGAAAAGGCCCCACGCGGGGGCCTTTTCGACGTTGGCGGAGAGAGAGGGATTCGAACCCTCGATGGAGTTTCCCCCATACACCCTTAGCAGGGGTGCGCCTTCAGCCACTCGGCCATCTCTCCATTACAACTGTCGCGCCGGTAGACGTGCGTTGCCGCAGTCGCCTCAACCCGGCCTCGATCGCGACAGGCAACGAACAGACATCCTGACACCTACCGGAATGCCTGCCGCTCGCCGGTCGTGGGGCTCCGCAGCGATCAACTCTCGCCGGCGTTACCGTTCTCACGTTTGATGCGGTCGTAGATTTCCTCGCGGTGTACCGACACATCACGCGGCGCATTCACGCCGATCCGTACCTGGTTGCCTTTCACACCCAGTACGGTGACGGTCACCTCATCTCCGATCATCAGGGTCTCACCAACCCTTCGCGTTAGAATCAACATGGATCCACTCCTTTCCAACACGACCTGAAGCCCTGTATTCCCTTACGCTCCCGGCTGTGTCCGTTTGCCAACCATGCCCCATTGGTTTTGTACGAATCCGGGGCGCGCCGATTCTAACAATATAGTTGTCGCAGCAGAAGGCTGACACGTTATTCAGGCGGCGGATTCCTCTGCCAAATCAAATGCCTCGTGCAATGCACGTACGCCAAGCTCCAGGTATTTCTCGTCGACGACCACCGAGATCTTGATCTCCGAGGTCGAGATCATCTGGATATTGATGCCCTCGTGAGACAGTGCCGCGAACATCTGGCTTGCAATGCCCGCGTGCGAGCGCATACCGACACCGACCAGCGAGATCTTCACGATCCGATTGTCGCCAACTACCTCGCGTGCGCCCAGGTCGGCCGAAACTTTCTCAAGGATCTTCAGCGCCTTGGTGTAGTCACCCCGATTCACCGTAAAGGTGAAATCGGTCGTACCGTCTTTGGCGATGTTCTGCACGATCATGTCGACTTCGATGTTCGCGTCGCCGATCGGGCCGAGGATCTTGTGGGCCACACCCGGCTGATCCGGAACGCCACGAACCGTCAGCTTGGCCTCGTCGCGATTGAACGCGATACCTGCAATCTTCGCCGCTTCCACGCCTTCTTCCTCGAAAGTTATTAACGTGCCTTCGCCGCCGTCCTCGAAGCTCGACAGCACGCGCAGGGGCACATTGTACTTGCCGGCAAACTCGACCGAGCGGATCTGCAGCACCTTCGAACCCAGGCTGGCCATCTCCAGCATCTCCTCGAAGGTGATGCGATCGAGCTTGCGCGCCTTGGGTTCGACGCGCGGATCGGTCGTGTACACGCCGTCGACGTCGGTGAAGATCTGGCACTCGTCGGCCTTCAGCGCCGCGGCCATCGCCACCGCCGTCGTATCGGAGCCGCCTCGCCCCAGCGTCGTGATATCGCCCTTTTCGTCGACACCCTGAAAACCGGCCACGACCACGACGCGACCGGCCTTGATGTCGGCGCACACACGCGCGTGGTCTATGTCCATGATGCGCGCCTTCGAGTGCGCACTGTCGGTCAGTATGTGCACCTGCGCACCGGTGTACGAGCGCGCGTCGCATCCGATCTCCTGCAACGCCATGCACAGCAGCGCGATCGTGACCTGCTCGCCAGTCGACACGAGCACGTCGAGCTCGCGCGGGTTCGGGCCTTCGCTGATCGCGTTGGCCAGCGCGATCAGGCGGTTGGTCTCACCCGACATCGCCGACACGACGACCACAATGTCGTCGCCGCCATTGCGATGACGTTTGACCCGCTCGGCAACATTCTTGATCCGCTCGATCGAGCCGACCGATGTGCCGCCGTATTTCTGAACGATCAGTGCCATCCCGCCTGGAACCTGTTCACCCTTGTCCAACTGCGACGGCCCGGCAGTTGCCGGGCCGCAAAAGCGCGCGATTAAACACCATTTCGACGTCGAACTAAAGCCTTTCGGCGGCCCAGCCCTGAACCAGGCCGAGTGCGTCGGGCACACCCGCCGGATCGCTGCCGCCGGCCTGCGCCATGTCCGGGCGTCCACCGCCCTTGCCGCCGACCTTCTCCGCGGCGACCTTGACCAGGTCGCCGGCGCGGCAACGATCGGTGAGGTCCGGGGTGACCCCTGCGATCAGGTTGACCTTGTCATCATTGACCGCCGCGAGCAGGATCACCGCGCTGCCGAGCTTGTTCTTGAGCTGGTCGAGGGTATCGCGCAGCGATTTCGGCTCGACGCCGTCGAGGCGCGCGGCGAGCACCTTGGCGCCGTTGACGTCGACCGCCTGCGCAGCGAGGTCCGAACCGGCGGCCGAGGCCAGCTTGCCCTTGATCTGCTCGAGCTCCTTCTCCAGCCTGCGGTTGCGCTCGATCAGCTTCGACAGCTTGTCCTCGAGCTCGTCGCGGCCGGCGTTGATCATGCCGCCCAGACGCATCAAGCGGTCCTCGTCGGCCTCGACCCACTCCACGGCGCGTTCGCCGGTAACGGCCTCGATGCGGCGTACGCCGGACGCGATGCCAGTCTCCATGACGACCTTGAACAGCCCGATGTCGCCGAGCGCCTTGACATGCGTGCCGCCACACAGCTCGGTCGAGAAATCACCCATGCGCAAGACCCGTACCTGGTCGTCGTATTTCTCGCCGAACAGCGCCATGGCGCCGGCGGCCTTGGCATCGTCGAGGGCCATGATGCGCGTCTCGACCATATGGTTGCAGCGCACCTGCTGGTTCACCAGTCGCTCGATCTCGATCAGTTGCTCGCGCCGAACCGGCTCGAAGTGCGAAAAGTCGAAGCGCAGACGGTCGGCCTCGACCAGCGACCCCTTCTGCATCACGTGGTCGCCGAGGACATGCCGAAGCGCGGCGTGCAGCAGGTGGGTGGCCGAATGGTTCAACGCCGTGGCGCCGCGTCGACGCCGGTCGACCTCGGCAGCGACGGTGTCACCCACCCGTAGATCACCGCCGGTGAGTTTGCCGACGTGCGCGAACACGCTGCCCGCTTGCTTGCGGGTGTCGCTGACGACGAACTCGGCCCCGGCGGCACGCAGGTAACCGGTGTCGCCGACCTGCCCGCCGGACTCGGCGTAGAATGGTGTGCGGTCGAGCACGACCAGGCCCTTCTGGCCCCCATGCAGCTCGTCAGCCGGGGCCCCGTCGGCGAACAACGCCACCACGGTCGCGGAATCCTGCAGACGGTCATACCCGGTGAAATCGGTCTCGCCCTCGATGTCGAACTCCGCGCTCTGGTCCGCGCCGAACTGGCTCGCGGCGCGCGCGCGGGCGCGTTGGGCGTCCATCTCGCGCTCGAAGCCGTCACGATCTATTCCAAGCCCGCGCTCGCGCGCGATGTCGGCGGTCAGGTCGGTCGGGAAACCGAAGGTGTCGTAAAGCTTGAACACGACGTCGCCCGGGATGACGTTGTCCTGCATGTCGCCGATCGCCGCCTCGAGAATCCGCATGCCCTGTTCGATCGTCTCGGCGAAGCGCTCCTCTTCGAGCTTCAGGACGCGAGCAACCATCTGCTTGGCGCCGTGCAGCTCGGGGTAGGCTTCACCCATCTGTTCGTCGAGGGCCTCGACCAGCTCGTAGAAGAACGGTTGCTGCTGGCCGAGCTGATAACCGTGGCGGATCGCACGCCGGATGATGCGGCGCAACACGTATCCCCGCCCCTCGTTACCCGGCGTGACGCCGTCGACGATCAGGAAGGCACACGAGCGAATATGGTCGGCGATGACCCGCAGCGACTTGGACGCGAAATCGGTCGTGCCGGTCGCCCGGGCCGCGGCGCGGATCAGCCCCTGGAACAGGTCGATCTCGTAGTTGGAATGGACGTGCTGCATCACCGCGGCGAGGCGTTCCAGGCCCATCCCGGTGTCGACCGACGGCTTGGGCAGCGGTGTCATCTCGCCGTCCGCGTCGCGGTTGTACTGCATGAAGACGAGGTTCCAGATCTCGATGTAGCGGTCACCGTCCTCGTCCGGCGTACCGGGCGGACCGCCGGGTATCTTGGGCCCGTGATCGTAGAAGATCTCCGAGCACGGGCCGCACGGGCCGGTGTCGCCCATCGACCAGAAATTGTCACTCTCGAAGCGCCTGCCGCCGGGCTTGTCGCCGATGCGTGTGAATCGGCGGCGATCGACGCCGACCTCGTCGAGCCAGATCGATGCGGCCTCGTCGTCGTCGAGGTAGACCGTCACCCACAGCTTGTCGGCGGGTAGATGGAGGACCTGGGTCAGGAACTCCCAGGCAAACTGAATCGCCTCGCGTTTGAAGTAGTCGCCGAAGCTGAAGT
>JAGRGY010000009.1:0-93523 GCA_020445255.1 Gammaproteobacteria bacterium
CGGTTGGCAACCCGACCAATGGCACGGTCGTGCTCAACCTGGATGGCACCGTGACGTTCACACCAGATGCCAACTACAACGGCACGGCTGCATTTGAGTACACCATCAGCGATGGTAACGGCGGGACTGATACGGCGACCGTGATCGTCAACGTCGTGCCCGTCGATGACCTGCCGGTCATCATGCCGCTGGTCGGAAGCGTCTCGGAAGAAGGCCTGTTCGGCGGCTTGCATGATGACAACCCGTTGGGCATCGACACGACCGATTCCTCGTCCGTCACCGGTTCGATGAACCTGTTCGATCCGGATGGTGATGCGATCTCATCGGTGACCCTGAGCGCGCCCGCCGATGGGGCTTTCACCTCAGGCGGCGTCGCGGTCACCTGGAGCGGGTCGGGTACTTCGACCCTTACCGCCAGCGCGGGTGGCACGCCGGTCGCGACGTTGACGATCGACAACGCCGGCAGCTACACGTTTGACCTGCTTGCACCATTGGATCATGTTGGTGATGCCGGCCAGGAGGGCGTGCTCAGCCTCGGATTCGGCGTCGATGTCACGGCGAACGGGCAGACTTCCAGCCTGCCGGCGGCGCTGACCATCCAGGTGGAGGACGATTCGCCGGCACAGATCGACCCGGGTTCGGCCACCGTCGCCGTGATCGATACCAATCTGCTGGTCATTCTCGATGTGTCCGGCAGCATGAGCGCCAATGACGGTGTGAACGGAACATCCCGACTCGAAAGTGCCATCCAATCGATCAACACGCTGCTCGACAGTTACGAAGACCTCGGCATGGTCAAGGTCCGGCTGGTCACGTTCTCGACCGGGGCGCAGGAGCAGGGCGCGGAATGGATGACGGCCGATGAGGCGCGCGCGGCACTGGCGACACTTTCCGCGTCGGGCAACACCAACTACGATGCCGCGCTCGACACAGCACAGACGGCGTTCACCGATGCGGGCGCCATCGCGGGCGCACAGAATCTTGCCTACTTCTTCTCGGACGGCGAGCCCAATCGTCCGTCCGGCAGCGCCGGCATCGATGCGCAGGAAGAGGCGGACTGGCGCGGTTTCCTGACAGCCAATGAGATCAATGCCTTCGCGATTGGTATCGGCAATGGCTTGAGTTCGACCGACCCGATCAATCCGATCGCCTATGACGGACAGGGAGCGCGCGATACCGATGCCAGCCTGGTCACCGATTTCGCCCAGCTCGACGAACTGCTTGCGGGCACCGTATTGACCACGACGGGGGGATACCTGCACGCGAGCGGCGAGATTGGAGGCGGTTCCCTGTTCGGCGCCGATGGTGGCCACATCCAGGCGATAACGGCGGAAGGCACCACCTATACCTTCGATCCGGTCTCCGACACTGTTATCGTAACGGGTACCGATCATTCCACTTTCGACCCGGCGACCGACCTGCTGGTGATCACGACGGGCGTCGGTGGGGTGCTGAGCGTGGATCTCACGAGCGGCATGTACTCCTATACCGCGCCAAGTGGTGTGGATCCGGCCAGCGGCGGCATGACGCTCGACTACACGGTCGTGGATATGGACGGCGACACCGCGTCGTCGTCGGTCGAGATCGAGGTCGTACGCACGAACGTGCAAATCGACAGCGGTACCTTCAGCGGCACGGACGGTGCGGATCTGCTGGTTGGTCGTCCGCTCACGGCGGCAACCAGCGTGACCGGTTCGGTGGGCGCGGGCAGCACGTTCAGCAGCGGCGACAATCAGTTCGCGTTCACGTTCGGCGCCGGCGATGGCAGCGTGAGCGTCAGCCGTATCAGCATAGATCTGCGTGCCGGTGGTGACAGCAACGCCATTTTCGATACGGTCGGAAGCAACTCGTATGGCCCGGCCCTGGGCACGCTGGTTGGTATCGGCGCCGGTGACATCACGTTCTCGCCCGCCAGTGGTCAGAGCGACAGCCCGGTGCTGACGATCGATTTTGTCGACGGCAGTTTCGGTGTCGGCGACACGATTCGGTTCGGCGTCGACACCGACGGTCTCGGCGGCGACACCGGCGCGGATTTCGCCACCAGCGGTGTCGTGTTCACAGTAACCTTCAGTGACGGTTCGGTCGTCGCGGTACCTTATTCCTCCGACGGTGCATCGGGTTCGGCAGCAACCGCCAGTGTCGATATCGCCGTGGATGGCGTCACCATCGACGGCCTCGCCGGCGATGACATCCTTGTCGGTACCGATCTCGACGACGTGCTCGATGGCGGCGCGGATGCCGACCAGCTGCGCGGTGAAGACGGCAACGACATCCTGGTCGGTGGCAGCGGCAACGACATACTCAGCGGTGGAAGCGCTGCAGACAGCTTCGTCTGGAATGCCGGCGATGGCGGCGAGGCGGGTTTCCCCGCCGTCGATACGATCACGGATTTCAGTCTCGCCGACGGCGACGCGCTGGACCTGCACGATCTCCTGCAGGACGAGCAGGTGAGCGGCGATCTCACCGCTTACCTGAGCTTCGAGCAGCAGGGCGCGGATGCAATCGTGCATATCAGCAGCAACGGCGGATTCGATGCCGGATACTCGGCCACGGCCGAAGATCAGACCATCGTGCTGCAGAACGTCGACCTGAGCGCGTTGGGCGGCAACGATGCGTTGATCATCGACGCATTGATTGCCGGCAATCACCTGATCACCGACTGACGCCGGAAGGACGGCGATGGCGTACCCCGGGCAGACCGCCCGGGGCGAATGCCGTTCTCGTTTTTCTGTGCCGATATGGCATGATGGCCACCGAAATCTGTCTGCTTTCCAAGACTTGCGGGAATCGGCCGTTAACAGCCTGAGATGCCCGTCGCAGACGCGCTGAACAATGACAACCCAGAATTCAACGATGAAACACCTTGTGTCGACAATCCTCGCCACGCTGTTCTTGTTGCAGCTGCCCGTTTCCGCCGGGGCGCAGGAGGCGGGGCTCGCAGAGGTCGTGCGCGAGGCGCTGGCGTCGAACCCCGACGTCGCCGAGGCGCGCGATCGCTGGTTGGCACGCCAGGCCGAGGTCCGCCAGGCCGAGGGTGGCTTGTATCCGACGGTCGATCTGAATGCCGGCATCGGGTTCGAGTACACCGACAGTCCGGCGACTCGCGCGACGGGCAACGACGGCAACGATCTGACCCGTCGGGAGCTCGGATTGAACCTGCGTCAGATGCTGTACGACGGTCGCGGCACCGTGAGCGAGGTCTCTCGACAGCGGGCGCGTATGAACTCGGCCGCGGCACAGCTCGATGCGGTGGGACAGTCGACGGCGATGCGCGCCGTGCAGGCTTACATCGACCTGTACCGATTCCAGTCACTTTACGAATTGAATGTCGAGAGCCTGAACATCCACCAGCGCATCCAGGACCAGATTCGCCTGCGCAGCGAGGCCGGTGTCGGCAGGCGCGCCGACCTCGACCAGGTGAACTCGCGTGTCGCGCTCGCCGAGGTGAACAAGGTGGCGGCGGAAGTCAACCTGCAGGATGCCAACACCACCTTCCAGCGCGTGGTCGGGCGACTGCCGGGCGGGGCGGTGAGTCCGGTCGCGGAATTGTCGGCCGACGTGCTGCCGAAGGGTCTCGACCAGGCCCTGCAGACCGCCAACGAGAACAACCCGGTACTGGATACCGCGAGTGCCGATATCGACGCGGCGATCGCGCAACACGAGGCGTCCAAGCAGTTTGATTATCCACGCCTGGATCTCGAGGTCGGCGGCAACCGCAATGCCAACATCTCGGGCACCGAGGGCAACGTCGAGGACCTGTCGGCCATGCTGCGGATGCGCTACAACCTGTACCGTGGCGGCAGTGATCAGGCGCGGCAGAAGGTGACCGCGCACAACATCAACGAGGCCAAGGACGTTCGTGACCGCTCGGTCCGCCAGCTGGAGGAATCGGTGCGCCTGGCATGGGCTGCATATCAGGCGACCGGCGCGCAGCTGCCACTGCTGCAGCGGCAGGTGGAATCGGCCATTGCGACGCGCCAGGCCTACGAAAAGCAGTTCAACATCGGTCAGCGCACCCTGCTCGACCTGTTGAACTCCGAGACCGAGGTTCTGCAGGCGCGCCAGACTGTCGTGCAAACCGGTGCCGACCAGCTGCTGGCTCAATACCGGCTGCTAGAGGCCATGGGCTCACTGGTCGATCAATTCGCTGCCGCGGCGGTGCTGACCGGGGCGCAGGTCGACGTTAACCGCTGAACACGGGCACCGGTGCCTGGGTAGCGTGGTCAGGCGCTAAAGAATGTAACGCGTGAGGTCTTCGTCGCCGGCCAGCTCGGCGAGATTGCGGTCGACGTATTCGCCGTCGACGGTGATCGTGCGACCGGCATAGGCCGGTGCCATGAAGGACACCTCCTCCAGCAATCGTTCCATCACCGTGTGCAGTCGGCGCGCGCCGATGTTCTCGGTCTTTTCGTTGACCTGCCAGGCGATCTCGGCGATACGCCGGATGCCGGCTGCGGTGAACGCGAGATCGACACCCTCGGTGCGCATCAGGGCCTGATACTGCTCGGTCAGGGAGGCGTCCGGCTCGGTCAGGATGCGGACAAAATCGTCCGTGGTCAGCGCGGCCAGTTCGACCCGGATCGGCAGGCGACCCTGCAGCTCCGGGATCAGGTCGGACGGCTTGCTGAGGTGGAATGCACCCGAGGCGATGAACAGGATGTGATCGGTGCGCACCATGCCGTGCTTGGTGGTCACGGTGCAGCCCTCGACCAGCGGCAGCAGGTCGCGCTGCACGCCCTCGCGCGACACGTCGGCGCCGTGGTGTTCGCTGCGGCTGGTCACCTTGTCGAGTTCGTCGAGGAATACGATGCCGTGCTGCTCGACCATCTCCACGGCACGCAGCTTCAGGTCCTCTTCGTTGACGCGCTTGGCCGCCTCTTCATCGCGGATCTGGACAAGGGCGTCGCGGATGCGCAGCTTGCGCCGGCGACTGCGGTTGCTGCCGAGGTTCTGGAAAAGTCCCTGCAGCTGGCTGGTCATCTCCTCCATGCCGGGCGGGGCCATGATCTCGACGCCCAGGCCTGCGCCGCTGACCTCGATCTCGATCTCCTTGTCGTCGAGTTCGCCGGCGCGCAGCTTGTTGCGCAGCTTGTCCCGGGTGCTGCTGCCGTCCGAGCGCACCGGCACGGTTTCCTCTTCCCAGCTGGTCGTTCGCGCCGGCGGCAGCAGCGCGTCCAGTACACGCTCCTCGGCCGCGGCCGCGGCGACATCCTGGACCTTGTCCATCTCCTGCACGCGCACCATCTTGACCGCCGCGTCGGCGAGGTCGCGGATGATCGAATCGACCTCGCGGCCGACGTAGCCGACCTCGGTGAACTTGGTTGCCTCGACCTTGATGAAAGGCGCGTTGGCGAGCTTGGCCAAGCGGCGCGCAATCTCAGTCTTGCCCACACCGGTCGGCCCGATCATCAGGATGTTCTTCGGCGTGATCTCGTTGCGCAGCGCGTCGTCGACCTGCGTCCGTCGCCAACGGTTGCGCAGTGCGATCGCGACCGAACGCTTTGCCGACTGCTGGCCGATGATGTGCTTGTCGAGCTCGTGGACGATCTCTTCCGGAGTCAGTTCAGGCATCGCAGTCCAGCTCTTCGATGACGAGATTGTGGTTGGTGAAGACGCAGATGTCGGCCGCGATCGAAAGGCCGCGTTCGACGATCTCGCGCGCCGACAGCTCGGTGGTGTCGAGCATCGCGCGCGCCGCGGCCTGCGCGTAAGAACCGCCGGAACCGATCGCCATCAGGCTGTCCTCGGGTTCGACGACGTCGCCGGTACCGGTCAGTATCAGCGATGCCTCCCTGTCGGCGACCACCAGCAGCGCCTCGAGGCGGCGTAGCATGCGGTCGGTGCGCCAGTCCTTGGCCAGTTCGACAGCCGCGCGGGTGAGGTGGCCTGAATGTTTCTCGAGTTTGGCCTCGAAGCGTTCGAACAGTGTGAACGCATCGGCGGTCGCGCCTGCAAATCCGGCCAATACCTGACCCTTGTACAGGCGGCGCACCTTGCGTGCGTTGCCTTTCATGACCGTGTTGCCCATCGATACCTGGCCGTCGCCGCCGATGACGACCTTGCCACCCCGACGGACCGACAGGATGGTTGTTCCGCGGATCTCTTGCACCTTGCACCCATTGCAGTGAAACAGCGCTCTAGTCTAACGGATACGGCTCGCCGATACCCGGGGGCGGCCGCGGATTCGGCCGCTTCGCGACCGGCGTTCGCCGGCCGGCCGGATCCTGCGATCAACGTTTCCTGCGTGAGCGCGGATGGGCGGCGTCGTAGACCTGGGCCAGGTGCTGAAAATCGAGATGGGTGTAGATCTGCGTCGTGCCAATGTCGGCGTGGCCGAGCAGCTCCTGGACCGCGCGCAGATCACCGGACGATTCCAACAGGTGGCTGGCGAACGAATGGCGCAGCATGTGCGGATGGACATGGCGCGGCATGCCCTGTTCGACCGCCCGCTGGCGCAGCCGCGCCTCGACTGTGCGCGCGCCGAGGCGGCTGCCGCGTCGGCCGACGAACAGCGCAGGTTCGCCGGGCGCAGCGAGCAGCGGACGTACCGCGAGCCAGGTCTCGATAGCCGCGTTCGCCATGCGTCCGACCGGCACGCGCCGCGACTTGCCGCCCTTGCCCGTGATATCGAGCAGCCCGTCGTCGCGCCGCATATCGCCGACGTCCAGCGCCACCAGCTCTGAAAGCCGCAGGCCGGAGGAGTAGAACAGCTCCATGATCGCGCGATCGCGATGGTCGAGGGGTTCGTCCCCGGGCAGTTCGAGCAGGCGGCCGAGCTGGTCGACGTCGAGCGTGTGCGGCAACCGGCGCGCAGCCTTCGGCGCGCGCACCCCATCGGCCGGGTTGATCTTGATCTGTCCTTCGCGCAACAGGAAACGGTACCAGGCTCGGATCGCCGACAGGTGCCGCTGCAGGCTTTTCGGGGCCAGGCCGCGGCGATGCCGGAAGGCGCTGTACGCACGCACCTGGGCGCTGGCCACGCGGCGCGGGTCGCTTATCTGCTGATCGTCCAGCCAGTGCAGGTACTCGTCGAGATCGCGCCGATAGGCGCCGACGGTGCGCGGCGAAAGCCTGCGTTCGTAGTGCAGGTGGTCGAGAAACGCGGCCAGCGTCGGGTGATCGCCGTCGCGCTCGGCGGGCATCGATCGTGTCAGACGCCGGGACTCGAGGCCGACTGCAGCGTGGCGCTGACGACCTCGGCGAGACGCTGCAGGAAGTCGACGCTCTTGCCCTCGTGGAAGCGCTCGGGATCCCGGCTGCCGATCGCCAGCACGCCGGCCAGGGGCGGCGCGGTCAGTGGGATCAGCGCGGCCGATCCGGTTTCACCGGCCTGCGGCCCGAAAAGGTAGCTCAGCTTGTCGCGGTCGAGGCGCCCGCAGTTTGGCCGGCCGCGCTTGAGAAAGTCGCGGAACAGTGCCGGGCCGGCCTCGTGACCGTGGGCGTCGAGCTGGTCGGAGGCGAACAGCTTCATTTCGACCGCGTCGGCCTTGAACTGCTCACGCAACTCGTCCTGCAGCGTGTTCAGCACCTCGTCGAAGGAGTGCGTCTCGATCAGCGCCAGCGTCAGCCGGTGCAGGCGTTTGGCCAGTGCGTCGTTCTCGCGCGCGACGCCGACCAGGTCTTCGAGCTGGCGCCGGTAGACCGCGGTCTGGTCGCGCAGCGTGCGTACCTGGCGTTCGATCAGCGAGACGGCGTCGCCGGTCGGATGCGGGATGTCGATCGCCGCCAGTGCATCGGGATGGCGATGGAAGAAATCCGGGTGTGTGGTGAGGTAGGCGACGATCTCCTGCTCGCGATCGTCCGCCGGATGTTCGATGTCTTCGTGGCTTACACCCATGTCTGCCTACCCCTCGTCACGATTGTCTGCCGCGTGTGCCTCTGCGGGATCAGCGCGGCGCCAGTATGGCGGGATCGAGCGTGCCGTCGAACACGGTCGCGGCCGGCCCGGTCATCCACACCGGTTGTTCGTCTCCGGCCCAGCTTACCACAAGCGTTCCGCCCGGCAGGCGGACCTCGACCCGCTCGTCGAGCAGGCCGCGCAGGCGGCCCGAGACGACCGCGGCGCAGGCGCCCGTACCGCACGCCAGGGTCTCGCCCGCACCGCGCTCGAATACGCGCAGGTCGATTGCAGCGCGCGAGCGGACGGCCATGAAGCCGACGTTGGCACGACGCGGGAAACGCGCGTGGTGCTCGACAGCCGGACCGAGCGCGCCGACCGGCGCGGTCGCGACATCGTCGACGACGAACACCGCATGCGGGTTCCCCATCGATACGGCGCCGATCTCGTGCTGGACGCCGTCGACGTCGATCGTGTACACGCTCGCGGGCGCAGGTGCATCGAACGGGATCTCGGCCGGATCGAGAAAAGGCCGGCCCATGTTGACGCGCACCGTGTCGTCGTCCTCGAGGTACAGCCGGATGTTGCCGGCTGCGGTTCCGACCGGGATCTCGCGGCTTGCGCTGAGCCCTTTGTCGTGGACGAAGCGGGCGAAGCAGCGTGCGCCGTTGCCGCACTGTTCGACCTCGCCGCCGTCGGCGTTATAGATGCGATAGAAGAATTCGGTGTCGGGGTGGCGCGGGCGCTCGATCAGCAGTATCTGGTCGCAGCCCACGCCGAAGCGGCGGTCGGCGATCGCGCGCAGCTGCGTCTCGTCGAGCACGACCGACTGGTTGACCGCGTCGAACACGACGAAGTCGTTGCCCAGCCCATGCATCTTGGTGAACGCCAGTGTCATACGCCGAGCATACCAGCAGCGACGGCGTGACACCCGCGCGGGAGCGCCTCAGCTCACGCGGCCGATGATGGCGAGGTGGCGGTCGCTGACCATCTGCACGTCCAGGCCGCCGAGTTCGGCCGCCTCCAGCTGTTCTCTCACTTCCTCGACCGTGTAGGCGGCAAGCAGCGAATTGCGGAAATCGCGGCGCAGCACCTCGGCCTCGCTCAGCGCATAGGACTCGACCAGCGCCTCAACCGCGACCACCGAATGCGGCCGTGCCAGGTCCATGACGACGACGCTGGCGCCGGGTGCCGCACAGTGCAGCACCGTATCCCACATCACCATCGGGTCGGCGAGGTGGTGCAGCAGACTGTTCGAGACCACGTGGGTGTAACCGTTGCGCTCCAGGTCCGGGCACGGCAGGTAATCGCACTTCAGCCGGATACGTTCGCCGGCGACGTGGTCCCGGGCGATATTCTGACGCGCCAGGTCGAGCATCGCCGTGGCGCCGTCGACGGCGTCGATCTGTAGGCCAGCGTGGCGGTGGGCCAGCAGGATCGGGATATCCGCAGGCCCGCAGCCGAGATCGAGCAGCAGGCCGTGCAGGCCGTCGTCGGACTGGCGCTCGACCAGTTCGACGAACAGTGAATTGGCTTCGGTGAAGTCCGCGCGCGCATAGGCCAGGGCCTGGGCCGGGTCGTCCATCAGTTCTTCGGGTTCGGGGATGCGCTGCATGTGCGGTTTGCTCCTCGCGGTGATCAGTCGGCCAGCACGCTCTCGCCGGCAAACAGCTCGGCCACTGTCTCGCGCCGCCTTACCAGATGCATGCGGCCGCCATCCACCAGCACCTCGGGGGCGCGCGGGCGCGAGTTGTAATTGGAGGCCATCGTGAAGCCGTACGCACCCGAGGAACGCACCGCGAGCAGGCTGCCCGGGTGCAGCGTGAGCGGGCGTTGCCTGCCCAGGAAATCACCGGTCTCGCAGATCGGCCCAACGACGTCGTAGGTCGCCGCCGTACCCCTCGGGTGCTCGTCGACGGTGACGATGCGCTGCCATGCCTGATACAGCGCCGGCCGGATCAGGTCGTTCATGGCCGCGTCGACGATGGCGAAGTCCTTGGCCTCGGCGTGCTTCAGGTACTCGACCCGTGTCAGCAGAACGCCGGCGTTGGCGGCGATCGCGCGTCCGGGTTCGACGAACACCTCGTACGGCAGACCGCGCAGGCGGTCGAGGATCGCCGTCGCGTAGGCCGCGGGCTCAGGCGGCGATTCGGTGTCATAGCGCACCCCAAGGCCGCCGCCGAGATCGAGATGGTCGATCTCGATATCTGCCGCGTGCAGGCGGTCGACCAGCGCCAGCACGCGTTCGAGCGCGTCCAGGAAGGGTGACAGCTTGGTCAGTTGCGAACCGATGTGGCAGTCGACCCCGGAGATATGGATGTGCTGCAGCGTGCGCGCGTGGCGATAGAGATCGATCGCCTCGTCGATCGCGACACCGAACTTGTTCTCGCGCAAGCCGGTGGAGATGTAGGGATGGGTCTCCGCGTCCACATCCGGATTAACGCGCAGCGCGACCGGTGCCCGGGTACCCATCGCGCCGGCGACCTGGTCGAGGCGGTCGAGCTCGGCGGCAGACTCGACGTTGAAACAACGAATGCCCACCTCGAGTGCGCGGCGCATCTCGGCGGCCTGTTTACCGACACCGGAGAACAGCACCTTGCCGGGGTCGCCGCCGGCAGCCAGCACGCGTTCCAGCTCGCCGCCGGAAACGATGTCGAAGCCGGATCCCAGGCGCGCGAGCGTGTTGAGTACGCCGAGGTTGGAATTGGCCTTGACCGCGAAGCACACCAGGTGCGGGTGACCGGCGAAGGCATTGTCGAAGGCGTGCCAGTGGCGTTCGAGCGTCGCACGCGAGTAGACGTAGCACGGGGTGCCGTATTGTGAGGCGATCGTCGACAGCGCCACGTCCTCGGCAAACAGCTCGCCGTTGCGGTACCGGAAGTGATCCATCGCCAATCAGTCTTGCCGCGATGCCGTGTCGTCTTGTTGTGGTGCCTGGCCGTGGTCCGGCAGGTACAGGGACCCCTTGTTGCCGCAACCCAACAGGAACAGCAGCGCGAACGCGCCACCCAGCGCTATCAGACGTCGAACCATCTCCGGCTCCGCAGAAAATCAGGTCGCAGAGTATAAACCGGCGCCGCGGTCGGCCCAACGACGGACCGGCCGGACGCCTGCTCGACCTGGATCAGTTGGAGGCCAGCCAGCTGCCGTCCGACTGGCGGCACGCAGTTCCGTAGACGGTCTCGCGCTTGCCGTCGATCCACGCCTCGGTGGTGTACTCGCGGCATGGCCGGTCGTTGCTGTAATAGGTCCGCGTCGGGGTGACTTCATAGGCGCTGCCGGTGTCCGGATTGCGCCAGCTGCTGGATTGGTTGGTCGGCGTCGATTCCAGCGCCTGGCCGGCGCGGTAGCGGTCGGAGTCGTCCATCTGGCGGCCGATGTTGCCGCCGATGTAACCGCCGATCAACGTTCCCGCGATGGTCGCGGCGACACTCCCGGTGCCTTTGCCGATCTTGCTGCCAAGCACGCCACCGGCGATCGCCCCGATCACGTTGCCCTGCTGTTCTCGGGTGCTTTCGCAACCGCTCAACACCAGTACTGAGGCGACGACGATGCTGATGGCGAGCTTGCTCGGATACATGGGACAGGTCCTCCGGGAGGTGATGCGAATCACGTAATCGTAGCGCAGCGACCGATACACGACCGACCGCTCGATCACAATTTGGTTCCACGACGCGTCAGCGCATCGCCGCGGCCAGCCGTTGCTCGACCTGGGTCTTCAGGCGCAACAGGTCCATCAGTCGGCACGGGCTGCCGACCTCGCCCTCCGCGCCGACCACGCCGGTCAGGTAGACCGGGTAGTTCGTACCACCGCGCCGCAAGCGACGCAGGTGTGCGGCCACCTCGGCGTACAACGCTTCGCCGAGCACCAGCGAATCGAACTCGTGCGTTCCGAACTGCAGCCGAAATCCGTCTTCGAGGCGGCGGCCGGGCGAAACGGCAAGGGTCAGCTCGGTGCGTTCAATGACCCGTGTGGAGGGCACGCGCACCGGCGTGATCTGCCATTCGCCGCTGTCGAGGCGGCCGATGCGGGCGAACTGCGGTCCGTGTTCGACGCCGCTCTCTGCGAGCAGTTGCTGCACCGCGACGGTGTCAAGGAAGCGTCGCTGCTGCACCATCAGATGATACTCGTCGGCGTTCGGCACCCATTGTTGGAATAACGCGCCGCATTCGTCGAACACGAACAGGCGGATGCCCTGTTCGCCGACGATGTAGAAAACCTGGATCTGCCCTTCCACGTTGCGCGTCATCAGCGCCGGCAGCGGCGAGTCGGGCAGGCCCATGCGGTCGATGCGCGTCGGCACGTAGCGGGTGATGGTTTCGGCGAGGTGTCGGTCGAGGTCGTCTTGGTCGCCGACCGGTGCCCATGCATAGTGATCGTCGGCATAGTGGACCTGACAGAAGGTGTCGCCGATGCGCAGCACGAAACGGGCACGCTTGCCCAGTCGGTGGAAGGTGTCGGCGATCGCCGTGACCAGGCGCGTGATCCGGTTCGCGATCGCGCTTCCGCGGGTCGACGAGAAGCTGAACGCCGCGATAGCCGAGGGGCGGTGATCGTGCGGCGCGAACAGGTCGAGGTAGCGGCAGATGCAGTCGAGAAGACCCTGCTCGCAGTCGCTGTGGCGCTCGATCCGGATCTCGCCCCAAGACGTGGTGTAGAGGTGTTCGATGTTGGCAACCAGGCACTCATGCGTAGCGCCAAAACTCAATGCGTCGACCCGCTCGCTGATCAGCTGGTAGCCCGCCTGGGCGTGGCTGGCGAGGGGATTCTCGGCAACGTTGATGAACCAGATCGAACGCCGCCCACGCGCCATCTCGGCGTAGGCGTCGAGGCTGCTCTCGGCGCCGGCTTCGCGCGGCAGGTATTTGCGCAGAGTCTTCAGGATCTTGTCCTGCTCGGGTTCGCCGTAGCCCGGCGGCTTCGGCAGATGGTGGATCTGCGTGCTGCGTTCGCAAATGCCGTTGACGTGCAGCCAGGTGAGGATCTCGACGAGGCTGATGCTGGTCTTGGCCGGCGTGGGTGGCAGCTGCTCTGGGGGGTGCAGGAACAGCTGCCAGCGCGCCGGCTCATCGGTGCTGCGCCTCAGCCACAGCGTGCGTTCCGACAGGTCGCGCGAGATTCCGGGGTTGACGCGGTCGACCTTGCCCGGACGCTTGTCGAGGGCGGCGTAGAGCTTGCGTCCGAGCAATGCGAGTTCATGCGGATTGAGGTGCGCGAAGGCGCCCTGCTCGCGAGCGAATTCGGTCAGCAGGCGGTAACTGCGCGAGAGTTCCGAAACCAGCGCGTTGCGTTCACCGATGACGCGGTCGAGCTTCCACTCGGGGCGCGTATCGAGCAGCGCGATGTCGTCCTTCGACCAGCCCCATCGCTCACACTGGCGCAGCATCAACTGATAGCGCCAGTCGTTGCTCTGCGAGCTGGTGGCAAGGATCTGCCCGGCCTTGAAATAGAACGCGCGACGGGCCAGCTGCAGGCGTTCCGGTTCGTTGCGGTCGGTCAGATAGCTGGTGATGCGATCGAGGATGAGCAGATAGGGATCGATGTCGTCGGGATCGATGTCCTCCCCTGTGTAGACGGCGCGCTTGGTCTCCAGGCACAACCAGTCGATTTTTGGATATTCCGACGCATAGGCCTCGAGCAGCATCAGCTTGAGCAGCGACTTGTACGGTGCGTCGATGCCCTTGAACAGCTGCCAGTGCGCGACGCCGAAGAATTCGTCGGCCGGCAGAGAGTGCAGGCCGCCGAAATCGAGCCATTGGTCGGCGCGCACGAAGCGACGCTTGATCAGGCGCCGGGTGTAGTCGCTGTAGTCGTGCTCGTGTTGCGGAGGTACGGCCCACCACAGCAGCGGGTTGCCGGCCAGTCTCAGGCCGGTGCGGTAAAACTCCTCCAGCAGCAGCGTGTGCTGGGTGTTGCCGCTGCTCTCTTTCGACAGTTCCTCGACGGCGCCGTCGCGGAACGATTCGGCGTGCATGACGAAGAAGTGCGCATGCAGACCGAGCTCGGTGGCGCGCTCTTCGAGTCGCGCGGCTTTGCGCCGCAACAGGTCGCGCCCGGCCTCATCGACGTCGTCGTTGTGGCACAGCCAGAAGTCGAGATCGCTGCCGGCAGTCTGGCCGAGGCTGCCCATGCTGCCCATCAGATAGAGCCCGACGATCGGCGCATTGCGATGCAGGTTCCTTTCGTCCTTGAAGCCGCGAACGTAGCGGCGTGCGAGCAGCTGGTGCTCACGGCTCGGGCGGTAATTGACCATTCCGGCCGGCACGTCGCGGGAAACGAAACCGGGCAGCATCGGGTGGTTGACGTGCCACAGCAGCGGCAGCAGATCGAACAGGCTGCGCTGTTCGTGTGTCAGCGTGGCGCGGATGCGCGCGAGGCGACGCTCGTGCAGGGCGAGGAAGCGGCTGACAATCCGGTTGAGGACCTTGCGGCCCAATCCGGATTCGTCTTCCGTTGCCGCTTCCTGCATCGGGTACGCGCCTGCCGTCAGGTACTGCTGTCGTCGCGCAGGGCGTCGTGCGCCTTGCGCAGCAGGGTGCGCGTGTCGTCGCCCTTGGCCCAACACGCCAGGCCAAAAACGAGCCCAGGGCGGACATCGTCGTATGGCTCGGGCAGCTGCATCGTGTCTTCCTCGGCGCGGACCTTGTCGAGCAGCGCGCGCGCGTCCTCGACGCCCGTCTCAGGCAGTACGAGCACGAACTCGTCTTCCTCCCAACGACCGATCTGGTCGACCCAGCGCAGCCTGTCGCGCAGGAAACGCGATACCGCGAGGGTTGCCGGGTCGGTGGACAATGGCTGCACGCTGGCCAGCGTCTGCAGGTCCAGCTTGGCCAGCACGACGCTCAGTGGATTCTGGTAGCGCCGGCTGCGCGACACCTGCAGGTCGAGGGCCTGGCTGATCGCACGCCGGTTGGGCAGCCCGGTCAATTCGTCGGTGAGACGCAGGTCATCGACCTGCTGCCTCAGGCGGGCATTCTCCTCGGCGAGGCGTTCCTGTTCCGACACGTCCATCAGCATCAGCAGGCGCTCGCCGTCGTCGCCGTGATAGGTCTCGCGCTTGAGCCAGCGCTGATTGGCGATGTCGTGGTAGAGATTTGGTTCGGAGCGCAACAGTCGCTGCGCCGACTCGGGCAGCTCGATGAAGGTGTTGCCCACCAACTGCTCCTCGCGCATCCCCAGCAGTGCCCGCATGGCCAGGTTGACGGACTGGATGCGCCCGTCCCGGGCAATGCCCATCAGCCCGAGTGGCAACTGCTGCAGCAGATTCTGGTCGATTTGTGCCATGTCGATATGTCCCATTTGCTCCCCTTGAAAGCGCTCGCACGAAAGGTGTCTCCAACCGCTTTTAATTCGGCCGAATGGGCGCGGTCTTTAACCTGCTTGTTTCACCGCTTTCCTGCTGCGGACACCGACACGCCCGCTGCAGCAGGGTGTCCTCGCTGCAGCCGGTTCGACGCCGTCAGGGCCCCGCTTTCACGGACTTTCGCCGCGTGCAATCCACCACGGACGTGTCTCGGCGCCTACACGGCGAAAAGCGGTGAGGCAGGCACGTCAGGCACCGCGGCGGACCGGCGGGGGTCGGGGATCTGGCGTAGACTGCTGGGTTATGGATGAGTCGGGACAGGGCGGGGCGCTCAGCGGCGGCCAGGTCATCGGGCCTGCGCCGCCGTTGTGGTCCGTCGCACCGACGCGGGCAGAGGACGGGCGCTGCGTCGCCGACTTCATGATGCTCGTGCCAGGCCTGGGGGCCCGTCCGATTCCGGTTCGCGAGCGCATCGCGGGGCTGATCCGGGAGGCCTGCGCCGGGTACGGTGGCCGGGTGGTGTTCGCCGATGTGAACTACGCGATCAACGTGGTGTGGGTCAGCGTACTGGCCGAACCCGGACTCGCCGGGGACGTGGCGCGCTCGATCCGCGAACGCGTGCCGGACGCGCTGCTGGTCGGCGGCCAGCTCGGCGGCGCCTCGACGCTGCCGGTCGGACCGACGACGCTGCTCAGGATCTGGCGACGCCTGCGTGGTTGGTCGCGTCGCGCCCTACCCGATCCGAATCGCTAACCGGCAAAATCGGTCATTCGTACTCTTCGGCGCGGCGCGCATCGCCACGCACACGTTCGGTCGGGTAACGCGAACGGTTGATGGCCAGCTTGCGGTAGGCCGCGTCGACGAGGTCGACATCGAGCCGTTCGGAAAGGCGTATCAGGTAGATTAGGATGTCCGCCAGTTCGAGTGCGACCGCCTCGCGCTTGTCGTCGTTGAGCGCTGCGCTCTGATCTTCACTGAGCCATTGGAAGTGCTCCAGCAGCTCGCCGGCCTCGCCGGCCAGTGCCATACTCAGGTTCTTTGGCGAGTGAAACTGCTCCCAGTCGCGCTCGCGGGCAAATGCCAGCAGCTGGGCATTGAGGTCGTCGAGGCTGTCGCGCGGCATCAGCGGCTACCGGTGGCTGGAGACGCTTGCAATGACAGCACGAATCCGCGCCCGCGGCCACCGCAGGTCCGGCCGTCCCCCCGCTACGCGGTCTTGGCTTCGTTGCCGAGCAGGTAATCGTTCAGTGCGGCCGCTGTAACCGGCCGACTGTAAAGATAGCCCTGGCCGAATTCACAGTGCTGCACGAGCAGGAATCCGGCCTGCGAGCGGTGTTCTATGCCCTCGGCGATCACCTCCAGTCCGAGTGCGTGCGCCATCGCGATGATGGCGCGAATCAGTGACGAGCTGGCCTCGCTGTCGTTGATTTCGCGGGTGAAGCTGCGGTCGATCTTCAGGGTGTCGAACGGGAAGCGCTGCAGATAGTTGAGCGCCGAGTAACCGGTGCCGAAGTCGTCGATCGACAGGCGCACCCCGATGCGGTCGAGTTGTTTGATGAAATCGCTGATCTCCGGCCGGTCGTCGATCAGCACCGATTCGGTGATCTCGAGCTCGAGCTGACTCGGCATCAGACCCGATGCGCGCAGTGCCGCCAGTACACAGTCGAGCAGGCGCGCCGGCCGGCTGAACTGTTTGGTCGACAGGTTCACCGCGACGCGGAAGTCGCGATCGACGTTCATGGCGCCAACCTGGCGGCAGGCCTCCATCAGCACCCATTCGCCAATCTCGTGGATCATGCCGGTCTCTTCGGCGACCGGAATGAACCTGTCGGGCGGGATGTCGCCGAGCTCGCTGCTGGACCAGCGCAGCAGCGCCTCGGCGGCCACGGCCCTGCCGGAACTCAGGTCGACGATCGGTTGGAACTGCAGGTGCATCTCACTGCGCGCCAAGGCATGACGAAGGTTGTTCTCGAGACGCATCGCGTCGACCGCGGCGGCGTCCATGGAAGGATCGTAGAAGCAGTAGCGGTTACGGCCCTTGTCCTTCGCCGCATACATTGCGATGTCGGCGTTCTTCAACAGGCGCTGCGGCTCGGTGCCGCCGTCGGGGAACGACGCCACGCCGATGCTGGCACCGACGAAGAATTCGTGGTCACCGATATAGAAGGGTAGCGAAAGGGTCTTCAGCAGGTCGCGTGCACAATGTTCCCAGTTGGCGCTGCCGGGTGTTTCGGGGCAGATAACCAGGAACTCGTCGCCGCCGAGACGCGACACCGTGTCACTGTCACGCATCTTGCCTCTCAGCCGCTGGGCTGCCTCTCGCAGCAGTTCATCGCCGGCCGCGTGGCCCAAAGAGTCGTTGACCTGTTTGAAGCGGTCGAGGTCGAGGAACAACACCTGCACGCTTCCGCCCTCGCGCCGCGCCCACTTGATCGCCTGGGCGAGGCGGTCCAGGGCCAGGCTGCGGTTCGGCAGTCCGGTCAGCTGATCGTAGTTTGCCTGGTGCGCGAGCTTCTTTTCCGACTCGAAGCGCTTGTCGATCTCGCGCTGCAGTCGCTCGTTCTGCTTGCGCAGGATCATGCGCTGCTGGCGGGTGGCCTGGAACCGTGCCAGCAGCATGAGATTGTGATTGCTGAGGCGCAGCAGATGTGCGACACCGAACAGCAGCGGCACCGAGACCAGTGCGAGGGCGCCGAGGAAGAACGGCGAGGTGAGAATGCCCTGGAGTACATCGGCCTCGGTGAAGCTGACCAGCAGGAAAAGACCATTGGCCACGGGTTCGGTGACCAGCATGCTGCCAAATCCACCGGCCTGCGAACGCCAGTCGGTCCAGTCGAAATCGGAACTGGCGACGATCACCTTGTCGTCGGTCCCGACCAGGGCATTGTGGTGCGCGGCGTGCGAGCCATGTGGGCTGGATTCGGCCAGCAGCGCTTGCAGCACTCCGGCAACGGCGATCTCGGCCACCACGTAACCGACCGTTCTTTGTTTGTGTAGCACCGGTGCCGAGTACACCAGGTTATTGCCCGCCGGGCGACTTTCGACCTCGATGACGCCGACCTGCGCGGGCCGTCGCGGCGTGGCGTGGGCCGTCTCGACCTCGCCGTTCGCATCCACCTCGAGTAGCACCTTGCCATCATCCTCGACGAACGCCACACGTTCGAAGATCGGCGTTTCCGACAATTTCTTGGTGTCGAGGGTGTGCCTGAAGTCACGTGAGATTGCTGACAGGCTCGCGCGCAAGCCGTAGCGCATCGACATGCCGAGGTCACGGTTGGCGAGAAAGGTGTGCACCGTGCGGCTCTGCGCCAGTTCGTCGATCGCCGCCTGTTGGGTCGCGAGGAAGAAATCGATGGTGCTCGCGTGTTTCTCGATCGAAAGGCGTTCCTGCTCGACCAGGGCGTCATGAAAGCGCGCCTGGCCGACGTATGCGACGCCCACGAGTGTGGCCAGGTACAGGCCGATCAGGACCCCGACGATCTGTATCGCGCGATAACCACTGGATTGTGCGGGCCGCTTCATGTCGCGCAGCGAGCGATCTCAGTTGGATGCGAAGAACTCGGGGAAGTAGTCGAACACGGCAGGGTAATATTTCCGCACCAGCCGCTGGTAAGTGCCATCCGAGCGCACCTGTTGGAGGTAGGCATTGAATGCGGCGCGCAGCTTGGGCGTGTCCGGACGGAACGCGACCGCCATGCGCTGTTCGTCGGAAATCGGGCCGAGCACCTTGATCTGACCGGGCCAGCGTTCGAGCGCAATGAGCGCATCCGGCACGTCGAGCAGCGTGGTCTCCGCATCGCGGTTCAGCAGCGCCGGCACCATCTCGTTCAATTTGCGTTCCTTCGGCGCCAAACGGATGTCGGCGCGGGTGGACTCGAGTCTGTAGAGCCCCGGATCCAGGCAGGTGTTGGCCAGGGCGAGCACGCTGTTGCCGTCCAGCCGGCTTTTGGTCTCGACGATGTCGGCGTCGAGTGCACCGCTTGGCTGAATCGGCGTCAGCGCCGACTCGGCGCGTGCGAGCAGCCACACGCCAGACGGGAAGGTCGGTTGGGAGAAGGCCACCACCTGCTGACGCCACCCGAGCACGGTCATCCCGTTGGCGACGAGGTCGCCGCGGATGGGGCCGTCCCCGAAGCGTTCGGCGTGATCGCCGTTGCGGCGTGCGTTCTGCCCTGTCAGGTCGCCAAACACCTTGTCCCAGGACGTGGGTACGAATTCGTACCTGACGCCCAGATGGTCGGCGAAGCCTTTCATCAATTCGACGTCCAACCCGTCTCCCGCGCCGGTAACGAAATTCGCGTAGGGGATGCCGAGGTGGCGCAACACGCCCGCGGCGCGGACCTCGTCGAGGTCATGGGCGACAGCGGACCCGACACAGAAAATCAGCGCCAGACACGGCGCAAGCAGCGTGCGAAGGATACTCTGGTACATGGATCGTCCCTTGATGGCGAAGGGGCGGCCCGGACGCTGCCCCAATCTGATAGGGCTATCGGCGTCTGCGCGCCGATTTTGAATGCGGCATCAGTCGATCCGTTCTCGGGCCCGCGCGACCGCGGCGCGCACCTGCGACGGCGCGGTGCCGCCGACGTGGTTGCGTGCGGCGACCGATCCTTCCAGGGTCAGAAAATCGAACACATCGGCGTCGATCGTCGGTGAAAACCGCTGCAGATCCTGCAGTGAGAGGTCGGCGAGGTCACACGATTGCTGCACACAGTGAGCGACGGCCCTGCCGACGACCTCATGTGCATCGCGGAACGGCGTTCCCTTGCGCACCAGGTAATCGGCGAGATCGGTTGCAGTCGCGAAGCCCTTCAGCGCCGCCGCGCGCATCGCGTCACGATGGCACGTGATCGCCGGTACCATGTCGGCGAACACCTTCAGCGAGCCCTTGACGTTGTCGACCGTGTCGAACAACGGTTCCTTGTCTTCCTGATTGTCCTTGTTGTAGGCCAATGGCTGGGACTTCATCAGCGTCAACAGCGCCATCAGGTGGCCGAACACCCGCCCGGACTTGCCGCGAATAAGCTCCGGCACGTCGGGATTCTTCTTCTGCGGCATGATCGACGAGCCGGTGCAGAAGCTGTCGGACAGCGTGACGAAACCGAACTGTGCCGACGACCAGATGATCAGCTCCTCGCTCATCCGCGACAGGTGCATCATCAGGATGCTGGCGGCGGCCGCGAACTCGATCGCGAAATCCCGGTCGGACACGGCGTCGAGCGAGTTCTCGGCCGGCCGGTCGAAGGCCAGCTCGCGCGCCGCGAAATCGCGGTCGATCGGGTAGCTGGTGCCGGCCAGCGCCGCGGCACCGAGCGGCATGACGTT
This sequence comes from Gammaproteobacteria bacterium, assembly GCA_020445255.1. Lineage (GTDB taxonomy): Bacteria > Pseudomonadota > Gammaproteobacteria > Chromatiales > Chromatiaceae > Thiosocius. The sequence goes on from JAGRGY010000009.1 coordinate 20,467, forward strand.
GACCCGCACCGCGCAGTCGACCAGGCGCCCATGATCGCGCTCGAGCATCTCGAACCAGGCCATCATGTGATGCCCGAAGGTGATCGGCTGCGCGGTCTGCAGATGGGTGAATCCGGGCATGATCGTATCGGCCTCGCGCTCGGCGAGGTCGAGCAGCGCGCGCTGCAGGCGCCGCAAGGCGATGCGGATGTCGATCAGCTCCGCGCGCAGCCACAGGCGCACATCGGTCGCGACCTGGTCGTTGCGCGAGCGCCCGGTGTGCAGTTTCTTGCCGGCGATGCCGATGTCGTCGGTCAACGCCGACTCGATGTTCATGTGCACGTCCTCGAGCGCCACCGACCAGGCGAACTCGCCGGCGTCGATGCGCGCCAGGATCCTGAGCAGTCCGCCGATGATCGCGTCGCGCTCGGTCTCGCTGAGGATGCCCTGCCTGGCAAGCATCGTGGCGTGCGCGATCGAACCCTGGATATCGTACGGCGCCAGGCGCTGGTCGAACTCGACCGAGGCGGTGAACGCCTCGACGAAGGCATCGGTGGGTTCGGAGAAGCGGCCGGCCCAGAGTTTCTTGTCGGACATCGTTTGCGGCATCCAGGAATTCGTTGGGGGCTGATTATACGGGCCATGGCCGGCACCGGCCGCATGTCCTCGCGTTGTTCAAACCGGCCGTGCCGGGGCCGATAACTGCTTTTGTGATCAGCGAGTTACTTATACTGCCGGCATGAACGACAACTTGCCGCGGGCATTTCTCCCGAACTTCTGTGCGATCCGCATGGTGTTTGCGGTCGTCGTCAGCTCGGAGTTCCTCGCGATCGTGCTGACGCTCGGCGCGTTCCCACCGTCGGACGCGTTCTGGGGTGTGCTCAGCCTGCGGTCGCTGTACATCCAGTGGATCACGCTGAGCGTTGCCGCGCTGTACTGCCTGCTGCGCGCACCGCTCGGGCGCCTGTCACATGCCGTGGCAGGGATTCTGGCCTGGCTGCTGGTCCTGCTGGCCACGCTGTGTGTGTTTCTTGCTGCGCACGCGCTGGGTCTGCGCGGCAGTTCGCCGTTGATGCCTGCGCTGGCCCACCACCTCGCGATCGCCGGCATTGTCGGCGCCGTGCTGTTGCGCTATCTGTACGAGCAGCACCGCGAGAGGGAGCGTGAACTGGCCGAATCACAGGCCCGGCTGCAGGCACTGCAGGCCCGCATCCGGCCGCATTTCCTGTTCAACAGCATGAACACCATCGCCAGCCTGACCCGGGTCGACCCGGACCTCGCCGAGCAGGTCGTCGAGGATCTGTCCGATCTGTTCCGCGCGACCCTGTCGGATGCCGACACCCTGTCAACACTGGAGCGCGAGTTCGAGCTCGCTCACGGCTACCTGCGCATCGAGCAACAGCGCCTCGGCGGGCGCCTGCGGGTGACCTGGGACGTGCCGGATCTGCCGCTCGACGCGCCGATGCCCGGACTGCTGCTGCAGCCGCTGTTGGAGAATGCCGTGTACCACGGCATCGAGCCATCGACCGCGGGCGGCGAGGTCGTGATCAGTGGGCGATGCCGCGAGGGCGTGATCAGCCTGGCGGTGCGCAACACCCTGCCCGACGGTGAGTCGCAACGGGCTCGGCGTGGCAATCGGATGGCGCAGCGCAACGTGCGCGAACGTCTCGATGCAGCGTTCGGCGAGGACGCGGGGATGGTCGTCGGCCGCGTCGACGACTGCTACCAGGTGCGGCTGCATTTCCCGGTGGGGCGCCGATGAAGATCGTGATCGCCGACGACGAGGCGCCGGCACGCGCGCGCCTGGCCGCCCTGGTCGCCGCTGAAGGCGACGCGCACGAGGTAGTTGCCCAGGCCGCCAACGGCGGCGAGGTGCTGGCGGCGTGCGAGCGGCATCAGGTCGACCTGGTGTTACTCGACATCCGTATGCCCGGCATGGACGGTATCCAGGCGGCGTTGGCGCTGGCGTCGCGTCCGGAGCCACCGGCCGTCATATTCATCACCGCGTATGACGAGCATGCACTGGCGGCATTCGAGGCCAACGCGATCGACTACCTGCTCAAGCCGGTGCGCCCCGATCGTCTGCGCCGGGCGCTGGGAAAGGCGCGTGCGCTATCCGGAGAGCAGCAGCGGGCACTCGGCGATTCCGGGGCCTATCTGTCGGTCACCTACCGGGGCGGTTCGCAAAGGATTCCGGCGTGCGACGTGCTGTTCCTGCGCGCCGACAGCAAGTACGTCGAGGTATGGCATTCGAAGGGTATGGCGTTGACCGAGGAATCGTTGCGCGCCATCGAAGAGCGCCTGCCGGGTCTGTTCATGCGCGTGCACCGCAACGCACTGGTGGCGCCGGACTGCGTGCGCGGGATACGGCGCGGTGACGCGGGGCAGATCCTGGTCGAACTCGAGGGTACCGAGGAGACCGTCGAGGTCAGCCGCCGGCATGCGCCGGACCTCCGAAGGCTGCTGCGCGGTGCCGACTGAAACGGGTGTTAACATCGCGCCTTTGATCGAGCGCATGGTGGGAAATTCATGAGCAGAGACACCCAGGCCTTCGCCGGCTATCCCTATACCCGCATGCGTCGCATGCGGCGCGACGACTTTTCCCGCCGCATGATGCGCGAGACGCGGTTGAGTCCCGACGACTTCATCTACCCCGTGTTCGTGCTGGAGGGCAGCGGCCAACGCGAGCCGGTCGCGTCGATGCCCGGCGTGGATCGCTTGAGCATCGACCTGCTGGTCGACGAGGCGCGCGCGGCGCACGCACTCGGCATCCCTGCCCTTGCGCTGTTTCCGGTCACGCCGCCGTCGGCGAAGAGCGGGGATGCCGCCGAGGCCTACAATCCCGACGGCCTCGCCCAGCGCGCCGTGCGTGCGTTGAAGGATGCGCTGCCCGATCTGGGCGTGATCACCGACGTTGCGCTCGACCCGTTCACGACCCACGGACAGGACGGGCTGATCGACGACAGCGGTTACGTGCTCAACGACGAGACCGTCGAGGTGCTGGTCAAACAGGCGCTGTCACACGCCGCGGCCGGTGCCGACATCGTGGCCCCATCGGACATGATGGACGGACGCATCGGCGACATTCGCGACACCCTCGAGTCCGAAGGCCACATCCACACCCGTATCCTGGCGTACTCGGCCAAGTACGCGAGCAGCTACTACGGTCCGTTCCGCGACGCCGTCGGCTCGGCGGCCAACCTGGGCAAGGGCAACAAGTACACCTACCAGCAGGATCCGGCGAACAGCGACGAGGCCCTGCGCGAGGTTGCGCTCGATCTGCAGGAGGGGGCCGACATGGTCATGGTCAAGCCCGGCATGCCGTACCTCGATATCGTGCGCCGGGTGAAGGACCAGTTCGGCGTGCCGACCTTCGTCTACCAGGTCAGCGGCGAGTACGCGATGCACATGGCCGCGGCTCGGAACGGCTGGCTCGACGAGCGCGCCGTGGTCATGGAGTCGCTGCTGTGTATCAAGCGCGCCGGCGCCGACGGCATTCTGACCTATTTCGCCAGGCGCGCCGCGCAATGGCTCAATGACTGACAAGCCGCCGCGTCGGGACGAGATCGTCCCGGATGTCGACCATCCCGCACACGCGCGCACCAAGCCGCTGCTGCGTCACAGGCGTCGTCCACCGGTCGGCCCGTTGCAGGTGCTGGCCGCCTGGCTGGGCGCGTTTCTGGGCATCGCGCTGGTGGCGGCGATGGTCGAGGTGCTGCCCAGGCTGCATCTGCTGGTGATCGGCTCGTTTGGGGCGTCGGCGGTGCTGCTGTACGGTGCGCCCCGGGCGCCGTTCTCGCAGCCGCGCAATCTGATCGGCGGCCACCTGATCTCGGCCCTTGTGGGTGTTGCGTGCTTCAAGTACCTGCCGGACGTCGCCGTGCTCAAGGAGGCGATGGCGGTCGCGACAGCGATCGCGCTGATGGTGGCCACCCACACCATACACCCGCCCGGCGGCGCGACCGCACTGATCGCGGTGATCGGTCCCCCGGCGGTGCACGACCTCGGCTGGGGCTATGTGTTCCCGGTCCTGACCGGCGCGGTGCTGATGCTGTTCGTGGCGCTGATCAGCAACAATCTCTATCAACGTGGCAGCTATCCCGACCGCTGGGACTGAGGCGCTTCACCCGCGCTGATCGGATGGCAGCGTCGCTGCCTTGCGGACGTCGAACTCGACCGGTGCAGGCCGTGCCAGGAAGTAGCCCTGGCCAAGATCGATGCCCATCTCAGTCAACAGATTGCAGGTGGCCTCGTCCTCGATCGCCTCGGCGATCGTCAGCATGCCGAGCACGCCGCTGATGTGCTTGATCGTTTCCACCATCGCTTTGTCGACCGGATCGGTGAGCAGGTCGCGCACGAACTCCGCGTCGATCTTGAGGAAATCCACCGGCAGACGCTTCAGGTAGGCAAACGAACTCAGTCCGGTGCCGAAGTCATCGAGCGCAAACAGGAAGCCGCGCTGGCGCAGCCGATCCATGAGCTGCAATGCGCGATCGATGTTGGCGATGACGCTGGTTTCAGTGATCTCGAAGCAGATTCTGCGTGGGTCGATCGCGTGGCGTTCGGCGAGTGAAATGATGGCCTGCTGCAGGTCCGGGTGGTCGACCGACTGACCCGACAGGTTGATCGTGAAGATGCGTCGATCGCCCGGGTCCTGCCGCCAAAACCGGGCGAGTTGCCGGAAAGCCGCGCCGATCACCCACAGGTCGAGATCGAACATCAGGTTGAAGCGCTCAGCCGCCGGGATGAACGTCATCGGCGGCACCAGGCCGTCTTCGCCGCGCAGACGTACCAGCAATTCGCACATCGGTGCGTGCCGGCTGTGCGCGGCGAGCGGGAAGATGGACTGGGCGTGGATGACCAGTCCGTCGTTGTCGATTGCGTCGCGCAGCCGGTGCAGCCATTGCGCGTCGCCGCTGCGCTGGGCCAGCATCTTGTCGTCTGACTGGAAGCGATGGACCCGGTTGCGGCCCTGGTCCTTGGCGACATAGCACGCGGCGTCCGCCGCGCGCAGCACGTCATCGGGACCGCCGCTGTCACGGGTAATCGCGACGACACCGATGCTGACGCTGATGCGGTAGCTGCGTTCGTCCCAGTGCAGGGGCTGGCCCTTGAGCTGCTGGCGCAGCGCTTCCGCGCCATGCATCGCCCGGTCGATGTCGACATCGTGCAACAGCACGCCGAACTCATCACCGCCGAGGCGCGCCAGGCAATCCAGTCGCCGGACATTCTCGCCGAGGTGAATGGCCACCTGCTTCAGCAGCTGGTCCGCACCGAAGTGGCCGCAGCTGTCGTTGATAGCCTTGAACTGGTCGACATCGATGCACATCAGTGCGTGTTGGCCACCCGAGGTACGCGCATCGTCGACCGCGGCCGCCAGCTCGCGGCCGAACTGGCGACGGTTGATCAGCCGCGTGAGCGGGTCGTGGGTCGCCTGGAACTCCATCTCGCGCACCAGGTGACGTTCGCGGCTGACATCGCGGATGATCAGCACGGCACCGGTGAAGTGGCCGTCGCTGTCGCGGATCGCGGCGGCGTTCTCGATTACCGCGAACGTGGCGCCGTCGCTGCGTATCATCAGCGCCGGGGCCTCGCTTTCGTCATGGTCACGCAGCGCGCGGGCGATCGGGTCGGGCAGCGCGCAGCCATCGGTTTCCGAGAGCAGGGCGAAGATCTCGTTGAGATGTCGTCCGGTCGCGTCGGCCGCATGCCAGCCGGTCAGGCGCTCGGCGACCGGATTCATGAAATCGACCACGCCGGTCGGGTCGGTTGTAATCACGGCCTCGCCGATCGACTGCAACGTGACGTGCGCACGCTCCTTCTGCTCGAACACCTGCTGGCGGGCATCCTCGGCCGTGATCGCCGCGCGCCGGCGCGCGGTGATGACGAGCACCGCGGCCAGATACAGACCAAACAGCGTCACCACCAGCGCCAGCCAGCCGGCAGGGTCGAAATTGCCGCCACCGACGCGCGCCGTCAGCTCGATCGCGACCTGCTGCTCGCCGAACCTTACGGACCGTTGGTCACGCAGCACCGGCAGCAGACCCGCTATGCCCTTGTCATCACGCACCGGGGCGTTGGCGTACAGCTCCTGCGACGCGCCCGCTACGCCGGTGGTCAGGCGCATCGCGACGTGCGGATGCTCGCGCGACAGGTCGGCGAGGAATCCGTCTGCATCGATCAGCAATGCGTAGGCGCCGTCGACCTGGGCGCGACGCTGTGTGGGGGCGGTCGGTGCGTTCGGACCTTTGTATACCGCTTTCAGCAGCAGCAGGTGGTGTGGCGCCATCGTTCCCGTCGCTGCAAGCACGACCTGGCCGCTCGCCACCGCACTCTCGATCGCGGATGCGGGCAGCGGCGATGCCGCATCCGCGCCGACGAGTCGCGACAGGCGTGCGTCGGTGGATTCGACGGCATTGACGATCATGCGTCCGCCTGATGGCGTCTGCCCGGAAAGGCCGTTCGGCTCCTCTGTGGCATCGGTGACCCGCAGTTGCAGGATGGCCTGCAGCGCCGGGTGCCCGCGCCGGGCCTCGGTGGCAAATGCCGAAAGCTGCCGCGGCGACAGGTCGGGCATTGCATGGTGCATGCCGGCAAGTGAGTGCAACGATGCCGCCAGCCCGTCGAGTCTGCGGACCAGGGCGCGCTCGATCATTCGGGACTCGGCCGCGAATGCGGCCCGAGCCTCACCGATATCGCTACGAATCGCCAACGCGGTCGCCGCGACGACGACACCGATCCCGGCCAGCGCGATCGTAGCGTTGCGCAACCGGGAACTGTTAACAGGCGTATCCATCACCTATCGTGCGCACTCGTCACGCCCTCTCCAGACAGATTGCCGATGCGGTCATGCGGGTACGGGCGAACAACCCTGTCCGGGCTGCAGGATTGCTCTCCAATGCAGCTGCACCAGATGCAGATTGCAGGCCTTCTCCGCTGACGGCTTTGTAGATTGTTGATTGTCCGAAGTCTACATCAGTCTGTGCGCGGCTGTGTCCGCAATTACCCCGCCCGGCGCGGCAAATAGCGCTGCGCGGGCCCAGGCACGCTGCGCGCAGACGCGTACAATGCGCACCTCACGCAGCCAGCACGGGCCCCGATCTCAGATGACCGACGAATACGCCGTCATCGGCAACCCGATCGAACACTCCAAGTCGCCGCAGATTCACGCCGCGTTTGCCCGGCAGACCGGCCAGGACATCCATTACGGTTTTCTCCTCGGCGATCTCGAGGAGTTCGAGGCCGACGTCGACCAATTTGTCGCGAACGGTGGGCGCGGGCTCAACGTGACGGTGCCATTCAAGGAGCGCGCGTTCCGCTACGCCGATACGCTGAGTGGGCGTGCGCGCGAAGCGGGTGCGGTCAATACCCTCACGTTCTCGGATGGGGGCGTACATGGCGACAATACCGACGGCGCTGGTCTGGTGCGCGACCTCACCTGCAACCACCGCTTCCAGATCGAGGGGGCACGCGTGCTGTTGCTCGGCGCGGGTGGCGCGGTGCGCGGCGCGCTGCGCCCACTGCTCGACGAGCGTCCGGCCGCGCTGGTTATCGCCAACCGCACCGCGGACAAGGCCCTGTCACTGGCCGCGGCGTCGGCGGCACGCGGTGCGGTGATCGGCTGTGGCCTCGATGACCTGGTGGGTAGGGAGTTCGACCTCATCATCAACGGCACTGCCGCCGGGCTGGCCGCTAAAGTACCGGCCATTCCGGACGAATGTCTGGCCGATGGTGGGTGGACGTACGACATGCTGTATGCCAGCGAACCGACAGCGTTCGTGTCCTGGGGACGCGCGCACGGCGCCGTGCGCGCGCTGGACGGCCTCGGTATGCTGGTCGAGCAAGCCGCGGAGTCGTTCCTGCTGTGGCGTGGCGTCATGCCGGAAACCGCTTCTGTGATCGCCGCGCTGCGAACCGCGTGAGCCACCGCGATCTTCACCGCATCCCGGAGTAATGCGAATGCGCTCGAGACTTTTGCGTTTTATGTCGATCGCCGCCCTGGCGGCTGTTCTGTTTGCCTGCAGCCGGGAGCCGGAGCCGCGTGAGGAGGGTCTGCTGCACTATGTGCCTGCCGACACGCCGTATGCGTTCGTCGTCAGCCGTCAGCTGCCGGAAAAGCTGCGCGAGCGGATGGGCAACCAGTACGCCGCCCAACTTGCCTCGCAGCGTGCGGCGTTCGCCAGCATGCGCGCGCAGATCGAAGGATCGGCGGATGGCGCCATGCTCGCGCAGCGCACCGGGGCCCTGTTCGATGTGCTGGATGCCCTGTTCGCCGAATTCGAGGGGCGCGACACGGCCGCCGCACTGCGTGAACTTGGCCTCGACCCGGTCGCGCGTTCGGCGTTCTACGGCATCGGCCCGCTGCCCGCGCTGCGCGTCGAGATCCTCGATGCGAACGCGTTGAACGCGATGCTGGACCGGGTCGAGAAACGCGCCGGTGTCGCCGCCCAGCGCGCCGAGTCCGCCGGTCAGAATTACCGCCGCATCGATCTCGGGGTCGCCGACGTCGTGCTGGCGGTGACCGAACACCACCTGGTCGCCGGGCTGCTCGCCGACGCCCGGTTCGAGCAGGATCTGCCGTTGCTGCTCGGTCAACGCGAGCCGGCGAAGAACCTCGCCGATGCAGGCGACATGCAGCGTATGATCGAGCGTCACCAGTTCACCGGTTACGGTGAGGGGTTCATCCGCATAGACGAACTGGTCGCGATCCTGCTCGGCGAAGGCAGTGCGGATTCGCATGCCGTCATGCAGGCGCTCGGTGTCGACGCGATACCCGTCAGTAGCGGCTGCATGCAGCTCACCCGTGAACTGGTGGCGGGGATGCCACGCATGGTCGTCGGCGTGCGTGCCGCGGAGGACGACCGCCTTGCCGTTCGTGGGGTTTGGGAGAGCACGCCGGAGGTCGCGCGCTACCTGCAGAAGCTGGCCGCGCCGGTGCCCGGCATCGGTGCCGTACACGACGGGCTGCTCGCCTTCGGCATGGGCCTCGATCTGCCACAGCTGCGCAATGCGATCGACGCGCTGCTGCGCAAGGTCATCGCCAGCGAGGCCGGCTGTGAGTGGGTCGATCGAGAGCGTCTCGAGGCGATCACGCCCCAGCTGAATCTGGCGCTCGGACCGATGACCGCGGGTATCAAGGGTTTCAACCTGCAGATCGAGGACTTCGTTTACGACCCGCAGAGCATGCAGCCGGTCGATGTCAGCGCAGGATTGCTCGCAGCCGTGGACGATCCGCGCGGCGTGTTCGCGCTCGGCGCAATGTTAAACCCGGCGCTCGCGACACTTCAGATTCCCGACGACGGGAGCTTCGTCGAGCTGCCACGCGAACTCGCGCTCGATGCGCCGGCGCCGCCGCTGAAGGTCGCGATCAAGGATCGCGCGTTGCTGCTGCTGGCCGGAAGCGCGTCGGCGAAGCTCGCCAACAGCCTGACCAGCGCGGTACCGGTCACGCCGGCGCCGCTGTTCGCGATTGACTACGGCATTCACAAACTCGTCGAACGACTCGACAAGGTCATGGAGGGTGCCGCGAGCATGCTCGAGCAGCGCGGTGAAACCGAGCTGGCCGCCGAGGCGCGCGAACAGTTCGCGACGTTCCGCGTGCAGGCGCAGTTCTTCGACCGCCTGCGGATCCTGGTGCACGCCAGCGATCAGGGCCTGGTCATGGACGAGGAGATGCAGCTGCGCTGAGCGTCGGCATGGTGGGCGGGTATGCGCCAAGGCCCCTGGTCTGGGCGCGTGGCTTGGGCGGCAGGATCAGCGCGTCGTCCGCTTGTTCACGAATCCGCCTGCAGCGCCGCCTCGCGGTGGCGTTGCGCAAGTCGCACGTAATAGGCGGCCGCGTAGGTGAGGTAGTCGCGCTCGCCGTCGTTAAGCGCGCGCACCTGGCGAGCCGGCGAGCCGGTGTACAGATAGCCGGACTGCAGGCGCTTGCCCGGCGGGACCAGGCTCGCTGCACCCACGATCACGCCGCTCTCGACGACCGCCTTGTCCATGATCACGGCGCCCATGCCGACCAGGCATTCGTGGCCGATCTCGCAACCGTGCAGGACCGCCCTGTGTCCGACCGTCACGCGGTCGCCGATCAGTAGCGGTGAACCTCCGGGCATGTGCGGGCCGTCGTGGCTGTTGTGCAACACGCAACCGTCCTGGATGTTGGTCTCGCGACCGATGCGGATGCGGTTGATGTCGCCGCGCACCACGCTACCCGGCCATATGCTCGAATGTGCGCCGATGTGTACGTCGCCGATGACCAGGCAGGTCGGATCGAGCCAGGCCTGCGCATCGATCTGTGGCATGTGCTGTTCGAATGAACGAATCGGACTCATGTGATCGCGCCCCGCTGCCGCTATAGTCCGGGTAGACGTTAACAGGCCCCGGAGGAGTGGTGAAATGGAAGTGAGCACGATGATACTGATTGCCGTCGTGGTCGTCGTGGTCCTGTACGTGATCGTGATTTACAACAATCTGGTCGGGCTCAAGCACGCGGTGTCGCAGGCCTGGTCGAACATCGATGTGCTGCTCAAGCAACGCCACGACGAACTCCCCAAGCTGGTCGAGACCTGCAAGCAGTACATGAAGCACGAGCGCGAGACGCTGGAGCAGGTGATGAAGGCGCGCAGCGCCGTGGCGAGTGCCCGACAGGCGCACGACATCGGCGGTCTGGGTGAGGCCGAAGGCATGCTGCGGCTCGGTCTCGGCAACCTGTTCGCGGTCGCCGAGGCCTACCCGGAATTGAAAGCCAACGAGAGCTTCCGCCATCTGCAGGCCCGCATCACCGGGCTTGAGAACGACATCGCCGACCGCCGCGAGTTTTACAACGCCTCGGTCAATGCCAACAATGTCCGCATCGAGCAGTTCCCGGACCTCATCGTCGCCCGCCTGCTGAACTTCGCGCCGGCCGAACTGTTGCAGTTCGACGCCACCGAGGTGGCCGACGTCAATCTCGGCGGCATGTTCGGCTGAGTCATGACGGCGTGGCTCGAGCGTCTGGCGCATGCGCCGGACGGCGTGCTGGTGATTGCCGCGTTGGCCGCGCTTGCCGGGCTGTACTACGGGTTCAACGGACTCAGGCGGGTACGCCGGATCGAAGATGTACCCACTGCCCGCGTGCGTTCCGCACCGCAGGGCTATGTCGAGCTGGCCGGCAAGGCCTTTGCGCTCGACGGCGAACCGATCATCGCCCCGTTCTCCAAGACCCAGTGCTGCTGGTACAGCTACCGCGTCGAGCGGCGCGGCGACCGCGGTCCGCGTCCCGTCGAGAGCGGCCACAGCGACGCGATCTTCCTGTTGCGCGACGACACCGGTGAGTGCGTGATCGATCCCGAGGGCGCCGAGGTGACCAGCCGCCATACCACCAGCTGGAGCGACGACGGAAGCGGTTGGGGGGCGCACGGCGTGCACGCGCGCCTGCCGAGCCTGGGCGGTGCCGCCGACACGGTGGTCGACGTTGGTGGAAAGGTCCTGGAGGCGCTGGGCAGTGGCGTGGGCGACTATCGCTACACCGAGTCCGTGATCCTGGACGGCGACCCGCTGTACGCGATCGGGCGCTTCCGCACGGTCGCCGCGGGTGGCTACGGCGGCAGCCTCGACGAGCGCACCGGCGCCATCCTACGTGAATGGAAACGTCATCCGGATACGCTGCGCGAGCGCTTCGACCGCGATCGCGACGGCCGGGTCGACCTGCAGGAGTGGGAACATGCACGGCGGGTTGCGGCGCGCGAGGCCCTGCACGAACAGGCCGCCGAGCCACCGCGCGCGCCGGTGAACATGCTCGAGCGCCCCGGTGACGGGCGGCATTTCCTGTTGTCCAATCTGGAGGAGTTCGGCCTGCTCAGGCGCTATCGTTGGCGCATGCGGCTCGGCTTCGGCGTGTTCGCGCTGGCCGGCTTTGCGACCGCATGGATGCTGGCGGCGCGTCTCTGATCTTCGTCGAAGTCCCGCGATCCTTCGCTAAAAGTCACCAAATAATTCTTGTCTGCGGTGCGGCCGGTGCCGGGGCGATAACGTCGGGGTACGTTTGGGCAGCTGGGTCGCGCGGGTTTCTGAACAGGTTCAAAGATCCGTGATCCGCTGTCAGCTAATATGAATGAGGGAAAACGATGGGGATTCCCCTTGTTTGCGAAGAAAACGGGAAATCCGCAGGTCGAGCTGGGCGCCGCTGCGGATGTTGCCGGTCAGCGCCTCGGAGACCGGGCGCTCGCCGCCCTGAGCGCGTTGGCGCGATCGGCATCGAGCGGGGACGACCGCTTCTGCGGTGACCGGCTGGCCGAACTGGTGAAGGCCCTGGGCATGAGTCATGGGCTCGTGGCCCTTTTCCCCGAGACGTCGCGCATCCAGCTGCACACGATCGCGACGGTCATCGAAGGGAGGCCGGGTCCTGATTTCTCCTTCGACCTGCGCAGCTCACCGTGCGCCGATGCGATCGAGCACGTGCAGGCCTTTGTCGCCGCCGGCGCCGGGCTGGCCTATCCCGCCTGCGACTGGCTCGCCGAACAGCACATCGAGGGCTGCATCGCCAACGTCATGCGCACGGCACCCGGCGAGGTGCTCGGTGTGATCCTGGTCGCCGACCGGCGTCCGATCGCGAAGGCCGACGACCTGCGCGCGGTCGTGGCTCTTTACGCCGACCGCTTTGCCGGCGAGGTGGCTCGCCGCCAGTCGACCGGTGAGCTGCAGTTGCTCGCCAGCGTGTTTGAGCACAACCCCCAGGGCATCATGATCACCGACGCGGACCACCGTATCCGCAACGTGAACCCGGCGTTCTCGCGCATCACGGGCTGGAGCGAGGACGACGTGGTCGGGCGGCGCGACAGCATGTTGAGCGCGGGGCGCGACCCGCTCGGCCAGCGCGACGAGATCCGCAGTTCTCTCGATGCCGGGGGGATCTGGACCGGCGAATTGTGGAGCCGGCGCCAGGACGGTGAGGTGTATCCGGAGCAGCGGACCGTCGTCGCCGTGCGCGACACCGCGCATAGGCTGCGCCACTATGTGAACATATTCAACGATATATCGGGCGAGAAGTTTGCCGCCGAGCGCATCCATCGGCTCGCCCACTACGATGCGACCACCGAGTTGCCGAACAGGGTGCTGTTGCAGGACAGGCTGCTGCACGCGATCAACCGCGCGGCGCGCACCGGCGGCCAGCTGGCGTTGCTGTTCCTGGATCTCGACGGCTTCAAGCAGATCAACGACACGCTCGGACATGCCGCCGGTGACGAACTGCTGCGCACGGTCGGTGCACGGCTGCTGTCGCGTCTGCGCAAGATCGACGTGGTCGCACGTCTCGGTGGCGACGAGTTTGCCGTCGTACTCGGCGATGTCGGCGAACCCAGCGACGTACAGGGCATCTGCGATCAGCTGCTCGCGGTGGTCACCGAGCCGTACGAACTCGGTGATCGCCAGGGCTGGGTCACGACCAGCATCGGTATTGCGATGTTTCCGCAGGACGGCGCCGACGTGCAGAGTCTGCTCAAGCATGCCGACGCCGCGATGTACCAGGCCAAGGCGCACGGCAAGAACCGCTACTCGTTCTACGAGCCGGAGATGAACCGGCGCGCCGAGGAGCGTCTGCAGCTGACCAACGACCTGCGCCTCGCGCTCGGCCGTCGCGAACTCAGCCTGTGCTACCAGCCGCAGTACGACCTGACCAGCGGCCGCATGGTCGCGGTCGAGGCGTTGCTCCGCTGGACCGATGCCAGCGGCAACACGGTGCCACCGACGCGTTTCATCCCGGTCGCCGAGGACAGCGGTCTGATCGTCGAGATCGGTGGGTGGGTATTGCACGAGGCGTGTCGCCAGGCGCAGCAATGGCGCGAACAGGGACTTGAATTCGGCCGCATAACCGTCAATGTCTCGGGTCGCCAGTTCCAGGACGAGGGCCTGCAGTTGGCGGTAAGCGCTGCGCTGGCTTCGAGCAGACTGCCGCCGGGCAGTCTCGAACTCGAGATCAGCGAGCACTGGGTCATGGAAGGTCCTTACCGCGCCGAGAAGCAGCTGCAGAATCTCAGCGAAATGGGCGTCAGCGTCGCGATCGACGACTTCGGACTGGCCAATTCGTCGATGGCCTACCTGAAGCGGTTTCCGGTGCAGCGGCTCAAGATCGACCGGTCGTTCATCCGTGACATCCCCGGCGACCAGGAGGATGCGGCGATCGTCTCGGCGATCATCGCGATGGGTCACAGCCTCGGATTGCGCGTCGTCGCCGAAGGCGTGGAAACCGCGGAGCAAAGCGCCTACCTGCGTACGACCGGATGCGACGAGGCGCAGGGATACCTGTTCGGCCGTCCGGTGCCGAGCGACGCGCTGCACGTGCTGTTGCTGTACAGCCCGACGCTTACCCCGGCGCGCGGCTGACGCCCCAAACCGCCAGAATCGCCGCGGTATTCACCGCTGCCGAGCGCTGTCCCTTTCGTGTCAGAATCCAGGCTTTCGTCGTACTCCGGGAGCGCATTGCATGCCCAACCCTCTGCTGGAACAGACCGGGCTGCCGGCCTTTTCCAAGATCCGACCCGAACATGTCGAACCCGCAATCGATGCCCTGCTGGCCGAGAACAGGCGGCGCATCGCCGAGCTGATCGACAACACGCCCGCACCCGACTGGCACAACTTCGTCGAACCCATCGAGGAATGGGAGGACCGGCTCGGCCGGGTGTGGTCGCCGGTGTCGCACATGAACTCGGTGATCAACAGCGAGGCGCTGCGCGCGGCATACAACGCGTGTCTGCCAAAGCTTTCGGACTACGGCACAGAGATGGGCCAAAACGAAAAGCTGTACGCCGCCTACAAGGCCGTTGCCGAAAACGATGCAGGTCTCGATGACGGACAGCGCAAGGTGCTTGACAACGCGCTGCGCGACTTCCATCTGTCCGGTGTCGATCTTCCGGCCGACAAGAAGCAGCGCTTCAAGGCGATCAGCCTGGAGCTGTCCAGCCTGACCAGCAAATACTCGGAGAATGTGCTCGACGCAACGAACGCATGGCACAAGCGCTTCGACAGTGTCGACGCGCTGGCAGGTCTGCCTGAGTCGGCGCTCGATCTGGCCCGACAGACCGCCGAGCAGCAGGGTGAACCGGGCTGGATGCTGACGCTCGACTACCCGTCCTTCTACCCGGTCATGACCTATGCCGACGATGCGGAACTGCGGCACGAGGTGTACGAGGCCTACCAGACCCGCGCCAGCGACCAGGGGCCGCTTGCCGGCAAATACGACAACAGCGAGAACATGGAACGCATCCTCGCGCTGCGCCACGAGCAGGCGCAGTTGCTCGGCTTCACCAACTATGCCGAGCGGTCGCTGGCGCGCAAGATGGCGCGCTCGACAGACGAGGTCTTGCACTTCCTGCACGACCTCGCCGCGCGTTCGAAGCCGCAGGCCGAGCACGAACTGACCGAGCTTCGCACTTTTGCGAACGAGCACCACGGCATCGGCGAACTCGCCCCGTGGGATATCGCCTACTACAGCGAGAAGCTGCGCCAGCACCGCTACAGCATCACGCAGGAGGAGGTGAAACCCTATTTCCCGGAGACCCGTGTCGTGCCTGGCATGTTCGAGGTGGTCGGGCGTCTGTACGGCGTCACCTTTCACGAGGTCGACGGTGTCGACACCTGGCATCCGGACGTGAAGTTCTACGAGATTCGCGATCACGACGGCAGTGTCCGTGGTCAGTTCTATTTCGATCTGTATGCACGCAAGGACAAGCGCGGCGGCGCCTGGATGGACGACTGCCAGTCGCGCATGGTCACGCGCAACGTCGCGCAGATCCCGGTCGCGTATATGACCTGCAATTTCACGCCACCGGTCGGCGGCAGGCCGGCGCTGTTGACGCATGACGAGGTCGAGACGCTGTTCCACGAGTTCGGCCACGGCCTGCATCACATGCTGACCCGGATCGACTATTCGGCGATATCGGGCATCAATGGCGTGGCTTGGGATGCGGTCGAACTGCCGTCGCAGTTCATGGAGAACTACTGCTGGGAGCGCGAGGCCCTCGACCTGTTCGCTGCGCACGTCGAGACCGGCGACAGGATCCCGGACGATCTGTACCGGCGCATGCTCGCGGCCAAGAACTTCCAGTCCGGCATGATGATGGTGCGACAGCTCGAGTTCGCGCTGTTCGATTTCCGCATGCATCGCGAGTACGACCCGGCGCAGGGCGGTCGGATCTACGGGATTCTCGACCAGGTGCGTGACGAGGTCGCCGTGATCCGGCCGCCGTCCTGGAACCGCTTCGCGCATGCGTTTTCCCACATCTTCGCCGGCGGTTACGCCGCCGGCTACTNNCTACAGCTACAAGTGGGCCGAGGTATTGTCTGCCGATGCATTCTCGCTGTTCGAGGAAAACGGTGTTTTCGACCAGGCCACCGGGCAGGCGTTCCTGCGCAACATCCTCGAACGCGGCGGTTCGAGGGACGCTATGGAGCTGTTCGTCGCGTTTCGCGGGCGCGAACCGCAGATCGATGCGCTGCTGCGCCATTCCGGAATCGCGGCCTGATGGCCGATGGTGGTGCGGTATTGACGCCGGAAGACCTCGACCGGCTGCAGGCGAGCCTGGTCGAGCGCATGGACGATGCCGGCTGCATGCCGCTCGACGGCGCACACGGATTTCTGACCGCGACGGCCGCAACCGGCGCCGCCAGTGAAACGGCCCTGCTCGATCATGTGCTTGGCGGCCTTGCCGCTGATGGCGGGATGCGTGCCCTGCTCGCGCGTTTGCGCGCCCAGGTGCTGGTCGATCTCGGGTCGGACGATTACGGTCCGCTGATCCTGCAGATGCCGCGTGATGACGGCAGCACGCTGCCGCTACCGTACGGCTGGTGCCAGGGCTACATGGCCGGGATCGAGTTCCTCGGCGCCGCGGCGCGCGACGCGCTGCTGGCCGATGAGCAGGCTGGCGCATTGCTGACGCCGCTGCTGTCGTTGCTGATGTACGACGAGTCACAGTGGTTCGATCCACCGAACGAGGCCGCACACCGCGAGACGGTTGGCGAACTCGGCGACAACGCGGTGGCGCTGTATCGCTGGTGGTGCGATCGGGCGGCGGGTTGAGTCCGCGGACCCGCGTAATCGACACGGCCCGCGCGCCGTGCACGTGAAGTAAGCCCAGATCGATGCCGCCGTCATCCCCGCTAAGGCGGGAGTCCATCGGAATCAGAGCGATGGGCTCCCGCGCTCGCGGGCGTGACGAATCAATCACGATTTCCTTAAACTGTGCGCACGTAGCGTCGCTGACACAATCATGTTGAATAACCTCGTCCGCCTGCTGGCCACCGCCCTGCTGCTCGCCGGCGCAGCCAGTGCCGCGCACATCACCGACAAGCTGGTCGTCGGCGTGTACCCAAAGCCGAACGCCGAGGGCAACCCACTGCGCCTGATCGCCAGCGGCACACCGCTCGACGTGCTTGGCGGCGACGGCGATTTCGCCGAGGTCAGGTTGGCCGACGACACGCGCGGCTGGGTGGAACGACGGTACGTCACCGAGGAAAAACCGGCCAACGCGATGCTGCTGGAGACCCAGGCCAAACTGCGTCAGATGGGACTGGAGCTCGCGGCGCTGCGGGCCAGTCGCGCCGAATCGGACGGCGCGGCGCCGGCGCCGTCGGATCTGCCGCCGAGCGCGCGCGAGGCACAGCTCCAGCAGACCCTGGACGAGGCTGAGCAGCACATCGCGGAATTGCAGGGCAAGCTGCAGCAGCAGGCAATGGATGCGGACCTGCAGCAGCGCCTGGAAATGTTGCAGCACAGCGCGCGCACGGCCGTCGAGCAGCTCGCAGCGGCGCAGGGATTGACGCTGCAGCAGGCCGTGCCGCAGCCGGACCAGGCGTTCTTCGATCGCTATCAGTCGTGGATCATCGGCGGCGGCGCGCTGCTGCTCGGGTTTGCCGGCGGCATCGCGTTCGTCGATTTTCGCATCCGCAAGCGTTACGGCGGCTTCCGAATCTGAATGACCGGCAGGGCCGGCCGCCGGCAGCGTATCCGGATTAGGTGTCGGCCTCGACGACGCCGGTCTCGAGCAGGCGCGCGATGCGCTGCAGATTCGCGTTCCAGTCGTAGCGCTCCAGCACGCAGGCACGCGCCGCGGCGTCGCTCTCGCGCGGCATCGTCAGCCTGGCGATCGCCGCGTCCGCAAGCACTGCGGTCTCTTCACTCACGGTCGGGGCGAAGCCCGCGTAGGGTTGTATGCCGGTCATCGCGCCGGGCGTCGCAATGACCGGAAGTCGCATCGCCATCGCCTCGAGGACCTTGTTCTGGATGCCGCGTGCGATGCGCAGTGGCAGCATGGCCGCACGCGCATGGGCGAGATAGGGGCGGACGTCGGGTACGCCGCCGGTGACGACGATGCCATCGCGTTCGGCAAGCCGCTTCACCTCCGGTGCAGGGTGGCGGCCGACGATATAGAACTTGGCGTCGGGCACGGCGGCGCGGATCTTTGCCTGCATCGCGTCGGCGAACCAGACCACCGCATCCACATTGGGCCAGTAGTCCATCGCGCCGGTGAACACCAGCGCCGCAGTGCCAGTGGGGTAGGGGTCGTCGAATGCCTGGTCCGGATCGAAGAACGCGCTGTCGACGCCCTGGATGCGGTAGGTCGTCTTGGCCGCCGATTCGGGCGCCAGGCCGCGGAACAGCTCGGCCTCCTCGCGCGACACGAACACCGTGCTGTCGAATTCGCGCGCCATGCGGCGTTCGAAATCGAGCAGCAGATCGGCCTCGCGGCGGTACAGCCAGCTCATCGGCCAGCGCTTGCGTTCGCCGTAGCTGCGCCACTTCTCCGAGTCCACGTCGACCATGTCGAACAGGGTGATCGCGCCTTCGGGCACCCGGCCACTGACGTACTGCGCCATCGGGCCGCTGAAGATCACGATGCGTTGCGGATGTTCACGTTCGAGGACCCCGGTCGTCCAGTCGAACAATTCGCGCCTGCGCAGGTAGGGCAGCGACAGTGCATCGCCGGTCAACAGCCCGCGCAGGCTGGCGATGCGTGCGATGCGCGGGTCGATCTCGGGTGCGCACAGGTCGACGCAATAGCTCCTGACCTTGTCGAGGTGTTGGCGGTCTTCGGGGTCGTCGATGAACGTGCCGACAAACACGTCATAGCGCTCGGCCAGGAACCGCAGCAGGTTGAAGGATGCGATCTTGTCGCCCTTGTTGGGCGGATAGGGAAGGCGGTGAACCAGGAACAGCAGTTTGTTCTTCATGCGCTCAGGTGGCGTCGATACGCGGTGGTCATCTTTTCTCGAACAGGCGCGCCACCCACAGCAGGATGATTGCGCCCAGGGCCGCGGTCAGAAACTGCCCGAACGGTCCGAGCAAGTGAACCCCGACCCGGCCCAGCAGCGCGCCGCCAAGCAGCGCGCCGACGATGCCGACTCCGATGTTGCCCCACAGGCCGAGCCCGTGGCCTTTCACCATGCGTGCGGCGAGCCAGCCGGCGAGTGCGCCGAGGAGGAGCAGCAGGACGATGTACATGTTTGTCCGACGGGCCGGTAAAGTAGCGTGACTTGCACGCAGGATAACACCATGAAATACCGCGATCTGCGCGATTTTCTTCAACAGCTCGAGGCGCGCGGGCAGCTCAGGCGCATTCATGCCGAGGTCGATCCGCATCTGGAGATAACCGAGATCTGCGATCGCACGCTGCGCGCCGGCGGACCGGCACTGCTGTTCGAGAATCCGCGTGGCCACACGATCCCGGTACTGGGCAACCTGTTCGGTACGCCGGAACGGGTCGCGCTCGGCATGGGCGAGGAATCGGTGACCGCGCTGCGTGAGGTTGGCGAGTTGCTGTCGCAGCTCAAGGAACCGGAGCCGCCGAAGGGGATGAAGGATGCGTGGGACAAGCTGCCGGTGTTTCGTAAGGTGCTCGACATGGCGCCGAAGGCGGTCAAGGGGGCGGCCTGCCAGAACAACGTCATCGAATCCGACGCGGTCGACCTGGCGACCATCCCGGTGCAGACCTGCTGGCCCGGGGATGCCGGCCCCCTGATCACCTGGGGGCTGGTGGTGACGCGTGGACCGGACAAGGCGCGGCAAAACCTCGGCATCTATCGCATGCAGGTGATCGGTCGCAACCGCGTCATCATGCGCTGGCTCGCGCACCGCGGCGGCGCGCTGGACTTTCGTGACTGGCAGAAGGCGCATCCCGGCCAGCCGTTCCCGGTCGCGGTCGCACTTGGCGCCGACCCGGCGACGATTCTCGGCGCCGTAACGCCGGTGCCCGACACCCTGTCCGAATACGCCTTTGCCGGGCTGCTGCGTGGCGGCCGCACCGAGGTGACCGGATGCCTCGGTTGCGACCTGCAGGTGCCGGCGAGTGCCGAATTCGTGCTCGAGGGCCACATCCATCCGGACGACACGGCGCCCGAGGGCCCGTTCGGCGACCACACCGGCTATTACAACGAGGTCGACACCTTCCCGGTGTTCACGATCGAACGCATCACGCACCGCGACGATCCGATCTACCACAGCACGTACACCGGGCGCCCGCCCGACGAACCGGCGGTACTCGGCGTGGCGCTGAACGAGGTGTTCGTGCCGATCCTGAAGAAGCAGTTCCCCGAGATTGTCGACTTCTACCTGCCGCCCGAGGGCTGTTCGTACCGCATGGCCGTCGTCAGTATGAGGAAACAGTACGCGGGGCACGCCAAGCGGGTGATGTTCGGTGTGTGGTCGTTCCTGCGCCAGTTCATGTACACCAAGTTCGTCATCGTCACCGACGACGATGTCGACGTGCGCGACTGGAAGGACGTGATCTGGGCGATGACCACACGCATGGATCCGGTGCGCGACACGACGTTGGTCGAGAATACGCCGATCGACTATCTCGACTTCGCGTCGCCGGTTTCAGGCCTCGGTGGCAAGATCGGTTTCGATGCGACCAACAAATGGCCGGGCGAAACAGTGCGTGAGTGGGGGCGGCCGATCGCCATGGACCCCGCTGTCAAGGCGCGCGTCGACGCGATCTGGGAGGAATTGGGGATCGATTGACGGCGGGCGGGCGCATCAACCCCGCGCTTTCGAAGACTGCGTCGCTGAGCGACGTCGTCAGAAGCGGAACTGTTTGACCATGCACTCGAGCTTGGCGGCGAGCTGAAGCAGTTCGCCGCTGACCGTCGTGGCCTGCGCGGCGTCGGTCGATGTGCGTTCGGCCAGTTGGCTGATCGTGACCACGTTGTGTCCGACGTTCTCTGTCACCACACTCTGTTCGCGCGCGGCCACCGCCATCTGCGCGTTGAGATCGCGGATGTGCGACACGCGTTCGGCGATCAGGTTCAGACCGGAGTCGGCCGTCTCGACCTGTTCGCGGCGCTTCTCGGCGCTCTGCTTGGCGCGGCTCATCACGGCCACCGCATCGCGCGCCCCCAGCTGCAGTTGTTCGACGATGCGCTCGATCTCCTGGGTCGACTCGTGCGAGCGGTTGGCGAGCGTGCGCACCTCGTCGGCGACCACGGCGAAGCCGCGCCCCTGTTCGCCGGCGCGGGCCGCCTCGATCGCCGCGTTGAGCGCCAGCAGGTTGGTCTGTTCGGCGATCGACTTGATCACGTCGAGGACGCCACCGACGCTGGCACTGCGCCGGTCGAGGTGCTCGATGACCTCGGCGGCGCGCTCGATCTCGTTGACCAGGTCGTGGATGCCATCGATCGCGGCACGCGTCGTGGTCGCGCCCTCGTTCGCGGTCCGGTCGGCGTCGACCGAGGCCTCGGCGGCGCCGGTTGCACCCTCGCGCACCTGTGCCGCGGTCGATTGCAGTTGGGTGATCGCAGCGGCCACGGTGTCCGTCTCGCCGCGTTGCTGTTCGGCGGCCTGGGCTGTCTGCGATGACACCGTAGCGATGTCGCCGGCCACGCGTTGCAACTGGCCCGTTGTCGTTGACACTTCGCCGAGGCTCGCGCGGAAGCGTCTCAGCATCCCATTGAACGCGGTCGCCAGCGCGCCGATCTCGTCGCGGCTGCGTACGTCGAGTTCGCGGGTAAGGTCGGCATCGTTCTCCACCAGTGCCATCGTGTCGCGTACGCGCTGTAGTGGACTGGTGACGATCCGGTGCAGCAGCCAGGTGATGGCTACGACGCCGATCACCAGCATCAATACGTTGATCGCGCCGCTGACGAGGATGTTGCGATCGATCCTTGCGTCGATTGCCGCCAGCGAGTAGGTCACGCGGGTCGCGCCGAGTACCGTACCCTCGGGTACGACGTGGCAGGTCAAGCAGTTTGTGCCGCGAAAATCGGCGGTCGCGACGATCGGCGAAAGCACGGTGATGCTGCGCCCGGCAGCATCCTCTCCCGGTTCGACGATCGTTTCGCCCTGCAGCGCGCGCCGGTCGAGTTCGTCGAGTATGTGTTCCTCGGGATTGCCGGGGCCGAAGGTGTCGACGACAGCCTTTCCGCGGATGATACGGGTCTCGGTGATATCGTCGTGGGCGAGCAGCTTCTGACGCAACAACTCGCGCTGCGCCATCGTGCCGGTCAGCATCATCGTGTTGACGCCGTCAAAGAACGAGGTCGCCGTGTCGAACGCCTTCTGCCGCGCCAACTCGCTCGCCATCGCCCGCTCCGAGGCCGCCGTGTGCCAGGTCGTCGCTATCATCAGCGACAGGAACACGGCGACCAGGGCCGCGAGGATTTTTACCTGGATCGACGTCTTGCTTGGGTCCATGTTTGACCGCACCGATTACATGCCGGTGACGGGAATTAGCGGCCTGCGGTGGTGCAACTTGAGTCTCTGCCATGCGGACCGTCCTTGCCGTACCCTGCCGCCGCAGCGCCTCAGGGCGGGCCGCCACGCTCGATACCGGCGACAGAGGTGGCTTGGGCGTCAGGGCTTCCTGCGCCGGGCCGGCTTGTTACGTGCGCTGGTCGATGGGTTTGCCTGCAAGATCTTGTCGCGACCTCCGGCGCAGCTTGTCGATGGACCGGAACACCTGCGACAGGAAGTACAGGGCGCCGATGTGCATCTCCGGTTGGAGCGGCACCGAGTATCTGGGTTCGGCATGCAACAGCACGTACACCACACTGATGTAGACGAGTGCTACATACAGGCTGATCAGCGTCAGGCGCGTCGCCGGACGTTCGTCGCGCCACAGATACAACAGCCCGAGCAGGGCAGCGGCGACCAGCCAGTAATGCAGCGACTTGATGACCGCTTCGCTCAGCCATGCGAGTCGCGAGGTGGAATACAGGGATTGCGTCACCGGATACACATAGATGTCACCCTGGCCAATCAGGATGTCCCAGCCCCAGAGCTGTAGAGGTTTCTTGACGAGGTACCACGACAGGTAGTGTCCCGGGTCCTGTCTCACGCGCTGCCAGAGGGTCTCCGCCAGCGCCTGGTAGGAACCGCCGAGAGCCTTGCGGTCCAGATCTGCAGGGTTGTTCGGATCGCGCGGGTTCTTGCGCCAGATTTCGTGATAATCGCTGTGCATGCCGATGATGAAATTCCAGAAAATGCGGTCCGCACTTCCGCTTGCTTCGTGTGCCACCTCGACCTTGTTCCGCCACTGCCAGGCACCGAACACGGCCAGGTAGAGCAAGAGCCCGACGACGATTGCACGCCTGTCGGTCTGATTGGGTCGGGCGAAAATCAGCGCCACCGGCGTCAGTAACAGCGGTGCGAACATCACGATTGGATTGACCAGATAGGCATATCCGAATACGCCACCGGAAGCGATCAGCCGCGCGTGTCGGCGTCGCAGGATTCCGCTGGCGAACAGATACAACGCAAGGGCGAGCAGGAAGCCGAACAATGTCTCCGTCAGGATGTAGCCGCCATGGCTGACCAGATGCGGACTCAACACGGTCAACAGGGCCGCCGTGATCGAGGCCCAAAGGCCGATGCACAGTCTCGCGAGCAGGAAGGTCAAAACGGCGGTCAACGCGCCAACGACAGCCTGGGTGCTCAATAGGAATTGATAGGGGTCGACGCCAACCGCTTTTGCGCTGCGGATGCACGCGACCAGGAACAGCGGATAACCCGGCGTGAAGTATCCATCGGGTTGCGGCGGTGTGGAGGTGCCCCGCGAAAAGACGCCGTGATCCATGATGTTGTTGGCGTAGCGCACGTATTGCAGCGCATCGCCCCGAACAGGTTGAGGTATCACCAGTCGTTCCATGTACCACCAGCGCATCGCCAGGGCCGCGAGGAAGATAAACGCGATGGCGAATGCCTGTTTCGTGCGGTCGGTCAATCTGCTCCTCCGGACTGGTCGGCGGGATTTGCGGCTCCCGGTTGCCGCCGCCACGGTTGCGACGAACACCCGGCCGTTCGCGCCAGGGATTCCGCGCTGCATTGTATCGGACGTGCGCGACAGGCTGGGTCGAGCGCGCGGTTGCCGCCACGGCCCGTCCTCACCAGGATCGCGTTCGTCCGCGCATGCGGTCACGAACGATGTCGGCCGGATCGGACGTTTGTGGAGTTCGGTTTACCGATTGCGGTTGCCGTGCGGGCGCGTCTCGTCTGTAATGCGGCCGCGGATGCCAACGAGGAGGAACACGATGCAGACAATCCTCTGCATGAACGCCAAAGGCGGCTGCGGCAAGACCACGATTGCGACCAATCTGGCCACCTGGTACGCCGACGAGGACTACAAGACCGCGCTGGTCGACTTCGACGCCCAGCGATCGGCGATGGACTGGCTGGCTGCGCGCAACGACTACGAGGGTGTGCCGGCCATCGAGGGTGTGGACGCGGTCGCCGGTGAGGCACGCACTGCGCACGGCACCGATGTCGCGGTCATCGATGCGCCGGCCGGGACCTACGGCAGCGAGGTCACTCAGCTGCTGCGCCGCGCCGACGTGCTGCTGGTCCCGGTCTTGCCGTCGCCGATCGACATGCGCGCGGCGACGCGCTTCATCGACGAACTGCTTGGCTCCGGACGTGTGTCGCGGGGCCAGACGCGGATCGGACTGATCGCCAACCGGGTGCGCGAGAATACCCGGATCTTCCATGCGCTCGAAGAGTTCCTCGGCCGCTACGACATCCCGCTGTTGACCCATCTGCGCGAGAGTCAGAACTACATCCGCGCCGCCGAGACCGGGCTCGGGGTGTTCGAGCTGGCGCCGTCGCAGGTCGCCGTCGACGTCGCCCAGTGGGACCCGGTGATTGCGTGGCTGCGCAAGGGCTGAACAGAGGCCTGCTGCTCGCCGCCGCGCTGGTAGCGGGAGGCCCGGTCGCGGCGGGACAGGCGGATGTGCTGCAGGTCGAGCTCCACCCCACCGGCGATGGGCGCTATGACATCGACGTGACCGTGCGCCACAACGATACCGGGTGGGATCACTTCGCGAACCGCTGGGAGGTCCTCGCGCCGGACGGCCACGTGCTGGCGACCCGCGTGCTGTATCACCCGCACGTCAACGAACAGCCGTTCACGCGCAGCCTGGCGGGGGTCGCGATACCCGGCGAGTACACCTGGGTGCGGGTAAGGGCACACGATCTCGTGCACGGCTACGGCGGGCGCGAGGTGACGCTGAGCGTGCCCCGCCCCTAGGGTCCCGCCCGTCGCACGGGCCGGCTGCTGGGTCGAGGTCGGTTGCTCACACCAGGCCGTGTGCTGTCAGCCCGTTCCGCACGGCGTCTGGACCGTCGACAAGGATCGCCTGCAGACCCGCATCGCGGGCCCCGGCGACGTTCGACGGGAGATCGTCGAAAAACAGAATCGCGTCCGGATCTGCGCCGATCATCTCGATCACGGCGTCGAACGCGCGACGTTCCGGCTTACGCATCCCCATCTCGGCCGACGCGAAGATGCGTCGGAACGCCGCGACCACGTCGGGGTAGGCGCGCGACCAGGCGCGCTGGTGGCTGGCGCTGGTGTTGGTGAATGCAAAGACGGGCATCTGCGCCGACAACCGGTTGACCAGGGCCAGGTTGACCCTGTTCGGCCCGGTGAAGACGGCGTTCCACGCTTCCAGCACCCGTGCGTCGTCGGCGTCGCTGCGCAGTGCCTCGCGCACACTGTCGAAGTATTCCCGGTCGCCGATCTCGCCCCGTTCGTAGCGGTGATAGAGATCGCCAAACACGAAGCGTTCGGCGATCTGCTCCGCCGACAACGGCGACAACGCGGCCCAGCGTGAGAATACCCGGCCGAAATCGATGTCGATGATGACGCCGCCAAGATCGAACAGCAGCGCTTCGATGGTACGCAAGGATTTTGCCCTCGTGGTTCGATGTACGGATTGCCGCCGCCGCGGTGCAGGCCATTCTAAGACGGTTGTCGTGCGGGCATCCCGCATCGGACGCGCGCATCTTCAGGCTGCCGCCATCGATGCGGCGGACGAGTCGGTGCCGCGCCGGTCGCGGTAGCCGGCCCATGCGACGGGCAAATTAGCCCCCGGCTATCGATTGGATAATTTAAAACAATTTTATCATTTGATAGTTCGTCCCTATCATTCGAGTCACGTCGATGGCGAACCTGGAATGAGCCAGGCAGAAACCTTAGGGAGGTGACCCATGTCGAGCCCGATCTTCGTACCCGGCGTGGTGATGATCCGCCATGCGCAGAGCGAGTGGAACCGCGAGGGCCGGTTCACCGGCTGGGCTGACCCGGCGCTGACCCGCTTGGGGCATGACGAAGCGGCGCGTGCCGGCCGCATCGTTGCGGCGCACGGATTGACGTTCGACCGCGCCTACACCTCGCGCCTGACGCGGGCACGCGTCACCGCCGAGACCGTGTTGCGCATCGCCGGCGAGCATGGTGTGCCGCTGCTGGCGGACTGGCGCCTGAACGAGCGCCACTATGGCGCGCTGCAGGGCGAGGACAAGGTCGCGATGAGCGCGCGCGTCGGTGACGCGCAGGTGTGGCGCTGGCGGCGGGGCTACGCCGACCGGCCGCCGGCGATAGCGGCCGGCGACCCGTCTCACCCGTCGCGTGATCCGCGTTGGGCCGACGTCCCGCGGGACCGATTGCCGAACGGTGAGAGCCTCGCACAGACCCGAGAGCGCGTGATGGCATTCTGGCAGCAGGAGATTGCGCCTCAGCTGCGCGCCGGTCGGCGTCTGCTGATCGCCAGCCACGGCAACACGCTGCGTGCGCTGATCATGGCCCTGCAAGGCATGAGCGTCGACGAGGTCGAGGGATTTGAGATCCCCACCGGTGTGCCGATCGACTACGCCTTCTCCGCCAGCGGCGAGCCGCTCGGCTGGCGCTACCTGGAAGACGGCGAGCAGGCGGCCGCCTGACCGGGTGCCCGCCGCCGCGACCCTGCCGGCGGGTGGGGCGGCCGGTCGGCGCCGTCAGGTGGGTGTCGGTTGCCGATCGCCGCGGCACGCGGCGAGCCCGCTCGCCAGATTCGGGTAGCGCAGCTGAACGCCGAGTTCGTCGCGCATGCGCCGGCTGTCGAGTCGACGCGACTCACCCAGGTAGCTGAGCAGCCCGGCCGATAGCAGGCCGCGCGCGTCGGCGAGACGTACCACCGGCGCGCGCGGCAGTCCGAACAGGTCGGCGACACGATCGAAATAGTCGCGCATGTTGCCTGGATTGCCATCGCTGACGTTGTACACCGTGCCGTCCATGCCACGCGCCATCGCCGCCTCGCACACGCTGACCAGGTCCGCGATGTGGATTCGGTTGGTCCAGGGTGCCTCGTCTTCGGCGACCATGGGCACCTGTTTTCTCAACCGCTCGACCGGCAGTTTGCCCGGGCCGTAGATGCCGGCGACGCGCAGGATCACCAGTTCGCCGCCGCCCGTGTGGCGCCATTCGTGCAGCTGCTGTTCGGCATCCAGACGCCGGCGAGAGCGATCGACCTGTGGATTCGGTGGGCGCGATTCGTCGACCCAGTCGCCGTCGCAATCGCCATAGACGCCGGTCGTGCTGACGTAGACGATGCGTCGGCCGGACTGCGCCGGCACGGCATCGAGAAAGCGTTCGATGCGCGGATCGTCATCGCCGGTCGGTGGCGGGGGGGCAAGGTAGAAGATCCGCCGGTGCGCAGTGAAATCCGTGACACCGGGCCGCGCGCGGTCGAGGTCCAGGGCCCGGGCATCGTGCCCGCGCAGCTGCAACGCGGCGGCACTGTCTGCAGTGCGTGTGATGCACGCGACCGACTCGCCGCGCGCGCGCGCCGCGTCGGCAATCAGCGTTCCAACATCACCACAACCCACGATTAGCATGTCGCCTCCACGGTTTTATCGAACTCCGAATTCAAGCAGAATCCGGAGTCTTTGTTTGGACGCAGCAGTAAGCGATGAGCTTCACAGTCACCCTCAGCGGCAGCGGCCACCGGTTCGAGGTCGACGACAACGAGACGATTCTCGACGCCGCGATCCGTCAGAACGTGGGTCTGCCCTATGGATGCCGCAACGGTCGTTGCGGTGCCTGCACGGCCGACCTGGTCAGCGGCGAGGTCACCTATTATGGCGCGCCTCCGGCGCTCGACGATGCCGGCGAGGGCAAGTGTCTGCCGTGCCAGGGCATCGCCGCCAGCGATCTGGTCCTCGGCGTGCGTGAGGCCGAGACCACGGCCGACCTCGAGGTCAGGATGCTGCCGGTGAGGGTACATGCGGTCGACCATCTCAGTCACGATGTCGTGCGCATGCAGCTCAAGCTGCCTGAAAACCAGCGCCTGCAGTTCATGGCGGGACAATATCTCGACTTTCTGCTGCCCGACGGACGCAAGCGGGCCTTCTCGATTGCCAACGCACCGCATGACGACGAGTTCATCGAGCTGCACATCCGCCACGTCGACGGTGGCGAGTTCACCGACTGGGTGTTCAACAAGATGCACGAACGCGCCATCCTGCGCATCCAGGCGCCGCTTGGCAGCTTCGTGCTCGACGAGGAATCAGACCGCCCTATGATTTTCATGGGCGGTGGCACCGGATTCGCTCCGTTGAAGGGCCAGATCGAACAGGCATTCCGCGCCAAGTTGAAGCAGCCGATACATCTGTACTGGGGAGTGCGTTCGAAGCGCGACCTCTACCTTCCCGATCTGCCCGAGCAATGGGTCCGCGCGCATGCGAACTTTTCGTTCGTGCCCGTCCTGTCGGAGCCTGACGAGGACTGGCAGGGACGGACCGGCTGGGTGCATGAGGCAGTGATGGCCGATTTCCCCGACCTGTCCACCTACGATCTCTACATGGCCGGCCCGCCGCCGATGGTCAATGCGGGACGCGATGCCTTTCGTGCCGCCGGCATGCCGGATGCGCACATGCACTATGACTCGTTCGAGTACGCGGAAGATACGCGCGACAAGGTAGGGGATTGAGCCTGCACCCGGGATGCGGACGGCGGTTGATTCCATCGCCTGACAGGGTTGT
This sequence comes from Gammaproteobacteria bacterium, assembly GCA_020445255.1. GTDB lineage: Bacteria > Pseudomonadota > Gammaproteobacteria > Chromatiales > Chromatiaceae > Thiosocius. The sequence continues at coordinate 49,694 of JAGRGY010000009.1, forward strand.
TCGCGTGTTGCGAGACGGTTGTACGGATGCGCGCTGCGGCGCGCACGCTCAAAACCACGCGCTTCAAGCATGAGTGCGTGCGAAATGCGCACGAGAGAACCAACGTGAATCAGGTCGATGGTTCGGGATCGTCGCCGATGGCGTGGTGTGGCGGCATGACGCGCTGCTCGTCGAGCATCGGTCGATTGGCCTTGGTTTTGCCGATGGTCTGAGGAAGCGGGACCGGTTCGGGGCCACCGGTGCCCGACAGACCCTGCCGATAGATGTCGATCGCCTTGTCCGGTTCGTGCATGCGCTCCAGCAGCTGGCCGAGTTCACGGTAGGCCTGCGGCGGCCCGTTGCGGCCGATGCAGGCCTCGAGATAGCCGCGCGCCTTGCCCCATAGCTGCGCGCGCAGACTGAGACGCCCCAGCGTCAGCAGCAGTGTTGCGTCGTCGGGGTGCTCGGCGAGAAATTTTTCCATCTGCGACAGCAGCCTGCCGGGCTCTTCGCTGTCGAGCAGGCCGTAGGTCTCGACCAGGTCGGTATCCCAGTGCTTGCGCAATGCCTCACGCAACAGCTTTTCCGCGTGCTGGTCCTGCCCCTGCTCCTGCAGGTAACCGGCATAATCACCGAGTATCTGCGGGTGATCGCGCAGGCCGCGTGGCACGTCGGCCCAGGCGATGCCGAGGCGACGCTCGTCGCGCGCCAGGAAGGCCTGCTCGAGCAGCGCGCGGTGGGTGCGGATCTCGAGGCGCTGCAGGTCGGGCTCGTCGTCGACCTTGCGTCGGCGCAGCTCCGGCAACAGTTCGCGCAGGTGCTCCCAGTCGCCCAGCTGTTCATACAGGCGGCGCAGCAGGCGCAGCACGTAGTTGTGTTTGGGTGCGACGCTGCGCAGGTGCTTGAGCGTGGCCAGGGCCTGTTCCAGCTGGTGATCGGCGAGCTGCAGCTCAGCCTGGGTCAAACTGACCGCCACGTCGGCCGATGGCATGGTCTCGTGGGCGAGGCGGATGTAGACATCGCGGCGTTCGTGGGCGCCCTGCAACTGTGCCGCGCGTGCGGCGGCGAGGTAGTTGAGCAACGGGGTCTCGGAACGGTCGGCGAACCGCACCAGCCGCTTCTCGGCACTCCGCCAGTTGCCCTCCGACATCTCCAGCAGGCCGCGCGTCATCGCCTGTTGCGCGAGCCGTGAACCGCGGCGGTGCTTCCAGTCGCGTACGTCCTGCGGCAGGTGCAGCGTGCGGACGACCAGGCGGATGCCGAAATACAAAGCGGCAAACAGCAGCGCCAGCAGCATCAGCAGCAACGCGAGACTCATCTCGACCGTGTAGTTGCCGAACGACAGCAGCACGTAGCCTGAGTCGCGGCTCAGCACGACGCCGATACCGGCGCCGGCGAGCACGAACAGCCAGATCTTGAGCAGCGTCCTCATTGTGACGCGGTCCCCGCCTTCGCCGCCGGGGCCTCGGCACTCACGCCGGGCGCAATATCGTCGAGCAGCTCCTGGCGCACCTTGAACGCGCGCAGCGACTGGCTGACGTCGGGCAGATCGGGACGCAGTTCAGTGTCCGTCATCGCGCCGATGGCCTTGTTCAGCGACTGGGCCACCGGGTCGCCGGGTTCGAAGTAGCGTGCCAACCAATCGGCTGCGGTCGCGAGGTTCTCGCGAAACAGCCCTGTATCGTCCCGCGCCACCGCCAGGCGGGCCGCTTCCAGGTGTAGCTTGAGGTTCTCGTATAGGAAGAACTGGTTTTCCGGCGCGAGCATGGCCTGCACCGGTTTATCACGTTCGCGGATGCGCACCGAATCCTTGAATCCTGACCACAGGTCGTCGAGCAGCGTCTCCCAGGTGCGCTCACCAGGGTCGCGGGCGACCTGCTCCGGCAGCGTGCGCTCGGGGCCGATCGTCGCACGCGCGATCTTGAGCCGCGGGATCTGCTCGATCATGGCCGACAGGCGTGCGGCCAGCCCCGCGCTGTCGGGTGCCGTGTACGTGCCGAGGCGCGTGATGTCGCGCGCGATCTGTTCGCGCACGCCGGCCCAGCCCGGGTCGCGGGTGTCGCGCAGGCGCTGGTCCGCGAGTTCCAGCGCGACGCGGGCCGTCTCTGTGTCGCGCGCCAGAATCAGCCGGTGGTTGGCGATGCGCAGCAGGTACTCGGCCTCGGCGATGATCCATTGCGTGCCCGAGCGTCCGACCCGACGATGCACGTCGGCGACCGCGGCGCGCAGCTCGGCCTCGCGCTCCTGCGCCCGCACGTTCTCGTCCGCCAGCTTCTGTTCCTGCTGCTTGAAGGTCGAGCGTGCCTCGTCGACGGCCAGCCGCTGCTGTGCGAGCACGTCACGCTGCTTGCCCAGGGCATCCTCCTGCGAGCGCAGCGCCGCGGTGGCGTCGCCAAGCGCCGCCTGCAACCGCTGTTGCTGCTGCACGGCCTCGCGAACGCGCGTGTCCATTGCCGACACCTCGTCGGACAGGCCTGACCAGTAGCGGTAACCGAAGGCGCCGGCGGCGACCACGGCGAGCAGTGCGGCCACGCCCAGCAGCATCGCGATGCCACCGAGGTTGCGTGTTCGCGGCGCGGTCGCAGCGGCCTCGTCGCTCTTCGCCTGTTCGCCCGAGTCAGCGGCCATCGCCGGGCCGTCGTCGCTGTCCTGGTCCGGGGTGACGTCGATCACGACGCCGGGTTTCGGGTCTTCTTCAGTCATACAGGCCTTGTTGCCGGGTAACGTCTTGGGGGCGAATGCCGTCTTGTCGCAGTGGTCTTAAGACTAGCAAAGCTGTCGTTCAGGCGACATCTCGGCAGACCTCGCACAGGGTCGCGAGGACCTCGGCATCGGCAGCGGACATGGCGACGTGGACGCGGCTGCAGCCGCGCGCGAGTGCGTGCTCCGCCATGCGCTGGCTCATGACGACGATCGGCGTGTCGCGCAGCAGTGCCGCGCCGTCATCGCCGAGCAGCGTGAACAGGTTGTCGAGGATCGCATTGCTGCTCGCGGTCACGATCTGCACCAGCCGCGGCCAGTTTGCGACCAGGTTCGCGACGCCGGTCGGCCGGCTCGGCAACAGGCGCCGGTACACTTCGACCTGCTCGACGTCGGCGCCACGCTCGCGCAGCGTGTCGGCAAGCAGTTCGCGACCGCCGTTGCCGCGCACCACGACCACGCGCCGACCGCGCACCTCGGTCAGCGCCGGCAGCGCGAGCAGGCCCTCGCTGTCCGCGCGTTCGGGAAGCAGTGTCGGATCGAGGCCGGCGTCGCTCAGGGCCTTCGCGGTCGCCCGCCCGACTGCGGCGATGTCGATGTTCAACGGCAGCTGATCGGGCAGCAGCGGAAACGCGTACTGCACCGCGTTGGCACTGACGAACACCAGGATGTCGGCAGTGCGGGCCGTCTGCAGTCGCGCCCGCGCCGCATGCTTGTCGGCAGGTCCGCGGATCTCCAGGGTCGGGAAGCGTATCGGCCGGCCGTGCGCCTGCTCGATCAGCTCGCACAAGGGTTCGGCCTGGTGCGCCGGTCGCGTGACCAGCACGCTGGCGCCGGCGAGGTCGCACGGGGGTGGGGTTGCACTCACCGCTCGCGATCAGGCATCGGAATACAGTTCGTGCAGGATGCGCGCGGCGCCATGCTCGAGCAGCTCGTCGGCGAGCGCGGCACCGAGTGCCTCGGCATCGGCGCGCGGGCCGCGGATCTCGGCGCGCACGATCTCGCTGCCGTCGACGGTGCCGACCAGTCCGCGCAGGAACAGCTCATCCGCGGAAAGCGTCGCGTGACCGCCGATCGGCACCTGGCAGCCACCCTGCAGACGATGGTTCAGCGCGCGTTCGGCGCGCACGCGGTCGGCCGTGTCGACATGGTGCAGCGGTGCGAGCAGCTCGTTGATACGCGCGTCGTCACTTCGGCATTCGATGCCGATCGCGCCCTGACCGATCGCCGGCAGGCTGTCGCCGGTGTCGATGAAGCTGCGGATGCGTTCGCCCAGACCGAGGCGCAGCAGACCCGCCGCGGCGAGGATAATCGCATCGTACTCGCCGTCGTCGAGCTTGCGCAGCCGCGTGTTGACGTTGCCGCGCAGCGGCGCGATCTCGAGGTCGGGTCGACGGTCGGCCAGCTGGCACTGGCGTCGAAGGCTCGATGTGCCGACACGCGAACCGTTCGGCAATGAGGCAAGGCTGGCGTGGTCGTTCGAGACGAAGGCATCGCGCGGGTCTTCGCGCTCGAGGATGGCGGCGAGGTGCAGGCCGTCCGGCAGCTCGACCGGAACGTCCTTCATCGAGTGCACGGCAATGTCGGCGTCACCGTTGAGCATGCCCTGTTCGAGTTCCTTGACGAACAGGCCCTTGCCGCCGATCTTGGCCAGCGGTGTGTCCAGGATCTTGTCGCCCTGGGTCGTCATGCCGAGGATCTCGACCTCGATACCCGGGTGCGCTGCACGCAGCGCGGCGGCGACGTGTTCGGCCTGCCACAGGGCGAGCGGCGATTTGCGGGTGGCGATACGGACGGGCAGCGCGGTCATGCTTTGGCCGGGGTGGTCGGACAGGGCGACCATGCTACTGGCAGATGCCGCCGCTGACAAAGGCGTAAACGCGACCCGGCTGACGTCCGGGTTACAATCCGGCGCCCCGGAAATGGAGACTGTGTCATGACGAGGTACCTGATCGCGCTGGCTTTGCTGATTGCGACGGGCAGCGTGGCCGCGGCGCCGCCCGGCGTGCTGCGGCTGGACGCCAAGGCGCCGATGGATGTCACCTACCGCGCCGTTCACGGCGCGCTCGAGGAGGCCCGGTTCTGGGTCGTGTTCGAGGTCGATCTCGGCGGCAATCTGGCCTCGTTTGCCGAACGCTGGGGCGAGGACTACAACCGCAATGCGCTGTCCGGCATACGCAGTGTCGTGGTCTGCAATGGCTGGTATGCGAACCAGGTGGGCAATGCCGACCCCGACCTGCTCGCCCTGTGCCCGCTGCGTGTCAACCTGGTCGAGAAGGACGGCGTGACGCGGATCCTGTTCGCGCGGCCGACCGTGATCGCGCAGGGCAGTCCCGCGATTGGCGTCGTCAAGGAGATAGAGGACGCGATCAAGGCGGCGCTCGAGGCCGCGGTGGCGACGGCGGAGGGCCGTTGAACGTGGGCCAACAGCGAATCTTCAGTGTCGACCTCGACGAGTTCGACGAGCGGGTGATCGCCGCTTCGAACGCGACCCCGGTCATCGTCGACTTCTGGGCCGACTGGTGTGCGCCGTGTCACGCCGTCGCGCCGCATCTGGCGAAGGTGATCGACGACCTCGACGGGCGCGTGCGCCTGGCCAAGGTCGAGGTCGACGAAGGGGAGAACATGAAACTGGCGGGGCGCTACAAGGTGCGTGGCTTCCCCACCGTGATGCTGCTGCGTGACGGCATCGAGCTGGCCCGTTTCAGCGGCGCGCGGCCGGCGCAGTGGATCGTCGAATGGCTGGATCAGCATCTGCCCGCATGAACCCATTGGATGCGCCTGGGAACCGAATGAATGGACGGCTCAGGTTGCGGCCGGGTCGGCCGCTACCCCTGTCAGCGATAGTTCCGCCCGGTGCCCTGGGCGCCGGACGGTCGGTTCTCCTCTAGCGCTACATTGACGCGCTTTGCACGGGCCTCCGCGCTCCCCGCGGCAGGCCCATTTTTTTGCCACCGCGCTGGACAGGCGGGCGCCGACCCGCGCAGTCGGCGGCCGATGGCCGCGTCAGGCCCCGTCGGCCAGCCAGTCGCGCGGTTGCAGGAACACGCGGTACAACTCCTCTTCCTCGCTGCCCGGCTGTGGGTGCCAGTCATAGCGCCACGTGACCAACGGCGGCAGCGACATCAGGATCGATTCGGTGCGGCCGCCCGTCTGCAGGCCGAATATCGTGCCGCGATCGTAGACCAGGTTGAACTCGACATAACGGCCGCGCCGGTAGAGCTGGAATTCGCGTTCCCGGTCGCCGTAGGCGTCGTCGCGGCGACGCTGGACGATCGGCAGGTAAGCGGGCACGTAGTGATCGCCGACGCTGCGCATGAAGGCGAACGACCGGTCGAATCCCCATTCATTGAGGTCGTCGAAGAACAGACCGCCGATGCCGCGCGGCTCATCGCGGTGTTTGAGGTGGAAGTATTCGTCGCACCACTGCTTGTAGCGTGGATAGACATCGTCGCCGAACGGCTCGCACGCGGCACGCGCGGTGGCGTGCCAGTGGCGCGCGTCGTCGCGGTCGCCGTAGTAAGGCGTCAGGTCGAACCCGCCGCCGAACCACCAGACCGGTTCCGCACCCGGCTTTTCGGCGATGAAGAAACGCACGTTGGCGTGTGACGTCGGCACGCGCGGGTTGCGCGGATGGATCACCAGCGACACGCCCATGGCCTGGAAGCCGCGCCCGGCGAGCTCCGGTCGCTGCGCGGTCGCCGATGGCGGCAAGCCGTCGCCGTGGACGTGCGAGAAGTTCACGCCGGCCTTTTCGAACACCTTGCCCTGCTCGAGCACGCGCGAGCGGCCTCCGCCACCGCCCGGGCGGTCCCAGGCATCTTCGCGGAACGCGCAGCCGTCTTCGTCCGACAGCGCGTCGCAGATCCGCCGCTGCAGGTCGATCAGGTAGTCTTTGACGGCTTCGGAGTCGGGCAGGTCTGGCATGCGATGGGTGTTTCCGGTGACGTGGCCGCCCCATTTGACCAGAGACCACGCCGAACCCTCAACCACGGTTGGCTGCGGACCGCGACCGGCAGATGACCGGCAGGCCCACCCGACCCTACCTGTGCGTCTGCGATCGCCCCGCGCGGATCAGCCCTGACGTATGCGGGCGCCGCTGACGGCGTCGCGTATCTCGGTCGGACGGCGCAGTCCGCCGGTCGGGCCATTCACCACCAGGTCGACACCGGGACAGCGCAGTCTTACCTGCAGTGGCGTGCGTGCCGGCGGTCGACCAAGGATATTGGCGCTGGTCGAGACGATCGGGCCGCCGAACGCGTTACACAGTGCCGCCGCACCCGGGTGTGCGGTCACGCGTACGGCGAGGCTGGCGTGCGTGCCGCGCAACCAGCGCGGCGTGTCGGGTCGCGCCGGCAGCAGCCAGGTCACCGGGCCGGGCCAGCTCGCATCGAGCTGCTGCTGCAGGTCCGGCCGGGGCAGCACGACGAACGGCAGCAGCTGGTCGAACGTGCTGGCGATCAGGATCAGGCCCTTTTCGACGGGGCGCCGTTTTATCGCGAGCAGGCGCATCACCGCGTCCCGGTTGAGCGGGTCGCAGCCAAGGCCGAACACGGCCTCGGTTGGATAGGCGATCACGCCGCCTTCACGCAGCACGCGGGCGGCCAGGTGCAGACGGTGCGGGCTCAGGGCAGACATCCGCACGCCGGCCCCGGTTTCAGCCTTCGCTGTTTTCGGTCGGGGCGTCGTAGGCCTCGACAAACGAGCACTCCTGCTGCGGGCAGACCTTCTGGGTGCCGCTGCGTTTGGTCGTCTTGATCGTCAACACCGGCCAGCCGCAGTTCGGGCACGGCTCGGCGATCGGTTCGTTCCACACCGCGTAGTCGCACTTGGGGTAGGTCGAGCACGAGTAGAACACCTTGCCGCGCCGCGACTTGCGCTGCATCAGCGTGCCTTCGCGACACTTGGGGCAGGTCACGCCGGTGTCCTTGGGTTTTTCCAGCGGCTCGATGTAACGGCACTTGGGATAGGCCGAGCAGCCGATGAAGCGGCCATAGCGGCCCTGCTTGAACACCAGTTCGGAACCGCACTCCGGGCAGTCGCGGCCGACCTTCTCCGGCTCGGCTGCCGCCTCGCCCTTGTCGTCGAGATTGCGCGTGTAGTCGCATTCCGGGTAGTTGGTGCAGCCGATGAACACGCCGTTGCGGCCGAGCCGCTTGGCCAGCTGCCCGCCGCACTTCGGGCACGCCTCGTCGATTTTTTCCTGGGTCACGTCGGAGCGCTGCACGTTCTCCTGCGTGTGATCGATGCGGTCCTTGAACGGCTGCCAGAATTTCTCCAGCAGCGGCACCCAGTCCTCTTCTCCGCGTGACACGGCGTCGAGCTCGTCCTCGAGTCGCGCGGTGAAGTCGTAGTCGACGTATTGGGTGAAGTAGTTGGTCAGGAACCGATTGACCACGCGCCCAACATCGGTCGGGATGAAGCGCTTCTTGTCCATCTCGACGTATTCGCGGTCCTGCAGCGTCGAGATGATCGATGCGTAGGTCGACGGCCGACCGATGCCGAACTCCTCCAGCGCCTTGACCAGGCTGGCCTCGCTGTAGCGTGGCGGCGGCTCGGTGAAGTGCTGTTCGGTGCGGATCTTGAGCAGCGCGATGGTCTCGCCCTGCTGCAGCGGCGGCAGCATCTTTTCGTCGTCGTCGCCCGGCTTGGCGTCATCCTTGCCCTCGAGGTAGACCTGCATGAAGCCCGGACTGGCGATCGTCGAGCCGGTGGCGCGGAACACATTGCCGTCGCCGGCGCCGAGGTCGGCCGCGACCGTGTCGATCGTCGCGTGCAGCATCTGGCAGGCGACGGTGCGCTTCCAGATCAGGCTGTACAGCTTCAGCTGATCCCTGTCGAGATGGGCGGCGATGTCTTCCGGGGTGTTGATGACGGCCGTTGGCCTGATCGCCTCGTGCGCCTCCTGGGCGTTCTTGGCCTTGGTCTTGAACTGGCGAGGCGCCTTGGGCAGCTGGTCCTTTCCGTAACGCTCGGCGATGAAACCGCGCAGCTCGGTGATGGCTTCGTCGGCAAGGTTGACCGAGTCGGTGCGCATGTAGGTGATCAGGCCGACGGCGCCGCTGCCGATGTCGACACCCTCGTAGAGCTGCTGTGCGATTCGCATCGTGCGCTGCGCGGTGAAACCGAGCTTGCGTGCGGCCTCCTGCTGTAGCGTCGACGTGGTGAAGGGCGCGGCAGGATTGCGCTTGCGCTGCTTCTTTTCGATCGTCAGGACGTCGAGTCGGCCGTTCGCCGCCTTCGACAGCACCGATTCAACGTCGGCGGCGCGTCCGGCGTTGGTGATCGAGAACTGCGACAGCTTGTCGCCCTGAAACTGGGTCAGCCTGGCGCTGAAGGACTGACCGCCCTTCTCGGTGTCGGCCTCGACGGTCCAGTACTCGCGCGCCCTGAAAGCCTCAATCTCGTCTTCGCGCTCGCAGATCAGGCGCAGCGCCGGACTCTGTACGCGGCCGGCGGACAGTCCGCGGCGTACCTTCTTCCACAACAGCGGCGACAGGTTGAAGCCGACCAGGTAATCGAGCGCACGCCGTGCCTGCTGCGCATTGACCAGGTCCATCGACAGGTCGCGCGGGTGTGCCACCGCATCCTGTACGGCCTTCTTGGTGATCTCGTTGAACACCACCCGGTGCACGGGCTTGTCCTTGAGTGCGCGCTTGCCCTTGAGCAGCTCGTACAGGTGCCACGAGATGGCCTCGCCCTCGCGGTCGGGGTCGGTCGCGAGATACAGGGCGTCGGCATCCTTCAGCTTGGTCGTGATCGCCTTGACGTGTCGGTCGTTGCGGTCGATGACCTGGTATTTCATTGCGAAGCCGCCGTCCGGGTCGACCGCGCCTTCCTTCGGCACCAGGTCGCGCACGTGGCCATACGAGGCCAGCACCTCGAAATCCTTGCCGAGGTACTTCTTGATCGTCTTGGCCTTGGCCGGCGATTCAACGATTACCAGGTTCATGCTTTGGGCAACTGCTCTGTAAAAAAACCCGCGCCTTGGTGGCACGGGTCGATGATGGTCCGTGACTTTGCTTGCGGCAGGCCCCTGAGGCTGCCCTTATTTATACGGATAGCCGGGGGCGAGGCGGGGTGTCAAGCCCGCGAGGAACGGGAATACTCGCGCGCGGTGTGCACCGCTTCAGTGCAGATACAGCGGTTCGCCGTTATAGACCAGCTCTTCCATCAGGGCGAAGGCATTCTCCTGGCCGGGCTGGTTCAGCAGCACCAGCAGCACGATCCACTTCACGTCGTCGGCACTCAGCTCCTCGGTCTCGATCGCCATGATGCGCTCGATCACCAGTTCACGGCTCATCGGGTCGAGAATGCCGGTCTGCTCCAGGTACAGCAGCATGCCCTGGATCTCGAGATCAATCCGCTGGCGCTCGCGCACACTGTAGATGCGCATCGAACGGTTCGGCTGGGCGTCTGCATACGCCATGCTGCCCTGCCGCCAGGCCAGCTCGTCGAGCCAGTTGAACGCCTTCTTGATTTCACCCTGCGGGAACCCGGCCTGGACGAGCTCCTCCTCGAGAAGGATCTGGTCGGTAGGCGTTGAATCCTCCGCATCCATGTAGTTCTCGTAGATATAAATGAGGACGTCGATGACGTTTTCGTTCACGGCTGTCTTCCAGGCGGGGAAACGAAGGCCATCGAGGACGGTGGGACGCGCCCCAGTGTCTGGCCGGTTACGGCGGGATATGGGTTCACTTTGAGATAGTTCCAGCTCGTGTGAACAGTCCACCTGCGGCCGATGATACATGACCCTGCAGTTCGAGCAACAGCAAGATCGACGACACCTCGGCCGCCGGGAAGCCTGTTCGCAGCACGAGCTCATCGGTGGTCACCGGATCGAATCCCATCGCGTCGAGCAGCGCCTGATGCTGCGGGTCGTCCGGTGTGGTGGGCGCCGCGTCATCCAGGGCGTGGGATGGCTGCGCGGGCACGAACGCGGGCAGCAGCGGTGCGAGTTCCTCGAGCACATGGTTCGCGGTTTCGACGAGTTTGGCGCCGTCCCGGATCAGTGCGTGGCAGCCGCGTGCGAGCGGGTTATGGATCGATCCCGGGATCGCGAACACCTCGCGGCCCGCCTCGGCGGCGCGTCGCGCAGTGATCAGCGATCCGCTGTTCAGCGCGGCCTCGACGACCAGCGTGCCAAGCGTGAGACCAGCGAGGATGCGGTTGCGGCGCGGGAAATTGCCCGGCACAGGCGGCGTGCCGAGTGGAAACTCCGACACCAGCAGGCCGCTCATTCCGATGCGGCGGGCGAGATCGTGGTTGCGTGCGGGATACACACGGTCCAAGCCGGTGCCCGTGACCGCCAGGGTCAGGCCATCGACCTCGAGCGCACCCTCGTGCGCGGCACGATCGATGCCGGTGGCGAGGCCGCTGGTGATCACCAGGCCGCGGCCGGCGAGTTCGGCGGCGAATTCGTGCGCGGTGCGCCTGCCGCCGCTGCTTGGATTGCGGCTACCGACGACGGCGATCTGCGCGGCATTCAGCAGATCGGGGTCACCGTGCAGGAACAGCGCGGTCGGTGGGTTCGGCAACTCACGCAGGCGGGTTGGATAGCCGGGGTCGACGATCCTGAGCAGGTGATTGCGCGGCTGTTCCAGCCAGCGCATGTCGGTCTCGACGCCGGTGAGATCGGGGGCGCGCAGGTAGTCGCGCAGTGGTGCGTCGATGCCGCGCGGCGGCGCATCCAGCAGCGCGCGGGCACTGCGTCCGGCGGTAAGCAGTGGATTCAGGGTCTGGCAGCCGACACCCGGGGCGCGCAGCAGCGCGCACCAGGCGGCGATTTCGTCGGATGGGGTTGAGTCCATTCAACCTCGCAGGTCACTCGATCAGGGATTACGCACCTTATCACCAATGTGCATGACGCGAGTGGCGTGCATGATCAGGCCGTAGCTGACCCGGTCGAAACTGCGGAACACCATCATCAGACCTGCCTCTTCGTCCGGCAGGGTGACGGTGTCACGCGAGTCGGGTGTGACCACGTCGCGGATCGTCTCGCCCTTCTGGTCGATCCGCAGCACGGTGCCCGCGTCGATGCCATCGGCCCGCCCGCGGTCGATCACGACCACATTGTACTGACCGATCTGGTCGACCCCGCCGAACAGCGAGATGATGTTCCCCTCGAACGGCATCGGCGGCGCGTGCGGTGTGAAGTTCGCGGTGGCCTTCTCCTCTCCGGCCACGATCAGCCGATCGCCGATGATTGCCTCGCGCACGCTGTTGTTGATGAATACGGTCGCAGGGTCGCCGGTGCGCTGCAGTTCGGTGCTTCCGATGTACTCGGCCTCGTAGCCGATGATCTCGCCGGTGTCGCCGTCCTTGTAGGGCCCGCCGGCGCGAACGATCTCGTACTTCAGGTGGCTGTCGTCGTCGATACTGCGCACGTATGCCTTCTGACCTGCACCGCCGAGGATGTGTTCGTCGGCGAAATCGACGATGTAGGGGGCCTTGTCGAGCTCCCCGTCACCGAGCACGTAGTGGCGGGTCAGGAATGGACCGATGGCGTCGACCGGCACGGTCGGTATGGCGCCGTCCCACGGGGTGGAGCGCACGCTGGGCGACAGCTTCAGCGGGCCGCGGCGCAGGCGCAGCTGCGGCTTGCCGTCGATGTACACCAGTTCGAGCACGTCACCCGGGTAGATCAGGTGCGGATTGGCGATCTGGGGGTTGACGTACCAGATCTCGGGCCAGCGCCACGGGCTGCGCAGGAAACGGCCGGCGATGTCCCACAGGGTGTCGCCGCGCACCACGGTATAGCGGTCAGGGTGGCCGGCACGCATCAGGTCGTCGGCCAGCGCCAGCGGCGACAACACGGCGAAACACAGCAGCAGGATCAGGCTTTTGCAGGTTCTTGACATGGAATTCCCTTGGCGCAACGGCGGCCCCCAAGCGGTCAAATTGACCGGGTTTGCGGTATTATTACGGCCTCAGGGCGCGCAGTCTTTAGCCGGCGGCGCCGTGACCGGTGCAAAACGGTGAAATTCTAGCCCATACAGCCGCCTATCGGTGGTTGCTGAGTTCAGACTACAGCATGCGAGCTTGATCATGGCGATTCTCGACATCCTTCACTTCCCCGATGCCCGCCTGCGCAACACCGCCAGGCCGGTGGAAGAGGTCGACGATTCGGTGCGCCGACTGGTCGACGACATGTTCGAGACCATGTATGCGGCGCCCGGTATCGGGCTCGCCGCGGTGCAGGTCAACGATCCGCGTCGCGTGATCGTCGTCGATATCTCCGAGGACCGCAGCCGGCCGCTGGCACTGATCAACCCGGAGATCCTCGCCAAAGACGGTGAAGAGGAGATGGACGAGGGCTGCCTGTCGGTGCCCGGCGTCTACGAGACCGTGAGGCGGGCCGAGCGGATCCGGGTGCGTGCGCTCGACCGCGACGGGCAGGTCTTCGAAAGGGAAGTCGACGGTCTGTTGGCGGTCTGTATCCAGCACGAGATCGATCACCTGGACGGCAAGCTGTTTGTCGACTACCTGTCCAATCTCAAGCGCCAGCGTATCCGCAAGAAGCTCGAGAAAGAGGCGCGGCAGGGCGGCGAAAGGGCTCAGTCGCAACGCGCGATCTGACGTTCAGCGACGTACCTCCACGCTTCCGGCGCCAGCCTAGTCCCTGTCTGCATCGCGGGCTGAGACCGGGTTCCCAAACCAGGACCATTCCATGAGTGAGCGCAAACGCATCATTTTTGCCGGTACCCCGGATTTTGCCGTTCCGCCCCTGCGCGCCCTGCTGGCATCGCCGCATCAGGTGGTTGCTGTGTACACCCAGCCTGACCGCCCCGCCGGTCGCGGCCGGAAACTCAGCCCGAGTCCGGTCAAGGAGGTGGCCGTCGGTGCCGGCATCCCGGTCCATCAGCCGGTGAACTTCAAGGACCCGCAGCACGTCGACGAGCTGGCGGCGTTGCACGCCGACCTGATGATCGTCGTCGCCTATGGCCTGCTGCTGCCGAAGGCGGTTCTCGACGCGCCGCGCCTCGGCTGCGTCAATATCCACGCCTCGGTGCTGCCGCGCTGGCGTGGTGCGGCGCCGATCCAGCGCGCCGTGCTGGCCGGCGACGCCGAATCCGGTGTGACCATCATGCGCATGGAGGAGGGCCTCGACACGGGTCCGATGTTCCTGATCGAACGTACACCGCTGGCCGCCGACGAGACCGGTGGCAGCCTGCATGACCGCCTGTCGTCGCTCGGCGCCACGGCGCTGATGCGCGCGTTGCCGGGCATCCTCGACGGCACGCTGCGACCGGAACCGCAGGACGATGGACTGGCCTGCTACGCGAAAAAACTCGACAAGGCCGAGGCCACGATCGATTGGACGCGGTCCGCGCCGGACATCGAGCGCCAGGTGCGCGCGTTCAATCCCTGGCCAGTGGCGCAGACCCTGTTCGAGGATGCCAACCTGCGTATCTGGCGCGCACATGCGATCAGCGGAGTTGTCGGTTCCCCAGGCAGCGTGATGAACGCGACGCGCGCCGGTATCGACGTGTCGACAGGCGACGGCCTGCTGCGCGTCACGGAGCTGCAGCTGCCGGGCAAGCGCGCGATGGCCGCACGCGATTTCATCAACGCCCAGAATATTCAGGGAACCACGCTGGGGGCGCCATGACGCGCCGTGTCGTGTGAACGATGGGGCGCGCGTCCGGTGATCCAAGGCTGGCAGCGGTCAGCAATGTGCTGGCAGTGACCGACGGTCGCTCACTCGATGCGGTCGTGGCCGCGAATGCGCATTCCGTCGACGAACGCGACCGCGCGCTGGTTGCCGAATTGAGCTACGGCGTGTGCCGCTGGTACAGACGACTGGATGCGTTGATCGGGGGGCTGCTGCAGCGACCCTTCAAGGCCCGCGACCGCGACCTGCACATGCTGCTGCTGGTCGGCGCGTATCAGCTGCTGCACAGCCGGGTCCCCGGACATGCGGCGGTGTCGACGGCGGTCGACGCCTGCCGGCTCCTCGGCAAGGGCTGGGCCAGCAAGCTGGTCAACGGTGTGCTGCGCCGCCTGCAGCGTGAGCAGGCCCAGCTCGAGGCCGACGTCGATCGCGTGCCGGCAGTGCGCTACGCACAACCTGACTGGTTGTACGAGCAGATCGTCTCTGGATGGCCGGCGCAAGCCGCAACCATTCTGCAAGCCTTGCAGCAGCGGCCGCCGATGGTACTGCGCGTCGACACCGCCAGGATCGCGCGAGCCGACTACCTCGCCGGACTCGCACAGCACGGGATCGTGGCGCGTGCGCACGCCACCGTCGACTCTGCCGTGGTGCTCGATCGCGCGGTAGCCGTCGAACAGCTGCCGGATTTCGACCGCGGACTGGTATCGGTGCAGGACGCGGGGGCGCAGCTTGCCGCCGCCTGGCTCGACCTGCAGCCCGGCCAGTGCGTACTCGACGCATGTGCGGCCCCGGGCGGCAAGACGCTGGCCATCCTGCAACGCGCCACCGGACTGGACGTCACGGCGCTCGACATCGATGCCGAACGCCTGCAGCGCGTCGCCCAGAATCTCGCGCGCGCCGAGGTGCACGCGGATCTGGTCGTCGCCGATGCCGCGTTGCCGCCGGCGGAGGGCTGGGGGGCGGGGAACTATGCGCGCATCCTGGTCGATGCACCGTGTTCGGCAACCGGTGTGATGCGCCGTCATCCGGACATTCGCCTGTTGCGTCGTGCGTCCGATGTCGAGGCACTGGTCGCGCGTCAGGCGGCGATTCTCGACGCGCTGTGGCCGCTGCTGGCGCCGCGTGGTCGTTTGCTGTACGTGACCTGTTCGCTGCTGCCAGCCGAGAACGCCCGGCAGATCGACGCCTTCGTCGAACGCCATGCGGATGCGTTGGTCGCCGAATTGCCGATTGGGCCCGGCCTGCGCGCGGGCAAAGGTGTACAGTTGCTGCCTGGGGTCGACGACACCGACGGATTCTTCTATGCCGCACTGATCAAGGGAGCTTCCAACAATGCGTGACACGATCGATTTGGCTGCAGGGTATTGCATCCCCGCGCTGCACGGCTTTTCGAGCGCCCGCGGTCGCGCGCACCCTGCCGCCTGAACCGCACCCCAAACGCCGATCCGATTTGCGCAGAATCACCGCAAGCTCCCTGAACGCGCCGGCCGAATGAGAATGGAATTCTTTGTGCGCACCCTTCCGGCCCTTCTCTTGCTGACGCTGTCGCTCGCCGTGCATGCCGATGCGGTCGATTTCCGTCGCGTGGCGTTGACGCTCGACGACAACGACACGATCCTGCTCGACGCCGATATCCACTTCAATCTGACCGACACTGTGATTGAAGCGCTTGAGAACGGCGTGCCGCTGACGTTCGAGACGCATGTACAGATGCGGCGGGCGGACGCGTGGGTCTGGGAGGCGGATGTCGTCGAGCACCGCTTGCGCACGGTGCTGCAATACCGGCCGCTGTCGGGATTGTACGAACTGCGCGACCTGCAGGGTGAGCGGCGGCTGTCGTTCGCGACCCGCGATGCCGCACTGGGCACGCTCGGCCGCATCGTCGGCATGCCGATCGTGACCCGCGGCAAGCTCGACCTGGACCAGGACTACCTGGTCCGGCTCAACGTGCGCCTGGACATCGAGGCGCTGCCGCTGCCGCTGCGTCCGGCCGCCTATCTGAAGAGCGATTGGCGCATCGCCAGCGACCCGTGGGAGTGGCGGTTGCGGCCGTGACGGCCGGCACCCCGACCTGATATGAGCCGCCGGCGCTTCGATACCCTCGCCGCCCTGATGCTGGTCGTGCTGCTGCTCGCGGCACTTCACATGATCAGCTCCGCCGTGCAACGCTCCGAAGACCTCGGGCGCTGGTTCATGCCGCTGCTGCTGTTCAGCGTCATCGGGCTGGTACTGCTGTTCATACTGGTCGGCTGGAACCTCTGGCAGCTGTTGCGCGACTACCGCCGACGCGTCGCAGGGTCACGCCTCAGTGCGCGCCTGTCGGTGATGTTCCTGGTGCTCGCCCTGCTGCCGGTCAGCGTGGTGTATTTCTACTCAATGCGGTTTCTGTCCAGCGGCATCGACAGCTGGTTCGATCTCCAGGTCGACAGCGCGATGGAGGACGCACTGACGCTGAGCAAGCTCTCGCTCGACCTGCACAAGCGCGAACGCCTGAAGCTCACCGAGAACCTGCTGGCCACGATCGAAGACACCTCGCAGACGGCGATCGCACTGAATATCAGCGGTTTGCGCGCGACTTCAGGTGCTGTCGAAATGGACCTGTTCACCGTGCAGGGCAAGCTGCTTGCGCTCAGTCACGTCAATCCCGAGGTGCTGTTGCCGACACCACCGGACAGCGGCATGGTGCAGCAGGTGGTTGGCGGCGAGGACTATGTCGGCGTCGCGACCGGGGCCGACGGCCGCCTGCTGGTCCGCTGTCTGGTGCGCGACCGGCTCGAGCGCGGCATCGTGTTGCAGGCGCTGTATCCGGTGCCCGAATCGCTGAGCGACCTCAGCGGCAACGTGCAGCAGGCATACGAAACCTATCGCACCCGCGCCTACATGCGCTCGCAGATCAAGTTCACCTTCGCGCTGAGCCTGTCGCTGGTTCTGCTGCTCGGTGTGTTCGCGGCGACCTGGGCCGCGGTGTTCACGGCGCGTCGCCTGGTCCAGCCGATCAGCGACATCGCCGAGGGTACGCGTGCGGTCGCCGAAGGCGACTACGACAAACAGCTGCCGCTGCCGAAGGTCGAGGACGAACTCGGTTTCCTGGTGTCGTCGTTCAACGCCATGACCCGGCGCATCGCGCGAGCCCGCGACGCGCTCGAGAAGAGCCGGCGCGAGTTGCTGAATCAGCACAATTATCTGGAGACGGTGCTCGGCGGCCTGTCAACCGGGGTCATGGCGCTCGATGCCGAAGGCCGCATCCAGACCGCGAACCGCGCCGCGAACCAGATCCTGGGCCTCGACGTTGGCGAACTGGAAACGCAGCCGTTGCGCGCGCTGGGCGATCGCAACGAGTCGCTGAAGCCTTTTGTCGAACGCGTGCTCGAGGGATTCGACAGCGGCATGCACGAGGGCCGCGCCGAGATCGCGCTGTACCGCGGCGGTGGGCGCCAGGTCTTGTTGTGCCGGCATTCGCCGCTGGACGTCGCCACCGGTGAGCCCACCGGGCACGTACTGGTGTTCGACGATGTCACCGAGCTGCTCAAGGCCCAGCGCGACGCGGCATGGGGTGAGGTCGCACGCCGTCTCGCCCACGAGATCAAGAACCCGCTCACGCCGATCCAGTTGTCTGCCGAACGCCTGCGCCACAAGTACCTCGGCAAACTGCCGAACGAAGATGCACGCGTGCTCGATCGAGCCACGCACACGATTGTCCAGCAGGTCGAGGCGATGAAGGCGATGGTCAACGACTTCTCCGACTACGCGAAGCCAACACGGCTGAACATCGAACCGCTGCAGATCGACGCGCTGCTTGCCGCTGTGCTTGCCTTGTACGAGGGCGGGACGCAGCATGTCACGCTGGCGACCGGGGCGCCGGGGCTCGTCATCGAGGCCGACCCGGTGCGCCTGCGTCAGGTTATGCACAACCTGCTCAAGAACGCACTCGAGGCCAGCGGCGAGCGCGGGGAGGTACGCGTGTCCAGCCGTATCGGCGAGGAAGAGGGGAATCATTTCGTGGAGATCGCGGTCAGCGACAACGGCCCGGGTTTCGATCCGGAACTGATCCAACAGGTTTTCGAACCCTACGTGACCAGCAAGACCAAGGGTACCGGTCTCGGCCTGGCGATCGTCAAACGCATCGTCGCCGAACATGGCGGCCTGGTGCATGCGGAGAACCCGGTCGACGGTGGAGGTCGCGTCGTCCTGCGCCTTCCCGCGCATCTGGCGCAGCGCGCCGGCAGCGCCGACGGCGTGCGCAGTGGGGGCATGTCATGAGTGCGCCGCGCATCCTGGTCGTCGACGACGAACCCGACATCCGTGAATCGGTGCGCGATATCCTCGAAGACGAGAACTACAGCGTGGTGACGGCCGAGAATGCGGCTGCTGCACGCAAGTCGCTGCGTGACGGCCGTCCCGAGCTTATCCTGCTCGACATCTGGATGCCGGACGATGACGGCATCACGCTGCTGAAAGAGTGGGCCGAGGGCCGCGGGCTGCCTTGCCCGGTGATCATGATGTCCGGCCACGGCACGGTCGAGACCGCGGTCGAGGCGACGCGCCTGGGTGCCTACGATTTTCTCGAGAAACCGCTGTCGCTGGTCAAGCTGCTGCTGACGGTCGAGCGTGCGCTCGAGGCCGACCGGCTGGCGCAGGAGAACGTCGGCCTCAAGCGGCGCGGTTCTCCGCTGATCGAGCCGATTGGACGCAGCGCGGTGATTCAGCGCCTGCGCGAGCAGGTCAAACGCGTTGCCCAGCACGACAGCTGGGTGTTGATCTCGGGCGAAGCCGGCAGTGGGCGCGAGACCTTCGCACGCTATCTGCACGCCCACAGTTCACGCCGTGACCGCCCGTTCATCGATGTCGCGGTGTCGGCGATCAGTCCGGGCAATGCCGCGCGCGAGCTGTTCGGCAGCGAGCGCGATGGCGCGATCAGCTATGGCCGGCTGGAACAGGCCGCCGGCGGCACGCTGTTTCTGGACGAGGTGGCCGACATGGACCTCGAGGCCCAGGCGCAACTGGTCGGCGCGCTGGACACCGGGTCGTTCATGCGCGTCGGCGGCTCGTCGCCGGTCACGATCGACGTGCGCGTGATCGCGGCCACCCAGCGCGACCTGCACCTGGCGGTCGAGCAGGGCACGTTCCGCGAGGACCTGTTCTATCAGCTCAACGTGGTGCCGCTGCTGGTGCCGCCGCTGCGCGAACACCGCGAGGACATTCCGGAGCTGCTGCAGAGCGCCGTTGACCGGCTGGTCGAGCAGGAGAAGCTGCCCTATCGGAGATTCTCGATCGGCGCGCAGAATGCGCTGCGCAATCACGCCTGGCCCGGCAATATCCGCGAGCTGAAGAACCTCGTGCAACGGATCCTGATCCTCGGCACCGGCGACGAGGTGAGTGCGCAGGAGGTCGAGGCGGCGATGGGTGCGGTGCAGGGTGCCGGTGCGGTGGCCGCGGTACCGGGAGTGTCGTTCGACCAGCCGCTGCGCGACGCGCGCGACGCTTTCGAAAAGGCCTACCTCGAATACCAGTTGGAAAAGCATGGCGGCAACGTCAGCCAGATGGCCGAGGAGGCCGGCATGGAACGCACCCACCTGTACCGCAAACTGCGCGACCGCGGGATCGAGATCAAGGACCGTCGATGACGCCGGCGATCAGGGCCGCCCGGGCGGCGGGTGTCGCGGTGCGCGTGCACGAATATGCCCACGACCCCGGCAACCGCAATTTCGGTCTCGAGGCAGCCGAGGCGCTCGGGCTCGATCCGCAGCGCGTGTTCAAGACCCTGCTGGTCGCGCTGAACGGCGATCCGCGCAGGCTGGCGGTGGCCGTCGTCCCGGTCTCCGGTCAGCTGGATCTGAAGGCGATGGCCGTGGCCTGTGGCGCCAAGAAGGTGGAGTTGGCAGACCCGGCGGTCGCCGAGCGTGCGACCGGTTACGTGGTGGGGGGCATCAGTCCGCTCGGCCAGAAGCGCCGGCTGCCGACCGTGGTCGATGCCAGCGCCGACCGCTACGAAACGGTGTTCGTCAGCGGCGGACGGCGCGGCCTGGATATCGAACTCGGTCCCGCTGAGCTGTGCCGCCTGTGCGCGGCGACGCTGGCGCCGGTCGGTCGCGACTGACCACGATCAGACGGCGTCGGCCCACCGGTTGACGTCTTCGCGGATCCGGTCCAGGCAGGAGAAAACGTCGTGGCTGGCGGATTCCATCGTGTGCAGGGCCTGCATGAGGGCGTCGTAGTCGGGCGTGTCGGTGTCCAGCATCGCGAATACCTGTTTCGTCGTCTCGTGCACCTTCTCATGCGGCCGCTCGAGCGACGGATAGTGTTTCGAGCTGGCGAAGAATTCGTGGCCCTCGCCTTCGTCGTACCACTTGCCGAGGCGGCAGTTGTGGTGGTTGACGAAATCGAACGCCGGAGCGCGCTGATTGACCGAAAGATAGGTGTTGACCTTCCACACCACGTGATCGAGCTTGGCCAGGCTGACGAACACGTTGTCGGCCATCTGGCCGAGGTCGGCGAATGAGCCGGTCACGTAGGTGTACATCGCGTCGAGGCGCTGCTTGAACTCGCCGGTCTCGGTATCGAGTTTTTCGGTTTTGTTGACCAGGCTGTCGAATGCGCCGCCAACCCGGGCCACGTTCTGCTGCAGCGCCTGGATCACGCCGTCGGTCTCGACGATGGCCGTCTGGGTGCGGTCGGCCAGGTTGCGCACCTCGTCGGCGACCACGGCAAAACCGCGGCCATGCTCGCCGGCGCGGGCCGCCTCGATCGCGGCGTTGAGCGCGAGCAGGTTGGTCTGTTCGGCGATGCTGCGGATCAATGCCAGCACGTTGCTGATCTGCCCGGCGCGCTGAGTCATCTCCTGCACCGAGGTGCCTGACTCGGCGGCCAGCGCCGACAGCCCATTGAGCCCGCCCGCGATCTCATCGCTGTTGCCGGCCAGATGTGAGAAATCCGTGCGGATCGTACCGGCGCAGGTGAGCGTGGCCTTGGCCGCCTGCACGGCGCCTGCCAGCGCCCCCTGGATGTCGCCGAGACATCGCTTCAATTCCTTGTTCTGCATCTCCATCAGGGCGTTCAGCTGTCCCTCGCGCTGTTGCACGAGCAGGTCCATGGCCTGGTTGCGCTGTTCGGCATCGGCCAGGCGCGCCTGCGCATCGGCGAGCTGTTCCCTGAGGTCGTCCGCCTCTCCGCGCAATGTCGCCAACTCCTTGGACTTGTTGATGTTTCCGAACCAGGGCATCGAAGTTCTCCAGGTTTCTTGAATCGCCGGATGTACTGCCGGCTTCCCCGACTATCGGCCCGCTCGACGTTAACTTGACTCAAGTTGGTGCAGTGCCCGGTCGGAGTCCCTTGCGCCTCACGACCCAAGTGCGTCGCCGCTGACGCGGCGGCAATCCCGGTGTCGGCGGGGTCGCCGCCGTGCCTGCCCTGGCCCGATGCGACCCGGGTGCCCCGGGCCGATTCGGGGACGCGGCACAACGGTCTGCGCGGGCTGTCGTGCGACAACCCGCATCGTGCAGGCGCAAACACTGCGCTCCACCTGAGCGATCCCGCCAGCGAACGGTCGCATGTGCGGGCGTCCCGCCGGCATGCTGATGGCCCCGGGGACCCGCGCTTAGGCGAGATGACGCTAGAATGCGCGATGTACTCCCAATTACGACACACACCCGCGTGAAGATCATCATCCTCGGGGCCGGTCAGGTCGGCACCACTGTCGCTTACAACCTGTCGAACGAGGCCAACGACATCACGGTGGTCGACATGGACAGCGCGCTGCTGCGCGAGCTGCAGGACCGCCTGGATATCCGCACCGTGCAGGGCCAGGCGTCGCATCCCGACGTGCTGCAGCGCGCCGGCGCCGATGACGCCGACATGGTGATCGCGGTCACCAACAGCGACGAGACCAACATGGTCGCGTGCCAGACCTGCTGGACGCTGTTCCACACCCCGACCAAGATCGCGCGCGTACGTGCCCCCGAATACCTGGTCCATCCGGCGCTGTTCAGCCAGGGCGCGCTGCCGATCGACGTGCTGATCAGTCCGGAGCAGCTGGTCACCGATTACATCCTGCGCCTGATCGAACATCCCGGCGCACTGCAGGTGCTGGATTTCGCCGGCGGCCGTGTTCGCCTCGTCGCGGTGCGCGCGTACTATGGCGGACCGCTGGTCAGCCACGAACTGCGCACGCTGAACGAGCACCTGCGCGGTGCCGAGGCCCGCGTCGCCGCGATCTATCGCAAGGGCAAGGCGATCAAGCCCGAGGGGCATACCGTGATCGAGCCGGACGACGAGGTTTTCTTCGTCGCCGCTTCGAACAACATCCCGGCCGTGATGGCCGAACTGCGTAAGGCCGAAAAGCCATTCCGGCGACTGATGTTCGCCGGCGGCGGCAACATCGGCAAGCGCCTCGCGGCGGCACTCGAGAACGACTTCCGGGTCAAGATCATCGAGCACAACGAGCAGCAGGCGCGCCAGGTCGCCGAGCAGCTGCACCACACGATCGTGCTGCAGGGCGACGCCGCCGACGAGGACCTCCTGCTCGAGGAGAACATCGAGGACACCGACGTGTTCTGCGCCGTGACCAACGACGACGAGGCCAACATCCTGTCGGCGATGCTGGCCAAGCGGCTGGGCGCGCGCAAGGTCATGGCACTGATCAACCGCGCCGCCTATGTCGACCTGGTCCAGTCCGGTGCGGTCGACATCGCAATCTCGCCGCAACAGGCAACCATTGGCACCCTGCTGACCCATGTACGCCGCGGTGACGTGGTCATGGTGCACTCGCTCCGCCGCGGTGCGGCAGAGGCGATCGAGGCCGTCGCGCATGGTGACAAGGACTCGTCGAAGGTGGTCGGGCGCGCGGTCGGCGAGACCAAGCTGCCGCCCGGCGCCAGCATCGGTGCGATCGTGCGCGGTGACGACGTGATCATCGCCCACCACGACACGGTCATCGAGTCCGAGGACCACGTGATCCTGTTCCTGACCGACAAGCGCCGGATCAACGACGTCGAACGCCTGTTCCAGGTCGGCATCACCTTCCTCTAGGAAGGCGGCGGACAACATGTCACTCGCCGCGGTTCTGCGCATCCTCGGATTGTTGCTGACGATATTCAGTCTCACGCTGTTGCCTCCACTGGTCATCGCCCTTGCCGCGCAGGACGGTGCAGCGCCCGCGTTCGGTACCGCGTTCGCGCTCACCCTCGGAGTCGGGGTCATCAGCTGGCTGCCAGTGCGCGACAAGCGGCGCGAGCTGCGGCTGCGCGACGGCTTCGTCGTTGTCGTGATGTTCTGGACCGTATTGTCGGCGATCGGAGCGCTGCCGTTCGTGCTTGCTGACCATCCACATCTGTCAATTACGGATGCGGTGTTCGAATCGGTTTCGGGCCTCACCACGACCGGGGCCACCGTGATCATCCATATCGACGGCCTGCCGGCGTCGATCCTGTACTACCGCCAACAACTGCAGTGGCTGGGTGGCATGGGCATCATCGTGCTCGCTGTTGCCGTGCTGCCGATGCTGGGTATCGGCGGCATGCAGCTTTATCGCGCCGAGACCCCCGGGCCGATGAAGGACAACAAGCTGACGCCGCGCATCACCGAGACGGCCAAGGCCCTGTGGTACATCTATCTCGGCCTGACCGTCGCCTGCGCGCTGGCCTACTGGCTGGCCGGCATGAGCCTGTTCGACGCCGTCGGTCACGCCTTTTCGACGGTCGCGATCGGTGGGTTCTCGACCCACGACGCCAGCATGGGGTATTTCAACAGCCCGTTGATCGACATGATCGCGGTGGTGTTCATGCTGCTCGCTGGCGTCAACTTCTCGCTGCACTTCGTCGCGTTCCGCCAGCACAGCCCACGCGGCTACTGGATGGATTCCGAGTTCCGCTTCTACATGCTGCTGATGGCCATCGTGATCACGTTCACGGTCCTCGGCCTGTACCTGACCGAGACCTACGACCATTGGCAGGACGCGCTGGTCAACGGCCTGTTCCAGGCGGTTTCGATCGGCACGACGGCCGGGTTCACGACCGCCGAGTTCTACAACTGGCCGGGGTTCATCGCGATCCTGCTGTTGTTCTCGAGTTTCGTCGGCGGGTGTGCCGGATCGACCGGCGGCGGCATCAAGGTGATTCGCCTGCTGCTGCTGGTCAAGCAGGGGATACGCGAGATAACGCGCCTGGTCCACCCCAATGCGCAAATTCCGGTGCGTGTAGGTGCCAAGACGATCGATTCGCGGGTCGTCGAGGCGGTGTGGGGGTTCTTCGCCCTGTATGTCGCCAGTTTCACGCTCATGTATCTTGCACTGGCATCGACCGGACTCGATCTGATGACAGCCTTCAGCGCCGTTGCCGCCAGCATCAACAACCTTGGCCCCGGGCTCGAGGGGGTCGGTGCGCACTATGCCTTGATGCACGACCCGGGCAAGTGGATCCTGTGTTTCGCGATGCTGCTCGGGCGCCTCGAGATCTTCACGCTGCTGGTATTGTTGACGCCGGCGTTCTGGCGCAAATAGGCAGCGTGACAGCAGAGGGCGTGACCTGGCGGGCGCCTGTGTGAATCAGGATCCGCCGGTTATCGGGTACGCCGTGTCGGTGATGGCGCGTGCGTGGTTGCAGTACCGGCGCGTCGCGCAGCGCACCCGACACAATGAACACCGGGTTGCGGCGTCGACGGCCACTCCGTTCACACAAACACTGAAACTGATCTACGCACCATGGAAAAACAACCGCCCTTCATCCTCGTCGACGGCTCGTCGTACCTGTTCCGCGCGTTCCATGCCCTGCCGCCGCTCAGCAACTCGAGAGGCGAACCGACCGGTGCGACGGTCGGCGTCATCAACATGCTGCGCAAGCTGATCACCGACTACCGGCCGACCCATATCGCCGTGGTGTTCGACGCGCCGGGCAAGACCTTCCGTGACGATTTGTATCCCGAGTACAAGGCGCATCGCCCGCCGATGCCCGATGAACTGCGCGCGCAGATCGAACCGACGCTCGATATCATCCGTGCGATGGGCCTGCCGTTGCTGATCGTGCCTGACGTCGAGGCCGACGACGTGATCGGCACGCTTGCGCGCCAGGCCACCGAAGAGGGGCGCGAGACACTGGTGTCGACCGGCGACAAGGACATGGCGCAGCTGGTCAACAAACACGTCACGCTGATCAACACGATGACCGACACCGTCATGGACGAGGCCGGTGTCATGGGCAAATTCGGCGTGCGTCCGAGTCAGATCATCGACTTCCTCGCGCTGACAGGCGACAGCGTCGACAACATTCCCGGCGTGCCGAAGTGTGGACCGAAGACCGCGGCGAAATGGCTGGCCGAATACGACACGCTGGAGCGGCTGATGCAGAATGCCGACGCGATCAAGGGCAAGATCGGCGAGAGCCTGCGCGCCAGCCTCGACTTCCTGCCTTTGTCGCGCAAACTGACGACGATCAAGACCGATGTCGCACTCGAACAGAAGCCGGAAGAACTGCAGCCGCACGACGGTGATCCCGCTACGCTGCGCGCGCATTACGAACGCCTTGAGTCGCGGCGCCTGCTTGCCAGCCTCGGCGATGGCGAACAGGCCGCCACCGATGATCCACCGCCTGGCGCCGATGCCGAGTACGAGACGCTGTTCGAGCAGGCCGACCTGGATCGCTGGCTCAAACGGTTGAAGCGATCGAAGTTGTTCGCATTCGACACCGAGACGACCAGCCTCGACTACATGCAGGCGCGCATCGTCGGCGTATCGTTCGCGGTCGCGTCGGGCAGTGCCGCGTATGTGCCGCTCGCGCACAGCTATCCGGGTGCGCCCGAACAGCTCGACCGCGATGCGGTGCTGGCTGCATTGAAGCCGCTGCTCGAGGACCCGAAGCAGCATAAGGTCGGGCAGAACCTGAAGTACGACATGAGCGTGCTCGCCAATCACGGCATCACGCTGCGCGGTATCGCATTCGACACCATGCTCGAGTCGTACGTGCTGAACGCCGGCGGCGGACGGCACGACATGGACAGCCTGGCCGAACGTCACCTGAATCACACGACGATTCATTTCGAGGACATCGCCGGCAAGGGCGCGAAGCAGCTGACCTTTGACCAGATCGACGTTGAGCAGGCGGGTCCGTATGCCGCCGAAGATGCCGACATCACGCTGCGCCTGCACCAGGTGCTGTGGCCCCAGGTCGAGCACGAGCCGTCGCTGGCACGCGTGTTGACCGAGATCGAGGTGCCGCTGGTCAGCGTGTTGTCACGCATGGAGCGCACCGGTGTGCGGCTCGACCGCAAGATGCTGGAACAGCAGAGCCATGAACTGGCCAAGCAGATGCATGCGCTCGAACAGCAGGCTTACAAAATCGCCGGGCACAACTTCAATATGGGTTCACCGAAACAGATCGGTCAGATCTTCTTTGAGGAACTCGGCCTGCCGGTTGTCGCGAAGACACCCAAGGGCGCACCGTCGACCGCCGAGTCGGTGCTGCAGGAACTGGCCGAGCAGGGCCACGAACTGCCGCGCGTTATCCTCGACCACCGTGGACTGTCGAAGCTCAAGTCGACCTATACCGACAAGCTGCCGGAGCTGATCGATGGCGACACCGGCCGCGTCCACACGAGTTACCATCAGGCGGTCGCCGCGACGGGCCGTCTGAGCTCGTCCGATCCCAATCTGCAGAACATCCCGGTGCGCAGCGACGAGGGCCGGCGGATCCGCCGGGCCTTCATCCCGCAGGACGGCTGGCGCATGCTCGCCGCCGACTATTCACAGATCGAACTGCGCATCATGGCGCACCTGTCGGGCGACAGGGGTCTGCTTGCGGCGTTCGCGGCAGGTGAGGACATCCACCGCGCGACTGCGGCCGAGGTGTTCGGTGCCGACAGCCCGGAGGCGGTGACCGCCGATCAGCGGCGTTCGGCCAAGGCGATCAATTTCGGTCTGATCTACGGCATGTCGGCGTTCGGCCTCGCGCGCCAGCTCGGCATCGAGCGCGGCGCCGCGCAGGAATACGTCGATCGATACTTCGCGCGCTATCCGGGCGTGAAGGATTTCATGGAGCGCACGCGCGAGCAGGCGCGTAAGCAGGGGTATGTCGAGACGCTGTTCGGCCGCCGTCTCTATCTGCCCGATATCAATGTGCGCAACCAGCAGATCCGCTCGGCCGCGGAACGAACCGCGATCAATGCGCCGATGCAGGGTACGGCCGCCGACATCATCAAGCGCGCGATGCTCACGGTCGACGCCTGGATCGAGAATGAGAGGCTCGGAGTGCGCATGCTGATGCAGGTGCATGACGAGCTGGTGTTCGAGGTCGAGCGCGGCCAGGTGGGCGCTGCAAGCAACGAGATTCGCAAGCACATGGAGGCCGCCGCCGAACTCGACGTGCCGCTGGTCGTCGACGTCGGCATCGGCGACAACTGGGACGAGGCGCATTGACGCCTCGCGAAGGGTCTGGCACCGGTGCGTTGTGGGGCGCAGGCGACGCGCGTCGGACCCGGTCGAAACCTCACACGCGAACGGCTGTCTCGCACAGGAAAGCCGAGGTTGGGTTCGAATCGGCCGCACGAGCGGGACCGGCGCTGCGCGCGTGAGCTCAGTCTCTGTGTCAGGGAAATTGACAAACACAACGCCGCAGGCCGTGTGGGTCGCCTGCATGGCGCTGTCTGCTGGACGATTTTCGCCGTTGGACGAGAATTTGCATGCAATTCGGTGTTGGCCCGAATCGTGGTCCGAAGTATCGCTGTGGCGTTCGTCGAATCGCGGCACCGGATCACTCCATCCAGGCGGCCTTGAGCGGTGGAACTCGGCGATTGTCCGGTACTTGGTACGGATCCCCCGTACCCTGCAGAGGAGGTCACGATGAGTGCGTCATTGATTGCACGCCTGGCTGCTGCATTTTCGATCCTGTTCGCGGCCACCGCGCAAGCCACGATATTTCGGATCAATGAAAACGGCGTCATCCTTGCCCAGTCGCAGGCGGATTTCCTTGCCGGTGCGAATACCGGCATCCTTGGGCAGATCGATCGCTACGGTAACGATGCGGGATTCTTTTACGATCCGATCACCGACCGCTATTTTCGCATCAACGAGAACGGCGTCATCCTGGCCCAGTCGTACGCGGATTTTCTCGCCGGTGCGAATACGGGCATCCTCGGGCAGATCGATCGCTACGGCAACGATGCCGGATTCTTCTATGATCCAATCGCCGATCTCTACTATCACGTCAACGAAAACGGCGTCATCTTCGCCCAGTCATTCGCGGATTTTCTTGCCGGTGCGAACACCGGCATCCTCGGACAAGTCGACCGTTACGGCAACGATGCCGGGTTCTTCTACGACTGGGATGCGGACCTGTATTACCGCATCAACGAAAACG
This sequence comes from Gammaproteobacteria bacterium, assembly GCA_020445255.1. Classification (GTDB taxonomy): domain Bacteria; phylum Pseudomonadota; class Gammaproteobacteria; order Chromatiales; family Chromatiaceae; genus Thiosocius. Next base: position 78,326 of record JAGRGY010000009.1, read on the forward strand.
GCGTCATCCTTGCCCAGTCGTTAGGCGACTTTCTGGCCGGTGCGAACACCGGCATCCTCGGGCAGGTCGACCGTTACGGGAATGACGCCGACTTTTTCTACGTCTCGGACAATCCGGCAGATGTGCCACTCCCCTCGCCGGTGGTACTGCTGTTTGCCGGCCTGGCTGCACGTCGCGTCCTGTCCTGGCGCCGCCGACACGCACCGCTGTCGCGCGGATCGCCATCGGCCCCGCGCTGGGATGGGCATTGCTGACGCAGGATGGTCGCAGTCTGGTACGCGCAACGCTGCAGACGGAGTCAGTCACCGACAACGCATTCGGGCGCTCGCCTGGCACGACAACGTGGATGACGGGTGACGGCGGTGGCAGGGGTTGCCGCGGTGCGTGAGCCCCGGTGCGCCTCGGATTTGCGCATCACCGTGGGCCAACGCTCGATGCGCTGAGGGTCGTCGATGTCGGCGGCAGATGCCGCCATGCGCGTCGGGCCGGAGATGGACGCCAATTCGCAGGCAGGTTTTTGCGCGTGGACGTGCGTGTGTCATCATCGGCGCGGCCGCTTGCGACGATGGAAAGCCGGGTAGGGTCGATACGGCTGGTGCCAGTTGTTCGCGACCGCAGTGTCGATCATCTTTGCCTTCGAGGGACAAGAAATGAGAACAATCGCAGGGATCGCCTGTATCGCCGCGGTCTTCAGCTTGCCGGCCGCCGGCTTGGCCAGTACGGCCAAGTTCGACATACCGGGGGATTTTCCCGGTCAGTTCCAGATCGACTTCCTGGGCACCGCATTCAAACTCAACGGAAACCCTTCCGGTTCCCTGTCGACCGAGTCGACCATCCGTTTCTCGGTGGGCAGCGAAACCGCTGCGGGCTCCGGTATCTACGCGACTACGGTGTCGCCCGACGGATTTAATTTTGTCGACTTCGAGCCATTGTCCTACTTGCCATTCGATGTCTATGGCGCAGGTGTCGGCCAAGGAATATTCGACACCAACACCGGGCACTGGGAGATCGACATGCCGACGCTGTTCGTCGTTCAGGCCAGTGGTGATGCGACGCGCATCGACATGCGTCTGACGACCCACGACGTCACGATACCCGACGGGTTCCGGCAGGGATATACGACGAGTTGGGCGTCACCTATGGTGCTCGACGAGGGCAGTGTCGAACCCTGGGGTGATCTGAGGCTGGTCGCCGCCGGGCTGGTCCCGCATTCCGGTGACATTGGCCTTGACTATGACGCCGATCTGATCGCCGCCATCGGGGCGTCCTATGCGGGCTTTGCACTCGACACCAACAGCTTCGTTGGCGTTCAGTACGAATTCGACATCTATGGCAACGACCCGCTGGTCAGTGTGCCGTTACCCGCGGCCGGTCTGCTGTTCGGTTCGTGTCTGCTCGGCGTACTCGGTTTCGCCCGGCGACGTGCCGGGTAAGCGGACAGGTCGCAACCGCCCGGTAAGCCGTGGTGCCGCCGCCCGTGCGGCTTCGTCGCGGGGTCCATGTCCGATGTCGTTGATGGCGTGCGCGTAGCAAGCAACGTGTCGATCACGTTCATCACTTGGTGGTGCGCGGGTTCCTAAGTCGATGACATAAGGGTACGCACCCGAATCAGGAACCGCATGCGAATCCGTTCCCTCAGCCCGGTACCTGCCGCCGTACCTCGGTGCGGCCAGCTGACCTGACGCGGCGGCGGGGATCCGTGCATGCGCCGATGTCGCGCGTCGCCACGGCACATTCCGGTTATCGAACGGCGCATCGAAACGACGCCATAATGCACCCATCCGGAAAGACCCGTTCTAAAGCCATGGCCGATCCCGACATCTTCATCAGTTATTCGCACGCCAACCACGATATCGCCGAACGCCTGGCGCACGTGTTCGAGGAGGCGGGGCATACGGTGTGGTGGGACCGCGAGCTCGACGCCGGCAGCCGGTTTCGTGCCGAGATCCAGCAGAACCTGGACACCGCTCGTGTGGTCGTCGTCATCTGGACGGCCGCATCGGTCGAATCCGACTGGGTGCTGGGTGAGGCGGCGACGGCCAGGGACCGTGGCGTTTTGGTACCCGTTTCGGTCGGCGAATGCACGCTGCCGATCGAGTTTCGCCAGCTGCATACCGCCGACCTCGGCACCTGGTTCGACAAGGACAGGCCCGAGGAGCTGGAGAGGCTGCTCGACGACATCGGGGCGCGTCTCGACCCGAGCTTCGTACCCGAGCCGCGCAAGCGGCGCTACCTGCTGGCGTGGCAGGCGAGCCGCCGGCGCAAGCTCGCAGTGGCGGCGCTCGCCACCCTCGTCGCCGCTGTCGTGGTCGTGTCGCTGGTGCGGCCGACCGCGTTCTCGCAACTGGCCTGTCGCAAACTTCAGGTCTGCCTGTCGGGAGCGCCACGTATCGAACACATCGAACCGATCGGTGACCGGTTCTCTCTGGTGACCCTGCATCGCAGCGTCGACGGTCCCGCCGTCTACGCGACAGATTCCCGCACGCTGTTCGTAACCTCTGGCAGCGAGGCATTGCTGTACGACGAGGATGTCCCACACGTCGGCGATTACGTGCCGACGGGAATCGCCGGACAGTCGGTTGTGGATCAGGGCGCCGAGCGCCTGGTGCGGATGTCGCCGACGCTGCTGCTGAACACGCTCGACCGTTTCCCCGGCATCGCCGCGATCGACGTGTTGCGTGAGGAGCTGGTGACGCGCCTGGACGTGCGCGGTGGCGGGAAATCCTGTGAAGAGCTGGCCGACAATGCGCGGCGCCTCGTGGCCCGGCAGCGCCTGGGCGGCCCGACGAACAAGGTCGCGATGCTGCGCACGCGCCTGGCGGTCGAGGCCCTGCCGTGCGACGCGGCGGTCCTTCCGGCAGGCTGGTAGCCATCACTACAGGGTCGCGACAATGACGTTGATCAGCTGCTGTGCGAACGTGCGGTCGGTGTCGCTGACGGTCGCGCCGGGCATCGCCAGCCTTGTGAAATACGCGCGTAAGCGCTCGTCACGCAGCTGCTCCGCGAGCTGTGCGATCGTTGCGAGCGTGGAGGCATCGAGGGACGCGCTGTTGTGCCCGGCGACCTGCGACAGCGTCGCCAGCAGCGCATAGCGATACCCTCGGTTCAGGTCACCGGTCGCGAGCATGAGCCTGCCGGCATCGATGAACAGTGTTGAGCGTTGCTCGGCCGTCAGATCAGGCAGCGACACTTTCACCCGCTCATCGATCAGTGCGGGTCTGGCGGCCAGGCCCAGCGGTGGGAAGCCGCGCTGTGCATCGCCGGCCAAAGAGCTGGCGGACGGGTCGCCCAGGCCGGCGGCGTCGACGCCCAGCGGCCCGCGCAGGCAGTGGCTGGTGGTGGTTTGTGCGGCGACCGGCCGGTCGCCGAATACGGCGCGCGCGACCTGTTCACACGGTGTCAGCGCGACAGAATCGTTGTCCGCGGCCGGCGTCGTTTGCGGCGATGGCGTGTCCGCGTTGGGCGGCATCACGTCGGTCGTTGCGAGGAAACCGGGCCGGAAGGTGCAATCCCGGTCGTCGGTCGGCGCCTGCGCAGCGCATATAACCCAGTCGAAGTAGGCCGACGGCACGGCCATGCGTCCGGCCGCGATCTGGCGTGCGAGCAGGTAGCCGGGCGGATACGCGAAGCCGTCGAGCTGTTCCGACAGCGCCTTGACCGCCGCAGTTTCCGCGGCGTCGGGTGGCTCTTCCGACGTCGACGACGCGACGTGACGTTCCAATGCCAGTGCCGCACCGATCCCGGCGATGCGCCGCGCCAGCGCCGTCAGTCCCTGCCTGTCGGCCTCCGTCGCGACGCGCAGCAATCGCCTGTCCATGTCAGCCACGCCCTGCAGGCGCGCCGCGAGAGGCAGCGCGGAGCCGATTGGGATGCCGAAGAACGTCCGTTCCGGATCCTCGAGCGGGTCCTTCAAATGACGCCAGTCCGTGGCCTGATCGCTGAACGGGTCGGCGCCGATGATCAGCGCCTCGAGTACGACCAGGTCGCCGTCGAGCGCCTCCTTCTGGCCGGTGTAGGCGGCCGCCTCGGCAAGTTCGAGTGCCAGGCGCAGGGCGGTCGGATCCGGCTCGCCGGTCGCCTCGACACCGATCGCCGAACTGATGCGCCACGGCTTGTCGACCGAGCTGAAGCCGGTGTCGAGCGTCAGGTTGCCGGTCAGCTCGCCGCTGGGATAACTCGGTGCGGCAGTGGACAGCGAAAAGCGCATGAAGCTGTCCAGGAAGTCGACGACGACGCGCAGCATCAGCGCCTTGCCCGGCGCATCCTGCGCGACGATCTCGCGCAGGACGTCGCGATAACGGTCGTGCGCAACGCTCAGGCCGGCCTGCCGGGTGAGCGCGACCTCGACGGGCGCGAGCGACCCGCGGATGTTCGGGCAGGCCGCAGACGCACGCGCGATCTTCGCCAGCCCGGCCGTGGCGAGCGTCTTGCGCCGCTCCCCCGCGGCCGTATCGAGTGTCGTGACGACTCCGCCGAGCACGATCAGCTCGCTGAACGCCTGCGCCGTCGGCGACGGCTCGATCTGGTCGGCGAGCTGGCGGGCATGCTCGGCGAGTCGCAGCACGCCGGAGCCGAGCGACGTCGACTTCAGCGCGCTCAGTCCCGAATCGGGATAATCGCCGGCATCCGGCGACGCGAGCAACGCCAGGACCAGTTCAGTCAGGTCGCGCAGCGGGCCCCTGCTGGCCGCGATGCGGTAGTCGAACGAAGACAACTCGTCGGTCAACACATCGGCGACGTTTTTCCCCGTCAGGTTCTGTACGCCGCCGACCGCGTGTGCCGCGAGCACCAGCCGCAGTGGGATCGCGCTGGCGGCGGCCGGCAGAAATCCCGCGTCGATCAGGTTCTGGCGTGATGCATGCGGCAACAGCGCGTCGAACTCGGCAACCGCTGCGTGACGCTGCGACGCGTCGTCGGGTATGCCGCCATGCCGTGGGTCTTCGAGCAGTTCCAGTGCCAGACGTGCCGCCAGGCGGTGCAAAGGTGCCGGCCAGTCCGGACGTGTCGCAAGTCGGCTCTCGACCGCCTCCGCCACGTCGACGGGGTCGCCCAGGTCTGGGTCGAGCAGTGCCGCGGTCAGGCGCACGCTCAATTCGAAGTCATCGACCAGTAGCCTGGCGGCCGCCGGGTCGCGGCCATCGGTAAGGAACTCCTCAACGTACGGGCGTACCGCCTGCGACCAGGTCAGCCGCGCAAGCGGCAGCCTGGCAACGAGATCGGCGATCGGTGAATCGGCTTCGGTATCCACCTGCGCGCTGCTGAGCAGGTCGCTGTTCGACAGGCCGGTGAATATCTTGCGAGCGGTATCACTGACCTCGTAACGCGTGTCCGACCCACGCTGGAGCACCTCCTTGTGCAACAGGTCCAGTCCTATCACGCCGGGACCGAGCAGGCCGACCGCGCTGCCCGGGTGCGCTGCATCGGCATCCCCGTCAGCGGTCGCCAGATCGCGCAGCGCGTGCACGGCGGCGGACAGCGCGACCACGGCTGCTCCGGAATTGGCATTGCGGTCGATCGCCGGGATCGCCACCTCCGGCAGGCTGTGGGTGTTGGGGGCGAACAGCAGCCAGGGATTGCGGTCCGCGGGCGGCAGCGATGCCGTGGGATCGCTCAGCCGAAAGTCGTAGCTGAGTTGCAGGATGTCCAGCACAGCAACGCGTATCGCATTCTGTGGCGAGGTGCGGTACAGGCGCCGCCGGTGGTCCGGGTCGGCCAGCTGCGGAAACAGGCGCAGGAAGCGTTCGTAGGCGCGTTGTTCTTCACGATTGAACAGACTGCCGAGCTGCCCACTCAGAAAGATCGGGTAGACGATGCGGGCTATGCGCCGGAACGCAAGTTGCGAAGCGACCTGGACCTGCAGGCTGAATGCATGCAGTTCGTCGCGCAGGCCGGCGGCCAGATCCTCGTAATCCGCATCGTCGCTGTTCAGCAGGGTGTCGACGATGTCGCCGACACGACTTTCATCGTCGGACGTCGCGAAGCGCTCGCGCAGGCGGGTAGCCAGTGCGGGATCGAATTGAGCCGCTGCCCGGACCAACAGCTGCGGTAGTTCGCTCATTGCCGCGATCCAGTCGATCGCCGCTGCGGCACCGGGCCCGGCCGACGGAGGGAGCACCGGTTCGGCCGCCTGCACGCCGGCTGCATAAAGTCGCCGGCCGATCGCCAGCAACGGTGCGACCGGCGACGTCGTGCGTGGCGTCACGCCCGCGAGCAGCGCCCCGATGGCGTCGTATTCCGTGCCGTCGGCTGGCTGGCATTGTTCGAGGTAGGGAGTGACACCCGGCGAGCCGACGGCCCTGCTGCCCTCCTGCGAACCCTGCGTCGCGTTCAGCAGTTGTGGCAGAACCGAGGCAGCCAACAGCTCGCGCGCCAACGTGACCCGCGCCGACTGCGTACGCGGCCCGGTCATCGTCGCACCGATCAGTGCATCGAGATCGGCGAGCACGTCGTCGACCCGGCGACGCCGCTGGCGTTCCTCGAGCAACGGGTAGAGCGTCGCGTCGAAGCACGTGGTCCCGCCGGCGAACATCCTGTCGAGGCGGCCGATCGGATCGGCGGACCGGATGCCGCCGCCGGAGCGGCTTTCCCCGAGTACGCGCCAGAAGCCCGACACGAACCCGGCCCAGCGTACCTCCGCGTCCGCCTGCGATTCGCTGCCGAGACACAGCACGTTGTTGGCCGGGATGCTGAGCCGCAATGCCGCCTCAGGTGACAGCCGCCCGCTGGCGACGCCGGTCACCAGTGCATAGGAACGCTCACCGCCTTTTCTGGGCAGATCGTCGTAGGCCGGTTTCTGCGCCAGACGCAGAAAGCCGCCCTGTTCGACATGCAAGGGGATGCCGCTCAGCCAGGCCCTCGGCAGCGCCGCGAGTCCGTCGGGCGGTGGGCGCAGCGTGGCTGCGGCACTGCGGTTGCCGGCGAAGAACGCCGCCAGCGACTGGGTGAACGCCGTGGCCTGGCGTAGCCACGCCAGCAGCTCGTCTCTGAGCGGGCGATCGTCGTTGCCGCCCTGGTCGAAGCGGGCGAACGCCACCAGCGGGCGGCCGGCCCAGTCGGCGAGGCCGGGTGTGTTGGCAAAGACCTGCAACGGCGGCGTGTGCGTGCTGTTCAGGCTGATCAGGACGGGGAAATCGGAAAGCGCGGTGGCGATCTCGGTGTCCGAGGTCCCGGGGCTGCGCAGCAGTTCGCGCAGACGCGTGCAGTGCGGTGAATTCTCCCCGGTCGTCGTTACCGCGCCCGGTCGCAGCGCCTGCTGGCGATCGAACGCGAGCAATACCTGGCGCACCTCGCTGTGCAGGGCGTTGCGTCGGTCGGACAGCAGCAGGGCGCGTTCGAAGGCCTCGCACTCGGCAACGTCGCCGATCTGCGTCGCGGCGGTGGCCGCGAGCGGCAGGCCGAGCAGCACCCACACGAGCAGCCAGCCGATCATGGCGATGCCCCGGTGGTGCGCACCGTGCGCCCCGGCACGCCAGCGGTGACCTATCGCACGAACTGTCGCCGTCATGCCGGTGGAGCGTCGCAGCACGTCATGCCTCGTCGTTTGCAGGGTCCGCCGCTGTCGCACGGCGGCCGATCTCCCCGGGGCAGCCGTACGCGGCGCGCAGCGTCGGACCTGGGGCTCTGCCGGGTTGTTCGCAGAGTAAATCGACACGACCCCCGGGGAAAGCGGGCGTGTGACAGATGCGGTCGATTTCCGGTGCGTTGTCACAGACCGGTGGGCACGCGGTGAACGGCGAGCGGCCCGGAGCGACGATCGATGCATGGTCGCGGATCGACCTGTCCCGCCTATGAGCCTTGGTGACTGGTCGGTCATGGCCGCCTTTGTCAGGGGTTGGCTGTCGGACGCCGGCCAATCCTGCGGGCCGCGTCGCAGACCGTTGGCGACCGCGACCGCCAGGATACAATCCGCTGCAATCAGAAATCAGTCCGGGAGGAGCCGGTCCATGGCGAAGAAAAAGGCAGCGAAAGCGGTCAAGCGTGCAAGAAAGCGGGCCAAGAAGCTGGCGTCCGCGAATCTGACACTGGAAAAACGCGTCCGCAAGCTGAAGAGGAAACTCGGAGCCCGGGCGCAGGAAATCGCCGATCTGCACAGTCGCCTGGCCCGGGCAACGCCGGTCGCTGAAGCGGCGTCCCCTGTCAGTGCCGCATTCGGCGATAGTGGCGGAGGCAATGTTGCAACCAGTCAGCGCTCCGCCTGGAAGCGACACAGCTACCTGCGCGATCGCTACGAGTTCCACATCGGCGCTGGCGAAACCAAGGATCGCGCGCGTCTACTCGCCAATGAGGATCTCAAACACGAGCATGGTGCGGACAGCGGCTATACCGACGACGAGCTGTCGGCCATTCTGAGTTGACGAAGGGTCAAATCCGAAAGCGGTTCCAGCGGACGCCGGTGCCCGGGCATCCGCATGGATTGCACCCGGGAACCGGACATCGGCACGCGTGGCCGAAAACGGGCGAAGAATCCCAATGATCGAGCGTTTTCGACGCTCAACCATTGCGGACGCAGTGGTTGGTGCGCCGGGCCGCAGTCGCATCGATCGCGCCGCTGACAATGGGCTCTTCCCGTTTCCACGATGCTACAGTGAACGCACAAGTCGCCATTGCCCGCTTACCCAATGCTCAAGTTCCGCCAGCCGCCGAAAGAACCCGGTGACATCTTCCTTGAGGATACGGACCGCCCGCTGCCCGAGGTCCTCAACCCCAACACGCGCTATATGTTTACCGGCGAGATTGCCAAGGGGGGCAAGTCGGTCATCCTGTCGTGCAAGGACCTGCATCTTTCGCGCGTGGTTGCTTACAAGACCCTGCGGTCCGAATTCGTCGATGACGAGATAGAGAACACCCGGTTGCTGCGCGAGGCACGGGTTTCGGGCATGTTGCAACACCCGAACACCATGCCGGTCTACGAAGTGGGACGTGACCGCAAGGGTCATTACTACTTCACGATGAAGCTGGTCCACGGCTACACGCTGCGCGAAATCCTGGACTACCGCGAGCGCTATGACCTGACCCAGCTGATCTATGTCATCGAACAGATCGGCCATGCCCTGGCCAACGCCCACGCGCATCGTGTGGCGCACAGGGATATCAAACCCGAGAACATTCTGGTTGGGCCCTACAACGAAGTCTTGTTGTTGGATTGGGGCCTTGCCAAGGTCTGGAGCAGGGACGGCCGGACCAGCGACGATGACAAGGTGCAGGCCATGGATGTGGGCGACGGCGACATGTCCATCACGGGCTACGGAAAGCTGCAGGGCACACTGTGTTACATGTCACCCGAACAGATTCGCCGCGATCCGGACATCAGTTACAGCACCGATATATACAGCTTGGGTTCGGTACTCTACGAAGTGCTTACCGGCCAAACGCCGTTCAGCGGCGAACACGGCTTTCAGGTCATGGACAAGGTGCAGAATCAGGCGCCGGAACGGCCAGCGGCGATCAGCAAGCTCAAGGTCCCCAAGATCCTCGAACAGCTGTGCATGAAATGCCTCAACAAGGACCCCGGCAATCGACCCGTGTCGATGGACGTATTCCTGCGCGCGTTGCAGCAGGACTGGGCCAAAGACCTGGTAAGAAAGTGAGCGGGCGGTAAGACAGGCAAAACCGGGGCGGGCGGCCGCCCCGGTTGATCTCGATGGGTCCGGAAGTCCCGGACCCGATTCAGACCAGTGCCGCCTTGGTCACCTTGACGATGACGGCAGCCACCTTGTAAGGGTCGGCGTTGGACGCCGGGCGACGGTCTTCCAGGCGCCCCTTCCAGCCATCTTCAACGGTGCCGATCGGGATTCGGATGGAGGCACCGCGATCAGAGACGCCGTAGCTGAACTGGTCGATCGACTGGGTTTCATGCTTGCCGGTCAGGCGCAGTTCGTTGTGCGCACCATAGACGGAGATGCAGGCACCGATGTTCTTGCCGAACTCTTCGCAGATCTTGGTGAAAACGGTTTCATCGCCTTTATCGCGCATCGCGCCGTTGGAGAAGTTCGCGTGCATGCCGGAACCGTTCCAGTCGGTGTCGCCGAGCGGCTTCGGGTGCCAGTCGACAGTCAGGTCGTAATTCTCGGCGCAGCGCTCCAGCAGGTAGCGTGCCAGCCAGATTTCGTCGCCGGCGCGGGTTGCGCTCTTGGCGAACACCTGGAACTCCCACTGGCCCGCCGCGACCTCGGCATTGATGCCTTCGACATTCAGGCCGGCTTCCAGGCACATGTCCAGGTGCTCTTCGATCAGGTCGCGGCAGAACGCGTTACGCGCGCCCACCGAGCAATAGTAGGGGCCCTGGGGAGGCGGGTAGCCGCCGGCGGGGAAGCCGGGTGGCAGACCGGTCTTGGGATCCCAAAGGAAGTATTCCTGCTCGAACCCGAACCAGAAATCGTCGTCATCATCATCGATGGTGGAGCGGCCGTTGCTGACGTGCGGCGTGCCGTCGGCGTTCAGCACCTCGGTCATTACCAGGTACGAGTTCTTGCGACCGGGATCGGGGATCACCATCACCGGCTTCAACAGGCAGTCGGAGGCGTTGCCTTCGGCCTGTTGGGTCGAACTGCCGTCAAATGACCACATCGGACAATCTTCGAGCTTGCCGCTGAAGTTTTTGCGGACCATGGTTTTACTGCGCAGACTCTGGGTCGGTTTGTAACCGTCTAGCCAGATGTACTCCAATTTACTTTTCATCGATCTCAAGCTCCAGACTTGGGTCAGTTTGCGGGACGAGGCTCTCTCAGACGATGCTGCCTCCAGGTCCGATCACATGACGGGCCCTGGTGGCAGCCGCTGCTCCTGGCAGCTCCGGTAGACCTTCGTGTTCCTCCAATTCGGCGACAGCAAGAATGTTCGTTGCCGCGGTCCTCATGGGTTCAGCGAAGGGGCGGTATTTTCTGTGAGCAAAAAAAATGCCAGTTCGAGGCTCACCGGATTCGCGCCAGTCCGATGTCTCTACGGACGGCTCACCCCGAGGGTGCGCACAAACATGATGCACGCCCGCCCCCGATCGGCGCGTTGTTGCATCACTTCGGTGCATTGGCGTAACGACAACACCGGGTAGTGGTGTGCCGTCGCCACGGGTCGGCCGATTCCCGATCCAAGCTCTCGATCTCGACCGGTCGTCGGGTGCAATGCGGTGTCGACGAAGTAGCCGACGCCGTCGATGACGGCGAATGCGAGCAGGCAAGGCGGAGGGGACGCGTGATCAAACGGGCGCCGTGGTCGATTCCGCGAACCCGAACCATTCGTCCAGCCTGGCATGCGCGGCATCGATGCCGCTGCGCTTCAGTGACGAAAAGGTCTGCACGCTGAAATCGGCGCTCATCGCACGCAGCGTGGCCTGAACCTTCAGCAGCGTGTTCTGCGCCGGTCCCCTCTTCAACTTGTCGGCTTTGGTCAACAACACATGGACGGGCAGCCCGATGTGCCCGGCCCATTCCAGCATCTGCGTGTCGTAGTCTTTGAGCGGGTGCCGGATGTCCATCATCAGCATGAGCCCGCGCAGGCACTTCCGGTGCTCGAGGTAGTCTGTCAGCGCGCCCTGCCATTCGCGCTTGATGTTCTCGGCGACCTTGGCGTAGCCGTAGCCGGGAAGGTCGACGATGCGGTGCTGCGCGTCGACGGCGAAAAAGTTCAACAGCTGCGTGCGCCCGGGTGTCTTGCTGGTGCGTGCCAGCGTGCCCTGGTCGCACAGCGCATTGATCGCGCTCGACTTGCCGGCATTCGAACGCCCGGCGAATGCGATCTCGAAGCCCTCGTCGGGCGGGGTCTGCGCGAGGCGGGCCGCGCTGGTCTGGAACACGGTCTGACGATAACGTGGGTTCATGCGTCGGGAAAGTCGCTGCGCTTCCAGTGCCCCGACTTGCCGCCCGACTTCTCTTCCAGGCGCACGCTCTCGATCACCATGCCCCGATCCACGGCCTTGCACATGTCGTAGATCGTCAGCAGCGCGACCTGGACCGCGCACAGGGCCTCCATCTCGACGCCGGTCTGACCGCGCGTCTTCGCCGTCGCTGTGCAGTGGATGACGTCCAGGGCGGTGTCGGGCCGGAAGTCGACCGCGACCTGAGTCAGTGGCAGCGGGTGGCACAGCGGCACCAGCTCGGACGTGCGCTTCGCACCCATGATGCCGGCGATGCGCGCGACACCGAGCACATCGCCCTTCTTGTGTCCGCCGTCGAGGATCATCGCCAGCGTGTCCGCCTGCATGCGGATGCTGCCGCTGGCCACGGCAACGCGCACGCTGACGGGCTTGTCGCCGACGTCGACCATGTGGGCCTTGCCGTCGGCATCGAAATGGGTGAACTGGTCAGACATGGGTCTCGTCACGCATGGGGTTCGCGGTTATCCGGTATCCGCCATTCGCTCGTCAACACCGGTGCGCCGGATCACTGGCCATCGAGCGTGTTCGCCGCGGCGGCCACGGCACTGTCCCGGTATTCGAGCGACTTGGGTACCTCGCGCACATCGAACGTCATCGTGTCGAGATCGGCCAGCACCCAGGTCGCCGGTGCCTGGCCGACGCCGCCGATCGTGCCGGGATTGACGACCGGCGTGATCCCGCCGGTGCAGTTCTTCCGTTCGGCGATCTCGACCTTGTGGCTGTGGCCGCAGCACACCAGGTCCCAGTCGCCGGTCGCCGCCATCGCCTTCGCATAGTGGGGGTAGTGGACGACGAAGATCCGCCGACCGCCGAGTTCGATGCCGGCATCCATGCCGTGAAAGCGCACCACGCCGCCGGGCTTGTGCGCGAGGCGCGCGAGCGCAAACAGGTCGCCGGTATTGTTGCCATGGATGACGTGCACCGGCAGGCCGTGTTTCTCCAGGCAATGCAGCGTACTTGGCGCGACCAGGTCGCCGCAATGCACGACCGCCTCGGCACCGGCCGCCTTCGCATCGGCGACCGCGGCGTCGATCAGCGGGATGTGATCGTGGCTGTCGGAAAGAATGCAGACCTTCATCCGGGTACGGCTTCGCGTGGGCTGACAGAGCGCCCATCGTACCGCAAATCCCTTCGCTTCCGGATGCTGCGCTGCCCCTGGCTGGGCGGCCGCACTGCTATCGTTGCGGTATCGATAGAGAATGGCTGCGTGGTATGTCGGGACGGCCGCTGACCATCTTGCTGGGCGTGCTGCTGACAACCCAATTGGCCGTTGCACGTCCGTTAGGCGCGCCCGCCGCTGAGATCAATGCTGCGCTCGATGCCCTTTCACGGCCGCTGCGCGACCCCGCCGATCTCACGCCGCTGATCGACGCGGCCGGCGCGGCGCGTGCGGTGCTGCTCGGCGAGTCGACGCACGGTACGCGCGAGTTCGGCAGCTGGCGAGACCTCCTGTCTCGCCGGCTGATCGCCGAACGGGGATTCTCGTTCGTCGCGATCGAAGGGGACCGTTCGAGCCTGGCGCCGCTCGACCGGTACGTCAGGGGTATGCCGGGCGCGGCGTCGAGCGCGTGCGCTGCATTGCAGCGCATCGAACGCTGGCCACGCTGGGCCTGGGTCAATCCCGAGCTCGCACGTTTCGGCGAGTGGCTGCGCGACTTCAATCGCGGCCGGCCGTTCAACCGGCGCATCGGTGTCTACGGCATCGACCTGCACGCGTTGTGGGATTCCGCCGACGCGGTCGAGGCGTTCTACACCCGCCACCTCCCGCAGCTGGCGGCACATGTCGTACAACGCTACGCGTCGCTGCAGCGGTTCCGGGATCGTTACCAGGGATACGCCGATCACGTGCGTGCGACCGGCGGCTCGGCGCGTATCGGTGCCGCCGAGGTCGCCGCCGATCTGTCGCAGCGCTACGCGGGCGCGCCGGCGAGGGAACGGGAGATGCTGTTCGAGGTGTTGCTGCATGCCGTCGTGGTCGCCGCAGGTGAGCGGTTCTTATGCCAGCTGACGTGGCCGCCATGGTATGCGTGGAACACCCGTGCCGCGCATTTCGACGACATGCTGGCGCGTCTGCTCGCGCACCACGGTGCACGCGGCCGCGGCATCGTCTGGGCACACAACTCGCACATCGGCGATGCACGCGCGACGCTCGACCCGACACGTCCCAACGAGATTAGTTTCGGTGAGCTCGCCCGCATGCACCTCGGCGCCGGCCGTGTATTCAGTATCGGCTTCGGCACCGCGCTCGGCAGTGTGCGCGCGGCGCGTGAGTGGGAGGGTCCCGACGAGGTCATGCGATTGCAGCGGCCACGCGCGGACAGCATCGAGGCCGCACTGTTGGACAGCGGCGGCGGTGACCGCTTCATGGTGTTCGATCCGCCATCACCCGTGGCGCAGGCACTTGGGCGCGTGATCCCGCAGCGTGCGATCGGTGTCGTCTACGAGCCACACGATGAGGCGCGCAAGCACTATGTCCCGGCGCGCCTTTCGGCGCGCTACGACGCTTTCGTGTTCGTGCCGCTGTCTCACGCCAGCGAACCGCTGCCGCGTGCGTGCGCCGACGGCCGGGTCAGAAGTTCGGTTTCTCCGGCGCCTCCTGGTACATCTTCACGCTCTCCATGATCTCCTGCTTCGCCTCGTCGACGCCGTACCAGCCGTCGACGCGCACCCACTTGCCCTCGTCGAGATCCTTGTAGTGCTCGAAGAAGTGCGAGATGCGGTTGAGCACGTCGCCGGGCAGATCGCGGAACGTCTCGACGCCGCGATAGGTCTTGCACAGCTTGTCGATCGGCACGGCCAGCACCTTGGCGTCGTCGCCGGACTCGTCCTTCATCTTCAGCACGCCGACCGGACGGCACGTGATTACGGAACCGGAGATCAGCGGGTGCGGCGTCAGCACCAGCACGTCGACCGGGTCGCCGTCCTTGGACAGGGTGTGCGGCACATAGCCGTAGTTGCAGGGGTAGTACATGGCCGTCGACATGAAGCGGTCGACGAACATCGCCCCGGTCTCCTTGTCGAGTTCGTACTTGACCGGGTCGGAATGGGCGGGGATCTCGACGATCACGTTGATCTGGTTGGGTACGTCGCCCTTGCTCACACGGTCCAGGTTCATTGTTGTCCTCGTCTGCCGGTAAATGTGACGCGAGTATATCGCCAGCCCGCGCGCTGTCGCCCATCGGGTTCTTCAATGCTGACTGCATCGCTCGCCGACGACGCGAGGTGACACGGGTGCAGCAGGAACGAAAAAGGGGGCCGGGGCCCCCTTTGCGTCGACGTGTGAACGGCGTCCGATCAGATCAGTGGCACGATCAGCAGTGCGACGATGT
>JAGRGY010000009.1:93534-94822 GCA_020445255.1 Gammaproteobacteria bacterium
TCAGCGGGTTGACGGCCGGGCCGGCCGTGTCCTTGTACGGGTCGCCGACGGTGTCACCGGTAACCGCGGCCTTATGTGCGTCCGAGCCTTTGCCGCCGTGGTTGCCGTCCTCGATGTACTTCTTGGCGTTGTCCCAGGCTCCGCCGCCGGTCGTCATCGAGATCGCGACGAACAGGCCGGTGACGATGGTGCCGATCAGCAGGCCGCCGAGCGCCTTCGGGCCGAGCAGCAGGCCGACCAGCACCGGCACCGCGATCGGCAGCAGCGACGGGATGATCATTTCCTTGATCGCGGCCTTGGTCAGCATGTCGACCGCGCGGCCGTAGTCCGGCTTCTCGCTGTGGTTCATTATGCCCGGCTTCTCCTTGAACTGGCGGCGCACCTCGTTGACGATGCCGCCGGCCGCGCGGCCGACCGCCTCCATCGCCATCGCGCCGAACAGGTAGGGCACCAGGCCGCCGATGAACAGGCCGATGATGACCATGTGATCGGAGAGGTCGAAACGCAGGTCCAGGCCGTTCTTCGCCAGCGTGTGGGTGTAGTCCGAGAACAGCACCAGCGCGGCCAGGCCGGCCGAACCGATCGCGTAGCCCTTGGTCACGGCCTTGGTGGTATTGCCGACCGCGTCGAGCGGGTCGGTGATGTTGCGGATCTTCTCGTCCAGCTCGGCCATCTCGGCGATCCCGCCGGCGTTGTCGGTGATCGGACCGTAGGCATCGAGTGCGACGATGATGCCGGTCATCGACAGCATCGAGGTCGCGGCGATCGCGATGCCGTACAGGCCGGCCAGTTCGTAGGCCCCCCAGATCGACAGGCACACGGCCAGCACCGGCGCCGCGGTGGCCTTCATCGAGATGCCGAGACCGGCGATGACGTTGGTGCCATCGCCGGTGGTCGAGGCGGCCGCGATATGGCGTACGGGGCTGTACTCGGTCGCGGTGTAGTACTCGGTGATCACGACCATGGCCGCGGTCAGAGCAAGGCCGATCAGTGCCGTGTAGTACAGGTGGCGTGCCGAGATGCCTTCGATGCCACCCATCATGCTGTCGGTGACGAACCAGAAACCCACCGCGGCGATCACGCCGGCGACGATCAGGCCGCGATACAGGGCATTCATGATCTTGCCGCCTTCCTTCGCCTTGACGAAGAAGGTGCCGATCACGGACGCGACGATCGAGATGCCGCCGAGCACCAGCGGGTACAGCACGGCATTGCCGGCGCCGAGCAGCAGGCCGCCGAGCAGCATGGTCGCGACGACGGTCACGGCGTAGGTCTCGAACAGGTCGGC
>JAGRGY010000009.1:94859-141013 GCA_020445255.1 Gammaproteobacteria bacterium
TCGGCGATGACCGCCGGGTTGCGCGGATCGTCTTCGGGAATGCCGGCTTCGACCTTGCCGACGATGTCGGCGCCGACGTCGGCGCCCTTGGTGAAGATGCCGCCGCCGAGTCGGGCGAAGATCGAGATCAGCGAGCCGCCGAATGCGAGGCCGACCAGCGGGTGCAGCGGGTCGTGCACACCCATCTGCACCAGGATCGCGTAGTAGCCGGCGACGCCGAGCAGGCCGAGGCCGACCACCAGCAGGCCGGTAATCGCACCGCCGCGGAACGCGATCTGCAGTGCCGCGTTGATGCCGTGATCGGCGGCCTGCGCGGTGCGCACGTTCGAGCGCACCGAGATGTTCATACCGATGTAACCGGCGAGGCCGGAGAACAATGCGCCGACCAGGAAACCGACCGCGGTCTCCCAACCGAGGAAGACGAACAGCACGACCGTCAGCACGACCCCGACCAGCCCGATGGTGGTGTACTGCCGGTTCAGGTAGGCCTTGGCGCCCTCCTGCACCGCCTGTGCGATCTCGCGCATCCGGTCGTTGCCGTCGGGCTGACTGAGAATCCATTTGACAGATACGACGCCGTAGCCGATCGCCAGCAGCGAACAGGCCAGGGCAAACCAGAGTGCGGTGTTCATAGCGCTTTCCCCTTGTCAGGAACACATGGGTGGCGGGAGTTTGCGGTTGGTATCGGAATTTCCCGCGCAGGATTCTTAGCCCTCGGCGAGGGTTTACCAACCAAAATGTTCGAATATGGTGATTAAGGTGATTGTGGCCGGGATTATGTCCCAGCCGCCGTGTTTCGGCACACCCCTGTGCGGGGGTGTCCTGACACGACCGCGCGAAGTCTCGCCGGGTGATGCGGTGGATTCTGGATAGATGGTTGTATTCACGGAAAAAAACCGGCCAGTCGAACACCTGCTTCGGGTTGGCTCCGGCGTCGGTGATGCTGTGTCAGCCGGGCGCGCCTGGAGGCGCGCCGCCGCGCCATTTGCCGCAGTGCATCATGACCGTCCGACAAGGTCGCGCAGCATGCGCGGGTTAAACTCTCGCTTTCGCCCCAGCCCCGTCGAACCATGTCGCTGTCCCGACTCCTGCTGCTGTTGTGCTGTCTGCCGTCGCTGGTGTCGGCGGACCAGGTCAGGGTCGCGGTTGCGGCGAATTTCGTCGCCACGCTCGAAACGCTCGCCGACGAGTTCCGCGCCGTCAGCGGCCACACGCTCGTCATCGCATCGGGTTCGACCGGCAAGCACTATGCGCAGATCCGCAACGGCGCGGCGTTCGACGTGTTCCTCGCCGCCGACACCGAGCGTCCGCAGCGACTCGAACGTGAGGGATTCGGGGTGGCTGGTAGTGGTTTCGTCTACGCCGAGGGACGCCTCGCCCTGTGGCTGCCCGGCGTCGACGCCATCGACGACGCGCGCCGCGCGCTCGGCGATCCGGCCATAACGCGGATCGCGATCGCCAACCCGCGTCTCGCACCCTACGGCGCGGCTGCGCGCAGTGTGCTCGAGGCGTGGGGCTTGTGGGACCGCGTCCAGGCTCGGCTGTTGCGCGGCGAGAACATCGCCCAGGCCTACCAGTACGTCGCGAGCGGCAACGCGGCTGCCGGTCTGGTCGCGCTGGCGCAGCTGCGCTCGGCACGGCCGCCTCCCCGCGGGGCGCATGTGACGCTGCCACCAACCCTGTACCCGCCGATCCGACAGGGCGCGCTGCAATTGCACGATAGCGCTGCCGGTGCGGAGTTTCTCGCGTTTTTGCGCACCGAGCGCGCGCGTCGACTGATACGTGAAGCCGGATACGGCGCAGCGGAGGACCGATGAGCGCCGAGGGGATCGCGGCCACCGACCTCCAGGCGCTGTGGCTGACGCTGCGCCTGGCCGGCCTGACCACGTTGCTGCTGATTCTGCTGGGCACGCCGCTCGCCTGGTGGCTGGCGCGCAGTCCGAGTCGCTGGCGGGCCCCGATCGAGGCCCTGGTCGCGCTGCCGCTGGTACTGCCGCCGACCGTGCTCGGCTTCTACCTGCTGCTGGCGATGGGGCCGCAGGGCCCGCTCGGCGGTCTGTCGCTCGCGTTCACGTTCGGCGGCCTGCTGCTCGGTTCGATGGTCTATTCCCTGCCGTTCGTCGTGCAGCCCTTGCGCGATGCCTTTTCCGCGATCGGGGAGCAGCCCCTCGAGATGGCGGCCTGCCTCGGCGCCGGTCCGATCGACCGCTTCTTCAGCGTGGTCATCCCGCTGGCACGGCCCGGCTACCTGACTGCGGCGGTGCTCGGCTTTGCCCACACGCTCGGCGAGTTCGGCGTCGTGTTGATGATCGGCGGCAACATCCCCGGGCAGACACGGGTCGTCTCGATCGCCGTCTACGAGCACGTGGAGGCACTCGACTATGGGCATGCTCATGTGCTGTCGGCGGTGCTGTTGCTGCTGTCGTTCCTGATGCTGCTGCTGGTCTATGCCGGCCGCACGCGGCGTGTGCGGCGATGACGATCGCGATCGATCTATGCCTGGAGCGAGGTGATTTCCGCCTGCGGGCGGCGTTCGACGTTCCCGAAACCGGCTTCACCGCGCTGTTCGGTCCCTCCGGCTGCGGCAAGACCACGCTGCTGCGTGCGATCGCCGGGCTCGAATCGGCCGCGCGCGGGCGCGTGCAGGTCGGCGGCGAGTGCTGGCACGACGAGCGTACCCACGTTCCGGCGCACAGGCGCGCCGTCGGCTACGTGTTCCAGCAGCCAACGCCGTTCACCCACCTCGATGTGGCAGGCAACCTGCGTTACGGCATGCGGCGGCGGCCGCGTCCGGCCAACGGTCTCGGATTCGACCAGGTGGTCGGCCTGCTCGGGCTCGACGCCCTGCTGGGCCGGCGGGTGGCCGGCCTGTCGGGCGGTGAGCGTCAGCGCGTGGCGATTGCACAGGCGTTGCTGAGTCATCCGCGCCTGCTGCTGATGGACGAGCCCCTGTCGGCGCTCGATCAGGAAAACCGCTCGGTGCTGCTGCCCTATCTCGACCAGATGCAGCGTCAACTCGCCATCCCGGTGCTGTACGTGAGCCATGCGCTCGACGAAGTGGTGCGTTTGACCGACCACATGGTGCTGATGCGCGATGGCCAGGTCGCCGGCGCCGGCGCGCTGAACGCCCTGCTGACGCGCCTCGATCTGCCAATGTCACGCGGTCGCAACGCCGAGGCCATGGTGCGTGCCGTCGTGCATGCACATGCCGACGACGGCCTCAGTGAGCTGCGATTCTCGGCAGGCGTGTTGTGGGCGCCGCGCGTCGATGCGGCGCCGGGCGACACGGTCAGGATCAGGATACGTGCACGCGACATCAGCCTGACCGACGCACCCGCTGCCGGCAGTGGTCTGCTCAACGTGTTTCCGGTGACGGTCACCGAGTTGGCCGACGACGATCCGGCGCAGGTGCTGGTGCGCCTCGCTGCCGGCGACGAGCCGCTGCTCGCGCGGGTCACGCGTCGGTCACAGCGCCTGCTCGACATCCGGCCGGGCAGAAGGCTGTTTGCACAGGTCAAAGGTGTTGCGCTCGGCGCCTGACGGCCGCGTTCAGCGATGTGGATTGGCGAAGGTTGTGTAGATCCGCACGCCGCGATTGCGTGCGACGCGTGTGCGGATGCCGTCCGTCACGACGGTTGCGGGGAACACGGGCGAGGCCTTCGTTCCCCGGCGCCGGCTAGGCATGATTCGAATCAACGGCCGACGCCCGAGAAGTCGGTGCCCTCGCTCAGACCGAATTTCTCGCTCAGCGCGAATTCGCGGATCAGTCGATCGACCGCGCCCTGCCCATGTTCGTTCGCAATCTCGGCCAGGATCAGCCGCACCGCATTGCGGTTGTATCCACCGCCGAAATTCACCTGGACCTGGATGAGTTCGCGTGCCTTGTCGAGCGTCATTGCAGCGCCTTTAACGAATCGGATACCGGTCCCAGTATGCCGTCAGCAAGCGGGGTGAGGCCAGTCCGGCACGCCCACCGGGGACAGGCGCTGCGCGACCGCAACATGCGCTGAGCGAAGGACCCGCGGTGCTGCACCCGGACGGGCTGCAAAAGAAAAACCCCAGCCACACGACCGGGGTTTTTCGGCGATCCGGGTCGCCAGGTTCTCTGGCGACCCCGCGAACGGTGCCACGGCACTTACTTGCTGATCGTCTCTTTCAGGGACTTGAGCGCGGTGACGCGGACCACGGTCGATGCCGGTTTTGCAGCGATCTTCATCGGTTCGCCGGTGGCCGGGTTGCGGCCCATGCGCGCCTTGCGCGCCGGCTTCTTCACGCGGCGGATCTTGACGCCGGTGTCGGGGATCGTGAATTCGCCCGAGCCGCGCTTCTTCATGTGGCCTTCGATCATTCCGCCGAGGGCCGCCATCACGCCAGCGATGTCCTTCTTCGAAAGATTCGTGGCCTCGGCCAGCGACGCGATGATCTGCGTCTTGGTCTGTTTCTGGGAAATAGCCTTGGCTGCCGGTGCAGCTGCGGCCGCTTTCTTGGCCGCCGCTTTCTTGGCGACCTTTTTCTTAACTGCCATGTCGACTCCTACATTGGTGGGGAAACCGCGGAAAACATAGCATAGAAATAATCGGGCAACGTACAAATATCCCTTGTTTCATGGCCTCATTCGCAAAAAAATGACGCAGGCTGTGCTATCGATAACAGGTGCCCGAGCGCGAGGAGGGACAATGAGGCCGACACGGTTGACGGTTATGCTTGCCACGCTGCTGATACCGGCGCTCGTCGGCGCAACGGAAGTGGCAGGCGTACAGGTGCCCGAGCGCGTACAGATCGACGGCATCGCGGCACCGCTGGTGCTGAACGGGGCCGGCGTGCGCAAGAAGTTTTTCATCAGCGTTTACGTGGGTGCGCTGTACCTGCCACAACGTCAGCGCGATGCCGCGCCGCTGCTGGCGTCGCCGCCGGCAAACCGGGTGTCGATGCATTTCGTCTACAGCAGGGTGGCAAAGCACAAGATCGACGAGGGCTGGCGCGAGGGATTCGAGGCCAACCTCGACGCGGCCAGCCGGGGCGCTGTCGCGGCGCGGCTCGAGCGCTTCGTCGACCTGTTCCCGGACCTGGTCGAGGGCGATCGCGTCTGGATCGACTTCGTGCCCGGGCTGGGAACGCGCGTCAGCATCAACGGCGAGAGCCGGGGCGTGATCGAGGGCGATGATTTCAATGCCGCGCTACTGACGATCTGGTTGGGTCGCGAGCCGGTCAGCGAAGCGCTCAAGAACGCCATGCTAGGGGTCGATACACCCTGAAGCAATAAGACATGGCGCCCGCAGACGGCCGGTTTGAGCCGGTGGTCGAAGGCGTCTTTACGAATCACCGGCCCTCGACGTCCCGGCTTCGGCTCCTCGGACAGTCACGGCGCAGGCCAGCAGGCGGACCACGACTCGATCCAATGGATAACCAGGCGCGAACGTCTCAAGCAGCCTCGAGCGAGGAATTACGAAGCCTGAAGGCGCTCGTGCCGCTGCACACGCTGAGTGACGAATCCCTGGACGAATTGCTGGACCAGGTGGTCGTCGAGACGGTCGGCAAGGGCCAGATGCTGTTCAGGCAGGGCGACACCGACCATCAGCATGTCTACCTGATCGCCGGTCGGGTCGCGCTGCTGACCGACAAATCGGTCGTCGACCGGGTCGAGGCGGGCACGGAGACGGCCCGATTCCCGCTCGCGCACCAGCTACCGCGCAACCACTCGGCGCGCGCCGAGACCAAGGTGCGGATAACCCGTATCGACAGCCGCCTGCTCAGCGACATGCTGGCGCGATCGCAGACCGTCGACTACCAGGTCGCCGACTTCGAGGAGGCCGGCGACGACGACTGGATGAGCCTGCTGCTGCAGTCCAGAGTGCTGCAACAGGTCCCGGCATCGAACATCCAGCGCGTGATGATGAGCATCGAGCAGGTCGAGGTCGCGAAAGGCGAGGACCTGGTGCGCCAGGGCGACCCCGGCGACTTCTACTACATGCTGACCAGTGGCCGTGCCGTTGTGCGGCGCGACAGCGGCGACGGCAACGGTGCGGCTGAACTGGCCACGCTCGGCCCCGGCGATGCGTTCGGCGAAGAGGCGCTGCTGTCGGACAATCCGCGCAACTCGACCGTCACGATGCTCAACGACGGCATGGTGCTGCGCCTGAGCAAGGAAAACTTCCTGCAGCTGATCCAGAATCCGCTGCTCGAACAGATTGATCCGGTGGCGGCCAAGGCGAAGGTGGCCGACGGCGCGGTCTGGCTCGACCTGCGATCGAGCGGCGAATTCGACGCGTCGCACTTCGAGGGCGCGATCAACTTCCCGTTCGAATCCCTGCGTTATCAGGCCGGCAGCCTGTCACCCGATCGCCACTACGTCGTCTACAGCAGCACCGCGGCGCGCGCGATGGCCGGCGCCTTCCTGCTTACCGAACGCGGCTTCCACATCTCGGTGCTCGCCGACAACTACGCCGAAGATGCAGCGGCTTCGTCGCCGGCGAACGACGCCACGCGGCCCGGGGTGGCGAAAGTTGCGGACATCCTGGAGGGTACGGTCGACGAGGCGGCGCAGGCGCGTCTGCACGATGCCGAGGCGCGTACGCGCGAGCTGGAGGACCAGCTCAAGAAGGCGCAGCAGCGCGAGCAGGATGCCGTCGCCGAGCGCGACCAGCATCTCGGACAGGTCCAGCAGGCGATCGAACAGGCCAAGCGCAAGCTGATCGAGACTGAGGAACAGAAGCTGGAAGCGCTTGCCGCGCAGGAAAAGGCCTACGGCGAGATGGAGGCGCTCACCGGCAGTCTCGAGAAGCTGCAGACAGAGCGTACGTCGCTGGTCGAGCGCATGTCCGAGATCGAGGGCCTGGACAAGCGTCTGCAGGAGCGCCTAGCCAAGGCTGAACGCGAGCTGATCCGTGAGCGCGAGCGCGCCGAATCGGCCGCGCACAGCCTGGAAGAATTCACCTCGCGCCTGAACGAAGAGGTAGAGCGTCGCGAGGAGGACCGTCGCCAGCATGCGCTGGAACGCGGCGAACTCAAGGAAGAGCTGACTGCGCTGCGCATGGATCTCGAACTGGCGAACGCCGAACTCGAGGAGATGCGCGGCGAACTGGCCGAGCAATACGACCGCGACGCGTCGATCGAAAAACTGCGGCGCCAGCTCGACGAGGCTAACGCGACGCGTGATTCCCTCGCCCACGAACGGACGGCGATACAGCACGAGGCCGAACAGCGACAGGCCGACGAGGCCGAGGTACGCAGGCAGGTGGACGATCTGGCCGCGCAATTGGCCGGGCAGACCCAAAAGTCCGAGCAGGCCGAAGCGGAACTGCAGCAGGCGCGCACCGAACAGGATGCGCTGCAGCAGGAAATCGTCCGCTTGAACGCGCAGCTCGATACGGCGCAGGGCGCAGAGCATGCGCGCGGTGAGGTCGAGCGGCAGGCGGCGGAGGCCGCGGCTGCCGCGCAGCAGCAAATCGAGCGTCTGCGCGCCGAACTGGAGACCGCGAACGACCAGGTCAGTAAACAGGCCGGGTCGGCGCAGGATCTGCAGGAACAGCTGAACAGGCTCCAGGATGACCATCGCGCCCTGCAGGACCAGCTGACCACGGGTGATCGCGAGGCCGGCGCCGCGCTCCAACAGGCGCAGGTGCGGTTTGCCGAACTCGAGGGACGTCTCGCCAGCGAACGCGACGACGCAGACCGGCGGATTGCCGAGTCCGCGGAGGCCCTGGCCGAGGTGCAACGCGCGCTCGCCGAGTCCGAGTCCGAACGTGAACGGCTCACCGCCTTGGCCGATGAAGCGTCCGCCGAGCGTGAACTCGGCGTGCAGCGACAGGCCGACGAAGCGGCGCGCGAACGCGAAGAGGCAGAGCAGGCGCTGCGCACCCTGCGCGACGAACTCGACGCGCTGCGCAGCACACACGAGCAGGCGCAGACCGATCTGTCCGAGTCGCGCGACGCTGCCGAGCAGGCCGCCACACGCATCGGCGAGATTCAGCGTGAGCTGGAGGATGCGCGCGACGCAGCGAGCGCGGCACAAACCCGCGCCGCGACTGCTGAGGAGGCGCTGGCCCGGGCCGAACAGCAGCGCGTCGACATGGCGTCCGAGCGCGACCAGGCCGACCAGCAGCTGCAGTCGCTGCAGACCGAACTGGCGGCCGCCGAGCAACGCGCAGGCGAACTGGCGGCCAGCGCGGAGGAATTCGAGCGGCAACTTGCCCAACGGCCGGAGGACACCGGTGCGGACACGACCGCGGAGTTGGCTGCGTTGCGCACAGAATACGACGGGCTCGTGCGACGCCACGAGGACCGTGGCATGGCTCTGGACGGCGCGCATCAGGAACAGGCGGAACTGATCGAGGCGTTGAACGCGGCGAGCGCCGAGCGTGAGTCGCTGCAGCTCGCCCTGTCGGATCGCGAAGACGAGCAGGCGCGCCTGGTCGACCTCGAAAACCAGGTCGCCCAGGCCCTCCAGGAACAACAGCGCGAGCTGTTGGCGCACGAACAGGAACAGCGTCACCTGCGCGAGCAGCTGGACGCGGCCGCAGACCGCCGGCGGGCGCTCGAGGAAGAGGTCGGACGCCTCACCGAGTTGCTGGAGCAGGACAATGCCGATGCGGAACCCGGTCTGCGGGCCGAGCACGATGCGTTGAAGGCGGAACTCGCGCAGCGCGAGCGCGAGGTCGGTCAGCTGCGCGGTGTGCTCGAGGAGTACGTCGAGCAGATCAAGGGAGGCGGCGCGGACAGTGACGTGTCGGAGATCGATGCCCTGCGCACCGAGCTGGAAATGGTGCGCGAGCAGGCCATACGCGATGTCGCGCAGATGCGCGAACAGCTGGCTGCGGCGGAGACGCAGAAGCGCCGGCTGCAGCAAGCGGATGGACGCGAGGCCATATCGCACGAGGCCATGCGGCAGAAGATCGACGCCCTGGAGACCTCGCTGTCGGAACGTCAGCGCGATCTGGGGCAGGCCGAAGAATCGAACCACATGCTCGAGGACGAGCTCGAGGATGCCAATCGCAAGCTCGACGAACTGCAGCGCGAAGTGGACAAGGCGCAGGCCGAAGTCGAAGAGGCCATGCTGACGCGGCGCGAGGCCGAAAACGCACGCGAACAGTTGCAGGACGCGCTCGAGGAACTGCGTGCCGGTGACGGCGCGGATTCCCTGGACCTGCGCGACTCGCGACTGCAGGGTGGCGGCAACGGGGTGATCAGCATCGACAGTGTCGCGCCGTCGCGTCGCTGGTTGGGCATCGCGGTCGGCGCCGGGCTTGCACTCGCGGGGTTGGAGGGCATCAGCTTCGTCACCAGCGGCGGTGAGCTGTTCACACTGCTGATGAGCCTGTCCGGCCGGTGAGCGGTGTCGCCGACGTGCATGTCCTGTGTGCGTCCGCGGATGTCCCCGAGCCCGGCAGTCGGGGTTTTGCCATCGATGTCGGCGGCGAAACGCCGTTGCGCTTGTTCGTCGTGCGCAAGGACGGCCGCGTGACGGCCTATCGCAACAGCTGCCCACACACCGGCGCACCGCTCGAGTGGCAGCCTGACCAGTTCCTCGACTTGGATAACAGTTTCATCCAGTGCTCGATCCACGGTGCACTGTTCCGCACCGAGGACGGCCTGTGTCTGCGCGGGCCCTGTGTGGGGCAGTCGCTGCGTGCGCTCAGCGTACGCGTCGACAGCGGTCGGCTGGTCGTCGATCTACCCGTCGAGGATCGCGGGTCAGGAACGGATTAGTTTCCCGACGGCGTAGGCCAGCAGTGCCGGCGCCGGGCGGTAGTCGGCGCCGATTCTGGCGATGGTCTCCGCAACGGGTAGCAGCGATGGCTCGGTGATCGCGACGGGCAGGTTCGCAACAGCCGCGTCGGCGTTGTCCGCCGACTCGATCCACTCACCCGTGGCCATTTCGAATTGCGTGAGCATGCTATGCCTCCCGGGCCGGTGCCTGTCGGTTGCTGCGTGTGTCGCATGAACCGGCCGTTCACCGGTTTTATCGGCCCGGCCGGGCGTGCCTTGAGCCGTCAGGGCCGCCGCCAGATCGCGAGCCGATCGCGTTACGGACTTGGGTTCGGGTGCGCCGTGTGGATCGTCTCGATCGCGTCGAGTACGGTGTCGGACAGCACCAGATCGGCGCTGGCGAGATTGCTGCGCAGCTGCGCGGGACTGGTTGCGCCGATGATGTTGCTGGTCACGAACGGCCGTTGCGTAACGTAGGCCAGCGCCATCTGCGCCGGGTCCAGGCCGTGGTCGCCGGCCAGTGACACGTAGGCCGCGGTCGCGGCCACGGCCTGCGCGTTCGAATAGCGGTCGTAGTGCGGATACAGCGTGAGCCGGGCACGTGGCGGCCGGCGGTCGCCGAGGTACTTGCCCGACAGCACGCCGAAGCCCAGCGGGGAATAGGCGAGCAGGCCGACGCGCTCGCGGTGGCTGACCTCGGCCAGGCCGACCTCGAAGCTGCGATTCAGCAGGCTGTAGGGATTCTGGATCGACACCACGCGCGGCAGCCCGTGGGCATCGGCCAGCGCGAGAAAACGCATCAGCCCCCAGGGTGTCTCGTTGGACACACCGACGTGCCGGATCTTGCCGGCCGTGACCAGATCGCCGAGTGCCTGCAGCGTGTGCAGCAGCGACACGCGCTCGTGCTCGTCGACATGGCGGTAACCGAGTTCCCCGAAACAGTTCGTACGCCGCTCCGGCCAGTGCAGCTGATAGAGGTCAATGACATCCGTCTGCAGCCGACGCAGGCTGTCGTCGACGGCGGTTTGGATGTTGGCGCGGTCGAGGTGGTTGTCGCCGCCCCGAATGTAGGTCAGCCAGTCGCGGCCCGGGCCGCAGACCTTGGTCGCGATCACGACGCGGTCGCGGCAGCGGCGCTGTGCCAGCCAACGGCCGATGATGGTCTCGCTGCTGCCCATGGTCTGGGCGCGCGGTGGAATCGCGTACATCTCGGCGGTATCGATGACGTTCACCCCGGCATCGAGTGCCATGTCGAGCTGTTCGAAGGCCTCGGCGTGGTCGTTCTGTTCTCCGAATGTCATCGTGCCGAGGCACAGGGCGCTCACGTCGATCCCGGTGTCGGCGAGGGGACGGTAGATCATCGGTTAGACTCCCGAATTGAACTCCAAGGTGTCCCTGTAGTTTATGGAATTCTCCGGTGATCTCTTTCCGAACACGTGGATCGTCGTGGCGCTCGGCCTGTACGGGTGGCTGTTGAGTCGCGCTCTGCGCTGGTCGGACTGGGGCCGGCTGCGCGACTCCGGTCAGCAGCACGTGTTCCTCGGCGCGGCAGTCTGTCTGCTGCTGTTGTGGACACTGCGGGTCGAGGTGCAGCCCGGGTTCAGCTGGCACCTGTCGGCCATGGTGACCCTCACGCTGATGTACGGCTGGTCGCTGGCGATCGTTGCGGGCAGCCTCGCCCTGGCCGGCGGTACGCTGGTCGGGTTCGGCGATTGGGCGGGCTTCGCGCCCACGGCACTGGTGTTCATCGTGCTGCCGGTCACTCTGACCCAGGCCATCCTCGGCCTGGTGCGCGCCTACCTGCCGAAGCACTACTTCATCTACGTGTTCATCAATGCCTTCTTCGCCGCTGGCCTGATCGCGCTGCTGGTCGCGATCGTGGCCACGGGACTGCTGTTGGCCGCCGGCGCCTATCCTCTGCACAAGCTGGTCGACGGCTATCTGCTGTTCCTGCCGCTGATGTTTTTCCCGGAGGCGGTGCTGAACGGTTGGCTTATCTCGATCATGGTCGGCTTCAAACCACACTGGGTGGGTTCGTTCCGCGACGAGGAGTATCTGCATGGCAAATGAGTGCGGAGTCTGCGCGTGCGCGCGGTGATACGCTGGCGGGCCGGCATGGTAGCAGCAGTGGGGGATTACAGTTGAGCTGGTGGGGCAAGCTGGTCGGCGGTGCGTTCGGATTCATGCTCGGCGGTCCGCTCGGGGCATTGCTCGGCGTCGCGCTCGGCCACAATTTCGACAAAGGCCTAAAGGCGCTGCCCGGCCGCGACAGTTTTGCCAGCGGGGACCGCGAGCGTGTGCAGATGGCGTTCTTCACCGCCACGTTCGCGGTGATGGGACGCGTGGCCAAGGCCGACGGACGGGTCAGTCCGGAAGAGATCCGCATGGCAGAGACGGTGATGAGCGAGATGGCGCTCGATGCCGCGCGTCGCCAGGCGGCAATCAAGCTGTTCACCGAGGGCAAGTCGGAGGGGTTCGATCTCGACGGCGTGCTCGAGCAGTTCCGCCGCGAGTGCCACGGTCGCAGTACGCTGATCGGCATGTTCGTCGAGCTGCAGCTGCAGGCCGCCTACGCGGACGGGAAACTGGATCCAGAGGAGGACCGCCTGTTGCGCCACATCTGTGCGCGCGTCGGCGTTTCGGAATTCGATTACCGGCGGCTCGAGAGGATGGTGCGGGCGCAGCGTGGATTCGCCGGGGCAGGGAGCCGCCGCGGGCAGGCCGGGGGTGCCGGTGGGCGTCCGACGCGCGGTCGGCCGTCGCTCGACGAGGCGTACGCGGTGCTCGGCGTGGCTCGCGACGCCAGCGATGCCGAGGTCAAGCGTGCCTACCGACGCCTGCTCAGCCAGCATCACCCGGACAAGCTGGTATCCAAGGGTCTGCCGGAAGAGATGATGAAGGTCGCGGCGCAGAAGACGCACGAGATCCGTCAGGCCTACGAGCGCATCCGCGAGGCACGCGGCAGCTGACGCAGGGCGGGATTGCGGTTCGGGTCCGATGCATGCCCGGTGGCGTGGACCTGTCCTCGCCGCGGGTTGAGCGCTCGTGTGCCGCTCCGTATGCTTGCACCTCGCCGAAAAAGACGACAATACGCAGAGCCCTGGGAGTGTCCGAATGAGCGACTCGATCGACCCGCTGATCCTCAACATCCTGTATGCCTGCATGGGGGGCTTCCTGACCCTGTTGTTCATGTGGCTCGGATGCAAGGTGTTCAGTCACATTGTCAACTTCAGCATCCCGCAGCAGCTCGCGGCCGGCAACATGGCTGTCGGGATGATGATCATGGGTATTTTCATCGGTATCGGCACGGCGATGGGTCTGGTGATCGGGCTGGGGCTGAACTGAGCCGATGACGTGGCGCGGGACAGGCTGGCTGCTGGCGGCGTTGCTGCCGGCACTGGCGATCGCCGGCATTGACGCCAATGTGCGGCATGAACGCTGGACCGGCGAATTCGACTACCTGTTCCGCAAGTACACCAAGCACTATTTCGGCGCCCACTTCGACTGGCACTGGTTCAAGGCCCAGGCGATCGCCGAATCGGCGCTGAATCCGGATGCCAAGAGCCCGATGGGCGCGACCGGCCTGATGCAGGTGCTGCCCGGCACCTACAAGGAGATCAAGGAGCAGATTCCGTATATCGCCAACATCGAGGACCCGCGCTGGAACGTTGCGGCGGGCATCTACTACGACCGACAGCTGTACCGCAAATGGAAACAGAAGCACGACATCGGCACCAATGAGCGCCTGAACTTCGCGTTCGCCAGCTACAACGCAGGGTATGGCAACGTGCTCAAGGCCTACAAGCGTGCCGTCGGCCAGCATGGCGACGCGCGCGCCTGGCAACGCGTCGCCCCGTTTGCGCCGACCGAGACGCGCCTCTACGTCAGTCGCATCCAGCAGTTGATGGAGGACGTCGACTGAACAATTCCGGCCGCCAGGTCGGGCGCGCCGGCGCTGTACACCGGCATCGCGCGGTCACTGCTGCCAGTAAGGCGTTCGATAACCGGGAAACGCCGCCGGGTAGCGCGGTCCGTAGCCCGGGGCCGTCGGGTAGGGATACGGCTGTGGCGGCCGGTTGCGTGAGATCTGCGCCCTGCTCTGTTCGATGGCCGCCTCGCGCTGTTCACGCTGTTGACGTATCGTCTCCTCGTGCTGCGCCTGGCGTTCGCGCATGTACTCGTCGAAGCGCGAACGCATCGCCTCGCGGTATGCGCTGATCGCCTCGCTGCCGGCATGGCCGCCGCTCTCGGCCGCCGCCGACATCTCGCTGCCGGTGGTGTCCGCGGGAGCTACGACCTGCGGCGCGGCTGCAGCCGCTGCGTCCTGTGTCTTGGCGTGGGCCGGTTGCGTGTCCTGTACATCGGACTGCGCGACCGGTTCGACGGACTGCGCCGGTTCAGGCGAAGCCGCGGCCGGCGAAACGGGTGGCGGCGAGGCGGGGGCCGTGATCGCGGGGGCGGGGACCAGCGCTTCGCTCGGCGGCGGTGTCTGTGGCGCAGATGCGGTTGCCTGTGCAGGCACCGAGACTGCCGGTCCCCGTGGTGGGGTTACGCCGTCGGCAGTCTTGGCGTCCGACAATGCGGGTGCCTCATTGCGTCGCGCCTGGAGCTTTTCACGCAGCGCCTCGTGGCGCGCTGCGATATCGGCCATCGATGCCCCGCCGGCTGCGCTGTCTGCGGTCGCCGCGCCGGCGGACTGCCAGGGCGGTGACGCCGGCATCCGGTAGCCGTTGTCGAGCGCGCGCTGACGCAAATGCGCGTACTGGGCATTGCGATAGTCGTCGCGCGCCTGTCCGCTGAGCATCTGCATGGTCTGCCGGTGAGCGGCCACTTCGTCGTCGGTCATGATGCGGTACGACGACGTCGTGGCGTCGCCGGCGAACGCGCTTGCGCAGACGAGCGTCGCGGCGACGATGAGATTGCCGGAAAACGAGATACGCTGGGTCATGTCGGATCACCTGGATACGGGCGTGATCGCCCATATTAGCAATCTTTGGCCGTGCCCGGCCCGCCCGGCCGACCGATTGTCATTCGTCGCGTTCGACGCCGAGTTTTTTCATCCGCGAACGCAGCGTGCTCGCCGGCAGGTCGAGGATCTCGGCGGCGCCGCCCTTGCCGGCGATCAGCCAGCCGGTGCTTTCGAGCACGCGCCGGATGTACTGGGCCTCGTTCTCGGC
The DNA here is from genome assembly GCA_020445255.1 of Gammaproteobacteria bacterium. Lineage (GTDB taxonomy): Bacteria > Pseudomonadota > Gammaproteobacteria > Chromatiales > Chromatiaceae > Thiosocius. The sequence continues at coordinate 109,742 of JAGRGY010000009.1, forward strand.
CAGGCTGACCAGTTCCGCGGCCGCCGGGGCGGCGGTCGGCGGCGCCGCCGCTGGGTTCGGATCGGCCGGCGACGCGATGCCCGAGTACACCAGGTGACGTGCGATCGGCACCACCTGGTCACGCGCCAGGATGGCGGCACGCTCGATCACGTTCTGCAGCTCGCGGATATTGCCGGGCCAGTGATAGTTCATCAGCAGCTGCATGCCGTCCTCGGACACGCGGCTGAACGCGCGGCCAAGTGCGCGTGCCTGGTCGGCGAGAAACTTCGACACCAGCAGTGGTATGTCTTCCCGGCGCTCGCGCAGTGGCGGCAGCGTGAGCGGGAACACGTTCAGGCGGTAGAACAGGTCCATGCGGAAACGCCCGCCTTCGACCATCGTGACCAGATCGCGGTTCGTCGCCGCGATCACTCGCACGTCGACCTGGATCGCCGCCTCGGAACCCAGCCGGCTGATCTCGTGCTCCTGCAGGACGCGCAGCAGCTTGACCTGTGCGTCGAGCGGCAGTTCACCGATCTCGTCCAGGAAGATGGTGCCGCCATCGGCGAGCTCGAAGTGCCCCTGGCGTTGTTTCGCGGCGCCGGTAAATGCCCCTTTTTCGTGGCCGAACAATTCGCTCTCGATCAGCGTCGGCGTGATCGCACCACAGTTCACCTTGATCAGTGGGCGGTCGCGGCGTGGGCTCAGGTCGTGGATCGCGCGCGCGATCGCCTCTTTGCCGGTGCCGGATTCGCCGATGATCAACACCGAGCTGTTGGTCGGTGCGACCTGATCGACCTGCTCGAGCACCGCCTTGAGTGCCGGGCTCTCACCGACGATGCTGTCGAAGCGTCCCTCGTTCTTCACCTCGGCCTGCAGGTAGGCATTCTCGGCCTGCAGTCGGTCGCGCAGGTTCTCGACCTCGGCGAGCGCCTCGCGCAGCTGATGCTCCTGGCGCTTGCGCTGGGTGATGTCGCGGAACGCGATCACCGCACCCTGCACCTCACCGCCGCGCTTGATCGGGGTGCAGGTCCAGCTGACGGCGAAATGGTCGCCACTGTGGCGCCAGAACACGTCGCTGTCGCTCTGTTTGGCGACACCCTGTTTCAGCGTCTGGTAGATGCCGGTCTCGATGAAGTGGTAGGGGCTGCCGTCCCAGCGCGCGTACAGGTGCAGCTCGTGCAGCGAATGACCGATCAGCGCCTCCTGCGGGTAGCCGGTAAGCTGCATCGCCGCCGGGTTGGCGAACGTGATGCGGCCGTCCAGGTCGAGGCCGTAGATGCCATCGCCGACCGCGTCGAGGATTGGCTGGTTGGCGGCCTCGAGCTGGCGGTTGCGCTCGGCCAGCTCGGTGCGCAGGCGGGCGATCGTCAGGTGCGTCTCGACACGTGCGATCACCTCCTCCGACTGGAACGGCTTGGCGATGTAGTCGACCGCACCCATCGACAGGCCCTTGATCTTGTCGTCGGTGTCGTCGAGCGCAGACAGGAAGATCACGGCGATGTCACGTGTCTCGGGGTCGGCCTTGAGACGCTCGCAGGTCTCGAAACCGTCGATGCCGCTCATCAGGATGTCGAGCAGGATCAGGTCCGGGTGTGCCCACTGCGCGACCTTCAACGCATCCTCGCCGCTTTTCGCGACCAGCAGCTTGTGTCCGAGACCGCGAAGCGTGCCGAACAGCAGCTGCAGGTTGGTCGGATTGTCGTCGACGAGCAGGATGGTGCTGTTGTCTGTCTGGGGGGAATTCACGCCGATCCCGGTGCCTGCTGGATCGCCGCATCATAGGAGAAATGCCGGCGTGGTGTCATGCCGCCGCGCAGCCCCTCATGCCCATTCCCGCAGGCGTTGCGCGAGCCGCCTCAAACCATCGAAATCGAAGCTGCGCGCCATCAGTGCAAGGCGCTCGACATCGGTCTGCGGCGCTCCCGGTTCATCGGCCAGGTCTTCGGCGAGTTGGAACAGCGTCGCGACGTCGCCGGTGACGATCGCGGTGTCGATCACCTCCGCGGTGGCGGTCGACAGACCGGTCGGCCAGGGTGTCTCGGACGGGTCGGTCGTCTCGCGTGGAACGAACTTCGCGCCGACCAGCGTCTCGAGCAGGGCGCGCAATTCGCGTTCGCTGAACGGTTTGCCGAGAAAACCGTCGAAACCGGCATCCAGCACCTGGTCGTCACTGGCCGGTACCACGCTCGCGCTCACCGCGACCAGGCGCGGTGAGCCAAACGATGCCGACTTGCGCAATGTGTGCGCAATCCCGGCCAGTTCCGGTTCGGGCAGACGGACGTCGACCAGTACCAGGTCGAATGTCGATGCTGCCAGCGACGCGCCTGCGGTCTGGAGTCCCGCAGCGGCCGTGACGGTGCAGCCGAGGTGGCGCAGCAACGCGATCAGCAGCTCGCGGTTCTCCTTGTCGGCGTCGATGATCAGGGTCGCGCAGCACGTACCGGGTGCCAGACACAGGTGGCTGCTCGGCAGCTCGGCGGCAACGTCGGGTCGGTCGTGGTCCGTTACGCTGCCGAGCGGCAGGCGGAAACTGAACCGCGAACCCCGGCCGGGTGTGCTGTCGACGCGCAGCGGTTCGCCGTCGAGTAGCTGGATCAGGCGCTGATTGATCGCGAGACCGAGGCCGGTGCCGTCGACGGCCTGGCCATCGCTGGCCTGCTGGAAGGCGTCGAAGATCGCGTCCAGCTTGTCGTTCGGGATGCCGACGCCGCTGTCGCTGACGGCGAACGCGAGCATCCCGTCCGCGTCGACGTCGACGGTCAATTCGACGGAGCCCTTGCCCGTGAACTTCACCGCATTGCCCAGCAGGTTGAGCAGGATCTGCCGCAACCGGACCGGGTCGGTGTCGATCGTCGTCGGCACGCGGTCGGAAAGCTTACGTCCCAGCGCGAGGCCCTTCTGCGCCGCGCGCTGGGCGACGATGGTGTAGACGTCGTCGATCAGCTGCCGCAGATTGGTGTTCTGGCGTTCGATCCGCATCTTGCCGGCCTCGATGCGGGTCAGGTCGAGAATGTCATTGATCAGCGTCAGCAGGTGTTGCCCACAGCGCTCGATGGCCTGCAGGTTTTCGCGCTGCCCGGCGTTGGTCTGCGGGTCGCGTCGCAACAGCTGGGCGTAACCGAGCACGCCGTGCAAGGGTGTACGCAGTTCGTGCGACATGTTGGACAGGAACTCGGATTTGGCCCGGTTCGCCTGCTGTGCCTGATCGGTTGCACTGCGCAGCGCCCGCTGGGTCTTGCGCGTCTCGTCGATCTGCAGCAGTAGCCGTGCGTTGCTCTCCTGCAGCGCCGAGGTGCGCTTGACGACGCGTTGCTCGAGTACCTGCTGGGCGTCGCGCAGCAATTGTTCACGGTCCGCGATGTGCCCCGCCATGCGGCTGATCGCCCTGGCCAGGCGACCGAGTTCGTCGTCCGAATGCACCTCGGGGGCGACGGCGAAGTCACCGTGCGAGATGCGCTCGACGGCGTCGTCGAGCGACACCAGCGGGCGCGTGATCTGGCGCGCGACGGTGCCGATGATGGCGACGATCGCGAGCAGCGACAGCAGCAGCCCCAATGCGTACAGCAGCATCTCGCGCTGCGCCTGGGCGAGCGCCGTTCGCGTCTTGATGACGGCGGTGGTCCACCAGGGGAAGCCGGGCAGCTGGGCATCGACCAGCCAGTAGTCGTCGCCGTCGTGCGCGGCGCGGATCGTACGCACGCCGCCTGCCGTCGGGGGTTGTTCCATCACGCTCGCCGGCAGCCGGTCGTGCGGGGGTTTCAGCAACAGGCCGTCCGAGCGCCGGATCAGCAGATCGATGTCCGGGCTGCGGATGTCTTCGATCTCGACATACAGGTCGGCTACCGACAGCACGACCCAGGTCATGCCTGCGCGTCCGCCCGACCGATAGATCGGTCGGCTGAAGCTGACGCTGCCGCCCGATGCGTGCCAGCCGGGTGTCTGATCGCGTCCCTCGCCGTCCTCGAGCGGACGACCCTTGTCCATGCCGCGTCGCATGAAGGCGCTGCGCGGCGGATCGGCGAGTCGAACCGCCGCGGTGTTGACGAGCGGGGTGCGGCGCAGGCCGTCGATCAGATGTGCGTAAAGCAGTTCCTGAGACTGTTCCGGGTCGGCCAGCATCAGGTCACCGAGGCTCTCGGCGAGCACCGTGGCCTGCGACAGCGCGAGCGCCAGATGTGTCGCCTGATGGCGCGCATGTTCGCTGAGCAGGGTCTTTGCGTCGCGCTGGAGCCCCTGCTTGACGTATTCCATGCCAACGACCAGCAGCACCACGTAGACGATCACGACGGGTACCGCGGTGTAGACGATCAGCTTTGTTCTTATTGTCGGAGGCACGATGACAGAGTCCGGCGCGCGAGGCTGTGGCGGCACTCCCGTCCCAGCGGGGGCCTGTGTGCATTCTGCGCGAATCGGGCGGGGGATGAAATTGAACGGCCCGCAACGCTACCGGTGGCCGACCCGTTACCGTCGGGCGCACTGCCGTGGCCGGTGGGTCTCGGCGCTGTCCTCCGTCGGTCCGGCCGGGCAAAAAAAACCCCCGGGGAGGCGGGGGTCAGGATCCATTCGTGCGGAATGCGGTTCGTTATGGTTACCTGGAGAACTTCACTGAATCCGGGGCCCTCACGCGTGACGGCCGTGTTGCTTGTCGTCATGCTTGCCGAGCCCGATCAGGCGGGGCAGCGACAGCACCGAGAACGCACCGGAGAACACCACCATGCCGACGATGAGTAACGGGGGTACCGTAATGCCAAGCAGCGGTCCCGCGATGGCCAGCAACATGGCCGACAGCCATGCCACCAGCCCGGCGACGCTCAGAAGGGTGCCGGCGCGGTCGTCCGGCTGATTCGCACCTGAGGTCGAGTATGTCGTCTGCATCGGTTTCACCTTGCCCAAAACACCTTGGAACACTCGTCTGCCGTTACGCCTCTGCGTGTTCGGCGACTAAGCTATAGCAACCCGTGTGCCAAGAAAAAATCTGTTGTTAAAACAATCCACTAAGACTTTTTGCGCCGCAGACACCCAGCGCCACCACGGAATCTCGCCGCGAAATATCGCGTCGACCCGCCAGGAAACGATATTTCGCGTCGAGTCCCGGCGGCACCATCGGTCGTTGGCTCGTTGTTGCCTTGTCGGCGGCCCCCGGGGGCGGCAGGAATCCCTTTCGTATCGTGGCGACGACTCGCCGTCGTCACCTTCCCTGCTGTGCCAGACGCAATCTCGTCGAACCGATTACGCCGAACCCAAATTATTGATTTTTCGATTGATTCTCGACTTCCCGCGACGCGTCCGCTGATCGGTGCGGCTCTTTTCTCAGGCGGTGACCACAACGTCTAGACGAAAGCAGGCAGTCAAAATGTGATGTCGTTCACATTCCGGTTAACACATCCGCCGATTCTGGCGGCCCGGATCGCGCGATCCGCTACGGAAAAACCGAGATTGCCTGTTACCCACAACGATTTCCCACAACAACACAACAACAAGTTGCCGTGGGTCACCTCCGGTCACGCCGCTGTGGCGATATAGTCCGACCAAGCAACTCGATCTATCAGGCCCCGATGCGACTGCCGTGCCTCGTTGCGTGCGTGTTGGCTTTGCCGGCAGCGTTTGCCGACACCTGTGCCGTACCCGCCGACAGCGAGGGTCTGGGTGTCGGCGTCTACGTCGACCAGGACCTGTTCGTGCCTGGCACCAATCGCGATCGGGACTACACCATGGGGGTCGGCGTGGAGGTCTACCACGACCGCGGCCCACTGACCGTTTATCGCGACCTGCTGGCGGCACTCGAACCGCTGGTGGGTTTCGATCGGGCCTGCGGTCGGCTCTACCAGAGCTACCTTGCGGGCGCCGTGACCTACACGCCGGACGACATCGGCAACCCCGCGCCGATCCTCGACGACCGCCCGTACGCCTCGCTGCTGTACCTGTCCAACAAGAAGGTGGTCGCCGATGCGGACCGGGTGCTCGGCGTCGAGGTGATGCTCGGAGCGATCGGGTTGAATGTCGCCCGCAACGTGCAGACGGCGCTGCACGGGTGGGTACGCGACCAGTTCGAAACCGACCGGCCGGTCGACCCCGAGGGCTGGGAACACCAGATCTCGAACGGTGGCGAACCAACGCTGCGGCTGCGCGTCGCGAGTGGCCGTCTGCTTGCGCAGGGGAGTGGCTGGGATGTCGCGCGCAGCTGGGAGGCCAACCTCGGCTTTCAGACCAACGCCGCAATCGGCCTCACCGGGCGTGTCGGCGCGCAGCGCGGACCCTTCTGGAGCACCCCGCACGACCCGGTCAACCGCGGCAGCTTCGTGCCATCGCCACAGCATACCCAGCTGTATGCCTGGGCCGCCGGTCGGCTGCGTGCGGTTGCCTACGACGCCCTGTTGCAGGGCCAGTTCCGCGACAGCCGGGTGACCGTGGACGACGGCGACATGCGACGTCTGGTCTGGGAGGGGGCGGTCGGCATCACCCGCGGATGGCCCGGGTGGCAGCTCACGTTCGCGGTCAACGCGAAGGCTGGCGACACGCGGCTGCCACAGGCCCCCGACGAGCACGTCTGGGGCGGTGTCTATCTGAGCTGGTGGCACGACTAGGGATTGCCGTGTACGGCTCCACATACTGATAAGATCGCGGCGTTGCGGTTTCGCGGACACCCGATGAACGAAAAATCCGAGACGGTCGCCATCGCCGACCTGATGGCACGCAGCGGGGTCGGATTCGGCACCAGCGGTGCACGTGGGCTCGCCGAAGCCATGACCGACCGCGTCTGCTACCTGTACACGGTCGGTTTTCTCCAGTACCTCGAAAAGCTCAACGCGATCCATCCTGGCGACTCGGTCGCGCTTGCCGGCGACCATCGGCCCAGTACGCCGCGCATCATGGCGGCGGCCGCCGCCGCGATTGCCGACCTGGGCTACCAGCCGGTCAACTGCGGCAACATCCCCAGTCCCGCGGTGGCCGCCTACGCGATCGGCGAGCAGATCGCCAGCCTGATGGTGACCGGCAGCCACATCCCCGACGACCGCAACGGCATCAAGTTCAACCGACCGGAAGGCGAGATCCTCAAGGCAGACGAGGCCGGGATTCGTGAACAGGTGGTCAGTGCACCGCGCACGCTGTTCGATGATGCCGGCTGCTTCGTCGAACGGCCGCCTCTGCCAGCCGAGGACACCAGCGCCTACCGGCGCTACGTCGCGCGTTACCTCGATTTCCTGCCGGCCCAGTGTCTGAACGGCACGCGGGTGCTGGTCTACGAACACTCGACCGTTGCCGCGCGCGCGATGACCGAGGTGTTCGGCGGCCTCGGTGCGGACGTCGTAAGGCGCGGCTACTCCGATGCGTTCATTCCGGTCGACACCGAGGCCGTGCGCGACGAAGACGTGGCGCTGGCCAGGGCCTGGGCCGGTGCCGAGGCATTCGATCTGCTGGTCTCGGCCGACGGCGACGGCGACCGGCCGCTGGTCGGCGACGAGCACGGCAACTGGCTGCGCGGCGACGTCGCCGGCATCCTGACCGCGCGATTCCTCGATGCCGACACCGTGGTGACGCCGGTGAGCAGCAACACGGCACTCGAGAAGTCCGGCTGGTTCCAGGGTGTCACCCGCACCCGGATCGGTTCGCCCTACGTGATCGAAGGCATGCTGCAGGCGGTCGACGACGGCGCGAAGCGGGTCGTCGGCTACGAGGCCAACGGTGGCTTCCTGATCATGTCCCCGATCGAACTCGACGGCCGTGACCTCGAACCGCTGCCCACGCGCGACGCGCTCGTGGTCGCGCTGGCGGTGATCCTGCTCGCGCGCCGCCAGGGGGTGCCGGTGTCGCAACTCGGCGACCTGCTACCGGCGCGTTACACGGCCAGCGACCGCCTGAAGAACTTTCCCACCGAGATCAGCGCCAGCCATATCGCGGCGTTGTCCGAACGGCCTGCGGACGCCGCCGAGCTGCTGCCCGAGCTCGGCGCACCGGTCAGCACCGACGTCACCGATGGCCTGCGAATGACCTTCGCCAACGCCGAGGTCGTGCACCTGCGGCCCTCTGGCAACGCCCCCGAACTGCGTTGCTACACTGAGGCGGATACCGCTCAGCGCGCGTGGCAGTTGAACACGCAGTGCCTGGGCGCGCTGGAGGCCTGGCGCCGGCACACCGGCTGATCGGCACGACAACCAAGGGAGGACGGATGCAGGATTACCGCGAAAAGCGCAACTACCCGCGCATGGATATCGAGTGTCCGGCGAGCTTCGAGGTCGTCAACGGCGACGGCGGCGGTGCCATCGTCAAGAACCTCAGTGGCGGCGGACTGCTGATGTGGCTGGACCGCGCCATCGAGCCGAATGCGACACTGATGCTCGAGATCAAGCCCATCAACGACATCACGCCACCGATGCAGGCCGAGGTCCAGGTACTGCGGTGCACGCCGGTCGAGGGGGGTGAGGGCAGCTTCGCGATCGCCTGCCAGATCAGCCGCGTGCTGGGGTGACCGACGTACTCGACGAGGTGCTGGCGCAGATCGCGGCGGCCCCTCATTCGGCGTCGGCGCTCACCTTTTACGCCCTCGCCTCGACCCTGCAATTCGAACAGGCGGGCTGCCTGTTCAAGCTCGCCAAGCTGCGTGACCTGTCACCGGAACAGCGACAGGTCGCCTACCGCATGATTGAACTGATGGCCGAAGGCGGCAACGCCGGTGCGGCGTGGATTGCCGCAAAACAGCGTATGGATGAGCTGATCCGCGCCGGCTGAGTTCGCTTCCTGTCCGCGGCACGCCGACACCCGGTTTTCGCACCGGGTTCACGGGGTTCCGTTTTCTCGGTCCTACACCGATCGTCGTGGTGCAGGGCCAGCAAAGACGACGTCTGCAATGCGACCAAGGCGGTTCGGCGTCGATCTCTTGCGAAATGTCCGCTTTTTGACTCGATTTCGTCGGCGTAATACCGTCAGGGCCGTGATGGACAGACTCTGTCGATCGCGTTATACGAAGACTCTGTCTATTGCACTGTTAGCCATAGAAAAGCAGCCCCAAGGCAATAGGGTATGAAACATGATCAAGTTCGTAATGTGCATCACTCGCCATCCGGATATGTCTCGGGAGCAGTTCCAAGATTACTGGCGAAACAGCCACGGTCCTTTCTTTGTGCGCAATGCCGATGCGATGGGAGCAAAAAGGTATGTGCAGTCCCATACGCTGAATAGTCCGCTGAACGAAGGGTTAAGAACTTCTCGTGGAATGCAGCCCGAATACGATGGTGTCGCTGAGGTGTGGTTCGAATCCGAAGAGGCGTTGATTCAAGGCATGAGTTCGCCGCAAGGCCAAAAGCTCGGTGCGGCCTTACAAGAAGACGAAGGCAATTTCATAGATCATTCAAGATCTTCAGCCTTCATCGTCCAAGAAATCGAGCTGTGAATGGCTAACAAGGCGGTCAAGACGCTCGCAAGCTCGCTCGGACCCTCAGCGCTCCACGCTTGCTCGGGAATGGCTTCACCATTTTTTCCCGAGCAACCGCTCCGAGCTGAGCGCCGCTTGCCTGGGCGTTAGGCTGAAAAAGAGGGATTGCCGAGTTGAGGGGTAAGTTGAACCGTTGGAACGACGGGAGAGGGTTCGGCTTTATTTCCCCCGAGGGTGGCGGGCCCGACGTCTTTGTTCATGTGTCAGCTCTGAAGAACATGGCCCGTCGGCCATTGGTAGGCGACGAGATAACTTTCGAATTGGACCTCGACAACAAGGGAAAGAAGAGGGCAGTTAACGCGAGTATCGTAGGTGTATCGTCGATACGAGCTGATACGAAAAAACCAAGAAAAAAGCGCATTGAACAAAGTAGAGGGATCTTCGGAAAGCTATTCACGGTCATTTTTGTGCTCGGCGCCGGTGCGGCCGTGATCAGCATGCTAGGTGAAAAAACGATATCTATGCCGAATGCAAGCGGCCCTCTGGGCTGGTCGAGTATGGAGCGCGCGGAACGTGCCAATTTCAGTTGCGCTGGTAAAACACGCTGCGCGGAGATGTCCTCCTGTAAAGAGGCGCTTTTCTATCTGACGAATTGCCCGGGCGTGAAAATCGATGGAGATGGCGATGGCGTGCCATGCGAGGGTCAATGGTGCGGCCGGTAAGGTGCGAATAATGAGCAGCCTAACAATGCGGTCAAGCCATTCGTCGCTTTGCTCCTCACTCGGACGCTCAGAACTCAGCACCTGCTCGCGCATGGCTTCGCCATTGTTGCCCGANNNNATGCTGAGCGCCACTTACCACGACGTTAGGCCGTTGATCGGAGGGCACCATGAATGACGAAAGCATGTATCACGACGGGATGCGGCACCTTCAAGACATTCGAGAAACGAGACCGCTGGCAGATCGCCTCGAACAGGTAACTGTTCGTTCCACGTTCACGGCGGAAGACCGTGCCTTCATCTCCAGCCGCCCAATGATGTTCGTCGCAACTGCAGATGCCCATGGTCAGCCGGAGTGCTCCTACAAAGGCGGGCTCCCTGGCTTCGTTCGTGTACTCGATGATCGAACGCTCGCTTTCCCGGACTACGACGGAAATGGAATGTATCGATCTTGGGGAAACGTTCTCGTGAATCCAGCCGTGGGGCTTCTGTTTTTGGATTTTGAAGAACCCAATCGCCTCCGGGTCAACGGGTCCGCTCAGATCTCGGCGGACGATCCACTGCGCGCAGATTTTCCCGGAGCCGTGTTCATAGTCCGGGTCACGGCCAGCACAATATTTCCGAACTGTCCTCGCTACATCCACAAGATGCAGACGGTGGAGTACTCAACATACGCACCCCGACCCGATTATGTACCTCCGGTTCCAGCGTGGAAGACGTTCGATTCATTTCGAGATGCCCTACCTGCTCGAGATCGGGACGACTCCACATAAGGAGTGAGTCCCATCCCAACCATGCTGCTGCGCCAGGCCTGGTCCTGGCCGAAAGCAGGCTCAAAGCGCACGAGCACCACGTCTCTCGCAGGAGCGTACGGTGCTGGGTCGATTTCGCCAGTACATGGCTGTCGCTGTGTGGGCATGCGCGTCAGTTCTGGACGTGATCGGTCGCGGAATGCGGCGTCGCCGCTTCCGGCAGCACGAAGTCGCGCGGCGCGACGTACTCGAGCACCTCACGGCCGTCGTCGTCGATCAGGATCGAGACGCCGCGGTCGGGGTAGAACCAGCTTACCGCCTGCTCGGTCTCACGCAGTGTCGCGACCGGTTCGCCGAAGCGTGCGCGGAAAAAATCCGCGTCCAGTCCGCGGGTGCCCGGCACATAGCTGATCACCGTGATGCGGCGCTGCATGTGCTCGTGCGTGGAGCCACCAAGCGGGTATTTCCAGTCGCCGCTCGGCGAGCCCTCGCGACCGGTCGCGGTTGCACGCAGCCGTTCGAGTTCGGCGGCATCGGCGGCCAGTCCGACCACCACCTTGGCGGTCAGCGGACCGAGCTGCACGGTGCCAAAATACGCTTCCAGCGACAGCCCGCCCGACTTGGGTTCGAACACCGCGAGCCCCTCCGGGGTGCCGAACTTGGCCATCGCGTCGCCGAGCGTCGCACGACCCAGGTCGAGATCGAACACGCGGCTGCCGCCGTCCGGCTGCACCGTGATCTGCCACGGCAGGTCGGTGCGCGGTGTCAGGGCATCCGGCCCGGGCGGCGGCGCGAACCTGTACAGCGCCAGCAGCACCATACCGACCAGCGCCAGGATGGTGAGCGGAATTCTCATTCGACCACCTCGCGGTCGCGGACACCGAGCAGGTAGAGGATGCTGTCGAGCCCCAGCGTCGAGATACTGTGGCGCGCATTCGCGCGCACCACGGGCTTGGCATGGAACGCCACACCGAGGCCGGCGATCGCCAGCATCGGCAGGTCGTTGGCGCCGTCGCCGACCGCAATGGTCTGGCGCATGTCGATCCCGAGTTGGGCCGCCATCTCGCGCAGCAGTTCGGCCTTCTTCGCGCCGTTGACGATGTCGCCGACGACGCGGCCGGTCAGGCGCCCGTCGACGATGTCGAGCGGGTTGGCCGATACGCAGTCGACGCCGAAGCGCGCCTTCAGGTGTTCGGCGAAATAGGTGAATCCGCCGGACAGGATGCCGATCTTGTAACCCATGCGTCGGAGGTTCGCGATCAGTCGGTCGGCGCCCTCGGTGATCGGCAAGCCGCGCGCGATCTTCTCCAGCACCTCCTCGCCCAGCCCGGCGAGCAGCGCGAGGCGGCGGCGGAAGCTGTCATCGAATCCCAGCTCGCCGCGCATCGCCGCATCGGTGATCGATGCGACCTGCTCACCAACGCCGGCGGCGCGCGCGAGTTCGTCGATCACCTCGCACCGGATCAGCGTCGAGTCCATGTCGAACACGATCAGCCGGCGATTGCGGCGGTACAGGTCGTCGGCCTGGAATGCGACGTCGACCTCGTCGTCACGGGTCAGCGCCAGCAGGTCGTGGCGCAGCTGCTCCGGGTCATCGGCGACGCCGCGGATTGCAAACTCGATGCAGGCGCGCCGGCCGGGGTTGGCATCGCGCAGCGAATGCCGTCCCGACAGGCGGCTGATCGTGTCGATGTTGAGACCATGACGCGACACCACGGAGGCGACGTGTCCGAGGTTGGCCGCGCTGAGCTTGCGCCCGAGCAGCGTGACGATGTAACGCGGCCGGCCCTGTGCGCCGACCCAGGTCTCGTAGTCGTCCGCGGCGACCGGGGTGAATTCGACCTTCAGCTCGTGGCCGTGGCCGAGAAACAGCAGTTCCTTCATGACCGCACCGGACTCGGCGGCGTCGGGGATCTCGATCAGCATGCCGAGGTTCAGGCGGTCGTGGATCACGGCCTGGCCGATGTCGAGCACGTTGATGCCGTGGTCGGCAAGCGCGTCCATGAACGCTGCCGTCACCCCGGGGCGGTCGCTGCCCGCCAGGTTGACCAGGAACAGGTCACGCATGCCGTCGACACCGGTTCATACCGGGTTGCCCTCGTACAACTGCGGGTTCAGCTCCGGTGGCATCTGCAGGTGGAAGCCGTGCTCACGCAGGTTCTGCATCACCTTGCGCACGTCCTCGCGCGCGAGCCTGCGCTCGGGGCTGAGTTCGAGCTCGATCACCAGCACGGGCTCGCCGAACCGTGTCAGCAGCGCCGGCGGGACACAGCCGAAGTCGTCCTCGCTGGCCAGGTAGAGGTACATCTCCTGTTTGCGCGGGCTGCGGTACACCCAGCACGGCAGAATCTCATCGGCCATCGATGACCCGGTGGTTGCGGAAAGAAGCGCATTCTATACGTATCGGTGCGACGACAGGCCGACAGGGAACTATCCTGGCTTGTCGTGACCCAATTGATGCGGATGGCGAGGGTGAGCGGAATGGCGGCACAGCGGGTGGGTATCGGTCGGTTGCTGGCACTGCTGCTGACCTCGGCAATGGCCGCCTGCAGCACTGCGCCGCCGCGTGAACTCGGCGAGCCGATCGCCGACGAGCCGTCGCATTCCGCGGTCAAGGCCGAACCCGAACGCTATCGCGGGCGCGCCGTGCGCTGGGGCGGGGAGATCCTCGGCGTGCGCAACGCCGATGGCCATACTGACGTCGAGATCTACGCACGACCGCTGTTCGACAACGCCGAGCCGCAGCCGGACGGCGGCGACGGGGTGCGTTTCATCGCGCGCGTGCAGGGCTTTGTCGATCCGGTCGAATACCGCGATGGCAAGCGACTCACCGTGCGCGGGACGCTGAGCGGTGCGCTGACCCGCCCGGTCGGCGACTACGCGTACCTTTACCCGTTGGTCGCCGTCGAGGCCATGCATCTGTGGCCGGCATACGAACCGCCGCCCGAGCCACGCTGGTATCGTGATCCGTATTACTATGACCCTTGGTGGCCCTACGGGCCGTGGTGGCCTCACCGGCACTGGCCCTACGGATGGTGATGCGAGATGCGTAGCGTACTGTTCCCACTGCTCGGACTCGGCCTGCTGGCCGGATGCGCGAGCACGCCGCCGGCATCGACCGGCCCGACACCGGCCGACATCGTCGCCAGCGGTGACGCCAACGGCGAGGTGCACTGGGGCGGGCAGATCGTCAAGGTCAAGAACCTCAACGACCGCACCTTGGTCGAGGTGCTGGCGCTGCCGCTCGACGCCGATGGCCGGCCCTTGGTCGACCGCCAGCAAGAGGGGCGCTTCATCGTCGACAAGCAGGGCTTCCTCGAACCGCACGAATACGCGCCTGACCGGCTGATCGAGGTGCGCGGCCTGTTGAAGGGTTTCACCGACGGTCGCGTCGGTGACGCGCCGTACCGCTACCCCGTCGTGATCAGCGAGCGGCTGAAGCTGTGGGATGCTGCGCGTAACACGACGTACGGCGGACCGCGCATCACGCCGAGCATCGGCATCGGCGTTGGCAGCGGCGGCACGCGCGGTGGCGTCGGCGTCGGGATCGGCTTCTAGACCAAGACCGTGCGGCCGGTCAGCCGCCGGCAATACCATCCCAGGCACCCCATCAGCAGCAGCAACGGCGTTGCCGGTTGCGCGACGGTGGTTGCAGCGGAGATGGCCGATGCATGCAGCTCGACCTCACCAACGCCGTGATCGAACGTGAGCGTGTCGATCGGGCCGCCGGGTCCGATCAGTGGGATCTCGGTACCGGCAGGCAGACCGAACCCACCTGTGGCCAGCGGTACCAGTGCGTCGAGCACGTAGTCTTCCACCGCCAGGATGTCCGTGGTGGACAGGCCGAGGCCGGTCCAGGGAACGAATTCCGCAAACAGGTCGTCGACCGAACCGATGATCCCCTCGCCGCCGATGATCAGCGTGAACAGATCGCCGTCGAGATCCTGCCCCGCATAGCTCACGCCGTTCAGCCCCACGCGGATGAATGCCGCGACACCGCTGTGCGGGTTGTCCGACGACAAGGCGAGGCTGGGCAGCTGCTCGCCGTCGAGGTCGAACAGCAGCGGGTCGCCCAGCTCGAACGTGAAGTCGAAACTGCCCGAGGCATCGAATTCAAAGCTGATCGGGTCCTTGGCCTCGGCGGCGGCGTGGCCCTGCAGGCTCGCCAGACCGGCCGGTTCATCGACCGAGGCGGCGGTGCGCAGGCGCACGCTGGTATCACCCGCGGGTGTGATCGAGGCCGCCCAGAATCCGTGCGCCTTCGCGGTCGTGGTTCCGGTCGGATTGGTCCCGCTCGTCTCGTTGGCCAGAAAGTCCGATTGTCCGACCACCGGACTGCCCGCGGGCGCCGCAAACTTGGCCTTGTCCTGGCCCCATCCGGTGTAGGTGCCGGCGACCAGACCCTGTTGTTCGGTCTTCGGAGTTGTGTAGGAATCGGCGGGCACCGTCACGCTGCATTTCGACGTACCTGCGGGCTTCGGGATCGGCGCCCCATCCACATCGACGTAGACACAGATGCTGCCGACGCCGTTTACGCCCCCCGGTACCGGCGTGAGGTTCTTGACGTTTGCCTTCGCGCCTGTCACGGACGACGAGGTCACCGCGGAAACGGGGGCTGTAAGCGCCACCGCAAGAGCTACCCATGCTGGGGATCGGAATCGACGGAACATTGAGCACACTCCCAGGCCCGAAGGGGCCCTAACGCGCCACATCCGGATGACGCCGGCGCACGCTGGTCAGGCCGTTGCGTGACCAACAACCGACGCGGTGCTGAAATCTCGGCATATTCCGTGCCCACGGTCGGAATGCCTTGAAAATCGTTTAGTTACTGTGCAGCGATCGATGCGCTCGTCAACCAAGCTGACAGATTGCGCCCGCGTATCGCTGCGGGATCGGCCGCCGCCCCGCGCCGGGACGACCGAGTCGCTGAATTTGAATAAGACGATCAGTTGGTTGGCGTTGACCGATCCGGCTCTGGGACCAGTGTAAAATTCCTCGACAACCGACCCGCACTCCTTCGGGCTTTCGACGGTGTCGCGGCTTGATTCGCATCAAACGCATGCGATTTACCGATGAAACGAGTGACGACGTGCGTGCGGCCGGCGTTGGACAATGGTGCGCACGAACCTTTTTCTGCATCGGCCAATCGGGTTCGCAGACGGTGCCGATGCCGGATTCCACGACCGAACGCATCCGCATGCAAAAAGACCGCAACGCGAACAACGTGTCCACCCGGCCCGTGATCGGCGGCGTCGCCGCCAGGTTGCTCGTCGTCGTGCTCGTGCTGTTTACCGTTTTGGCCGTCAACTCGGCCTATCTCGGTGCAACGACGCTGTTCGAGTACGCCAGCGGCGAGTCGCGCCAGGACAGCTTCTATCTCGGCATGTTCCTCGTGCACCTGGTGCTCGGGCTGTTGCTGATCGTGCCGTTCCTGATGTTCGGTGGCCTGCATATGCGGCGTGCTCTGCACCGCTCCAACCGCAATGCCGTGCGCGCCGGCCTGGCGTTGTTCGCCAGCGGCATCGTCGTACTCGCGAGTGGCGTGGTGCTGACGCGTTTCGGTTTCTTCGAGATCGATGACCCGGCATTGCGCGGGCCCGCGTATTGGATCCACGTGGTCGTACCTTTCGTCAGCGTGTGGCTGTTCGTGCTGCACCGGCTGGCGGGACGCCGGATACGCTGGTCGCTCGGCATCGTTGGCGCCGCACTTGCCGCGGGGTTCGCTGCCTTGACGCTGGCATGGCAGGTGTTCGACGTCGCGCCATCGGAGGCGCCGGCTCGACCGGCGTTCAAGACCACGCTGGTACGTACACCCGGTGGCGGGCACCTCGCCGCGCAGGCGTTCATGACCGACGACTTCTGCGCCGACTGCCACGCCGACATCGCCGCGGGATGGCGGCAGAGCTCGCACCGGCTGAGCTCGTTCAACAATCCGTTCTACAGCTTCAGCGTGCAGGAAACGCGCAAGGTCTCGATGCAGACCACGGGCACGGTCGCGAAGGCGCAGTTCTGCGCCGGTTGCCACGACGTGGTGCCACTGCTGAGCGGCGCGTTCGACGATCCGGACTACGACATCGTCAACGACCCGACTGCGCATGCCGGTCTGACCTGTACCAGTTGCCACGCGATCACCCAGGTCAACAGTGTGCTCGGCAACGCCGACTATACGATCGACACGCCGGTCAGCTATCCGTTTGAACGCAGTGCCAGCCCGCTGCTCAGGGCCGTGGCCCGGCAACTGATCCGGGCGCGGCCGGAGCACCACAAGCGCGGATTCCTCAAGCCGATGCACTCGACGCCGGCGTTCTGCGGCGGCTGCCACAAGGCGCACCTGCCGCAGGCGGTCAACGACTACAAGTGGCTGCGCGCGCAGAATCATTACGACAGCTTCATGCAGAGCGGCGTGTCCGGGCATCGCGTCGACAGCTTCTATTACCCGACGCAGGCAGTGGTCGCCTGCGCCAAATGTCATATGCCGCTGCAGGCGTCGGACGATCCGGCCGCGCGCGACTTCGACGACAGCGGCACGCGCAAGGTGCACAGCCACCAGTTCCCGGCCGCCAACACCGGGCTCGCGCACGCGGTCGACCTGCCGGCCGATGCGATCGCCGCACATGCGAAGATGCTCGAGGGCGCGGCGCGCATCGACATCTTCGGCGTGCGCGAGGCGGGCGAGGTCGACGGCGAACTGCATGCGCCGATCGACTCGGCCGGATACACGCTGCAGCCCGGCCGGCGCTACCTGGTCGAGGCGGTCGTGCGCAATCGGCGCGTCGGCCACCACCTTACCCAGGGCACGTCCGATTCGAACGAGCTGTGGGTCGATATCGACGTGCGCGCCGGTGATCGCGTGATCGGGCGCAGCGGCGCGGTTGGCAGCGATGGCGTGGTCGATCCGTGGGCCTTCTTCGTCAACAGCTATGTGTTGACGCGCGCCGGCGAACGCATGGACCGGCGCAACGGCCAGGATGCCTTCGTCGCGCTGTACAACCACCAGATTCCGCCGGGCGCCGCCGCGGTCGTGCACTACCTGATCGAGGTGCCAGACGATGTCCAGGGCCCGATCACGATCGACGCCGCGCTGCGCTATCGCAAATTCGACACGACCTATCTGAAGTACGTGCAGGGTGAAGGCTTCGCCGGCAACGACCTGCCGATCGTCACGCTCGACGCCGACCGCGTGGTGCTCGGCGCCTCCGGTGGCGGTAGCGGTGATGGTGGCGGCACGGCGACCGCCGATCGCAATCGGCCGGCGCTGTGGGAGCGGTGGAACGACTACGGCATCGGCCTGCTGCTGTCCGGCGAGGCCCAGCGCAGCACGCTGCGCCAGGCCGAGCAGGCGTTTCGCGCGGTCGAGGCGCTGGGTCGCGGCGATGGGCCGCTGAACCTCGCGCGCGTGTACCTGAAGGAAGGCCGCATCGCGGATGCCGTCGCCGCATTGCAGCGCGCGGCGGTCGAGTACCCGGCGTTCCGACCCTGGACGCGGGCCTGGCTTACCGCGCAGGTGGATCGCGAGAATGGCCATCTCGAACAGGCCAGCGAGACGCTGCGTGCCTTGCTCGACACGCGCTTCGATGAGGCCAGGCTGCGTGGCTACGACTTCGGCTACGACTTCCGCGCGCGCAACCTGCTCGGCCGCACGCTGTACGAGCGTGCGCGACAGGCCCGCGGTGCAGCCCACGCGGCGCAGCGCACGGCCCTGTTGCAGCAGGCGCGCGTCGAATTCGAGAAGGTACTGGCACAGGAACCCGAAGACCTCAACGCACACTTCAACCTCGCGCTGGTATGCGCGGACCTCGGTGACGACGATCAGGCCGCGGCGCAACGTGCGCTGGTCGACAGGTACCGTCCCGACGATCACGCCGTCGAAAGCGCCGTCGCCCAGCACCGTCGGCACAACCCGGCCGCCGACCATGCCGCCGAGGCGGTCGCGATCTATGATCTGCAGCGTCCGGGCGCCATCGGGCTCGCGGCACCAGCTGTGCCATCGGTGGGTACGCACAACGTGACGGCGACACTGGCGACGGGCGATGGGCGGGGCAGCTGAACGCGACGCCGGCGAGGCGCGCATCGCGCGCGCGTTCCGCGTATCGCTCGCGGTGGGCGGCTTCGTCGCGGTGGGTGCGGCACTGCTGTGGTGGTCCGGTCGCGACGTCACGCCGCCCGTGGTGCCGAAGGAGGTGACGATCGCGGCCCCGGTGCAGCGGGCGCCGGTCGAGCGACTGCCGAGTGCGCCACCGGCGATCCCGTTCACCGACATCACCACGAGCGCCGGCATCGATTTCGTGCACGTCAACGGCGCGTACGGCGACAAGCTGATCCCCGAGACCATGGGCGGCGGTCTGGCCTTCTTCGACTACGACAACGACGGCGATCCGGACCTCTACCTGACCAACTCGACCTGGTGGCCCGACCATGCCGAGGGCCGCACCAGTACCGGCCGCCTGTACCGCAACGACGGCGGCGGTCGCTTCACCGACGTCACCGCCGACGCCGGCCTGGTGTACCAGCTGTACGGCATGGGCGTCGCCGTAGGCGACTATGACAACGACGGCTGGCAGGACCTGTACCTGAGCAACCTCGGCACCAATCGGCTGCTGCACAACGACCATGGCCGCTTCGTCGACGTCACCGCCGACGCGGGCGTCGGCGGCAATCCCGAGGACTGGAGCACCGGCTCGACCTTCGTCGATGTCGACAACGATGGCGACCTCGACCTGTTCGTCGGCAACTACATCACCTGGACGCCGGACATCGATCGCGAGATCGACTTCCGCCTCGCCGGACTGGGCCGCGCCTACGGTGGTCCCGAGCATCACACCGGCGCGCTGAACCGGCTGTACCGCAACGACGGCGGTGGCCGCTTCAGCGACGTCAGCCAGGCGGCCGGCATCGCGTTGACCGAGGGCGACGACCGGCACGCCGCCGGCAAGGCACTGGCGGTCACGCCCGCCGACATCGACGGCGACGGCTGGACCGACATCGTCGTCGCCAACGACACCACGCGCAATTTCCTCTACCACAACCTCGGCGGCGGGCGCTTCGAGGAGAACAGCCTGCTCGACGGCATCGCGTTCGACCGTGAGGGTAGGGCGACTTCGGGCATGGGACTCGACATTGCGCACTTCCGCAACGATGTCGACACCGGCATCGCGATCGGCAACTTCGCCAACGAGATGAGCTCGCTGTACGTGACCGCAGACGGCCGCGGCCCGTTCGTCGACGAGGCGGTACTCGAGGGTTTCGGTCCCGACTCGCGCCTCGCACTGACGTTCGCGGTGTTGTTCTTCGACGCCGATCTCGACGGCCGGCTCGACCTGTTCCAGGCCAACGGCCACCTCGAGAACGACATCAACCGCGTGCACCCGAGCCAGACCTACGCCCAACCGGCACAGCTGTTCTGGAACTGCGGCGACGGCTGCGAACAGCGTTTTCGGTTGCTCGACAGCACGGCCGACCTGGGCCAGCCGATGGTCGGCCGTGGTGCGGCATATGCCGACATCGACGGCGACGGCGATCTCGATCTCGCGATCGTGCAGAACGGACTGCGTGCCGTGCTGCTGCGCAACGATCAGCACACCGGCAACCACTGGCTGAGACTGAAACTGGTCGGCACGACCGCGAACCGCGATGCATTGGGTGCCCGGGTCATGCTGCACGCCGGCGATGTCACGCAATACCGGACGCTGCAGCCGAGCCGTGGCTACCTGAGCCAGGTGGAACACCCGCTGACGTTCGGTCTTGGCACGGTGAGCGCGGTCGATGCATTGACCGTCACCTGGCCCGGTGGGCAGGTGCAGCAGGTCAACGTCGACGGCGTCGATCGCGAACTGCTTGTCGAGCAGGAGCGCATACCGTGACGCGCTTCGCCGCGGCACTGCTGCTCGCCGCGCTGTGCGTCACCGTCCAAGCCGACCCGCCGGATGCGTCGCGCGGAGCCCTGGCCGACCTGCCGTCGCGCTGGGCCAGCCGCCTCGAACCGATCCCGCCGCAGCGCCTCGACGAACTGGATCCGGCCAAGTCCGAACGCATCCGTGATACGCGTGCGCAGCTCGACACGCTGCTCGCCGGCGACGCGGTCGACGACACCGAGCTCGCCGGGGTGTTTGGTCGTCTCGGTGCGTTGTATGGCGCGCACCGCATGTTTGCGGGTGCCGAGCTGGCACTGCACAACGCACGCGTGCTCGATCCGCGGGCCTTCCGCTGGGCCTACTATGCCGCGCACATCGCACTCGAACAGGGCAATACCGGGCAGGCGTTGGCGCTACTCGACGTCGCCGCCGGTCTTGACCCGGACTACCCGGCACTGGCGCTGCGTCGCGGCGAGGCGCTGCTGGGTCTGAACCGGCTCGACGCGGCGCGCGCCGCGTTCGGTCGTGTCGTCGATGTGCCGGAACTGCGTGCGGCCGCGCTGTACGGGCTCGGTCAGATCGATCTGCTCGAGCGCGACTGGCAGCAGGCGGCAGCGCGCCTCGGCGAGGTGCTGGCGATGCAGCCGCAGGCCGATGCCGTGAACTATCCCTACGGCCAGGCCCTGGTCGGACTGGGCCGACGCGACGAGGCGCGCGCGCATCTCGCGCGCACCGGCGAGGTCAAACCATACTACGCTGACCCACTGGTCGCGGAGCTGCGGTCGCTGCAGGTCGGTGCACGCTATCGCTTCGAGCAGGGTGTGCTCGCGGTCCGGCGGCGTGATTTCGCAGCCGCGGCCGAGGCGTTCGGCGCCGGTCTGGTCGATGAGCCGGCAAACGTTCTCGCGCGTACCTCGCATGCGCGTGCGCTGTGGCTGTCCGGACAGCAGCTGCAGGCCGAACAGGAACTGCGGCGCGCCACCGCCGATGGTCCGGACGCGCCGCTGCCGCACTTCCTGTTGGCCGTGGTCCGCGACGCCGACGGCGACTCATCGGCCGCGGCGGACGGCTATCGCGCCGTGTTGGCGATGGATCCGTCGCACGCGGGCGCACTGAGCTACCTGGCCGACCTCGAACTGCGCCGCGGCGACCCCGCAGCCGCGGCCGCCGATTACGAACGCGCGGTCGCCGCCGGCGTGCGCGAGGCGCACTTGTACCTGCATTACTGGGGTGCGCTGCGCGACAGCGGCGCCGACGACAGTGTGCTGCGCGCCAAGCTCGAGGCGTTCGATCACCAGTTCCCCGAGCCACCGGTGTTCCGCTACCTGCTCGCGCGCCTGCTGGCGACGTCGAACGTAGCGGGCGTCGCCGATGCCGCGCGCGCTGTCGAGATCGCGCGCGCGCTGCACGCGGCCGATCCGGCACCACCGCATACCGGGCTGCTGGCGCTGGCACTGGCGGCCGGGGGTGATTTCGCGAAGGCCGGTGAGCTGCAACAGGAGTTGGTGGGGATGGCGCAACTCGGCGGCGCATGGTTGCAGGTGGCGGCGCTGCAGGGCGTGGCCGATGACTATCGCGACGGCCGCTTGCCCGAGCCGTCGGCGGCTGCGCACGATCCACTGTTCATGCCGCCGCCGGTCGACGTGGATAAGGTGATGCTGAACTACCCGGCCGGCAGACCGTACTGATACGGGCGCGATCGACCCGCGCGTCGCCGGTGCGTGCCGGGCGTGCAAATGAAAAGCGCGCCCGAAGGCGCGCTGTTGCAGGAATCGCAGCGGCCTACTTGCTGCTGCTTTTCTTGCTGCTCGATTTGCTGGTCGATGTCGACGGATAGCTGTAGGTGTTGTAACCGCCATAGTACGGGTAGCCACCGCCGTAGCCGCCGTAGTACGGGTAACCGCCGCCCCAGCCACCGCCGTACGGGTAGCCACCCCAGCCGCCGCCGTAGGGATAGCCGCCGCCCCAGCCGCCGTAGTAGGGGTAGCCACCACCCCCCCACGGGCCGCCGTAGCCGCCCCATGGGCCACCGCCGCCGTACCACGGGCCACCGCCGCCCCACGGGCCGCCGCCCCAGTCGTTCCAGAACGCACTGGCGGTGCCGGCCGCGAGTGCGGTACCCGCGATCGCACCGGCGATCAGAGTCTTCGCGATCTTGCGCATGTCACTCCCTCCCTCGTGAATCGAGATGTGATTGAAAAACCAACGCGAGTTGTTGTCTTTGCGAGCCAGAGGCGCACCCCACCATTCTGCCGTCACGTCGGAACTTAAGTATGACCGAAGTCAAAACAATCGCTCGGTTTTCGGCAGTCGGGTAGCGGCCACATCGGCCAGCCCAATGCCGCATGCAGTGTCAGAGACGCGCGTGGAGCAGACCGGCCAGCTCATCGTCGGTGAGCACCAGCGGGTTGGTCTGCATGCTGCCGCCGCGACAGCTCGCGACGACGCGCTCAATGTCGTCGGCACGCATGCCGTACGCGTTGAGACGGGGCAGCGCCAGGCGTTCGGTCCAGTCGTCCAGCAGGTCGACCAGCCCATCCTGCGCGGCGCCTTCGCTGGCGTACATTCTGCCGCTCAGCAGGATACCGGCCTCGGCGTACTTGCGCAGCGCCGGGCTGTCGGGTGCACGCGCGCGCAGCGCGCGAATGTTCACGCGGGTCGCGGCCGCGACCAGCGTGCCGCAGACCACGCCGTGCGGGATCGGAAAGTAGGCGCCGAGCGGCGAGGCCAGGCCATGCACCGACCCCAGCCCACACTGCGCGAGCGTGATCCCGGAACACAGCGACGCATAGGCGATTTTCTGGTAGCCCTGCTGGGCCAGCGGGTCGCCCTCGGTCCACGCCTGCCAGAAACCGTCGCGAAACGCCTGCATGCCCGACGACGCCAGCGCGTCGGTGAACGGGCTGGCACGCAGCGAGACGTAGGATTCGAGCAGCTGCGTGAACGCGTCCATGCCATTCGCAGCGATCAAGGCCTTCGGGCAGCTGTCGAGCAGGCCCGGGTCGACGATCGCGACCTCGGCGACCAGGCGGTTGTCGCGAAACGACTTCTTGAAACCGTCCGGCCCGTGCCGCGACAACACCGCGTTCTTGGTCGCCTCGCTGCCGGTGCCAGCGGTCGTTGGCACAGCGACGAACGGCACCGCCGGGCCCGCATAGGGCAGGCCGCGGCCGACGCCTTCCAGGTGGTCGAGCACGCTGTTGCCGGGCAGCAGCAGGCCGGCGATCGCCTTGGCCGCGTCGAGCACGCTGCCGCCGCCGACGCCGGCGACCACGTCAAATTGCGCGCCGTGGTGCACGGCGACGGCGGCGTCGACGAGCTCGGGCGAGGGTTCACCGGCGACCGTGACCTGCTGCCATTCGATGCCGGCCTCGGCCAGCGCCGCGACCAGGTTCGACCAGCGCGGGGTCGCCTGCAGCGACTGGCGGCCGGTGACCAGCAGCACGCGCCGTCCGTAGCCGGCGAGCACCGCGGGCAGTTCGTCGAGACAGCCGCTGCCGAAGCGGATCTCAGGCAGGCGTGCGACCTGGAAAGAACGATACGGATTCATGGCGAAACGCGGCGGCGGGCGATGCCGCCATTATCACCGATCCGCCCGTCGGCGCGAAAACCCGATGTGGGCGTGCAGCGACCCGGGAACGTGTCGCCGCGTCGCGTTCAGCCGGCGACGTTGCCCTTGAGGTCCAGGTCCGGCGGCGGACTGGCCGGTGCCGGGGCGGCGGTCGCTGCGCCGCCGGCGTTGAGGCGGATGCGCAGCGCCAGGTTGTTACGCGAGTCGGCGTGCGACAGTGCTTGTTCGAGCGTGATCGCGCGTTCGGTGAACAGGTCGTACAGTGACTGGTCGAAGGTCATCATGCCGCGCTGGCCGCCCTGCTCCATGGCCTCCTTCAGATCGTTGATCTTGCCCTTCTGGATGAGCTCGGCGGTGTAGCTGGTCTGTACCAGCAGCTCGACGGCGGCGCGGCGGCCGTTGTCGACCGTCGGCACCAGGCGCTGCGAGACCACGGCCTTCAGGTTCAGCGACAGGTCGTTGAGGATCTGTTTGTGCGCGCTGTCGGGGAAGAAGTTGACGATGCGGTCGAGCGCCTGGTTGGCATTGTTGGCATGCAGCGTCGACAGGCACAGGTGACCGGTTTCGGCGTAGGCGATCGCGTGCTGCATCGTCGCGGCGTCGCGGATTTCGCCGATCAGGATCACGTCGGGGGCCTCGCGCAGGGCGTTCTTCAACGCGTTCTCGTAATTCATCGAGTCCAGCCCGATCTCGCGCTGGTTGACCAGCGACTTCTTGTGCGAGTGCAGGAATTCGATCGGGTCCTCGATCGTCAGGATGTGGCCGGTCGTGTTGGTGTTGCGGTAGTCGATCATCGACGCCAGCGTCGTCGACTTGCCCGAGCCGGTCGAACCGACCACGAGGATCAGGCCGCGCTTTTCCATGACCAGGTTCTTCAGCGTCTGCGGCAGGCACAGCTCCTCGATACTCGGGATCTCCGCCTTGATGAACCGGATCACCATCGCGACATCGCCGCGCTGCCGGAATACATTGACGCGGAAACGGCCCAGCGACTGCACCGAGATCGCGAGGTTGCACTCGAGCGTGCCCTCGTACTCGCGGATCTGATCGTCGCTCATGACCGAATAGGCGAGCTTGGCGACGTCGCCAGGTCCCATTTTCTGGTCGCCGATCGCCATCGTCTGCCCGGCGATCTTGATATGGGGCACCGCGCCGGTGCTGAAATACAGGTCGGAGCCGTTGCGCTGTACCATTAGGCGGAGATATGGAGCCAGTTCCATTGCAATTCCCGTGTCGGCCGGATCGACAGTTAACTTCGGCCCGGGAGCGGGAAAGTTGAGGACGAATCGGTGTCGGGGTTGACCCTTTCCGCGATCTATCGCTATCCCGTGAAATCGTTGCGCGGCGAGTGCTTCGACGAATTTGTCGCCGACCGGCGGGGTCTGCTGCACGATCGACACTGGATGGTCGTCGATGCCGCCGGGCGCTTTTTGACCCAGCGCCAGCAGTCGCGCATGGCCCTGATCGACACCCACGTCGACGCGGCAGGCCATCTGCACCTCGCCGCCACGGGCATGCCGCCGCTGACGATCGCCGCGTCTGCCGGCGGGCGAAGCGAGGTCGTGGTTTGGAGTGACCGGGTCTCGGCAGACGGCGTCGGTGCCGACGCCGATGCCTGGTTGAGCGAATTTCTCGGCTGCGACTGTCGCCTGGTCGTGCAGCCCGACGACGTGCGTCGGTCAGTCGATCCCGCGTATGCGCGGCAAGACGACGAGGTGGGTTTTGCCGACGGATTCCCGTTTCTGCTGATCTCTAAGGCATCGCTCGATGGACTCAATGCGCGCCTCGCCGAAGCGGTGCCGATGCTGCGTTTTCGACCGAATCTCGTGGTCACCGGCTGTGATGCGCATGCCGAGGATGGATGGCGCCGAATCCGCATCGGCGACATGAGCTTCCGCGTCGCCAAACCGTGTTCGCGCTGCGTGATCCCGACTGTCGACATCGAGACCGGCGAGCGCGGTGCAGAACCGATGCGAACGCTGTTGACCTACCGTCGTCGCGACAACAAGGTTTTCTTCGGTCAAAACCTGATTCACGACGGTCCGGGCCGGTTGCGTGTCGGCATGCGGGTGGAGGTCGTCGAGTGAACGCGGACACGGCACCGGACGTGGTCGCCGAAACACGCGCGTGGATCGAAAAATTCGTGATCGGTCTTGGCCTGTGCCCATTCGCGGCGGCGCCGTTCAACGCCGGGCGGGTCGGGGTGTCGGTTTGCGATCAGGACGATACCGATGGCGTGTACCAGGCATTCCTGACCGCGCTGTTCGAGCTGTTCACCAGCGATCCGAGTGAACTCGAGACATCGCTGCTGGTCGTGCCGCAGGGCCTGGCGTCGTTCGACGACTATCTCGACATGCTCGAAATGCTGCAACTCGCGGTCCGTGAGGCGGGTGCCGAGGGCATGGTGCAGGTCGCGAGCTTTCATCCCGACTATCGGTTTGCCGACGCGGCAGCTGATGACCCCGCGAACTTCACCAACCGCTCGCCCTATCCGATGTTCCACCTGATTCGCGAGGACGGCCTGGCCGCCGCGCTCGAATCCGTCGCCGACCCCGACGCGATACCCGCGCGCAATATTGCACGCCTGCGCGGATTGGGTGGCGATGGCATACGCACGCTGCTGGCACAGATCAAAGATCAGTGACGGATGACGATCTCCGGATGAAGATTGATCTCGCCGTCGAGTTCCAGCACCGCGTAGCGTTCACGATCCGGGCTGACGATCACCGTGACCGGTTCCTGAAACAGCGGCTGACGCACAAACGCGAGTTGCCAGCCGAAGTCTTCGACTTTGTTCAGCGAGATGCGCTGTTCCTGGGTGAGCACGGCGTGGATATTGGGCGGGACGGGCGCCTTGCTGCCGCGGCGCTCCGTCGTGGCGCGAACATCTGCACCGAGATACATGCTTCCACTCCGTAAAAGCGGGCCGATTGGCTACCCGTATTTGATGCAGCCTAGACTGCATTTGCACGATTGGAAGTGCATCGAATCGAACTCGTGAACGCGCTTCGTCAGGCATGCGAACAAAAAGCCGCGTCGCCTGCGATATGCTGGCACACGGGCCGCGGCATTCGTCACGGCGTCGTACCCCATGGAACCTTGTGCACAACGAGATACTGTTCATAGCCGTCAGCGTGCTGGCGGCGTTCATCCACGGTGCGTTCGGTTTCGGTTTTCCGATGCTGGCAACGCCCCTGCTTGCACTCGGCTTCGAGTTACAGACGGCTATCCTGTTGACGCTGGTGCCGACCGTGTCGATCAATCTCGTGAGCATCCTCGCGGAACGCAACTGGCGCGCCGCGCTGCGTGAATACTGGCCGATCCCGGCATTCACCATTGTCGGCAGCTTCACCGGCACGCAGGTGTTGTTGAACGTCGATCCGGCACCGTTCCGCTTCCTGCTCGCCGCGGTATTGATCGCATACCTGGTCAGCGATCATCTGCACCGACCCGAGCGCGTCGTCGCGGTGCCCAAGTGGGGAATGGCCGCGTTCGGTTTTCTGCTCGGACTGCTGGCCGGCGTGGTCAACATCTTCGCGCCGCTGGTGGTCGCGTACGCGCTGTACACGCAGATGCCGACGGCGCTGATGGTGGCGACCTTCAACCTGAGCTTCATTACCAGCAAGACCGGGCAGATCATCGGCTTCGTCAGCCGTGACGCGTTCGATGTCGATGTAGTCGGATTGGCAGTTGTGGCACTGCCACTGATCCTCGCAGCGCTGTGGTTCGGTATCCGCATCCGCAAACGCGTCGACATGGAGACCTATCGCGGCATGCTGCGTGGTGGGTTGTGGGTGATCTCGGTTGCGATACTGATCGATGCGCTGCGCCGGTTGCTGTAACACTGCCGCGCGCCGCGACCTCAGGTATCGACCTTGCCGCGCAGCCGCTTGTTCGAGCCATGTCGGGTCTTGCTGTCGAGGCGACGCTGCTGCGACGCGCGCGTCGGCTTGGTCGGCCGACGCTTCTTGCGCACCCGGCTCGCCTGGGTCACGAGTTCGGTGAGGCGCTCGAGCGCGTCCTGGCGGTTCTTCTCCTGGGTGCGGAAGCGCTGTGCCTTGATCACCAGAACGCCGTCCGAGTTCACGCGCTGATCGCGCAGCGCGAGCAGACACTGTTTGACCTCTTCGGGCAGCGAGGAACGCGGGATGTCGAAGCGCAGGTGCAGCGCCGACGACACCTTGTTGACGTTCTGTCCGCCCGCGCCCTGGGCGCGGATCGGCTGCCAGTCGAGTTCGTCGTCGTCGATCGCGATATGGGGGGTGAGCTGTACTGTCATGGTTCGCCTCAGTTCGCCGGACGCAGCCGCACCAGCTGGCCATCGTCCTCGTCGGTGAGCAGGTACAGCAGGCCGTCCGGTCCCTGGCGCACGTCACGAATGCGGCCGAGTTCGCCGGCCAGCAGGCGCTCCTCGTGCGCCACCTTGTCATCGCGCAGTTCGAGACGCACCAGCAGGCGGAACTTGAGCGAGCCGACGAACAGACTGCCACGCCAGGCCGGGAAGGCATCGGCGTCGTAAAAGGTCATGCCCGACGGGGCGATCGACGGTACCCAATAGTGCAGGGGCTGGGCCATGCCATCCTTGTGCGTGCCCTCGCCGATGGGCGTGCCGGTGCCGTAGTTGACGCCATAGGTGATCACCGGCCAGCCATAGTTGACGCCGGGCTGCGGCAGGTTGATTTCGTCACCGCCCTGCGGGCCGTGCTCGTGCGTCCACAGGCGGTTGCTCGGCGCATGCAGTGTCGCACCCTGCAGGTTGCGATGTCCGTAGCTATAGATCTCGGGCCGCGCGTCGGCACGGTCGACGAATGGGTTGTCGTCGGGCACGCGGCCGTCGTCGTGCAGGCGGATCACCGATCCGGCGTGGTCGCCGAGATCCTGCGCGCGTGCCATTTCACCGCGATCGCCAAGCGTGATGAACAGGTAGCCGTCGCGATCGAATACCAGCCGCGACCCGAAGTGATGGCCGGTGCGGCTCTTCGGCTGCAGCCGGAACAGCACCTCGACATCGTCGAGCCGGTGACCGTCGAGCCGGCCGCGCGCGACCGCGGTGCCGATGCCACCACTTCCGGCCTCCGCGTAGCTGAAGTAGACCAAGCGATTGCCGGCGAACTGCGGGTGCAGCACCACGTCGAGCAGCCCGCCCTGGCCATAAGCGGCGATGGCCGGCAGACCCTGTATCGGTTGCGGGTCGAGCCGGCCGTCGGCGTCGATCCGGCGCAGCCGCCCGGGACGCTCGCTGACCAGATAGCCGCCCCCCGGCAGGAATGCGACGGCCCAGGGGTGTTCGAGCCCCGCGGTGACGCGTTCGACCGTGAACCGTGCGCGTTCACTGGCGTGCTCGGCTGCCTGCGCGGCCATCGCCACGGTCAGGGCAATCGCCAGCGAGGCGGGTATCAGACGGAAGACGATCGGCATGACGGGATAC
Source organism: Gammaproteobacteria bacterium (assembly GCA_020445255.1). GTDB lineage: Bacteria > Pseudomonadota > Gammaproteobacteria > Chromatiales > Chromatiaceae > Thiosocius. The sequence continues at coordinate 139,415 of JAGRGY010000009.1, forward strand.
GTACAGTGACGGGTTCGGGGATTCTGCGCACTGACGCGGCCGGTCTCAAGTCGTGTCCCGTCACGACGCGCGACGGTCGCCGAGGTCAGTCCGCGGTGTCGGCCTGCTGCAGCGCCTCGGCGGCCTGGAGCCAGCGTTCCTCGGCGGCCGCAAGTTCGGCGTCGACGTCGGCCCTGCCGCGCAGCACGGACTGCAGGCGCTCGACAGCACCGGGCTCATACAGGGCGTTGTCGGCCAGCAGTGTCTCCATGCGGTCTCGTTCTTCGTGGAGCTGGGTCAACCGTGCCTCGGCCTGCTCCAGCGCACGTCGCAACGGCAGCAATGCCTTGCGCCGCTCGGCCTCGCTGCGCTTGCGTTCGCGACGTTGGTCGGCGCTGGTTCCGCCGCCGCGTGTCGGCGCATCGGGTTGGCGCACGCTGCGGTTGTGCGCGGCCAGCCAGGCCGGGTAGGCGTCGAGTTCGTCGTCGAACTCGTCGACACCGCCGCCGTGCACCAGCAGCAGGCGGTCGCAGGTCACGCGCAGCAGGTGACGGTCGTGCGACACGATCACCATCGCGCCGCTGAAGTCCTGCAGCGCCGTCGCCAGCGCCTGGCGCATCTCGATGTCGAGGTGGTTGGTGGGCTCGTCGAGCAACAACAGGTTCGGGCGGCGGTAGATCAGCAGCGCCAGTGCAAGACGCGATTTCTCGCCGCCGGAGAATGGTGCGACCGCTTCGAGCGCCTTGTCGCCGACGAAGCCGAATCCGCCAAGGTAGTCGCGCAGGCCCTGTTCGCTGGCCGCCGGGTCGAGACGCTGTAGGTGCTCCACTGGCGACTGCGCCGGTTCCAGCTGTTCGAGCTGGTGCTGGGCGAAGTAGCCCACCGTCAGGTGTTTCGCCTCCACGCGTTCCCCCTGTTGCGGCGCGATCACGCCTGCCAACAGCTTGATCAGTGTCGACTTGCCGGCCCCGTTCGGACCCAGCAGACCGACCCGGTCGCCGGGGCTCAGTATCAAGCGCACGCGGGTGATCACCGGTACATTGCCGTAGCCCGCGGCGCAGGCGTCGAGCGTCAGCAGTGGGTCTGGGTTCCTGTCCGGCTCGCGGAACGCAAAGCGGAACGGCGAGTCGATGTGCGCCGGCGCGATCTGTTCCATGCGTTCGAGCGCCTTGAGCCGGCTCTGTGCCTGGCGCGCCTTGGTGGCCTTGGCGCGGAAGCGTTCGACGAAGTCGTGCATATGCGCGATGTCGCGCTGCTGCTTCTCGTACGATGCCTGCTGGTTGGCGAGCTGTTCGGTGCGCACACGTTCGAACGTGCTGTAGTTGCCGGTGTACAGCGTCGCGCGTTGTTGTTCGATGTGCAGCACGTGGCTGCAGACGCTGTCGAGAAAGTCGCGGTCGTGCGAGATCAGCAGCAGCGTGCCGCGGTACTGCTTCAGCCAGCCCTCGAGCCAGATCACCGCGTCGAGGTCGAGGTGGTTGGTCGGTTCGTCGAGCAGCAGCAGGTCCGAGCGGCACATCAACGCCTGCGCGAGGTTGAGGCGCACGCGCCAGCCACCGGAGAACTCGCGCACCGCGCGCTGCTCGTCCGCGGGTCTGAAACCGAGTCCGCTGAGCAGGC
>JAGRGY010000010.1:0-47453 GCA_020445255.1 Gammaproteobacteria bacterium
ACAGCGTGATGCGCAGGGTCAGATCATTCTCGCCGGCGTCCGGATCGGTCACGCTCAGACCGCCGAACAGCGCCGTCGCCCCGGCGTTGTCGTTCAGCGTCGTCGTACTCAGGCTGCCGGCGCCGCCCGGCGCTTCGTTGACATCCTGAACATGGACCGAGATGGTTTGCGTATCCGTGTAAGTCCCATCACTCGCCTGGACCGTGACCACGTACACGTTATCGCTGTTCGAGTCAGTCGGGCTCTCGTAGTTCGGTGCCGACTTGAACGTCAGCGCCCCGGTTGAACTGTTGATGTCGAATCTGGATGCATCCAGACCCCCGGCAATCGAATAGCTCACGGGGTCGCTTTGGGTATCAGACGCAGCAACTGTCGTAACCGCGGTAACGCCTTCATTGACATTGACACTGGCCGTCGCACCGCCGCCATTACTCGTGATGTAGGGATTCTCGGCGACGAGTTCCCACAGCAGTTCGAGACCGTCACCGCCGGCGCCCTCATTGCCTGATGCGTCGAACGTGAACGTCAATGTCGTGTAAGTCCCGTTGACCCGGATAGAGCCGGCCGCGGTGCCGGTCGCACTGTCAGCGCTCGCCTCGGTATTACTGGTCGTCGTCAGGCCTGGCGTGCGCTGGAATGTCGTGCCGGTAACGTCGAGATGTCCAACGCCGGCAAGTTTGGTCAGGGTGGCGCCGGGCGTCGTCACGGTCCATAGCGACGAGTTCGACTTGGAACCGTCGTACCCACCCAGCTTGTCAACATGCAAAATCGGATCGACGACCGCACGGTCGAACGTGAAGGTGATCGTAATTGTCCCGGCATCACCACTCGCCGGTGTCGACCCGGGTGTCTCCGGCGTTGTGTCCCACAGAATCTCGGCGTACAGCGACGATGCACCCTGGACGTCGGAATTGCTGAAAAACGCGCTGCTCGTCATCGTTTGGTTGCTGGGGTTCTGTACCCCGGTGCCGGCCGGCAAAGCGAAGCTCATCGTCACACCCACCGGGTTCGTCGACGATGTGACGCTGGAAAAGGGTCCGGTCGCGGAACCGGTACCCGCCCAGCTGCCGGTTAGCACATCGGCCGCAAGCGTGCCGCGCCAGTCGGTCTGCGCCGCGTCGCCCACCACCGGCGCGGCATCGATATCGCCACTGCGATACTCGAGGTCCCAGTCGCCGCCGAGCGACGCATTTCCCGTCAGGTCGTCGGAAGCGGCCACGTCGGCCTGCGTGACCGCGGCCAGCGCATCGATCAGCGCCTCGCCTTCCGGCGTCGACGCAACGTCGCAGCCGTACACGAGGATGTCGCCGTCGGTTGCCAGCGCCCCGCCCCAGGCTGAAAACGTATCGGTTTCGGCCCGCAGCCGCGCCAGGTCGATGACGTCGCCAGCGAGCACGATGGCCCCGTCCGCGCCATGGCTGATCAGGTGAATCGAATCGAGGTCATGGTACTGGGCAAGTACATCGCTCAGTTGAGCGATGCCGCCTGTCGCGTCGTCGAGCACGACGACTTCCATCTGGACCGAATCATCGGATCCTGCGCGCAGGTCCGCCAGCAGTTGCTCGAACGCTCCGACGCCCGGGTCGATGATGACCAGTTCATGACGAATCGGGACCGTGGCTGTCGCGTCACCCGGCGCATCGCCGGCCTGCAGGCCTTGGGGAAGAAGATCGGTGTCGTTGTCCGCATCTACCCGAGCGAACGCGTCCGCTGCGTTCGCCAGCACCTGGTGCGCGTCAACCTGGTCGAGCGGGTCGGCATCGGGCAGCGCCGCGTCGAGACCCGGAAAGTCGGCCGAAAACATGATTCGCGGCTCGAGACTCTCGATGATCGGCGCAACCCGACCCGATTGCAGTGCCCTTCTGTTGCGCTTGCGCACGCATGGTCTCCGTCAATCGTGGAAAAGGCGGACGAGCCGGTTCACCGCGCCCCATCGGGCGCACCGGACTTGCTCTTTCAGGTATCGGCCGCGGGCCTGCGCCGTTGAACGGAATATCCTTCTTCCTCGTCCTTACCGTTGAGGTGAAGGTCCTGCCACGCCCGCGACCGGAGCACCAACGGGCGCCGCGACGCTAGCGGCCCGCCAGCTGGTCGCAAGACCCCGGCGCCGTGGGCACTGGCAGATCGGCGAGATGCTTCGTGATGGCAGGCGTCGGCGTGCCCGAGGCGGTCAACACGAAGCGCCTCACCGCCTGCGCCCATGCGACTGAATATGCGGTGATGCCCCGCGCCGCCAATTCATCCACGCGTCGTGTCGCCGACGCCGGTTCGGTGTACATGCCGAGATTGACGCGGAGCGGAACCGGCTTTCCGGGCGCGGTGAAGAAATCGCTTATACCGGCCTGTTTGAGCCTTTCGATGTAGGCATCGACGGCGCCACGGTCGGCGATCCATTCCGAGACCACGCGGTAGCCCTTTGTTTCCTGGTCGTCGAAGGCATCGACGCGCACGTCGAGTCCGAAGGCCTCCAGGTCCCGCGCGACCCGGCGTGCAGCCGTTCGCGAGGGATAGGGGCCGCTGCGTAGGCAGACCTTTTCATCCACGTCCGCAACGTCGGCCGCGGCTACGGCTGTACCTCCCGTCGACGGCGTCTGGCGATCGACGGCATCGGACTCCGTCGCCACGCCGTCGTCGGCAACCGCTGACTGAGCAGACAGGGATAGCGCGGCGGTTTCAGGCACGGCGTCCTCGGCTGCGGCCGTGTCGGCGGCTTCGGCGATGGGCTCCTCCGCAACGGCCGGTGCCTGCGGCGGCGCTACCGTATCGACTGCAGCCACCGGTGATTCGTCCTGACCGGTGAAACTGAGCCGGCACCGCAGTCCGGCCGGAACCCGGTAGTCCGGATTCGGCAGCACCAGGCGCACGCCGTAGGTACCGCTGGCAATGTCGGCAACCAGGTCCACGCGGCTGACTTTGGCCAGCCAATGCGTTTCCTTGACCGCGTCCGACCACACCTCGGCCTGCATGCCCGGTCGAATCTCGCCGAGCCGCTCGACCGGGACGAACACCTCGACATGCAGCGGATTGAGCTGCGCGATGCGCAACACGGGCTGTTCGTCGACGTATTCGCCGATCGTCTTGAATCGCTCCATGACGACCCCGGCGATCGGGCTCTTGATCGTGCGCCGCTTCAACACCTGTTCGGCGCGCTCCAGTTCGAGCTGCGCGATCTCCTTGTTGTCGACCGCCTGGCGCAGCTGGATGCTCGCCAACTGCGCCTCGGTCTTGCGCTCGTCCATGTCATTGGTCGAGATCACCTTGCGCTCGAACAGGTCGCGCGTGCGCTCATTCTGACGGGCACCGAACGCCGCGTTGACCCGTCGCAGATCGATCTCCGTATCCTTGTCCGCGCGCACACGGGCCAGGTCTCTCGACGCGAGTTCGACCCCTGAGTCGAGCTCCGCCACGACCTGGCCCGCCTCGACGTGATCGGCTCGATCGACAAGCACGCGGTCGAGAATCCCCGGCACACCGCTGCCAAGATCGGCGATCACGCTTGGATTGATGACGCAGTCGAGCGACGTTTCGGAATCAGATTCCGTCTCGGCGGGCGCGGCACGGGAACCCGGTGCCCAGACCAGCACCCAGGCAACCGCAACAGCTGCAATCAGTCGTTTCGAATGGGCGTATTGCAATTGTTCGGCCGAGATCGATATCGGTTCGATTGATAGGACTGCGAATTAACATCGGCTGCGATCTGCAGGACTTAAAGCGGAATCGCTACCGTGTCAGGTCTGCAATCGACTCAGCACCAGCTGACGTAGACCGCGCGACCACTGCTGCCAGAGCGGCTCCCTGCCATGGTCCAGGCGCACGTGCACGCGCTCGCCGACGCCAGCCACCGGGGTTCCCGCCGGCAGCGCCAGTTCGAGCTGGAATACCTTCTCGGCCGCGGTGCGGCCCTCGGGGTCGCGGGCGTCGATCGCGACCTCACCGCCCGCCAGGGCGCCGAGCGCGGCGCTCGGTAGATCACTGGATCCGGCCGGCACCTCACGCGCGATGAACGCGGGGACCTGATCACCGATACGATCCGGTAGCACGACGCTCGCGCGCGTCTCGCGACTGCGCAGCAGACCGATCTGGTCCTGGCCGACCACGGCGCGCACCAGCGGCGCATCGGATGTCATGACGTAGCCGATCAGGTCGCCCTGACGCAGCCACCTTCCGTCCAGTCCGCGCGGATCGGCGACGTAGAAGCGGCCCGTCGCCCCGGCCCGCACCGTCAGCTGATCCAGCTGGCTCTGGGCATGTGCGAGTTCCGCCTGTACAGCCGTCATGTCGTCGGCGACCATCGCCGCCCGCACCCGGCTGATTGCCCGTTGCGCGGCGTATGCATTGCGAAGTTCCTTGAGGCGTGCCGTGAGAACCGTGCGCCGGGCGCGCAGTTCGGGGTCGTCCAACCGCAGCAGGACATCGCCGCTGGCGACGCGGCTGCCGGATGGCGCCACGACATCGGTGACAAACCCGCCGACGCCGTTGACGACGCGTGCATTCGCCGCCGGCCACACGACACCCTGCACCCGGGTGATGGACGGAGCCGGCAGACTGAGCACTGCAACGACGACCAGGACCACGCCGGCCACCAGCGCGACACCGCGGATGCGACGCGCCTCCAGGTGCGGGCTGGTCGCGATGAAGCGGATCGACAGCACCAGCGGCCGCATGATCTGCATGAACACCGCCCAGGCGGCCAGTACGATGCCGACGATCAGGAATGTGCCGGCCAGGTAAAGTGCAATACCGATCGTCACGCTGAGGCGGTAGAGCGGCGACAGCAGGCCGTACGCGGTGAACCATGCCTTTTCACCCTTCGCGGTCACCGGCGAGCGCGCGCCGTCGATGCCGAGCAGATAGCGCTTGATCAGGTACTGGTAATAACGGCTCGAACGCGACGCGAGGCTGGGAATCTCTACCAGGTCCTCGAGCACGTAATAGCCGTCGAAGCGCACCAACGGATTGCCGTTGAAGAACAGCGTCGACACGCCGCCGATCAACATCACGTTCAGTGCCATGTCGCGCACGACACCGGGCTCGACGATCAGCCAGACAAAGGTGGCGAGCGCTGCAAGCAACAACTCCACCATGATGCCGGCGGCGCCGACGATCGCGCGCCGGCGCTTGTCGCGCAACGCCCAGGATGCCGATGCGTCGACATAGGGGACCGGCATGAAGACGAGCAGGCTGATCCCGGTTTCGTGAACCTCGCCCCCCCATACCTTGACCGCCAGCCCGTGGCCCAGCTCATGCAACGCCTTGACCGCCGGATACAGCAGCCAGAACGTCAGCACCTCACCGGCACTCAGCGTCTTGTCCGCCACCGCTGCGGACAGCTCCGCAGCGTTGACCAATGCAAGCAGCGACGCCGTGACAACCATGAGTGTCCACACCAGGAATCCGCTCCAGCTAAACGCCCAGCGCACCGCCGGCAACAGCATGGCGAGCAGCCTGTCCGGATCGAACAGCGAGATGCGCAATGCCAGTGGATTGCTCAACGCGCGCCGGCGACGGTAGCGCTGCGACTGCTGATAGCGCTCCAGCACATCCTGCGCGCCAAGCGGCAGCCCGCCGCGCAAGACCTCGGCCGCATGCAGTTGCGCAAGGACCTGCAAGGCGTCCTCCGGGGTAAGAACCCGTAGCGCACCCGCGTCGGCGTTCGCCAGTACGATGATGTCCTGCACACTGAGATCGCCGTCGAGGCGACCGAGAAACTCGTAGGCCACGGTGTTGAATCGCAGGAAGCGCCCGGAGGCCTTGTCATGCAGAAGATACCAACGCTCGCCACGGTAGTCCTGCACCAGGATCTCTACCCCGTGTCGCAGGCGCGGACGCAGATCGGCGACCTGGCGCCACAGGGCCGCGTCACGTACGGGTGTGTCGGGGAAGTCAGCCACGATGGCTCAGTAACCCACAGTCCATAACCAGAACCGCACGCGCGCGATCAGTTCACGGGTCCAGGCGCTGAGCAGACTGGCCTCTCCGGTCGTGACCTTGGCCACGCCGTGCATCCCCGGACGCAACCTATGCGGTGGGGATAGCAGTTCGGCCTCAACGCGGAAACGGTTGCCGCCGGCGTCGGCGGTCGCCAACGGTACGATGCGGCTGACCTCGAACGCCAGGTCCTGGTCGGGCAGGCTGGCGAGCCGCAGCTTGCCGCGTTGCCCCACCGCCAATTCGGCGATGTCGCGTTCGTCGACCTGCAAGGCGACCCGGTAGCTTCCGCTGGGCACGATCTCGAACAGCAGCTGTCCACGCTCGAACGGTGCGCCGATCGCGCGGCTGAGATCGCCGCTGATCAGCGTGCCGCTGAACGGGGCAAGTAGACGGGTGCGTTCAATCTGTTCGGCATTCAGCTTGAGCTGTACCTCGGCCTGCGTCATCCGGGCCTGGGCGATGGTGACCTTGGCACGGTCGCGCGCGCCCAACGCCTCCTGATACTCCTTTGCATGCTTGTCGAGCTCGCTCTGCAGTTTCTGCTGCTCCAGCCGCAACTCGCGGTCGTCGATCGTGGCCAGCAGCTGGTCCTTCTCGACGCGGTCGCCGGCGCGTGCCGCGGCCGTCAGCAGGTAGCCGTCGACCGGGGCGACAATCGCCTGCTGCGTGGTGCCCTCGAGCGACGCGTCGGCACCAACCCGACGCTCGGTCTGCACGAGGCTCAGTGTCAGCAGCAGCGCCAGCGCACCGACGACCATCATTTTCAGTTTGAAGTGGCCGGCGCCGAACAGGCGCTGCGTCAGTCCGCGCACACCGGTCGCCATGCGCCGCCATGCCGAGCGCGCATCACGCTGCTTGAGTTCCAGGACCGGGGCGAGTTGCGTCATCAGATCGACGAGGCGCGAGATGACGGTTTCGTCGACATGATCCGCGTCGTCCCAAAGCAACGTCAGGGCGCCGATCACGCGCTGCTCGGTGGCGACCGGTACGGAACAGACCGCCGCACCGTCACCCGACTCGCACAGGCGCTTGTGGGCACGACGCAGACCGTGCCCGGTCCCATTCCGATGCGGCTCGCACACGGCCTCGTCCTGATCGATGCACTCCTCCATCGCCGCCTGGATACGGGTGACGAGGTCGAGGCGCCGGTCGAAGCTGACCTGTTCCGAGAGTGCGGTCAGCTGCACCTGCATACCGCTGGCAAGACCGAGCGCGACACGGGTGCAGGAAAAACGCTCCGCGATCAGGTTGCACAACTGATGCGCAACGACGGGTGTCGGTGCAGGTGTCGCCAGCAGGCCGACGGCCTGCAGCGTGGTCCGCGCATCACCGCGTCGGTCCGTGTGCAGACCGATCAAGGTCTTTTCCAACCACACCGCGCCCCACTCCACCAACCGCAGCACCGCCTGCCGCTGCGCCTCGGCGCGGATCTCGGTCACCAACACCACCACACCCAGCGAGCGGTCGGCCGCGGTGACCGGAAACGCGATGAAGTCGCGCACCTCGCCGGCCGGATCGATATCATCGGCCGCCTTGTGCAACAGGCTGCGGCGGTTCTCGAACGCCTTGTCCGCATATCCGCTCGCCGTCGACGAGTGACCCACGGAATCCGGCCAGGAGGCGGCCAGCTGCAAGCCGATGCGGTGCGCGTCGGCCGGCACGTAGACGAAGCCGTATTGCACGCCGCCGACCATGCGGCACTGCCAGTCCAACCACTGCTCGATGGCGCTTCGGAACGCGCGACCGATTTCTGGCGTGCGACGCTGTGACGTACCCGACCGGCCGCCACCGTCCGCCGATTGCGCGGCAGGCGACGATGCGATGTCTTGTTGCAATGCAACAGGTTCTGGCATGGCCTGGGCGGTCATTGTGAAGGTGGGAACGCTCGCGTGGACTGAGGACATTAACGGCGTAAGACCCTGTTTCTTTATCCGCCCCGGCTGGCGCGCTGCCCCGAAATGGGGACGTTCGAGACGCCGCCGACGCCCCGGGGTCCGTCGTCTCGGCGACGATGTGTGACGTACCCGACAGGTCCGATGGGTGAAGCGCTTTCCTACGCATTTACCCGCATAGGCGCGACGGGCGATCGGGTCTATACACCGACGACCGGGCGGCGTACGTAGGGAACAAGAATCGGCCTGGGACGGAACCGGGGGGAGACATGGCCAGCGACAAGGCTTTCGAGCGCGTCCACGCGTGGTTCGTCGAGGCGATCGACGACGCCTTCGCCGGGGTCGCCGATGCCGCCCAACGTGCCGCGCTGGCCAAGGTGTTGTGGAGCCTGACCGACCCCAAGAACCCCAACGTCGCCCCACCCCCGAACGCCTCAACCGCCTTCAACAAGCCGACCACGTCCGGCAAGAGCCTGTCGGTCGCGGCGCTGGTCGTGGGCGAGGTCATCGTCGGTATCGACCCGTTGAAAAAGGCCATCGACGCGATCGGTGGTGGCAACATCGCCGCGGCCAGGGACGCGATCAAGACGGTCGTCGACCAGGTCAAGAGCGCGATCGACAATGCCGGTCTGCATTCCAGTGCATTCGGTCTGGGCAAGCTGCTGCTGACGCTGTCCGACGACATCGGCGGCAATGCGCCGAGCACGCCGGTCGCCGACAAGCTGGCTGCCGCGATCACCAGCAACGGCAATGCCAACCAGCGCAAGACCAGCTCCGCCGCGCTCGGCGTCCAGACCGTGGTCCTCGGCGGCATCCTCGACAAGGCGTTCGGTGGTGAACAGGCGATCGCGAACTGGGCCAAGTTCAGCGCCTCGACGCTGGCCGCGCCGCTCGTGCCCCCGCCGCTGAGCCTCAGTCAGAACGCCGGCGACGGCAAGATCGAGATCAAGAAGTTCGATCCGGCCAGGGGCGTGCTGCTCGGCCTCAGCGGCAACGTGACCAAGGAGAAGGTCGATGGCGATCACAAGCTGGCGTTCCGCCTCGGCGCCGGCGGCGACGTGCAGGTGCTGTGGGACGGCAGTGGCCCCGCCGTCGCCGAGAGCAACACCAAGCCACTCGGTCTCGAGCTCGATGTCGCGCTGAAGAAGGTCAGCGGCAACAACGGTGCGATCAGCATCCCCGACCCGGCCGGCGATCCGCTGGTGCGGCTGCAGGTCGACGAGCTCGGCGGCGGCCTGTCATTGAAGAAACCGGCCGGCGGCAACCAGCTCGCGCCGTCGGTGAACCTGCGCGCCAAGGGCGGCCGGATCGTCATCAAGGTCGGCGACAGCCTGCTGTCGCAAGTGATGGGCGATGACATCACGGTCGATTTCGACATCGAGGTGCTGGCCGACGCGGCCGGCGGCATCCGGCTCAAGAACGGCACCGGCCTGCGCGTGAACCTGCCGGTCACGGCGCTGCCGACCGGCCCGTTCACGCTGCAGCTGATCACGTTCGCGATCGAACCCAAGGACAACTTCGCGAGGATCGAGACCGAGCTGTCGATCTCGGCCGGCGTAACCATCGGCCCGTTCCAGGCCTCGGTCGAACGCATCGGCGCGCTGCTCGAGATCACCGTCAGCGACGGTACGCCGGTGCTGAAATTCAAGCCGCCGACCGGCCTCGGCATGAGCCTCGACGCCGGCGTCGTCAAGGGCGGCGGCTTCCTGTCGCTGGATCCCGATCTCGGCGAGTACAGCGGCGCACTCGAACTCAAGCTCGCGTCGATCAGCGTCAAGGCGCTCGGCCTGCTCAACACCAGGCGGCCACCCAACAACGACTGGTCGCTGTTGCTGCTGATCTTCGCCAACTTCCCGTCGATCCAGCTGTCATGGGGCTTCACGCTGAACGGCGTCGGCGGCCTGATCGGCGTGCAGCACACCGCCGACACCGGCGAGATGTCGAAAGCGCTCGGCAACGGCGCGCTCGACGCGGTGCTGTTCCCGCAGGACGTCGTCGCCAACGCACCGCAGATCTTCGAGACCCTGAAGACGCTGTTCCCGTACAAGGCCGGCGGCTTCATCATCGGCCCGATGGTCGAGATCGGCTGGGGCACGCCGAGCCTGGTGATCATCCGCGCCGGCATCCTGATCGAGGCCAGCCAGCTGGCCCTGCTCGGCCAGCTGATCATCCAGGTACCGCCGCTGGTCGACAAGCAGCTCGCGATCCTGCGTCTGCAGCTCGACTTCGTCGGCGTGATCGTGTTCGACCCGTTCAAGATCGGCTTCGACGGCAAGCTGCGCGATTCACACGTCGCCAAGATCACGCTGACCGGGCAGTTCGCGTTCCGCGCCGCGTTCGGCGATCAGTCGACATTCCTGCTGTCGGCCGGTGGCTTCCACCCGCGTTTCGCCGACATCCCACCCGACATCCCGGCACCGTTTGCGCGCATCGGCGCCGGCTTCGACATCGGCATCATCGGTGTCAGCATCAAGGTCTACTTCGCCGTCACCGCGGCCACGGTGCAGGGCGGCGCCGAGATCAAGGCCTGGGGCGACGTCGGCGTCGCCAGCTTCGATGCCGGACTCGGTTTCGACGCCATCTTCTACCTGAAGCCGAAGTTCTACTTCGAGGTCGACTTCCGCGCATGGGCCAACGCGCAGGCCTTCGGCATCGAGTTCGGCGTGCGCCTCGAAGGGCTGCTGAAGGGGCCGGGACGCTGGCGCATCCGCGGTGTCGGCACCGTCGATCTCGGCCTGCTCGGCAGCGTGTCGGTCGACTTCGACGAGTCCTGGGGCAGCGACACCGACACCCCGCTGGTCACCGAGAACGCGTTCCTGCTGCTCGAGGCCGAGGCCGCGAAGCGTGAGAACTGGAGCGTTCAGCTGCCGTCGGCCGACGAGAGCTACTGCACCTTCGTCAAGCGCGAGGGCGAGAAGGAGATCGTCGCCCACCCGCTCGCCGCGCTCGCGTTCACGCAGACGCGCGTGCCGCTCGCGGTCCGGCTCGACAAGGTCGGCGACGCCGCGATCGAGGGCCCGAACACGCTCGATATCGAGGACATCAGTTTCCCCGCCGGCGCCGCGCATGCCGCACCGAGCGTGAAAAAGGAACAGTTCGCCGCGTCGCAGTTCTTCAACATGTCCGACGACGACCGCCTCGGCAAACCGTCGTTCGAAGCGATGGCGGCCGGGCGCGACTTCAACCTCGATGACTTCGTCGCCGGGCCGTCGATCGAATGCCCGGTCGACTGGGAGACCCGCGACCTGTCGCCGCCACCCGGTTTCCTCGGCGGCCTGAGCAGCCAGCTGCTCGGCGCGCACCTGTTCGGCAAGGCCAACGCCAAGGCGCAGTGGATGGTCGCGACCGGCGCGGTCGCCCGTTCCGGGCTGCGCGAACTCGACGCAATGCTGCCGGCCGATGCCGCGCCGCTGACCTTCCGCGACGCGGCGCCGACCGCGGTGACCGGCATCGTCGACCAGCAGCCGGTGGTACAGCAGGCGTTCAGCGGCGTGTTCGCGGCCGAACAGGGTCTGCGTTCGAACGCCGGAAGCCAACGTGCGGCCGAGCAGACCCAGGTCGCCGAACTGTTCGAGCTGGTGTGACGGGTATGGACAAGGTCATCTCAACAAAGACGTCGTTCCCGGTCATTTCGACATTCCCGCGCAGGCGGGAATCCAGAGAAAGCAGCCGCATGGATCCCCGCCTGCGCGCGGATGACGGCAGATCCAGCATTCGAGCTTCGCAAGCACCGGAGACGTGCGATGGCAGTCGCTGATCCCGATCTGAAGTACGACTTCATGCCCTGGGCGCGGCGCGGCCTCGCGCGTGCGCACACCCATGCCTCGCTGACGTTGGACGGCGTATCAGCGCTGCCGCTCGTCAGCATGGGTCTGAAGCTGAAGGGATCCGGCGGGACCGACGCGACGTCGACACCGACCATCGACCTGAAGGTGCTCGGCCCCGGCGACGTGATCGGCATCGATCCACGCGTGATCGTGCGCGTCGAGCCGCGTACCAACAACCACGACTTCGAACCCAATTACCTCGCCGCGATCGAGTTCGACACGCCCGACTTCCCGTGGCTGTTCACACCGGCCAAGGCCGACGCCAACGACCGCCTTGCGCCCTGGATCGCGCTGGTCGTGTTCGCGCGCGACGAGGTGGCCGACCCGGTGCTGCGGCCCGGGCGCGTGCTGCCGTCGACGCTGCTGCCGACCAATGCGCCGCTGCCGAACCTCGCCGAGTCCTGGATGTGGGCGCACGCGCAGGTGGTGCGCGACGCACCGACCCAGCAGGTGATCGACATGCTGCAGAACGCACCGGCCAAGAACCTGTCGCGGCTGGTGTGTCCGCGCCGACTGCAGCCGAACAAGAGCTACATCGCGTGCCTGGTGCCGACCTTCAAACCGGGCCTCGATGCCGCGCTCGGTCGCCCGGTCGCCGCCGACGCCACGCTGTCACCGGCCTGGGCCGGCACCCAGGCACAGACCGATTTCGAACTGCCGTGCTATTACCACTGGACCTTCAGTACCGGCCCGGCCGGCGACTTCGAGACGCTGGCACGTCGCCTGAAGGCGCCGGCCGAGTACCCGCCCGGCATCCAGGACAAGCTCGACAAGCTCGGCCGCCTGCCGGTCGAGGTCGATGCCGATTACCTGCTGCAACCGCACGACGCGCGCCAGAACCCCGATCCGGACTACGTGCGCGATAACTACCTCGCCCAGTACGAAGGCGCATTGCTGTCGCTGGCGATCGCCGACTCACCCGAGCCGGGCGCCGACGACGCCATCGCCGACGATCTCGCCAGCGTGCTGAATGCCCCCGAGGCGTCGTCGCAGGGCATGCTCGACCTCGATGCACCGACACTGCAGATCCCGGTTGTCGGCCCACCGATCTACGGCGGCTTCCACGCCCGTCGGCACAGCATCGACACCGACGAGCGCGATCGCTGGCTCGATCACCTGAACGCATCGGTGCCGCGGCGCATGGCCGCCGGTGTCGGCACCCGCCTGGTACAGGTGAACCAGGAAACGTTCATGCGCGCGGCCTGGCAGCAGGTCGGCGATGTGCTGCGCGCAGAGCGCCTGTTCAGCCTGTCGCACCTGGCCAAGAAGGCACTGACGCTGCTGACCCAGCGCTTCTCAATCCTGCCCGAGGCACGCCGGCTGACGATCTTCGCGCCAGCGTCGACGCGCATCCGCATCGACGAAAAATTCACCGTGTACGGCTATGCACACAGCACCAGCCTGCCCGACGGCTTCGTCGACGGCGCGCTGCGCCGCACGCTGAGCCCGGCGCGCGCGCTGTTGCGCCGGACGGTCGGCTCGGCCAACGCCGCGGCCGCCCACCTGGTCGAACTGGCCGCCGGCTTCCAGACCAAGGCCGCGGCCGCCAGCTTCGCCGACCCGGCACGTTTCCGCAGCGACGGTTTCGCAACGCTGGAGGCCCTGGGCAATGCCAAACCCGGCAAAGTGGCGATCGATGTGCCCGGCCTGGGTAGCGGCCTCGATCAACGCACGCTGCGCGCACTCAGACGCAGCGGCACCGTCGCCCAGCGTCAGCTCAAGCAGGACGGCTGGCGCGATGCGTCGATCAGCGACCGGCTCAAGGCTGGGGTGTTGACCGACAGCCACTTCCAACGTCTGGGAGAACTCAACGCCGCACTCGCCGACAGTGGCGCGACGAGCGCGGTCGGCATGCGTCAGCTGGCCGGTGAACTCGGCGCGAGCAAGCCGATGAAGGCCGAGGGCATCCTGCTCAATGTGCAGGGTGGTGTCGACACGCCGGCGGCGGTCAGCGTGCAGGGGCTCAAGGTCGACGCGCGCGGTGGCCAGCTGCTCGACGTCGCGCCGAAGACCACGCTGCGCGGTGGCCGCGTCGGTGCAACCGTGTATCCGGGTACGATCGGCCTGGTCGAGGTCGACGCGATCCGCCGCTACGGCAACAACGCGCTGTTCAATTCGCTGCCGGCCAACAGCGTGCCGAGTACCGCAGAGACACCGATCTCGATCACGTCGACCGGCGGCGCCGACTTCACCGCAAGCAGCACGCCCGCTGCCGGCCAGGTCAGCATCACGGTCGCACCGCCGTT
Source organism: Gammaproteobacteria bacterium (assembly GCA_020445255.1). Classification (GTDB taxonomy): domain Bacteria; phylum Pseudomonadota; class Gammaproteobacteria; order Chromatiales; family Chromatiaceae; genus Thiosocius. The sequence continues at coordinate 13,897 of JAGRGY010000010.1, forward strand.
GTCCACCGCGCTCGAACTCGACCGCTTCAAGCAGGCATGGCGCGGTAAACTGTCATTGAACGACGTCGCCAAGCCACCCAAGGGCGTCACGCTCGACATCGTGCCATTCAAGACCGTCGCGACGACCAAGTCGGCGGCGCAGGCAGTCAATCCGCAGTTGCTGGTGACGCGACGTGTCGAGAGCCTGCTGCAGCTCGGCAGCGCAGACTTCGGCCTCGCCAAGGCACCGGCCGGCGTGTTCGGCGAGGTGCTGAAGGACAAGGAACGCTTCATCATCCCGAAACTGTACGACCGCGTGATGGCCTACCCGAAGATCGACGAGGCGCTTTACCGGCGATTGGTCCAGATGGACAAGTCGGCCTTCATGCCGGGTGTCGAGGACATCCCCAACGACACGATACTGCTGGTCAAGACCAACCCGGCGTTCGTCGAGAGCTTCATGGTCGGCACCAACCACGAGATGGGCCGCGAGCTGTTGTGGCGCGGTTACCCCACCGACCAGCGCGGCACCCCGTTCCAGCGCTTCTGGCAGTACTTCGATCCGAACAAGGTCGACATCCAGCCGATCCACAAGTGGAACGCCTGGGACGACCTCGGCGAGGCCGGGTCGCCGATCCCCGGCGACAACGGCGAGGGCCGGCTGGCGCTGCTGATCCGTGGCCAGCTGCTGCGCCGCTACCCCAACACCGCGATCTACGCGGTCAGGAAGGATGCCGGCGCCAGCGAACCCGACTTCACGACCGCGTCCAAGTTCGTGTCACCGGAGGGCGCCGGCACGATCGGCAACGACATCGTGTTCTTCCTGTTCCCGATCCTCGCCAGCGACGCCAACAAGCACTGGTTCGTGCTCGAGGAACCGATGACCGAACCGCGCTTCGGCTTCGACGATCAGGAGCTGACGCGCGAGGTGCGGCGCGTGCGCCGGCGCGGCGGCAAGGTGGTCCAGGTCGGACCGTCCGCACCAGTCGGTGCGATGTACCTGGCCAAGGTCAATCAGCAGCTCGCATTGCAAAACCTGCCGCCGGTCGAGGCCGCAGGTGCCGGTGACACCTGGCTGGATGTCGACTGGGGCGAGGTCGGCACACCGGTCGGCGGCCAAATCACGCTGAACCAGCTGAAGCAGGTCGACCTGATGGACAACGGCCTCGAGGTGGTCGGTGGCAGCCATGCCGGCGAGGTCGCGCGCGCGATGCTGCAGCGCCCGTTCCGCGGCTATTTCGACGGCAGCCGGCTGTCATGAGACGCCCACGCGAACAACGACCGAGGAGACGCTGAACCATGTCCCGCCCGAGTCAGTTCGATGCCATCCAGGCGCTGCGTGCGCAACGTGTCCAGGCCGACCGCGACCTCGCCGCCGCGACCGTCGCCGTCGAGCAGGCCAAGCGCGAGCGCGACCGTCTGGTCACCCGCGGCGCCGACAAGGGTTTGATCGACAAGGCGGCAAAGGCATTCACCCAAGCCACAAACCTGTACACCGCTGCGCGCGGCGCGCGCCTGGCCCTGGTCGACCAACTCGCCGCCGAATCCGCCAAGGCCGCCGCCAACCTGCAGCAGGCGCTGACATTGTTCGAAAGCCTCGAAGGCGACCTGCCGATCGCGCTGCTTCCGGTGCGGCTGGAGACACGCTACACCGCGAATACGCTGCAGATCCGCATCTACCCCGACGCGATCAACATCCAGGCCCACACCGAAGGCTTGACCGAGACTGAGCAGAAGGCCGCGCAGGCTTATTGGGAGGCGGTGTGGAACGCGCGCCCGCCGCGCAACACCGACGAAGCCGATCCGGGCTTCGAGACCGATGAACAATATCGCATGCGCCAGCAGCGGCCGGAGGCACTGTGGGCCGAGATGGTCAAGGCGCTGCGCGCCCCGCGCGCGTCGTTCATCGTGCGCGTGATGCGGCCGGCGAATGCTGTGCTGCTCGACGAACCGGGCATCCCGCCCGCACCGCCGAGCTTCCCGGTCGATGTCGCAACCGGCTCGCGGCTGTCGGCGCAACCCATCGCGGCCATGCTGCCCGACCGCTTCTGCGCGGTCGGCTATGCACCGAACGGCAAGATCGCGTTCCGCAGGTTCGGTAGCGTCGTCCCCGACGTGCTGGCGATGTCGCCGGTTGTAGCGCCAGGCGATCCGGTGCCACCGGAGCAGGCCGAGTCGCCGTTCAGCGGCGAGTCGGCGTGGCTGAGCGACTTCGCCGAGGCAGAGAAGTTCGGCATGGGCATCACGATCCGCAAGGCCGATATCAGCCTTGCCGGTTACGATCTGAACAGCGGCCTCAGCCGGCTGGTCGTGGTCGGCATCGACTGGACGCTCGGGCCGGATGACAGCGCGGCCGGCATCGGCGCCCTGCTCGAGGCCAACGGCGCCAGCGGCGGCATCGGTTTCCTGCCGATCGGCACGCCGACCAACAACACGCGCGCGCAGGGTGCCGGTCATTCGCCGGCGTTCGAGCGCGATCCAACCCAGAATGCCGCACCGCCGCCGAGCCCGCCACCCGGTACACGGGCGATCGACGCGCTGCGCACCGCATTCGGCATCCGCGCCGCGGACTTCGACAGCGAGCACATCGGCAACGCCGAACTCGACGAGACCGATCTGTCGGGACACATGATCAACACGCTCTACCGGGGCATGGCCGGCAACTACATCGAGGAATACTGGACCCGCGCCGACGACGACGGCGCGTCCGAGGACACGCTCAGCAACATCCGCGATCACGTCGTCGGTTACGTGCGTCCGGCCGGACCCTTGCAGCCGATCCGCGTCGCCAACCAACCCTATGGCATCCTGCCGGTCGTCGCCGCCGACCGCTACCAGCCCGACCCGGGCTTCGAGCAGGGACTCAACGACCTGCTGACGCTGCTTCGCCCGTCGTGGGAGAACAATGTCGGCAAGGTGCCGCGCTTCGACGGCACCGCGGCCTCGACCAACCTGTTGCTGCGCCAGGGACCGTGGGCGCAGTCGCGCAGCTACCGCGAGATCAGCAAGGACACCCTCGGTTCCGCCGTACAGGGGTCGGTCGGCCAGTTCCAGTATGACGTGCGCATGGTGTCGAACAGCCTGTTCATGCAGATGGCCGCCGCGGTACAGGGGGTCGATTCGGTCAACGCCGCACAGTTGGCAACGCTGGCGATCAGCGCGATCACACTGCAGCCGGAACCGAGCCAGCTACCGACGACGCTGCCCTGGGTGCAGGCCGACACCGAGATCACTTCGCGTGAGGCGGCCCCGGATACCCACCTGCCCGACGACGCGAACTACATCCAGGACCTCGCCGACGCGATCGACGACGGTAAGAACATCAAGGGCGCGACCGCGCAACTGCGCAAGGCACCGTCGCTGCTCGCCGGCCTGCTCGCCTACTCGGTCGACCAGCAGGCCGACAAGGCCGCCGAGCTGTTCCTGCACCAGACGATCAAGACGCGCAAGCCGGCGGCGAAGACACGCAAGTTCGGCACACCGATGACACTCGGCATCGACAGCCGCTTCGAAGATGAACAGAGCTTCGCGATCACGCATGCCGGTGAACTGTCAACGATCAGGCTCGACAGGGTCACCGGCGACGACAGCGTCACCGCACACGCGGTCAAGCAGGCGGCGGCCGTCTACAAGGGCAACAACATCACGCTGACCGCTTGGCACGAACATGCCTTCAGCGACCTGCTGCAACAGTGGAAAATCCATTCGCCGCGGCACACGCGCGACCTGGCCAGCGTGCGCGCGAGTCTCGACGCATTGAAAGGTCGCACGGTCGGCGAACTCGACTGGGCGCTGCGCACGACGCTCGACGTGTTCGACTGGCGCCTCGATGCCTGGATCACATCACAGGCCACGCGCCGCCTGGCCAGCCTGCGTGCCGGCAAGGATGGAGACGGCGAACCGGTCATCAACAACGGCATCCATGTCGGCGCCTGGGGCTTCGTCGAGGACCTGAAACCGGACCCGGCCGGCAACCGCGAGAGCCTCGGCCATATGCTGATGCCGTCGCTGCGCCACGCCGCCGCGGCGGCGATCCTGCGCAGCGGCTACCTGTCCAACGACCCGGCGGCTCGCAAGGCCTACGATCTCGACCTTTCGTCGCAGCGCGTGCGCGCGGCCAAGGCGGTGTTCGAGGGACTGGCACAGGGTCAGGCGCTGGCCGCGCTGCTTGGTTACCGCTTCGAGCGCGGCCTGCGCGACGGCCTGCTCGGCGCGTATATCGTCACGTTCCGCCGCAAGTACCCGCTGCGCCCGTACGGGCTGGACAGCAACGGCAATGCCGACGACAGTCCGAGCGAGGCGATCGACGCGCGCGACGTCGTCGACGGGGTCGCTCTGCTGGAGGCCGGCAGCAAGGCCGTCAACACCGTGCCGCCGGGCGACCGGCCGACCGTGCAGGCACTGGTCGACGACCTGACCGGCCTGTGGGATGCCGTCGCCGACCTCAGCATCGCCGAGGCGACCTACCAGATCGCGCAGGGCAACGTCGATCGCGCGGCCGCCGCGCTGTCAGTACTCGACAAGCAGACCGCGCCCGTCGAGTCGCAGGTCGGCGACTCGCCGCGCGATGGCGCCACCTACACCCAGCGCGTCGCGCTGTTGCTGCCGACTGGCGGAGCGGCACCGGCCGGCTGGACCGATGATGCGATCGCGGGCGCCGAGCCGACGCTGAACGCCTGGCTGGCGCAGCTGATCGGCGACCCGATGCGCTTCGTACTGCGCGGGCGGGTGTTCGTCGACGACGCCCTCCAGAACGACCCGATCGAACTCGACCCGTCCGCACTCGGGCTGTCACCACTGGCGCTGATGTATGCGCTCGACGCACCCGGTGGCGCACGCACTGATGCACGTGTTGGCGCGGCGGGCGGCGGCGCGGCACCGGACGGCTCGCCGAGCGAGCTCAGCCGGCTGCGCCTGGCGCTGGCCGAGGCGATGTCGACGCTCGCCGTCAATGCGCACGGCACCCAGGCCTACGTGCACATCGAGGAACTGCCCGCCAACAGCAGCGAACGCGGTCTCGTGCACCTCGAGGCGCTGCTCGGACTCGCGCGACGCCTGATCGCGAACGCACGCCCGGCCGTGCGCACGGACCTCGCCGTGATCGAAGGCAACTTCGGCAGCGACAATACCGAGGGCGACTACCCCGGCGTCGATCACGCCGAACTCGACGCGCGCGCCGACTCCGCGAGCACCGCATTCACCGGTCTTGCCGACACGCTGATCGCCGCACTGCCCGCCGACGATGCGTCGCCGGTCAATGCCGCCGCGATCGAGGCCGCGCTGGCGCCGTTGCGCCCGTACAACGTGCTCGGTGTCGAGCGCGAGGCGCACCGCAGCTTCCCGACTCAGGCCGCCTACGACGCGTCGGTGCGTGAACGCGGCCGCCTCGCCAAGGGCGATATCGACGCGCGCCTGGCCGGGATCACCGACCAGCGCGCCACGGCCACCGCGGCCGGCGCGACGCCAGCGGCCATTGTGCAGGCGGCGATCGACACGCTGAAGATCGTGTTCGGCCGGCAGTTCGTCGTCGTGCCGCGTTTCACGCTGGGCGACGCGGTGGGCACCGTCAACGCCAGCCTCGCCGCGCAGGCCGCACTGACCCGCAACGATCCCGTCGCCGTCCCGGGCTGGCTGCCGAAGATGGCCAAGGTACGCGACGGCGTCGAGAACCTGCAGGGCCTGTTGCTGGGCCGCGAGATGCTCGTGGGCCGCTTCGCCGACGACTGCTTCGGCGTGCTGCAGTCGCCGGCCGCCGAAAACCCCGTGTGGGCGGCGCTGCCCGAGGCCTGGCCCGATGCACCCGGCGACGACATCACCACAACCGACGTCCTCGCCGGCAGCCGTGCACGCCCGGAACTGGCGGTCGCCGTGCATGCGCCCAACGGCCTGCCGGCATCGCTTGCCGTCGACGCGGCGCTGGCCGGCCTGGTGTGTGACGACTGGGCCGAGACCGTGCCGTCGCATACGAGTACCGCAGCGATCGCTTTCCACTATGACGCACCGGGCGCGCGTCCGCCGCAGTCGATCCTGCTCGCGGTACCGCCGCGTCGCGGCATGCCGAACTGGACCTTCGACGACGTGCTGGCGACGATCGACGCGACCATCGCGCTGGCGCGCATCCGCGCCGTCAACCCGGCGCAGCTGACCGGCTCGGTCAACCTGGCGCTGCCGATGAACGTCATCCCGGACAGCAAAGCGCCGACCCTTCCCGGCCTCAACATCGGCCTGATGGTGAAGGACGTCTACCAGACCCTGAACACCACCGCGCTTGGCATCGTCGCCAAGGGCAAGATCTGAACGGCGGGACGCATCATGGCATCGATCAAAATCGACAAGGCGATCGCGCAGCAGTCGATCGACACGATCGGCAAGCTGAAATACATCGAGCCCGAGATCCCGCTGAACTTCCGCCTTGAGGTCGATCCACGCGGCGACAGCTACGACGAGGCGCTGGCCGCGCGCGTCGCCGATCCGCTGTGGATGCTGTCGCGGCAGTGGCAGTTCCGCGAGTTCGCCGGCGAGGACGCCGGGACGCCGGTCGACGTGACCTACCGTCTGAACGGCACGCCGGTACTCGGCTACGCCCCCGGTCTGGATCCGACGGACGCCGACTTCGCCGCGTTCACGGCCGGTGACGTGCCACTCGAGGCGCGTGTCGAGGCCGAACCGCTGCTCGCCTCGGGCGCGCACCCGAAGGCCAACATCGAGGCGGGGCAGGTCCTGCGCCGCTACTGCGCGAATGCCGGCCGCGACGACATCGCGCAGGCCGCGCAGCAGGCCTATCCAGGCACGCTGGACATGCCGCCCGACCCACTGAGCGACGTCGCCGGTATGCTGTGGCACCTGCTGCTCGACGGCAATGGCATCGACGCAATCGCGCTGGCGACGGATCTGCGTGCCAGTCGCAAACCCGATGGCACGCTGGCCGCGCTGCCAGCGGCGTTGTCGGCGGCCGGTCTGGCGATGGACGCGGCGCCGGTATTGCAACAGTGGCTGCGCTGGATGGACGACTATATCGTCGAGCCCGACGCGAATCCGGCCTGGCAGTCGAATCGCTTCGAGTACGCCTTCGAACTTGCCGCCGGTGCGAATAAGCAGCGCGTGCGCCTGGATGCACAGGAATACGTCGACGGCCGCATCGACTGGCACGACTTCGACACACGTGCCGGACGCGGTGGTCGGCGCGGCATCCTGCCTGACGTCGACGCACGCCCGCTCGACGACCCCAAGCCGCGTTCGTCGATCGCCAACCCGATCCAGTACGGCGGTATGCCGGCGATGCGTTTCTGGGAGTTCGAGGACGGCCAGGTCAACTTCGCCCGCCTGCAGGCGGGTCCGCTCGACCTGGTACGCATGATGGTCGCCGAGTACGCGCTGGTGCACGGCAACGACTGGTTCCTGGTCCCCGCGCGCGTGCGCGCCGGTGGCCTGTACCGGGTGCGCGACATGCAGGTGCGCGACACGTTCGGCCGCGTGACCCAGGTGGCTCCGGTCGCCAACGAGCCCGACAGCCGGTGGCGCCTGCACGGCCTGGTCGACCTCGGCAGCGGCGACGCCGACGGTAGCGTGCTGTTCGTGCCGCCACCGCTGTCCGATACGCTCGAGGGCGACGCGCTCGAAGAGGTCGCCCTGGTGCGCGACGAGATGGCCAACCTCGCGTGGGCAATCGAGACGCGCGTGCAGGGCACCAGCGGCGAACCGCTCGACCGCCGCCTCGAGGACCAGCGCTACAGCCTCGGTCAGCAGCCGAACGTGCCGAGCACCGACGCGAACCTGGTGTACCGTCTGATGACGCCGGTGCCCAGCCACTGGCTGCCGCTGATCCCGGTGCGCAGGCCGGGCAGCCTGTCACTGGATATCCAGCTCCAGCGCGCCGGCATGAAGCGCTTCTATCGCATCGACGCCGCAGCCATGGCGGCGATCGACGGCTACGCCGAGTTCATCGACCGTCTGCGCAATTCGCCCGAGTTCGTGACGGCGCTGCCGGTCGACCCGAACAACCCCGACATCCAGGTGTTCGTGTTCCACCCGCGCGGCCTGCTGCTGCGCGCCGACCCGACGCTGGACATCACCGCCGACTCGCTGTTCATAGAGGAGGAGGAGGTGCCGCGTGCCGGCATCCATGTCGAGCGCCGCTTCAACTACGCACGCACCGCCGACGGCCGTGCCTGGCTGTGGTGCGGACGACGCAAGCGCGTCGGCCGCGGCGAGGCGTCGAGCGGCCTGCGCTTCGACATCGGCGTAGCACCAGGTCAGCGCTGACACGCCGCCGTTCCCCGTCGTAGGCTGCGGCCAGCGGTCGATCGCTACACCGACGGTGGCCACGTCCATCGGGCACGTGGCGTCACGACTTGCGCGTTGAACACCACGGTTTCGGGACGCGTCACCGCCCTGTGCCGGCGGGGGCGCGATGCCGTGCCTGCAGTGGCGGTTCCTGCCGTTCCTCGAAGGGTGGTCCGCAGTCAAGGAATTTCTTGCACCGGGCTCTCCCGCGCTTCGGACACACGTGTATGCTGATGCGGTCCGGTCAGCATCGCGCTGGCAATCGCCGGGCTGTCGAATCGCGACCGGTCACCCCATCGTCTTCACGGGAGCACATCGGCATGGCAAGTCACGAACAACGTTCCAACAAGGAAGCCAAGAAACAGCCTCAGCACTCGGCCAAGGAGAAGCGGGCAGCCAAGCGTGCAAAAAAACATGCGGGCGATCACCGTTCACCCATCGTGAGCAAGAGCTGACAGTCCTTACGTCACGCTACACAATCGCCCGTTGCCGCATCGGCCGAGATCCTCGCGATCAATCGGGTGTAGACAGTGGACTGCAGTGCAGCAGGTGGCCGCCTGTGGGCACGCACGGGTTGCGAAACGCTCTCCCCACCGATCAGTCGAACCGGCAGGGCGCCCCGGGACGTCGGTTTCCAATCGTGTCTCGTTGGCACGCCGCAGCGGCCATCAGATCAGAACGCGGCCGCGGCCTCGCCGGAAAATGTGGTGGGCGGGGGCATGCCCTTGCTGGCAGCTTTGTCGACCGCCTTGCGGTGGTCCATGTCGGCGGCGATGAAGCGAACCGGCTTGCCCGCGCGTCTGGCCCCCATCAATTCGTCGCGTGCCACGGCACCACCACCGATAGCGATGATCATGTCGCTGCTGTCGACCATGGCCCGGGATGTCGGCGACAGCTCTGATCTTCCGTCGACGAAACCACCCCAGCTGTCATCCTCGACATAGAACACGTGATCGACGCAGGACGAAAGTTCCGCCGCATAGCGCTTGGCCTGCGTCGACACGATGCCCGTCGTCGCAAAGCCGCGGCTTTTGGCGAGCTCGTAGACGGCACCGATGCCGTCGGGCGTCGCGCCGATATTGATGATCGTCTGTTCGGGTCGAAGGTCGTCGATGACCTTCGCCGCCGCGTCGAGCATGGCCGGCCGGTTTTCGTAGCCGGCGCCCGAATACCCGACGAACGTAACCACCGTCTTCTGCCGCCGTTCGAAGTATGCCACTACCTGTTGCGGGGTTGCGTACTCGACGACAGTGGCCAACGGGCAACCCGCGTCGCATGCGCCAGTCAAGCCAAATGCCAGCGTGGCCAGGGCCTGGACTCGCAGATCTCGACGACCTTCCCTTTGCATGTTCCACCTCCGCGTTGTGAGTGATGCGCCGGTGCATGCACCCAGTCGTCGACCGGCATTTCTGCAACAGGGTTTCTGAACCGTCCGCCGCGTATACCAGACCGGTCAATCGAACGGATGCCGCATCACGATGGTCTCGTCGCGGTCGGGCCCGGTCGAGATGATGTCGATCGGCGTCTCGCACAGCTCCTCGACCTTGCGCAGATAGTCGCGCGCCGATTGCGGGAGTCCATCACGCGTCTTGATACCAACCGTCGATTCTTTCCAGCCCGGCAATTCGATGAACACCGGCTCACACTGCTCGAAGCGATCGGCGCCGACCGGCGGCGTGTCGACCTCGCGACCGTCGAGCTTATAGGCGACGCAGATCTTCACCGTGTCGAGCCCGTCGAGCACGTCGAGCTTGGTGACGCACATGCCGGTGACGCTGTTGATCTGCAGGGAGCGTCGCAGAGCGACGGTATCCAGCCAGCCGCAGCGGCGCTTGCGCCCGGTCGTGGCGCCGAACTCGTGGCCCTTCTCGCCGAGGTGGTCGCCGTCTTCATCGAACAACTCGGTCGGGAACGGACCGGCCCCGACGCGGGTGGTGTAGGCCTTGACGATGCCGAGCACGTAATCGATGTCGCGCGGCCCGACACCGGTGCCGGTAGACGCACCACCGGCGGTCGTGTTCGACGAGGTCACGTAGGGGTAGGTGCCGTGATCGATGTCCAGCAAGGCACCCTGGGCACCCTCGAACATCACACTGCGACCCTGACGGCGCAGCATGTTCAACGTGCCCGGCACATCGTCGATCATCGGTCGGATCTGCTCGGCCTGGGCCAGCGCCTCGTCGAGCACAGCCGCATAGTCGACCGTCTCGAACTTGAAGTAATGCGCCAGCGCGAAGTTGTGGTATTCCATGACCTCGCGCAGGCGCTCGGAGAAATGACCTTCGTCGAGCATCTCGCCGAGACGGATCCCGCGGCGCGAGACCTTGTCTTCGTAGCACGGGCCGATGCCCCGCCCGGTCGTGCCGATGGCCTTCTTGCCGCGCGCAGCCTCGCGCGCCTGGTCGAGTGCGATGTGATAGGGAAGGATCACCGGGCACGATTCGCTGATACCCATGCGACCGCGCGCCTCGACCCCACCGGTCTCGAGCATCGCGATCTCCTCCAGCAGCGCACCCGGCGACAACACCACGCCATTGCCGATCAGGCAGCGCACCTCGTCACGCAGGATGCCGGAGGGAATCAGGTGCAGCACCGTCTTGCGGCCCTGGATGACCAGCGTGTGACCGGCATTGTGGCCGCCCTGGAAGCGCACGACCGCGTCCGCCTTGTCGGTGAGCAGGTCGACGACCTTGCCCTTGCCCTCGTCACCCCACTGGGTGCCAATGACAACTACGTTCTTGCCCATCGGAAAATCTCTTCTCGGTTGACGGTCAGAGCGGGACCAGGTCCCAGGCCCCGCCCTGTTTTTGAAGTCGGTGACTGCACCCCATCTGCGCCGGCTCGCCGGCCTGTCCCGGCAACTCACGGATGACGACGCTGCCCGCCGCGCGCAGCTCGGTGATGCGCTCGTGCAAGGCCGGGTCATCGTCGGCCGGTGCGAGCACGGCGCCATCAAGCGCCTGGGGACGGTAGCTGCCGAGCCGCATCAGCGTCTTCAGGTCGGCGCTGAAGCCGGTCGCCGGGCGGGCGCGGCCGAACACCTCGCCGATATGGTCGTAGCGGCCACCGCGCGCGACCTCCTGGCCCTCTCCCGGCACGAACGCCGCGAACACGACGCCGGTCTGATAGTGGTAGGCGCGCAGCTCGGCGAGATCAAAATGGACCGGCACGTTGGGCAGGCTCTGGTTCAGCCGGGTCGCGACGGCGGCAACGTAGTCGACCGCGTCCATGACCGCGGGCGGCGCATCGGTGAACACGGCGCGCGCGCGCTCGAGCACCTCCTCACCTCCGTTCAGCCCGACCAAAGCAAGCAGCATGCGCCGATGCCCCTGGTCGATGTCGAGACCATCGACGAACGCGACGATCTCGGGGACCGCCTTGCGCTGCAGCGCATCGAACAGCACGGCCTCCTGCTGCGCATCCAGGCACGCGGCCGCGGCCAATGCGCGGAAGATACCGACGTGGCCGAGGTCCAGGTACACATCGTCGAGGCCGGCGACGCGCAGCGTCTCCATCATCAGGCACAGTATCTCGACGTCGCTGTCGACACCGGCATGGCCGTACAGCTCGGCACCGATCTGCAGCGGACTGCGCGAACCCGACAGCCCCTCGGCGCGCGTTCGCAATACGCTGCCGATGTAACACAGACGCGTCGGTGCATCGTGACGCAGCCGGTGGGCGTCGATGCGCGCTGCCTGCGGCGTGATATCGGCGCGCACTCCCAGCTGGCGGCCACTGACCTGGTCCGTGAGCTTGAAAGTCTGCAACTCGAGATCGCGTCCGGTGCCCGTCAACAGCGATTCGAGAAACTCGATGAACGGCGTGATAACCAGCTGATAACCCCAGCCCGCATAGCCGTCGAGCAGGGTCCTGCGCAGCGCCTCGAGCGAGCGTGCCTGCGCCGGAAGCAGCTCGTCGATGCCTTCCGGGAGAAGCCAGGTGTTGTCTTGGTTCACGCCGCCTGCCCTCCGCTAGCGCACAAGGTACAGCAGCACGAGGCCGGCCAGCATCGTTGCCAACCCGCCGTTGCGAAGCGTCTTGTCGTCCATTTCACCGACCATACGCACCATGTTGCGGAAACCGCCCGGACTCAGGAACGGCAGGATGCCCTCGAGCACCATCATCAGCGCCATTGCGGTCAGCAGGTCCTGCCACATCGTTCCGTCCAAAAAAAAACCGGGTACCACCCGGCCTCATTGTGTTCGACCGTTGCTGGACGCGGCATATTGCGGGCTTTCCACCCCGGCGAACGGCGCGGATTTTCCCAGATCGCCCCGACCTTGTCCATTTGCGGCCGGCACCTCGCAGCTTCCAGCGACTGGCGCAAATCGGGTCGACGGGCAGGATCGGGCGCGACGCGCTTGCCGACGCGAGCTGTTGCCGAACCCTGCAGCGCAACGACGCACAATCCCGGCGGCCGGAGATTCCGTCACGAATTGCCGAATTGCACCGCGAACGACGGTCGGCACCGATACCGGCCGTCGCCCGGGGTCCGGACAGACTATCGCCGCTCGGTCGCGAAGAAGCGGAAGAACTCGGATTCCGGGTCCAGCACCATCATGCTGTCGCCGTCAGCGAACACATCGCGATAGGCGGTCAGGCTGCGCCAGAACGCATAGAACTCGGCGTCCTGCTGGAAGGCCTTGGCGTAAGTCTCGGCGGCCTGTGCGTCACCTTCGCCACGCAGTTTTTCCGCGTCCCGGTAAGCCGTCGACACGATCTCGACACGCTGGCGGTCGGCATCGGCCTGGATCCGTTCCGCGGCCTCCGCACCCTCGGCACGCAACTCCGCCGCGACACGATGCCGCTCGGTGCGCATACGCTCGTAGATGTTCTCGCTGATGTCGTCGGAGAAATCGATCTGCTTGACGCGCACGTCGACGATCTCCACGCCGAGGTCGGCTGCCTGCTCGTTGGCATTGCGTGCCAACGTGGCCATGATCTCGGCGCGCTCGCCGGAGACCACTTCCTGTACCGTGCGCTTGCCGAACTCGTCGCGCAATGCCGCATTGATCCGCGCCGACAACAGGCGCGACGTCGTATCGGAGCTGCCGCGCGTCGAGCGATAGAACTGGGCGACGTCGGAGATGCGCCATTTCACGTACGAGTTCACGACGACGAACTTCTTCTCGATGGTCAGGAAGCGCTCGGGATTCGCGTCCAGCGTCTGAATGCGCTTGTCGAACTTCACCACGTCCTGAATCACCGGCACCTTGAAATGCAGCCCGGGCTTGAAGTCAGCGTCGACGATTTCACCCAATCGCAACAGCAACGCTAGCTGTTGTTCCTGGACGACGAAAAATGCCGAACTCCCGGCCACCGCGAGTGCGGCGAGGACGATCAGCGCAAAGATACCTTTACCGGAATTCATCACCGTTCCCTCCGCGTACGGTCATAGGCACGACGGTCGCCGAGCGGCGTCGAGTTGCGCGTGCCGTCGGTTTGCGGCAACGCGATGCGCGGCGATTCCGGTGGCTTGTACTCGGTGTTCCGCTTGCCGCCGGGCTGGATCATTCGGTCCAGCGGCAGGTAGGTGAGGTTGCTGCCTTCCTTGACATCCAGCAGGACCTTGCCGGTGTTCTTCAACACGTCCTGCATCGTCTCCAGGTAGAGGCGCTCGCGCGTCACCTGTGGCGCCTTCTTGTATTCGCCCAGCAGCGCGAGGAAGCGCTGCGATTCACCGTCGGCCTCGGCGATCATGCGCGCCTTGTAGCCCTTGGCATCCTCGATCAGCCGGGCGGCCTCACCACGAGCGCGCGGCACCACGTCGTTGGCGTAGGTCTGCGCCTGGTTCTGCAGACGCTCCTTGTCCTCGCGCGCACGAATCGCGTCGGCAAACGCCTCGGCGACGGCCTCGGGCGCCTCGGCGCGCTGGATGTTGACATTGGTCACGATCAGGCCGGTGCGATACAGGTCGAGCAGTTGCTGGGTGCCCTGCTGCACCGCGACCGCGATGCCGCTGCGGTTCTCGGTGATGATCTCGTCGAGCTTGCTCTTGCCGATGACCTCGCGCAGGCTCGATTCCATCGCGCCGTGGATCGTCCCACCCGGGTTGGCGTCCTGGAACAGGAAGTCGGCCGCGTCCTGGATGCGGAACTGCACCTCGAGCGTGACGTCGGCGATGTTCTCGTCCTTCGTCAGCATCTGCGCGCGGTGCTGGATCTTGTTGACCTGGTCGACGTTGACGACGTCGACCGTGTCGACGAACGGCAGCTTCAGGTGCGGACCGGGCGACGTGACCGTGTGGTACGCCCCAAAGCGCTTTACCACGCCACGTTCGGCAGGTTGGACGATGTAGAACGCCTCCATGCTCAGCACCACGACCAACACCAGGGCGATGATGACGCCGACGCCCTTCTTGCCGGGACCGCCAGGCACCCGCTCGCCGTCGTCGCCACCGCCGCCACCACGGCGCCGCTTGCCGCCGAACAGGCCGCCCATTTTGTCCTGCAGCTTGCGGACGACTTCGTCGAGGTCCGGCGGCCCCTGGTCGCCACCCTTGTTGTTCCAAGGGTCGCGGTTGCCGCCACCCGGCTCATTCCAGGCCATGCAATACTCCCGTGCGCTGGTTTAAATCGGTTCCGAAGGGGTTGGGACGCCGCGATTCTATCAACAGACCCCGTCGGGGGGGATATCAACCGGCCTCACGCCGGTCCGGGACGGCGTCCCGCCATCGATCCTGCAAGCGCGGTTCGCGCTTTTTCAGACGTTCATAGTCACGACGCCGCAGGGCCACGTCCAGTTCCCATCCCCCATCGTTGCCGTGGTTTTCGTGCACGATCGCTCCCTGTTCGAACAAAACCGCGCGCAGGCGTCCGTCGGCGGGGCCGAGCGACAGGTGCCCGCTGACGACATCGGTGCGGAACCACCCGGTCAGACCTGCGCGCAGCAGATCGATACCCTGCGCACGGTGCGCCGAAAGCCAGACGCGCCGGGGCCGCCCGTTTTCGTCACGCTCGATCTTCGGTTGCGCATCCTCGATCAGGTCAATCTTGTTGTACACCTCGATGCGCGGGATGTCGCCGGCACCGATCTGGACGAGCACGTCTTCGACCTCGGCGATCTGCGCGGCATGCTGGCGGCTGTGGGCATCGACGACGTGCAGCAGCAGATCAGCCTCGACCGTTTCCTGCAGCGTCGACCGGAATGCGGCGACGAGTTCGTGCGGCAGGCGCGACACGAAACCGACCGTATCCGCGATGATGACCGGTGAGCCATCATCGAGCAGCGTGCGGCGCAGGGTTGGGTCGAGCGTCGCGAACAGCTGGTCACGTGCGTACACGTCCGCCGCGGTGAGACAATTGAAAAGCGTGGATTTCCCGGCGTTCGTGTAGCCGACCAGCGACACCGTCGGCACCTCGTTGCGACGGCGAGCACGGCGTCCCTGTTCACGGCGGCTGTCGACACGTTCGAGGCGGCGGCGGATCTGGTCGATGCGCGCACCGAGCAAGCGGCGGTCGGTCTCGAGCTGGGTCTCGCCGGGACCGCGCAGACCGATGCCGCCCTTCTGCCGCTCGAGGTGGGTCCACCCGCGCACGAGGCGTGTCGAGAGATGGCGCAGCTGGGCGAGTTCGACCTGCAGCTTGCCCTCGTGCGAGCGTGCGCGCTGGGCGAAGATATCGAGAATCAGGCCGGTCCGGTCGATCACCCGGCATTGCAGCAGCCTTTCGAGATTGCGCTCCTGGCTCGGTGACAGGGCATTGTCGAAGATGACCAGCTCCACGCCCAGCATTTCGACCCGGTCTCGGATCTCTTCGGCTTTGCCCGAACCAACATAGAGCCGCGAGTCGGGCGTCTTGCGCACGCTCGACAGGGTCGCCAGCGGCTCGGCACCTGCCGAACGCGCGAGCTCGGTGAACTCGTGCAGTTCATCGGGCTCCGGCGCAGCATCGATCCCCACATGCACCAGGATCGCTTTTTCGCCGGTCTGCGGTCGCTCAAACATCATTCGGTTCCATCCGCAGACGGCACAAAATTGAACGACCCCGCGGTAGCACCGCGGGGCCGCCTTTGTACTGCTGCATTGATGTTTGCGCGTCAGGCGTTGCCGGGCTCGCTGTCACCGTCGCTCTCGCCGTGCGCATGTTGGATACGCACGTTCCTGGACGGCACCACCGTCGAGATGGCGTGCTTGTAGACCATCTGGCTGACACTGTTCTTGAGTAGCACGACGAACTGGTCGAACGACTCGATCGTTCCCTGCAGCTTGATCCCGTTGACCAGGAAGATCGACACGGGTACACGTTCCTTGCGCAGCGCGTTGAGAAAAGGATCCTGAAGGCTTTGTCCCTTGGACATGATAGGGCTCCCTGTTTTTGTGTTTACTTGGTTTCGTCGGCGCCGTACCGTTACGGCGCGTAAACGGCGCAGCCGTACGAGCCAACACGACTCTCGCCACCGCGCCAACATTCCATACTGAATATTTCCGTCCCAGCACTATAGCACAGCGCCCGGCACACGATTCCGATATGCCTTAATTGCCGTGATGTTACACAACGTTTTCGACATGTCGCCTTAGCTTCAGCGGCTGCCTGGAATCGCCGCCCGGACCAACGCCGTCGCCTGCGCGACGACATCGGCGGATTCGCTCAACCAATTCGCGTCGGACTCGCTGCGCAGCCAGGTCATCTGCCGCTTCGCCAGCTGACGCGTCGCCGCCTTGGCGCGTTCGACCATCTCCGCGCGATTAAATTCCCCGCGCAGCCACGCCCACACCTGGCGGTAACCAACCGAGCGCATCGACGGCAGATCGGGATGCAGGTCGCCGCGCCCGACCAGTCGTTCCACCTCGTCGACGAAACCTTGCTCGAGCATGCGGTCGAAGCGCTGGTCGATGCGCCGGTGCAACGCCGCGCGGGTCGGCGGCGAGCGCACCAGCTTCAGTGCGCGAAACGGCATGTGCCGGGCACCCGTGCCGTGCAGAGCGCTCAAGGGTCGGCCGGTGGACTCCCAGACCTCGAGCGCGCGCAGCGTACGCTGCGGGTCGTTGCGGTGAATACGGCGGGCGGCCGCCGGATCGACATCGGCCAGACGCGCATGCAGGCTGGCAAGTCCGTCGGCCGCAAGTTCGCGTTCGAGGCGCGCGCGGATCTGCGGATCGGCCGACGGCAGTTCGGAAAGACCGTACTGCAGGGCACGGAAATACAGCATCGTGCCGCCCACCAGCAGCGGGGTACGCCCGGATTCGCTGATCGCCTGCATCTCACGCAGCGCATCGTCGCGGAATCGCGCCGCCGAGTAGCTGTCGGCCGGATCACAGATGTCGATCAGGCGGTGCGGCGCCGCCGCCCGCTCGGCGGGACTCGGTTTCGCGGTGCCGATGTCCATGCCACGGTAGACCATGGCCGAATCGACGCTGATCAGATCGACCGGCAGGCGCTCGTGCAGCGCGATCGCGAGGTCGGTCTTGCCCGACGCAGTCGGACCCATCAGGAAGATCGCGGGGGGATGGGCAGCAGTCAGGGACACCGGGCAACAGCCCCAACCACGTCGCCACCCCGCGAATGCAGGGGCGAGGGCCTGTAGCCCGCGGCCCGGAAGTCGGCGGCTCGGACCCCGGCCCCTGGACCCTGGCCCGTGGATTGCGACCCCACCATCAGCGTCCGCGCAGGAAGAGTCTGTCCAGTGCCGCCATGTCAAGCGTGGTCCATGTCGGGCGACCGTGGTTGCACTGACCGCTGCGTTCGGTGCGCTCGATGTCGCGCAGCAGCGCGTTCATCTCCTCGATACCGAGCCGGCGATTGGCGCGCACCGAGGCATGGCACGCCATCGTTCCCAGCACGGCGTTGATCTGTTCCAGGATGCGGCGGCTGTCGCCATGCACGACCAGGTCCGCCAGCACGTCGCGCAACAGCCGCTCGGCATCGGCCGACCGCAGCAGCGCAGGTAGCGCTCTGACCACCAGCGCCTGATCGCCGAGACGGTCGACCTCCATGCCGAGCGAGGCGAACACCTCGGCGTTCTGTTCCACCAGGTCGGCCTCGCGCCCGCTGACTGCGACACTGACCGGCACCAGCAGCGGCTGGCTCTTGATGCCCTCGCCTTCGCGTGCCTGCTTGAATGCCTCGTAGGTGATCCGTTCATGCGCTGCATGCATGTCGACGACGACCAGTCCGTCGCGGTTCTGCGCCAGCACGTAGACGCCGTGCAGCTGTGCGATCGCGAAACCGAGCGGCGGCACCGCGGCGCTGGCGACCTCCTGTCCGGGTCCGGCATCCGCCGACGGTGGCGAGGAGGTCACCTGCGGGGTTTGCCACGCCGCCGCGGCGCGGTAGGCCGCGCGGCGTTCGGCGACCCCCAGCGGCATACCGTGCTGCAGTGGCGCGGAGGTCGGCCTCGGCGCCGTCGACATTGCTGCAGTCATTGCCGTCGCGGGCTCAGCGACGGCGTCGCGCACCGCGTCGGCAGGCTCAGCCAACACGTCGTGCAGCGTGCGAAACAGGAAATCGTGCACCAGCCGGCTCTCGCGGAAGCGCACCTCGTGCTTGGTCGGGTGGACATTGACATCGACCAGCGCCGGATCGAGTTCGAGAAACAACACGTACGCCGGCTGACGGCCGTGGTAGAGGACGTCCTGGTAGGCCTGGCGTACCGCGTGCGTCACGAGCTTGTCGCGCACCATGCGGCGGTTGACGTAGAAGTGCTGCATGTCGGCCTGGCTGCGCGAGAAACTCGGCCGCGCCACCCACCCGCTCAAGCGCAGACCCGCCGCCGTGTGTTCGAAATACAGGGCCTGGTCGAGAAATGCGGGACCCAGCAACCCGGCAAGCCGGACCTCGTGGCTCGAACGATCAGCAGCGGCGCGTGCCGCGAACACCTCGCGTCCGTTGTGTTGCAGAACGAATGCGACGTCCGGGCGCGCCAGTGCGAGACGCTTGACCACCTGTTCGACATGCCCGAACTCGGTCTTGTCCGTACGCAGGAATTTGCGCCGGGCCGGCGTATTGAAGAACAGATCGCGCACCGTGACGACGGTGCCGCGCGGCAGCGCCGACGGCATCCTGTCGCTGCCGTCTCCTTCGATCCGCCATGCCTGGTGGGCGCCGCTGGCCCGCGATTCGAGCGTCAGCCGCGACACCGATGCGATGGCGGGCAAGGCCTCGCCACGAAAACCCATGCTGGCGATGCGCTCCAGGTCTTCGAGCGCCGCGAGCTTGCTGGTCGCATGGCGGGCCAACGCCAGTTCGAGCTCGTCGCCGGCGATGCCGGCGCCGCTGTCGCTGACCCGTATCAGCTTGACGCCCCCCTGATCGACATCGATCTGGATGCGATCGGCGGCAGCGTCGAGGCTGTTCTCGACCAGTTCCTTGACCACGGACGCGGGTCGCTCCACGACCTCGCCGGCAGCGATTTGATTGACGAGTTGGACCGGCAGGGCCCGGATCGAGGGAGCCATGGCGGCATTGTGCCACCGGCGCGCACAGCCGGGCCAGCGCGGCACGGCCGCCGGCGAGCGCAACCCTTGCAAATGAAAAAGGCCCGCGTGGGGCGGGCCCGTTCGACACTACCAGACGGGAGTCGCCGTCTGGCGCGGCATCACGGCCGGATGTATGACCATCCCTCTTCCTGGCGCTCGACCAGATGCACCACACCTGAGGGGACCATCTTCGCTTCCGGTACCAGTGCAATCGATTTTCCGGCCTTTTGCTCCATCTTCTTCAGCGTGTTGGAACAGGCGCGGAAGGACACGTTTTCATAGTTTTGCGCAATGCTCTTGATCCGCCCGGCCGCCTCCGACTGCGGCAGCAGCATCTTCAGGCCGGGGCCGTAGGCGACGATCTCGATCTGTACCTCCTCGCCCTTGTCCTGATAGTGCTTGTTGATATTCGACGCGTTGTTCAACACGAGTTCCTGGCGCGCAGGATCGGCCTCGTCGACGTGCAGGACGATCCGGTGGACGTCGACGGCCTGGGCCGTGGCGGCAAAAAGCATCGCGAGGGAAACAATCAGATACCGCATGGTCTTCTCCATTGAGATGGTGGTGGGGTGCCGGCAGGTGGCGACATTCGCCGGCTGCATCAAATGAGACGCGACTGCCCGCCGCATATTCCCATGCGCCGGCCTGTACGCCGCACAGCCCGCCAAAGCGGCGCTGCCGGTATTGATCGTCCGCAGACTCAGCTGTCGGGAATAACCAGCACCTGGCCGACCCGAATCAGGTTGTCGCTGCGGATGTCGTTGGTGCGCCGCAATACCGCAACGCTCACCTGGTACCGGTCCGCGATCTCGGACAGGGTGTCACCCCTGGCGATCACGTGCTTTATCGTGGTCCGCTTGCGTTCCGCCAGCAAGGTTCCGGGCGGTGGCGCATCGTCGAAGAAATCCTGCACGCCGCGCATTATCGCGGTTGCAAGCCGTTCCTGGTACGCGTCGTCGCGCAGGTTACGCTCTTCGGTGGGGTTTGAGATGAACCCCGTTTCAACCAGCATCGACGGGATGTCGGGTGACTTCAACACCAGGAAGCCGGCCTGCTGCACGCGTCTTCCGTGCACCTTGCCCACGCGGCCGAGTTCCTGATAGACGCGACCCGCCGCACTGAAGCTCGCATGCTGCGTGGCAGACTGCGACAACGACATCAGCAGTTCGGCGAGCGCCGGATCCTTGTCCTCGAGACTGACGCCACCGACCAGGTCGGCCGCGTTCTCCTTGTCGGCCAGCCAACGCGCGGCCTCGCTCGAAGCGCCGCGTGCCGACAACACGTAGACCGACGAACCGCGCACGCGCTTGTCGCGAAACGCATCCGCATGGATCGACACGAACAGATCGGCGCGGTTATCGCGCGCAATGTCCATGCGCTTGCGCAACCCGACGTAGTAGTCGCTGCTGCGGGTCAGCACGCCGCGCATCCCAGGCTGGGCGTCGACCAGGCGCTTCACCCGACGCGCGATTTCCAACGTGATGCGTTTTTCTTCGGTGCCGTGAACCGAGCCCGCAGCCCCCGGGTCGTCTCCGCCATGTCCGGCGTCGATCGCGACGACGACATCGCGTGCGCGCTCGATGTCGGCGGTCGACTTGGCCACCCGCGGCTCGCGGGTGGCACCGGTCGGGTACAGATCCACCACCAATCTATGCCCATAACTCGCGTTCGGCTTCAACAGAAAGGTCTTCGGCCGCGCCGGCTTGCTCAGGTCGAGCACGACACGCAGCGTGCCATCGGGTTTGCGCGCGTAGCGCATACCGGTCAGCAGCTGATCCGAAATGCCGGCGCCGGCGTCGAGAGCGCCGGCAACGCTGGCCGATGCGATGTCGAGGACCAGCCGGTCCGGCTCGTCCAGCGTGAACACCTTGTGTTCCACCGGCGCCGTCGTATCGAACACCACCCGGGTGTGGTCGGGCGCGGTCCACAGGCGCACACCCGATACCTCGGCCGCCCATGCGCTCGCGTGGGTAACAGCAAGGACCAGCAGGAATATGATTCGCTTCATGGGTTCAGAGGTTCCGGTGGCCCTGAGCCGATGCAGAAAAAGTAGCACAGCAAAATTACAATTCCCAGATAATTCTGCTAGATAGCGGCCACTCCTGTACAACTACTGGAGATTACGATGCAACCGCTCGACAAGTGCCTCGCCCACCTCTCCGATGGCGTCGATCCGCACGCGTCGCGCCCCGTCCAGATGCTGCAGCGAAAGCGCGAGGTCGGGCGCCGGCAGCCAACCCGCGCCGCGTTGCGGCCATTCGACCAGTACCAGCGCCGGCTCCGCCAGTATCTCGCGCAGACCGAGGTACTCGAGCTCGGACGGATCGGCGACGCGGTAGAGGTCAAGGTGGTAGACACGCCGTCCGTCGATGACGTACGGCTCGATAAGCGTGTAGGTCGGGCTCTTGACCGTACCCTTGTGACCCAGCCCGTGCAGCAGGCCGCGCACCAGCGTAGTCTTGCCGGCCCCGAGGTCGCCTTCGAGAAACAGCAACACGCGTTGTTGCGAACAAGCGCGCGCGAGTTCGGCACCGAATGCGAGCTGCTCTGCCTCGCCCCGCAGTACGACCTCAATCATCGCGGCGTGCCGGGTTGACCAGTTCGCGCAGCCGGTCGATCAGGTCGCCGGCGAGCAGACCGCGCTCACCGGCCCGTGCTGCGGCATCGCCGGCGGCCGCATGCAGACAGACCCCGCTTTCGGCCGCTTGGCGAACATCGCCACCCTGCGCCAGCAGGCCGGCGACGACGCCGGTCAGCACGTCCCCCATGCCGCCGCTGGCCATCCCCGGATTGCCGTCGCGACACACCGCCGGCGGAATCGCGCCGGCGCCGGCGACCACGGAACCCGCCCCTTTGAGCACGACGCTGCCGCCGAATCGCTTCTGGATCTGTTGCGCGATCGCGACGCGATCGGCATTGACATCGGCGCTGCAGACACCGAGCAACGCGGCCGCCTCACCGGGATGCGGGGTAAGCACCCAGTCGTCGCGACGGACATTGCCGTCGCCGAGCAGATGCAGCGCATCGGCATCGACCACCAGCGGCCGCCCAGCATCCAACGCGCGCTCCCACAGGGCCGATGCCCACGCGTCACGACCCAGCCCGGGGCCAATCGCGATCACGTTCGCACGCCGCAGCATTTCGTCGATCCCATCGACGGCCTCCACCGCACGCACCATGATCTCGGGTCGTGCCGCCAGCACCGGCGCGACGTGTTCCGTGCGCGTGGCCAGGCTGACCAGGCCACTGCCTACGCGCAGCGCCGCCTCCGCCGCCAGCCGCGCCGCACCACCCATGCCGTGGTTGCCGCCGATCACCAACACGTGACCGAAATGCCCCTTGTGCGCGTTGCGGCGGCGCGGTCCGAATCCCGCCGACTGTTTGCGCCAGTCGATCAGGCGCGCCGACAGCACGCTGCTGGCATAGACCTGGGCCGGCACACCGAGACTGTCGAAATGGATGCTGCCGGCGCAATCCGGGCCGTCGGCGGTGTACAGCCCGAGCTTCAGGCCGATGAACGAAATCGTCGCGGCCGCGCGCACCGCATTGCCCATGATGCAGCCGGTGTCGGCATTCAGCCCCGACGGGATGTCGATCGCGAGACTCGGCATGCCGCTGGCGTTGAGCACGTCGATGGCCCGCTGCCACGGTCCCGCGACCGGCCGTTCGAGCCCGGTACCCAGCATCGCGTCGACAACCAGGTCGGCCGGCGGCAGCGTGCCGTCGAAATCGTCCCAGGCACCCTCGGCCGCCTTCCAGCGTTGCGCGTTCAGCAGGGCATCGCCGCGCAACCGCTCGCGCGCCCCCAGCTGCACCACACGCACCTCGTGGCCCGCGGCCTTTGCCAGGCGGGCCACGACGAAACCGTCGCCACCGTTGTTGCCGGCACCCGTCAGCACCAGGATACGGCGTGCCTCAGGCCATCGCTCGCGCAACAGGCTCCACGCCGCCTGCCCGGCACGCTCCATCAGCTCGACCCCGGCGATGCCGTAGTTCTCGATGGCGAGGCGATCGAACGCGCGCACCTGCGCCGCGGTATACAGGGCGCGCGGCGGTTCCCCGGTGCTTGGCAGTGTGCGAAATTGCGTGTTCATGGACCTGCTGCGAGGCTGCCGGCACCCCACCGATGACGGATCAGACTGATATCGATTACACCACGCTGGCCCGGCAGATAAAAAGCTGGGGCAAAGGACTGGGTTTTCAGAAGGTGGGCATTACCGATACCGATTTACATGCCGCCGAACGCCATCTGGACGCCTGGCTGGCGCAGGGTTTCGATGGCGAGATGTCGTACATGCGATCGCACGGTCGCAAACGCACCCGGCCAGCGGAGTTGATCCCGGGCACGCTGCGCGTGATCGCGGTGCGCATGGATTACCTGCCGGAGGAACCCGACCCACGCGGCCTGCTCGACGATCCGGGCAAGGCCTTCATATCCCGCTACGCGCTCGGACGCGACTATCACAAGGTGCTGCGCAACCGCCTGCAGCGTCTTGCTGAACGCATCGAGGCCGCGGTCGGGACGTTCGGTTACCGGGCGTTTGTCGATTCCGCGCCCGTCATGGAAAAGGCGCTGGCCGAGAAGGCCGGTCTGGGCTGGATCGGCAAGCATTCGAATCTACTCAGCCGCGACGCCGGCTCGTGGTTCTTCCTCGGCGAGCTGTACACGGATCTGCCACTGCCCATCGATGCGCCCGTCGATGCGCATTGCGGCAGCTGCCAGTCGTGTATCGACTGCTGTCCGACCGGTGCGATCGTGGCGCCGTACCAGGTCGATGCCCGGCGCTGCATCTCGTACCTGACCATCGAACTGGAGGGCGCCATCCCGACCGAGTTCCGTGCCGCGATCGGCAACCGGATCTATGGTTGCGACGACTGTCAGCAGGTGTGCCCCTGGAACCGTTTCGCGACGCCGAGCGTAGAGACCGACTTCGTTCCCCGCCACGGGCTCGACAGCGCGACGCTGCTGGCGCTGTTCGCGTGGACCGAGCAGGAATTCCTCGACCGCACCGCCGGGTCGGCGATCCGCCGCATCGGTTTCCGGCGCTGGTTGCGCAACATCGCCGTTGCGCTCGGCAACGCACCGCCGGCCGACGCGATAATCGGTGCGCTCGAGTCGCGGCTCACGCTCGATGACCCGGTCCTGCGTGAACATGTCGAATGGGCGCTCGAGCGGCAGCGGGCGCGCTGACGCGGCCTGGACTCATCGGGCAGCGCACCTTCCACCGCAACGTCCCGACGGATCGCCCGCGGCGAATGCAAAACCGACAACAGGTCGAACCGCCGGTAGCGCGGAATCACGCTGCGATCCGCTCCCAGGTATCCGCACGGCGAACCCTTTACCGATTCCGATCGATGCCAGCTCAGTGAGGCAGGTTGCGCAGCGACGCCGCAGGTTCTCCGCCTTCGGCGATGCGCACAAGACTGTCGCGGTCGCACAGGTGGATGGTCCGCTTGGCTATCTGGATCAGCCCCAGTCCGCGCAGCCTGTGCAGCTCACGCGAGAAGGTCTCGGCAGAGATGTTCAACGTGCTGGCAACGACGGCCTTGGGCGCCGGCAGCCGGATCTTGTCGTGCGGCGGTGGCGAGGCTTCGGCCGAGCGCAGCAGATAGCTGGCCGTCCGCTGCAATGCACTCTGCAGGCAACAGGTCTCCAGGTCGGTGATCATATTGCGCATCAGCGCACTCATGCTGCGCAGCATGGTGGCCGTGAATCGCGGATCGCTGACCAGAGCGGAGTTGATCACGTCGCTGGGAAAATACGCGAGACTGACCGGGCTCAAGGTATCTACATATACCGGGCTCGGCAGCTGATTGAACATGATTACCTCGCCGAAGCTGTCGCCCGGCTGCAGCACCCGTAGTACCCGCTCGTCGCCGTTGCACGACAACATGTACAGCTTGAGATTGCCCTCGGTCACCAGAAACATGCCGTCGAGATTGTCGCCGCGACCGATGATCCTGACCCCGCGCTTCTCGCGCACCAGCCAGCCGCCGCGCGCGATTTCATCGATCCGATGTGCATCGAGCTGCGCGAACAGTGGCTGATCGATCAGTTGATCGACATCGACAGGTTTCCGGGTGTTTGGCATCGATCCAGGGAGCACGCAGCCGGCAAAACAACGCCAACCGCGTCCACCCGCCTCCACATCATTATTTGATTATTTTGCTATACGACGATGGGCGCCTGCACGCTACGCGACACCGCATCGCCGGCAGCCATTTTGACACAAGTCAAATGAAGGCAATTTCACACTCCGTTGACGAAATCCCGCTGCGTTTCTTGAGCAATGTCAAGGTTGGACCCACCTTGTGCTGGCTAAGTTTCGCCTCAGGATTCGTGTGCCTGACGATCAGGCCGTCCTGCGTCTGTGTTTAACGAGAAGAATGGCCGACGCGGTAGCGCTCGGCTCACAGCCACCTTGGAGGACTCTATGATGAGCCATACCAGAACCATGGCCGGTCGCTGGCTTTTGCGTCATGCGATGACGCTCGGGCTTGTACTGGCAGCGGGCACCGTGTTGGCCGCCCGCCCGTCCGGTGAGATCGGCAAGGACTGGGGTGACCCGGAAGGCGAGAAATGCGTCGAATGCCACCTGACCGAGAACCCCGGTCTGACGATGGAATGGAACCACAGCCAGCACGGCCAGTCCGGCGTCAACTGCCTCGACTGTCACAAGGCAGAGAAAGGCGACGCCGACGCGTTCGAACACAAGAAGCAGCTGATCTCGATCATCGTCACGCCCAAGGACTGCTCGCGCTGCCATAAGCAGGAGTTCGAGGAGATGGACGGCTCGCACCACGCGCATGCCGGACGCATCCTGGCGTCGCTGGACAACCTGCTCGGCGAGGTCGTCGGCGGTCCAGCGGTCGTGAATGCCGGCTGTCGCCAGTGCCATGGCGCGAAAGTCGAGATCGGCAAAGACGGCAGACCGACGCCGGGTACCTGGCCAAACACCGGCATCGGTCGCCTGAACCCGGATGGCAGTGAAGGCTCGTGCACCGCGTGTCACGGTCGCCATCGCTTCTCCAAGGCCCAGGCACGCACGCCCGACACCTGCGGCAAGTGCCACGTCGGTCCGGACCATCCGCAGAAAGAGGTCTACGAGGAATCGAAGCACGGCATCCTCTACAAGGCGTTCGTCGAGGAGATGAACTTGGAGTCGGACAAGTGGGTTGCCGGCGTCGACTACACCGCTGCCCCGACCTGTGCAACCTGTCACATGAGCCGGGCTGGCGATCAGCCGAAGACGCACAACGTCGGCGATCGTATCTCGTGGACGCTGCGTCCGCCGATCTCGCAAAAGATCAACCTCGTCCGACTGGAAAACGGCCAGGAGTTCGACGTCAAGGAAGGTGGTGAGATTCCAAAAGTCGGCGATGCCGCCAAGGACTCCAAGGTCGTCGAGGTGGTGACGTGGAAGGAGCGTCGCGCCAAGATGCAGGAGGTCTGCGCCGCATGCCACAGTGAAGGCGTGATCGATGGCCACTACAAGCAGTTCGACGACGTGGTCGATCTCTACAACGAAAAGTTCGCCAAGCCGATCGCGGCCATGATGGGTGAATTGAAGAAGGCCGGCTATATCACGCCAACGCCGTTCGATGAGCCCATTGAATGGACCTGGTGGGAGATCTGGCACCACGAGGGTCGCCGCACACGCCACGGTGCGGCAATGAACGGGCCCGATTACACCTGGTGGCACGGCATGTACGAAGTCGCCAAGCACACCTACTTCGAGTGGATTCCCGAGATGAAGGAGGTCGTGCACAAGAAGGACGGCAACGAGAAGTTCGCCGATGCCATGCTCGAAAAGTACCTCAAGCCGATCGAGGGCCATGCCTGGTACTTCGAAGGCATGAGCAAGGACCAGATCGACAAGGTACGTAAGGGCTTCGAGGAGCGCTACGGCAAGGGCGCATTGAAATAACCCCTCACGACAGTTAAGGCAAAGTGGAAGGCGTGTCCGGGCAACCGGGCACGCCTTGTTTTCGGAGATTGTTGCAAATGAACAGACTCATCGGCTCAGTGACCCTGATCGCGACACTGCTCATCAGTGGCACGGGCGTCACGCTGGCCCAGGCGGAGCCGTCACTCGACGAAGGCGAACGCATGGCGGCCAGCGGCGACATCGCCGGCGCGACCCAGGTCTATCAGGCCGTGACCGAGGCACAGCCGGAGTCGTCCGAGGCGTTCGCCCGACTCGGCGGCATGCAGCTGCTCGGTCAGCAGTACGCGGAGGCCGTCAAGAGCTTTCAGCACGCCATTTCACTCGGTGATGACGGTGCGCGATCATTCATCGGTATGGGTATGGCCTACCTGCACATGGGGGCATACGGTCCGGCGCGTGCGGCATTCACCGAGGCACGGGCTCGCGGTTCGGAGCATTCGGCCGAGGTCGAGGACATCATCACCTGGCTCGACAGTCGGGACCAGGACGACTTGCCACCCGTGCGCTGACGCTGTGGTCGGGCGGCGCGACTGGGCCGCTCACTGCACGTCGCGTGACAACACCACCGACTGCTCGGTCTCGCGATCGGATCGCCGCACCGAACCGATCAGGCTGCGGCCATCGGGCGACAAGCCAAGGCGGTATAGGTAACGGAAGTCCGGAGGGTCGAATACCAATTCGAGCGCAGTGTTCATTTCCCCGTCGTCCAACGTGGCGGGGCCGCGTTTCCAGACCTGTTGCGACTCGTGATGGGTCTCCTCCACCCATAGCCGTCCATCCCGCTCGCGCACCGTCCAGTAACTGCCGTTCGGCATGTACCA
Organism: Gammaproteobacteria bacterium; assembly: GCA_020445255.1. GTDB lineage: Bacteria > Pseudomonadota > Gammaproteobacteria > Chromatiales > Chromatiaceae > Thiosocius. The sequence continues at coordinate 42,345 of JAGRGY010000010.1, forward strand.
CAGGCCGGTGTACGCGTCCGCTCCCGCGAACCCCCGCCAACACAGAATGACCGCCGCCACCAGCGCAACGGCCAGCAGACCCAGCACCGGGAAGACCCAGCGCGGCATGCGTGCCGCCGGACCGGAACTGACGCCAGCCTGTTCGAGCACCGCAACCAGCCGCGACATATCGTAGTCCCAGCGCGACTCGGACAGCTCGACGGCCTGCAGTCGCGCGAGTCGCCGGATCGAAGGCGGCAGCTGGTCCTCGTCGGGCATCTGCGCCCCCTCGACCAGAAGCGGAATAACCGTCAGGTCCGGCTGCGCCAACGCCAGCTCGATCTCGCGTCGCACATGATCGTCGGGCTCGTCGAGGCGCCGCGTGCCGTCGTCCGACGCGACGTCGAGCCAGGTGTCGCCGATCAACACGAGGCACACGCGCGCGCTACCGATTGCCCGTTCCAGCGCCGTGACGAAATCGGCCCCGGCGTCGATCGAATCGATGTCGCGGAACGTGACGGCATGACCGAAGCGTCGCGCGAGATCGTCGCCGATGCGGCCGGCATGACCGGACGTGTCGGCGCGGCGATAGCTTAGAAACACGCGATGTTCGTGCATGGGGTTCACCGGCCGATATGCCGCCAGGTCAGAAAGATGCCGCTTGCGACCAGCGCGGCCCCGAACAGGTGGTACGGCTGCGGCACTTCACCCAGCAGCATCGCCGCCAGCAGAATCCCGAACACCGGCATCAGATGGATGAAGTGACCCGCGGCATTGGCACCGATCATCGCAACCCCCCTGTTCCAGAAAAGATAGGCCAACGCCGACGGAAATACCGCGACGTAGGCAACGCCAAGAAGGTTCGGCAGGTCCCATTGCACGACCGCGCCGCCCGCACGCTCCAGCAGGTACAGCGGGAGCAGCATCAGCGTCCCGGCCAGCAACGTAAAACCGAGAAACGCGGCCGGCGCCAGATCCTGCGGTCGCCAGCGCAGCAGCACCGAGTACAGTGCCCAGGTGAATGCGGCGCACAGGACCCAGAGATTCCCGACCGGCCATTCTCCCTGCACAAGCGTCATCACGTCGCCGTTGCCGGCAACCAGCAACACACCGCACAACGACAGGCCGATCCCGGCCCACTCCTGCAGCGTGGCCGGCACGCCGAACATCACCCGATTCAGCACCAGGATCTGCACCGGCATCGTCGACTGGATCAGCACACTGTTGGTCGCGGTCGTCGTCTGCAGCCCCACATATACCAGCGTGTTGAACAGGGTCACGCCGAGCAGTGCAAGTAGCAGCAGGCGCCCGAGGCTGGACCGCAGCAACGGCCATTGCCGGCGCAAGGCACGCCAGACGAACGGCAGCACGAGCAGGCTGGCAGCCAACCAACGCCAGAAAGCGAATGCCACCGGGGGCACGGCATCGTGCAATGCACGGCCAAGCACGAAATTACCCGCCCAGAACAGGGCACACAGAATGAGCAGGAGCCGCGGCCGCTGCAACAGCCCGGTCATGCCGTCAAATCTTCAGCAGATGCTGGCGGTAATAACGTAACTCGGCGATCGAGTCGCGGATATCATCGAGCGCCAGGTGCGAGGAGTCCTTCGAGAATCCGGCATAGATTTCCGGCGCCCAACGCCGCGCGAGTTCCTTCAGCGACGACACGTCCAGATTTCGGTAGTGGAAGTATGCCTCCAGCGTCGGCATCAGGCGCGCCATGAACCGGCGATCCTGGCAGATCGAGTTGCCGCACATCGGCGAGGCGCCCCGCACGACCCATTGCTCGAGAAATGCGAGCGTCTGGCGCTCCGCTTCCGCGGTATCGGTACGGCTCGCCTGTACGCGTGCCGTCAGGCCTGACTGCCCATGTTGGCGGGTGTTCCAGTCATCCATCGCCGCGAGCACCGGCTCCGACTGATGGATTGCGAGCACTGGCCCCTGGCCGAGTTCGTTGAGTTCCGAATCCGTCACCACGGTGGCGATCTCGATGATCCGGTCATTCGCCGGATCCAGTCCGGTCATCTCCAGATCGATCCAGATCAGGTTCGTTTCCGACGCCGTCATCAGCCCCCCTTGCCGCTGGCGCAAAGTCCGAGAGTTTAGCCTGCATGCAGCACCCGTCGATCGAGGACGTGCAGCAACCGGCCGTAGCCGGCCACCGGATAGCCGCGAAGGTTCGAGCCTGACACGGGAAATCCGCCCCCCGCGCCTGCGCGCCCTGTCCAGGACACCACCCCTTTGGTCACGGCGCCGGATGCCGTCCCGATCGTGCCCCATCTCCATCCAAGCGATCCGCGCAGCCCCACGGATTTTGGGGTCAGGAATTGCGTAAAACGCGCGCCGGCTGGCGTAGAATCCCCGCCATGAACCAAGTCACCGTCATATTCCTTGCCGCTGTGCTCGCCGGACTCGTGCTGCAACTATGGCTTGCGGCACGCCAGGCAGCGCACATCATCGCCCACCGCGACCGCGTGCCGCCCGCGTTCGTCGGCCGGATTTCCGGCGCCGAACATGCCAAGGCGGCCAGCTACAGCCTCGCGCGCCTAGGCGTCGAACGCCTCGATCTGGTGTTGAGCACGGTAGTACTGCTGGTCTGGACCCTCGGCGGCGGCATCGACTGGCTCGACGCACGGCTTGCCTGGTTTGCCTTCACACCATTGTGGCAGGGAGTCGCATTGGTCGTCGGCATGGTCCTGGTCGGCAGCCTCGTCGATCTACCGCTGTCGATCTGGCGTACATTCCGCATCGAGCAGCGTTTCGGTTTCAACCGAACGACGCCGGCCGAGTTCGCCAAGGACCACCTGCTGAGCTTCCTGGTGACCCTGGTGCTGGGCGTGCCGCTGGTCGCCGTCATCCTGTGGCTGATGGGCGGTGCAGGCAGCCTCTGGTGGTTGTGGGCCTGGCTGGTGTGGATGGGCTTCACGCTGTTCGTTACCTGGGCCTATCCGATCTGGATCGCCCCGCTGTTCAACCGCTTCAGACCGCTCGACGACGATACGCTGCGCGAGCGGCTCGAAAATCTGCTTGCGCGTTGCGGTTTCCGCAGCAGCGGCATGTTCGTCATGGACGGTTCGCGCCGATCGGCACACGGCAATGCCTATTTCACCGGCTTCGGCAGCAACAAGCGGATCGTGTTTTACGACACGCTGCTCGATGGGCTGGATGGCGACGAGATCGAGGCGGTGCTCGCGCACGAACTCGGTCATTTCAAGCGTCGTCACATCGTCAAGATGCTCAGCTTGTCCGCCGTCGTCTCGCTGCTCGGGCTCGCCTTGCTCGGGTGGCTGTCGCAGCAGGCATGGTTCTACCACGACCTCGGCGTCAGCCGGATATCGCCGGCCACGGCGCTCGCGTTGTTCATGCTGGTACTGCCCGTATTCACGCTGTTTCTGAGCCCGTTGAGCGCACGCCTGTCACGGCGCCATGAGTTCGAGGCAGACGATTATGCTGCCGAGCAGACCGATCCCCGGCATCTGATCAACGGGCTCGTCAAGATGTATCGCGACAACGCCAGTACGCTGACCCCCGATCCGCTGTACTCGGCCTTTTATCACAGTCATCCACCGGCACCGGTCCGGGTCGCCCATCTCGAGGGCAGGCTGGCGACCGACGGTGCCTGACGCCTCAGCAACAGGAATCCAACAAGATGAACGTGCCCATACTGTCTCTGCCTGCCGTACTTGCGATTGGCATGATTGCCGCCGCGTCCGCCGCAGCAGCGGATTTCGACGCGCCGTCGTACCATGATTCGCAGTGCACACGCTGCCACGACAGTGGTGTTTACACGCGTGCCAATCGGCGTGTGCGCAGCTATCCGATGCTCGATGCGCAGGTCGCGCGCTGCGACGCAAACCTTGCCACCAAGCTGTTTCCCGAAGATCTGCAACTGTTGACCGACCATCTGAACGACAGCTACTACCACTTCGCGAAATAAGCACATCTCGGTCGGACCATGGCGCGGCGGCGGCTTACCGAGCAGCAGAAGAACCGCATCGCCAAGATTCAGGAACAGCGGCGCCGACGTGCCGCCGATGCCGCCGACCAGGCGCTGGCGGGCGCGACAACCGCAAACGAGCAGATGGGTCGCGTCGTCGTCCGACATGGCCGCAGCCTGCTGCTGCGCACCGATTGCGGCCGCGACGTGCATGCGATGTTCCGTGCGAACCTCGGCGAGGTCGTGTGCGGGGACCGTGTTCTCTGGCAGCAGACTTCGAATGACGAAGGTATCGTCACGGCCGTGCAACCGCGCACGACCGCGCTGTCGCGTCCGGACTACAACGGCCAGGACAAGGCCATCGCAGCCAACATCACGCAACTGGTCGTTGTGCTTGCCGTGCGTCCGGAACCGGCGGGCTACCTATTGGATCAGTATCTGGTGGCCGCAGAACGCATCGGCGTGACCGGCCTGATCTGCCTCAACAAGATGGACCTGCTCCACGACGATGAACGCACCGTCTTTCGCGCCCGTTTCGCACCCTACGTGAAGATCGGCTACCCGGTGATCGAGATAAGCGCGAAGGCTGATCACGGACTCGATCCATTGCTCGAACGACTGCGCGGCCAGACCAGCATCCTGGTCGGACAGTCCGGTGTCGGCAAGTCATCGCTGATCAATGCAGTGATTCCGCGCGGGAACGTGCTCGAGGGCCAGCTTTCAGACGCGACCGGACTCGGCCGGCACACCACGTCGGCGGCGACGCTCTACGATCTGCACAGCGGCGGTGAACTGATCGACTCGCCGGGGGTGCGCAGCTTTCGCCTGGGCAGCGTTTCGCGTGCGGAACTGGCGCGCGGCTACCGCGAGTTCCTGCCCTATCTCGGCCGGTGCCGATTTCACAACTGCGCGCATGTCAACGAACCCGGTTGTGCCGTTCTCGCGGCAGCGCAGCACGGGGACATCGCGGCTGCCCGAATCGAGAGCTATCAGCACCTGCTTGCCGAGACAAACGCCGGGGAATGATCCCAGCTGCACACCTGTCCGCCGCGGGTTAACCTTCTCGCAGACAATTACCGACGCTGAATTCGCTATGAACTACTGGCTGATGAAATCCGAACCCGATGTCTTCGGCATCGATCACCTGAAGAAGATGCCGAAGAAGACCGAACACTGGGACGGCGTGCGCAACT
>JAGRGY010000010.1:47477-54953 GCA_020445255.1 Gammaproteobacteria bacterium
GACGAGATGAAGAAGGGCGACCAGGTGTTCTTCTATCACTCCAACTGCGACCAGCCGGGCATCGTCGGCATCATGGAGGTCGTTCGAGAAGGCTACCCGGATCACACCGCATTCGACCCGGATGCCAAGTACTACGACCCAAAAAGTGACCCGGACAATCCGCGCTGGTACATGGTGGATGTCAGATACAGGCGCCATCTCAAGCGCACCATCACGCTTCACGAACTCAAGCAGATGAACCGCCCGGAACTCGCCGACCTGCCGCTGCTGCGCAAGGGCAATCGCCTGTCGATCATGCCGCTGAGCAAGCGCCACTGGGACCTGTTACTGGGCCTCGAATGAACCCGTCTGCACGCAAGCGATACGGTCGCGGGACCGGGGGCTGACATGGCGTTGGAGACACTGGTCGACGTCGTCCGCCTGCATGCCGAGCTCGACAACCCGACGTGGCGGATCGTCGACTGCCGCTTCGACCTCGCCGACCCTGCACGCGGCGAACACGACCATGCCGCAGGGCATATCCCCGGGGCCCTGTACGCGCACCTCGACCGCGACCTGTCGAGCCCGATCACGCCGCAGACCGGGCGCCACCCCCTGCCCGACCGGCAGCGACTGATCGCGTGGCTCGGCAGCCGCGGCATCGATGCCAGCACCCAGGTCGTCGCCTACGATGCGAGCGGTGGCAACATGGCAGTGCGGCTGTGGTGGCTGTTGCGCTGGCTCGGTCATACCCGGGTCGCGGTCGTCGATGGCGGCTGGCAGACCTGGAACGCGGCCGGTCGGCCGGTCGAGACGGCGCCACCTCCACCGCCGCCCGCGTGCACCTTCGAGCCCGGACCGGCGGCCGCCGGCGTGGTGACCACCACCGACATCGTCCGTCAGCTCGACCGGCGTGGCGACGACATCCTGCTGCTCGACGTGCGCACCGGCGAGCGCTTTCGCGGCGACGCGGAACCGATCGACCCGGTCGCCGGCCACATACCCGGCGCCGTCAATCTGCCGCTCGGCGACAACCTGAACCCCGACGGACGTTTCAAGTCATCCGACCAGCTGCGCGCCATGTATGGAGGCCTGCTGGGCAGGCGCGATCCGGCACAGGTGGCTGCAATGTGCGGCTCGGGCGTCACGGCGTGTCACAGCCTGCTGGCGATGGAGATCGCGGGGCTGCGCGGAGGGTTGTTGTATGCCGGATCATGGAGCGAATGGATTCGCGACCCCGCACGGCCCGTGGCCACCGGCGTCTGATCGACGGCACCCGCTTCAGCGGCCCGCCTGATGCACCCCGCATGCCGTGACGCCGGCGGATCGTCGCGGTAGGCCAGCGAGGTCGCGTCAGGAAGCGGGGGCGCCGCCCGCGTCTGCGCCGAGATCGATGCGCATGCGCACGGCCTGGGTCGTGGTCCCGGTCTCGTAGACGACGACCGCATCCACCGTTTCACCGTGCTGTCCGAGCAACGCGATGCCCTCGGCGCGCGCACCGCCTGGGGTGCTGACTTCACCCAGCAGCAACGTCTCGCGTTCGGTGCGGTCACGCCCCGGGATCTGGTCTTCGCCGTCCCACCACCACAGGCGGAACGGACCCGGACCGTCGTTGACCGGACCGGACACGAGCAGGTAACCGGCCTCGAGCGCCACCATGTCCCGGATACCCTGGCCGTCGAGGCGCACGAAGCGCAGGTCATATTTTTTGGGGTGCTCGAACTCCAGCGTCATGACCGGCACGTAGTTGTCGCGCAGCACCGGCCCGCGAAAGCCGAGCAGCAGCAGGCCGTCGCGATAGGCCATGCCCTCGATGTCGATACCGTTCTCCTTGCTCGGGATCTCGAAGAAGGGACGCAGCAGCGGGTCTTTGCGCAGCCGTTTGCCGAGATCGATGCGATCCGGTTCGCCGACCTCGCCGGTTTGGGCGTCGAACGGCAGGCGATACAACCGACTGCGCGATTTCTGCCGCTGCACCTGAAGCAGGCGCTCGCGGTTTTTTTTGACAGTCAGATGTGGCAGCAACCGGCGGCGGCGGCTGGAGTGCGAACCGATCACGTACAGCTTGCCGTCGCCGAACGTGATGGCTTCGATGTCGACCTCGAGGTCGCGCGTCGCCAGGGCCACGTTGCGCCGCAGCCGCCAGCCGTGGTCATCGGGCTCGCGCATCAACACCTGCAGACGGTGTCCCTCGTCGGCACCGAGGATCAGGTAGTCGCCGACGATCGCGACCCCGCTGAGGCCGAGCGCGGCCTCGATCTCGCCGCGCAGCGCGATCGGCCGGATGTCGGAAATGGGTTCGCGCGACTCGCCGGCCGGCGGCGTCTCCGCGGTCGGATCAGTCAATGTACTGGGCTCCGTGAAGCAGTTTGTCGTCGAAGCTTGCCGGCAGGTTTTCGAGCAAGGCCATCGCCTGCGCGCGCGGCAACCTGAGTCGCAGGCATCCGCTGGCCTCCGGATACACCAACTCGAGCGTCACCGACTCAGCATCGTCGTTGAGGTAACACTGCAGGATCGTATCCGCACCATCGACGATGCCGATAAAGTTGTCGGGATCGACCAGCAATCGCTCGGCCAGCGGCACGATGCGCGCTTCCGCGAGCGGCTCGGGCTGCGCCGACGAGACCGCGACCTGGTTGACATAGTCACGATAGAACACCCGGAACCGACGGTCCGCGGCGGCGACCATCATGCCCGCCGCCACGTCGTCCCTGTCGGCGAGTCCTCAAGCACGACACCCGCCGCCTTGAGCTGGTCGCGGATGACATCGGCTCTCGACCAGTCACGCGCCTGCTTGGCGGCCGCGCGCTCTGCAATCAGCGCGTCGATGTGTGTATCGTCGAGGCCGGCATCGCCCGGCTCGCCGCCGCGCAGGTAGCTTTCCGGATCGCCGCCGAGGATGCCGAGCAGGTCGCCGAGGCGGACCAACAGCGCGCCGAGGCCGGCGGCGCGCGCATTGTCGTTCTCGGCGCGCGCGCGATTGATCTCACGCACGAGATCGAACAACACCGCCAACGCCTCCGGTGTATTGAAATCGTCCTCCATCGCGGTATGGAAACGCGCCTCGAACGGCTCGCCGCCTAGGGCCTCCGCCGGCTCCAGCCCGCGCAATGCGGTGTAGAAGCGCGTCAGCGCGGCGCGCGCATTGTCGAGCTGTTCGTCGCCGAAATTGAGCGGACTGCGGTATTGGCTGGTGAGGATGAAGTAGCGCACCTCCTCGGCCCGGTAGCGCTCGAGTATCTCGCGCACGGTGAAGAAATTGCCGAGCGACTTCGACATCTTCTCGTCGTTGATCCGCACGAAGCCGTTGTGCATCCAGTACCTGACGAACGGATGCCCGGTCGCTCCCTCTGACTGTGCGATCTCGTTCTCGTGATGCGGAAACGTCAGGTCGGCACCGCCACCGTGGATGTCGAACGTGTCGCCAAGGGCCTTGGTCGACATCGCCGAACACTCGATATGCCATCCCGGACGGCCCGCGCCCCAGGGCGATTCCCACGACGGCTCGCCAGACTTGGCGGACTTCCATAATGCAAAGTCGAGCGGGTCGCGCTTTGCCTCGCCCGGCTCCACCCTGGCCCCGGCGCGCAGATCCTCGATCGACTTGCCGGACAGACGGCCGTAGGTCGGGAAACTCTTTACGTCGTAATAGACGTCGCCGTTGTCAGCGGCATAGGCGTGTCCGCGCTCGATCAGGCGCGAGATCATCGCGATGATCTCGTCGAGATGCTCGGTGGCCTTTGGCTCCTGGTCGGGCGGCAGTACGCCAAGGGCTGCCGAGTCTTCGTGCATGGCCTGGATGAAGCGTTCAGTAAGCGCGCGGAATGGTTCGCCGCGTTCGTTCGCGCGGTTGATGATCTTGTCGTCGATATCGGTGATGTTGCGCACGTAGGTGACGTCGTAGCCCAGCCAGCGCAGGTAGCGGGCGACGACATCGAAAACGACCAGTACCCGCGCGTGCCCGAGATGACACAGGTCGTAGACGGTCATGCCACAGACATACATGGTGACCTTGCCCGGGACGATCGGTGTGAAGGGCTCCTTGATGCGGCTCAAATCGTTGTAGAGGTTCAGCATGTCGCTTCGGGAATCGGACGGATTGGGACGGTTTCGGACCGTGTGCATACTACCTGAAACCGGCAGGCCGCCGCGGCAACCGACCAGGGCCTGGCGTTCAGCGATTTTTCGCTCACCATCATGACAGAAACATGACGGATGGTCCCAGTGGACAACGGCCCCGCGGATCGAGGATCCGTTGCCGGAAACATCGGCGGTCAAGAATCGACGACGACGAGGCGTCAGCGAGCGGGCCGCCGAAAACCGCACACCGGCGTCCCCGGGAGGGTTTTTCCCACGAGGCGACGCCGCTAGAATACGGCGCGACATCACCCCTTCGCTGGACGACCAAATGAAAGCATCCGCGCTGTTGAGCACCTGTCTGCTGGCCCTCGCGCTGGCATTTCCCGCGTTCGCGAGCGATCCCGTCAGGGTCAGGATGGCGACGACCAAAGGTGACATCGTCGTCGAACTCGACAGCGAGAAGGCACCGGTAACGGTGGCCAACTTCCTCGCGTACGTCGACGAGGGGTTCTACAGCGGTACCGTCTTTCACCGTGTGATCGAGGATTTCATGATCCAGGGAGGCGGACTCACGCCCGACATGCGCAAAAAGGAGACCCACCCCGCGATCGAAAACGAGGCCCGCAACGGTTTGAAGAACCGACGCGGCACGATCGCGATGGCCCGAACGAATGCACCACATTCGGCCACCGCGCAGTTCTTCATCAATCACGTCGACAACGACAACCTCGATTATCCGAGCTTCGACGGCTGGGGATACGCGGTATTCGGCAAGGTCGTCGAAGGCATGGACGTGGTTGACGCGATCGCGGCCGTACCGACCGGCATGCGTGGCGGACATCGCGACGTGCCCAAGGACGATGTCGTCATCGAATCCGTTTCGCGCGTCCAGTAGCACCGTTTCTTTCTTCCAATCACAAACCAGGAGTCCGCGCATGATCACCTTGAAAACGACGCTCGGCGACATCGTCCTCGAACTCGATCACGACAAAGCGCCCAAGACATGCGCAAACTTCGAACAATACGTGCGCGACGGTCACTTCGACGGCACGATCTTTCACCGCGTGATCAACAACTTCATGATCCAGGGCGGCGGCTTCCTGCCCGACATGATGCAGAAGGCCACCCGTGACCCGATCGAGAACGAGGCCAAGAACGGCCTCAGCAACGCCACCGGCACGATCGCGATGGCGCGCACGATGGCACCGCACTCGGCCACCGCGCAGTTCTTCATCAACGTAAAGGACAACAATTTCCTCGACTATCCGGGCCAGGATGGCTGGGGATACTGCGTGTTCGGCAAAGTCACGTCGGGCATGGATGTCATCGATGCGATCAAGGGCGTCGAGACGACCAACCGTGCCGGTCACTCCGACGTACCGGTCGATCCGATCGTGATCGACAAGGCCGAGATCGACGAGTAGCCCCCGCGCAGGTGCCGAGGCCGTTACAACACGGCGTAGAGCACGCCCGGAATCACCAGCAGGCTGGCCAGGTTGCCGAGCAGCACCATCGCGGCAACCTTGTGCGGCTCCACCGCGTAGCGCTCGGCGAGCATGAAGTTCAGCACGGCCGGCGGCAGCGCGGCAAACACCAGCAACTGGGCCGGCTGGATGCCGGGTAGCGTGACGACGTGCAGCGCCAGCCACGCCATCACCAGCCCGCTCAAGGGACACACCACGGCACCCGCGACGCCGATCCGCCAGTCGGACAAGTCGACGTCGGTCATACGCACGCCCAGCGCGAACAGCATCAGAGGGATTGCGATCTGGCCGAGCAGGTCGATCGCCTCATGCAGCGGTCCCGGTACCTGGAACCCTGTTGCCGCCACCGCGATCCCGGCCAGTGTCGCGATCAGCATCGGCAGACGCAGCAGCCGCAAAGGGTTCACGTGCCCCGTCAGCATGGCGTTGCCCACCGTGAAGTGCAGCGTGTTTTCGACCAGGAACAGCACCATCGCCGCCGGCAGCGCCGCCTCGCCGAACGCGAACAGGGCGAGCGGCAGCCCCATGTTGCCGGAGTTGTTGAACATCATCGGCGGCAGGAACACCTTGGGCCGGAGGTGCAGCAGCCGCGTCACAGGCCAGGCGACGAGGCCGGAACCCAACACCACGATCACCCCGGCCAGCGCGAGTTCGGCATAGCGCGCGAGCTCGAATCCCTCGGCCGACAGCACGGAAAAGATCAGCGCCGGCGTGAAGATCTCGATGTTGAGACGGTTCGCGGAGGCCATATCGGGCCCGAAACGGCGCGCATACAGGTACCCGAGTAACACGATCGCGAAGATCGGAAAGACAATGTTGAAGACCTGGGACATGGCGACCGATCACAGCGGCGACATGACAGCATAAGGGCATGCCCACGCGGCCACAATGCGCGGCCCTGAAGCTCACCGGGTCTCCGCAGGCGCCGGCGTCGGCACACCCCGCGGCGGACCCGCCCACCGTTCACACCGCGCGGAACGGTCGCTGCAGGTCGCCAGCGATGTGAGGTCCCCGGCGATCCCGCAGCGGAAACCGACAGGCCCTGCACGCCGGGCCGCGAGCCGCGCCGCGACTCGCTACAATGCCCGTCCATGGCCAGGCAATGGTTTATCTCGGACGTCCACCTGACACTCGACTGCGCGGAGACGCTCGATCTGTTCGAGCGCTTCGTCGCCGACCACCCCGCCGCGGACGACCGTTTGTTCATCCTTGGCGATCTGTTCGACGCGTGGATCGGCGACGACGACGACAGCGAGCTCGCACAGCGCGTGCGCGCGGCGCTGGCGCGCGCGTCAGCCCGCGGCGTCGAAATCCTCATGCAGCACGGCAATCGCGACTTTCTGATGGGCAGGCGCCTGATGCGCGACTGCGGCGCACGGCTGCTGCCCGACTGCCACGTCACCGCGGTCGCCGGCGAACCGACACTGTTGATGCACGGCGACCTGTTGTGCACCGACGACGTCGACTACCAACGCATGCGGCGCCGCTACCGCAACCCGCTCGTACAGTGGCTCCTGCTGCGCAAACCGCTCGCGGAGCGCCGGCGCATCGCGGCCGACCTGCGCCGCCGCAGCGGGGAGGCAAAAACGATGAAGGCGGACGCGATCATGGACGTCAATCCCGACACGGTCGTGCGCTACCTGCGTCGCTACCGGGTGCATCGGCTGATCCATGGCCACACCCACCGCCCCGCCGTGCATCGCCACCCCTTGCCGGACGGCACGGACGCGGTCCGCATCGTGTTACCGGAATGGCACGCTACCGGCACCGTGGCCTGGGTCGATGACGGCAGCGGACTGTGCGAGCAGGCGGTCGTCTGAGCAGGCGCGCCAGCCGGCACCGCAAGGGTTTCAGGTGGTGCCCGGCATGAACAACGGTCGACGGTCGAACTGCTCAGGGAGCGCGAACAGGGCGTCGTCCACCTCGTGATCGG
>JAGRGY010000010.1:55044-72851 GCA_020445255.1 Gammaproteobacteria bacterium
CACGGCGTGCGCCGATCGAGCGGCATTGCGTTCAGGGTCGCGGCCTGCACCCGCGCGAGTGCGGTCTTCATCTCGCTCAACGCCGCCACAGCGTCGTTCATCGTGTCCTTGATCACGACCAGCTCGCTGCACAGATCGCCATTGGCCAGCAGCCGCACGTGGGTTGGTCGCTGGCCGGCGACCAGCGGGGCCTGTTCGTCCACGTCCACCTGCTCCTGCAGGTTCAGGCCGGCCTTGTCGCCCGGCACCGGTTCGGTCACGTCGAGGACAAGGATGCTGTGATCGTCCGGCGACACGTTGTAGAGGATCTCCTGGCGACGGTCGAACAGCGTGTAGCTGGCGTCGTCCGAGCCTTCGTCGAGTCGGAGGAAGTCGGGCGTCACGATGATCCGGCTGATGTACGGTTCACCGCCCTGCTCCGCCACCCGGTATACGAGCAGCGATGCCGGCTGCGCCGACGCCGCGCCGACCAGCAGTAACGCCGCCAGCCCGCTCAGGATCTTTTGCATAATGCCTCCAGGCGTCCCAGTTCGGTTTCGGAGAACCCCGCCTGCAACCGCGCCGGTTTGTGCAGCGGACAGCGGACCTTGTTCCCCAGGAATTGTTCCAACAGCGCGAAATACGTCTCTTCAGGGTCCAGTCGTCGCCGCGCGCACAGATGGCGGAACCAGCGGCTGCCCGCCTCGACGTGACCGATCTCGTCGCGCAGGATGATATCCAGAACCGCTGCCGTCTGTTGGTCACCGTGGGCCGCAAATCGTTCCCGCATGCCGGGCGTCACGTCCAGGCCGCGCGCCTCCATCACGCGCGGCACCAGCGCCATGCGCAGCAGTGGATCGTGTGCCGTCCTTGCCGCCATCTCCCACAGGCCGTCGTGGGCCGGAAAATCCCCGTAGGCGTAGCCGAGCCGTTCCAGGCGGTCACGCAGCAGCGAGAAGTGATAGGCCTCTTCTGCGGCAACCTGCAGCCAGTCGCCATAATAAGCATCTGGCAGGTCGCGAAACCGGTACACCGCGTCACACGCCAGGTTGATCGCATTGAACTCGATGTGCGCCACTGCGTGCACCAGGGCCGCGTGGCCCTCGGCGTTGCCCAGCCCGCGCGGTGCCAGCTCGCGCGGGCTGACCAGAACCGGGCGCGGCGGCCGCCCGGCATCGCACGTCGACGGTGCGGGGGGCGACCCGTCGCGGGTCAACCGTGCGGCGCGCCAATCATCCAGCAGGGCCTTCGCATACAGGCACTTGTCGTCGACGTCACGACATTGCAGACAGGCCTCGGCGGCCGTGTACAGGTTGGTGGCCATCGGCGCAGTCTACATCGACGCCACGACTCGGGGTTCGCCGCCTTATTAAGCAGGCACTTATGCTACCATCGCGAGCGTCCGCCAGCCGCGCCAGCGCTCTCTGCTCGAGCGCCCTGATCCCGAGGTTACCCGACGTTGGAAACGATCAACCTGCGACGCCACTACAGCCGCAACACCCTGCTCCGGATGATCCTGCTGGCCGTCGCCGCCGCGGCGCTCGCCGTCTGGAAGTACGACCTGATCAATGCGGTCTATTTCAAGGACCAGCTGACCGCCACCGGATGGGTCATCAACGGCGCGATCCTCGCGCTGTTCCTGCTTGGCATGCTGAGGACGGTCGGCATCCTGATCAGCTACATGGGCGAAGAGAGCGCACTCGCGCGCTTCGTGCGCAACGTCGACAAGCGTCCCGATCTCGATCCGCTCAAGGGTGTCGGCGTCAACTCGATGATCGCGCGACGTTATGCAACGATGCGCCGGCTGCACGAGGCGCGCTCACCGATCAACCAGAACGCCCTGGCCGCGACCCTGGTCGCGAGTGAGAGCACCCGCAACGGTCTGCCGCGCTTCATCAACAACATCCTGATCCTCTCCGGCGTGTTCGGCACCATCGTGTCGCTGTCGCTGGCGTTGATCGGGGCGTCGGACGTGCTCGAGAACGCGGTCAGTGCCACCGGCATGGGCATGGTCATCCACGGCATGTCGACGGCCCTGTCGACGACGATCACCGCAATCGTCTGCTACGTGTTCTTCGGCTACATGTTCCAGCGCCTGACCGACGCGCAGACCAACCTGATCAGCGGCGTCGAACAGGTCACCACCGCCTTCCTGATGCCGAAGTTCCAGGTGCAGACCGACAACGTGCTGTACGAGTTCACCGGCCTGATCCGTTCGCTGCAGGGACTGGTCGATCAGCTGCAGCAGTCGCAGATCGGCTTCGAAGCCACGCAGGATCAGCTCGCCGACACGATCGCGCTGTATCGCAGCAAGGTCGAGGGGCTCGATGACCACCTCGACACCATCAAGCATCAGCTGCACGTTGGCTTCCGCCTGCGGGACGACGAATGATGCAGGGAGGCTTCACCGATCTGCGCCTGAACGGCGGCGGCGACAGCCAGGGTAACGAGAGCTTCTGGCCGTCGTTCACCGACATCATGACCGTGGTCGTCATGATCTTCCTGATCGCTATGGTCGTCCTGCTGGTGCGCAACATCGAGCTGGTCAATCAGCTGCGCGCGACCATGGAGGCCGAACGCATCGCCGCCGAACTCGCGCGCGCGACCGGCGAGGAGAAGGACACGCTGTCGAGCCAACTGCACAGCGCCGAGGAGCGTGTGCAGCAGATGCAGCTCGAGATCATGCGCCTGCAGGACAAGGGGCTGCGCAGTGAGTCCCTGATCGCCGAACAACTGCGCGCGATCACCGGGCTGACCAACGAACGCGACGATCTCGCACGCCAGGCCGCACAGCTCGCGTTGTTGCGCGACCGCCTGCAATCCGACGTCGAACGCCGCAAGAGCGAACTCGACGCGGCACTGCAGAATCTCGACGAGCGCCAGGTCGAACTCAACTCGGCGCAACGTTCTATCGCGTCGCTCGAGCAGAGTCTGGACCAGGCACGCAGCCGGATTACCGAAAACCAGGAGAATGCCGAGCGACTGCAGCGCACGATCGACGAACAACGCACCTCGCTGGAACAGCAGCGTCAGGACAGCCAGGACGTCGAACGCCGCTATCTGGTGCTGGCAGGAGACTTCGACAACCTGAAGGTCAAATATGACAAGCTTGTCAGGCCCGCGCGCAGTTCGGTGGGACGGCATCTCGTCGAGGTGCGCTACTGGAAAGAAGACGGCGAGTACCACATCACCTGGCGCGAGGGGATCGAGGGCAGTTACCAGCCCATCAGTCGCAGCCAGCTCGACAAGGTGCTGACGCGTCTCACACAGGAGCAGGAGAACGGTCTGTACGTGAAGGTGATCTTCCCCGAGAACAGCGGGCTCTCATACAACGAGGCTTGGGAGTTCACGAGTCACCTACACAACAACTACGACTATTACTTCAAGGCAGGCGAAGAAGAAAAGACCGACGCCGGGCAATGAGCGATGTCGATCGCGGTCAACCTCGTCACCGGCTTTCTCGGCACCGGCAAGACCACGGCGATCCGCCACCTGTTGCGCGCGCATGCGTCCGCGGAGCGCTGGGGCGTGCTGGTCAACGAGTTTGGCGAGGTAGGCGTCGACGGCGCGCTGCTCGATGGGGACGGCGTCGCGGTCCAGGAGGTTGCGGGCGGGTGTCTGTGCTGCGTCAGCGCCCCGGCCTTTGCCACCGGCCTCAACCGCCTGATCCGCCAGCGCCGGCCTGACCGCATCCTGATCGAACCGAGCGGCCTCGGACACCCGGCACAGGTGCTGGCCACCCTGACCGGCCCGCTATATCGCGACGTACTCGACGTGCGTGCGACCGTGTGCATCATGGACGCACGACACCTGCAATCGCCGCGTCACCGCGAACACCCCACCTTCGTCGACCAGATCCACCTCGCCGACGTGCTGATCGCCAACAAGGCCGATCTCTATTCAGCCATCGACCTGTCCGCGTTCGAGGAGTTCGTGTGGCAACTGAAGCCACCAAAGCTTGCGATCGGCATCGTCGAATACGGCCGCGTCGACATCGACTGGCTCAATGTCGGCCGCGACAGCGGACGACGCGCAGCGTTTCCTGAGTCACATGCATTCCTGGTCGACAGCGAAGTCGAGACACATGCGCAAGACGCGCGGCACTGGATTCTGATCGAGGGCACCGGTGACGGCTATCGGCGGGCGTCCTGGAGCATTTCGCAGCGACGGCCGTGGCGGCTGGCCGCGCTACGCGGGGTATTCTCCGCGCTCGGACTCGAGCGTATCAAGGGTGTGTTGCATACCGATGCCGGCTGGATGGCGTTGAACGATGACACCTGGCAGGACATCCGTACGCCCGGCGACGCGCGGTCCCGCCTGGTGCTCATCGATACCGCCGCCATTCCCGCACGCGCGCTCGACCGCAGCCTGCGGGAATTGGACGATGGTGATGACTGACCTGCTCGGGTCAGGCGGAGAGACTGGAGCGATCCTCCGTATCCCGCAGGGCCCGAACTGCCCGTGTCGTCGGTGGTCGATGCGGCGAGAACTCCGCTGAAAACACACTGACCGCGTCCCACAAAAAAAACGCCCGGGGCCTTTCCAGCCTCCAGGCGTAACACCCTGCGAGCCACCGAGTTCGTCAGGCTGCTGGCGAAACCTCCTCGCCGGGCTCGTGGTGCAACGACCCGTCGCGGGGAACGACGGGGTTGCCTTCGCGATCGCATCGCCTCGGGACCATGCAACGGCGCCCGACTCCGGCGCCCATCACAACCGGTCGGCACCCACCTGAACCCGCGCAGGCGAAGCCCGCTGGACAAGGTGGCGAATGCGGTATGTCCATGGCCGTCTCCATGTAATGCGTCACGACCCCATGAACGAAATCTACACACGAAGCGACACCCGATGGGGTGACTTTTTCACCACACAACCGTGCACAAAATCGCTTGCGTGCGAGGTATGCCAGGACGAATACGTCACCAAGGCAGCAATGAAATCGCAGCGCGCGCGACGCGTAACCTCACGCGCCGCAGCTGATGCTGACCGACGCCGACTCGACCGGTACGCCACGCCGGAGTGTCTGCGGCAACCCATACACGGCTGCCAAGGTCAGAAGGTTGAAAGCGTCCCTTACCCAGCGACGTGCGTGGCGAATCGGCGGGGAGACAGGGTGACGCAGCGAGGGTGTGACGCAGCGGATTCGGCGCGTGTATGCTTGCAGACGGTTAACCGCGGCGAAACGATGTGCCGATGCGACGACGCCTGACGCCACTGTGGCTTTCGACACTGCTCGCCGGATCGGTCACGATTCCCTGGGCGATGCCTGCGGGTGCGGCGCCCCCGGAGGTGACCGAAGCCCCAGCGCTGGTACTGCAGGATGTGCAGGGAAGGTCGGTCGATCTAGCGGATTATCGCGGACAGGTCGTGCTGATCAACTTCTGGGCCAGCTGGTGTGGTCCCTGCATCGTCGAGATACCGAGCCTGCGTCGCCTGTACCAGGCGATGCAGGGACAGCCGTTCGAGATCCTGGCCGTCAATGTCAAGGAAGGCGCGTTCAAGGTTCACCGCTTCAGCAGGATGCTCGCCATGCCATTTCCGGTCTTGCTCGATCCGGGCGGCGAGGCCTTCACGGCGTGGGACGCACAGGTGCTGCCGACCAGCTATCTGGTTGATCCACAAGGCAGGGTGGAACGCGAGCTCCATGGTGCCGTCGAATGGGATTCCGACGAGTCGCTGGCAATGATCCAGGCACTGTTCCGATCACCCACAATGAGGAACTCATCCGGGACAGCGACCGGCGATGCAGGTGCGACGACGGAATAACCGTGGCCTTCCGCGTCGGGCTTGCAGATGCATGCCGGTATCGCGCCATTGACGTCCATCGGGACTGGTGCTCGGCGGTGCGAGCCTGCTTCGAAAGACCCGCCGCATCATCCGATCCGCAGGCGGCAGGAATGAAAAAGGCCGCTGCATGCAGCGGCCTTTCGGCGCGGAAATGGCAAGCGCGTCAGGAGGACGACTTGATCTTCTCCTTGATGCGCGCCGCCTTTCCGGTCAGCCCACGCAGGTAGTACAGCTTGGCACGACGCACGTCACCGCGGCGCTTGACTTCTACCGAGGCGACACTCGGGCTGTACGACTGGAACACGCGCTCAACGCCCTCGCCGTGCGAGATCTTGCGCACGGTGAACGAGGAGTTGAGGCCGCGGTTACGCTTGGCAATGCACACACCCTCGAACGCCTGCATGCGCTCGCGCTCGCCTTCCTTGACCTTGACCTGGACCACGACCGTATCGCCGGGACCGAAATCCGGCAGGTCCTTGTCCATCTGTTCTTTTTCGAGTTCCTGGATGATGTTGCTCATCGCCCTTGCTCCTGTACCTCAGGTGCCCGTGTGGGCACGGATGAATTCGTCGAGTAAATCCTGTTCTTCGTCGTTCAGGCGACGCCCCTCGAGCAGGTCCGGCCGGCGCAGCCAGGTACGTCCGAGTGCCTGCTGCAGACGCCAGCGGCGTATGCGCTCATGGTTGCCGGACATCAGCACCTCCGGCACCGTACGACCCTCGATCACGTCGGGTCGCGTGTAATGCGGGCAGTCGAGAAGACCCTCCGCATACGAATCCTGTGCAGTCGAATCGACATGCCCGAGAACCCCCGGCAACATGCGGATCACCGCGTCCATCAACACCATCGCCGGCAGTTCGCCACCCGACAGCACATAGTCACCGATCGACAACTCCTCGCCGACGAAGGTCTCGATCAGGCGCTCGTCGATGCCTTCGTAGCGACCGGCCAGGAGGATCAGCCCGGGACCCGTCGCGAGTTGCCGAACCGCCGCGTCGTCGAGCCGCCTGCCCTGCGGGCTCAGGTACAGCACCCGGCTATCCGGTGCCGCATCCCCGGCGGCGGCCAGCGCGCGCCGCAGCGGCTCGACCATCATCACCATGCCGGGCCCACCGCCGTAAGGCCGATCGTCGACGGTGCGGTGCACATCGTCCGCAAAATCGCGCGGGTTCCACAGCGTCAGGGTCGCCTGCCCGCGCTCCAGCGCCCGCCCGGTCACGCCGTGGCGCAGCGCGTCGAACATCTCGGGGAACAGGCTGACGACGTCGAAACGCACGCCGGTACCCCCCAAAAATCCGGCCTCAAAAATCCGGGTCCCAGTCGACCCGCATGACACCCTGTTCGAGATCGACCTCGCGCACCACTTGCTGCCAGACATAGGGCAACAGTCGCTCGCGCTCGCCCTTGACGACGATCACGTCATTGGCCCCGGTCTCGAACAGCCGCTCGATACGCCCGAGCACCGTTCCATCCAGCGTGAACACCTCGAGACCCACGAGATCGGCCCAGTAGTACTCGCCCGGTCGGGTCGTTGCCGGCAACTGCTCGCGGTTGACCAGGATTTCCGCCCCGGCCAGATCCTCGGCCGCATCGCGGTCATCGCAACCGGCCAGCTTGACCACGACTGCCTTGCCCTGCACCCGGCCGTCCTCGACGTCACGGGTCTCGCGGTTTCCATCCCGCACCAGGGTCCACGGCGTATAGCCGAAGATGTTTCCGCGCGGACTGGTTTCGGAATGCACCTTGACCCAACCGCGAATGCCGTGGGCCCCGGAAACGCGACCGAGGGTGACGAAGCGCTCGTCACCCTCGGCCTGTGTCGTCCGGCTCGTGCGCTTGTCGCTCACGGGCTCTCACCCCGGCGCCAGCGCGCGGCCCCGCCGTGCCTGATCAGCCCTGCGCGGTCTGGCGGTAGCCGTCGACCAGTTTGCGCGCGCGGTCGCTCAACTGGGCCCCAACCGACACCCAGTGGTCCACACGCGCCAGGTCGATGCGCAACCCTTCTTCGCCCTCGATGGCGATTGGGTTGTAGAAACCCAGGCGCTCGATGTAGCGGCCGCCGCGTGCGCGCCGCGAGTCGGCCGCAACGAGATGGTAGAAAGGACGCTTCTTCGCACCCGATCTTGCAAGACGAATCGAAACCATATTTCTGTTAGCCTTCCGTACTGTCACGTCACTCGTCCGGGGCACCCCCGGCCGAGGTAAACGGCGCATTTTACGCAAAATTCGACTTTTGTGAAGTACGGAATCGCGCTGATCGCGAGGTCCAGCCGGCAGGCAATGAGCAACCAGAACGACAGGCGCCGTGCACCGACGCCGCACGACGGCCCTTCCCACAGCTCTCCGTACCCGGTCAGCCGGCTCGCGCCGGGATTCGGCCTGGTCGATCTCGCGCGCGAAATCGAGCAGGCGGATCAGGCCGTTTCGAGCCGGCTCGGTTCGCAGCTACACGTGATCGCCGAGCAGGTGAAGGCCCTGCAGGCCCAGGCGCGCGAGATCCTCGAGCAGGCACGCGCCGACCAGCGCCTGCATCATGCGCGCTGCGCCTTTCGGCGCATTCCGGGCAAGGTTTATCACCTGTACGACGATGACGGCAGCCTGGTGTTTTCGATGCTGTCGCCCGACGACTGGCGCGGCAGACCACCGCACCGTTTCCTCGGTTCGTTCCGCCTCGAAAACGACCTGCGCTGGACACCGGCCGATGCCGGTCGTGACGACAGCCGGGACCTGGTCGATCGCCTGCTGCAGGCGGGCAGTGTTACTCAGGACGGTGGCAGCGCCCCGTAGACCAGGCGGATCTCGATCCGCCGGTTTCGGCGATGCGACGCAGCACTGTCGCCCAGGTCGCGCAGCTCGGTATCGGCGAGACCCACCGCCGACAGCCGGTCCTCGGGCAGCCCCTGCGCGACAAGGAACCTGAGCATGCTGACGGCGCGCGCCGCGGACAGCTCCCAGTTGCTGTTGAAATGGCTGTTCGAACGCAACGGCCGGCTGTCGCTGTGGCCCTCGATTCGCAGTCGCCACGGGAAGTCCGGGGGCAACTGCGCGACCAGACCCCGCAGCGTATCGGCAAGTGGCGTCAGACGATCCTGGCCCTCGGCGCCGATCTGCCCATTGCCAAAAATAAACACCGGGTCGGCGGCGATGATCAGGCGATCGGGCAATACCTCGTACAGGGTCGATACCGGCAGGCGGCGACGCAAAGCCCGAAAGAACTCGCGCCGCTGGCGTTCCTGTTCGTCGGAATCGACCGCGCGCTGGGCCCGCAGTTCGGCCTCCAGCCGCTCGATCTGACGGGTCTGGTCGACATTGCGCTGCTCGGCGCGGCGTAGCGAATCACTCAAGCCGCGCAGGCTCTCCTCGATCGCCGCGGCGTGACGTCGCATGGCGTCGAGCTGCTGATTGCTCTGTTCGATCATCGCCTCGCAGGGCTCTGCCGCATGCACCGACGGGGTGCCTGCAAGCATCATCGGGACGACCAGCCCAGCCGCGACGACTCTGCACAATCCGATCAGAACGGCATCCCTCCACCCGGCGGCATACCACCGCCAGGGAACCCGCCAGGCAGCTTGCCCTTCATGCCGCGTAACATCTTGGCCATGCCGCCGCCCTTCATCTTCTTCATCACCTTCTGCATCTGCAGGAATTGCTTCAGCAGCTTGTTGACGTCCTGGACCTGAGTCCCGGATCCCGCCGCGATACGCTTCTTGCGCGACCCCTTGATAACGGCCGGGAATTCGCGTTCCTGAGGGGTCATCGAGTTCACGATCGCGATCAACTTCTTGACCTCCCTGTCACCGACCTGGGCCTTGACCGCATCCGGCACCTGGTTCATCCCGGGCAGCTTGTCGAGCAGGCCCGCCATACCGCCCATGCTGGCCATCTGCTCCATCTGCTCGCGGAAATCCACCAGCGTGAAGCCTTCACCCTTGTGAATCTTCTTCGCCAGCTTGGCGGCCTTTTCCTGATCGACCTTGGCGCTAACCTCCTCGACCAGCGACAGCACGTCGCCCATGCCGAGGATCCGCGATGCGACGCGGTCCGGATGAAAAGGTTCGAGTGCCGTGGTCTTTTCGCCGACGCCGAGGAACTTGATCGGCTTGCCGGTGATCTGGCGGATCGACAGCGCGGCGCCGCCGCGTGCGTCGCCATCGGTCTTGGTCAGGATCACGCCGGTCAGCGGCAGCGCGTCGTTGAACGCCTTGGCGGTGTTGGCCGCATCCTGGCCAGTCATCGCGTCCACGACGAACAGGGTCTCGACCGGTTTCAACTCGGCGTGCAGCGCCTGGATCTCATCCATCATCTGTGCGTCGACATGCAGCCGACCTGCCGTATCGACGATCAGCACGTCGTAGAAGCCCTTGCGCGCCGCGGCGACGGCGCCCCGTGCGATCGCCAGCGGCGCCTGGTCGGGTGTCGACGGACAGAACTCAACCTGCACCTCACCGGCCAGTGTCTTCAACTGCTCGATCGCGGCGGGGCGATACACGTCCGCGCTGACGACCATGACCTTCTTCCTGTCGCGCTCACGCAGCAGGCGGGCGAGCTTGGCGACACTGGTCGTCTTGCCCGAACCCTGCAGGCCGGCCATCAGGATTACTGCCGGTGGCTGCGCGGCGAGATCAAGACGCTCGTTCGCCTCTCCCATCAAGTGAACGAGTTCGTCGTTGACGATCTTGACCAGCACCTGACCCGGCGTCAGGCTGCGCATAACCTCCTCACCGAGCGCCTTGTCGCGCACCTGGTCGACGAATGTCTTGACCACCGGCAGCGCGACATCCGCCTCGAGCAGCGCCATGCGCACCTCGCGCAGGGTGTCCTTGACGTTGTCTTCGGTGATCCGCCCCTGGCCACGGAGTTTCTGCAGGGCACCGCCGAGGCGGTCGGAAAGACTGGCGAACATAACGGCTGTCTCGACGCTGAGGCTAGTTGATCGAACCCTGCATTATACGGATGCAGGGGTTACGGGGTTGTGCGATCATCGGCGCCTGCCATGAACGTAGCTTACATCGCACTGCCTGCCGCCGCCCTGTACATCCTGGGCGGCCTGAGTACAGGGCTCCGACTGTTTTCCGCCGACGACAAGAAGCGCCCGCCGCGTGCGCTGGGTATAGCGTTTGGTTTCGCCGCGCTGTCGTTGCACGCGATCATGCTGTACCACGAACTGTTTGTGCTCGGCAGCCTGAACATGAGCTTTTTCAACGCCGTGTCGCTCGCCGCCTGGACGATGGCCGCGCTGCTGCTCGTGTCATCGCTGAGCAAACCGGTCGAGAACCTCGCCATACTCGCGCTGCCGGTGGCCGCGATCACGGTCCTGCTCGATCTGCGCTTTCCCGGCAGTCACCTGCTCAGCGACCAGTCAGGCTGGGAACTTCGCCTGCACGTGCTGACCTCGATGCTCGCCTACAGCCTGTTGACATTGGCGAGTGCGCAGGCCCTGCTGCTGGCGATCCAGGACACCCACCTGCGCCGCCATCATCCGGGTGGTTTCATCCGTGCACTGCCGCCGTTGCAGACGATGGAGTCGCTGCTTTTCGAGATGATCAGCGTCGGCTTTGTGCTGCTGAGCATCGCGCTGATCACCGGTTTCATCTACCTCGAAGACATGTTCGCCCAGCACCTGGTGCACAAGACGGTGCTGTCGATCGTCGCCTGGATCGCATTCGCGATCCTGCTGTGGGGCCGCTTCCGCTTCGGCTGGCGCGGCCGCAAGGCGATTCGCTGGACACTGATCGGGTTTGCGGTGCTGATGCTCGCCTATTTTGGCAGCAAGGCCGTCATCGAACTGATCCTCAAGCGCTGACCCGTTCGCCGCTCACGCACCCGCGGCGGCGCCGTATTCAGCGATCGCGTCCAGGAAAGCCCCGCCATACTTGTCCAGCTTGTGCTGCCCGACGCCGGAGATCGCCAGCATCTCCCGATCGTCACCCGGCTTTTCACGTGCCATTTGAATCAGCGTGGCATCGCCGAACACGATGTAGGGCGGTTTGCCCTCGGCATCCGCAAGCCGCTTGCGCACCGCGCGGAGCACATCGAACAACCCCTCGTCGTAGGGTCCGACGTCGCCTTGCACGCGCCGACGCTTCGACCGCACTGCCGCGTCGCGTACCCGCGGTCGCGCCAGATCGATGCGCACCTCGCCGCGCAATAACGGACGCGCGGCATCGGTCAGCGTGAGCACCGAGTAGTTGCCGACATCCTGCTCGAGGTAACCGTGGTGGATCAGCTGGCGAAAGATCGACGTCCACGCCTGCTCGCCCAGGTCGGCGCCGATGCCGTAGGTGGAAAGACGGTCGTGACCGAGGCTGCGGATGCGTTCGGTATCCGCGCCGCGCAGCACGTCGACGACATGCCTCAGGCCGAAGCGCTGTCCAACCCGGTACACGGCCGACAGCGCCTTCTGTGCCTCGACCGTCGCGTCGAAACGTTCCGGGGGACTCGTACAGACGTCGCAGTTCCCGCAATCCGTCTCGACGCGCTCACCGAAGTAACCCAGCAGCACCCGGCGCCGACAGGTGAGCGCCTCGGCCATCGCCACCATCGCGTTGAGCTTGTGCGACTCGATCCGTTGCTGCGCGGGATTGCGATTGCCGTCGATCAGGCGGCGTGCGGTAACGACATCCTGCGCGCCGTACAACAGCAACGCGTCCGCCGGCAGCCCGTCACGCCCGGCGCGCCCCGTCTCCTGATAATAACCTTCGACGTTGCGTGGCAGATCGTAGTGCACGACGAAACGCACGTTCGGCTTGTCGATACCCATGCCAAACGCAACCGTCGCGACGACGACGTCGACTTCGTCCCTGACGAACTGCTCCTGCACGCGCGCGCGATGGTCGCCGGCGAGCCCGGCATGATAAGCGGCGGCGCGGATACCCTGGGCCGCCAGGCGCGCTGCCAGATCCTCAACCCTGTTGCGTGACAGGGCATAGACGATGCCTGCCTGGGCCACGCGGCCGTGCAGAAACCGCAGCAGCTGGTCGAACGGCTTGTGCTTCTCCAGTACCGCGTAGCGGATATTCGGTCGATCGAAACCGGTGATGTGACGACGCGCCCGCTGCAGGCCGAGCACGCGCACGATGTCGTCGCGGGTCTGTGCGTCGGCGGTCGCCGTCAGCGCGACCAGGGGTACCTGCGGATAGCGTTCGCGCAGCACACCCAGCGCAGCATACTCCGGACGGAAATCGTGGCCCCACTGTGACACACAATGCGCCTCGTCGATTGCGAAAAGTGCGATGTCCAGCGCGTCCAGCCGCTCGAGAAATCCAGTGCTGATGAGGCGTTCAGGGCTGACATAGAGCAGATCGAGACTGCCGTCGTGCAGGCGCGCGAGCACTGCGCGCGCAGTATCCGAACCCAGGCTGGAGTTGTAGTACGCGGCGGCGACACCGTTGGCCGCCAATGCGTCGACCTGGTCTTTCATCAACGCAATCAGCGGCGACACGACGATGCCGACGCCGCGGCGGTGCAGCGCCGGGATCTGGTAACACAGGGACTTTCCGCCGCCGGTCGGCATCAGCACGAAGGCGTCGTGACCGGCGATCAGGTCACCGATGATCTCGGCCTGATGCGGTCGAAACGCCGAGTAGCCGAACATCGTCTGCAATGTGTGGCGCGGATCAGCGGGGTTGTCTGCGGGGGTGGACGTCATGCGCCCGCATTGTACCGGGTGCGGCTTGGTGCGGTGCGAGTCGCGGGCGTCGGCTACCTGCTGGCCGAACGATAGGCGTCGGATGCCTTGCGGGCCTTGGCCGTACGGCCGATCTCGGCCGCGATTCGGTCGCGCGCCTCGGTGCTGCGCGCCATCAGCCGCCGGTCGAGATCAAGGATCGCACGCACGCGGTCGGCCACCAGTTCGTCTGCCGGCGCGTGTGTTGCGAACGCCTGTTCGAGCAGTTGCCGGCGTTCCGGTTCGAGCGCGATCACGTCATCCCACTCGCCGGCATCGCCGTGCTGTGCCATGCGACGACTCATCTCGAGTGCGTCGTCGAGCAGTTGATGACGCGAACGGCCCATGGCTCAGCCGGCCTCCTGTTCACCAACGAACTTTGTCCCACCGGTGTTGCGCACGCTCTCGGGCATGGCGTCCCATGCTCCTTTGATCTCGAGCATCAGGTCGATGACCTCCGCCAGCGCATCGGGATCGTTGCCCACCGAGGCATCGATCATGCGCCGGGTCATGTAGGCGTAGAGGTCGTCGAGGTTGACCGCGATCGCGCCACCCGCCTCCATGTCAAGACTGGAGCGCAGACCGTTGATGATCGACATGGCCCAGGTCAGCTGATGACTCTTGCCCTCGAGGTCGCCGCGCTCGATGCATCCCTTGGCGGTTGCTACCTTGTCCAGCGCGCCCTCCATCAGCATCTGCACCAGCCGGTGCGGGCTGGCGTAGGCGACCTCGGATTCGGCCGCGACCTTGCCGTACTTGGCCACACCCGAACTTTTCTTGCCGTAGCTCATCGATTGCTATCCAGTATGCCGCGGGAACGTGTTGAGTAACGGCCGCGGCACACGGAAGTTGAGGGAATCGGAGTCGTCGACCGTACCCAGTTGACGGCCGTCAAAGGGTGAAATTCTGCAGCAGGAAATTGCTCGTGCTCTGCAGCGATCCAACCAATTGATCCAGGCGGGAATATTCGCGGCGCAGCGCAATCTCCTTGAGATCGAGCCGGCGTTCCATTTCGGCCTGCTCTTTGGTGAGACGATCGACGCGGGTATTGAGACCGTCGACGCGGCTGTCGACCAGGCCGTCCTGGTCCAGGATCGAGGTGACCAGTGCATCGAAGCGGAAGGCATAGCCCTGGTCGTCGTTGGCGAACACTTGGGCAACGCTGGCGAAATCGGTGTCCAGGGCCTTGCTGAACTCGCCGGAATTGAATGTCAGGTGGCCGGTGTCACGGTCGGTCTTGATGCCGAGCGACGAAAGCGCACTGTAGGCGCCATCGAGTCCCACGGGCAGGGTATTCAGCGTATTGCGCATGCCGCTGACGATGCTGCGCAGCGTCGAGTCACCGCTGAGATCGCCTTCCTTCAGCGTGTCGATCGTCGTCAATACCTCGTTGTAGGCGTCTACGAACGCCTTCGCCGACTCCTCGATTGCCGCAGAATCGCGGCTCACGTTGAGTGTCGCCATCCCTTCGCCGCTGAGCTCGATCGACAGGCCGTCGATCACGCTCGAGATGTTGTTGGTGGACGACGTGAGTGGGATGCCGTCGATGCTGTAAGACGCATCCAGCAAAGTCAGGTCATTGATCGTGGCGCCACCACTGTCCTGATTCGTCGTGGCAAAACTGAATGTCGTGTCCGAAAGCCCTCCACCGTAGGCGAGCTGTACGCGGTTGTCGTAACCGGATTCGTCGGACGTCAGGATCAGCCGCTGCTTGCCGTTGCCGACGTTCAGGATGGTCGCCGTCACGCCCGGGTTGTCCACAGCGGTGTTGATCGCATCGCGGACGCCTTCGAGTGTGGTGACGGCCGACAGGTCGACGATCGAGCTGTTGGTGCCTATCGTCACGGTGACCTCGCCGCCCAGCGCACCGCCGCCGAACGAGTCGACGGCATCGAACTCGGCCGAGGCCATCTTGTGGTTCTGGGCCAGCCGTGCAACGTCGAGACTATAGATGCCCGCCGCGGCATCGGCATCGGCGCTCGCGGTCATAACGCCTTCATTCGACGACGTCGACTGGAATATCTTGAAGGCGTCCAGCGTGCTCAGGCCCTTCATCGCCGTTTGGAAGCTGGACAGCGCGCTCTTCAGCGAGCCGTACGCCGAGATCTGCGCCCGCGTGTCGGATTCCCGACGCTGCAGGGCAACCAAAGGCTGCCGCTCGAGCGTCATCAATTGCGAAACGATCGACTCGATATCGATGCCTGACCCGACGCCCGCTGCTGTGATCGCCATCGCCTAATCTCCTGGACCCGTTGAGTACCGTGTCGCGTTAACGTCAGGCGGAGTCGTGAAAAATCACGCCAGTAGCCTCCTCGAGGCGCTTGCGCAGGCGGAGCAGTTCCTCGCTCGGGATCTGACGCACCACGACGTCGGTCTCCCGATCGATGACCTTCACGACGGTCTCTCCGCTTTCTTCGTCCACCGTGAAACGAAGTTCACGTTGCAAGTTGCGTACCAGCTCGTTGAGATTCGAGACCACGTCTTCGAGGGGTTCGGCTTCCTGCGCCGCCTTCTCGTTGGCCTTGGCCTGCTCGGCCTTCGCCGCCTCGGCCTTGACGGGGTCTTCGCGTTCGACGCGTCCTGCGGGCGCAGCGGGACCGGTCTGCGCCACCGTCAACGATGGTTTGAACATCCCGACTTCGTTCGTCATTTCAATGTCCTCGCGTCATCCGGAGGCAGCTGCCCGGATTCCGACCGGGGCCGCCCCGGATCCGGGAAATTTCCCCGGTCCGACTCTTCGGGCGACCCGGCGCCTGGTCCGGTTCCGCCGCCCTTCCCTTCATCTATCGGCCGCACGATCCTGACCTCGAATCGCACGCTTCACCGATATCATCCCAAAAGCGACAGCACGTTCTGCGGCAACGCATTGGCCTGAGCCAGCATCGCCACACCTGCCTGCTGCAGGATCTGCGTGCGGGTCAGGTTCGCCGTCTCTTTGGCGAAATCGGTGTCCATCACCCGGCTGCGTGCGGCGCTCTGGTTCTCGATGACGTTCGCGTTGTTGCGCACGGTCGCCTCGAGGCGGTTCTGCTTGGCACCGAAGTCGGCACGTTTGGCCGAGATGTTGTCGAGCGCCGCGTCGAGCTTGCTGATCATCCATTGCGCCTTGCTGGTCGCCGAGATCTGGCGCGATGCCGTCGTGGCCGCAATGAAGGAGATGCCACCACTGCCATTACCGGCTGCGCCCATCGCCAGGGTCGAGATCTTGATCTGGTAGTTGGCGCCGGCCTTGAACCCGACCTGCATGGTCAACGAAGCCGCCGTCCCCAGCAGATTGGTGCCGTTGAACTCGGTCGAGTTGAACACCCGGTTGATCTCGTCGCGCAGCTCGATGTACTCGTCATTCAACGAACGCTTGTCGGCCGCGCTCACGGTGCCGTTGCTGGCCTGTACAGCGAGCTCGCGCATGCGCTGCATCATGTTGGTGACCTCGTCGAGCGCGCCCTCCGCCGTCTGCAACAGCGAGATGCCGTCGTTGGCGTTGCGGTTGGCCTGCTCGAGACCACGGATCTGCGCCGTGAAGCGCTGCGAAATCGCCAGGCCGGCGGCGTCGTCCTTGGCGCGGTTGATGCGCAGACCCGAGGACAGACGCTCCAGCGATGTGGCCATGCTCGCCTGCGAGTTCATCAGAACACGCTGCGAGTTCAGCGACATCATGTTGGTATTGATTACCTGTGCCATCTTGCTTCTCCAATCGCCGGCTGGCGGCCTACGCCAGCCGGAGAGTCAGTTTGCGGCGGATATACGAACGTTCGTATTCACCGCCTCCCAAGTGCGCCCTGTGCTTAACGGAGCAGCGACAGCACGTTCTGCGGCAGCGCGTTGGCCTGGGCCAGCATCGCCACACCTGCCTGCTGCAGGATCTGTGTGCGGGTCAGGTTCGCCGTCTCTTTCGCGAAGTCGGTGTCCATCACGCGGCTGCGTGCGGCGCTCTGGTTCTCGATCACGTTCGCGTTGTTGCGCACGGTCGCCTCGAGGCGGTTCTGCTTGGCACCGAAGTCGGCACGCTTGGCCGACACGGCATCCAGGGCGTTGTCGAGGATGGCGATGACACCGCCGCCGGCACCACCGGACCCGATACCCGATGCCGCCGCGGACATCTTCAGTACCGAGGCAAGACCGCTGCCGCCGGATGCAGTGGCGGTCTTCAGGTTGGTGGTCGACACCTTGATCTGATACGAAGCGCCGGCCTTGAACCCGACCTGCATGGTCAGTGCGCCATTGGTAGCCAGCAGGTTGGTGCCGTTGAACTCGGTCGAATCGGCGATCCGTCCGATCTCGCGCACCAGCTCGGCGAACTCGTCCTGCAGCGAGTTCTTGTCCTTGTTGCTGACGGTGCCGTTGGTGGACTGGACGGCCAGCTCACGCATGCGCTGCA
>JAGRGY010000011.1:0-18344 GCA_020445255.1 Gammaproteobacteria bacterium
ACAACTCGCGCGTTGCCAGGAACTGCACGTCCGGCCAACGTTCGACGGTCAGGTTGAGGTTGACGCGCGTGGGCGCCAGGTAGACCAGCTGCCCGTCGCCGTCCTCGGCAAGGTTGTCGTACGCCTTGTCGCGAAAACGCCTGAGTTCCTTGTCGTCCCTGCACACCACCCAGCGCGCCGCCTGCACGCCGATCGGCTCGACCACGGCATCGACCCCATACTCGCCCTTCAACCTGTGTGCGGCGACGTCAAACTGCAGAACGCCAACCGCACCCAGCACCAGGTCGTTGTTGCGCAGCGGCCTGAAAACCTGGGTGGCGCCCTCTTCGCTGAGCTGCAACACGCCCTTCTGCAGCTGCTTCATCTTCAGCGGATCCTTGAGCACGATGCGGCGGAACAGCTCGGGCGCGAAATACGGGATGCCGGTGAATTTGAGATCCTCGCCTTCGGTGAAGGTGTCGCCGATCTGGATAGTACCGTGGTTGTGCAATCCAATGATGTCACCGGGCCACGCCTCATCGACTTGTTGCCTTTCGTCGGCCTGAAACGTGATCGCATTGGCGACCTGGACGGTCTTGCCTATGCGCACGTGTTTCATTTTCATTCCCTTCTTGTAGCTGCCGGAACAGACCCGCAGGAATGCCACGCGGTCGCGGTGCGCAGGATCCATGTTCGCCTGGATCTTGAACACGAAGCCAGAGAAGCGACTCTCGCCGGGGTCCACGTTACGCTGTTCGGTCGCGCGCGGACGCGGCGGCGGCGCATAGGCGGAGAACGCGTCCAGTAGCTCCTCGACGCCGAAGTTGTTGATCGCCGAACCGAAGAACACGGGCGTCTGCTCACCGCGCAAGTAGGCGTCGAGGTCGAACTCGTGACTCGCGCCGCGCACCAGTTCGACCTCGTCGCGCAGCTCCTGCGCCTGGTCGCCGAGCAGTTCGTCGAGGCGGGGATTGTCCAGCCCCTGGACCTTCTCGCCGGTTGCAATGCGCCCACCGTGATTCGGATCGTAGAGATGCACCGTCTCGTCACGCAGGTCGAGCACACCCTTCAGACGCCGGCCCATGCCGATCGGCCAGGTGACCGGCGCGCACTGGATCTTGAGCACCTGCTCCACCTCGTCGAGCAGTTCGATCGGATCGCGTCCTTCACGGTCGAGCTTGTTGATGAAGGTCAGGATCGGCGTGTCGCGCAGACGACACACCTCCATGAGCTTGATCGTGCGCTCCTCGACGCCCTTCGCCACGTCGATGACCATCAGCGCGGAATCAACTGCGGTCAGCGTGCGATAGGTGTCCTCTGAAAAGTCCTGGTGCCCTGGCGTGTCGAGCAGGTTGATGACCTTGCCCTTGTAAGGAAACTGCATCACCGACGAGGTGACCGAGATGCCGCGTTCCTTTTCCAGGTCCATCCAATCCGACGTCGCATGCCGTGCGGCTTTGCGGCCCTTGACGGTGCCGGCAAGCTGGATCGCACCGCCGAACAGCAGCAGCTTTTCGGTCAGCGTGGTCTTGCCGGCATCCGGGTGCGAGATAATGGCGAACGTGCGCCGCAACGCGCGTTGTTTGTCGAGGTCGGACATGGATTGTTACAGGGTACGAAATAGCCCGGCATTATAGGGAGCTTCCCAAGATTCTGCGCGAACCAGGTTGGCGAACGGGGTGTTGCGGATCGCGGCGCAGGGTGCACGGCAACCGGTTGTCGCGACGTTCAACTGCGCGGCGATGGGGAATTCCGAGGCCAGGACCTCCGAGTCACGAATTGTCCTCGGCCCATTTCGGGCGAATTCACCGTCACAGCAGAGTCTTGGCGTAGATGATTGCGTCTTCGCGTCCTGCTTGCGCCGGATAATAGCCACGCCGCTGACCGATCTCGGTAAAACCCTGCCGTTCATACAGCGCCCGAGCGACGCTGTTCGACTCGCGCACCTCGAGGAACATCGTGTCGGCGTTGCGCTCACAGGCGATCCTGAACAGGCGCTTCAGCATCCGTTGGCCCAGACCGCGACCCTGCCAGCGGGGCGCGACGCAGATATTGAGCAGGTGCGCCTCGCCGACCGCGGTCGACATCACCGCATGGCCGACGACGGCGTCGTCGACCAGGCACACCCAGCAGCTGTACCCCACCCGCAGGCAATCGCGCATGATGCCCTCCGACCAGGGATGGGTGTAGGCGCTGCGCTCCACGGCGACCACGTCGCCGATATCGGTCGCCGACATGGCGCGGATGACAACGGCGGGCTCTTTGAGGATGGCACTCATGCGCGAACGCCTGGCGGGAGTCTGGGATCAGCGGATTATAGCGCTGCGCGTGGCCGCTACGGCGGCATGCAATCGGAGCGCATCAGCCTTCGCGCAGCAGATGCCAGGCTGCCTGCAGGTCCTGCCAGGACTTGGCCTTTTCCTGGGGCTGACGCAGCAGGTAGGCGGGATGATAGGTGACCAGCACCGGGATATCGCCGGGATCGAGTCGGTGGGTCCGGCCCCGCAGGCGACCCACGGCCTCGTCGGTGCCGAGCAGGCTGTGCGCCGCGACGCGGCCGACAGCGAGGATCAATTCCGGTGCGACCAGCTCGATCTGGCGCAACAGGTACGCCCGGCACGCGGCCGTCTCGTCGGCACCCGGATCGCGGTTGCCCGGCGGGCGACACTTGACGATGTTGGCGATGTAGACCTGGTCGCGGGGAAACCCGATCGCCGCGAGCATCGCATTCAGCAGCTGGCCGGCGCGGCCGACGAACGGCTCGCCCTGACGGTCCTCTTCTGCGCCGGGCGCCTCGCCGATCACCATCAGCCGCGCACTCTGATTGCCGACACCGAAAACGGTCTGCGTACGTGTCTCGTGCAGGGCGCAGGCCGCGCAGGTCCGCACCGTGGCATGGAGCTGTTCCCAGGAGAGAGCCGAGGGCTCAGGGGGTAGAGCCGAGGGGATCGGAGGTGGCGGCGCGACGCCTGTAGACTCTGCTGCCGGTGGCGAATTCCCCGCTACCCGGTCCGCCGTCGATTCGTCTGCCTTCGTCCCCGGCCCCTGGTCCGCGGCTCTCGAGACAGCATCCTCGCTCCTCGCACCCGGGCCCTGGGTCCGCAAGCGCCAGACATCGATGCCCAGGGCATCGAGTATGGCCCGCCGGCGCGCGTCGAGCATCTAGACGTCGCCCACCTGCGGATGGGCGCGCTGTGCGGGTTCGAGCAGCTTGTTACAACCGTTGATGTAGGCCTTCGCCGATGCGATCACGATGTCGGTATCGGCGCCCTGTCCATTGACCAGCCGACCGCCGCGCTCCAGACGCACGGTCACCTCGCCCTGGCTGTCGGTGCCGCTCGTGATGTTGTTGACCGAATACAGCTTGAGGTCGGCGCCGCTGTTGACCAGTGCCTCGATCGCCTTGTAAGCGGCATCGACCGGACCACCGCCCTCGGCCGAGACCGAGCGCTCTTCGCCATCGATGCTCAGCGTCACGTCGGCGTTCGGGATCTCGCCGGTCTCGGACACCACGCGCAGTGCCACCAGTCGGATGCGCTCGTTCTCCGCCTCGATCCCCTTCTCGGTGACCAGCGCCTGCAGATCCTCGTCGAAAACCTCGTGCTTCTTGTCCGCCAGGTCCTTGAAACGCGAGAACGCGGTGTTGAGTTCCTCTTCGCTCGCGAACGTGATACCGAGTTCGTCGAGCCGGCTGCGGAACGCATTGCGCCCTGAATGCTTGCCGAGCACCATGCGGTTTTGGGTCCAGCCAACGTCTTCGGCACGCATGATCTCGTAGGTCTCACGGTGCTTGAGCACGCCGTCCTGGTGGATGCCTGACTCGTGCGCGAACGCATTCGCGCCGACGATGGCCTTGTTCGGCTGCACCGGGAAGCCGGTGATATTGGACACCAGCTTCGAGCACGTCACGATCTGGGTCGCGTCGATATCGGTGTCGCAGGGAAACAGATCCTGGCGCGTACGCACGGCCATGACGATCTCCTCCAGCGAGGCATTGCCGGCGCGTTCACCGAGGCCGTTGATCGTGCACTCGACCTGGCGCGCACCGTTCATGACGGCGGACAGCGAATTCGCCACCGCGAGACCCAGGTCGTTGTGGCAATGCACCGAGAACACCGCCTTGTCCGCATTCGGAATGCGCTCGAGCAACAGGCGCATGGTCTCGCCGAACTGCGTCGGCAGATTGTAACCGACCGTGTCCGGCACGTTGATCGTCGTTGCACCGGCGTCGATCACGGCCTCGAAGACGCGGCACAGGAAGTCGAGTTCGGAGCGACCGGCATCTTCGGCCGAGAACTCGACGTTGTCGGTGTAGGCGCGCGCGCGCCTGACCGCCCATACCGCCTGTTCGACGACCTGGTCCGGCGTCATGCGCAGCTTGCGTTCCATGTGCACCGGCGATGTCGCGATGAAGGTGTGGATACGGGCCGAATTCGCCCCCTTGAGCGCCTCGCCGGCGCGTGCGATGTCGGCCTCGAGCGCGCGCGCCAGGCCGCACACGGTCGAGTCCTTGACCGCATTGGCAACCGCCTGCACGGCCTCGAAATCGCCCGAACTCGCGATCGGGAAGCCGGCCTCGATGACATCGACGCGCAGCTTTTCGAGCGCCTTGGCGATGCGGACCTTCTCGTCACGCGTCATCGATGCGCCAGGACTCTGCTCTCCGTCGCGCAGCGTCGTGTCGAAGATGATCAGACGATCTTTGTTCATGGGGTCTCCGGCCGGGGGCAGCTACCGCCGCTGGGAGTGCGGTGGATTTTCGAACCCGGGACTTTATCAGAAAGGCCGGCGGGCGCAGAGACGGCCGCGCGGGTTCGGGTCAGCCCTGCTCGGCCGGCGGTTGCTCGCCGCCACCCCTGGATCGACCCAGCATGCGCCGCGACGCCAGCAGCGGTCCGGACAGCGTGTAGGCAAGGAACAGGGCGAACAGCACGATCGGCGGTTCGCTGAGGATCACCGCAAACGCCAGCATGACCGCGACCACGACGACGAACGGCACCTTGCCCTTGAGATCGATCTGCTTGAACGAGTGATAACGGATGTTGCTGACCATCAACAGGCCTGCGGCCGCCGTCAGCAGCATCGCCGGCCAGGCGAACACACCGTCCGGCAGCGCATTGTCGAACACGACCCACACGAAACCGGCCATGATGGCCGCCGCCGACGGACTGGGCAGCCCGGTGAAATACCGCTTGTCCGCGGTGTCGAGTTGCGAGTTGAAACGCGCCAGGCGCAATGCGGCGCCGGCCGTGTAGATGAATGCCGCCAGCCAGCCCAGCTTGCCCAGCGTGTGCAGTCCCCACTCGTACATGACCAGCGACGGCGCCAGTCCGAACGCGACCATGTCCGACAGGCTGTCGTACTCGGCACCGAATGCGGTCTGGGTATTGGTCAGGCGCGCCACGCGTCCGTCGAGGCCATCCAGCACCATCGCAACGAAAATCGCGATCGCTGCCTTTTCGAACTGGTCGTTCATGGCCGCGAGCACGGCGTAGAAGCCGGCAAACAGCGCCGCCGTCGTGAACAGGTTGGGCAGCAGGTAGATCCCGCGCGCCCGCTTGGGTCGTTCCTGTTCGAGATCCGCGATGTTGCTGGGTTCCTGTTCCATCCGGCTAGTATAGATCACGCGTCTGCGCTGACGCCCACGATCCCGCTGCCGACGTCACGACGCGGCGGACAAACAAAACGGGCAGCCCTGCGACGAGCTGCCCGTGATCGGGTCGAAATCCGCCGGACCGCTCCGTCAGTTCTTCGACTTGTCGACGATCTTCTGAATCCACGGCATCATGCCGCGCAGGCGCTCACCCACCACCTCGATATCGTGGGCCGCGTTGTTGCGCCGGTGTGCCGTCATCTCCGGGTAGCCGGACATGCCTTCCTGGATGAAGCGCTTGGCATATTCACCGGTCTGGATGTTCTTCAGCGCCTCGCGCATCGCCCAGCGGCTTTCCTCGTTGATGACCTTGGGTCCGGTCACGTACTCGCCGTACTCGGCATTGTTCGAGATCGAGTAGTTCATGTTGGCGATGCCGCCCTCGTACATCAGGTCGACGATCAGTTTGAGTTCGTGCAGGCACTCGAAGTACGCCATTTCCGGCGCGTAGCCAGCCTCGACCAGAGTCTCGAAACCGGCCTTGACCAGTTCGACGGCGCCACCGCACAACACGGCCTGCTCGCCAAACAGGTCGGTCTCGGTCTCGTCCTTGAAGCTGGTCTCGATGATGCCGGTACGACCGCCGCCGATCGCCGACGCGTACGACAGCGCGATATCGCGGGCACGGCCGGAGGCATCCTGCGCGATCGCGACCAGGTCGGGGATCCCGCCGCCGCGGGTGAACTCGTTGCGCACGGTGTGACCCGGCGCTTTCGGCGCGACCATGATCACGTCGAGGTCGGCGCGCGGCACGATCTGGTTGTAATGGATCGCAAAACCGTGCGCGAACGCCAGCACCGCGCCCTGCTTCAGGTTCGGCTCGATCTCGTTACGGTACAACTGCGACTGGAATTCATCCGGTGTCAGGACCATGATCAGGTCCGATTCCGACACCGCGTCCACAACGCTCTTGACCGTCAGGCCTGAGCCCTCGGCCTTCTTCGCCGACGCCGAGCCGGGGCGCAGTGCGACGCGCACGTCGACTCCGGAGTCTTTCAGGTTGTTGGCATGTGCGTGGCCCTGCGAGCCGTAGCCGATGACGGCGACCTTCATGCCCTGAACGATGGAGAGGTCGCAGTCTTTGTCGTAATAGATGTTGATCGCCATGGCGAGAATTCCCTGGTGAGTGTTCGTGATTGTTTACGGATCAGATGGCCAGACGCTTGCCGCCACGCGCGATGCCGAGCGGGCCGGAACGCACCGTCTCGATGATCAGATCGGGATCGAGTACGCGGATGAAGGCATCCAGCTTGGCGCCGTCGCCGGTCATCTCTATCGTGTACGAGACGTCGGTGACGTCGATGATGTTGCCGCGGAAGATGTCGGCCAGGCGCTTGAGCTCGTCGCGCATCGCCTGATCTGCGCGCACCTTGATCATCATCAGTTCGCGCTCGATGTGCGCGCCTTCCGACAGATCGACCAGCTTGACCACGTCGACCAGCTTGTTCAGCTGCTTGGTGATCTGTTCGATGATGGCCTCGTCGCCGGTCGTGACCAGCGTCATGCGCGACAGCGTCGCATCCTCCGTCGGCGCCACGGTCAGCGACTCGATGTTGTAGCCGCGTGCGCTGAACAGTCCAGCCACACGCGACAGCGCACCCGCCTCGTTCTCGAGGAGTACGGATATGATGTGTCGCATCAGGCCAGCTCCCGGTCGGACGAAAGGTGCGGAGAAAGGTGCATCTCGTGATGTCCCTTGCCGGCCTCGATCATCGGGTAAACGTTTTCCGCCGGGTCGACGATGATGTCCATGAACACCATGCGGTCCTTCATGCCGAAGGCCTCGCGATAGGCGGCTTCGAGGTCGCCCGGCCTATCGATGCGCATTCCCACGTGGCCGAAGCTCTCGGCCAGCATCTTGAAGTCAGGCAGCGCATCGACGTACGAGTGCGAGTAACGGCCGTCGTAGAAGAACTCCTGCCACTGGCGCACCATGCCCATGTAGCCGTTGTTCAGCAGCACCACCTTGATCGGCAGGCTGTACTGCTTGCAGGTCGCCAGCTCCTGGATGCACATCTGGATGCTGGCCTCGCCGGTGACGCACGCCACCGTCGCGTCAGGGAACGCCTGCTGCACGCCCATCGCGGCCGGCAGACCGAACCCCATCGTGCCCAGGCCGCCGGAGTTTATCCAGCGCCGCGGCTTTTCGAATGGATAGAACTGGGCGGCGAACATCTGGTGTTGGCCGACGTCGGACGTCAGGTAGAAATCGTCGTCCCGGGTCACCTTGTAAAGCGTCTCGACGGCGTACTGCGGCTTGATCGCGTCGCTGCCCTGCTCGTAGCGTAGGCAGTCGAGCTTGCGCCAGCCGTTGATGCGATCCCACCATGCGGCGATACGCGACGGATCCGGCCGGCGGGTATTGTCCCTGAGCACGCGCAGCATATCGGCGAGCACGCTCTTGACCTGGCCGACGATCGGAACGTCGACGCGCACGGTCTTCGAAATCGATGCCGGATCGACGTCGATGTGAATGATCTTCGCGTTCGGGCAGAAATGCGCGATCTTGCCGGTGACCCGGTCATCGAAGCGTGCGCCGATCGCGATCAACACGTCGGTCTCGTGCATCGCCATGTTGGCTTCGTAGGTGCCGTGCATGCCCAGCATGCCGATGAACAATGGGTCGCTCGACGGAAAGGCGCCAAGCCCCATCAGGGTCTCGGTGATGGGGAAACCGGTCGTGCGCACCAGCTCGGTCAGCTCGGCCGACGCCTCGCCAAGCACGACGCCGCCACCGGTATAGATCACCGGTCGTTCGGCCTCGATCATCATCTCGACGGCCTTGCGGATCTGGCCGAGGTGCCCCTTTTCAACCGGGTTGTACGAGCGCATCTCGACCGTGTCCGGATACCGATAGGGGATCCGGATGTTGGGGTCGGTCACGTCCTTCGGGATGTCGACGACGACCGGTCCCGGGCGACCGGAGGCGGCGATGTAAAACGCCTTCTTGATGGTGTCCGCCAGGTCTTCGACGCGTTTGACCAGGAAATTGTGTTTCACGCACGGGCGCGTGATGCCGACGGTGTCGACCTCCTGGAACGCGTCCGAGCCGATGACCGGGGTCGGCACCTGGCCGGTGAGGACCACCATCGGGATGGAATCCATGTAGGCCGTCGCGATACCGGTGACGGCATTGGTCGCGCCGGGTCCCGACGTTACCAGCACGACACCGACCTTGCCGGTGGCACGGGCATAACCGTCGGCCGCATGCGTGGCCGCCTGCTCGTGGCGTACGAGGATGTGGCGCACACTGTCCTGCTTGAACACCGCGTCGTAGATGTGCAGCACGGCGCCGCCCGGGTATCCCCAGACGTATTCGACGCCCTCGTCCTTCAGTGCCTGAACGACGATCTCGGCACCACTGAGTTCCACCTTGATGACCTCCGAAACCTGGAATAACCTTCTTGGAATTGCCCCGTATTTGGCGGCAACTGCTAGGCTAATTAGGAACCGGCCAAACTACTAATATTGACCCGACAGGTCAATAGCGATGGCCGCGATTTCCGCCGTTGTAGAAGGGCCTGACATGCCATTGCGAATTCTGCCGATCCTGCTGGGTCTCGCCGCCACATCCGTGGCGCTGGCGGCACCCGGTTACCATCTGTGGTACGACGAGAACGGCCAGGCCGTGTACTCCCAGTTCGCGCCCGGCGAAGGACGCGACAGCACGCTGGTCAAGCCGCCCCCGCCGCCGGCCGAGGCACCCGAGGTCGCGCGCCAACGCCTCAATGATCGCCTGCAGCATTTCGAGGACGTGCGCGAGGACAAGACACTGGCGGGCGATAAGGCGACCCAGGCCGCCGTCGTCGAGGATTCGCGGCAACGGCGTTGCGCCGACGCGCGCAAGAATCTGGAACTGCTCAATGGACCGCCGCGACAGCTGTTCAAGACCGAGGACGGCGTGCGCCGCATGACCGACGAGGAGCGGCGCAAACAGCGCGCCGACATGGAGAAGATCGTCGCCGAAAGCTGCCGGTAGATCCACACGGTGCGGCGCACCCGCTCCCGCGGTGTGCCGTCGGCGACGACATCCACCGCCCCCCGCTCTGACTAACCGCCTTCGCTCCCGACCGGCAGCGCCACCGCACCCTCGTCGTCGACGGCGGGTAGGTCCACACGGTCGATGTCACGGAAACGCGCGCTGATCTTCTGCGCCGAGGTATTCACCTGTGCGACATCCTCGTTGGCCTGCCGGATGTGCGCGGCCAGCCTGTCCATGCGCTGTCGGAACCGCCTGAAGTCTTCCGCAAGACTGCGCAAGTGATCCTGGATGACATGCACCTGGGTGCGCGTGGCATCGTCCTTGAGGACGGCACGCGCCGTTGTCAGGACCGCCATCAGCGTGGTCGGGGAGACCAGCCAGACGCGCGCACGCTGCGCCTCGTCGACCAGGTCGGGGAAGTGCGCATGGATCTCGGCGAACACCGCCTCGGCCGGCAGGAACATCACCGCGCCGTCGGCCGTCTCGCCCGGGATCAGGTACTTTTCGGCGATGTCGCGGATATGCCGGCGGATATCGACGCGGAACTGGCGCGACGCACGCATGCGATCGGTCTCCGGCCGCTCGGCGTCCATCATCGCCTGGAAACTCTCGAGCGGGAACTTGGCGTCGATCGGCACGTTGCCGGTGGGCTGCGGCAGCGTCAGCAGGCAGTCGACCCGCGTGCCGTTGCTCAAGGTCTGTTGCAGCGTGAAGCTGCCCTCGGGCATGACATTGCGCACCAGGCCGGCGAGTTGCAC
Organism: Gammaproteobacteria bacterium; assembly: GCA_020445255.1. Classification (GTDB taxonomy): domain Bacteria; phylum Pseudomonadota; class Gammaproteobacteria; order Chromatiales; family Chromatiaceae; genus Thiosocius. The sequence continues at coordinate 10,373 of JAGRGY010000011.1, forward strand.
CTCGCCGAACGCGCCGCGCGAACGCTTGTCGGTCAGCACCTCCTGCAGGCTGACCACGTTGCCCGACAACTCGGTGATGCGCTTTTGCGCCTCGTCTATCCGGCTGAGGTGCTCGAGTACGCGTGTGAAGGTCTCGGTGGTTTTCTCGAATCCCTCGCTGAGCCGGCGTTCGACCTGGCCGCTGATCTCCTGCAGCCGACCGTCCGTCGTGCGTGTCAGCCCCTCGACCCGCTTGCCGAGCTCCTCCGACGACAACCGGAAGGCGTCGCCGACCTGCTTCGCCATCGCCGCCATGCCGCCGGTCAGGGCCTCCTGCTGACCTTTCAGCGCCTCGCGCCGGTGTTGCTCGGCAACCTCGCGGTGGCGATTCAGCGACGCCTCGAGCGCCGCGCGCAGATCGGCCGACTCACGCTGCTGGTCGAGGCGGCCCCGGGTGAGCGCTTCCGCGACGGCCGTGCGCTGCCGCTCGAAGCGTTCGCCGAGCTCGGCCCTGAGACCCGCTGAGTCCTCGAGCACCTGGCGCTGCAGCGCGGCGATCCGGCGGTCGAGCAGGTCCTGCAGACGCATCAGTCCAGCGCCCAGCGACTCCTGCATCTGTTGCCGGTTGTGGGCGACGTCATCGCCGATGTCGTCGCGAATCTCGCGCAGCACAGCACGCTGGTCCCCGAGCTGACGGCGCATCTCGCGCCGCAGACCGGCAACCGCGAGTCCCGTTCCGATCAGCAGCACGACCGCGACGATCAGCCCCACGGTCAGCCCGACACCGAGGTACGGATCGATCAAAGACGTCAATTTTTCAACTTTTTCCATGCGTTAGCAGGTAAACTGCAGGGCCTTGCTTAAGCGACGAAGCTAGCACAGATTTGCCATGCGCGTATTCATGAAGGCCCTTGGCTGCCGCCTCAACGAGGCCGAACTCGAGACTTGGGGCCGCGACTGCCGCGAGCGCGGCTTCACCCTGGCCGCCGATGCGGCCGACGCCGATCTGGTCGTGATCAACACCTGCGCGGTCACCGGCGAATCGGTGCGCAAATCGCGCCAGTTGATCCGCCGCGCACAGCGCGGCAACCCCCAGGCCAAGCTCGTGGTCAGCGGCTGCTATGCCTCGCTGCAGCCGGAGCAGACGGCGGCTGAACTGGGCGTCGACCTGGTCGTACCCAACCCCGACAAGGACCGCCTGATCAGCATCGCCGCCGAACGCCTCGATTTGCCGGTGATGCCGGAGACCGCGACCGAACCGGGTGAGAACGCGCTGCTGGCCCGCGGCCGGCACCGAGCCTTCATCAAGGTCCAGGATGGCTGCCGATATCGCTGTGCATTCTGCATCGTGACCAAGGCCCGTGGCGACGAACGCAGCCGTCCCATCGCCGATGTCGTCGACGAGGTGCGCCGGGTGCATGCCGAGGGCGTCAACGAGGTCGTGCTCGCAGGTGTTCACCTCGGCGGCTACGGCTCCGGCAACGACGCCGACCTGAAGGCGTTGATCGAGGCCGTACTGGCCGACAGCGACGTCCCGCGCGTCCGGCTCGGTTCGCTGGAGCCATGGGAACTCCCGGTCGGCTTCTGGTCGCTGTTCGACAACCCGCGCCTGATGCCGCACCTCCATCTGCCAATCCAGAGTGGTGCCGACAGCGTGCTGCGGCGGATGTCGCGGCGCTGTCGGACCGCGGAATATCGCGAACTCGTGGGGACCGCGCGCGCAGCTGTTCCCGACTTCAACGTAACGACGGACATCATCGTCGGCTTCCCCGGCGAGACCGAATCGGAATGGCTCCAGACCCTGGCGTTTGCGCAGGAGATGGCGTTCGGCCATATCCACATCTTCGCCTATTCGCCGCGCGCCGGGACCAAGGCGGCCGGCATGCCGGGGCAGATCGAACGCAAGATCAAACGCCGGCGCAGCCGTCAGCTGAACCTGCTGGCGCAACACAGCCAACGCGCGCTGCTCGAACGCCATATCGGGTGCACGACCGATGTCCTGGTCGAGCAGAGACTGGAGGATGGCCGCTGCGCGGGCTATTCGCCCAACTACCTGCGTGTCGACGCGTCACCGACCGGTATGCGCAGGGATCTGGAGAACGCAATCCTGCGCGTGCGCTGCACGGGACTGTCGCCAGACGGCGACGTGCTGCACGCCGAAGCGGTGTGAATCCGGCACTGCGCGTCGCGACCACACAGGCGGGCCGCCTCGCGCGGCGACGGTGGTCAGGACGAGACGGTGATCCTCCTCGACGCCCGCGAAAGAAGATGGCGCACTGCCGATGGGCAGCCGTGGAGGCCATGGGCTTCGGTGTTGGCGGACGGCAAAAACCGACAGGGCAGGCCCGATCGGCGCTGGGCGGCGGCAGACACTTCTAGTCCGCAGTCAGCGAGGTCAGCGAATGGATCTCGATGGTCAATTCGTCGTCGGCGACGCCGTAGCGCGGATCGATACTGAACAGCGCCGGAAACCCGAGCGAACGGTCGAGGCGTAACGCCACCCTGTCCGGCCTGCTGCCCATCAACCGGTCGATCATCTCGAACATCTGATCGACGGACTTGAAATCGCCGGGAACCGGCAGCGGGCTGCGCGTGGCACCCGGCTGGTGCGCCGCGACGCGATCCACGATGCCGTTCCGGACCGTGACCCGAAAGCGACCGGCGACGGCGCAGAAACACGCAATCGTGACGTCGTACTGGTAGTCCTGTAACGCACTCAGGCGCCAGGTCTCGCGTGCCGAGTCGACCTTGAATCTGGAGGCCGTTGTCGGAGGCCCCTCGCCGGCCCGCGCCTCTGTGGCATGAAGATCCGGCGTGCCAGCGACGACGATCGGGATCAGGCAGGCCAAACAAAAACGCGCGGCGGTGCCGCGCGTCGCGATATGCGTCTCTTGGCCCAGTGTCTCAGGCCCCGGCGCGACGCCGCCCGCGGCGTGCAGCGGCCCCCGCGGCGAACAGTGCGGCGACGAACGGAAACGCCGCCGAGGGCAGCGGCACCGCCGTCACATCCCAACCGATGTCGTCGAGCGCGGCGAAGTCCAGATCGGTGAACAGCTTGCGCGTTCCCACGGTCAGGGTCGGGTCCATCGCCACTTCCTGCGACCCGATACCACCGACCGTGCTGGTCAGATTTTCCTGCCAGTGGGCCGCATCGCCGTGCAGGGGAACGTCGCCACCGAACACCGTACTCGATGCGCCGCCGGCGAACATGCCACCGCCAGTGATCATGGCGTACCAGGACTCCGCCGTTCCGAAACCGAGGAGATGACCCAACTCGTGCAGCGCCACCGAGTAGAAGTCGTTGTCCGAGATCGTTGCACCGGCCGAGAGGTCGGGGTTGAAGTCCCACACGCTCGTCGTGTTGAACGTGATGCTGCCGCCCCACGGCGCGAATTCGACGGCCGACGGCCCGGAGACGTCGCCAATCTCGCCGCGCGTCGCGACGGTATCCAAGAATGCACCCGACCCACCCGCACTCCAGCCCCCAGGCCCACCCTGGCCGAGCGAACCGCCAAGATCGCGCCCACCGGCAAAGACGACCAGCGTGTCGGCAGCCACGCTGTAATCGGCCAGATTGACGACGGCATCCGTGTCGGGCCGGTTGAAGATCGCCGTGAAGTGATTGCCACCGCCGGACGTGATCGCGTCGAGGTCGTCGGTGATGCGGCTTCCGAAGTAGGCGCCGGCCTGCTCCAGAATCGACCGGCGTGTCGCGTCGGCGAAGAAGCCGTTGTCGTCGTAGGTGTAATCGAATTGGAGCGTGATGGCGTTGGCGCCAGCGCTTGCGACAGCGGCCAGCAGTGCCAGCGAACTGGACAAGGTCTTCATGGGAACCCCTCGAGTGTGGCGATTTGGTTTTTTTTGAACGATAACAGACGATCGGTGGAATGTAGAGCCTGCAACGCGCCGTTACCCGCCGCGATTCCCCACGATTCCGTCACAATATGAATAAATTTCCGATCCTGCCGGCGTGGGCGTACGAGATGTTCGTACCGGCACGTGCCCGATCCGGTGGCGACACACCGACCATGTCGAAGAACGCGTTGGATCGTTTACGACTGATGCGTCGGGCGACGCCGTCTCCGGCCGGGCACCGGGACGACAGCGAGTCACCAACGTTCTGCAACCCCGAATGCTGATTGGTCAACAACCGAAAAGGGCGCCGCCCGACTCGGAATCTGCGCCAGGCGGTCGTTTCCAGATGTCACACCACCGGCGCCATCTCGGAGGGGGCGGTAGTCGCCACCAACAGTTTGCTCGCGCCACACATCGGGCAGCCGTTGGGCGGCGCCCGCCCGCAGGCCGAACCGGCCGGAACCTGTCACACGACGTTGAGGTCAGTGGCGGACGAACGCGGCAATCGCATCCCAATAGCCAGCGTGCGCCGCGATGTCATTGTGCCCGGCGCCCGCGATGACCACCTCGTCGATCAGGCCGTCGCGAAACGCCCGAACGAGCCGCCGCGTGTGCTCGCGCGGGATCACGTTGTCGCGCGCCGCGGTGATCACGCGCACAGGCACTTGAACAGCGGGGGCATAGGCGAGGCTATCGTAGCCGTCTTTCAGCATCCATCGCACCGGGTAGACCGGATAGAGGCGGCGCGCGACGGCGACCGCGCTGTCGTACGCGGTGACCAGCACCAGTCGTTCGACGCCGCGACGGCTGGCGAGAAAGGTCGCGACGCCGCTGCCCAGACTGCGACCGACCACCGCGACGCGGCGATGGCGCGCGGCGACCCGATCGAACACAGCAAGCGCATCGTCGAACAACCCCTGCTGGGTCGGGCGGCCACTGCTGCCGCCGTAACCGCGGTAGTTGACCAGGTACACGGTGCGCCCGGGAAGCCGGTCGCGAAATACATCGCCGTTGTAGTAGACATCTTCGGCATTGCCGCCGAAATAGATCACCGCGTCTTCGGCGCCGCCATTGACGACCCACACCTTCAGCGACTCACCGCCCACCGCCATGCGCTCATGGGGAATATCGTCTGCCGGGTTGTCGGCGACCGGCAGATACATCATCGACCGCTGGCCGACGAACAGCACGGCACCGAAGCCGACATAGACCGCGCATCCCAGCGCGAAGAAGCCGATCAATCGAGATCGACCCATACCGGGCAGTGATCGGACGGCTTGTCCATCTGGCGCACGTCGTAGGCGATCCCGGCATCCCTCACGCGCGACTGCAAACCCGTCGAGGCGAGCAACAGGTCGATGCGCAGACCGCGTTTGGGTTCACGTTCGAACCCCTTGCTGCGGTAGTCGAACCAGCTGAACCGATCGTCGACCTGCGGGTGACAGATACGGAAGGCATCGGCCAGACCCCAGTCCATCAGTTGCGCCAGCCATTCCCTCTCCTCCGGCAGGAAGCTGCACTTGCCGGATTTGAGCCAGCGCTTGGCGTTGTCGTCACCGATACCGATATCCAGATCCTGTGGCGCGACGTTCATGTCGCCCACCAACAGCAGGTTCTGGTCGGGCGAATAGCGGTCGCACAACAGCGTGCCCAGTTCGGCGTAAAAACGTTCCTTGTGCGGAAACTTGACCGGATGGTCGCGACTTTCACCCTGCGGAAAGTAGCCGTTCAACACCGTGAGCGGCGATCCTCCCAGCTCATAGGTGGCCGCAATCAGGCGCCGCTGGGCGAGCTCGTCCTCGCCGGGAAACCCGCACTCGACCACCAGCGGCGCCTGCTTCGACAGCAGTGCGACACCGTAATGCGCCTTCTGCCCGTAGAACGCGACCTGGTAGCCGAGACCCTCGATCAGCGCGCGCGGAAAATCCGGGTCCTGGACCTTGGTCTCCTGCAGGGCGATGACATCCGGATCGTAGCGGTCCCGCAACGCCTCAAGTTGATGCGGACGGGCGCGCACACCGTTGATGTTGAATGACACGACACGCGTCATGATGACTTGCTTCCCGTGATTTCAAAGGTTTCGCGGCGACCGACAGTCTCTCCGTGGCGATAGGCCTTGCCCCAGGGCATGCTCACATGGCCGTCCACGGCCCCGGGTTCGTCCGGCAGCCGATCACCCAGGCGGTCGTGCTGTTGCAGGTGACGCAGCGCCAGCACCATGCCATTGGCATAGCCGCGGTTGTACCACAGCTGCTGGTCGCCGGGGTTGGCAAGGTAGTCGGCAGACTCGCGGCGCAGCCTGTCGACGAGGTCGAGCAATTGATCCAAGAGGTCGTCAGGAGGCGCAGACATAGTAAAATGCGGGTTCTCGAGGTGGCGGAACAGTAACAGCCTTCCGCCCCACCCTCCAAGCCAACGGAACCGTCGCATGACACTGAATGTCGCCTCCATCGGCGCGCTGCGCCTGGCATTGATCCTTTTGTCGCTGATATCACTGCCGCTGGTCGTGTTTGCCGACATGCCCCCGCAGGGCATCGGCGTACTGACGGCCTACGTGGTGCCCGCTCTGGTCGTGATCTTCTTCTTCGTGCTGCTGCTCGATGCGCTGATGAACCGCGTATTCATGATCGACCAGGCACCGGCGTCGCGCGGCGAGAGACGCGTGCGGATGTGGCTGGACCTCGCCACGGCCGCATCGCTACTTCTGGTATGGGGCACCTATTTCCGATCGCTGCTGAACGCATGAGCCGCGCGCGGTCGCGCCGGGCGAAATCGGCCGGTCCCGGCTATCCGGCCTGCTGCAGGCTGGCCAGGCTGGCGTGACGTACGTCCCTGCCGGTGACCGAATAGATGATATTGCGCGCGATACTGCAGGCATGGTCGCCAACGCGCTCCATGGCCTTGACGCCCAGGGTGGTCTCGATGACCCAACGGATGTTGCGCGGGTCCTCCATCAGGTAGGTCGCCAGGCGTCGCAATGCGCCCTTGAACTGCTGTTCGATCTCCGACCCTTCCAACGCGACATCGACTGAAGCACGTACGTCTTCTTCGGCGAGGGCCCCCATCGCGCGGCGTAGCAACACCGTGGTCACATGCGCCATGCGTCGCACGTCCTCGAGGATCGCGCATTCACGCAACGTCGGCTGGAATTCGTACAGGCCCTCGGCCATGTCGGCAAGGCGCACCGCCTCACCTTCGACCCGTTCCAGGTCGTAGACGGCGCGCGTCAGGGTCAGGACATAGCGCAGATCGCTGGCCACCGGCTGGTGCAGCGCATACAGCGCCGCATTCGCCTGCAGGGCATCGATGTCCAGATCGCGGATCTCGCGATGGGCATGGATGACCTTGCGGGCCTTGGCGACATCGCACTCTGACAGCGCTTCACTGGCCAGTTCGACCTGTTCGATGACGCGCGACCCCATGTCGAGCACGATCCGACGCAGACGACCGAGGTCGCCATCGAACCGCGACAGGATGTGCCGCCCCGCAGGCCGGATCTGTTCTTCCGTCGACACGCACGTTCGCCCGGTTCAGCCGAATCGACCGGTGATGTAGTCCTCTGTCAGCTTGTGGCGTGGATTGGTGAAGATATCCGTGGTCGCACCAACCTCGACCAGGTGGCCGAGATGGAAGTAGGCCGTACGCTGGGAAACGCGCGCGGCCTGCTGCATCGAGTGCGTGACGATGGCGATCGTGTAGTTTTCGCGCAACTCGTCGATCAGTTCCTCTACCCTGGCCGTCGCTATCGGATCCAGCGCCGAACACGGCTCGTCCATCAGGATCACCTCCGGCTCCACCGCGATCGTGCGCGCGATGCACAGTCGCTGCTGCTGACCGCCGGAAAGGCCGGTGCCGGGCTGATCGAGCCGGTCCTTGACCTCGGCCCACAGCCCCGCCTTGCTCAGGCTGCGTTCGACGATCTCATCGAGCTCGGCTCGACTGGCGGCAAGACCGTGGATGCGTGGCCCGTAGGCGATGTTGTCGTAGATCGATTTGGGAAACGGATTCGGCTTCTGAAACACCATACCGACCTGCGCACGCAATGGCACCACGTCGAGCTTCTTGTCGTAGATGTCCTGGCCGTCGAGTTCGATGTCGCCGGTCACCCGGCAGATGTCGATGGTGTCGTTCATCCGGT
>JAGRGY010000011.1:18350-176373 GCA_020445255.1 Gammaproteobacteria bacterium
GTCGACTTGCCACAGCCCGACGGACCGATCATCGCGACCACCTGGTTCTGGGCGATATCCAGGTCGACATGCTTGATCGCGTGCTTCTCACCGTAGTAGACGTTCACGTCGGTACACGACATGCGTGGCTCGGCCACGCGCACGTTGCCGACGGTCTTGAAGTCATCGTCGAGCGGGCGCGACCCGGCGGCGGCAGGGGCATCAGTGACAGGCATATCGATGTCGGTCGCGACAGTTTCAGCGGTAGTCATTGTATTTTCCTCGTCTACCACAGCCATTACCAGCGCCGTTCGAAGCGTCGGCGCATGATCACGGCGAAAGTATTCATTGCAATCAGGAATGCGAGCAGAATCAGGATGGCCGCGGAGGTGCGTTCGACGAACGCCCGCTCCGGGCTGTCGGCCCACAGGTAAACCTGTACCGGCAGCACCGTCGACGGGTCGAGCGGCCCACCCGGGATGTCGACGATGAACGCCACCATGCCGATCATCAGCAGCGGCGCAGTCTCGCCCAGTGCCTGGGCCATGCCGATGATGGTGCCGGTCAGCATGCCGGGCATCGCCAGCGGCACCACGTGATGGAACACCGTCTGCATCTTCGAGGCGCCGACGCCAAGTGCCGCTTCGCGGATCGACGGCGGTACCGACTTGAGTGCCGCGCGCGCGGCGATGATGATCGTCGGCAGGGTCATCAGCGTCAGCACCAGGCCGCCGACCAGCGGCGCCGAACGCGGCAGGCCGAACAGGTTGATGAACATCGCCAGGCCCAGCAGCCCGAATACGATCGACGGCACCGCGGCCAGGTTGTTGATATTGACCTCGATCAGGTCCGTCCAGCGGTTCTTCGGCGCGAACTCCTCGAGATACACGGCCGCCGCGACACCGATCGGGAACGACAGCAGCAACGTCACCAGCAGCGTGTAGAACGAACCCGCGGCAGCGCCACCGATACCGGCCAGCTCGGGTTCGCGCGAATCGCCGTTGACGAAGAAACCCGTGTTGAATTTTTCCTTGACCCGCCCCTGCTTCTGCAGCTCGTCGACCCAGGCGATCACCTGGTCCTTGACACGCCGATCGCTCTGCGGCGCATTTCGGTCGATGTGTCCTTTGATCAGCATGTCGATATCGTCGTCGGCAATCAGATCAATGACGCGGCGCTCGCCGATCAGCGCAGGATCGTGCCTGACCATCTCAAGCAGCTGATGCGGCGCTCCACTGCTCAGCATAGCGTCCAGCGCGCGACGATCGTTGCGCTTGGTAACCTCCGGGAACAGGCTGCGCAGCGCATTGCGCGACAGCTTGCGAAAGTCGGCTCGCGCGATCTCCTTCATGTCGCGCTTGCCCTCCGGATCGATGACGGCCGGGTCGAAATAGACCTCGAGTTCAATATGCGTCTGTACGAATGCCGTGTAGCCCTTCCCGATGATGTCGAAGAAGAGTATCGAGACGAACAGCAGGCCGAGAATCACGGCACCGAAACCGAGGCGCCGGAAACGGGCCTCGCGCGCATAGCGCTTCTTCAGCGAAGTGTTGACGACGTCGATGGCACGGCGGCGATTGGCGTTGGATTCAACAGGCATGTCAGATCACTCGTACTGTTCGCGGTACTTGCGCACGATGTGCAGCGCGACGATGTTGAGACCCAGCGTCACGATGAACAACAGCAGGCCGAGCGCGAACGCGGCCAGCGTCTTGGCGCTGTCGAACTCCTGGTCGCCGACCAGCAGCGTCACGATCTGCACCGTCACCGTCGTCACGCTGTCGAGCGGATTAAGGGTCAGGTTGGCGCTGAGTCCGGCGGCCATGACCACGATCATGGTCTCGCCGATCGCGCGCGACGCAGCCAACAGGACGCCGCCCATGATGCCGGGCAGCGCCGCCGGCAGGATCACCTGGCGGATCGTCTCCGAGCGCGTCGCACCGAGGGCGTATGACGCATCGCGCAGCGACTGCGGAACGGCATTGATGACGTCGTCGGACAATGACGACACGAACGGGATGATCATGACGCCCATGACCAGGCCGGCCGCCAGCGCACTCTCCGACGACACGGTCAGTCCCATGGCCTCTCCTGCACCACGGATCGCCGGCGCGAGTGTCAGCGCAGCGAAGAATCCGTAGACCACGGTCGGCACACCGGCCAGCACCTCGAGCACGGGCTTGGCGTACGAACGCAGTCTTGGCCCGGCGTAATCGGCAAGGTAGATTGCCGACATCAGTCCGATCGGCACGGCGACGAACAGCGCGATCGCCGAGATCAACAGCGTCCCCGCGAACAGCGGTATGGCGCCAAACGCACCGCTGGCTCCCACCTGGTCGGCGCGCAACGCGATCTGCGGGCTCCATTCCAGGCCGAAAAGAAAATCCGTCAATGGGATCTTGTGAAAAAATCGGAACGACTCGAATAGCACCGACATCACGATCCCGACGGTGGTGAAGATCGCGATGAGTGAGCTGACGATCAGCAATCCGTTGACGATCCTCTCGACGCGGTTGCGTGCGCGCATCGACGGCCCCACGGATCGCCATGCCAGCGAGCCTGCACCCAGCGCGATGCTGAGCACGACGACCGACAATGCCATCTTGCCGATCGTGCGCAGCTCGTTCATGTGGTCGGCTGCCGCGCGCAGATCTGCATCGACGGCGCGAGACACGATGTTGCCGTTGGCGAGGTTGGTGATGTCGTTGACCAGCAAACCGAGCTGCGCCGGCGGCTGATCACGCAGCGCGGCAGGCAGTCCCTCGACCACCAGCGACGTGATCACCGAGCCTTCGAAAAATACCCACAGCCCGGCGACCAGCAGTGCCGGCAGGCCTGCCCACAGGGCGGTATAGAAGCCGTAGTAAGCCGGCAGCGAATGCAGTTTGCGCACGCCTGTCCGACCACCCACGGTCGCCAGGGAACGCGTCCGACCGAGATGGAAGGCAAAGGCCATCACGCCGAGCAGGACCAGGATCAGGATCGGTGTGTGCATGGACGTCTGCCGGTTCTCGCTGGGGGAAACTCGGGCGGCACCCGAACCGGGTGCCGCCCGCTGCTTGCTCAGGACTCGCGAAACGAACCCTGAATTACAGCGCACCCATCGGGGTCAGCGCCTTGGCGTCGTACATGACCTGGCCGCGCTCTGCTTCGGGCATCGGAATCAGGCCCTTGTCCGCCAGGTAGCCCTCGCCACCGAAGGCCTTGTCAGAGGTGAACTCGGCCAGGTACTCCTTGATGCCGGGAACCGCACCGATGTGCGCCTTCTTCACGTAGAAGAACAGCGGACGCGACACCGGGTAGCTGCTGTCGGCGATCGTGTCGAAGGTCGGCTCGACGCCGTCGATCCTGGAACCCTGGATCTTGTCCGCGTTCTGGTCGAGGAACGAGAAACCGAAGATGCCGAGCGCGTTCGGGTTGGCCTCGAGCTTCTGCACGATCAGGTTGTCGTTCTCGCCGGCCTCGATGTACGCGCCGTCTTCGCGAATACCCATGCAGGCGGCCTGGAAGGCCTTCTTGTCGGTCTTCTTCATCGCCTTGATGAACGCGAATTCCTGGCAGCCATGCTCCATGACCAGCTCGGCGAACGCATCGCGCGTGCCCGAGGTCGGCGGTGGGCCGAGCACCTCGATCCTGGTGTCCGGCAGGCTGGCGTTGACGTCCTTCCAGGTCTGGTACGGGTTGGCTACGAGCTTGTCGCCGCCTTTCGGGTCCGGTACGTCTTTCGCCAGCGCGAGGTACAGGTCCTTGCGGCTCATGTTGAGCTGCGGCGATGCCTTGCTGTTGGCGATCGCGATGCCGTCGTAGCCGATCTTGACCTCGACGATCTCGGTCACGCCGTTCTTGGCACAGAGTTCCTGCTCGGACTTCTTGATCCGACGCGAGGCGTTGGTGATGTCAGGATGTTCGACGCCCACACCGGCGCAGAACAGCTTCAGGCCGCCGCCCGAACCCGTCGACTCGATCTTGGGGGTCTTGAATTGGGTGGTCTTGCCGAACTGCTCGGCGACGACGGTCGCGAACGGGTAGACAGTCGACGAACCGACGATGCTGATGTAGTCACGAGCAGCGGCAGCCTGGGCGCCCCCCGCAACCATTGCCGCGGACGCCGCCGCGATAATCAAAGACTTTTTAAACACTTAAGAGCCTCCACAGGGCGGATTTCATGCGTTTCCAGGGTCTTTGCAGCGTGCTGCGACCCAGGTTCGTATTTCAGTGGTCCCTGAAATACGACGCGCATTCTGGGGTGGCTTTGTGACAGTTTCGTGTCACACACGTTTTAATTGGAAGGCTAATGGTGCAGTGATTGGCGAGCTACTCGCCCTAAGCGACTGAACCGCTGGGCAAGGTGACGAAACGCGCCGGGATGGGTGTGCGCAACGCGCGACCGGGCCTGTCACAATCCGGCCGCAGTCGCCGCCAGAACGGCATCCGGATCGGCACCGGCATCGATCGCCTGCGCGGCGATGTCGCCGGCGCAACCCAGGGCCCGTTGCTGCTCGGCCCGCTGATCGAGCGCGCGCAGCGCCGACTGCACGACCGCCGTCGCACTGCCGGCACCGTTTTCCCGGATCGCATTGTAGACGGCACCCTCGATGCAGTGCCCGCGGTCGGCCTCGGCCAGAAAACGCTGCAGCCACGCCGCACTGTCATCGGCCAGTGCCGTTCCTGCACAGGTCAACAGCGCCAGCACATGGCCAGCGAAAAGGACGATCGAACTGTTGATGTGCCGTGCCAATTCCCGAAACTTCCAGACTGAAACGCATCCGGCCTGGATTGGGCCAGATCAACCTTCGATACACGCAATTCTCGAACCAAAAAAAAATGCGCGCCGAATCCGGTACTTGGCACAGCGACGCCGACAGTCTGAAAAAAAACCTGACAGCGTCGATCGTTATAGTTTTCAGGAAGGATCAAAACTCCCGCGATGAGTATAGAGCACGGCCGCGCCCTTGGTGGCAGTCGCGGCACACCACCGAATCATTGCGGCTCACCCAACCAGAACCCACGTCCACCGTCGACACCGAGTCCGCGCAGCAGCTGCCATTCCGATTCCGTTTCGACCGCCTCGGCGATGACCTGCATGTCGAGACCGTGGCCGATCTCGGCGATCGTGCGCAGCAGGAAACGGTTGTCGTCGTGCGCCGCGAGTTCGCGCACCAGGCTGCCGTCGATCTTCAGGTAGTCGACCTTGGAACCGCGCAGGTAAGCGAAAGCCGAGAATCCCTTGCCGAAGTGGTCGAGCGAAAACCGGACGCCAAGCGGTCCCAGGCGGTCGATCCACAGGCGCAGCTGCTCCATGTGAGAGGTCGCACCGTATTCGGGAAACTCGAGGATCAAATTTGCAGCGGCCGCCGGCCGGCTGCTCAGCAACCCGCCAAGCCAGTCGAGCATGCCCGGCGCAGCCAGGCTGGCGGGACTCAGGTTGACGGCGACGCGCTCAGGGTATTCACCGCGGCCGATTCCTGCGATCACGGTCTCGACGACGGCGCGATCGACCCGGTCGGCCAGCCCGCTGCCCTCGGCCATCGGCATGAACACCGCGGCGGCCAGCGAGCGCGCAGGCTGGTCGGGGTCGGCGATGCGCAGAAACACCTCGTGGTGCAACAGCCTGCCATCCGCAGCGGCCACGACGGGTTGCCGGACCAGCGAGAACCGGCGGTCTGTCAGAGCCTGCTCGATCATTGCCCGCCACTCGCTGCGGCCGCGTACGACCGCCCGTCGATCCGCGCGACCGTGGATCACCACGGCGTTGGGCGACTCGCGTTGCGCCTCGCGCAGCGCCCGATCGGCCTCCGCCAACAGTTCACCCGCCAGTTGGTCGCCGAATTCGGCGCCACCGACGTGGGCGACGTCCGAAGACGGCAGATCGAGCGGTGTCGTCAGGTCCACAACGGCGGCGTGGATACGCTCGGCAATCTCGCGCAGGCGCCCGGCGTCGGCGTTCTCGACCAGCACTGCGAAATCGGCCCCGGCGAGGTGCGCCACGGTCGCACTCGGCGCGTCGTGCAGCACGCCGACGACCGCTTCGCCGGTACGCCGCAGCAACTCGTCGCCTGCGGCATAACCGCGTAGCTGGTTGTAGTCTTTGAATCCATTCAGCTGCAACAGCAGCAGACCGCCGCTGCCGTACAGTTCGCGGTCACTGGCCCGGTGCTCCAGCACATGGAGGAACTGGCGACGATTGGCCAGACCCGTGACCGGATCCTGGTAGGCCTGGCGGCGCAGCTCCTCGGCCAGCGTCTCGGAGTCCGACAACATGCGCGATACGCGCGCCGAGAGCCGGTTCATGGCCTCGACGACCCGCCGCAGTTCGAGTGTGAACGGTCGCCTCTCGACGACCGGAAACTCGCGGTTGCAGATGGCCTCCGCCTGGATCTCGACGTCACGCAGCGGACGCAACAGCAGGCGCAGACCGATTGCACCGGCGAGCAGTGCAAGCAGCGCACCGATCACGAACAGCTTCAGCGTCTGGCGCGTGGTCTGCCACAGTTGACCGTAGGCGAGGCCCGGGTGGCTCTTGACCACGACGCGACCGACCTGCCGCCAGCCGGACATCATGGTCGCCGAACGCTGCGGCGGATCGAGTGGAAACAGGCGCACGAACCAGCCGGGCACGCCGTCCACCAACGATTCGGTCGAGCGTTCGAGCCACGCTTCGCCATCGAGGGTCTCGAACCGTATGAGCAGGTAGTCCCCACGATGGAACATTGCGTTGACCATCGCCGTGACCATGGCCTGGTCACCCTCGTCGACGTGCGTGGTCGCCGACAGCCCGAGCGACGTGGCGGCATCCTGCGCATGCGAACCGAGCTGCGATTCGAGATAGCCGCGCGTGTTGTCGACGCTGATCACCAGCGTTCCGGCAAACAGCAGCAGCACCAGGCCGGCGATCAGTAAAATCAGTTGTTGTGACAGCTTCACGCCCCACCCCCGTTCACTGTCCAACCGCCATCTGGCGCATCAGGCGCTGCTGGAAATCCTGCCAGCGCGACAGTCGGTCGGCGTCGCCCACCCGTTTGCCCTGCGCCCGGTTGACGGCCAGCCACAGATCGGCGCCGTTAAAACTGTACACGGGCACGAGGTCGGTGCGCTGGCCGGCAGGCTGGATGTCGTCGGTCAGGTTGTCGAGGATCAGGGGTTCGTCGTCGGCGGTCGGATAGTAGGCCAGCACCATGTGGGCCTCGTTGAGAGTCAGCGACTTGACGTAGGTGATCCGCAGGCGGTCTTCGCCGACCCCCATGCTGACCAGCGTGAAATATTTCGAGATCGCATAATCCTCGCAGTCCGCCGAGTTGATGCCCAGCACCTCGAAAGGCGTCGCCCAGTAATCCTTCTGGTCCCACAGCGCCGCGTCGGAATCGTAGCGCACGCGGTTGAAGAAGCCGTTCACGCGCTCCAGCTTGTCCGACTCGAGCAGACCGGGCGACGCGTCCACGAGTTGCTGCAACTGCTCGACGCGCTGACGCGCCTCACGGCCGTAGGACTCTTCCATCCACGCCAACAGCGCATCGCTGAAAGCCAGCCCGGCCGCGAGGGCCGTGCCGAGCAACGCGATACAGATCAGCACCAGCGCCGGAACATACCGCCACGATGCCCTTCCAGGCAGATTCAGCGCAGCGATTGCGGACACCGGAACGAGGGCTCCCTGGGGTCGAAAACACCAACTGAACTGGCGGCGCGGGGTCCCGAAACTTGACCCGCAAACCCTGTTGCCAACCGCCGTCCGGCGGCACGGACGGACACATACGCTCGTCACCGGCGGACGCGCGACCGTCAGGCGTTGCACGACCCAGACCGCAACAGGCGAACTCAGACCGGCTTATGGGCGGCCCACGATGCAGGTTAGAATCGCGCGTTCCACCCCCTTGACGAAGCACGATGCGTACCTCGAACTTTCCTTTGCAGACACTGAAAGAAATCCCGGCCGATGCCGAGATCGCCAGTCACCAGCTGATGCTGCGCGCCGGCCTGATCCGTAAACTCGCGGCGGGTCTGTACACCTGGCAGCCGCTGGGCCTGCGCGTGCTGCGCAGGGTCGAGGCGATCGTGCGCGAGGAGATGGACCGTGCCGGCGCGCTCGAGGTGTTGATGCCGGCGGTGCAGCCGGCCGAGCTGTGGCAGGAATCGGGGCGCTGGGAGAAATACGGTGCCGAGCTGCTGCGCATCAAGGACCGTCATCAGCGCGAATTCTGCTTCGGCCCGACGCACGAGGAGATCATCACCGACCTGGCGCGCAACGAGCTGCGCAGCTACCGCCAGCTGCCGGTCAATTATTACCAGATCCAGACCAAGTTCCGCGATGAGATCCGGCCGCGCTTCGGCGTGATGCGTGCGCGCGAGTTCCTGATGAAAGACGCCTACTCGTTCCACATCGACCAGGCGTCACTGCAACAGACCTACGACCTGATGCATGCGACCTACTGCCGGATCTTTACGCGCTGCGGCCTGAATTTCCGTCCCGTCGCCGCCGACACCGGCAGCATCGGTGGCAGCGGCTCTCACGAGTTCCACGTCCTGGCAGACTCGGGAGAAGATGCGATCGCGTTCTCGACCGACAGCGACTACGCGGCCAACGTCGAGCTGGCCGAGGCACTCGCCCCGGCCGACGCTGCGCCCGCGGCGACGCGCGCCATGCAGACGGTCGACACGCCGAACGCCAGGACCATCGCCGAGCTGGTCGAACAGTTCGACCAACCGATCGAGAAGACGGTCAAGACGTTGATCGTCGCCGCCGCCGAGGGCAGCGACAGCCCGCTGGTCGCGCTGCTGCTGCGTGGCGATCATGAACTCAACGCGATCAAGGCGGAAAAGCTGCCGCAGGTGGCCGAACCGTTGCAGATGGCCGACGAGGCCGCCATCCGCGCCGCGGTCGGCGCAGGCCCGGGGTCGCTCGGCCCGGTCGACCTGGCGATGCCGATGATCGTCGACCGGGCGGCCGCCGTCGTCAGCGACTTCAGCGCCGGCGCCAACATCGACGGCAAGCACCATTTCGGCATCAACTGGGGACGCGACGTCGTACTTCCCGAGGTGGCCGACATCCGCAACGTGGTCGAAGGCGACCCCAGCCCCGATGGCCGGGGCCGGCTGACCATCGCGCGCGGCATCGAGGTCGGACACATTTTCCAGCTCGGCCGCAAATACAGCGAGGCGATGAATGCCACGGTGCTGGACGAGAGCGGCAAGCAGGTCGTGATGACGATGGGCTGCTACGGCATCGGTGTATCACGCGTGGTCGGCGCCGCGATCGAACAGCACAACGACGCACAGGGCATCGTATGGCCGACCGCGATCGCACCGTTCACGCTGGCGCTGGTGCCGATGCAGATGAAGAAATCCGAGGTGGTTCGCGAAGCCGCCGGGAAGCTGTATGCCGCACTCACCGCCGCCGGCGTGGACGTGCTGTTCGATGACCGCGACGCGCGTCCGGGCGTGATGTTCGCCGACATGGAACTGATCGGCATCCCGCATCGTGTCGTCATCGGCGAGCGTGGGCTCGCCAACGGAGAGGTCGAATACCGGGGAAGGCTGGACAGCGAGAACCGGATGCTGCCGCTCGACGGCTTCGTCGAGTTCATCGTCGACAGGATCGACGCAGAGAAGGGCTGATCGCGTCAGCGGCGAACGGCACGGATCAGGCGCATTCGTTCAGGCCTGCGGCATGTTGACCCGCACCTCGACCTCGTTGCCACAGCCGTGGTATTCGATGCCGTCGAAGCTGATCATGCGTGACATCGCGATCCCGCGACCGTGCGTATCGAATGCGCGCGCCGGGTCCATCTCCACGTATTTCTTCCAGTCGAAGCCTTTGCCTTCATCCGAGATCAGCACGCGAATCTCGTCCGGCTGGCGCACGTAACGCACCGTCACCTCGCGGCCTGCGTAGGCGGGGTCAGCCAGCCGCCGCTCGACCTCCTGTTCCCAGCGCTCTTCCTCGCGCAGGCGCGACTTCTCGTCGTAAGTGATACCGAGGTTACCGTGTTCGACGGCGTTGACCAGCAGTTCGGACAGGCCAATCACGACGCGCCGCGGGTCCGGGAAGGCGTTCGCCAGCACGGTGGCGATATCGCGCGCGGATGCCAAGGTACGGAACGAGAACGAGGCCTCGCGCATCAGACCGAAGGTGCGGCTGGCGACGTCGCTGTCCTCGAGCGCCGACAGATACCGTCGACGATCGTCGACGGCCGTCGTCAGCACACTCAACAACATGTCTTCGTCGAACGGTTTGGTCAGGTAGTAGTAGGCACCGGCCTGCAGCCCCTCGAGGATCTCCTCCTTGGCTGCCAGCGCGGTCTGCAATATAACCGGGACGCTCTGCAGCACCGGATGCTGCTTGATCCTCTGCAGCACCTCGATGCCATTCAGGCCGGGCATCATGCGGTCGAGGATCACGACGTCGAATTCCCCGGGGTTTTCCTCGAGCAGGTCCCAGGCCGACTGGCCATCTTGCGCCGTCTCGAGGTTGTAACCCGTATCCTCGAGGTACTCGAGCAGGATATCGACGTTGAAGGGTTCGTCGTCGACGATCAGGATCGTGGGTTGCGCGTCGTGCATGCGGTTACCGTGTCGTTGTTCCATTTAACGGCGGATCGGATCCAGGCTTTATGTCGTCGGCGGGGGTGGGTTCCGCGGTATCCGCACACGAAAGCAGGCGCCGCCGTCGGCATTGTTGCTGGCCGTGATCGTGCCCTTGTGCGCATGCACGACCTCGCGCGAGATCGCCAACCCGAGCCCGGTGCCACCCGCCCCTTTCCTGTTGCGGCTGCTCTGCACGAATTTGTCGAAGATGGTGTCGAGCTCCTCGTCGGGTACGCCGGCACCCTGGTCCCGCACACAGAACTCGACGCCGGGCACGTGGACCGCGTCGCCCGAAACCAGGTCGACATCGCTGGTCGCGATCTCGATGACGCCGCCTTCGGGCGAGAACTTGAGCGCGTTCGACAGCAGATTGCGCACGACCTGGCCAAGTTTTTCCGGGTCGAAGTCGGCGTGCTGGTCTTCGATGCCGGGGACGTAACGCAGCGACAGCTTTCGCTTCTCGGCGATTCCCTCGTATTCCGTCAGCACGGCGCGCAACATCGCGTCGAGATCGTTGTCCCGGATATCGTAGATCTGGCGCCCGGCCTCGGCCTTGGCCAGGTCCAGCAGGTCGTTGATCATCTCGAGCAGCCGGCCGCCGGCGGTGTGGATACGATCGAAATACTGCCCGAGTTTCTCGGGTTTGGCGGACGTCAGTTTTTTCTGGCCAAACTCGGAATAGCTCAGGATCGCATGCATCGGCGTGCGCAATTCGTGCGACATGTTGGCGAGGAATTCCGATTTTGCCTGATTCGCCCGCTCGGCCTCGTCCTTGGCGTTGCGGATCTCGCGCGTCTGCTCGTCGACCAGCTGTTCGAGCTCTTCGCGGTGACGGCGCAGCTCCTCGTCGATCCGCTTGCGTTCGGTCACGTCGCGCAGGATGCACAGAAAGGCCTCGTATCCGGCATCGGATGCGCTGGCGGCGTCCGAGAAATCGTCGAACAGTACCAGGTCTTGCGATGCGATCTCGGCGACCGAGACCTCGAGCAGGACCTTGCTGCCATCGCGCCGCAACCCGACCAGCGGTTGCTCATACTGCTCGCGGGTCTTGCGCGCGTAAGCCAGAAGGTAGCCGGGGACGTTGTCACGGAAGGCCTCAGGAAGATCGAACAACTGAGTCGCCTTCTGGTGCATCATCTCGATCTCGGCGTAGTCGAAAACGCGTTCCGCAGCACTGTTGAAGCTGCTGACGGTACCGTCGGCCTCGAACTGAATGATGGCGTCGGTGGCGCGATGCAGTAGTGACTGCATACGGGTCTGCGTGCTGATCAGTTCGTGACCCGCTGCGGTGAGCTGCGCCACCTGGGCGCGCAACGACACGAGTTCGTCCTGCAGGACGTCCTCGGCCGCCTGCTCTGCAAGCGCATTGGCCGGGTCTGAATTGGACATGACTCGGGGTCGACCGGGTTCCGTTTTCGCTGGGATTACCTGCGGATAGCGGCAACCGCCAACGCGGCTTGAGTTGACATCGCACGGGTCGGTGAGGAAACTCGCGCGTTTTATTGGCGACAGACCAGGGACTTCGATGAGCAGAGTGGAATCTTTCGCGCGGGAGGACCTGCTCCGCTGCGGTCGTGGCGAGATGTTCGGTCCGGGCAACGCCCAGCTGCCGGTCCCCAACATGCTGATGATGGACCGGATCACGCGGATCGCCGACAGTGGCGGCCGCCACGGCAAGGGCGAGATCGTCGCCGAACTCGACATCCATCCCGACCTCTGGTTCTTCGACTGCCACTTCCCCGGCGACCCGGTCATGCCGGGCTGCCTGGGCCTGGATGCCATGTGGCAATCGGTGGGATTCTTTCTCGCCTGGCTGGGCAACCCGGGTCACGGTCGCGCACTGGGCGTCGGTGAAGTCAAATTCACCGGTCAGGTGCTGCCCACGGCCACCAAGGTTACCTATCACCTGGACATCAAGCGCGTGATCACGCGCAAGCTGGTGCTGGGTATCGCCGACGGCCAGATGCAGGTCGACGGTCGCGAGATCTACGTCGCCAGTGATCTGCGCGTCGGGTTGTTCACGTCGACCGACGGCTTCTGAGCCGGGCCGCCTCCCGCGGCCGCGCGTTTCTTTCCTGCCGCATGTAGGGGGATCAGGCCAGATCGCCGGCCAAAGAGTCGCGGATATTCTGCGCGATCGGTTCGACCGCATGCGCATAAGCCGGATGGTCGATGCCGATGCTGATCGGTGCGCCGTTCTTGATCGCAGCGACCATCTCGGGCGTCAACTCGAAGCGCAGGAAATGTACCGACGAGGTCTTCTCGTCGGTCTCGCGTTCGAGGTCCTCGTCGGCGATTGGCGTGACGCGCGCGAAATCGGCAACCTGGGTCCAGACATGCCGCTCGATTCCGATCAGTTTCGCGAGCTGCTGGCGGCGCTCGTTCTCATCCGGGTACTCCATCATGAAGGTCGCCTTCCAGTTGCTGCCATCCGGGATCAGCGGATTGTAGGCATCCAGTTCCTCCTGGATTCCCGCGGCCTCGAAGATGCGTTCCGCGCGCAGCATCTCCTGGATCTGGTAATGCATGGTCAGCGCGTCCTCGAAGTACAGCGTGGCATTCGGCCCGATCGGCAGGCGCCGGTTCTGCTTGTGCGCCATCACGCGCGCGCGGAACTCGGGACGCACCTCGGCGTACTTTTCCAGCGTGTAGAGGTCGTCGCGCGTCAGCTTGTTCATCATTTGCATCTCCGTGCCCTCGTCTGTCAGATGCCGTAGGCGAGGCGAATCAGCGAGATTGGGTGTTCGGGCTCGGAACCGTCGCCGAGTCCGTTCGAGATCTGGTGTCCGGCCATTGCGCAGTCGCTGCTGTAATGATCGGGCGCGTTCTGTTTGACCTTGTTGACGACCGGCCGCGCGATCTTCATCGACAGTGCATGCGACTCCTTCTTGACCGCGTAGGTGCCATCGTGGCCTGAACAGCGTTCAATCAGCTCTATCTGCGTGCCGGGCACCATTTCGAGCATCTCGCGCGTCTTCGGACCGATCCGCTGCACGCGCTGGTGGCAGGCGGCGTGATACGACACCTTGCCCAGCGGGTGGCGGAAGTCCGTTTTCAGACTGCCGTACTTGTGCCGCAGCATCAGGTATTCGAACGGGTCGTACATCGCGTCGCGGACCTTGGCGACGTCGGGATCGTCGGGGAACATCAACGGCAGTTCCTGCTTGAACATCAACACGCACGACGGCACCGGCGCGACGATGTCCCAGCCGTCATCGACCAGTCGGGCGAGCAACGGGATGTTGACCTCTTTCGACTTGACCACGGCCTCCAGGTCGCCCAGTTCGAGCTTTGGCATGCCGCAGCAGCGTTCCTTGTCAGCCAGGGTCACCTTGATGCCGTTGTGGCGGAACACCGCGACCAGGTCTTCGCCGCTCTTCGGGTCGTTGCGGTTGCCATAACAGGTGGCAAACAGCGCAACTTTGCCGCTCGTCGGCCCGGCGGCCTCGGCGCCATCGCCGGAATCGCGCGCGATACGACTACGCAGCGGCTTGCTGTGGTACTCCGGCAGCTTGGCGTCCTTCGAGACACCGAGACCGTCCTCGAGGATGCCGCGGAAGGTCGCGTTCCTGTTCAGCGCATTGACGATGCCGCTGACCACCGGGATCCCGGCCAACGATCCAACGCGGTCGGTGTCGGTCAGCGTCCGGTCGCGGAACGAAGCGCCCTGCTGACGGAACTTGACCGCCTTGGCCTGCAGCATCAGGTGCGGGAAATCGAGGTCCCACTCGTGCGGTGGTACGTACGGGCACTTGGTCAGGAAGCACAGGTCGCACAGATAGCACTGGTCGACGATCTTCCAGTAATCCTCTTTCTTGACCCCGTCGACCTCCATCGTCTCGGATCCGTCGACCAGGTCGAACAGCACCGGAAAACTGTGGCACAGACTCACGCATCGCCGGCAGCCGTGGCAGATGTCGAACACCCGCTCCATCTCGGCGAACAGCTTTTCCTCGCTGTAGAAGTCAGGGTCTTTCCAGTTCAGCGCGTGCCGGGTGGGCGCCTCCAGACTGCCTTCGCGTGCACCAGCCATGCAAACCTCCTGCAGGGGTCTCGGGTACGGACTCTACGAACAGATGTGCAGGGGGGAGGGCTCCCCCCTGCGACGCCCGGCGATCAGTCGTTGAGCTGATCCAGGGCCTTCTGGAAGCGATTGGCGTGGGAACGCTCTGCCTTGGCCAGCGTCTCGAACCAATCGGAGATCTCGTCGTGACCCTCGTCGCGGGCGGTCTTGGCCATGCCCGGGTACATGTCGGTGTACTCGTGGGTTTCACCGGCGATCGCAGTCTTCAGGTTGTCCGACGTGCCGCCGAACGGCAGGCCGGTCGCCGGATCGCCGCACTGCTCCAGGTATTCCAGGTGCCCGTGTGCGTGACCGGTCTCGCCTTCGGCCGTCGAACGGAAGACCGCAGCCACGTCGTTGTAGCCCTCGACATCCGCCTTGGCGGCAAAGTAGAGGTAGCGACGGTTGGCCTGCGACTCACCCGCGAATGCAGCTTTCAGGTTCTCTTCAGTCTTCGACCCTTTCAGAGACATGTGGTTTTCCTCCTGTCTTTCAGGTTGATGCCGGCTTCGGCCGGCGGTGTGCGCGCGCGAAATATAGTGTTCTCGCCCGGGGGTTATGAAATTGATTCTGGCAATTTCCCTGATAGATAAAAGCTATCGCAATCCCCATCAGACCGGCCGGGTGCGGCCGTTATTCAATGGATGGGTTCCACGCAGGACATCTCGCAGGCCAGGACCGCATCACGCAGCGCGGTGATCGCCTCCGGACGCGGGAAGGTCTTGCGCCACGCCAGCGCGACGGTACGCGAGGGGGCATCATGATCGAAACGACGGATCGTCAGCAGCCGTTCCGAGAAACGGTCGGCACCGGCCGCGGAACACGGCAGTATCGTCACGCCGAGTCCGCTCGCGACCATGTAGCGGATCGTTTCCAGCGATCCCCCCTCGATCGTCTGCGTCGGCGTGCCGTCGCTGCTCGTGCGGCGCAGGCAGTTAGGACACACCTGCAACACCTGGTCGCGGAAACAGTGACCGGCGCCGAGCAGCAGCACTTCTTCGGAACGCAGGTCCTTGATGTCGAATTCAGCCCGCTGGTTGAGCGGGTGGCCGCTCGGCAACAGCACGACGAAAGGCTCGCGGTACAGCGGCATGGTCAGGACGCCGGGTTCTTCGAACGGCAGCGAGATCACGATCACGTCGAGGTCCCCGCGCTTGAGTTTTTCCGCCAGCGCGGCCGTGTAGTTCTCTTCGATCATCAGCGGCATCTTGGGCGCGCGCTCGGCCAGCATCGGGATCAGGTGGGGCAGCAGGTAAGGACCGATCGTATAGATCGCGCCGAAACGCAACGGGCCGTCGAGCTGATCCTGGCCCTGCCGGGCGATCTGGCGGATCGATCCGGCCTCCTCCAGCACCCGTTGCGCGCGGGCGACGATCTGCTCGCCGATCGGCGTCACGCTGACCTCGCCCTTGCGCCGCTCGAACAGGCTGACACCGAGTTCCTCCTCGAGCTTCTTGACCGCGACACTGAGCGTCGGCTGGCTGATGAAACAGGCCTCCGCGGCGTGCCCGAAATGCTTCTCACGCGCGACCGCGACGATATACCGGAGCTCGTTCAGGGTCATAACTGCGGGAATCTGCTCACAAAATCGCTTCCTACACCCGGCCGTCGCATTTGTTCCAACAGGCGATTGGGCTACTATAACCTGAAACCAAGAATACAGAGCCTGCTGGGCGCGAAGTGGCAATGACGGTACGTATCACCGGCGCCAGACCGGATTCAGGACTGCGCGATTCCCCGTTTCCACCGGGCACGTTGAGGGTCCTGCAGGTCACAGACACCCACCTCTACGCCGATCCGGTCGGCACGCTGCTCGGCATCAACACGCTGGATTCGTTCCGCTGCGTGCTGCGTCATTTCCGCGACTTCCATTGGCCGCTGGACGTGATGCTGGCGACCGGCGACCTGGTCCACGACGCCAGCCCGGCCGGTTACGCGCAGATCGCACAGATGCTCGCAGGGTTCGAGGTGCCGGTGTTCTGCCTGCCGGGCAACCATGATGAACCGCCGGTGATGCGAGAGCACCTGGTCGCCGACCGTGTGTCGACTGCCATCGTCAACGACTTCGGCGGGTGGCGTTTCGTCATGCTCGACACGGTCATCCCCGGCGAGGAAGGTGGACACCTCGGTGACGATCAGCTCGCTGCGCTCGACAAGGCGCTGGCGTCGACCGACCGGCACGTGCTGGTCTGCATGCACCACCAGCCGGTCGACGTTGGCAGTACCTGGATCGATACCATGACACTCGACAATCCCGGCCCGCTGTTTGCGACGCTCGACCGCCATACGAACGTGCGCGGCGTCCTGTGGGGCCATGTCCACCAGACGTTCGAGGCAAAGCGCAACGGCGTGCGCCTGATGGCATCGCCGTCGACCTGCGTCCAGTTCGCGCCCGGTTCGGAGTCGTTCCAGGTCGACGAGGAGCCGCCGGGCTTCCGCCTGCTTGCACTGCTGCCCGACGGCGGAATCCGCAGCGAGGTGGTACGCATCGACGAGATGCCGACAGGTGTCGAGCTGGCATCTGCCGGATACTGAGCACTTTCCAGCGTCGACTTGACAGCAGACATGCGGCAAAACGTTCAGCGCGAACGAAGGCACCGGACCCGATGGCGCGCACCTCTGGCCGTGTGTGGCTTCGCGTGCGTGCTGATCGCGCAGGCGGGCGAGATGCCCGGCTATCCGCCGCCGCCCGGGTCCTACCCGGTGGGCCGGCTTCCCGCCGCGGCGGCCGAGGTTGCGCCATCGGCCGCGCCATCCAAAGATTCCCGGCCGTCCGGTGCCCCGGCCACGGATGGACCCGCCTACGGACCGGGAACACCTGACCTCGCCACGCGTTTGTTCGGGGCGCAAGCACCCCGGCCCGCAGACCCGATGGACGCCGGCATGCCGCACATCCCGCCCGGGTCGGAACGCCCCCCCAGCGATTTTTCAGTGGATTTCAGCCGGCCACGCAGACCTGTCGGCGGACGGTACGAGGATTCGGCGGCCGCCGTTGTGCCCTACCCGATGCAGTCCGGTTATCCGCCCGCCTATCCGGCGCACGGGCCCGCGCCCGCATTTCCCAGCACCTACCCACCCTTTGGCCCCGATGGCGGCGCGCCCTATCCCGGATTCCCGATGCCACCCGGTGACACGGCGGTGGAGGGCTTCGCGCCGGCCGACACCGGCCGGGCGGCCGCGGTCAGTCCCTACGACGGCGGTTCGGTCCCGGGGTCGCCGGCCTGGTCACGACCCTCTCCGACCCTTCCCGGCCCAGGACCCGCAGCGCCCGCGCCTGCCACCGATCCACCCATACCCCCGGGGCCGGTGTTTCGACCGCCGGACTCGATCGCGAACGAGACGACGCCCGCGGGGCCGATCAGCCGAGTTCGACCACCGGCGCCACGCGCAACACCTCCTCGATCGACGTCGCGCCGCTGACCACCTTGCGCGCGCCGGCGATCCGCAGCGGTTCCAGGCCGTCGCGGATTGCCTGCCGGCGCAGCTGGCCGAGGTCGCAGTCCTGGCGGATGGTCGCGCGCAGCGCAGGCGTCATGACCAGACTCTCGTAGATCCCGATGCGGCCGTGGAAGCCGGAGCCGCGACAGCTGTCGCAGCCGACCGCGGTCCAGGTGCCGCCGGGCGGCGGCAGTTTCCACGGCTGGGTCAGGTCGGTCCACGCCGCGGCATCGCTCGGCTGCTTGATCCGGCAGGCCGGGCATAGCGTGCGCAGCAGGCGCTGGCCGAGCACGCCGAGCAGCGTGGCATTGATCAGGTGCGGCGGCACGCCGATGTCCATCAGCCGCACAACTGCGGACGGCGCGTCGTTGGTGTGCAGCGTCGACAGCACCAGATGCCCGGTCAACGCGGCCTGGATCGCCATCTCGGCGGTCTCGAGGTCGCGGATCTCNNACCATGATGATGTCCGGATCCTGCCGCATCAGCGTGCGTACACCACTTGCGAAGTCGAGGCCGATCTGCGCATTCACCTGCATCTGGTTCAACGAGGGCTCGACCATCTCGATGGGATCCTCGACGGTACACACGTTGACCTCGGGCGTGGCCAGCGCGCGCAACGTCGAATACAGCGTCGTGGTCTTGCCCGAACCGGTCGGGCCGGTGACCAGGATGATGCCGTGTGCGGCATGCGTCATCTCGCGCCACAGCTTCGCCTCGCGGTCGCCGAAACCGAGCTCGGCCAGGCTGCGCACCAGCACCTGCGGATCAAAGATGCGCATGACCAGTTTCTCGCCAAACGCCGTCGGCATCGTCGACAGGCGCAGCTCGATCTCGTCGCCATTGGGCGTCTTGGTCTTGATGCGACCGTCTTGTGGGCGTCGCTTCTCGACCACGTCCATACGCCCGAGCGCCTTGATGCGGCTGGTCACGGCACCCATGATCGAGGTCGGGATCTGATAGACCGTGTGCATGACGCCGTCGATGCGAAAACGCACGCTGCCATTGTCGCGCCGCGGCTCGAGATGGATGTCGCTGGCGCGCTGGTCGAACGCGTACTGCAGCAGCCAGTCGACGATCGTGACCACATGCCGGTCGTTGGCGTCCAGCTTGCCCGCGCGACCCAGTTGCACCAATGATTCCAGGTTACCCAGACCGAGCGGATCGCCGGCGGCAGAACGTGCGGCCTTGCGAATGGAGTGGCTGACGCCGAACAGTTCGGCCTGGTAGCGGGCGATGTCGTCGGGATTGGCGATCACGCGCACCACGTCGCGCCGCAGCACGTGCGCCATCTCCGGTTCCCAGCGGCGCTCGTAGGGCTCGGCGGTGGCGAACGTCACCCGGGTGTCGTCGACCGCGACCGGCAATATCCCGTAGCGCGCAGTGTAGCTCGGCGACACCTCGCGCGTGACGACATCGACATCGATCCGCAGTGGGTCGATCGTTACGTACGGCAGACCGCAGTGTCCGGCCAGCCACCGTCCCAGGGTACCCATGTCGAGCAGGCGTCCGTCGGGCTGGGTGAGCGCACGCGCGGCGAGCCACAGGAACGGGTGATCAGCGGTCTGCGCGGACTGTCGCGACCAGGTCTCGAGGATCTCGGGGGCCTGGGCCTGATCGAGCAGCCCGTCCGCGACCAGCCCGGGAATCACCTCGGCCAGCGTCAGGCGTCGGTCGCCGCCATGCCCCGGCACAGGATTGTCGCCACCCAGATTCATCGCGTCTTCACCCTGTCGTGAACCCGCTCAGCGCGCGTTCGGGGAGGTCTTCGCGCGTGACGCTGTCGACCCGCGCCATGTCGGGCCCGGACCACAGCCACTCACCGAGCGCGTCGAGCGCGGCCTCGCTGCCGCACGCGACCACCTCGACGCTGCCGTCCGGCCGATTGACCGCATGGCCCGTGATACCCAGGCGCTGCGCCTCGCCCCGCGTCGAGCCGCGGAACCACACCCCCTGCACCCGGCCGGTGACGATGTAGCGGCGACAGGTCATGGGGATTCAGTCCAGGTGCAGCATCAGGGTCTCGCCGACCCGCGGCGCCGGTTCGACGTCGCGACCGATATCGGTGACCAGTTCGTAGCGCGGCGCCTGCTCCTGACCCGGCGACGTCACGGGCTCGAAACCGATATAGGCGACGCGCGCCTGCACGCTCCGGCCGCGCAGCGTGGCAGAGAGCACCATGTCCTGGCGCAGCCGGCCGGCCTGTTCCGCATCGACCTCGGCGCGCGCCTGCAGGCGGCGGTCGTCGGCCAGCGTGACCAGCGGCTGGCTCTGCAATTCGCTGACGACAGACAGTCCCGCAACCGCATTGACGGCGATCACGACACCGTCGAACGGCGCACGCACGACGCTGTGCTCGAGATCCAGCCGGGCCCCGACCAGCGCGGCGCGCGCTCGCTCGGCTGTCGCGCGCGCGGCCTCGAGGGCGATCATCGCCTGGTTGCGTTCGTAGTCCGACAGCACGGTGCGGTCGTACAGCTCGGCCGCGCGGTCATCTTCGCGCTGCGCCTCGTCGAGCATCACCTTGGCATGGCGTTGTTCCGCGGCGCGGCGGCCGACCTCACTGGTGAAACCACGCTGATCGAGACTGATGAGCGGATCGCCGGTCTTCACGGTCTGTCCGGGCCGGACATGCACCTCGCTCACGACGCCGGACACCAGCGGCCCAAGCTCGACACGCTGTGCCCACCCGACCACGGCCGGAATGTCCTCGGCCATCGCGCAAGGCGCAAACACGAGTGCGGCAAGCATGCCCATGATCGCGGGTCGGCTGTTCATGGCATCTGTTCCTCCGGTAACAGGTGACCGGCAAGGGCGTCCAGTTCGGCCCGGGTCATGATCCAATCGAATTCCGCGCGCGCCATCTCGAGTGTCACCGCCGTGATCTCGGTCATCGCGTCGCCGAGGTCGGTCTTGACCTCGAGTTCGTACAGCGCACGGCTGCGGTCGAGATAAAGTTCGCGATAGTCGTTGCGCACCATGAGACCGCTGCGACGGATCCTCAGGTTGTCGAGCTGCTGACGCAGATCAAGCACCAACTGGCGCATCACCAGCTCAGCCGCCGCCAGTTGCGCACTGCGCTGACGCAGTTTCGCACCGGCTGCCGCGACCGCCGCGTCCTTGGCGCCGCCGGTCAGCAGCGGCATCTCGAACACCAGACCGGCGCCGAGCGGATGGGTTGAACTGGTTTCGCGGTTGTAGACCGAGGCATCGACCTCGGCGCTGATCACCGGGCCGTGGCCGCTGCGCTCCGCCTCGAGCGCGGCACGCGCCGCCTCGACGTCGGCGCGCATCGCCTTCAATTTGGGATTGTTGGCCAGGATCTCTGTGACCAGCGCGTCGTAGTCCGGCGGATCCGCGTCGATCTTCGGTGCCTCCGGACGCACCAGGTCGGAGGCCAGATCGCCGGGACGGCCCATCGCGAGCGCGAGCTGCGACCGGGTCGCGCGCTGCGCCGCCTGGCTCTGCGTGCGGACATCGAGCGCCTGCTGGTAAGCCGACTCGATCGCCAGCAGATCGACGTCCGACAGCTTCTTCAACTCGTGCCGGTCGCGCGCCCGATCGGCATCGACATAGGCACCGGCCATCGCCTCGTTGTCGTGCGCGAACTGCAGGTCGGCCAGGATCACATCGAAGAAGCGCCGCATGATGTCGAGCCTGACCTGCTGGCGCGCATCGAGATAGCGCCATTCACCGCCTGCTCCCGCCAGGCGCGCCGCCTGTTCGCGCGCATCGCTGTACCCGAAATCGTACAGCCGCTTGCGCAACTGCAGTTGGGCACTGCTGTCGTTGTTGTCCCGGTCGGGCGAGACGCGCGACGGATCCACCACACGCAGTCGGCCGATCGCGCTGAGCCGCACGCCGCTCAACGACTCCGCCTCGGCCAGCGCGGCCGCGTCGGCGTCTCGCTGCGCCTGCACGAGTTCGATCGCCGGTAGCGAGCGTTCGGCAAGCGCGATCGCATCGTCGAGCGTCAAAGGGGAAGGCAGTGGCTGTGCGCCCTGCGCGCCGGATACGCACACCAGCCAACAGCACAGGACCGAGCCTGTTACCCGGAACATCGACCGGGCCTCAATGCTGGGCGCGCTTGTAGCGGGTGAACGGTTCCTTGTCGTAGGCACGATCGACGACGTAGCGGCCCAGCAGCATGAACTCTTCCTTGTCGTTGGCCTTGCCTGTCAGGCGCGCGGGCTTAATGTAATTGCCGTCCAGGTCGAAGAACGCGAACACCGGCGTCGCGCGCACCCGATATTCCTTCAGGGCGAAGTCCTTCATCGGCATCGTCTTGCCCTGGAAGTCCGTGATTTCGACGTCTCCCTCGATGTCGACCGGGAAAATCAGGAAATGCGCACGGAAGTAATCCTGCACGTCCGGCTGGTTCAGAATATGGGTTTTCATGTAGTGGCAGAACGGGCATTCGTCCATCTCGAACATGATCAGGATGCCCTGCTTGCCCTCGTCGCGGGCATGCTCCAGCTCCTCGCGGAAATTGCCGAACGTCTCGTTGAAGAAGTACTGGCCCGGATCGCGTGGCGTCGAATCCGCGCTAGCGCTGCAGACAAGCAGGAGGGCCAGCATCAGGGTATGCACGGAACGCGCGAACATCATTTTTCTCCGCGATTGCGAGATTCGTAACGCTCGATGAAGGCGTTTATCGCCTCGGCGGTTATCGGCCCTACCTGCCGCGCGACCACCTCGCCCGCCGGCGTGACCAGGTACGAGGTCGGCAACCCGTCGACCGGCCCGAGTATCTGCTCCCTGCGCGGATTCTCGCTCGCCACCAGGATCGGATACGACAGAAACTGCTGATCGACGAACGTCCGCAGATCGTCGGACGAGATCGACTCCATGTTGACCCCGAGCACAACCGCGCGCCCCTCGGCCTTGGAATGGAACAGTTCGAGTTCCGGCAGTTCCTCGAGACACGGCGGGCACCAGGTGGCCCAGTAGTTGACCAGCACCCATCTGCCGCGAAAATCGGACAGACTGCGCGATTCGCCTGCCAGGTCAGGCAGGGTAAAATCGCGCTGCGCATCCGCTGCCAGCGAGACCTGGAGCGGGAGCAGGGCGTACACGGCAAACAGCCATCCGAATGCGATCGCGAATCTGTTTCGGGTCCGGTTCATAGCGGTTCGATTCAGGCTTTGCAGATAATCAATCAGGTGACCGATCAAGTGACGGCTCTGGATGCCGAAAAATTCCCCAGGCAAGCCGTCTCGGCATGGCGAAATGCGACTGCCATACCGGGTGGATTGGGCACAATACAGTAATTGGGACCGCAGCGCCAACCAAAAGTGCGGCACCGGTCCGTTGGATCGCAGTTCGGACAATGCAGCGCAACATGATCAACGCATCCTCCCCACAACCCGGAATCCCGCTGTTCACGACGCCTGAAACGGCTGTGGCACGCCATCCGGGCACCATCCTCAATCCGCGCGAACAGCGCGCCTGGATCGACAGTCTGCCGTTCGGCAACCCGCCGCACGCCGCACAGTTGCTGCTGCAGCAGCTGCGCCTGCTGGTGCGCGACCCGGAACCCGGCGCCAAGTTCGGGGCCCTGCTCGACAGCTACCAGATTCCGGTGTGGCGCCTGTACGAGATCGCCAGCGAGCGCGATTCCGGTGTTACCGGCAACCTGGTTCCGCTCGATCAACTGGAACACGCGCTGCTGGAACTGCTGACCGAGATGGGGTTGGGCTACCTGCGGATCGCCAACGGACTCCTGCTCGGCGGCAAGGCGCCTGCACCCGAACTCCTCTACCGTGCCGGCGCGCTGCTGGACAACGCCGACCACATCGAACGACGGCATTTCGGTGCCACCAGCACGCGCCACTGGGCGTCGCTGCTGACGATCTACCAGTACGCCGACGGCGCCGGCATCGTCCAGACCGCGATCCCCGCGACACACCGCCAGGCCGGCGACCCCGCGGACATCGCCGGCCTGCTGTTCCGTGCCCTGATGATGGGCCTGTGCGATCCAAACCATGTCGCGCCCCAACACGTCGTCGACTGGCATACCTGGATCGGCGGTCATACCGAACACCTCGAACTCGGAATCCTGCCGCAGGGTCCGTTCTCGATCCCGGTCGACGTGTCCGGCGCGCTTTCACCGTTGGCGGGCGCACGCCGCGGCAAGCCGGGTCCGTCGATGCGGTATCTTATCGCCGACAGCTTCCTGCGCGCCCTGCATGACGACCCCGACGCGCCTGAGGGGCTGTACGAGACACTGGGGTCGCTGATCAAGGGACGCAAGCTGCCCGAACAGCGACAGAGTCCACGTCAGGAGCGCAGCCACCCGTTTCGCCTGTCGGTCGGCCTGCACGACGTGCACGCACGCCTCAGCGCGCTGACCTCCGGGCCGAACACCGCGCAGACCGGAACCAAAACCCTCCCCTGCGTGCAGAAGAACCAGTCCAAGACAGGCGCTGCGTTTTATGTCACCGGCACCGTCGCGACCGCGTTGTCGATCGGCGAGGTGCTGCTGGCCGAGACCGACAACCCCCGTCCCGGCGGCGCGCCGGTCGGTTTCGTCGGCCGTATCCGACGCCTCGTGACGGATCACGCGGGGCAGATCGAGATCGGCGTCGAGAAGCTGTCGGGTCACCTGATGCCGGTCACGATCAGCGGCGCCGTCGCGGAGCGCGCCCGCGGCGACTGCGCGGCGCTGTTGCAGCGGCATGCAGGAGCGGACAAGCTGGTGTTGATCGTGCCGCGCAGCGCGTACCGGGAGAACGACACGGCAACTGCGGAATACGCCGGCGGGCACTACTCGCTGCGGATGCGCCGCCTGATCGACGACTCACCGCGCATTGCGCTCATCGATGTCTTCGAGGACTGACGACAGTCGCGGCGCGGCCCCGGCCGGAGAGCGGCACGCCGCTGGTTCAGCGCTCGCGTCGCCCGGTCTGCAGGTCCACGGCATCGGCGCGCCGCAGGCGGAAATCGGCCAACGGAATCTTCAACGCCTCCACCAGCCCCGCGTTGGCACGTTGCAGCACCCCGGCGATGCGCGGATCGGCGGGCCAGTCGGGATCGTGCTCGCGCGGCAGTTCGAAGGTGCGGCTGGCATACAGCTCGAGCAGCGTGGCGTCGGACAGACGGCGCGCCAGTGACCATCCGCCGTCGCGCGTCATGTGCACCCAGTGCAGGTCGCGCAAACGTCCGAGCAGGTCTTCGAGTTGCGGCTCCAGCCAGCGTTGGCGATGGCGCGCGAGTTCGACCGTGGACGGCGCCTCGCCGCTCTCGGCGGCCTCGTCGAGCACCAGCAGCACGTCGATCGCATCGCCCATGCCGATCCGGCAGGTGCCCTGATCGTGCGGTCCCCAGCGGTAGATGCTGAGGCAATGGGTGACCTCGGCGCCGAGCAGCACCACCACCCATGACAGGTACAACCAGACCAGGAATATCGGGATGGCCGCGAGCGCGCCGTAGATCGCCTCGTAGGTCGGAAACTGGGTGATGTAGAAGCCGAACCCCCGCTTCGCCGCCTCGAACAGCAACGCCGCGAACACGCCGCCGATCAGCGCATGGGCGAGACGCACGCGCCGGTTGGGCACCACCAGGTACATCATCGTGAACGCGACGGCCGAGGTCAGCACCGGTGTCAACGCCAGCAGCGTGCGCCCCACGCCGCTGCTCGCCGCCTGCATCCAGATCGGCAGCGAGACCAGGTACGAGGTCGCCAGCACGCTGGCGCCGATCAGCAGCGGCCCCAGTGACAACACCGCCCAATAGATCAGAAACTTGCTCGAGAAGCGGCGCTGGGTACGGACCTCCCAGATCGCGTTCAGCGCGCGGTCGATGTTGGCCATCATCATCAACGCGACCAGGATCAGAAACGCCGTGCCCGCACCGCTCAATCGCGCCGCCTTGCTGCTGAATTCCGACAGGTACTGCTGCAGCAGTTCGCCCGAGGTGGGTACGAAGTTCTGGAACACGAAGTCCTGGATCACCTGGTAGACACGATCCGCCACCGGGAACGCGGAGAAGATCGCCAGCGTCACACCCATCAACGGCACCAGGGACAGCAGCGACGTATAGGTCAGCGCCGCCGCGTTCTGCGGTGCCTCGTGGCGACCGAAGCGTTCCAAGACCAATGCCAGGAACCCGCGCAGCTGGTGCACGGCACTGACGATCGCACCCGCATGCGTTGCACCGTTCACACGCCCTCCGTTGTCCGGCCTGATAGAATGAAGCCCTTCGGAACAGTCACGAAAAGCCCATGACCGTAAGCATTTACCACAATCCGCGATGCAGCAAGTCGCGCCAGACCTTGCAACTGCTGGAGCAAAACGGGCTAACGCCCGAGATCGTCGAGTATCTGAAGACGCCGCCCGACGCCGGGACCCTCGGGCGCCTGCTCGACATGCTCGGTCTCGAACCGCGCGAACTGATGCGCACCAAGGAGGCCGAGTACAAGTCCAGCGGCGCCGACCACCCCGGGCTCGCGCGCGCACAGCTGATCGACCTGATGGTCGCGCATCCGAAGCTGATCGAGCGGCCGATCGTGGTCAAGGACGGCAAGGCCGCACTCGGCCGACCGCCGGAACGCGTGCTCGATATCCTGTGAGCGACTACGTCCTGGTCCTGTATTACAGCCGCCACGGCGCCACGGCCGAGATGGCGCGTCTGGTCGCGCGCGGCGTCGAGGAAGGCGGCATGCAGGCGCGCCTGCGCACCGTGCCATCCGTGTCGCCGGATCACGAGGCGAGCGCGCCGCCGGTCCCGCCGAGCGGACCGCCGTACGCAACGCTCGACGACCTGGGCGACTGTGCCGC
Organism: Gammaproteobacteria bacterium; assembly: GCA_020445255.1. Classification (GTDB taxonomy): domain Bacteria; phylum Pseudomonadota; class Gammaproteobacteria; order Chromatiales; family Chromatiaceae; genus Thiosocius. The sequence goes on from JAGRGY010000011.1 coordinate 45,183, forward strand.
GCTGGCACTCGGCAGCCCGACGCGGTTCGGCAACATGGCGGCGCCGCTGAAGTACTTCCTCGACGGCACCAGCGGTCTGTGGCTGCATGCGACGCTGGCCGGCAAACCGGCTGGCGTGTTCACGTCGACCAGCAGCATGCACGGCGGCCAGGAAACCACGCTGCTGTCGATGATGCTGCCGCTCATGCACCACGGCATGCTGATCACCGGGCTGCCCTACAGCGAACCCGAGCTGCTGTCGACACGCGACGGCGGCACGCCCTACGGGCCGTCGCACGTCGCCGGCCGCGATGGCAAGACACCGCTGAGTACCGACGAGAAACGCCTGTGCAGCGCGCTCGGCCGCCGCCTGGCGACGATTGCCGCGAGGCTGCGCGCGAGCGAATGAGACCCGTCGACACCCGGACCGCCTGGGCCCGCCGGCTGTCGCTGGCCGCCTACCTCGGGCTGATCGCCTGGGTGATGTTGTGGATCGTCGTGCTGGGCAATGTCGCGCGCGAGCACGTCTCGATCTGGCTGCTGCTGTTCTGCGGGCCATTGTTACTGCCGCTGCGCGGCGTGCTGGCGGGACGCGACAAGACCCTGATCTGGGGCGCGCTGGTCGCGCTGCCCTACCTGGTTCACGGCGGCACGGTCGCATGGTCCGACGGTGACCAGCGTTGGCTCGGCCTGGCCGAGCTGGTATTCAGCCTGACCTATCTGGTCACCGCCAGCCTGTTCGTGCGCTGGCGTGCCGAGGCGGCGCAGGCATGAGCCAACAGCTGCCGCTCGCACTGCGACTGCCGCATGCACCGAGCCTCGACGACTTCATCGTCGGCGCCAATCGCAACCTGCTGGACGCAATGCGCCGGGGCATCGCCGGCCACGGGGAGCGCGTGATCTTCATCGCCGGCCCGCCCGGTAGCGGGCGCACCCACCTGTTGCTCGGCCAATGCGCCGCGATGCAGGCCGACGACCGCCGCTGCGCCTATGTGCCGCTCGACGAACACGTCGCACTCGACCCGATGATGCTCGTCGGCCTGGAGGCCCTCGATCTGATCGCGGTCGACGACGTGCAGGCGATTGCCGGTGACGAGGCATGGGAGCGGGCGCTGTTCAACCTGTTCAACCGCTGTCGCGATGCGAACTGCGCCCTGTTGTTCAGTGCCGACGCCGGCCCGGCGGCACTGCCGATGCACCTGCCCGACCTGCGCAGTCGCCTCGCCTGGGGACTGACGTTTGCGCTGCGGCCCCTGGACGACGACGGTCGCCTCGGACTGCTGCGGGCGCTGGCTCGCCGGCGTGCACTGCACATGCCGGACGAGGTCGCGCGCTACCTGATCGAACGCGGGCCGCGCCACCCGGGTGCGCTGGTCGATGCGATCGAGCGGCTCGACGTCTCGTCGCTGGCCGAGCAGCGCCGGCTGACGATACCGTTCGTGCGCGAACAACTCGGGCTGTGAACACGCCCGACCGGATACCGAATCACCCGCCGACCGGCAGACGGCCCACGTACACCGGGCCCTCGCCGATCGCCATGCGCCGGATCAGGTCGCCCATCCCCGGCGGGCGTACGTCGAGCTGATCGAGGTACTGCAGGCCCACCCATTCGACACCGACCTGGCGCTTGTCGGGGCGTGGCCCGTTGCGCGGCTCGTAGTCGTCGGCGATGCGGCAGCTGAACACGAACTCGACCTGCTGGCGCGATTCCCCCTTGCGGCCGGCCGGCGGCCGTGATGTCTCGGCGACATGCGCCAGACCGGCGACATCGACGGTCGTCCCGATCTCCTCCGCGCACTCGCGCAGCAAGGTCTGCAACAGCGTCTCGCCCGCACACTGCCCGCCTCCGGGCAGGGCGTAACGCACGCTCCCGTCGGGGGTCAACTTGCGCAGCATCAGCACCTGGTTGCGACGCGCGATCAGCGCCCGCACTGCATTGCGGACCGACGGAAATGCATTCTCTGAACACGCCGTCGGATTGGGGACCGTCGAAGACAACATGAACCTCCCTGAGTCCGGGCCCCGGCACGCGTGCTGACAGTGGACGTACTGAGCGGTACCGCAGGACCGCGCCGCGATGCGCCCCGTGCCTCAGATCTCGCCGTCGACCGACTCGTCGGGCGCATTCGACGTGCGATACAACACGCTGTCACGATAGCGCCCCACCAAATGCCGGATCAGCACCATGACCACCGCGGCCGCCGGCAATGCCAGCAGGATGCCGAAGAACCCGTACAGCTGGCCACCGGCCATCACGGCGAATATGACCGCGACCGGGTGCAGGCCGATGCGCTCGCCGACCAGGCGTGGTGTCAGCACCATGCCCTCGAGCAACTGACCGACGACGAACACCAGCGCGACCCACGGCAGATCGCCGACGCCCTGGGTCTGCAGCACAGAGGCCAGTCCTGCCACCAGCACACCGACGATCAGGCCGAGATAGGGGACGAAACTGACCAGTCCGGCGAGCATGCCGATCAACAACGCGAGGTCGAGGCCGACGATCCACAGGCCGGTGGTGTAGATAACGCCGAGCGCGAACATCACCAGCAGCTGGCCGCGCATGAAGGCGCCCAGCACGTCGTTCGATTCGCGCGCCAGCTGGCGCCAGACCGGTGCGCTGCGGCGCGGCAGCAGCGCGTCTACGCCGGCCACCAGGTGATCCCAGTCACGCAGCAGGTAGAAGGTGATGACCGGGATCAGCACCAGATTCGCGAGCCAGCCGAGCAGCGCGAGGCCCGATCCCGACACCGACGACCAGGCGCCGGCGAGCAGTCCGCCGGCCTCGCGCCAGTGCTTGCCGACCGCCTTCTGCAGCGTGTCCAGATCGAGCGTCACGACCTCGCCCGGCAGCAGTGCCTGCAGGCGCGGCAGCAGGTGTGCGCGCAGCCAGTCGAAGTACGCCGGCAGCTTGGCGACCAGCTGCGAGATCTGCGCCTCCAGCCGCGGCACCAGCAGCAGCGCGAGCAGGACCAGCACGACGAACAACGCCGTGAAGACGACCACGACGGCCGGCGTGCGCTTGAGGCGGTGCGCCTCGAGGCGGTCGACAAGCGGGTCGCCGAGATAGGCCAGCAGCGCCGACACCACGAACGGCGTCAGGATCGGCGACAGCAGGTAGACCAGCCAGCCGGCCAGCGCCACGGACGTCAGCAGCCAGAGCCGATGCACGTCAGACATGCCCATGCGGCCCCCGGTCGCGCGCGCGCCGGCTCCACTCGCGCACATAACCCGTTCCGCTCAGCACGATGGTCAGCATAACGGCCCAAACAAGTCCGGTAATCACCCCGTCGGGCACGTTGTCGAACGCGAGTCGCACCATGCCGAACGCGGCCAGCGCGATCTGCAGAAAGGTGTTCAGCTTGCTGATCAGGCTCGGCTCGGGCTGCACGGCCTCGACGCGGTAGTTGTAGACGATCGCCCCGGCGACGATGACCAGGTCGCGCAGCAGCACCGCCAGCACCAGCCACCAGGGAAACAGGCCGACCCACCACAGGCAGACGAAGGTGGTCACCAGCAGCAGTTTGTCGGCCAGTGCGTCGAGGATGCCGCCGATGCGCGAACTCCAGCCAAAGCGCTTGGCCAGGAAACCGTCCACGCCGTCGGACGCGCCGGCGACGACAAACAGCCAGAACGCCGTCGTGTAGCGTGCATCGAGCAGTGCCCACGCCACCGGACCGACCAGCAGGACACGTCCGACACTGATCGCATTCGGCAGGTGGCGCAGATACGCATTCATGCGACGGCTACCGTCTCCGAACAGCAGGTCATCGTGCCACGCGGTAGTTGAGTCGCGGTGCCAGGGCCGGCACGAAGGTGCGTCGCTGCCCGACCGGCTCGACGGGTTGCGCTGCACCCGGCTCCGAATACAGTCCTGGCAGACTGTCGAGCGCCAGTCGCAGATCGTCGCCGAGACCGGCACTGCCGAGTTCGAACGTGAAACGGTCGCCGTCGACCTCGCGCAACGCCACCTGCGACACCGCCGGCAGCGCTTCGAGCTGCTGCACGAGCCAGCCGTAGGCGTCGAGCCCGTAGATCCCGGAAAAACGCACCAGGGTACCGTCGCCACTGCCGGCGCCCGGTATCGGCGCGTACTGCGCCGCGAGCAGGTTCTGAACCTGGTCGACCGCGAAGGCGAGCGATTCCGGCAGCGCCAGCGGCGGCGTCTCCACGGTCTGGGTGCCGTCACGCGTCATCAGCAGCCAGCTGCCGGCCCAGCGGTCGCTGCCGCGTGCCACCAACCGGCCGCCGACGATCACGTCGTGCGGATAGCGCGCCGAGGCCAGACGCAACGCGGGCTCGTAGCCGGACCAGATGTCGGCCGGCGTGAGTCGGGTCTGGTCCTCGATGTCGCTCAACGGCAGTTGCAGCGGCATGCCGCGCCGATCCGCCCGTGCCTGCAACGCAGCCAGCGCGGTGGGGCGTTCCTCGAGGTTCAGCAACGCGCGTTCCCCGCGCTGTTCGGTCGCGACCCACATCAGCACGCGCGGGCGCTGCGTCCACACCGGCAGCCCCTGTGTGCGCATCATGCTCTCGACCGAGCCCTGGTCGAAGCGCGCGCTGAGGAAGCGGGTGCTGCCGTCGGCGCCGTCGACGGAGCGATAGCGGTACTGCTGCGCCAGCGAAGGTGCCGCGTCGAGCAGCGGGCGCGCCGCCGGCAGCGCCGCGATGCCGGTATTGCCGCTGACCCGCACCAACACCTCGCCGAGCATCTGGGCCAGGGCTTTGTTGCGGGTGTCGCTGCCCTCGTCCGCGACCTCGGTTTCGGCCGCGAACAGGTCGACCGCGGTGGCAAATCCGGGCGCGAGCAGGCAGACCAGCAGGACGAGCGCGATGCGCAGGCTTGGGTTTGACATGGCGTGCAGTTTAACCCGGACGTTGCCTGAATGGCGCGCCAATCAAGTGCAGTCAGGGGCGCCGCCAGGACGGCAACCGGTGGTGTTCCGTAGGCATCGCCGAGCCGCCTGTCGCGGTCCATGCACATTTGTCCCGACTCCCCTAAAATGCGCCGTTCGTCGTCCCTCCCGGAGCCCTGCAGTGAGCGAGCAATCCCCGAACAGCGACAGCGGCCCGCTGAGTTATGCGCAGGCCGGCGTCGATATCGATGCCGGCAACAGCCTCGTCGAACGCATCAAGCCGATCGTCAAGAAGACCTTCCGTCCGGGCGTCATGGCCGGGCTCGGCGGGTTCGGCGCGCTGTTCGAACTGCCGCTGGATCGCTACCGCGAGCCGGTGCTGGTCTCGGGCACCGACGGCGTCGGCACCAAGCTCAAGCTGGCGATGCAGCTCGCACGCCATGACACCATCGGCATCGACCTGGTCGCGATGTGCGTCAACGACATCGTCGTCGCCGGTGCCGAACCGCTGTTCTTCCTCGACTACTACGCCACCGGCCATCTCGACGTCGACACCGCCACTGATGTCATCAGCGGCATCGCGCGCGGCTGCGAACTGGCCGGCTGTGCGCTGACCGGCGGCGAAACGGCCGAGATGCCGGGCATGTACGCCGCCGGCGATTACGACCTGGCCGGATTCGCCGTCGGCATCGCCGAGAAGTCGCGCCTGTTGCAGTCGGACCGGGTGCAGATCGGCGACGTGCTGCTCGGCCTGGCATCGTCGGGCCCGCATTCGAACGGTTACTCGCTGGTCCGCAAGGTGCTCGAGGTCAGCGGCGCGGCGCTCGACCAGCCGCTGGATGGCACGACGCTCGGCGAGGCCCTGCTCGCGCCGACCCGAATCTACGTAAAGTCGCTGCTGCGCCTGCTCGACGAGGTCGAGGTGCATGCGCTCGCGCACATCACCGGCGGCGGGCTGACCGAAAACCTGCCACGCGTGCTGCCCCAACACAGCAGTGCACACATTGATCGTCACAGCTGGGCGCTGCCGCCGGTATTCGAGTGGCTGCAACGCAGCGGCCGGATCGAGGACAGGGAGATGCTGCGCACCTTCAACTGCGGCATCGGCATGGTCGTGTGTGTACCGGCGGCGCTCGCCGACCGCGCCACCGCGGTGCTGAGCGACGCGGGCGAGACCGTGTTTCGCATCGGCGAGATCGCCGCGTGCGAATGCGCGGAGCCCTGCGTCCGCTACCTGTGACGACGGGCACAACGCCGTTGTCCGTGGTCGTGCTGATCTCGGGCGGCGGCACCAACCTGCAGGCACTGATCGACACCGCGCCGCGGCGTGGCTTCCGGATCGCCGGGGTGATCAGCAACCGTCCGGCTGTAAAAGGGCTGGCGCGCGCGGCGGCGGCCGGCATCGCGACCCGGGTCGTGGACCATACCGCCCACCCCGACCGCGCCGGCTTCGACGCCGCACTCGCCGCAGCCATCGACGCCTTTGCACCGGATCTGGTCGTGCTGGCCGGCTTCATGCGCATCCTCACACCGGCCTTCGTGGACCGCTACCGGGGTCGCATGATCAACATCCATCCGTCGCTGCTACCGGCCTTCCAGGGCCTGCACACCCACCGGCGAGCGCTCGAGGCCGGCGTGGCCGAGCATGGCGCCAGTGTGCATTTCGTCACCGCCGAACTCGACGGCGGCCCGGTGATCGCGCAGGCGCGTGTCGCCGTCGAAGCCGACGACGACGAGGATCGGCTCGCCGCGCGGGTGCTCGCGCGCGAGCACGTGCTCCTGCCGCAGGTGGTCGAATGGTTCGCGCTGGGCCGGCTGGCGATGCGCGACGGCCGCGTCTGGTTCGACGGCACCGCGATCGCCCAACCGTTGCCATGCTAGCCGGCCCATCTCACCGAGCTCCGGCGACGGACCGCGATCGGCTCACGCTGACAGCGCGCAGGCAATGCAACCGGGTCGACACGCTGCCGGTCACGTCTTCACCGTGGTCCGCTGAGTGGCGCCGATCGGCGCCACGTTCCCTCGCACGCGCGACGAAAAGTACCCGGGCGAACAGGCTGACCCGCACGCTCGGCGTGCTCGCGACACTGCTCGCGCTGACCGGCTGTGAGCATCCGGTCGACCCACTGGTCCGACCGACCACGATCGAGGCTACCTACCGCCTGCTGTACAACGACTCGCTGGTGGGCAGCAGCCTGTTCGTGCTGAGCATCGATGCCGCCGGCGGCTACCGCCTGGATGCGTTCACGACCCCGGCCGGCAAGATGCAGCGCGAGCAGGCGCATGAAGTGCTGGAGACCAGTCTGGGCGAGATCGACGCGACATCGGTGCGTCCGGCATTGTTCGAGGAGAGCGTGATGCACGACGGCGACATGCAGATCGCGCGCGTGCGCTTCGACTGGGCCGAACGCGCGCTGACGGTCGACGGTCCCGAGGGCAGCCGTCGTGTCGCGCTGCTGCCGGGGACCCAGGACCGCCTCAGTTATCTGCTGGCCGCGTCGCGGCTGGCCGCCGCCGGCGCGGGCACGCACCTGCTCCAGGTGGCATCGGCCGCGGCCAGCGAGGAGAACCGTCTCGAAATCGAGGGCCATGAACCGGTCACGCTGCCGCTCGGCCACTTCGACGCCGTGCGCATCAGCCGCCTGACGCCGGACGAGCAGGAAACGCGCACGCTGTGGTTTTCGCCCGACATGGGCCCGCTGCCGCTGCGTGCGCTGCAGCTGCGCGACGGCAACAGCGTCGAGATGCGCCTCGAAGACTTCACCCGGCGCCCGAGCGATCCTCGCTGATGCGGCTGGCGAGCGGCCCGCTCTGGCCGCGGTACTTGGCGTCGTCGCGCTTGGTGTAAGGTCGCTGCGCCGGCGCGGTCAGCGTCTCGAAGCTCATCGCGCCGATCGCCATGCCCGGTCGCAGCGCCAGCGGCAGTTTTCCCGAATTGAAAAACTCCAGCACGATGTTGCCGCTCCAGCCCGGGTCGATGCGATGCGCGGTCACGTGCACCATCAGGCCGAGGCGCGCGAGGCTGGAGCGGCCGTCGAGCCAGCCGACCAGGTCGTCCGGCAGCGTGATCGACTCGAGCGTGATGCCGAGCGCGAGCTCGCCCGGGTGCAGCACAAAGGTGTCGTGCGCGGTGATGTACACCTCGTCGCCCATGACCTTCTCGACCGCCTGGTTGACCTGCTCGCGCGTGCCCGACAGGTCGATGTACGGGATCGCATGCGAACTGAACACGCGAAACCGATGACCGAGGCACAGGTCGACGCTGACACCGCTGACGACACGATTGTCGGGGCGCGGTTCGATCACGATCCGGCCGTCGTCGAGGGCCGCGATGATGTCGCTGTCGCAGAGTCTCATGGCGAAACCGCCTCCGGGGCGCACGAAGATGTGCGCCGAGTGTACACCAGGCCCCGGCCGGCCCGACCCGCGCCGATCGGGGGCGGACGGCCAACGCTGCCTTCCACCCGCCGCAGCATGCAGGATTTTCGCCGTCTTCGTGCGCGATTGCCTGCGCCCGTCCCCGCACGACCCGCACGACATGCAGGCGAGGGGCGCCAAAACCTGGGGCAACCACGGGTTGCGTGCGCAGCGTCCGCGCGTGCACATTGCCTGCCCGAAGGACTGCGTCGCCCGCCGGGAAACTGTTGCCATGTCATTGCAAATCACCCACGACGTCATCGCCGACTTCCGGCAGCGACTCGAATCCCATCCTGTCTATGCCGCCGTCGAGACCGTCGACGACCTGCGCTGCTTCATGCAGCACCACGTCTACTCGGTGTGGGACTTCATGTCGCTGATCAAGTACCTGCAGTCGGTCGTTGCACCGTCCGCACAGCCGTGGCAGGCCGGCGGCGACACCGGCGTACGGCGGTTCATCAATGAGCTGGTGCTCGAAGAGGAGTCCGACGAACACCCGGTGGACGGCGGCTTCGCGAGCCACTTCGAACTCTACCTGCAGGCGATGCAGGAGGTCGGCGCCGATACGTCGGCCGCGCGCGCCTTCGTCGCCGAGGTCGGTGCTGCCGGCATCGACGCCGCGCTCGACGGCATCCATATACCGGCAGCGTCGCGCGCATTCACGCGCACGACGTTCGACTTCATCGCCAGCGGCAGACCGCACGTGGCCGCGGCGGCGTTGGCGCTGGGGCGCGAACACATCATCCCGTGCATGTTCCGCGCGATCCTCGATCGTATCGGTGTAAGCCCGGTGCAGGCACCGATCTTTCATGCCTACCTCAACCGGCACATCCATCTCGACGCCGACTTTCACGCCCCGCTGTCACTGCGCTTGCTGAACGGCCTGTGCGGCAGCGATCCCAAGCATCGTGCAGAAGCGGTCGACGCGGCACGCCGCGCGATCGCTGCGCGGCTTACGTTCTGGGACGGCGTTGCCGGTGCGATAGAAAGGCGCAAGGTCGCCTGAGCGACTGCCCGCCGTCAGCGCGGCCGGTGGCGCATCTCGTCGACCTCGCAGTGGGTCAGGTGCGGATGATTTCGCAATACGTAGCCGGCATTGTGCAGCGTGATCACAGCATTGTGCAGGTTCACACGCAACGTGGAGTTCTCGGACTGCAGATGATTGGCCAGTTCGCGTAGCGACACCTCGACATGTCGGTCGCGCACGGCGACCGGCATCAAGAGCCGGTCGGCGAGATTCAGGAAGGGATCGAGCGGGCCAACCTCGGCCTCACCTTCTGGCTCGAAGTGCACCGGATGGACGACCACATCGACCGGCATCGATTCCGTGGCGCGATCACGGTAGCGCGCAGCGACCCCGGCGTCGATCTCGGTGCCGCCGGCACACACGGCGCCGACGACGTCCATCACGGCCTGTGCACTGTCTCGATCCGGCGGGTCGGCCAGCACGGCCGCGAGCAGCCAGCGTTGATCCTCGCTCAGACGGGCCGCGCGATAGCCCGTCATCGAGAAATCCGGCCGCTCGGCGATCGACGCGAGAAAGGCCTCGGTTGTCTTGTAGTAGCGTGAGGTGTAGTGGAACAACTCTTCGGCGAATGCACCCCAGCCCGGATGTGCAGTCGGGTAGAAATGGCCGCCGATATTTCTGAGATCCACCATTCCGTCCCCCACCGCGCCGCTCGAGGTCATGCAGACGGTCCGGCTGCCTTTATCGATTCTGGCACGTCATCGGCAAACTTTCGGAAATTGTCGTCAAACATGCGCGCGAGCGCTGCGGCGCGTTCGTCGTAGGCGGCGGGATCCTGCCAGCTCGCACGCGGATCGAGCAACGCGTCGGGCACGCCGGGACAACTCAGCGGTACCTCGAAGCCGAACACCGGGTCTGTACGTGTCTCGACGTCAACGAGTGCACCATCCAGTGCGGCATTGACCATCGCGCGCGTGAACGGGATCTCAATCCTGCTGCCGACACCATAGGGGCCGCCTGTCCAACCGGTGTTGATCAACCACACCTTGACGTCGTGCCTGGCGATTCGCTCGCCGAGCAGTTCCGCGTAACGGCGTGGATGCAGGGGCATGAATGGCGCGCCGTAGCACGCGCTGAACACCGGCGCAGGCTCGGTGACGCCCTTCTCGGTGCCGGCAACACGCGCCGTGTAACCCGACATGAAGTGATACATGGCCTGTTCCGCCGTCAACCGTGACACCGGTGGCATCACGCCGAATGCATCGCAGGTCAGGAAGATGATGTTCTCCGGTTGGCCACCGGCGCCCACCATGGTCGCATTCGGGATCGCGCTGATGTGGTAGGCGCCGCGTGTGTTCTCGGTGAACGAGGCATCGTCGAGATCCAGAAAGCGCGAGCGCGCATCCATTGACACGTTTTCCAGCACGGTGCCGAAGCGCAGCGTCGTCGAGTGGATCTCGGGTTCATTCTGCGGTGACAGACGAATCATCTTGGCATAGCAGCCGCCCTCGAAATTGAATATCCCGTTGTCGCTCCAGCCATGCTCGTCGTCACCGATCAGTATGCGCGACTGGTCTGCCGAGAGCGTCGTCTTGCCGGTGCCGCTGAGGCCGAAGAACAGCGCGGTCTTGCCATCCGCACCGATGTTGGCCGAACAGTGCATCGGCAGCACACCCTTACCGGGCAGCAGATAGTTCATGACGGAGAAGATCGACTTCTTTATCTCACCGGCGTAACTGGTACCGCCGATCAGCACCAGTCGCTGGTGGAAGTTCACCAGGATGAACGTCTCGCTGCGCGTGTGATCCTGACTCGGAATGGCGTGAAAGCGTGGCGAGTCGATGACGGTGAAATAGGGCTCATTCTCATGCACCATGCCGTTTTCGGGCTGGATGAACATGTTGCGCGCGAACAGGCTGTGCCATGCATACTCGGTGATGATGCGAATGGGCAGGCGGTATTCCGGATCGGCGCCGACGTAACAGTCCTGCACGTAGACATCCTTCATCTGCAGGTACGACGCCATGCGTTGGTGCAGGATGTCGAAGTTCTGCTCGGGGATCGGCCGGTTGATCGTGCCCCACCAGATCTGGTCGTGGCTCTCGACCTCGTCGACGATGAACTTGTCATCGGCCGATCGGCCGGTATGGTGGCCGGTGCGCACGACCAGGGGTCCGAGGTGTGACAGCGAGCCCTCGCGGCGCCCGATCGCGTGTTCGTACAGCGCCGGCGTCGGCAGGTTCCAGAATACCTCGTTCAGATTGTACAGACCGTGTGACTCCAATCCGCCCATCGATCGATCTTGCAGCCCGTCGAACATGATCAGCCTCCCGTTACGTCGTTTCCGAACCCGGCTCGGCCGCACAGCCTCGCGGTCAGTGGGCCAGCATCGTTCACACACCCGCGAACCGCACCAAGCCGGTGCGCGCGATGCGTGCACATCGCGGCGATTGCGTGTTTCACGGGGGGATGCGGCAATTAGCTTGCCAGAAACGGCGTTCTGTCGTTTTTTGCACGCCTGTCGTGCACGTCGCGCCACAACCTGGGCCGTTTACGGCCGCGGTCCGACGGCGTTTCGTTCAATTGTCGCCAACGGTCGCGCCAACCGGCTCGCGGTACGGATCGCAAACGTCTTCGATTGTCTGCACACGGTCGGTCGCCGTGCGGCGATGTGCACCGCCTGTTGTCAGGGTCGGGTCAGGCGCACGGCGGGCCGGTTCGGGAGGTACGGCGTGACAGCGGAGACGCTGCTGCGCGCAGAGAGGCTTCGGTCGGGTTGCATTGGGCCGATGCGCGATACGGGGGCTGTGTGCCCGTCCCGGCCGGCTGCCGGGACGGCGTCGGGAGGCATGCGCCTTACAGATCGCCCAGCTTGCCCATTTCCTTCGCGACCAGGTAGTAGAAGGTCACGCGCTGTTTCTGGCGGTCGCCCTTCATGGCCGCACAGACCTTGGCGATCACGGCGTCGGCAGCGGCCGCATCGGTCTGACCGAGCTTCTTGCCGCACCACTTCTCACGCACGCGGTCGAGTTCCGACTTGTCGGAACAGGACACCAGCGACGCATCCTTGCTTTGCAACGCAATGCCCAGGTGCTTGACGATCTTCTGTACGACATTGGCGTCGGCACCCGGATCGTAGCGCTTCACGTCTGCGAGATAATCGGCCATTGTTGATTCCCCCTTATTGATGGATCGGCTGATTCAACGAAAAAAAACGGCTTCTTGTTGTCGGTGACACCCAAGTGGTCTCGCCGGTGCGGCCGCGTCGCGCGGCATGCCAGGGCGGCGGGCGATCCATAGAATAACCCATGTGCCGTCGCCAGGCATTGCCGGCCACAAGCGTGACCGCAGGCACCATCATCCGGCGTGACGGCAGGAAACGCGCGACATCGCGCCGCAAAAGACGTACCGAAATGCATGAACTGGCGATATTGCTCCTGCTGCTGGCTGCAAACGGCAGCCCGTTGCTGGCGCGGATAATGATGCGCGGGCGCTGGGATGCGCCGCTCGACGGCGGCACGCGGCTCGCCGACGGCCATCCGCTGTTCGGCACCTCGAAGACGTGGCGCGGCGTGGTGACGGCGGTCGCGGTGTCGGCCGCGCTGGCCGCGATGACCGGCTTTGGCTGGGACACCGGCGCCTGCATCGGCGTGCTGGCGATGACCGGCGATCTCGCCAGCAGCTTCGCCAAGCGTCGACTCGGCCTCGCCTCCGGGCACGGCGCGGTCGGCCTCGATCAGCTGCCTGAATCGCTGCTGCCACTGTGGGTGTGTCGCGAATCGCTCGACCTGTCTGCACTCAACGTGGTGTGGCTCGGCCTGGGTTTCGCCGCCGCCGACCTGCTGCTGTCGCGACTGATGTATCGGCTGGGCCTGCGTATCCACCCGCACTGAGCGCGGCCTATCCGGATCAGCCACGCCGCAGACGGTGCACGACCACCTCCGGGGGGCAGTTCAGGCGCACCGGCACGATGCAGCTCCCCGCACCCACCGACGTATAACCCTGCATACCGCCGTGGCGCCACGCACCGGCCCCGAGCCGGCGCGGGATACGCGCGTCGAGCGTCAACGGGATCCCGCCCGGCAGACAGATCTGGCCACCGTGCGTGTGTCCGCACAGCAGCAGGTCGAATCCCGCGTGCGCGGCCTGGCGATAGACCTCCGGGGTGTGCGCGAGCAGGATGGTGACCGCATCATCGGGCACGTCGCGCCCCGCCATCGCCAGGCTGTCGACCCGGTAGTAGTGCGGATCGTCGATGCCGACGAGATGGATCGCCTGCCCGCCGCGCGTGATCCGCTGTTGCTCGTTCATCAACACACGCACGCCCATCGCCTCGAGACCCGGCAGCATGCGCACACTGTCGTGGTTGCCGAGCACGGCGTATACCGGCTGCTTCAGCTGTGTCAGCAGGCCGCGCATCGCGTCGAGCGCGGGCGCGCAGTCGCCGTAGGTCTGGGCGCGAAAATCACCCGTCATTACGCACGCGTCGTAGGCGAGCCCGGCCACGTGTTCGGCGATGGCCGACATGGCGGGCGGATTCAGGTCGGCATGCAGGTCGCTCAGGTGCAGCAGGCGGTAGCCGTCGAACGCCGGCGGCAGACGGGCCAGGGAGACGTCGTTGTGGCGCACCTGGATGGCCAGCGTGTTGCGATGGCCGCGTTCGTACAGCCCGAGCAGCCGAAGCACGTAGGCGATCAGCGCATGCGCCGAGTACCAGTTCTCGGGATGGAAGAAGTTGATGCCACCGCCGAACACGCGCTGTTCGTGTTCGGCCTCGATACCCAGGCGCTGGCGTGCATGGATGCGGCCGAGGCGCTGTTCGAGCTGCTGTTCGATCGGATCCGACATGTCTGATTCTCTGGTCGGCTTCGCTTGACTGGCCACTTCAGTCTATGCCCTGGGTGCGCAGCGTGGCGGCAGACGGATGTCGGCCTGACTCCGCCCGGCCCGGCGCAGGCGATCCCGCGACGCACCCGGACACTGCGTGAAACTCTACCGGGACCGCCATGTCGAAAGCCTGGGGCCTGTTCCAGCGTATGCGAATGCTGCAGGGCCGCTGTGTGATTGCGGGCCAAAGCGCGTTTCGCAGGCAACGCCCTGCTGCGTCGCGCCGGTGGAATACCCTACGCCCTAAACGCGTCCGTGCTTGTTAAGCTCGACGCTCCACCCGCACAAGGAGACCACCATGATGCCTACCCGCCTCGTCACGACGCTCGCATTGACCCTGGCCGCCGGGATCGCCACCGCCGACGCCGAGGACTACATCAAGTACCGCCAGGCGATGATGAAGGCGATCGGCGGCCACATGGGTGCGAGCACGCAGATCGTGCGCGGCAAGGTCGATCCCGAGGGCGACCTCGCCATGCACGCGCACGCGCTGGCCGCATTGACCGCGAATCTGCCGCGCGTGTTCCCCGAGGGATCGGACTTTGGCGAGACCAAGGCCAAGCCGGCGATCTGGAGCGAACGGGCCAAGTTCGAGCAGGCCGCCAATGCGGCACGAGACGCGACCGCCAAGTTCGCCGCCGCCGTCGACGCGGGCGACAGCGCCGCGATCGCCGCTGCGCACAAGGACGTCGGCCAGGCCTGCAAGGGCTGCCACGAGGACTTCCGCGAGAAGGACGACTGACGATGTCGTCACGACCGGCGGCGGTATTGCTGGTGGTCGCCGCGCTGGCGACACCAGCACTCGCAGCCACCGGCGAGTACCTGTTCCACGCCGCCGGCTGCGCCGGTTGCCATACCGCCGAAGACGGACCGCCGCTGGCTGGCGGGCGCCGATTCGACACCGCGTTCGGCACATTCTATTCGCCCAATATCACGCCGGATCGCGCGACCGGCATCGGTGGCTGGACGCGCGAACGCTTCGTCCGCGCGCTCAAACATGGCGAGCGTGGCGACGGCGCCGCGTATTTCCCGGTGTTCCCCTATCCGTCGTACCGTCTGCTCAGCGACGATGACGCGGCCGCCATCCACAGCTACCTGCAGTCGCTGCCGCCACAGCACCACCGCAACCGCGATCATGATCTGCCGTGGTGGCTGGCGCGCTGGATGCTGCATCCGTGGCAGTGGTGGTTCATGGACGACCCGCCGCAGCCGCCGGCCGACGCCGAACTGCGCCGCGGCTGGTACCTGGTCGACGCGCTGGGCCACTGCGGCGAATGCCACACGCCACGCTCGTCGACCGGCGTCAGCATCCGCGCGCGGTACCTGGCCGGCACGCGCGACGGGCCCGACGGCGAGAAGGTCCCGAACATCACGCCACAACCGCGCGACGGGATCGGCAGATGGTCGGCAGACGACCTGGCGTATTTTCTCGAGACCGGGGCGCTGCCGGACGGCGACTACACCGGCAGCCTGATGTCCGAGGTCGTCGACAACACGACCTCGCGGCTAAGCGGCGAGGATCGCGCAGCGCTGGTGCGTTACCTGCGCAGCGTCGCGCCAGTGGAAGGACCGTGACCGGATCCGGTCAGTCGGTCGTGAATCGCCCGATCAGGCGACCGATGTCGCTCGACAGGCTGTTGAGCTGCGAACTCGCCACCGCGGTCGAATCGGCGCTGCCCGCGTTCTGACGCGCCAGTCCGGCGATCGTGTTGAGCCCGCGGTCGAGATCGCCCGAGACCTGGCTCTGCTGTTCCGCGGCGGTTGCGATGCGATGGGTCATGTCCTGCACGTTGGCCATGCCGACGCGGATGCCGTCCAGCATGTCCTTCGCCTTCTCGACCTCGCCGACGCTCTGCTCGGCCATGTCGCGGCTGGCGGCCATGACCTTGACCGATTCCCGGGCCCGTCCCTGCAGCGTCGTGATCATGGCCTGGATCTCCTCGGTCGACTGCTGCGTGCGACTGGCCAGCGTACGCACCTCGTCGGCGACCACCGCGAAGCCGCGGCCCTGCTCACCGGCACGCGCGGCCTCGATCGCCGCGTTCAGCGCCAGCAGGTTGGTCTGTTCCGAGATGCCGCGGATCACGTCGAGTACCGAACCGATGTTGCTGCTGTCTTCGCCGAGTTGGTTGATGACCGTCTGGGCCTGGGCCACCTCGTCCTGCAGCGACTTGATCACACTGGCCGCCTGCTGCACCGCGCGATCGCCCTCGCCGGCGCGTGATGCGGCCTCCTTGGTGTGCGCGGCGGTGTCGCCCGCGGTGCGCGCGATCTCGTCGGCGCTGGCCTTCATCTCGGTCATCGCCGCCGCGATCGCCTCGGTCTCGCGCAGCTGGTCCGACGCCAGGCCACGGCTGTCACTGGCGACCGAGGTGAGCTGCTGCGACGAACCGTTCAGCTGGTCGACCACGTCACGCAGGCTGACGACAGTGCCGCGGATGCTGTCGACGAACGCGTTGACCGACCGCGCCACGGCACCAATCTCGTCGGTGCGGTCGGCGTCGAGGCGCCGGGTCAGGTCGCCGTCGCCTTCGGCCAGCTCGCGGGCCAGCGCCGCGGTGCGGCAGATCGGGCCGATCACCATCCGCACCATGAACCAGCCCGCCGCGACTACCAGCAGTGTCATCACCACGGCGGTAACCGCCGCGGTCACCTGGGTCGAGTGCGCGATGCCCAGCGTTCGCCCGAGCGCCTCATCCTGTAGCCGCCCGGCATGACCCATGGCCTCGGCGACATCGTTCTGTATCGCTTCGGCCTTGGCGTCGAATCCCGCCATCATCGGGTTGCCGCCGGCCGGACCGTCCGCGACATAGGCCTCGGCCATGCGCCGCCCGGTATCGTGAAAGGCGGTCAGGTGCTGGTCCATCGACGCGTAGAAGTCCCGCTTGTCCGTGCTCAGCGCGGCGAGTTCAGTGAGCAGTTGGTGCGCAACGGCAAGGTTCTTCGCCGCCTTGTCGAAACCGTCGTTCAACCCGTCCTGCGCGCGGGTGGCGCTGATGTCCGTAAGCCATTGCTGGATCTGGACCACGGCAAGGTTCAGTTCGTAAGACTTCGCGATCAGCACACTGGACCGGTCACGCAGGTCTTCGACGTCGCGTTCGACATGACCGATCTGCAGATTCAGGTACAGTGCCTGGGCAACGAAGATTCCTGCCATCAGCCCGACAACAACAAGGAGTTTCGTACGTAACGATGCGAACATGATCAGGTTTTCCTGTCGATTCATGCCGCGGACGAGCGGGTCCGGGGCTCACGGTGGAACACGGCTGAGCTAGCGGCATGCGGCGGCGTATCTTTAGGAAGCCGGGTATTCTGTCGCCCTCCCGCCGCGCGGGAACGCCCACCCTGCATCGGTGTCTGACGTGGGGTCGAACCCAGACACAGGGAGACCCGATTGCGCCGCCTGCTGCCCGCACTCCTGCTGCTGTCATGTTTCGGCATCTCGACGCTGCATGCCGACACAGTCGCGCGCACGTCGCAGGTCACGCTGACGCTGCTCGCGGAACCCGCCGGCTACACGCCGGGCCGGCCGTTGTGGCTCGCGCTGCGCTTCGACCTGATCCCGCAATGGCACGTGTACTGGCGCAACCCGGGCGACTCGGGCGAGGCACCGCGCGTCGCCTGGCAGCTGCCCGGCGGCTGGCGTGGCGGTGAACTGCAGTGGCCGGTGCCGCAGCGCATCGCGGTCGGCCCGCTGCTCAACTACGGCTATGCGGACAGTGTGATGCTGCTCGCCGAGGTGACGCCGGCCGCCGCTGCCACCGGAGCGGCGGCGCTGCACGCGGATGTGCGCTGGCTCGTGTGCCGCGAGGAATGCATCCCGCAGCAGGCACGCCTAGACCTGACCCTGTCCGTGGCCGACGACGGCACGACCACGGACCCCCGCTTCGACGCTGCGCGTGCACGCCTGCCGGGCGCGCTGGGCGGTGACGCAGACTACCGGGTCGCCGATGGTCGCATCCGCCTGCGCTTGACCGGCGGCGGCCTCACGCCGGCGGCGGATGCGGCGCTGTGGTTCGCCGCCGACCGCTGGGGGCCGATTGCACCGTCGGCGCCACAGCGCTGGGCGATCGACGGCGACCGCCTGACGCTCGACCTGGCGGCGGGCGAGGTGCCGCCGTCCGCCGCCGAGCCACTGAGCGGACTGCTGGTCGTTGGCGACGATGCATCGCGCCGCGGTTACACCGTCAGTGCGCGGGCCGCGCCGGCGGACGACCGGACGCGCACGGCATCCGGCGACTCGCACGCCGCGACGATTGGACTGGCGCTGGCGATCGGCCTCGCCTTCGTCGGCGGCCTGCTGCTCAACCTCATGCCGTGCGTGCTGCCGGTGCTGTCGATCAAGCTGTTGTCACTGGTCGGTCGACACGACGGCCATACCGGCCGGCACGGTATCGCCTACAGCGCGGGCGTGCTGCTGACGTTCGCGCTGCTCGCGGCACTGCTGTCCTCGCTGCGTGCGACCGGCGCTATGCTCGGCTGGGGTTTCCAGCTGCAGGAACCCGTTATCGTGGTCGCGCTGATGTACCTGATGCTGACGCTGGGCATGAACCTGTCCGGCGTGTTCGGGTTCGGTGGCGGCCTGGCCGGCGTCGGCCAGACGGCGGCCGGCCGCCCCGGTCTGCGCGGCAGCTTCGCCAGCGGCGTGCTGGCCGTGGTGGTCGCCAGCCCGTGCACGGCGCCGTTCATGGGTACGGCGCTCGGTTACGCGCTGACGCGGCCGGTGATGGAATCGACGCTGGTTTTCGTCGCCCTCGGCACCGGCTTCGCGCTGCCGTTGTTGCTGCTCAGCCTGCAGCCGGCGTGGCTGCGCCTGCTGCCACGCCCGGGACCCTGGATGGAGCGTCTGCGTCAGGCGCTGGCGTTCCCGTTGTACGCCACCGCGGCCTGGCTGCTGTGGGTGCTGAGCCAGCAGCTTGCTGCCGGGCCGCTGGCCGCGGCACTCGCCGGCGGCGTGCTGCTGGCCTTCGGCCTGTGGTGGCTGGGCCAGACCTGGCGCCGCACCTGGTCGCGCCGCCTGCCGGCCGCCGTATTGCTGACCGGCGGCCTCGTGTGCGCAGTCGTCGCCGCCACACCGGATCGCGGCGAGCGGGCAAGCGGTGGCGCCGCCGCGGATGCGTGGAGTACCGGGCGCGTCGCACAACTGCGTGCCGCGGGCGCACCGGTGCTGGTCAACTTCACCGCGGCCTGGTGCATCACGTGCAAGGTCAACGAGCAGGTCGCGCTGGATACACGCGCCGTCGTCGAGACCCTGGACGCGCACGGCGTCGCCTACCTGAAGGCCGACTGGACCCGGCGCGACGCCAAGATCACCGCTGAATTGCAGCGCCACGGGCGCAGCGGGGTGCCGCTGTACCTGCTGTATGCTGCCGGCGACCCCGAACCGCGCGTGTTGCCACAGCTGCTGACCGAACGCAGCGTGCTCGACGCCATCGCCGACATCGGCATCGGCAAACCGGAGAAGACACCATGAACATCCGAGGACTGTTGACCCTGCTGCTGGCAGGCCTGGCCGGGCCGCTGTGCGCGGCACCCCAGATCGGACAAGCCGCCCCCGACTTCGCTGGCACCGACACCGCCGGCCAGGTGCAGCGCCTGTCCGACTACCACGGCCGCACCGTCGTGCTCGAGTGGACCAACCACGACTGCCCCTACGTGCGCAAACACTACGGCAGCGGCACCATGCAGGCGCTGCAGCGCGATGCCGTCGCGCAGGGCGTGGTGTGGCTGTCGATCATCTCGTCGGCGCCCGGCAAGCAGGGGCATGTCAGCGCGGCACAGGCGGACGCGCTGACGCGTGACCGCGATGCGTCACCGAGCGCCGTGGTGCTCGACGAGCAGGGCGAAATCGGACGCCTCTATGGCGCCAAGACGACACCGCACATGTTCGTCGTCGACGCCGACGGGGTGCTGCGGTACATGGGTGGCATCGACAGCATCTCGTCCGCGGATCCCGCCGACATCGCCACGGCGCAGCCCTATGTGCGCACCGTGCTCGCGCAGCTCGCATCCGGCGAACCGGTACAACCCGCCGTCACGCGGCCCTACGGCTGCTCGGTGAAGTACTGACCTCGGTCTGCCGCGGTCGCAATCACAGACCCAGGTCGACCAGCTCCATGCGGTGGTTGCCGCGCGGATAACGTTCCGACGGCCCCTGCGCCAGGACGGCCAGGCCGGACGAGAGGCCGCGCGCGTGCATCCACGCGCGCACGAACGGCGTCCAGTCGGCGGCCTCGGTCTCGACCCGCACCGGATACACGCCGTACGAAAACTGCAGTGCCTGGCAGGTGGCATGCTGGGTGCTGAACGCGGTGATCCAGCCGGGCAGCCGAAAACGGGTAACGCTGCGCGCCATCGAACCCGACACCGTGGGCACGCAGACGGCAACCGTGTCGAGCGCGGTAACGGTCTGATAGATGCTGCGTGCGATCAGGCCGCGCAGCGACGGGTTCATCGGGCAGCGCAGGTCGGTCGGCGAACGCTGCCGATGCGGCTCGGTCGCTGCGGCGATCTCGGCCAGCATCTCGACCGCGTCGACCGGGTGGCGGCCCATCGCCGATTCGGCCGACAGCATCACGGCGTCGGTGCCGTCGAGGATCGCGTTCGCGACATCGGTCGCCTCGGCGCGCGTTGGCCGGCGGTGCTCGGTCATCGATTCGAGCATCTGGGTCGCAGTGATCACCGGCTTGGCCTTGGCGTTGGCGGCCTGCATCAAGCGCTTCTGGATTACTGCCATCTCGGCGATCGGCACCTCGACGCCGAGATCGCCGCGCGCGACCATCAGGCCGTCGCACGCCTCGAGGATCGCGTCCAGGTTGTCGAGTGCGCCGGCGCGCTCGATCTTCGCAATCACGAACGGCTGTGCACCCATCTCGGCGGCGGCCTGCTTGACCGCGAGCACATCGTCGGCGTTGGTGACGAACGACTGGCTGACCGCGTCCACGCCCTGTTCGATCGCGAAACGGAGGCACTCGCGATCGCGCGCCGTAAACGCGCTGATGCCGAGGTCGATGCCCGGCAGGCTCAGGCCCTTGCGCGACGACAGCTCGCCGCCGGCACGCACCTCGCAGTGGACATCGTTGCCGTCGATCGACTTGACCAGCAGCGAGATCAGGCCGTCGTTGAGGAACAGCTTGTCGTCGACGTGCACGACCCGCGGCAGGCTGTCGAGCGTGACCGGGATGCGCCGGCCGTCACCGACGATGTCGTCGGTCGTCAGCACAACCTCGTCACCGATGGCGAGTTCCACCGGCTCCGGCGTCAGCTCACCGATGCGGATCTTTGGCCCCGGCAGGTCGGCCATGATCGCGAGCCGGTAACCGGTCGCCTCGGCCGCCTCGCGCAGCTGCGCGATCGTGCGCGCGTGGCTGTCGAAGTCGCCGTGCGAGAAGTTCAGCCGGGCGACATTCATGCCGGCCGACAGCATCGCCCTGAGTACGGGCTGACTTTCCGATGCGGGTCCGATGGTGCAGACGAGTTTGGTCTTGTTTTTCGGAAGGTCCACTGAGGTCTCCGGGGTGTGCGGCTCGCGGCGCGAGTATGCGCCGCTGGCATGACATTTCTGAGGCAGTCAGCGGCTCATCCGGCGCAGAGTTGATTCGCTCCAGAACCGCGGCTCGATGTCGTCGTTCCAGCTCACGGCACCGTCCGGCACGAACGCCATGCCCTCCTGTCCGGTGGCCTCGGTGCGTGCATACCAGTAACGCCAATGCTGCGCGCGCGGGTCGTCCAGGCGCATGCCGCGCCACGACTTGTCGATGGTCTTGATCAGCACACCGCCGGCGAAGAATGTCGAGCGGTAGTCGGCGAACGACTCCGCATCGATGAGCACAATGCGCTCGTCGTAACCGAGGTCGTCCCGGTGCGGGCGGCTGCGCACCCGGTAGACTTGCCTGCCGTCGACACTGCAGTCGGCCTCGGGCAGCCCGGCAAGGCGCCGGTCGCCCTGCGCTACCGCTTGCGCCACGGCGCCGAGGCAACCGCTGAAGTTCTCGCGGCCCAGCACTTCGTGGTCCTCGTCCTCGGGCCGGCGCAGATAGATGTCGCCATAGCTGAAGTTCGAATTACCCCAATGGTCCGCGGCGTCGGGCTCGAGCATACGCCGCGCCTTGCGCAGCTCCGGCAACCACATGATGTAGGTGCGGGTGCGCGCGGGATCGACCGGATCGGCGACCAGGATACCGGTGCCATCCAGCTTGCCGCCTCTGAACACGACCAGATCGCGCGCCGCCACGCCTTCGTCCGATACGTCGTTGGTGCGCCAGCGGCGGAAGGTGTTGGCGACGATCCGTTCGCCCGGCGTGTGATCGAACACCACGACCGGCTGCTTATCGGTGCCATAGCTCACGTTGCGCAGCGCATTGAAGCGGTTCACGTAATCGACGTTCCGGGCGATGGTGTCGGCATCCGGTGTCTGCTGCGGCGCGCCCGCCGCCATGCCCGACGACAGCGTCAACGTGAACGCGAGGACGAGTCGACACGCGTGTCGGCGCAGCCCGGGGGTCAGTGTCCGCCGCTTGCCGCGGGCGTTTCCGACACCGCGAGGGGGCGCGTCCGATGTCACGTTGGATGCGAGCGGGTAACAGATGGAAAACATCACGTGGTGACCTTAGACGCCCAGTGCAACGCCTGCAACCGACGGCCGGGGACACCACAGCGTCGATCGTCAATCAGCCACGCCATTCGGCGTTGCGGGTGCCGCGATCCGGATTGCCGCCGCGCATGTGCCGGTACAGACGCCAGCCTGACGGGCCATTCGGCAAACCGGGCATCTTCACGCATCGGCGCGCGCCGCGACGCCGGCATCTTCGACGATCACGTCGGCGGCCTTCTCACTGATCATGTACACGGCCGATACGATGAAGAAACCGGGGATGCGCGGGAACACCGACGCATCGACGACACGCAGGCCGCTGCAGCCGAACACGCGGAAGCGGCTGTCGACCACCGCCATCGCGTCGCCTGCCGGTCCCATGCGGCAGGAGCACGAGGCATGGTGGCCCCACGCGTTGTCGCGGATGAACGCCTCGACGGCCGCACGATCGGCGACCTCGCGGCCGGGATAGATCTCTTCGGCGATCACGTCGCCGGCGCGGTCGGCCATGCGGCGGACCGTCTCCACACCCTCGACGACAGCAGCGAGATCGTCGCCGCCGTCCGTGCCCTCGTTGAAGTAGTGGAAGTCGATGTCGGGCACGTCGCGCGGATCGGCGGAGCGCAGCCGCACGCACCCGGCGCGGTTGTGGGTGTGCGCCTTCAGCACTGCCCAGGTGAAGTGGTCCTCGCCCTGGGCGATGTCGCGCGAGTAGCCGGGATAGTAGCCCCTGAACGATCCAAGCAGCCCGAACAGGAACAGGTCGGGCTCGGGCTTGTCGGCGGTCGAGCGCTTGAGCAGCGCGACCACAGCGCCGTTGCTGGTGTACGGCCCCTTGCCGTCCAGCCATTCGCGGAACTGTGGGTCCGGCTCCTCACCGGGTGCGGGCGGTCGGTACTGCATGTCCTGCATCAGCAGGAAGTTGCCGCGCATGCGGTTGACCACGGTGACCTCGTAGCGGTCCTGCAGGTTCTCGCCGACGCCCGGCAGGTCGACGCGCAGCGGGATGCCATGTCGTTCGAGTTCCGCACGCGGGCCGATGCCCGACAGCTTGAGCAGCTGCGGCGTGTTGAACGCGCCGGCACACAGGATCACTTCGCGCCGCGCGTTGAAGCGGACCGGTTCA
This sequence comes from Gammaproteobacteria bacterium, assembly GCA_020445255.1. Classification (GTDB taxonomy): domain Bacteria; phylum Pseudomonadota; class Gammaproteobacteria; order Chromatiales; family Chromatiaceae; genus Thiosocius. The sequence goes on from JAGRGY010000011.1 coordinate 69,008, forward strand.
CTGTCGTCGCCCGAATCCGCCCCCGGGTCGGCTCGGTACAGGTGCGCGCCGGCCAGGCACTCGACACCGGTGGCGCGATTGTCATCGTCGAGCAGCACGCGCGTGACCAGCGTGTGCGTGCGCACGACCAGGTTGCCCGGACAGGCCGCCGCGACCGCCTGTACGTATTCGCGACTGCCGACACGACGACCGCGGTCGGTGGTCAATGGTGTCATGCACACGCCTTCGACGTCGTCCTTCACCGTGCGCCAGTCGTTGGGATCGAGGTCGGTGCGCAGCTTGCCGAACAGACGTGTGATCGGATTGCCCAGCGTGCGCAGCGATTCGCGCACCGCGCCCTTGACCAGGCGCAGCACGAACGCGTCCTTGAGCGCGATCTTCGGATCGACCACGTTGGTGGTGAGCCAGCCGCGATAACCGTGGCGTGCCGCCGGATCGCGGTCGTCGTACTCGCACCGCTCGAGGCGTTCGAAGTAGCGGCGCATGGTCTCCGCGCGCCAGCTGTCGTCGCCGGTGAGTTCGGCGATGCCGTCCCAGTCGCTGTTGTGCGGGTAGACCAGGATCATCGCGTTGTGCGCGGTGCAGCCACCCAGCGTCGCCGCGCGCGGGTACAGCACACCCCCCTGTTCCGGGCGGAACTTGTCGTCGCGCCGCTGGCGGTCGTCGTCGGCGTAGTGGCGGACGAAGAAGTTCCACGCGTAGCGCGGATCCTCGGACGCACGGGCATGGAAGGCCGGCACCTGGTAGTCGTAGCTGTCCTCGTCGCCGCCGGCCTCGAGCAGCAGCACGCGGAAGCCGGTGCGTGCGAGATTGGCGGCCAGCGGCCCGCCACCGGCACCCGACCCGACCACGATGTAGTCGAATGCGTCATCATCGCCAGCGGCGCAGGCAAAGCGCTCGCGCGCGGGCAGAGCCGGACGCAGCAGGTCGGCGCAGCCGGACAGCAGACCGCCGAGCGCCGACAGCCCGGCGGCGCAGGCGCCGATGAAGCGTCTGCGCGTCGGGCTGTTGGGGGGCGTCGCCCCGGATGTCACATCGTCTTCAGGAATTCGATCAGTGCCCACTTGTCTTCATCGGTCAGTCCGGGCTCTTCGCTGAAATAGTCGGTGCCGAAATAGTGCCCGCGGTTGACGACGAAGTCCGGGCACTTGCTGATATCCAGCAGCGGATCGACCAGGTCGGCGAACGCGGCGCGCGCCTGCTCGTCGGTCGCATTGGCGGGTAGATCCCCGAGATCGCCGCGGATCTTCAGCAGCACCTTGAGCGCTTTGCCGTGCTGATCCAGGTCCATGTTCGCGACCAGGTTGATCGGCGTACCGGTCGGGATCGGCCCGATCTCGACCCCGTCCTCGCCGAACAGCGGCGAGCCGAGCGTGTCGAGTGGCTTGACCAGCGGCTGCAGGAAGTCGGGCAGATAGCCCTTGGGCACGCGCAGGTAGGTCTGTGACGACGTGACGTCGACCACGCCGGGCACGGGCTTGCCGGACGCCGTCATGTAGGCGCGGTCCCCCTTGCGCTGCTCGGGCCAGAGCAGTTGCCGGATGCCACTGTCGAACGATTTCATGCGGTCGTCCACCGAGCCGGACCAGTGGAAATCACCGAGCGTATTGTTGAGCAGGAACGGCGCGGTCGACCATGCGCTGACCAGCGACGCCGGGCGGATGTAGCCGCGGCCGCCCGCCGGCATCGTGTAGCTGCGCGGTTCGCCGCTGATGGGATGGTGCACGGTGATCTCGCCGACCGACGGCAGCTGCTTGTACGACTCGGACGAAAAGTTGTCCCAGATGTCGCCGCGGATCGCGTTCGTCGCCAGCGTCGAACAGGCATTGGTCTCGAGCAGCGTGACCGGCACGCGCAACTCGTTCGACAGGTAGTTGTCGTCGAGGAAATCGTCGGCCATGACGATCTGCCGCATCTCGCGCTTGAACTCGTCGGTCTTGGTCCATGACCAGTAGGCGTTCCAGCAGTCCAGGTATCCCGGCCCGACGCAACCGTGTTGCGGAAAGAACTCGACCGTCTTGTCGGGCACCTTGCTCGAATGACAGCGCGCACAGGTATCGGCGAACACCTGCTTGCCGCGCGCCATCAATGCCTTGTCGTGCGTGAGGTAGGCCGCCCCGCCCGGTGCCTTCGCGAGCAGATCGGGCTTGCCGGTCGCAAGGAAGAACAGCGCCACATCGGGCGTCTGCGCCTCGGTGGCGTTCCAGTAACTGGAATTCGCATCCGCCGCGGCAATCGTGAATGGCGTAAACGGCGAACCGCCGACGAACGGCCTGAAATGCTCCAGCCACTCCTCGCTGAACAGGCCGATATTGACGAACACCCGGTTGAGCGCGCCGAGCGCGCCGACCGAGTCCGAGCCGTCCTTGAGCACGCGCGGTGTCCACACCGTATCGGGGGCCTGGTAGAACGCGGCCAGAGGCGAGTCGGCCGGCACGTACTTGTTGAGGTGCTCGTTGTCCAGCGCGCCACCGGTCAGTTCCTCCTCGCCGAGCAGCCGCGCGAGTTTGAGCCGCGCACCGAGGTTGTAGACCGCGTTCATGGTGCGCGGGTTGTTGATGTAGTCGGTCGAGATGAACGAGGTGTCCAGCGCGCCCGGCCGCGAGGTGTGGAACAGCTGGTAGGGGAAGCTCGACTTGTCGACGTCCCAGACGAAGATGCGGTCGACCCAGAAGTACTGCGCGCCCGGGTTGGAGTTCAGGTTCTCCCACTTCGGATGCTCCGGGTCCTGCGGCGGGTTGCTCGGGTTGGGCCCGACATGACAGAAGCCGCACGACATGCCGACGCGGTACGGGCGCACCAGGTCCTTGTCGTTGTAATAAGAAGGATCCGTGTAGAAGCGGTCCGGGTCCCAGCGCGCCGCCGCGCTGGCGTCGAAGTCCGGGTTCGGGAACAGGCGCAGGCCGACGATGCCGGTGGCGTAGCCGTAATACGACCCGACCGGCACGGTCCGGCCGCGCGCGCCGATCTCGACGCCGGGATATTTCTGTTCGTTCTCGAACGGATCGGGCGCGCAGTCGGAGCTGCGGACGTCCAGCCACAGGCCGAAACGGTCCTGGCGCGGTCCTTCACCCTTGTCGAAGCAGGGCTCGTTGACCAGCCCGAGGTATCGCCAGCGGTTGTCGCGACTGTAGTCGAGGCTGGGATGGTTCGACAGTATCTTGAGGAAATCCAGCAGACCGACACTCTTGGTCGCCAGCGTGTCCCACAGGCGGTCGTTGCCGCCGGTCCACACGATCCAGTTGTTGCGGCCCTTGACCGCCGCCGCCGTCGCATCGGCCGGCGCGATGCCCGGCACGTAGGGGTCGAGCTCGGCCGCCACCGCGGCGGGATCGTGCGTGATGCCGTAATCCATGTCCGCGAAGTAGTCTTCGTCGGCAGCCGGGAAGCTGTCCGCGGTGCGGCCGACGCACAGCGCCTCGTCCTTCACCACGCCGGCACCACTACCGCAGCGTTCGCCGAACGGCAGCAGCGCACAGGCGGCGAGCCCAAGGCACAGACCGATCGCGATGATGACCCGCACTTTCCCATTGTTCATCTCGCTTACTCCTTCACGGACCGTCAATGCAGGAGGCGCGTTGACGGTACCGGCGTTTTGATGGGTCGCAAAACCTAACTATAGATGGCTCGTGACTGGTCACGCCCGTGCCGCAACCCACTCGCTCGACATGCTGTTGATCCTGGCGCCCCGTGCAATCGCTTCACCTTACTGTGAACCGAACGCCGGCAACAGGACCGAAACGGGTAATCCGACGGATCGGAAACCGGCATTATTACCCGCAACGTCGCCACTCCGACCTGCTTCTTCGCATGATCTCGGTCGCGCAGTTCCGGCCAGCCTGTGTTCCGCTCGACCGCTGTGCCGACGGCACCGCTGCAGCAATGAAAAAGCCCGCGAAACGCGGGCCTGGGTGCGATGCCGGATCGGCGCGGACGGCGATCAGTTGTTCTGGATCACGATGTTCGGGAACTTCGCCGCGTAGCTCTTGGCCTGGCGCGACAGCTTGGCTGCCGCCTTGCGCGCGATCTCGCGGTAGATCTGCGACGGACGCGATTCCGGCTCGGCGACCACGGTAGGCTTGCCCGAGTCGGTCTCCTCGCGGATGCGGGTCTCGAGCGGCAGCGCACCGAGGAATTTCACCCCGTACTGCTCGGCCATGCGCTCACCGCCGCCCTGGCCGAAGATGTGCTCTTCGTGGCCGCAGCTCGAGCAGATGTGGATCGACATGTTCTCGACGATGCCCAGGATCGGCACCTCGACCTTCTCGAACATCTTGAAGCCCTTGCGTGCGTCGAGAAGCGCGATGTCCTGCGGGGTGGTGACGATGATCGCTCCCGACACCGGCACCTTCTGCGCCAGCGTCAGCTGGGTGTCACCGGTGCCCGGCGGGAGGTCGATGACCAGGTAGTCGAGCTCGTCCCAGTTGGTGTCGTTGAGCAACTGCTCGAGCGCCTGGGTGACCATCGGACCGCGCCAGATCATCGGCGTCTCTTCGTCGATCAGGAACCCGATCGACATCGCCTGCAGGTGATAGCTCATCATTGGTTCGAGGGTATTGCCGTCTTTCGACTCCGGCTTGCCCGAGATGCCGAGCATGCGCGGCTGCGACGGGCCGTAGATGTCGGCGTCCAGGATGCCGACGCGCGCACCCTCGACCGACAGCGCCAGCGCGAGGTTGACCGCGGTGGTCGACTTGCCGACACCGCCCTTGCCCGACGCGACCGCGATGATGTTCTTCACGTTGTCGATCGGCTTCAGCGACTTCTGCACCGAATGGGCGACGATCTTGGTGTCCATGCCGACGTCGCAGCCGGTCACGCCGTCGACGCCCTCGACCGCCGCCTTGACCGCGGCCGCGATATCGCCCTCGATGCCCTTGGCCGGAAAGCCGAGAAGGACATCGACCGCGACCTTATCGCCGTCGATGCGGATGTCCTTGATCGATTTCGCGGTAACCAGGTCGGTCTCGAGATGGGGTTCGATGTAGCCCTTGATGGCCGCCTCGACCTGGTCTCTGGTGATCTCTGCCATGGTGTTTTCCTGCGTCAAATTAGCTATTTGCCGTCCCCGCGCGGTGTCGGCACCGGCCGTTCCGGGGGGCGGTTTTCCGGAAGACCGGCGATTCTACACGAAAGCAAATTGCAAAACCCAAGCAATTTGGTCGGAAATACAGCTTGAACCCGACGGGGAAGGAATCAACCCGTCGTTTACCTTGGAATGCCGCCCACGTCGCGGCCCGCACACGAGCCGTCGCCGGGCCCGCCATCTGCCCACCGCGGGCGGGTCACGGCCGGGTCGCACCCGCGCCGCGCCATGCAAAGATGTGCCAAGCCCTCGGCGGATACGGGGAATGTGTGGCCGTGACATAATTTCGCGCTCACTCGCAGCACCCAGGTGCCTACCCACCATGTCCGACACCCGCAGAATCCTGATCACCAGTGCACTGCCCTACGCCAACGGATCGATCCACCTCGGCCACCTGGTCGAGTACATCCAGACCGACATCTGGAGCCGGTTCCAGAAGATGCGCGGGCACGAGTGCTACTACGTCTGCGCCGACGACGCCCACGGCACGCCGATCATGCTGCGCGCGCGCGCAGAGGGTATTGAGCCGGAGGAACTGATCGCGCGGGTCTGGACGGAACACACCGAGGACTTCGCCGGTTTCGCGATCGGCTTCGACAACTATCACTCGACCCACTCGGAGGAAAACCGGGTCTGCGCGACGACGATCTACGAACGCAACCGCGACGCGGGGCACATCGCGCGGCGCACCATCTCACAGGCGTACGACCCCGAGGCCCAGATGTTCCTGCCGGACCGGTTCATCAAGGGCACCTGCCCGAAGTGCGGTGCGCAGGACCAGTACGGCGACAGCTGCGAGGTGTGCGGCGCGACCTATGCACCGACCGACCTGATCAACCCGGTGTCGGCGGTGTCCGGTGCGACGCCGGTCGAGAGGGATTCGGAACACCTGTTCTTCCGGCTCGGCGACTTCGGGCAGGTGCTGAAGGACTGGCACCGCGCCGGGCACGTGCAGGCCGAGGTCGCCAACAAGCTCAACGAGTGGTTCGAGGCCGGGCTCAACGACTGGGACATCTCGCGCGACGCCCCCTATTTCGGCTTCGAGATCCCGGATGCGCCGGGCAAGTATTTCTACGTCTGGCTGGACGCGCCGATCGGATACATGGCGAGCTTCCGCCATTTCTGCAACAGGACCGGCGTCGACTTCGACGCGTTCTGGAACGCCGGTGCGACAACCGAGCTGTATCACTTCATCGGCAAGGACATCATCTACTTCCACGCCCTGTTCTGGCCGGCGATGCTGCACGGCGCCGGCTATCGCAAACCGAGCGGCGTGTTCGCGCACGGCTTCCTGACGGTGGACGGTGCGAAGATGTCGAAGTCGCGCGGCACCTTCATCAAGGCACGCACCTACCTCAAGCACCTCAACCCGGAGTACCTGCGCTACTACTTCGCGGCCAAGCTCAGTTCGCGTGTCGACGATCTGGATCTGAACCTCGACGACTTCGCCGCACGCGTGAATGCCGATCTGGTCGGCAAGGTCGTCAACATCGCCAGCCGCTGCGCGGGCTTCATCGGCAAGCGCTTCGACGGCCACCTGAGTTCGTCGCTCGATCAGCCCGGCTTGTTCGACACCTTCGTGCGTGCCGGTGACGAAATCGCCAAGCTGTACGAACAACGGGAGTTCGGCCGCGCGGTGCGCGAGATCATGGCGCTCGCCGATCTGGCCAACCAGTACATCGACGACAAGGCGCCCTGGGTGGTCGCGAAGCAACAGGACCGCGATGCCGAGTTGCACGCGATCTGCTCCATGGGCATCAACCTGTTCCGCGTGCTGGTCGGCTACCTGAAGCCGGTACTGCCGCTCATGGCCGAACAGGCCGAGGCGTTCCTGAACGTCGCGCCGATGACCTGGGACACGCAGCATGAACCTCTGCTGGATCACGCGATCGCCAGATTCAAGCCACTGATGACGCGCGTGGAGAAGGATCGCATCACGGCAATGATCGAGGACTCGAAGGAAGACCTGGCCGGCGAGGCCAGAGCGACCGCTGGTGCGACACAGTCGGGCAACTCTCCGCTGGCCAGGGATCCGATCGCGGCAACCGTCGAGTACGCAGACTTTGCCAAGGTCGACCTGCGCGTCGTGCGTATCGCGAAGGCCGAGCACGTCGACGGCGCCGACAAGCTGCTGCGCCTGACGCTCGACCTCGGCGGCGCGACGCGCCACGTGTTCGCCGGCATCAAGTCGGCCTACAAACCGGAGGACCTGGAGGGCAGGCTGACGGTGATGGTCGCCAACCTGGCGCCGCGCACGATGAAGTTCGGTGTCTCCGAAGGCATGGTGCTGGCCGCCGGACCGGGTGGTACCGACCTGTTCGTGCTGCAGCCGGACGCCGGTGCGGAACCGGGGATGCGGATCAAGTAACCGCGCTGGAGTCCGCTGCCGACGCACGCGCGTTCTCGCACAGGCGTCGCAACAGCGCCAGGACATCGACACGCTCGGTCGGACTGCGAAAGCGCGCCAGTTCACCGGGCGATCTGCCGACATTCGGCGAATTCGGGGCGCAGCTGCGCACACTGCGTTCAACGATCTCGTCGACCAGCCGCTCATCGGTCGTCGCGTCCGACAGCAGCAGGCAGCGCGCGAACGGCACATGCGCGACCAGAAACTCCAGTTCGAAGGTGCAGCCCGCGTTGCCGGGTGAAAAACTGCGCAGATCCATCAGCACGATGTCACCGCCACGGACCAGCCGCGGCAGCACGGCCTGCCAGGAATCGGCATGGCAGTAGAAGCTGTTGACCCGGTAGCGTCCGTCCGGATCGACGCCGCGGTCGCGCTCCGCGAGACTGCGTTGCAGCGATTCCGGATCACTGACGAAGTGGCGTCGCAATCGGCCGCTGAGAAAATCCAGGAACTGCTGCGGCTGTACGACATGCCGGGCGAGATCCGGCCCGGTGATCAACTGCACACTGCCGACATGACGCCAATGCCGCGCCACGGCGTCGAACAGCGTCTCGGAACGCCGACCGAGCGAAAACACGCGCAGAAAAGTCAATCCAACCGGTGAATGCGTGGCGCCGTGCATCGCGCGTCGCATGAACACCGTGGCGAGCTTGTGCGCCAGCATGGCCGCCGGCAGAACGAGCAGCCACAGCGTGCCATCGATCACCAGCCACATGGTGTAGATGCTCGCGAACAGCAGCCACAACACATCCATCAGCAGGGTCTGGTCACTCAGACGGCGGCGTCGATAGGCCGAGGCGATCCATGCCATGCCGCGCCAACCGAGCGCGAGAAACACCAGCAGCGCAACCAGCAGAATCGCCAACAGCAGCCACGCCACGTGCAGACCCGACGCGGTCGCCAGCGCCACCACTGCATCGACACCCGCGGTGGAGAACACGGTGAAATACACCGCCAACAGGCCGGCGACCGCCGCTGTCACCAACGCCAGCACCAGCGGCGCGACCGCCCTGAGCCTGCGGTCCAGGCTGGCCAGTGCCAGTACGCTCGGCACCGCATTGACGGCCAGCCACAGTCTCGCCATGCCCTCGGGCGTCACCGACGAGCGGGGCGGGATGTCGACGGCACCGAAACGGTATCCGGGCACATCGAGGATGCTGCCGGCCCATGTACCGAGCAGCGCGTACACCGCCAGGTACAAACCGAACCACGCCGCCTGCTGTTTCCAGCGCGCACCGACCAGCAATGGCGCAGCGAGGAAGTACGGCCACAGGTAGATCCAGACCGCAATCAGGAAGCCGGCGACGCCGAGGTGATGCGGATAGACCCAGTGCGCGACCACGGCGAACACGAGCGCGAAGGCCATCGCCCCGGCGAAATAGTGCGATGCCATATGCCGCGGTCCATCGGCGATCAGCCGCTGCATCGCCTGCCAACGATCTGCATCCGATGCGGGCACCGGGGCGTCGCTGACGGCCCCCTCGGCAGCAGGCTTCGCCACGTGTCGGGCGAAGCCGACCGTTGCCGACATCGCACGATCGACCGCAACGCGGTAACGCCATATCAACAGCACCGACAACAGCGCCGCGACGATCGGAACGGCGACACCGATCAGCAGCATCGCCACCATCAACAGCTGCGGGGTCAGTTCCTGGATCATGCCTGGTGCGCGCCGCCGAGCGGTCCGCGCCTCGTCAGTCGCCGCGCCGCACGGCGTGCCACTTGAGCTCGATGACCACCTCCCCCTTCCAGTCCTTCATCAGCAGCTCGCAGTAGCGGTTGTCCCGATCGGGAAACCGGCAGGTACTGTGGTAGTTCAGATCGAATCCCTTGGGGTTGCGCCACTCCATGGTCCGACTGCGCTCATCCCAGGTGCCCGGCGGAAGGTAGAGAAAACTCCCCGAGGACGAAAATATCCAGAAAGTGTAACCGTCGGCCTGGGCATCGTACGTACCGAAGAAGATGTCCTTGGAGCCATCCTGCTTGCGCCCGGTCTCACCGCGAACGAACTTGCCGTCGAGCACCCACTCGTAATGTTCGCTGTAGCTTGTACTGCCCGGCTGCGGGCGCACCGTCTCAGCGCGAACGTCCCAGTCCCCGATATACACGTCGAGAACCCGCAGGTCGGCAACGGCCTCGTCGACGCACAGGCAAAGCGCCAACACCGACGCACATCGGACGGGTCTCGAAACATAAGACATCGGATCCTCCTGTTCGGGTGCTGCGTCTGCACGCGACGGACGGCGCCCGGAGCGAGCCGCTACCACAGGTTATAGACGCAAACGCATGATCCGTGCATCGACCGCCGTACATGGCAGGCGGAGCATCGCTGTCTCCGCCATGAGCGCCGCACGCTGCGCGACGCAGCGTGCACTGCGATGTTGCCCACGGCAGACGTGATTCAGAGCACAGCCGCCGGGCCCGCGAGGTCACCGGCGTCGCGAGCACTTGTTGTCATCCTGCACGCGTTCGAGGGTCGGCCGGGAATTTGCCGATCGGGGCATGCAACAGCGGTCTGGTTGGACGCCCAGTAACCCTGAAAGGCACCCTCCGGACGGCAGGATGAGCGTGTGAAGTACCCTGTCGTGCGGACGCCATTGGAAGAATCCTTCAGTCGACGAGGTAGTATTCCACCGTCGAAACCACGCGAATCTTCTTGATCTGCGGCGTGTTGCTGTCGCGGTCCTGGATCGAGAACAGTCCCTGGCTCGCGGTGCGTATCTTGCCGAGCCGGCTGTCCGAATCCTCGGCGAAGCGTGCCGCGACCTCGCGCGCGTTGCGCGTCGCTTCCTCGATCATCGCCGGCTTGAGGTCGTTCAGCGCGGTGTAGAGGTACTCTGTGCGCACCCCGTAGTCCTGACCCACCAATGCGATGCCCTGCTTGCCGAGATCGGTCAGACGCCGCGTGGCGTCGCGCACGCGATCGACGTCGCGCGTGTACACCGTGACCGTCGCGTTGCCGGCGTAGCGCAGGTCCTGCGCCGAAGGATTGCCGTAGCCTTGCGCCCGACGGTCGACGATCGCCGGCGCCGACAGCGAGATGTCGTCGGGCGTGAACCCTGCATCCTGCAGGAAGCGTGTCACCGAGCCCGCCTGCGTCTCCAACGTGGCGTACAGGGCCTGCAGGTCATCGTCCGCGGCGCTGAATCGGATCGGCCACACGGCGGTGTCTGCCGCGACCTCGCGTTCGGCCAACCCCTTCACCGTAACGACGCGCTCGGCGGCCTTGAACCGCAACAGACCATCGGCAAGCTGATAGCCGAGCAGGCCCAGCCCCACGGCCAGCAGGCCGCCCAGGATTGCCGCTGCCGCGACACCGCGTCCGTTCCGATCGGTCATGGTCGAATCTCCTTTCGTCTCGATGCGCTACTCGACACTGAGATTGAGATGGCGCGCATGCCGGTGCGGCGGGGTCTCGTCCCAGTCGAAGAAGCCTACCTCACGTATCGTACGCGGCGTCTGGTCGAGCAGCATCACCGCACGCAGGCCGTCGCAGAAATAAGGGTCGTCGGTCAGGTTGCTGGCGGGTCGCGACGGCGTCGACGGCGGTATGCCGGCCACATAGCCGACCTGCGCCAGTTCGTGCGAGAACAGCAGGTCCTGGACCAGGCCGTTGCGAGCCTCGTCGACATCGGGATCGATCACGTGAGTGACCAGGAACGGCGACTTGGTCGTGAACTTGACGCCGATGTCACGGCTGATCTGGCCGATCCATACCGCCTTGCCACCGTAACGCAGCGGCGTGAGCCATAGCCGCAGGTGATTGCGCTGATGGATCGTGCCGCGCGCCTTCTGAAAGGCGATGTCCTGTGCGCGCCCGAACACGTAGAGCGGACTCACCGGCGAATAGATGTAGCGCTGACCGAACAGAAACGAACCGATCGTGTGCTTTATCGAACCGAGATAGGTCTTTTCGGCCGCATGCCAGCCACGGCGGACAAACGCCGGGAACAGGTCCTCGGCGTTGCCGATCAGCACCAGGTTCAACGGATCTCCGCTTTGCGTTCCGGCCGGGTCGGTGGTACAGCAGGGGTAGGACGCGAGGCGCCGCCGCAGCGTGTCCTCGTCGACGTCTTCGGGCTGCAGCGTCTGCATTTGCTGCTGCACATCGAACAGGGTCGCGGCATTGACGCCGCGCACAGGCAGGAAGAACACGAATTCGGCCAGGCGTCGCGCCGACAGCAGCTGGACATCGACCTGCTTGGCATCGAGATCCGCGCTGACGAACACCAGACCGCTGACCTTGGTGCCCGGAGCGACCGGATTGCGAAACGTCGCCGCGCGCAGCCGCTGCATCAAGGCACGCGTATCGTCATCCGATTCGCCCACGTTGAGTGCGTAGGCCAGCTCGTCGGGGGCGAAATAGTTCGGATCCAGCGACGGCATCAGCAGCCAGTAGGGGCGGCTGTCGTGGTTCTCGACCGAGATCCAGATCGCCTGGATCCAGCGGCTGGCCAGGTCCACACCGAGCACGCGGCTCGCGTTTTCGTTGTCAAGTACCGAGACACTGACCCGCAGATCGCCGTCCGATTTGGTTTGCGCATTGCCACCCAGTTCGTGCATCTCGAACGGGGCGGCGCTTTCCAACGGCGCGACCGTCGTGCATCCGACCGCCAATACGAGCACGAGCAATGCGACGACCAGCCTGCACCCGTGTGCGTCCGCGAGGGTCCGGGCGGCGTTCGACAGACGGGCCATCTTACTGTGCATACGCGGATGCCCCCCCTTGCGCATCGCGGCGCTCACGCGCCAGGTCGGACTCGACGAATCGCACGGCGGCCTCCCAAAGCAGGTTGCGTACACCGTCCGTCAACGGCGACGTGTCGACCGGCAACGCGATCGACCAGTGATCGGCATCGACATAGCCGAGCAGTGCCGCACCCGGGATCAGCTGATCGTGCGGCAGCAGCGAACCATCGTTGCGCGCATCCACCTGGCTGAGCCGACGGTGCGCCGACGCCAGCAACGGCGACACGCTGTCCGGACCGGGGAAAGCAACCAGGGAATAATAGCGCGGCGGATGCGGCAACGGATGATCGGCGAGCCATGCCTGGCGATGCGTTGGACTCAGGCTGTGCAGGCCTTCGCCGTCGCCGATCCCGCAGTGCGCACCGGGCAGCGCCCGCAACAGTGCCGTCGAACCGGTGCCGAACTCGTCGGCCAGCGGCGATCCGCCGATCGCGCCGGCGATGCTGATCACGGCCGCGACGCGTGCGGCAGTCTCGGGAAAGCGCGTCACCGCCTCCAGAATGTCCACGGCACCCTTGGAATACCCGATCAGCACCAACTGTCGCCGGTCGGTGGCGATTTCGGGTCGGGACAACGCCGCCTGGATCAACTGTGCGTTGTACGCGCTGCCCGCCAGACCGTCGACATGGATCTCGGTCACGTCGTAGCCAACCCCGGCAAGATGCCGCGCCGGCAGGCGTTCCCCGTCGAACAAGCCCTGTACGCAGTCCCAGGCGAATCCGAGCACGACCACGATGCGCACATCGTGGAGATCGTTCCGGCGGACATCGCCGACGGGCAAGACATCCGTTTCGCCGCGCACACGCACCAGCGGATAGTCGCAATCGCGCACCGGAGCAGCGACGCCGGCAGGCGCGGTGGTCAATGCACACAGCGCTTGGCGGAAACCGGCACGTTGGTCGACCAGGCCGGCCCGGGTTGCCGGCAGGAGTACTGTCGGCGTTCTCGACAAGGGATCAACGGCCGGTGGATAAGCGGCGCAGCCGGCGGCGATTGCGGCAACGGCCGCCGTCGCGAGTCGGGATATCAGGCGTCGCACCGGTTTCATCGAACGCAAGCCTGACTCGCCACGTCCGGGTTCACTCGGCGGCGCCACCATGCCGGGCCAGATCCGCCATCCAGGTCGGATAGGCATCGGGCAGCGGCGTGACCTTTCCGGTGTCGGCCCAGCCATTCTGGCGCACGCTGTCGGCGATCGCGTCGAGACGCTGGCGGTCGAGCGGGTGGCTGCTGAAGATCGCCGGCGGCTCGCCGCGACCGGCATGGCGACGTTTCTGCTGGATCAGGCTGAACAGGTCCGCCGCACCGGCGACGTGTCCGTATATCGCGTACACGGCGCGCAGGGCATCGGCGTCGGCGCTGCGCTCCATGTCGCGATTGAAATGCAGCTGGGTATAGATACCGGCGCGGCCCAGAGCGGCAAGATTCGGATCGCCGAACAACAGGCCGACCACGAGCTGGATCGCAGCGCCGCGCCCGATACTGACGATCGGATCACGATGCCGCACATGCGCAATCTCGTGCGCCATCAACATGACCAGCGCATTCTCGTTCGGCAGGGCCTCGAGCAGGCCGCGAAACAGCAGAACGTGGCCACCCAGCGTCGCGAAGGCATTGAAGGTATCGTCACCGCTGGCGTGCACACGCACCTGCATGCCCGCCGGCAGGTCGAGCGCTGACGAAACGCGCTCGGCGAGGTCGTCCAGGTAGTACTGCAGCGGCGGTCCCGCGTCACCACTCAGCATGTCGGTCGGCACCAGGCGCTCCTCGCTTTCGAATGGCAGCAGGCGCGCCAGCCGTCCACCGAACCCGCCGACCAGCCAGGCCAGCAGCAGCACCAGCACCAGCGCACCGCCGGCGAGTAGCAGGAATTCCCTGAGCGGATGGCGATCGGTGGTGTTGATGCCCTCCGGGATCTGCGGATTGCTGTACTTCATTGTCCGCGACTGTCGATCAGCGCAGTGCCGTAGGCCAGCACCTCCACGCTGCCGATCGTCTGACGCGCGCCTTTCGAGATCGACGCCGTCTCGTATTTCACGTTGAACACCATCGCCGCGCCGATGGCCTCGGCCTGTTCCTTCATGCGCAGCAGCGCCTCGCGGCGGGCGCGGTCGAGCAGCGACTCGTACGAAATGACCCGTCCACCGAAAAGATTGCGCAGCGCGGCGAGAAAACGTTTGAAGTAGTCGACCGAGACGACAACGTTTCCGCTTACCAGCGCCTGGTCGTAGTAAGGCTGGACTGGTGGACTGCGCACCGCGATCGCCGGCAGCCGGTTGAGCCGGGACTCGCGTTCGATGATCGACCGGTAGTGACGTTTCTCGGCGTACTGGCCGACCCCGTAACCCAACGCCAGCAGCACCAGGAAGACGATCAGGTCGTACATACCGTCACTCCAGGCGGACTGCGGTGCCGTAGACGTAGATCTCGGCCGCACCCTGGGCGATACTCGACGTGGAGAAGCGCACGTTGAGCACCGCATTGGCGCCGACGGCCTCGGCCTGCAACTGCATTCGCTGCATGGCCTCCTCGCGTGACTCCTGCAACAGCTCGGTGTAGCCCTTGAGTTCACCGCCGAAGATATTCTTCAGGCCCGCCATGATGTCGCGACCGACGTGCTTGGCGCGCACCGAGCTGCCCTGCACCAGTCCGAGGTGCTCGATCACCCGTTTTCCGGGGACCATTTCCAGATTGCTGATCAACATACCGACATTCCCTCGCCCGATTGTCGTTGATGCTGCCCGATATTAGCAGCAGTCGTGACATTTGCGGCAGGGAGCGATTCTACCCAAGCAGGATGCGTCAACCGCGTTGCAGCAGCAGGTGCACGCTGAACAGCTGCGCGTCATCGGTCCACACGGCCTGGGGAGCGAATCCGCCACGTACCGCCAGCGCCGTGAAATCGGCGACGCCGTACTTGTAGGAATTCTCGGTATGGATGGCATCACCACGCTCGAACCTGAACCTGCGGTCCTCGACCGACACAACCTGCGCGACGCGGCTCACCAGGTGCATCTCGATGCGGTTGTGCGGCGGGTTGTAGAAAGCGTAGTGGTCGAAGCTGTCCGGATCGATGTCGCTGTCCAGTTCATCGCGGATTCGCCACAACAGGTTGCGGTTGAACTCGGCCGTGACACCCGCGGCATCGTTGTAGGCCGCGTTCAGGATCTCGACAGGCTTCTTCAGGTCGACGCCGATCAACAGCTGTCCGCCCACTCCCACCAGCTCACCGATGTCGCGCAGCAGCGTCAGTGCGTCGTCAGGATCGAAGTTGCCGATGCTCGAACCCGGGAAGAACGCAACCTTGCGCGCCGCATCGCTGCAGGAGGGAATCGCGAGCCCGGTGCTGAAATCGACGCACGCGGCATGCACGTCGAGCCAGGGATAGTCACGCGCCAGCCGCCGCGTCGCGCTGAGCAGAAATTCCTTCGAGATATCGACGCCGACGTAGCCGATCGGCCGCAGTTCCTCGAGCAGCAGTCGCACCTTGCGGCTGGCGCCGCTGCCGAGTTCGATCAGCACGCTCTCCGGGCCGACAAGGCGCGCGATGTCCGGCAACGCGCGGCGCAGGATGCCGATCTCGGTGCGCGTCTGGTAGTACTCCGGCAGGTCGCAGATACGATCGAACAAGGCCGATCCGCGCTCGTCGTAGAAGAACTTCGGTGGGATCGCACGCACCTCGGCGTCGAGTCCACCGAGGACCTCGGCGCGCAGATCCGCGGGACCGGGATGGGCATCGTAGAAGCGCACCGCCGGGGCGTTCATCGGTCCTCCGCGAGGCGGATGCCCGAGAACTGCCAGCGATCGCCGGGATGGAAGAAGTTCCGGTAACTGGCGCGGATATGATCCGCAGGCGTCGCACACGAGCCGCCACGCAGCACGAGTTGGCCGGACATGAACTTGCCGTTGTACTCGCCGACCGGCCCGTCCGGCCGGCGAAACCCGGGGTAGGCGATGTAGGGGCTGGCCGTCCACTCCCAGACGTCGCCGAACAGCTGGTTCGGTGCACCGACCGCAGCGGCCGCAACCGGCTGGAGGTGATCCGCGTCACGCAGATTGGTGCCGGCGGCGCGCGGATCGGCACCGACCTGTTGCGCACAGGCCTCCCACTCGGCCTCGCGCGGCAACCTCTGGCCGGCCCACGCGGCGAACGCATCGGCCTCGAAATGACTGACGTGACACACGGGTGCCGCCGGGTCGAGCGGGCGCATCCCGCCGAGCGTGAACTGCCACCACTCGTCATCGCGCCGTTGCCAGTACAGCGGAGACCGCCAGCCCTCGTCGAGCAGCGTGGACCAGCCCTCGGACAGCCACCAGCGCGGCTCGCGGTAACCGCCGTCGTCGATGAATTCGAGGTATTCGGCGTTGGTGACCGGGCGCTGCGCGATGGCGCAGGCGCCGAGCCAGACGCGGTGGCGCGGTTGTTCGTTGTCGTAGGCAAAGCCGGGGCCGGCGTGGCCGCATTCGATCAGGCCGTCCGCCAGCTCGCACCAACCCTGAGGCGGCGCGTCGCGCAGCGGCGGGGAACGCAGATCTGAGCGATAGGCCGGCCACAACGGATTGTGGGCGAATGCGTGCTTGAGATCGGTCAGTATCAGTTCCTGGTGTTGCTGCTCGTGGTTGAGGCCGAGTTCCAGAAGCGGTTCGACACGTCGCCAGGTGGTGCTGTCGGCGTGCGCGATCAGTGCCAGCATCGCGTCGTCCACCGCCCGCCGGTAATCCTGCACGCGCGCCACGGTCGGCCGCGACAGGAACCCGCGCTGCGCGCGCAGGAACGGCGTGCCATGGGTCAGATAGTACGAATTGAACAGGTGGTCGAACGCCGGGTCGAACACCGGGTAAGTGCGCAGATTCGGCAACAGGATGAAGGTTTCGAAGAACCAGCTGGTGTGCGCGATGTGCCATTTGACCGGGCTGACATCGGGCATCGTCTGCAACCCGTAGTCCTCGGTGGCAAGCGGCTCGCACAAGGCCTCGGTCGCCTGGCGCACCTTGCGGTAGTGACGCGCCACGTCTTCGCGTTCCGCCACCGCCCGTCGAGCCGCCGATTGCGCTTCCGCCATGTGGATCCCCCCCGATCGTCACGTGGTGGACCGGATATCGTGACCGGTTGTTTCACCCTGCCCGACCCCTGACCGGGGGTCAAGCACGTACAGCCCGTCGCACTGCGGGGTATTGCCCACGACGTCGAACCGGCTGCAGCGAGTAGATCCCGCCGCAGTCAGAGAATCGGGGCCCGCAGCAGGAAATCGGTGAGATAAGCAGGCCAGAGTTGATAAACTGCGGTATTCGGCTCGAATCAGCCACCGATGACCGGCGGCAGACAGTGGCCGAACGCCTGCGCAAGGCGACCCGACCCGGAGCGACGACAGGCGCGACAGCGGTGAGCCCCGGCCCGATGCCAGCCCGCGGCAGCACGATGCAACTGAGCCGATGACCGAATACGCACTGATCCTCGTCAGCACCGTCCTGGTGAACAACTTCGTCCTGGTGAAGTTCCTGGGGCTGTGCCCGTTCATGGGCGTGTCGCGCAAGCTCGAGACGGCGATGGGCATGGGCCTGGCGACGACGTTCGTGCTGACGCTGTCGTCGGTGTGCAGCTACCTGGTCAATGAGTACATGCTGGTGCCGCTCGGCGTCGAGTACCTGCGCACGATCGCCTTCATCCTGGTGATCGCCGTGGTCGTGCAGTTCACCGAGATGGTCATGCACAAGACCAGCCCGCTGCTGTACCAGGTTCTCGGCATCTTCCTGCCGCTCATCACGACCAACTGCGCGGTACTCGGCGTCGCCCTGCTCAACACGCAGCAACAACACGGCTTCGTCGAGTCGGCGTTGTACGGCTTCGGCGCGGCGGTCGGGTTTTCGCTGGTGCTGGTGCTGTTCGCCGCGATGCGCGAACGGGTCGCGGTCGCCGACGTGCCGGTGCCGTTCCAGGGCAATGCCATCGCGCTGATCACGGCCGGCCTGATGTCGATGGCGTTCATGGGTTTTGCCGGCCTGGTCAGCGGATGAATCCGACGTGATCACCGCCATCTTCACCATCGCCGGTCTGGCCACGCTGTTCGGACTGCTGCTCGGATATTCGGCGATCCGGTTCCGCGTCGAGGGCGACCCGATCGCCGACCAGATCGATGCACTGCTGCCGCAGACCCAGTGCGGACAATGCGGCTTTGCCGGCTGCCGCCCCTATGCCGAGGCGATCGCCGGCGGCGGTGCGGAGATCAACCGCTGCCCGCCCGGCGGCGAATCGACCATGATCGCGCTGGCCGAACTGCTCGGCCGCGATCCGGTGCCCCTCGAAGACGAGGCGGCTGCCGAGAAACCGAAATCGGTCGCGTTCATCGTCGAAGAGGAATGCATCGGCTGCACACTGTGCATCCAGGCATGCCCGGTCGACGCAATCGTCGGTGCCGCGAAGCAGATGCACACGGTGATCGCCGACGAGTGCACCGGATGCGAGTTGTGCCTGCCACCCTGCCCGGTCGAGTGCATCCACATGCATCCGATCGAGGTCACGCCGCAGACCTGGCGCTGGCCGCACCCGCCCACACCCGGTCGCGAGGTCGTCAATGGCTGATACGGGCGTCGCCGCGCGGATCCACGGTGGTCTGCATCTGGATGAACACAAGCAGGAGTCGAACGCGACCGCGATCCGCACGCTCGGCCTTCCGACGCGCCTGGTGCTGCCCATGCACCAGCACATCGGCGAACCGGCGGAACCACTGGTCCGGGTCGGCGAGACGGTGCTGAAGGGGCAGATGATCGCGCGCGCCTCGGACTATGTCAGCGCACCGGTACATGCGCCGACCTCGGGCAGGGTGACCGCGATCGGCGAGTACCCGGTGCCACACCCGTCCGGGCTGCACGACCTGTGCATCGTGCTCGAACCGGACGGCGAGGACCGCTGGGACACGCTACCGCCCGGGTTCCCCGACTGGCGCAGCACCGATCCGGCCGAAATGCGCGAGCGCATCCGCTGGGCGGGCATCGTCGGTCTCGGCGGTGCGGCCTTTCCGACCGCGGTCAAGGTCAACACCAGTGGCCAGCGTCGCATCGAGACGTTGATCATCAACGCGGCAGAGTGTGAACCCTACATCACCTGCGACGACCGCCTGATGCGCGAACAGGCGGCCGACATCGTCGACGGCATCGCGATCCTGCGCCACGTACTTGGCGCGGAACGGTGCCTGATCGGCATCGAAGACAACAAACCCGAGGCGGCCGAGGCGCTGCGCGCAGCGCTTGGTGCGACCGTCGATGCCGCGACTGACGTCGTCGAGGTGCCGACGCTGTACCCGAGTGGCGGCGAGCGCCAGCTGATCATGCTGCTGACCGGCAGGGAGGTGCCGTCGCACGGCCTCCCCGCCGCGGTTGGCGTCGTGTGCCAGAACGTGGCCACGGCAGCCGCGGTGGCCGACGCGGTGTTGCGCGGCCGACCGCTGATCGATCGCATCGTCACCGTGACCGGCCGCGGAGTTGTGCAACCGGGCAACTTCCGGGTGCGCTTCGGCACACCGGCGCCGTTCGTGATCGATGCCGCGGGCGGACGCAGCACCGACTATCACCGCCTGATCCTCGGCGGGCCAATGATGGGATTCAGTTTGCACGACCACCAGGTCCCGGTGACCAAGGCCAGCAACTGCCTGCTGGCCCCCGCCGCCGACGAACTGCCACCGTCGCCGACCGAACGCCCGTGCATCCGCTGCGGCGAATGCGCTCGCGTGTGCCCGGCACAACTGCTGCCGCAGCAACTCTACTGGCAGGCACGTGCGCAGGATTTCGACAAGGTGCAGGACTATCACCTGTTCGACTGCATCGAGTGCGGCTGCTGCGCCTACGTGTGTCCGGCGCATATTCCGCTGGTCCACTACTACCGCTTCGCCAAGACCGCGATCTGGGCGCACGAGCGCGATCGCGACAAATCGGACCTGGCCCGCCGGCGGCACGAGGCGCGCCAGGCGCGGTTGGAGCGTCTCGAGGCTGAACGCAAGGCACGTCTGCGGCAGAAGAAGGAGGCGCTCGAACAACAGCCGTCCGCTGCCGGCAAAGACCCGAAGAGGGCCGCGATCGAAGCAGCGATGCAGCGCGTCGCGGCGAAGAAGGCCGCGCAGCTGGACGCCGGTCAGGCACCCAACGACGAATGAACGCCCTCGACGTCAACAGCAGTTCGCCGCACCTGAGCGGACCGCATAGCGTCACCCGGGTCATGGGGCTCGTGCTGGTCGCGCTGCTGCCCGGCACCCTGGCGATGCAGTGGTACTTTGGCTGGGGCGTGATCATCAACATCACGCTCGCGGTCAGCAGTGCCGTGCTGGCGGAGGCTGCGGTGCTGGCGCTGCGCGGTCGCCCGGTCAGCCACACCCTGATCGACCTCAGCGCGGTCGTCACCGGGTGGCTGCTCGCACTGGCGCTGCCGCCGCTGCTGCCCTGGTGGCAGACCGTGCTCGGCAGCACGTTCGCGATCGTCGTCGCCAAGCAGCTCTACGGTGGCATCGGCTTCAACCCGTTCAATCCTGCGATGGCCGGTTACGTGCTGCTGTTGGTTTCGTTTCCGGTCACGATGACGCGCTGGCTGCCACCGGACGTGATCAGTGGCGCCGCGCCAACACTGACCGAATCGCTGCACATGATCTTCTCGGGCATGCCGCCCGATGGTCAGACCTGGGACGCGATCTCACGCGCGACACCGCTCGACCTGATGCGCACCGAGCTCGCACAGAACCGAATGATCAGTGAGATACGCGCGAGTCCGCTGTGGGGCGACTACGGCGGCCGCGGCTGGGAGTGGGTCGGCAACTGGTTCCTGCTCGGTGGCCTGTTCATAATCTGGCGACGCGTGATCAGCTGGCGCATCCCGGTCGCGATGCTCGGTTCACTGCTGCTGGTCGCGGGACTGTTCTGGGCGATCGACCCGGAGACCCACCCGTTCCCGGCGTTCCACCTGTTCAGTGGCGGCGCGATCCTGGGGGCGTTCTTCATCGCCACCGATCCGGTCTCGGCCGCGACGACACCGCGCGGCCAACTCGTCTACGGTGCGCTGGTCGGGGTGTTCGTTTTCGTGATACGCAGCTGGGGTGGCTACCCCGACGCGGTCGCGTTCTCGGTGCTGTTGATGAACATGGCGGCGCCGACGATCGACTACTATACCCAGCCGCGCATCTTCGGCCAGCGGGGCCGCGACGATGCCTGATCAACAGACCACCCAACTGCCCGTATCGCCGAGTGCCGTTCCGCGCCGCAGGGGTGCGAACACGGTCGCGGTCCTGATCTCGGGTGTGCTGCTCGGTCTGTTCGGCGTATTGGGCGCCGGTTTGGTCGGCATCAGCCACGACGGCACTGCGGAACGGATCGCCGCCAACCAGCGCGAGGCGCTGTTGCAGCAGCTGCGCGTGCTCGTGCCGGCGGACGCCATCGACAACGATATGCTGAGCGACGTGACCGAGGTGGCGGCGCCCGAGCAGTTCGGTGCACCATTGACCCGCGTGTACCGCGGTCGTCGCGCCGGGCAGCCGGTGGCGGTCGTGCTCAGCCCGGTTGTCACGCAGGGCTACAGTGGATCGATCGCGCTGATCGTCGCCATCCTTGCCGATGGCCGGCTGGCCGGCGTGCGCGTGCTGGCGCATCACGAGACGCCGGGGCTCGGCGACAAGATCGAGATAGAACGCACCGACTGGGTGCTCGGCTTCGACGGACGCGCGCTCGGCGACCCGCCCTTGTCGGCATGGAAGGTCAAACGCGACGGCGGCGTGTTCGACCAGTTCACCGGCGCCACGGTGACACCACGCGCCGTCGTGCGCGGCGTCAAGGGCGCGCTCGAATACTTCAACGAACACGCCGAGCAGCTGTTCGCTGCACCGGCGATTGAGGAGGCCGCGCATGGCTGACGGCTATCGCCAGATCGTCACCGACGGACTGTGGCACAACAACCAGGGGCTGGTCGCGCTGCTCGGCCTGTGTCCGCTGCTGGCGGTGTCGAACACCCTGGTCAACGGACTCGGCCTGGGGCTGGCCACCACCGCGGTACTCGCCTTGTCCAACGTGTCGGTCTCGCTGATCCGCAACTGGGTGCGACCGGAGATCCGTCTACCGGTGTTCGTCCTGATCATCGCGTCGTTCGTGACCACGGTCGAACTGGTCATGAACGCCTACTTCCACGACCTTTACAAAACACTCGGCATCTTCATCCCGCTGATCGTCACCAACTGCACCATCATCGGCCGCGCCGAGGCATTCGCGTCGCGCAACCCGGTGCCGCGCGCACTGGTCGACGGGCTGGCGATGGGCATCGGCTTCACGCTGGTGCTGATCGTGCTCGGCGGTATGCGCGAATTGATCGGCCAGGGCACGCTGTTCGACGGCGCCCAGCTGATGTTCGGTGATATCGCGCGCAGTTGGCGCCTGAGCCTCGGCGAAGACTACCCGGGGATGTTGATCGCGATACTGCCACCCGGCGCCTTCATGGGACTCGGCCTGCTGATCGCGTTCAAACACCTGATCGACAGGCGTCTGAGTCGTCCGCGCAGTACCGAGGTGACCGGAGCCGAGACCTCCGCGGCCTGAATCGCACGAGCGCGGGCCACGCCAATCGCGCCGGCCCGTCAGCAGCTGACGCCGTAACGCAGCAGCAACTCCTGCAGCAATTGCGGATCGACCGGCTTGGTGACGAAGTCGTCCATGCCGGCACGCAGGCACTCGGCGCGCGCGTCCTCGGCCGCGTTGGCCGTCAGCGCGATGATCGGCAGATGGCTGCCCGGGGTCTCACGCTGACGGTACTCGGTCGTGAAGTGGATACCGTCCATGCGCGGCATGCGCAGGTCGATGAAGGCGAGATCGAAGGCCATGCTGGCCGCCGCGTCGAGCGCGGCATGGCCGTCGCGCACCAGCGTGACACGGCACCCGGCCTTGCGCAGCAGGCTCTCGATCAGCCTGGCGTTGATATCGTCGTCTTCGGCGACCAGGACGTGACCGGTGACGTCGGTCGCGCCATCGACGAAACCCGGGGCATCACTATCCACTGCGTTCGCCACCGCCGGTCGCGCATCGCCGACCCTGAGCACACCCGCCATCGCGCGCCACAGCTGCACGGTACTGATGGGTTTGAACGCACGTGCGGCAGTGCCGTCCGAGAACGCCATCTTGCGCCGTGGATAGTGCAGATAGACCATCGGTGTGTCGACGCCGAGCAGGCGCCGCACGAGGTTGCCTACGCGATCCAGATCGAGGCCGCGCGGTGCGTCGACGACCAGCACGATGCGCGGCTGCGTGGCGGCGTCGCCGTGCTCGTCACCGACCGCTCCGAGGTGCTCGATGTCGGCGACGACCTCGACGTCCATGCCCGCCGCGGTACACACCGCGGTGATCGCCGCGGCACTGACGTCGTTCTGTTCGAACACCAGCGCACGCACGCCGGACAGCACCGCCGGCGGGGTCGGCGGCCGGGTGCCCGGCGCGCGCAGAAACGGCAGCCTGACCCAGAACACGCTGCCCTCGTTCTCCCGACTGTCGACGCCGATCACACCGCCCATCAGCCGGGTCAGGTCGCGCGCGATCGCGGTGCCGAGGCCGGTCCCGCCGTAGCGCCGGGTCGAGGAGGGATCGGCCTGCCAGAAGTTGTCGAATACACGATCGACGCGGTCCGCCGCAATGCCGATGCCCGTGTCCTCGATGCTGACGTACAGGTGCGGTTCGGAGACGGCGTCATCCGGCGCGGCGAGGCTGGCACGCACCAGGACGTGTCCCTGCTCGGTGAATTTGACCGCATTGCCGATCAGGTTGAACAGGATCTGACGAAAGCGCAGCTCGTCGCCCAGGACCTTGTCCGGCAGATCCGCAGCGACCCGGCACACGAGCTCGATCCCTTTGTCGAGGGCCTGGTTGCTGAGCGCCCAGCAGGTTTCGTTGAGCGAGTCGCGCAGCGTGAACGGCGCCCATTTCAGCTCCAGCTTGCCGGCGTCGATCTTGGACAGATCGAGGATGTCGCCAATCAGCGACTGCAGCACGCCGGCCGACGTGTTGATCGACTCGACATAATCACGCTGTTCGTCATCGAGCCGGGTGCGCTGCAACAGGCCGGACATGCCGATGACGCCGGACAACGGCGTGCGCAGCTCGTGCGTCATCGTGGCGAGGAAATCGCCGCGCGCCCGGTTGGCCGTCTCGGCCACCTGCTTGGCCAACTGCAGGCGGCGCAGCAGGCTGTACTCGTACAGTGGCAGCACGATCAGCACGAGCGCGACGAACACCACCTCGAGCGTCTGTGTCTGCCAGTCGCCGAGCATCGCCGCGACCGACGTGAACGCGACCAGGCTGCACAGTGAGGCGATCAGCAGGTTGGTTTTGCCGTAGCGCATGCCCTGGGACAGGAACGACACCGCGTACATCAGGTAGAACGGACCGGTCGCGTCGCCGGTCATGTACAGGGTCCACGTCGTGCCACTCAGGTCGGCGATGATGCTGAAGTAGGTGCGCGCCGACCACAGCTGCGGGTGCACGATGGTGCTGACCAGAAGGCCGCCGTACCAGATCAGGTGCACGCCGAAAAGCAGCAGGTACTCGTTCCAGGTGAAGTCGTAGTCGCCGAAATAACGCGCCAGCCACAGCATCGCCAGCATGAAGGCCCAGATCGACAGCCGGATCACAGCCGACTGGAATTCCTGCGAGCCGCGGATCTCCGCTGACAATGGCATGGTCGCTTCCCGCTACTCCCAGGCGGCCGGGCGCCGGATCCACCGGCCCGACCCGGATTACTGCCGACGCCGACCACGTCCGGCGCCGCGCATTGGTATGATCCCGCGGATGATAGCAGCACCGGGCCGGACCTGAGCGCAGGGTGAACCGGCGGCAGCGGACAGTCAGCGACATGAACCGAACCAAACGTCAGGAAATCTTCGAGCGACTGCGCGCGGCCGACCCCAACCCGACCACGGAGCTGGTGTACACAACGCCCTTCGAACTGCTGGTCGCGGTGATCCTGTCGGCGCAGGCAACCGACAAGGGCGTAAACAGGGCCACGGCCGGCCTGTTCCCGAAAGCCAATACGCCGCAGGCGATCCTCGACCTCGGGCTCGAAGGCCTGAAACGCTATATCCGGTCGATCGGGCTGTTCAACAGCAAGGCCGAGAACATCTTCAAGACCTGCAGGATCCTGATCGAACGCCACGGCGGCGAGGTCCCGGATCAGCGCGCGGCACTGGAGGCACTGCCCGGTGTCGGCCGCAAGACCGCCAACGTTGTCCTGAACACGGCCTTCGGCCAACCGACGATGGCGGTCGATACGCACATCTTTCGTGTGGCCAACCGTACCGGCATCGCACCCGGCAAGACGGTCCTAGCGGTCGAGAAGCGCCTGTTGCGCGTCATACCAAAGGAGTTTCTGCACGACGCCCACCACTGGTTGATTCTGCACGGACGCTACACCTGCGTGGCGCGCAAGCCCCGTTGCGGCGCGTGCCTGATCGAGGACCTGTGTGAGTTCCGTCACAAGTCCGCTTGACCGCTTGGCACCATGCCGCACGATGCGGCGCTGTGGCACCATCGCCGTTCCTGGCGTCACATAGGCAAGGTCGAATGTTCGGACACGACCGCGAACAACTGCGGCGATTTTTCGTGACCAGCTGGCACAAGCGCCTGCGGCGTGAACCGCTGCAGGCGTTGGAGCAGCTGGTTGTCCAGGTCATCGAGCAGCATCCGGAATACCATGCCCACCTCGACGACGACGCGCTGCAGCGCGACTTCACGCTGCCAGACGGCGAGACCAACCCCTGGCTGCACATGGGAATGCACATCTCCATCGGCGAGCAGCTGGGCGCCGACCGGCCGGCCGGGATCCGCGACCTTTACCGCCAGATCGCCAACGCCATCGGCGACGCGCACGAGGCAGAACACGCAATGATGGACTGCCTTGGCCGGGTGCTGTGGGAGGCGCAGCGCGCCGGCCGCGAACCCGACCAGCAGACCTACCTCGACTGCCTGAAGCGCCTGCGGCGATGAAATATCCGTGTGGCTGCCCCGGTCTGTAACGGGGAACCCGGGCGGCGGCCGGCACTCCAACCGCAGGACGCCGCAGGAAACCGGGAAACGAATGTTTCAACAACGCTGCAGGCGGGCCCGGGGGACGCTGCGGCGGAACAACCAGACTGGACTGACCCGGCGGCTTGCGCCGCGCAGCCAGGTACATTGACTCATTAGGAGAGAGTGACATGTCGAATAAGACCGTTAAACCCGTCGTTGCTGCGATCGGTGCCGTTTTCGCCGGTTCCCTGCTGGTCGCGGGTGCCGCCAATGCCGGTGTCAACCCGTTCGGCCTGACCGAGCTCAACGGCGGCTACCTGCAGATCTCGGACAACAAGGACGGCAAGTGTGGTGCCGCCAAGTGCGGCGGCGCGAAGGCCGCTGAAAGCAAGTGTGGCGGCAACAAGCCGGCAGAAGGCAAGTGCGGCGGCGACAAGCCGGCCGAAGGCAAGTGCGGCGGTGCCAAGCCGGCCGAGGGCAAGTGCGGTGGTGCCAAGCCGGCCGAGGGCAAGTGCGGTGGTGCCAAGCCGGCGGAAGGCAAGTGCGGCGCCGGCAAGTGCGGCGGCCAGAAGTAAGCTGACGGCACGCTGATGCCCGTGGCCGCACTTCACCGTACGTCTGCGGGCTGACCGACGAACGGGCCCCGACCGGGGCCCGTTCTCATCACTTATCGTCATCCGACACGCGTCGAGGTAACCCGAACCATGTCCAGCGAAGCCAGACATCGCCCAGCACGCTACCCGGTGGAAGGTGCCGGTCTCGGCCTGCGCATGGACCTGATCGACGCGATGCGTGACAACCCGCCACCGCAGGTCGATTTTCTCGAGGTCGCCCCGGAAAACTGGATCAATGTCGGCGGACGGCGCGGCAAACTGCTGCGACATTTCAGCGAGCGCTACCCACTGGTCTGCCACGGCCTGTCGCTGTCGATCGGCGGCCCGGCCCCGATCGACGACGACTTCCTGCGCTCGATCAAGAATTTTCTCGACGCACACGACGCACGCGTCTACACCGAACACCTGTCGTACTGCGGCGACCACGGCCAGCTGTACGACCTGATGCCGATACCGTTCACCGAAGAGGCCGTGCATTACGTGGCAGGCCGCATCCGCCATGTCCAGGACGTGCTCGAGCGGCGAATCGGTATGGAAAACGTATCGACCTATGCCCTGCCCGCGGGCCAACTGACTGAAAGCGAGTTCCTGCGCGCAGTGCTCGAGGAAGCCGACTGCGGCCTGCATCTCGACATCAACAACATCTACGTCAATGGCCGCAACCACGGCTTCGATCCGTACGATCTGCTTGCCTCGATCCCGGCCGAGCGCATCGTGTACGCGCACATCGCCGGTCACTTCCGCGAGGACGACGATCTGCGTATCGACACCCACGGCGAGGACGTGCTGCCAGAGGTATGGGACATGCTGGACGAGGCCTACCGGCGTTTCGGCGTGTTCCCGACGCTGCTGGAGCGGGATTTCAACATCCCGCCGCTGGCCGAACTGCTGCCCGAGGTGGATCAGATCGTCATGCGCCAGCGGCGTTGGCGGGAGGACCGGGATGCCGATGTCGCCTGACACCTCGCTGCCTGAATTTCAGCGCCAGCAGCTGGCATTCACCGCGCATGTTCGCGACCCGATGGGCGCCCCGCGTCCCGCGGAGATCCCTGCGCGCCGGATGGACGTCTACAACGAGCTGCTGTTCAACAACATCAACGAACAGCTGGCCGGCAACTTCCCGGTCCTGCGGCGGATCAGCGACGACGACTACTGGCTGGGCCTGGTACGCGACTTCATGATCTGCCACCGTTGCACGACCCCGCTGTTCACCGAGCTCGGGCAGGAGTTCGTCGACTACCTGAGCAACGAGCGCGAACCGGGTGTCGACGATCCGCCGTTCATGCTCGAACTCGCGCATTACGAATACGTCGAGCTCGCTGTCGCAATCAGCACCGCCGACGATGACGTGGCCGAGCACGATCCAAACGGCGATCTGCTCGCGGGCCGTCCACTGATTGGACCGACCGCATGGAACCTCAGCTATCGCTGGCCCGTGCACACGATTGGTCCCGACAACCAGCCTGACACGCCGCCGCAGGATCCGACCCATCTGGTCGTATACCGTGACCGCACCGACGACGTGCATTTCCTGCAGATCAATGCGGTGACGCAGCGCCTGCTGCAGCTGTTGAAAGAAGATCCGCAGTGGACCGGTCTGGATGCAATGAAGGCGATCGCCGATGAACTCGCCTACCCCGATCCGCAGCGGCTGATCGAGGCCGGCGGCGAGCTTCTCGACGAACTTCGTCGACGCAACGTGATCCTCGGCACGCGACGCTGAAGCCCCCCGGGGATCGCGGCGCACGATCCGAACACCCAGGGAGAAGACATCCATGATCCAACTGCTCAACCGCGTGCAGGACCTGCTCGACAGCTTCCGCGCCATCGATTTCCTGGCCCCGCTCGCGATGCGGCTGTACCTGGTACCGGTGCTGTGGATGGCCGGCACCAAGAAGCTCGCCCACATCGACGATACGATTGCCTGGTTCGGCAACCCGGACTGGGGTCTCGGTCTGCCGATGCCCGAACTGCTCGGCTGGCTGGCCTCACTGACCGAGGCCGGTGGCGCCGTGCTGCTGCTGGTCGGCCTGGCGACGCGCTGGATCTCGATCCCGCTGATGGCAACGATGGTGGTCGCCGCGGTGACCGTGCACTGGCAGCACGGCTGGGCCGCGATTGCCGAGACACCCGAATCGGCGCAGCGGCTCGACGCGGCCGTCTCGCTGCTGCAACAGCACGACAACTACGAATGGCTGACCGGTTCGGGTCAGTTTGCGATATTGAACAACGGCATCGAATTCGCCGCGACCTACTTCATCATGCTGCTGGCGCTGTTCTTCATCGGTGGAGGCAGGTACCTGAGCCTGGATTACTGGATCGCGCGGCGCTTCCGCGACCGTTGAACGCAATACCGACCGGACCGACACGATCGGTCCGTCAGTCCTCGACCGCGATGCCCCAGCGTTTGATGCGCGATGCCAGCGTGGTCGGCTTCAGCCCCAACAGCTCGGCCGCGCCACCCGGCCCCGACACCTTGCCGCCGCAGGCCTTCAACGCATCGACGATCATCGCGCGGTCGCGCTGCTTCCTCTCGTGCTCGGTCATCAGGTGTGTCGCCGGCCGCAATCCACTCGACGGCGTGCTGCTGCGCGCCAGCTGCGAGTGCGGCAGGTCGAGGCGCAACTGGCCGTTGCGCGAGATGATCACGGCGCGCTCGATCGCGTTCTCCAATTCGCGCACGTTGCCCGGCCAGTCGTAGGCCTGCAGTCGCGCGGCATCGGCAGCGCTGAGGCGCATCTCGTCACGGGCAAAGCGCCGACAGGCACCACGCAGGAAATGCGCGGCAAGCAACGGGATGTCTTCCGGACGGTCACGCAGCGGAACCGAGGCAACCGGAAACACGTTGAGGCGAAAATACAGGTCTTCGCGGAAGCGGCCGTGCGAGACATCTTTGGCCAGGTCACGGTTGGTCGCGGCGATGATGCGCACGTCGGTGGTCTGAGTGCGTTCGCTGCCGACACGTTCGAACTGTCCCTCCTGCAGCACCCGCAACAGCTTGCTCTGCAGCTCGAGCGGGATCTCGCCGACCTCGTCGAGGAACAGCGTGCCGCCGTCGGCCAGCTCGAAGCGTCCGGCGCGGTTGCGCAATGCGCCCGTGAATGCCCCCTTGTCGTGGCCGAAGAACTCGCTCTCGAACAGCTCGCGCGGCACCGCGGCACAGTTCACGCGAATCAGCGGCCGCTCGGCCCGCCGGCTGCTCTGGTGGATTGCGCGTGCGATCAGTTCCTTGCCGGTACCGGACTCACCCGTGATCAGCACCGCGGCATCGGTCGGCGCGACCATCTCGATCTGGTAAATGGTCTGTCGCAGCGCACCGCTGCGGCCGACGATCTCCTGGTGGTTGTGGTCCTCGTCGATCTGCTCCTGCAGATAGGCGTTTTCCAGCTCGAGGCGCCGTTTGAGCTGCCCGAGTTCCTCCAGTGCCCGATGCAGCCGGCGATCTGTCTCCAGGCGCTCGCTGATGTCACGGAATACGACCACGGC
Source organism: Gammaproteobacteria bacterium (assembly GCA_020445255.1). Lineage (GTDB taxonomy): Bacteria > Pseudomonadota > Gammaproteobacteria > Chromatiales > Chromatiaceae > Thiosocius. The sequence goes on from JAGRGY010000011.1 coordinate 99,363, forward strand.
GCCGACCAGTTCGCCGCTCTTGCGGATCGGCGTGCTGGTGTATTCGACCGGGAACGCCGAACCGTCCTTGCGCCAGAACACCTCGTCCTCGACCTGGTGGACCACGCCGTCCTTGAACGCCGCGTAGATCGGGCATTGGCCAACCGGGTAATGCGTACCGTCGGTGTGCGTATGGTGCAGCAGGCTGTGCATATTCCTGCCGACCAGCTCGTCGGCGCCGTAGCCGAGCATGCGTGCCGCGGCCGGGTTGACGAAGGTCGTCGCCCCACTGGTGTCGACCCCATAGATGCCCTCGCCGGCCGCCTGCAGGATCAAGCGGTTTTCCTGTTCAATCTCGGCGAACAGCCGTTCGACGCGACGCCACTCCGACAGGCCGCGGTTCATGAACTCATTGGCATCGGCATACTCGCGCAGGCCACGCTGCCGGCGCATGTCGCGCACCGACGCGAGTACCGCGACGCCCTGCGGCGACATCACCCGTACTGCGTGGCATTCGAGCCTGAGCAGTTCGCCCTGGTTGTCACGGTAGTAGAGCCTGTCGGTCCAGCCCTCGCCCTTTTCCAGCACCGCCTGGGTGAACACGACGAGCTGATCGAGACCCGCACCGAGCAGGCGACTGGCCGTGAGCTGCGGCATGCGCTCCGCCGCGAATCCGAGCAGGCGACGCGCCGCGGCATTGGCGGCCAGCACGCTGTCGGCGTACGGATCGAGCAGCAACTGGGCCTCGGGGGCCGACTCGAACAGCGTCGTCGCATCGTCCCCCCCGCGCAACGCGCCGCCGAATCGCACCGTTTCAGGTCGTATTGATAGCGTCGTCATGCCAATCCTCACCCGATGGAATCCACGCATCCGCGTAAATGCCCTTACGCGTCTGCGTAATCCACGCATTTGCATCATCGCCGCCCGCCCATGGGCCAATCATTTTTCCCTTTTGTCTCAATTACTTCAGAAATCCGCTGGCATCTGGCATGGGCTCTGCAACGAGCTACATCGAACGTCTTCATCGGCCTCGGGGGTCGTCGTCGACGTCCGGTAATACGCACCTCCTCGGTGCGTACATCGCCGCGTGTGGCGCCTCCGTGCGCCGAGATCGATCCGTCTGGGTGCCAAACACACGCGCATGTGCTCGCCAGAGGGACTCGAGCAGGGGTCGTGCCAACACGGCCCGGCCGGCCGGGGCCGCCGGGGGCGATGGCTGTCATCAACGATCTAAGAGGGGAATGCAATGTCCTTCAAGAGTCTGGGAGATCCCTTCGATGCGGGATCCGACCTTACGCACGGACCGGGTTGTTCGTGCCCCATCTGCGTGTTCGCCCGCAGTCAGACCCAAGCCGATTACGAATGTACCGAGACCGAACTGACCGCCAGGATCGAGAAGGCGGTGTTCGAAGGCAGCGAGACGCCGGCCGGGCCCATGCCGTCCCTGCGCCATCCGATCGAATCCGCATCGGACAAGGCGGATGCCAATCCACTCGCGTCCTCCGAGGACATCATGGACCGGGTCATCGAGAGTGCGATCGTACGCTCGGTGTTTGGCCACCACGAACCGAGCCGGCGCGACTTCATGCGCATGATCGGCGGCGGCACGATGGCGGCGATCCTGGCCAGCCTGTTCCCGATGGAGGCCGCCAAGGCCGCGATCAAGGATTCACTGGGCAAGCCCGAAAAGACCAAGCTGAAGATCGGTTTCGTGCCCATCACCTGCGCGACCCCGATCATCATGTCGCACCCGATGGGCTTCTACGCCAAATACGGCCTCGACGTCGACGTGATCAAAACGGCCGGCTGGGCCGTTGCGCGCGACAAGTCGCTGGCTGGCGAATACGACGCCTCGCACATGCTGACGCCGATGCCACTTGCCATGTCGATGGGCGCGGGCTCGACCGCGATGCCGTTTCGCATGCCGCTGGTCGAGAACATAAACGGCCAGGCGATCGTGCTGCATGTCGACCACAAGGACAAGCGCGACCCCAAGATGTGGAAGGGCTTCAAGTTCGGTGTGCCTTTCGACTACTCGATGCACAACTTCCTGCTGCGCTACTACGTCGCCGAGCATGGCCTCGATCCCGACAAGGACATCCAGATCCGCGTCGTGCCACCGCCGGAGATGGTCGCCAACCTGCGCGCCGGCAACCTCGACGGCTACCTGTCGCCCGACCCGTTCAACCAACGCGCGGTGTGGGAGAAAGTCGGTTTCATTCACACCCTGACCAAGGACATCTGGGAAGGCCACCCATGCTGTGCGTTCGCCTGCTCGGAGAAATTCACCACCGAGTTGCCGAACACCTACGGTGCATTGATGAAGGCGATCGTCGATGCCACCGCGTTTTCGCAGAAGGCCGAGAACCGCGTGGAGATTGCCAAGGCAATTGCACCGAAGAACTACCTGAACCAGCCCGAGGCGGTGATCGCCCAGGTGCTCACCGGTAAATACGCCGACGGGCTCGGCAACGTGCTGGACGACCCGAAACGCATCGATTTCGACCCCTTCCCGTGGCACTCGATGGGCGTATGGATCCTTACGCAGATGAAGCGCTGGGGCTACATCAAGGGCGACATCGATTACAAGGCGATCGCCGAAGAGGTGTACCTCGCCGCCGACGCCAGCAGGATCATGACCGATCTCGGTTACACCGCGCCGGATCATACCTATGAGAAGTACACGATCATGGGCAAGGAGTTCGACCCGGACAAGGCCGAGGAATACGTCGACAGCTTCACCATCAAACGCGTCTGAGGAAACACGCGACGGGGTGGGCATGACGCGCCCGCCCCGTCGATCGGAAAGCCAACATGCTGCAATCGCTGAATGCCCGCGCCACGTTGTTGTCGATCGCTCTGCTGCTGTTCATGCTCGGCATCTGGGAGTTCGCCAACCATCCGCCCTCGGCGGACAAACCGCTTACCGAGTACGAGATATTGATGGGCGGCGCCGATCAGGAGGCGCGCGTGCCCGCGCCGTCGGAGATCATCGGTCGCGCGGTCGAGGAGCTGTCCGATCCTTTTTACGACGCCGGCCCCAACGACAAGGGCATCGGCATCCAGCTCGCCTACTCGATCTACCGCGTGCTGGCAGGTTACTTCCTCGCCGCGCTGCTGGCGATCCCGTTCGGTTTCCTGATCGGCATGTCGCCGCTGATGTACAAGGCAATGAACCCGTTCATCCAGGTGCTGCGCCCGATCTCGCCGCTGGCATGGATGCCACTCGCGCTCTTCATCATCAAGGATTCCGAGACCTCATCGATTTTCGTCATCTTCATCTGCTCGATCTGGCCGATGCTGATCAACACCGCGTTCGGTGTCGCCAATGTCCGCCGCGACTGGATCAATGTGGCACGTACGCACGAGTTGTCGTCGCTGCGCACTGCGCTGACGGTGATCCTGCCGGCCGCCGCACCGACCATCCTGACCGGCATGCGCATCTCGATCGGCATCGCCTGGCTGGTCATCGTCGCCGCCGAAATGCTGGTCGGAGGCACCGGCATCGGGTACTACGTGTGGAACGAGTGGAACAACCTCGATCTCACCAGCGTGATCTTCTCGATCCTGATGATCGGCGTGGTCGGGATGCTGCTCGACCTCGCGCTGTCGTACGCCACCCGCCTCGTGCAGTACGAGGAATGAGCCCCTCGCCATGACCAGAGCCTTCCTCGAGATCGAAAACCTCGCCCGACGCTTCCCCGGCAGCGACGGTGAACTGACCGTGTTCGAGAACGCCAGCTTCACGATCGAAAAGGGCGAGTTCGTCTGCATCATCGGCCATTCCGGCTGCGGCAAGTCGACGATCATGAACGTGCTGGCCGGCCTCGATGCCCCCAGCGAGGGGCACGTGTTCATGGACGGCATCGAGGTAGCGGGACCGAGTCTCGACCGCGGCGTGGTGTTCCAGAACTACTCGCTGCTGCCCTGGCTCAGCGCGCTGCACAATGTGACGTTCGCGGTGCGGTCGCGCTGGCCGGGCTGGGACAAGGACAAGGTACGCGAACACAGCTACCGCTACCTGAAGATGGTCGGCCTCGGCGACGGTGCCGAACTGCGCAAACCGTCGCAGCTGTCCGGCGGCATGCGTCAGCGGGTGTCGATCGCACGCGCATTCGCGATCCAGCCCAAGCTGCTGCTGCTCGACGAGCCGTTCGGCGCTCTGGACGCGCTGACCCGCGGTACGATCCAGGACGAGCTGGTCAAGATCTGTGATGCGACGCGCCAGACCGTGTTCATGATCACGCACGACGTCGACGAGGCGATCCTGCTCGCCGACCGCATCCTGTTGATGACCAACGGGCCGTATGCGCGTATCGCCGAGTCGGTCAAGGTGGAGCTCACCCACCCGCGCGAGCGCAGCACGATCATCCACGACCCGGGCTACTACCGGATCCGCAACCATCTCGTGGATTTCCTCGTGCGTCGATCGAAGGAACTCGCCGGCGTCGTCTCGGACACCGACACACCCTCGGTCACATCAACAACGCCGGTCGAGGTGAATCCCGCGGTCGCGGCCGCCGACCCACCCACGGCCAACAACGTCGGCGCCGCGAAGGCCTGAACCGACAGACGATCACCCACAGCAGAGAATCCGCCGATGACCGCATGCGCACAGGAAGCCAACCGACTGAAACCGCCAGCGAGCACCGCGGAGGCCGACTCACGCGTACCGGTCACCGTGCTGACGGGCTTCCTCGGTTCCGGCAAGACCACGCTGCTGAATCGCATCCTTGGCGAGCAGCACGGCAAGCGCATCGCGGTGATCGAGAACGAATACGGCGAAATCGGCATCGACCACGAACTGGTGGTGCAGGCCGACGAAGAGATCTTCGAAATGAACAACGGGTGCATCTGTTGCACCGTGCGCGGCGACCTGATCCGCATCCTCGGCCGACTGATGCGACGCAGGCATCAGTTCGATCATATCCTGATCGAGACCACCGGCATGGCCGATCCGGGCCCGGTGGCACAGACGTTCTTCATGGATGACGAGATGAAAGACAAGCTGCGTCTCGACGCGATCGTGACCGTGGTCGATGCGCATCACGTGATGCTGCACATGGACAGTGCCGAGTGCCGCGCGCAGCTGGCGTTCGCCGATGTCGTGCTGCTGAACAAATCCGATCTGGTCACCGAACAAGCGCTGCAGCGCCTTACCGACGACATCCGCGGATTCAACCGCCTGGCGACGATTCACCGCAGCGTGCGTGGCGACATCCCGCTCGAGCATCTGCTGGACATCCGCGCCTTCGATCTCGAGGCACGCGCCGCCGACATGCCGGAGTTCCTGCGCGAGGAACTGCCGTTCGAGTGGGCCGGCCTGTACGAGCTCGCGGCCGGCGACTACGCGCTGCGCCTGCAGCCAGGCCCCGACCCCACGATCGACCTGGTCCTCGGCGGACCCGGTCTGCACGACACGGCGGCTTTCGACGGCTGGAAGCGCGAGAGCATCACCTTGTATTCGGGCGACCCGGTGTTCGTCGCCGACGACCCGATCACCGCGGGCAACATGCTGTACCGGCTGCCGGTCGACTCCAGCGATGGTGCCTGTGCCTCGATCCGCATCGCCGCGCCCGGGTGCTACGTGTTGTTCACCCAGCACCTGCCGGAAGAATTCGGTCTCGAGTTGAGTCGCGCCGACGAGCCCTGCGATCCATACGATGCCTATCGCTACGCCAGCCCGCACGAACACGACGATACGGTCGGATCGGTCGGCGTGCGGCTCGGCGGCGAACTCGACCCCGATCGCTTCGAGCGCTGGATGGTCGAGCTGTTGCGCCGGCGCGGCACCGACATCTTCCGCAGCAAGGGCGTCCTGAGCCTGCGCGGCGACCCCAGGCGCTTCGTCTTCCAGGGCGTACACATGCTGTTTGACGGCCAGGCCGGACGCGCGTGGCAGTCCGACGAGGCGCGCGAGAGCCAGCTCGTATTCATCGGCCGCGACCTCGACCGCGCCGAGCTGACCGAAGGGCTGCGGGCGTGTCTGGCCTAGCGGCGGTCGCGACGCCCGCACCGTTCGGGTGCGGTTGGTCACGGGCGCTCGACGACGCCGTGACCGACCTCGCCTGGGCGGCCGATGGCGCGCAGCTGTTCGTCGGCACGGCCGGTGGACTGGTATATCGCTTCGCCAGCGACGGCGGCGAACAGCGGCACTGGCACGCGCACGATGGCGGCCTGACCCGCCTGTGCCCGCAGCCGGGCAATACCGGCGTCGTTGCCACCGCCGGCGAAGACGGACGCGTGCTGCTGTGGGACGCGAACGCGCAACAGGCATGCGAGACCCTGGCGAATGGCAGCGATTGGGTCGAACACCTGGCGTGGACGCCGGACGGCAGCGTACTCGCCGCCGCGGCGCGCAAGACCATCTCACTGTGGCGCGGCGGCGAGTCGCTCGGCATGTGGTTCGACGCCCGCCGACACGTGCTGGCGATGGCGTGGGCACCCGACAACCGCCGCCTCGCCACCGCGGCAAACAAGGGCCTGTTCCTGTGGCGCCTCGACGGTGACGGCGCGGAACCGGTGCCGCTGCTCAGTTTTCCCGGCGCACCGGTGGCGGTTGCGTGGCAGCCGAACGGCAAGGCCCTGGCGGTCGGCACACAGGACGGCTTCCTGCAGCTGTGGCTGCCGGGAAACGGCACCAAGGCGGCCCGTCAGCTGACCATGCGCGGCTACCCGAGCAAGGTCGCCTGCCTGGCCTGGCATCCCAGAACTGCACTGATCGCGACGGCCGGCGGACCGGATATCGTGCTGTGGACACTGTCACGTGACGGTGGTGGCACGCAGGGCAATCCGTTACGCCACCATCGCGCGACCATTACCGCGCTGGCCTGGTCCGACGATGGCGCGCTGCTGGCCTCCGGCGACCGCTCCGGCCGACTGTGTATCTCGGACGACACGGGTGACGTGGTCTTCACCCGCCGGTTCAACCACGAGATTGCCGCGCTGCAGTGGCGACCGGGACGTACCGTGCTGGCGCTCGGCGACAACGGCGGTGCATTGCACCTGGTCGATCGCCATACAGCAGCCGACCCTTTCGACCCGTCACCCACCCAGGAGAATCTCCGTGACTAAAGACGATATGACGCTAGCCATTCTCGCCGCACGTAAGGACCGCGGTATGAGCTGGGAGGCGCTGGCCGACGCCGTCGGCCTCGCGCCGGTGTTCCTCACCTCGGCGTGTCTCGGCATGAACAGCCTGAAACCCGAACACGCCGCACGCGTCGCCGATACGCTCGGCCTCGACAACGAAGTCAGCGAGGCGCTGCAGGTTTTCCCGCACAAACACTGGGACAAACTCGTCCCGACCGACCCGGTGATCTATCGCCTGTACGAGATCGTCGGCGTCTACGGCGACACCATCAAGGAGATCATTCACGAAAAGTTCGGTGACGGCATCATGTCGGCCATCGACTTCAGCATGCACATCGACAAGGAACAGAACCCTGCGGGCGACCGTGTCGTCATCTCGATGAACGGCAAGTTCCTGCCGTACAAATCCTGGTAGACCGACCGGTCCCCCACTCCCCCGACAACAAGCACTCACGAGGTATCGGAGATGAATCATTCCAGCACCCATTTCGTGCCGGCGACCCTGCCGGTCCGAATCTTCATCGCTGCAACCGGCCTGACGCTGTCGCCACTGGCCACCGCGCACCACGCCATGGGCGGCAGGACGCCGTCGACACTGTTCGAAGGTCTGCTGTCGGGCATTGCACACCCTGTGATCGGCCTCGACCATCTCGCTTTCCTGCTCGTCGCCGCGTTGCTGACCGTGACATTGAAGGGGACAGCACGTTTCCTCGTGCCGCTGGCGTTCGTCGGCGCGACCGTCGCCGGCACGCTGTACCACGTCGCCGCAGCGGCGTTGCCGATGACCGAGACGCTGGTTGCGCTGTCGGCGCTGCTCGGCGGCGTTGCGGTGCTGCTGCTGAAGCGCAGTCTGCCCGCGATGTTGGTCGGCACGTTGTTTGCCGGTGTCGGCATCTTCCATGGCTACGCCTACGGGGAATCGATCGTCGGCGCCGAGCAGACGCCGCTGCTGTCCTACCTGCTCGGCTTCGCCGCCGTGCAGTACGCGATCATCGTCGGCACCGGCATGGCGCTCGCGAGGGTCGGGCGGCGGTCCGCACGCCTGCAGCGCCTGGCCATTGGCACCGGGGCTGCGCTGGCCGCGCTGACCGGCGCCGTGTTCCTTGGCCTCGGTCTTGCATGACGCCGATCCGCAGGTGGGCGCGCGGTCTGACCGCCGCGTGCCACCTGCCCTGCCGCCGCGGGTTGTCCGGATACGGTTGAGCAGGTGTCGATTCGACGGTATCGACCGGTGGCACCGCCAGTGTGCAGTCCCGTGCCCGACCGGCGCATCTTGGAAACAGGTGCGTCTCCAGATGTCGTGACTCGCTACATCATCAGGCAGGCAATCTCCTCGTCCTGCGAACGCAGCCGCACAACCAGATAGGCGAGCAGATTTCGATACACGACGGCACCCAGCGCGATATCGCCGTCGAGCAACTCGCGCAGTGCGTCATGATCGATCCGCAGCATCAGCCCCGGCGTTGAGGCGCTGACCCCCGCCATCGGCTGGAAATCGTCCATGAACGAATACTCGCCCAGCAGGTCGCCGGGACCGCGATGGGCGAGCGTACGCCCGCTGCTGCGCCGCCCACGCGCCGGCAGGTGCACCTTGAACGCGCCCTCGAGCAACAGATACAGATGACCGTTCGGTCGGTCAGCCTCGATGACGATGTCGTCCACAGCGACCTCGACGAGGTCACCGATTGCGTAGAGCGCCGCCTTGGCCCCGTCCGGCAGACCCTGTATCAGCCAATGCCTGGCGTATGTCGGATGCATCGTGTGCCCTGTTCCGCAAACAACGAATCGCCCAGCGCCGCCTCAGTTACTTACGGCAAGTCAGGCGAGTGAGGGCCAGCCTGACACTAACGCGCACCCAATGCCAGCGGGTCGTCGGGATCGATGCCGTCCATGAACGGCTTGCGGCGGTCGCTGTGCGTCACCTGGTAGACCAGGCCCATCCAGTTGCCGACGACCGCGTGCGCGGTATCGCGCCAGGTGTTGTCGAGGCCGCCGGACAGGAGCTCGTCGGGGAATGGCGGTTCGGGTGCGCCGGCCGCCAGCGCGGCATCGAGATGCGCACGATATTCGCGCAGCACGGCCTGCGCCCGCTCGCCGAAATAGTTGTCGACGAACGGCGGGTAGTCGCTCGTCTGCCCGGTCGCGTAGCGCACGACCTCGCGCTTGTACTCCTTCAACAGCGAGATGGTGTCGTACTCGGGATGACCCTGAAAGAACACAAACCGGAAACCGTCAGCACTGGTCGCCAGATGCACGCCGACGTCGCTCTCGGCCAGCACGCGCAGGCCCGCGGCGCCGAACTGGGCCGGCGACACATCGTTCCAGCGCGAGTGAGGCACGTCGAAACGCGTGTTCACGTCGTGCACGAGCGGGTGATCACGCGCAACCAGACGGTGTGGGAACACGCCCCAGGTCTTGACCGGACGCGGAATGCGTCGCTGGCCGTAGCGGAACTCGAGCACCGCGTGGGTGGCAAGGCAGCTGCACAGGGTCGACGTCACGTGTGCAAAGGCCCAGTCGATGACGTCGATCAGGGGCCCCCAGAACGGCTGGGTCGCGAGATCCGGGCCAACCACGTTGGCGCCGGTGATGATCAGCGCATCGAGACCCTGGTCGCGCAGGTCCTCGAAGCGGTCGTAGTAGCGCGCCACGTAGTCGCGTGCCTCGGCGCTGCGCTGCAGTTGCGGCAGCGTGAACGGGTGCACGTAGAACTGCGCGATCGGGTTACTGTCGCCGACCAGGCGGAAGAACTGGCGCTCGGTCGCCGCGAGCGCCTTGTCCGGCATCATGTTGAGCAGGCCGATGTGCAGCTCGCGGATATCCTGGTGCAGCGCCCGATCCGGCCGCAGCACGTTGACCCCCTCCTGACGCAGGCGGTCGAAGGTGGGCAGATCGTTGTGGGCGACTATCGGCATGGCATCGACCTCACGCGGTGCGCGCGATCGCTTTCTCGAGCAGGGCGAGGAAGTCCGCCTCGTCGCGCACCTGTGCGACTTCGCGCGAGGTGACCGTGTAGCCCTGCTCGGCGATCTTTTCGTAGCGTGGGATACGCGAACGGAACAGGCGTGGGAACACCCAGCGCGTGAACGCGTTCGGATCCATCTGGGCCGCGTAGCCGAGGCCGTTGTCGTCGAGGTACACCTTGAGCTGTTCGACCAGGAACTCGGGCCTATAGTAGAGCGGCTTGGGATCGCTCTGCGCGCGCGCGATCAGCTTCTGCTCCTCGTCGGCATCGGTCACCTGGATGTACAGCATCAACGTGTGCTCGACCAGCAGGTCAATGACGCCCGGCTCGTCGAGTTCGCACAGCGAACCGCCGACATCGTTGACGAAGTGGTCGTAACCGTAGATCTTCTGCGCCTTGTCGATGAAGCACGGCACGTCGTACATCGCGGCGATCTCGGCATCCCGGTACAGGGCCTGGCGACGCTGGAAGTCCTCGAGCGGCACGCCGCCGAATTCCGGGTCACCGAGCTTGCCGACGAACGACAGCACCGGACCGAGATCCGACACCTTGATGTTGTTGCGGATGTAGATCCAGTCGTTGCGCAGCAGCTCGCTGAGGAATGGCACCTGCATCGCCTGTTCCTTGATCAGGTCAAGGATGCTTTCGTCGAGATACCGCGTGCCGATCCGGTAGTCGCCCGAATAGTGGTACCAGCCGTAGCGCCGCAACAAGGCCGACAGGTAGGTCTTGCCAACGCCGGACATCCCCAGCAGCGTGACCTTTTTCTGTTTCCAGTTACGGAATTCCCCGACAGTGAACTTCACGACTCGCTCCGGCGTTGGGCCCAGCCGGGCATTATCCGCTATCCGGCCGGGTGCTGGAAATCGCGTGCCTCCGCGACGTCAGCCGGCGCGCCGCAGATCGGGCCGAATCGGGTCGAGCTTGTACCGCCCGCCACGCACTGCGACCTCGTAGCCATGGCGACGCAGTTGCGCCGCGGCCAGCTCCGACTCGTAGTGGTAGAGCACGAGGCGTTCACGCAGTTCGTGCGGATAGCAGCGCTCGATGTCGTCGATGCCGGCGTGCGAGGGGTTGCCGTCCAGCGCGCAGTCGTGAAACACGCGTTCGCCGGCGGCGGCGAAACGCGCCAGCACGTCCGCGATCGGCCGGGTATCACCGGTGTACAGGAAGTAATCGGCCAGGGCCAGGCCGAACGCACTGCGGTAGCCGTGGTGGTCGACCGTGAACACGTCGAACAGCCGTCCCGCGTGCCAGAAATGGTCGCCAACCGGGACGAGTTGGAAGCGGTCCCAGAAATTCATGCCACCCTCGGCCAGCTTGAACGGCTCCTCGCCGAGCAGCCGGTGCAGACGTTCGACGATCGCAGCCGGCACGTACAGCCGCACCGGCGGCAATGCCGTCTGCTCGCAGGCGAGGCGATAGAAGAGGTTCTCCAGGCCACCGACATGGTCGAGATGGGTGTGCGTGATGAACAGCGCCTCGGGCAGCGTCGCATACTGATCGACGTAGCCCGGCAGCACCGTCGGTCCACAGTCGATCAGCAGCAGCGGTGCACCCACATCATCCTCGAGCACCGCCGCGGCGTTGCCCAGCTCGTGCGCCGCCGCGTTTCCCACACCGAGAAAACGCAGATGCAGAACGTCCGACATCGAAAACTCCAGACCCCGGCAAAGCGGTCATTATACCGTTGCCCGTGACATTGGCTCGACAGGCCACTCCCTGCCGCGGCGCGGTCCTGTACTTGGCCGCCCGCCAGACATAGGCTCGCGACATGGGCATCCGCAACACCTTCATCGTCGTCTACTGCACCGTCGTCGGGTTCGCGGTGCTGTATGCCACCCAGCCGCTGCTGCCATTGTTGGCCGCCCAGTGGGGGCGCCCGGTGGGCGACACGGCGCTGCTGACCACGGCGACGATGGTGCCGCTGGCACTCGGCCCCCTGCTGTACGGCTATGTGCTGGAACGCGTCTCGACCAAGCACATGCTCACCGCCGGGTTCAGCGTGCTGACGCTGGCCCAGTTCGCGATCAGCCTCGGTCCCGACTACCCGGTGTTTTTCGTGCTGCGCACAATCGAGGGCACGATGCTGCCGGCGATCTTCACCGCGTTGATGACCTACAGTTCGTCGGCCGGTGGTCACGACCGCACCCGGCGCAACATCACCGTGTACATCGCCGCGACCATCGCCGGCGGCTACAGCGGCCGCGTGCTCAGCGGCATCATCACCGACCTCGCCGGCTGGCAGGCGGCATTCCTGTTCTGGGCGGTTGCCGCGCTGCTGGCCACCCTGCTGACGACCCGGCTGGCGTCCGATCCGCGCCTGCGTCTCGGCAAGGTCCACCTGGCCGAGATTCGCGCACTGGCCCGGCGCCCGGTGTATGCCGAGGGACTGGGCAGCGCTTTCCTACTGTTCTTCGTGTTCGCGGCAATGCTGAATTTCCTGCCCTTCCACATGCGTGACAATGACCCGGCCATCTCCCAGAGCGAGATCGCGCTGGTCTACACCGGCTATCTGATCGGCGTCGCGATCTCACTGGCCTCGCTGCGCCTGGTGCGGCTGTTCGGCGGCGAACGCCGCACGCTGGTGGCCGGGAGCCTGGTCTACCTGGCCGGCACCGCGGCATTCGCCCTGCCCGGCAACGGTTTCGCCTACCTGTCGATGCTGCTGTTCGCGGCAGGCATGTTCACGCTGCACAGCGTGTTGTCGGCGTTTCTGAACCACCTGGAGACGGAACGCAAGGGCCTGATCAACGGTCTATACGTTTCGGCGTATTACACCGGCGGTGCGCTCGGCTCGTACCTGCCCGGGTTCCTGTATCTGGAGTTCGGCTGGACGGCCTTCGTCGCCTTTCTGATGGCGTCGCTGTTTGCCTTGACCGCATTGAGTCTGGCGCTGCGGCACGCACCACAGACCACGACGTCGGACCGCCGCGGGGACTGAGACCGTATGCAATGGACCAACACGAGCAATGGTTATGGCAGCACGGCCATCGCGCTGCACTGGCTCAGTGTCGCCGCGGTCGCAATCCTAATCCCGCTCGGCCTGTGGATGACCGACCTCGACTACTACGACCCCTGGTACGTCAAGGGGCCCGATATCCACCGTGCACTGGGTGTGCTGTTCGCGATCGTGCTGCTGCTGCGTCTCACCGTGCGCCTGACGCAGCAACGACCGGTCCCACTGACGTCGTCACCCGCGCAGGCGGCGGGCGTGCGTTGGGTCCATCGGTTGCTGTACCTGCTGCCGGGACTGCTGGTCATCAGCGGCTACCTGGTTTCGACCGCCGACGGCCGGGCCGTCGACGTGTTCGACTGGTTCAGCGTCCCGGCGACGCTGCATGGCATCGAGCACCAGGCGGACATCGCCGGCGACGTACACTTCGCGCTGGCGATGACGCTGCTCGGCGTCGTCGCCGCGCACGCCGGTGCGGCATTCCATCATCATTTCATCGCGCGCGACGCAACGCTGCGTCGAATGCTGCGCCCCGGCACCGCATCGAGCCAAACGAATTGACACCAAGACGAGGAGATACCGATGTCAAGAAACCTGCTGTCGCTCATTGCCGCCGGCCTGTTCGCCGGTGGTTCGGCAACGGCCGTCGCCGACGACTACGTCATCGATTCCAAGGGCGCCCACGCCTTCATCCAGTTCCAGATCAAACACCTCGGATACAGCTGGCTAATCGGCCGCTTCAACACCTTCGCCGGAGAATTCAGCTATGACGAAAACAACCCCGCTGCATCCAAGGTGAGCGTGCTGATCGACGCCGCGAGCGTCGATTCCAACCATGCCGAACGCGACAAGCACCTGCGCAACGAGGATTTCCTCGAGGTCGACAAGTTCCCCGAGGCACGTTTCGTCAGCACCGCGTATCGCCCAACCGGCGAGGGCACCGGTGTGCTCGCGGGCGAACTGACGCTGCACGGGATCACCCGCCCGATAACGATCGACGTCACGCACATCGGTGCGGGGCCCGACCCATGGGGCGGCTACCGCCGCGGTTTCGAGGGACGCACGCAGTTTGCACTGGCCGATTTCGGGATCAAGAAGAACCTCGGGCCGGCATCCAAAGAGGTGACCCTGTGGCTCGGCGTCGAGGGCATCCGCCGCTGACGCACGGCCGCCCGCGACGAGGAGCCGGTACGTCGGGTGCATCGGCGCCCGTCGCGTCGGGATTCAAGCGGCAGCGGGCGTTGCCGACTATGCTGGGACTACCCAACGCGTCGTCCCGGTTCCATGCAGCAGCGTCTTACGCAACGCCGTACCGCATTCCTCTGCGCCCTCGCCGGCGCGGGGCTGAGCGTGCTGGTCGGCGCCTGCGCCGCCCCGCACCGACACGACACCTTGCCGCTGCAGACGCGCCAGGACCTGCCACCGGCGCCGGTGTCGCGGGCGCGCGCCGACCTGATCCGCGTGACGGCACGCCAGATCGGCGCCCCTTACCGGTTTGGTGGTAACACGCGGCGCGGCTTCGACTGCAGCGGTCTGGTGCAGTTCGTCCACCGCCAAGTCGGCATTGGCATACCGCGCACGGCGGAGGAACAGTGGTCGCAGGCGCGCATACCGCGGCGCCGACACCTGGTCCCCGGCGACCTGCTGTTCTTCGCGATCGACGGCGACAAGTTGCGTCACGTGGGCATCTACGAGGGCGGCGGTGTGTTCATCCACGCGCCGTCGTCAGGCAAGCAGGTGTCACGCGCGTCGCTCGACAATCCTTACTGGCAACGGCGCATGATCGGCGCCAGGACCTTCCTGTAGCGACCTGACGGCGCCCACTCACGGACGCACGCCGTCGCCTTCTGTGGATCACCAGGTCTTGGGCGGGATACGGATCTTCTGTCCCGGATAGATCAGGTCCGGGTCCTTGATCACCTCGCGATTGGCTTCGAACAGCTTCGGATAGTCCATGGCATTGCCGTAGTAGTGCCGCGCGATCTTCGACAGCGTGTCACCTTTTACGATGGTGTAGTACTCGACGGCCGGCTCGGGTTCAGGTGCCTGCATGGCGTCGATCTTCACTTCGGACACGCCCTGCACGTTGCCGGCGATCAGCACCGTCTTCTCGAGCGCCTCGGACGTTGCCGCCTTGCCACCTAGGTGAACCACGCCATCCTCGAACCGCACATCGAGATCCTCGACCCCCGGGTTGGCCGCGTTGATGCTCTGCTTGATCTTTTCTGCTGGATCGTCGCCGGCGCCAAAAAGTTTCTTGCCAAGGTCCTTGGCGAAGTCGAACAGGCCCATGATCGCCTCCTCTGGTTTTGTCGTTGTCGTTACTTGAGCGCCGTTGCGACGTCCCACCCCCCCGATTCTAAGCGGACGCAGCATGCACACGCCACGCCACGCCAGGGACTCAGAACCCCCGGAAATACTTCGCGCTGTCGACGTACTTGCCCGCGTATACGGTGCCCACACGCTGGATGTCGGCGATATGGTCGGTGCTGTCCATCTTGGACATCGCCTCTGCACTGATCTTCGCCAGGCCGAGCTTGCGCAGTCCTTCCGCCGTAACATCCGGGTTGTAGCGCACATAGGCAAAGTGCCGCTTCGGGTCCTTTCCCCAGTCCGATTTCCTGACCACCAGGTCGCCCACCTCGCGATCGATCGGCTCACCGAACCGGCATTCTCCGATGATGCGGCAACTCATGTCCCAACCGTCCGAGGCCGCATTCATCAGCGCCGACGGGATGTTCTTGGCGTGGTCGAGCAGCCACAGATCGCCCTCGGTCAGGTTCGGCCGCGCGTTGGCCGCCCGTCCGGTGCCGACCGATACGATCAGCATTTTGTCGACACCCGTCTCCCAGTTGATGCCGTACGGAGCCGCGGTCGCCATCTGGTACGCGAGACAGGCGGGATTGTTGTACGTGGTCACGCCGCCGTCGACGAACACGAAGCTGTAGGGCTTTTCGGTGCCCTCGCCCAGTGTGACGATCTCGGGCGGAAAGAAGGTCGGCGCCGCCGTGCTGGCGCGAACCAGCTGCCACAGCGGCAGGCGCAGGTTGCAGTCGGGCCGCTCGGCCTGGTTGTACTTGCCGAACGGGTTGTTGCTGATCGGCCACGGCGAGTCGGTGGTGTGATTGCGCAGCACCATCATCAACAGCGTGCGCAGGCCTTCGTCGCCAAGTGTCGCCTTGGGTTTGCGCCGCCCGCCCGGCGCGGGATAGCCGAGCGCCGTGTCGAGTTCATGCTGCAGCTTTTGCGCCAAGGGCTCGTCGTTGTAGCTGTAGCGTAGCCGCTGCAGTATCGACGCCTTGTCGAACATCTGCTCCCCGCTGTCGACGTAGAACGTGCGAATCTGATCGGTCGACATGCCGCACGAGATGCAGGCGGCAATGATCGCGCCGGTGCTCGTACCACAGGTGAAATCGAACCAGTCGGCGAGCACCAGATCCGGATTGCCTGTGCTTTCGCGCAGCTGCGCCTCGATCGCGGCCAGGATCTCCACCGACATCAGCCCCAATATCCCGCCACCGTCACAGGCAAGAATCTTCTTTGGCCCGGCGGTCTGCATACGTTCGCGCAGTTGCTTCTGCATGATTTCGGCCCCCGCAGAAAAATAATCAGTCGTTTTCTTGATCGAGCGCTCGCGTGTCGATCCAGTGGACCTGGCCGGTACGCTTGGCCACCTCGCCATACATGTGCGCCGTGCCGCCCGGTCCGTCGCCGCCACCTCCGTTCCAGAGGCAGACGAAATGCACCTTTTCGATGCCCCACGACAAGGCGGTATACAGCAGCCACAGGTTGCAGCGCTCGTAAGGATAGCCCTGTTCGGCATAGGCGGGGGAATCACCCAACTCTTGCGGTGCCGCGAGAATCGGATTGCGCAGTTTCTGACGCACGGCGAGATAGCGCTGCCGCCAATGCTCGCCGCACCGGATGACCGAGCGCACCATGAACTCGGGCTCCATGAACGGCAGCAACCAGGTCATGTGTACGTCGCGCGCCTCGCAGGCCTCGGCGAACAGCAGGTCACCACCGCAGGCGCCCTGCGTCAGCGCGAGATCTTCGGGGCCTGCGCCGAGTTCATCGAGTACGGCTTCGATGCGTCGCTTGGCGACATCCACCATCTGTTCAGGAAAGCGGGGTTCGGCGCGATCGGGGGCATCGACCATGTGGCCGCTGAACAGCAACACCCGACGTGGCTCCCACTCGCGACCGGGCATGGGCAGACGCGCTATCGCACGGTCGAACACGCTCAGGCCGGCGTCGACACGTTCGGAGGCGAATCCGAGGTCGCGCAGCAGCTGCAGCTGGGCCCGACTGGAATCCAGCGCGAACCAGTCATCATGATTGATGGCGATTGCGTCCAGGTAGGCGTCCTGCACGGTTGTCGGTGAACCGACCAGCACCTCGAGATCGCCGATCGAGGCGCGTGCCCAGTAGCGTGCGTCGGGGTCCTCCTCGCACTCGGCGGCGAACCGTACCGCACCTGCGAAGACCGCGATACGCGCGTCGTACATATCGTCGCCGGTCAGAAACCGGTAAAGGTGCATCAGCGTGAGCGCATTGACGCCGGAATAGTAATGCTTGGGGTCGATGCGGAAGGCCTTCTCGTAGCAGTCGATCGCCTCACGCAGGCGCGCCTTCTCGAAACGCGCGTCGTCGACACGCTGCTCTTCCGTCGAACCGGGGGTATGCCAGCTCGCCGTCCAGGCGTCTTTTTCGACGCGTCCGAGCAGGGCCCAGGTCTCGGCGTCATCCTTGTTCTGTTGCAACATCGCGGTGTAGTGCGCGCGGGCGGTGTCGATCCGGTAACCGCCTTCGCCGCGTGCGGCGAGACGCTGCAGGCACATGCCCTTTTCGCGCAGCCCGTTGCGGTTGGTCGGTTCGATCGCGAGACCCTTCTCGAGCTGCTCGAGTGCGAAGCGGTAGTGGCCCGTCCTGCGCAACGCCTTGCCGGCACGGATCCACGCCGCAGCGCGAAACGCGGACACCGGCGCCTCGTCGGCCAACACCAGCATGTCGCCGACACGACCGCGCTGACGCGCCTGCACGATGCGTCGCTCCCAATCGTTGTAGGCGTCCCAGAACTCGCGCAGATCGCCGACCCGCAGGCTGCGCCAGTCGGGCTCGACCAGGCTGGGGATCAGCTTGTACACCGGGCTCATCTTGCGCCCATGCCAGGATTCCATCGTCTTCGCGATCATCTCCGTCAGCCGATGGCGGTCGTCGGCGAGACTGTCCGGGTCCGGGCCGCCGTCACGCAAGGCATAGCTGACCTTGCGGTCGGTGTACACGTCGAACGCCTTGGTCGCCCGCCCACCGGATATCAGCACCACGCCGCGCGCGCGCAGCGCGTGGCGCACGCCGAGTTCATACCATACGTTGGGGTTGTCGATCGTGAGATCGACGACGACCAGGTCGGCGATCAGCAGTTCCTGGAACATGTCGACGCGAATATCGCCACCCCGCATCTCCTCGTCGGCACGAAACGCGAACAGGCCCGCATCGTCGAGGGCCGGACGGATCAGTTCCTCGTAAACCCGGTTGAAGTCGACCGGTGCGCCATCCGGGCCCGGCTTCGTGCCAAAGGGCATGGCGACGAATGCGTGCGGCTTGATGCTCACGGTCGATCTCCTCGCTGACAATCCGCCGGTCAGCATAACACCGCTGCACACGGTTCACGGGGTCGATCGCCGCCGTGCGCGCCGGACGGTATCATGATTGAAACGAACCGGAACAAGCGTGCCGCGACCATGCCGATGCCGTCGATCACAAAGCCGATATACGCACTCTGCGCCGCGATCGGCACCCTGCTGATGCTGTCGCGGGCGCCGGCGGCGACACTGCCCGTCGCATCGCCTCCGCCGCTCACGCGCATCGCCAAGTCGCTGGCCGGTGGTGACGAACTGCAGCGCTTCGACTTCGCCGATGCGCTGCTCGAGGTGCTGCAGGAGAGCTACCGTGAAGAACTCGCGGCCTCGACACGGGAACGGGCAAGCACCGAGGATCGGCGCCGAAAACTCGCACGCTGGCGCGGCGCGACCGCCGACATGTTGGAACGCTTCGCCAGCGCACGTCTGCAACTCGGCGAGGGTGCCGAAGCGCGCGTGCATGTCGATTCGCAGGGTCAGGTGCTGTTGTTCATTGGCGACCAGGCGGTCGCGTTCTCAGCTCCGCGTCCCGACGTCGAGCACGATCTCGAGCAACGCGCGGTAACGCGCTATTGCGCCTACAGCGACTGCACCGCGATTGCTGACAGTGGCGACGTAGCGACCGTTGCCGGCCCACCACCCGGGGAATGGCGCCTGTTCGGTCACCGGCGGCCGGCCTACCAGGTTGGCGAATATCTGCGCTGCAGCTTCGACGACCTGGTGGGGCGCGCAGCAAAGCAGTTGGCATGCGAGGACGCGGCCGACGAAACCGCCCGCCTGATCGACGCCCTCCGCCGTACGTCCAGCGCCAGTGATCCCATCGACTGGCAGCGCATATCGACCCAGCGCAGCGTTGTCAGCACCGATGTGACGCTTCGTTCAAGCGCCGACGGCCGCACGCTGCGCCTCGTGCTGCCGCGACTCGCGCGGCTCGACCGAGATGCATGGCAGGCCTTCGTCGGTCATGTCGCGGCGTTGTTCGAACAACGCCGCACACCGGTGCTGATCGAGCGCGGCGATCAGCTGATCGATCGGCGCCGCTGACGCCGACGCCGTCAGCCATCCTCCTGCTCGACCACGTTGGCACCGCGCAGCAACAGCCTGTCCTTCGCCTTTACCGTTACGCGTTCACCGCTGATGATGACGTCGCCGTCAGCCTGCAGCTCTATCGACGCCTTGCCGTTCCTGATCACGATGTTGTGGTTGCCCTGAATCGTCAGCTTCTTGCCCGCGGTCAGGGTCAGCGTATCGTCCGATCCGATGCTGAGCGCCTTTGCCGTCCCCAACGTGTACTTGTTGCCGACAGTGACCGTGCGGTTGCCGCCGACCGCAATGCTGCAGGCATCGCCGATGGACTCGGATGTATCACCGCCGACCGATACCGTAAGATTGCGACCGACCATACCGGTCACATCGTTGCCGGCACTGAGCAACATGTCGTCGCCGGCGGTCGCGAGTAGATCGCGACCGGCATCCAGCAGCAGCGTCTCCGATCCGGCGGTATCATCGAAACGCAGCGTGTTGGGCACGCCCGCGTCCGAGCGCGATTGCAGTACCGTCTGCATCTTGTCCTGCGGCAGGTCCGCCGGTGGCGTCGCGGCGCCGTTGTAGAGCGAGCCGACCACGATCGGGCGGCGCGCGTCGCCGTGTTCGAACGCCACCAGCACCTCGTCGCCGACGCGCGGAATCATCAACAGGCCACGCCCATCGCCGGCCCAACCCTGGCTCACACGCACCCAGGGTGTGGGCCCATCGGACGCCTGCCATGGGAACCTCACCTGCACGCGTCCACGTGCGTCGACGTGAATGGATTCACCCGCCGGCCCATCGACCACGGCGGTATGCGGCCCACGCAGGTCAGGTCGCCGCCCGCCGGCCGGCAACGGCAGCGGCTCGCCTTCAGGGGCGGCGACGAAATCACAACGCAGGGTAACGCCCACCAGTCTGTTCGATGCTGCCGTCGGCGGGCCGGCATCGGCCCACATGTCGGTCGCGGTGACCACATGCGCGACATTCAACTCCTTGCGCGCGTGCCCGGCGAGCACAAAGCGGCGTCCGGCGGCGATACCCGGCGAGACCCCCATGCCGTGCGCGGTCAGGAAACCCGTCCGCTCCGCGGCCAGCCGCAAGTCGGCGCGCTGCGCGCCGGTTGCAACGTCGTGGTAGCCACCCGGATAGTCGACCAATGTCGCACAGCTCTCGCCGCGTTTGACGACACCGGCGCGTACGGCCAACTCGCGCGCGGGGTTGTCGGGGTCTACGTCGTCGAGTGCGATGCGCGTCGGGCGCGCCTCCGCACACGGATCGAAGCGCACGATGCCTTGCCCTGTCCCACCCGCCGCCAACATCGACTGCGTCGCGTATCCCGGCAGCGGGGAGGCCGCGTCCGCTGCATCGAGCAGCACGAGCGTATGGCCATGCTCGTCGTGCTCGAAGTAATACCAGATGCCGTCATCCTCCATCAGCCGGGTGACGAACGCGAGATCCGACTCGCCGAACTGGATCGTGAACTCATGCGGTGGGTGGTCGCCCGAGGTACGGTCTTCGAACGTGAGGCCATGCGTCTCGAACACATCGGCGAGTATGTCGATCACCGACATGTCGGCGAACACGCGATTGTTGCTGCAGCGTGAAAGCTGCGCGAGGCGCGGCACCAGCGACAGGCGGTATTGCCCGCTGCGCCCGGCGGCAGGGAGTGCCTCGGCGCGATCGACGAGACCGTGCAGGTAGCGTCCGCGTGGATCCGCGGTGTCGAACCGCAGCGCCACGCCCATGTCGAGCATGCGGTCGATGTCGAGATTGGCCGACCCCGTCGCGACAATCTCGATCCTGAACGGTTGCGACACGGCCTCGCGCAGATGCAGACTCAGTGGCACCAGGTTCACCCGCCGGCTGGTCGACACCATGATGTTGGTTACGAATACAGGCTGGTCCATATCGTCACCTCGCTGCCTCGGCGGGCCGGCGCATTATCGTTCTTCCCGTGCCAAGGAGTGTGGTTCAGCACCCCAACTTGGTCAACGCGTCGGGCCGCCGCGATACATTTGCACCATAGTCGATGCAACACGCCGGGGATCGAGGTGAGCCACGCCACGTTGCGTACGCTGTTGGTATTGCTGCTAGCCGCGACGGCGCTGTTCGTGGCGTATCACCGCGATCGCCTCGACGTGGCGCAGCTCGGCCGGTGGATCGATGCGGCCGCCATCGCCGGCCCTCTGCTGTTCGTTGCGATCTACGCCGCGGCTACGGTGCTGTTTCTACCGGGCAGCCTGATGACCCTGGCCGGCGGCGCGCTTTTCGGGCCGATCGCAGGCACGCTGTACAACCTGGCCGGTGCCACGCTGGGCGCGGCACTTGCATTCGTGATTGCACGTTTCATCGGTGGAACATGGATCGAGCGGCGTGCACACGGGAGCATGCAACGCCTGCGCGACGGCATCGACGACGAAGGCTGGCGGTTTGTCGCCTTCACCCGCCTGGTACCTGCGTTTCCGTTCAACCTGTTGAACTACGCGCTTGGTCTGACGCGGATTCGTTTCTGGTCATATCTCGTCACGTCGGCGATCTGCATGCTGCCCGGAGCCGCGGCCTACACCTACCTGGGCCATGCCGGGCGGCAGGTGCTGGAAGGCGAACGCAGCCTGATCCAAGTCGGCCTGATCGGCCTCGCGCTGCTGGCGGTGCTGGCATTCCTGCCGCGCCTGGTCAAACGCCTGCGTCGATCCGGCCAACGCGGATCCGCAGCGAACCGGTCCCATTGAATAACGCCGTGGGCGCATACTGCGTAGGGGAATCCCGACACGGACCTGCCATGCTGCCGATCAAAGCGATACTCGCCCTGCTGCTGACGGCCCTGGTCTGGAGCGACTCGTCGTCGGCACGATCCGGAATCGACCTGCACTGGCTGTGGGACGATCGCTGCCTTGGCTGCCACGGGCACTCGGCCGATTTCGCGCGCGCCATGTTGCACGTGGAGGAGGGCGAGCTGCGTGGTGTGCACCATGAGACCGACCTGCGTACCTTCCTGCACAACCACTACCTGGCCGGCATGGAGGTCGACGCGGTATACCGCATGCTAATGGCGCAAGCCCGGACGCCGCCGCGATTCAGCGAGGAGTGCCGGCGGTGCCACGACTCAGCGGTGGACCTGGTGCGCGAATCGGCCGAACTGCGCGACGGTGTGCTCTACAGCAGGAAATCGGGGCGGGTCATGCGCGAGTTTCTCGACGGTCACCGTCACCTCGACGCGGCCGATGCGGCATTTTTCGACGAACTGCTGACCCGGATCGCAAGCGAGGTTTACCGGCCTTAGCCCGCAACCGTCTGTCGCGTACGCAGGGAACGAGGATGGCCGCCGTGCGACATGCCGGCAGCACGGCCCGAACGGGGTGCGTCGCCGGTACTATAGTGTCGAAGCGTGGCTCGGCGCTGCGGCCGAGAACGGGCGACGCCGGACAGGCATCCGATCCGCTGTCGCGACCCGGAGGCACGACGCGGCACCCGTCCGATCCGGCACTGAAACCTCTGCGCGCCAACCTCCACGAGGGCAACCATGGCAAAGAAGACATTAGCGACACCCGAATCGTCGATCCTCGAACGCTACTCGATGATGGAGGACGACTGGGCGGTGCCCGCGCGTGACACCTTCGTCTCGCCGATGGTCGATGAGCGACCCGGCCAGATGCTGATGTTCGGTGAGCGCCTGCGCAACGGTTCGATCAGTGCCGACATCACGATTCTCGACACCCTGCCGCGGCGCAATGGCGAACCCTCGATGGAGGTCTCGCTGGTCGCGCGCTACGACGGCCCGGAGACCTACTACTACGCCGGCACCGGGGCGTTCTACTCGAAATTCTTCATCGGCAAGGTCTGGTCAGGGCCGATCTGGCAGGCGCGCCGCTGGATCGGGCAGCAAAGCTCCGTGTTCAAGGACAAGCAATACCGCCTGCGGCTGGAGTTTCGAGGCAACCAGATCACGTTGTTCGAAAACGACGTGCAACTCCTGGTTGTGGTCGATGACAGCTACAGCATCGGCCAGTGCGGCCTGGGCGCCTGGAAGACGGCCGCGCGCTTCGAGAACGTCCGAATACAGCGCGCAACACCAAGGGCGTTCGTCATCATGCCGTTCGCCAGTGAACTGAACTTCGTCCACCACGTGATCAGCAGCACGGTAAAGTCGTTTGGCATCGATTGTGTGCGCGCCGACGAGATCGCGATCTCGCGACCGGTCATGGACGACGTCAAGGCGCAGATCGCCGAAGCCGATCTGGTCATCGTCGATTTCACCGGCAGAAACCCGAATGTGTACTACGAAGCCGGCCTGGCCGAGGCGTGGAAAAAAGACTGGATCGTGCTGGCGCAGTCGTCCGATGACATGACATTCGACGTACGCCATATCCGCTCGATACGCTACACCAACACGATGGGCGCCGACGTCAAACTGGCGCAGGACCTGAGCAATGCGCTCATCGCGCTCGGCTACCGCCAGTCCGGGGTCAGTCCCCCGGCACGCAGCTGAACGTCTCCAGATCCGCGATCGCGGCGACCCGCCGACACGCGGATTCGATGACCCTGTCGCGGACCTGCCAGTCGGCTGCCGTTGGACTGCCCCCGACCGAGAACCGGCCGAGGTCGTCGGCCGCGTCGAGCAGGTAGGCACGACCGAAATGGCGCAGCCGGATCGACTTCTTCAGCCCGTCGACCGCCGATTCCGCGGCGCCGCGCACCAGCCCCGTCGACACCCCGGCATTGATCGCCCCGACCAGACTGCGCACCTTGTCATCGACGCGTCGCAGCGTCGGACGTTCGGCGTACAGTGCAGTCTCCAGCACCAGCAGGACCTGCTCGAGGCGCCGCTGATGGGCATCGAATGCTGCCGCGTCGGCGTTCGCACCGACCACGTCACTCGCCGCACGCAGCGCGGCCTCGGCCTTGCGCATCGTCACCAGAAAGTTCACGGCATCGCCGATGCGTTCCTCGTAGGCGCCGACCTCGAAGTTGTAGGCCCCGTACGTCGCCAGCAGCGACACGACGACGTGGCCGCGATACAGCCTCGACTCTTCGGTCGCGACCGGGACCAGCACACAATCCAGCAGCGGGTCGACCGTCGCATCACCGCGCACGATGGCGCTGATGTATGCGGGTGAGAGACGTCCACCCTCGCTGACGTGTACGACCTCGGTCTCTGCTGCCGATTCGGCACCGGACCTGCCGAGCGGACCCGGCAGCACGACCTCCATGCTGTCGCATCGACCGTCTTCCGCGACCGTCGCCTCGACGGTGCCGACTGACCACAGCGTGCTGCATCCCTGCATCAGCAGGCCCATCGATGCGGCCACCGATATCCGGAACAACTTACGTCTCATAGGTGCTCTCCCAAACCAGCGAAACTCGGAGTGACATTTGGTGCCGACTGCTACCACGTGCTGGATGAGTACGCAGGGCAAGCCCATACCGGCCCACCACGGCAGACGCGGGATCCGTAGGCCCCGGTCGGTTGTCGGCGTCGGCAGGGAATCGTCATCGACGCCCGTCGACCGGACGCAACGAAGCAGTCAGAAAAAGCATAGGCCGGATTGACGCGATGCGGGACGATCATCACCGCCCATGCGGGAGGCGAGCGACCCGTCGACCTCGCCCGCGACACTGGCGTGCGCCTGCCGCGGGACCTCGCCGGGGTTATCGCGACCTGAGTCGGAAACGCCCGTCCGGCACCGCCAGGATCACGCCGCCGCGCGTGATTTCCTCGAGCGTTGGCCCCTCGGCGATCCGTTCGCCTTCACGGTACTTCTTCATGTTCAGCAGAACGAAGCGTTCGGCGGGTCGGTCGCTGTAGACGTGCACGTTCAGCACCAGACGGCCCGTCACCTGACGCAGGATCTCGGGCGGCACGATCGGCCAGGACGGCAGCGACAGCCATGCCGTGTCCGGCTCGGGCTCGGGTGCCGGAGACGGCGCGAGACGGGCCGGTCTGAGCTCGACCACGTCTCGCGGAATCATCGGGACCGGGGCCGGTTGCGACGATGGTACGGTTGGCAGCGACGGTGGTGCGGCCGCCTGGCCGGCCTGGATGGTCGCGCCCGGCTCCGGTTCGCTGGCCACGGGCGGCACCGCCGGCGCCGCCAGCGGCAGCGGCCTCAGCGGACGGCGGTTGACGATGACCGGCGGCGATGCCGGCATGGCAGGTGGCGTCTCGACAGGGTCTGCAACAACGGCGGTAACCAGCGAATCTGGCGATGGTGCGGGTCGCGCCAACCGCACATCCGGTGGCGGCGCCGGTGCCGCAGCGACCTCTGCCGCAGGAGCGGATGCGTCGGACGGCTCATGTGCCGGGCGACGTGCCTTATCCGATGCATCGCCCGGGGTCGCCTCTCGCGCAATGTCGGGGGTACCGCGCGGCAGCGTCTCGACCGGCCGCAGGGTCGACGCGGGTGGCGCCGCGTCGCTGTCATCCCGGCTGCCATGCCACCAGAATCCAGCGACCAGCAGTGCATTCAGCGACAGCGCGGCGGCCAGCACCCACGGCCAGCGACGCGGCGGCCGCGGTGCGGATGGCAGGTCGTGCGGACTGTGGATGCCCGGCACCTTGCCGAACTCGCGCTCGCGCTCCGCTTTCTTCAGTGCCTCGAGGATGTACGACATCCGGTCACTCCGATGCGGCCGTCAGCGAACCTGAGAGACGGGGGATCTCGGGATCGGCAGTCAGATTGTTGAGCACGATCAGGGTATGCGCACCGGCGACGCCGTCGGCGATCAGTCCACGTTTGCCCTGCAACGTCTTGACCGCGGCCGAGAGCGACGCATCGTAAAGCGTGGAATCCGTCGCGACGTTCTCATCATCGCCCGCCTCGCCGAGTCGCTCGCGCAGCCAGCGCACGTCGCTGCTGCGCATTCCCTGCTGCAACACGACATTGCCGGACGGCGGCTTCTTCCACAGCAGACGGTAGACACCGTTCCAGCGCTGTTCCACCTCGCCCCGCGCAAAGCGCAGCACCTCGCCATCGACGTCGAGCGTCACCCGGTCGCCCTCGATCCGCTGCATGACGACAGGAACCGTGCGACCGCTGCCCGCCTGCAACAACAGGATGACCGGACGATCGAAGCGGCGCAGCAGACCCCAGTTGCCCGACCCCTTGAGACAACCCAGACCGGCATTGGGCGCCTGTGCGCATGCCTGGTCGTCGTTGGCGGCCGCGGAGTCGTAACCCCACAGACGGTACAACCCGGACCACGCATGCGCGGCAGCCTTTACGCCGACCGCATCCAGGCGCTCGCTCAGCGAGGGCAACACCGGCGACGGCGGCGGAGACGGTATGGCCGGTATCGGTGCTGCCAGCGCCCGGTCGCCGGCTGAAGGTTGCACGGCGATCGGCACGGAAGACGCCGACTCGGCGGATGCGGGCTCGGGCGACGGCGGCGAGGCATTTGCCCACGCCGGATCCCCCAGACCGGCGCCCTGCGCACCTGGTTCGGGCGGTGCGCCGGCAAGGTCAGGTCCGGTTTCGATCGCTGCCGCAGCCTCCGCCATCCCGTCCGGCACGTCCGGCCACGACGTGGCGGTCGCCTGCGTGGGTGGAAACTGCGTCACCGCCGGTGTCGTCGACCCCTGTGCCGACGGCGGTGATGCCTCCCTCACCGGGTCGCCGGACTGGTCTGCGGGCTCGGCAGTCGCCCGCCTTGCCGCTCCCTGCGTGCCAGTCGCAATCGCAGTCGCAGTGGCGTGCGGCGACTCAGGCTGGGGGGCCGTTACGGCAAGCTTCTGCGTCGGGGTCGGCGGCATGACCGGGTACGACCCCATGGCCGTGGGTGTGGTGGCCGCAACCTCATGGTCGTGACGCGACACGCCGTACCACAGCCCGATGGCCAGCCCGGTGCCAAGCAGCAGCACAGCGGCAAGACCCAGCCATCCCCTGGACCGTGTCAGTTTCACGCCAGGTCGCTCCGCCGGCAGCACCTCGTTGGCCGCCTTGCGCATGATCCGCGCGTCGACGACGGCCACGCCCTCGGCGAAGGCCCCGAGCATCGCACGGTCGCACAACACGTTGATCAGCCGCGGGATGCCGTTCGCCAGATTGTGCACCATGTCGATCACACGCTCATCGAATACCGCGCTGCGCGCGCCGGCAAGCTGCAGGCGATGCCGGATGTAGGCCGCCGTCTCGGTGCGCGTCATCGGCGACAGGTGGAAGCGCGCGGTGATGCGTTGCGCGAGCTGGCGCAGGTCGTCGCGTGCCAGCAGTTCGCGCAGCTCCGGCTGGCCGACCAGGATGATCTGCAAGAGTTTCGCGTTCGAGGTCTCGAGATTGGTCAACAGACGCACCTGCTCCAGTGCGTCGGCGCCCAGGCACTGCGCCTCGTCGATGATCAGCACGGTACGCCGGCCAACCGCGTGGCTCTGCAGCAGGTAGGCGTTGAGGACGTCGGTCAGCACCTTGATGCTGGTGGTGCCCTTCGGATAGACGATCTCCAGCTCGTCGCACACGCTCGCGACCAGTTCGAGCGCCGTCACGCGCGGATTCAGGATCAGCGCAACATCGACCTCCTGCGGCAGACGCTCGACCAGGCATCGGCAGATCGTCGTCTTGCCGGTGCCCACCTCGCCGGTCAGCTGCGCAAAACCGTCGCTCGATCGCGCCCCGTACGTCAGGTGCGCCAACGCCTCACGGTGCTGACGGCTCATGTACAGAAACCGCGGATTGGGCGCGATCGAAAACGGCTGACGCGAGAGCCCGAAATGCCTGTTGTACATGCTCTACCGTATCGCCAGTCTCGTCCCGGATTTCAATTATGCAGCCAAACGAACCTGGCGTTGCGATACACATGGCCGCGGCGCCAGGCGGGCGGCAGAATTGGCGAGAACACAGGGACCGATACCGCACGGACTTTCACCGGGCCCTGTCATCACAGAGGACAACCCGAGACACGGACCCAGATTTGAGATTCGCAATCCTCGCCAATTCCGATGCAAGGGCGGTTGAATCCGAATCCGGAATGCGCCGACCAATCGCACTTCTCCCGTCTGGCTCGAGCGCCGGGGCTTTCGAGCCGCACGACAGGTAACGGAGGATCACCGGCGTGCGGCCCGACGGCGCACCTGCGGTGCCTGTCGGACAGATGCCCAGTCGGACGTTCGACCCCCGGGGCGTCCATTGAGCACAAAAAAAGCCCGGTGCACAGACCGGGCTTTTTCGCTAGTGGCGCGCATGGAGAGATTCGAACTCCCGACCGCCTGGTTCGTAGCCTTGCAGCCAAACGTAAGTGATTGATTCCACTTAGCTTGAAGTCGGCGCCCATTGCACAATATGCCGGACAGAGCACATCAAGGCACGACAGGTGTCGGACAAGTGTCGGACGCACTCAATCGGTGAAATGCCAACCGTCTAGCAATACTGATTGATGACACTCTCTGTGTAGGCCGCATGCACCAGGTCCTCGGTTACCGGTTGGTACGACACGCCCGTCTCCTGTATCTGCGGGGTGTCAGGGGTGAGGTTGGGATTGCCCAGGTACGTGCTCACCTGTGAGCCGGACCATACCTCGGTCGCCGCTCCCGAGTCTGGCGTCCCGATCATGTGCTCGGTGAATTGGTAATTTGACGCGGCGCTGGTGTCGGGGACGTACATAAACACCCGCTGCAGGTTCTGATTGAAGAGGTACGACTCCCGCAGATAGACGTCCGCGTGGGGTACTTCGACATCGTTGACGTAGACTACGGTATCTTCAGTCTCAGATTCCCCAGGACAGGAGACACCGGGCGTCGTGGACCCGTAGATCGGCTCCAGGTGGTAGGTGGTCTTGACTTTCTTGACTTCATAGGCGAACTGCACCTCGCCAAAGAAATCCCACGTCACCGTCTCGCTGTTCCACTCTTCGACATTCAGTTCGCCGGTGATGCACGTCCCGGCTGCGCCAGGCGTGTTGTTGTCCCACCACCATCCGGTCCCCTCGAAGTTGGTCGGGTGGGACGGATCGGCACAGTTCCACAATTCGTACTCGCGACTGTATGAGCCGGCGACGTCAATGGTGAAATCGATTGACGTGTCGATAATCTCGATGGTCCGGGTGACGACGCCGTGAGGCGTCTTATAGAGGATTGCCGCATTGGTGTAGGTCGAACCCTGCAAGCTCGTGGCTTCTGCCACCGCTGATGCGGTGTATGCCCTGACGAACGCGGTCGCTTGAGGGTTGCCGCAATCGTCCCCCGGGTAGCCAGGCGGCG
This sequence comes from Gammaproteobacteria bacterium, assembly GCA_020445255.1. Lineage (GTDB taxonomy): Bacteria > Pseudomonadota > Gammaproteobacteria > Chromatiales > Chromatiaceae > Thiosocius. Next base: position 129,215 of record JAGRGY010000011.1, read on the forward strand.
GCGTTTCCGTCAGATCGTCAACGTGATCGCCGACGAAATACGAGAACGACCAGCCGGGAGGATCCTCGGCCAGGTCAGCCCGATTCACCAGCCCGCCCTCGAAGGCGAGATCTTCTGTGACGGTGGCGGTTATGCCCTCTCCGCCATTGGTGAACGGATCACCCGACCCGCTCAGTTGGATCTTGATGATTCCGACCAACGCGCTGGTCGTGCCAAAGCGGTTTGTTCTCCCGGCCGAGGTCGTTTCGAGATAGATGCTCTCGACCAGATTGCCGACGAAATCCTCGCAGTAGACGTGCAGGTAGGCGAGGCTCCCGTCTGGCGACACAGTGAGGTTTTTCGGCTGCACACTCAGCTTGATGTGATCGATGACGTCCTCGATCGTGTAACCGCCGCTGTACCAACTCGGGATGCCAGGCGCCCACGTCAGTGTTCCGACCAATTCATCGGTGATCGAATAGTTCCGACCGAACCGACCATAGAGCTCCCGCCGCCAAACGTTGATATCGACGGTCGTGTCGCCCTCGATGATCTCCGCGGTCATTCTCCACGTTCGGCCATCCGGCGCACAGTAGAGCCACGCTGTGCCGCCGAGAACGGGGCCACCATTGACGGCACGAGTCGATCCGCAAAGCAGGGCATAGTCTCGCCATTCCAGGCCCTTCGCGGCATCGCTTGCCTGTTGCGCCACAGACCGGTTGGCGCCAGGCGCAGACGGGTGTCTGACGACTACGCAGTCGCCATCCCCGGTTATGTTCTTGGTGCCTGCGAGCGTGCTCAGGTCGCCATCGATCGCAAGGCCGTGCCAAGGCATGCCGACTGCCGTGAACCGCTTCAGCCCGATCATGCTGACGGGTCGAGGTTGATCACCGGCGCCTGGTCGCCGTTGTTGTCCAAGTATGTCGTTACGTCGCCGTACTCGAACGCCGTCAACCCGTCAGAACTGACCATCATGTAAAACGTGGCGCCCGCATAAGCCTGCTCCTCGATTGGCCATGCAGTTCCGCCGCCCGTCGAAGAAACAGCCTCTGGCACTGCTTCCGACACGCTTTCTGGAATCGCATCACGCGTCGGCGCCTCGCCGGCGCGGTTGCCTCCGCGGCTTTGGCCGCTCAGGCGGCGGAGCTGGTCGCCGATGTCGTCGCCCATCAGACGGGAACCTCGTCGAGCGGCACGATATCGATCGAGATCTCGGTGTATTCGCCGCCGCCAATCGAATTGGCCCAATCGAACCACACCTCGATCGCGTTCACAGCGCCGCCGAGCACGGTATCGCCGATGTTGAGCGCGGCGCCGGGTGTGGCGGCCGCGAGCCCGGCCTCGCTCACGGCCAGTCGAATCGCCGTCGCCTCCACCCCGGAGCCGGGCGACGAGTCTACGATCGACAGCGCGATCGGATCGACACCGGGATTGCTGGTCGCCTGCAGTTTGAAACCGGCATCGGTCGCGCCAACGTAGAACACACCGACAGCGGTATCACCCTGTTTTGACCATGCCCCTATCCCACCGTCGACGGGGTCGAACGGCTCAGTAAGGGCTGCGTCTCTGAAAACGTAGGGAACGTCTGCCATGATCAGTTACTCAGTGTGAGGGAGTCTTGAGGGACCGCAACGCCGTACGACGTCGACTGCGAAATGGTCGTTGCCTGCCGGGCGGTCTCTTCGATCTCGGGCATGCGGACCACGAAACGCTCGCGGTAGAGGTTGTTCGGGTCGGTGCGCGCGGCGCCGAACGCGTTCGTGATCCAGCCGTCCCAGTCTTCGTCGTCCGGTGGCGCGTTCAGAACACCGCCGGAGCGCTGCTGCAGGAAGTACACGCGCGGCGTCGGCGTTTCATCCGGTTGGGTCGGCGTCGGCGGTGCGACGATGGGATCGTTCACGGCCACGCCAGACCCGCCGTGCCGGGAGATCGCCAGCTCGACGGTCATCTGTGGGTTGCCGTCGCGCACCCCGAGCCGCTCCTGCAGCCGCACCACCTTGCCGGTAGCGTCGAGATAGTCGCCGCTGACCCGTAGCGTTTTCGACAGGTCGACCGTCGGGTCGTACACCGGATCGAACGTCACGCGGTTGCCGCGCGCGCGCCCGAGGATCAGTGTTTTCGCCCGCTCGATCGCGCACACCTGCGCCGCCTGCATCGCGATGCGGCCGGTACGCTCCGCGTCGACCGCGTCGAGCTGGTAGTCGGCCGTCTGCGGCATCAGCACGGCGCCGGTCGGTGCGGCGTCGTACTCCGTGATGCGCTCATAGTCGCCGGTGTCGAACACCGCCTCGACGCTGTAGTCGAAATTGGTCGGCTGCACGCCGACGGCCTCGGCCAGATCGGAGGCGATCACGTCGATCGGGTGGCGCTCCGTCACCGTCTGCCCCCACCGGCGCGCCGCCTTCCAATGGGCGCCGAGACAGAACAATGGCGAGTTACTGTTCGGCGCGAAGTTCGTCCCGCCGCAGATATCGGCCAGCGCCACGGTAGGCAGATCGTCGTACCGGACCGCACCGATACGCGTCCATTGATTGCCGTCGATTGCGCTCGCGATCATGCTTTTCGACGGCAGGTTTCCCTGCCCGTTCAACCAGCCGCACAGGCCAAGCGTGTTGATGAAGTTGACAGAGATTTCGCGATGCCGCAGGCGCGTGTACACAAAGTCGAAGTTGATGCGCACATGGGTGATCAGATCGCCACGGCTAACGCGTGTCAGGCGCAGCGTGCCGCCGAAACGCGCAGTATCGGTGAACGTGCGATATGCTGGACTTGCCGCCCACGGCACCACGACCAGGCGACCCCAGCTGTCGACGTGCATCTCGTAGGGGATCGTCGACAGACGGTCGACGGCGTAGCGCCAGCCGTCCGCCGCGTCGTCGAACACATGCTCCGACCAGTAGCCTGGGATCAGTTTGTCGATCACCTCTCGCGGCATTGCCTCGAATAGCCCCTGAAGATCGTTCGAGGCCGTCACCGATACCGTGCCGGCATCCGGGTTGAACTCGGCGATCGTGGTCGTGCCCGTGAACCGTCGCACCGGGTACAGCAGGCTGCCAGCGCTGTCGCGACCATCGAACGTGATCGCGACCGTCTTGCGCTCGTACGACCCGAGGTCGACTGCGCCGGCCGGCACCAATAGTTCGAACGAGGCGATGCCACTCTGGTTCTCTGCCCGATCGATCTCGACGTCGCCGACCAGCGATGCCGACACGTCGACACCGTCGAGCACGACCGATGGCGACCAGGCGGCGACCTCCGCCTGGTAGTGCGCCGGATCAGCCGACTGCAGCAGCAGTGGCACCGATCCTGCCGGCGACGATTCGATCGAGACCAGGCGCAGCGGCACCACCGCGGCGGCCGACTGTAGATAGCCATGCAGTGCGAGCGGTACTACGAGCGGAACGGGCACATTTGCGGCCGCGTAGAGCTCGGCGACATCGGCATCTGTCAGTGCCGTTGTGCGGAACACCAGCGTATCGTCTACCCACATGCTGCCGTTGTTGCCGATCCCAAATGGTCCGCCGCCATTTGGCGCTTGGGTCACGTTGTTGTTGACGGCGACGAATGTCGGCACCGAAACGCCGTTCACGTAGATCTTGACGGTTCCGTTGTCGAAACCGAATCCAACGAACAGGAACTCGCTAGCAGGATCGTAGGTGCTCGAGGTGCGAATCGTTCGGTACGTGCCCGATCGCCTTATCTGAAACTGCAGCACACCGCTGTCGACGGTGGTGAATCGAATGAAATTGCTGGTATCGACCACCCATTCCCACAGGGTGACCGACGGTACCGCCGCGGTAAACTTCGCGAACAGATGCACGTCGAAGATGAACGACCCGAACAGCAGTGAGTTGGATGGCGAATCCGCCGAACTGCTGTTGTCGAAATAGATCGACGTGCCCTCGCCCGTCGCGCCAGGCTCACCGAACAGCGGCGTTCCGAAAAACGTTCCGTCCGTGAGCGTGCCGCTCGCATCCGCAAACGTGGCACCGCTGATCTCGTCGAGCTTGGCATACCAGACGGGCGACTTTGCGAGGGCGACGTCGGAGAAGGCCACCGTCAGATTTCCTCCCCGATCAACGTCCAGCCGTACGACGGCCCGCGCTCTGCCTTGTCCTCGACAGGCGGATCAGCAAACACCGAGATCTCTGGAAAATAGACAACCTGATACTGCGTTGCACCGGCAACTGGTGTGATGTTGGCGACGTCGCCAGCCATTGATACGTCCGTTCCAACCCACGCGTCGCCAAGCTTCGCGCGTCCGAACGGTAGCGATCCTGCATCAGTGCGTCTCGCTGCAGGCAGCGTCACAGAAACATTGGTTGTGATGACAGATCGCGGAGCAATGCAAGAGATCAGGATCTGACTGTCGTAATCAACCTCTCCGTCTTCTCCAAGACCGGCCGGTATCACCCCGCGTCCGGAAACGATCGTGACAAGTTTTGCGCCAACGTCAGGCCACAGCTTTCGTTGATAGAGCGTTCCGTCGGCTGCGCGCTTTCGGCTGACACCTCGGACAGGTTCATAGCGCTGGCTGATTTCAACTGACGCATAAACCGGAACAACGACACCGCCGACAATAAGGAGACGAACGCCGCTCATCCCTTGATCCCCTGCTTTAGGTTCTCGATTCTGATCATTCTGCGGAGCGCATCGACACTGTCACCAACGGCATCGACTGTGACGCGCTTTCCGTCAAGAACGAACGTGATCGGAGCACCGGACACAGATGGCGAAGACGGGATTGCGAGTTGCTGCACAGATGGCAACTGGGGAACGATCGGACCGCCGGCAGCAAATCCAGGGATCCCACCGGACGTGATCGCTTTGCGAAGCCAACCAGAACGCAACGCGCGTCGCAGCCTGAAGATGGCACCATGCCCGCCTGCCGCATCAACTTCTGCCGCGGTCAGCATGTGCTCCCCAGGAGCACCCCACATCAGCACACCATCCCTGCCTTTCGGCCCTGGACCGGTGATCGGCCCGCCGGATGCTTTTCCGTCCAGGTCTTTCAGTTTCGGAATGTCGCCACTTGCGCCGGCCTCGACAGGAACAACAATCGGGTTGTCCTTGATGATCTGCTGCAGCCGGTCGCGCAACGCTTCGACCGATGCAATCGCACCTTCGGTATCGACGCCAATCTCGATGCTCTGCAGGAAATCGAAGTCGGACTTGAGATCCAACAGCTTCTGCTTCGCCGATTCGATCTTCTCGTTCTGCTGGGCCTCAAGTGCATCAAACGTTCTGTCGCCGAGCTCGCTGGCCTGCTGCGTCAGCGACTGCAGGAACGAGCGCGAGATCTTGCCAGCATCAGCCAACGCTTTGAGTTGCTCGACGACACGGTTCGCCGATGCTTCGGCATCCTTGAACTTTCCGGTATCGAGCGCGTCCTGACCGCGCTGGAGTTCCTTGATCGGCGCAAGGACAGTGTCTCGGATCAGATCGGACCCAGGTGTCTCTGGCGGTTTCTGCAGTTCGGCGATCTTCTCGGCGAACACCTGGCGCGCCTTGGCGATCTGGTCGAGCTTTTTCAGTTCTTCGTCATAGACACTCTTCTGCTTTTCGAAGGCCGCGCGAATCACTCCGGTCTCAAGATCCTTTGCTTCGGCAAGGCGCTCGGTGTGCAGACGCTGACGGTTCTCGATGTCGCCGAGCGCTGCGGCCAGTCCGGACAAACCGCGTCTCGTCTCGTCGAGGCGTGCAAGCGTCTCACTTCTGGCAACGCGCGTCCCTTCCTGCTCCAGCAGGTTGCGAGCCCGCCAGTACTGCTCGGCGCCGTCGATCTGCGCTTCATACTCTCTGCGCTCGGTCGCAGACAACGCCTGGATCTGCTCGGCCGTCTTGACCTGGACGTCGGCATACCGCGCGTTCAGATCGATCGTTTGCTGGAGGTCGCGGCGGTAGGCCTCCGCGTTGTCGATGATCCGCTTCTGGGCTGCGTCGGCGTCCTTGGCTGCCTCATAGACCTTGTACCAGCCGAACGCGAGTGCGCCGACGGCCGCGATCAGCGGGGCGAACGCGGCACCCTGAGCGGAGATCAGCGCGATGCCTCCTGCAGCTGCCTTCAGTTGGACGACCAGACCGACGAGCGACGTGCGTAGGGATGTGACACCAGCCGCCTGCGCCGCGGCTGCTGTGGCCGCCGTGCGCATGGCGGTACTCGACGCCACGGACGCGGCGTTGATCGCTGCAAGGAACTCGCTGATGGCGAGCAGCGGCTGACGGAGCAGCGCCAGTGATAGACGCAGCGCGATCGATGCGACCCGCCAGCCGATGAAACCGGCCGCCACCAGTCCGACGGCGGTCGACAATGCCGGCATGGCGGCGACGACCTCGGCTGCGATGGAAGAGATGACACGCAGTGCGCCGGCCACTTCGACCACAGTTGGAAGCAACGCAGTTCCGAAGTTGTTCGCGACCTCATTCAGGCTGTTCAGGAGAAGCTTCAACTGGTTGGCTGACGTCGCCGACTGCTTGCCGAACTCGCGCTGGACGCCGCCGGCAAACTGCGTCTCGTCGGCGACCAGGCCGAGCGCCTTCCGATACTCGTCGAGGCCGCCGACCAGGATACTGATGTCGTCTGAGTACTCCTGACCGAACAGATTGGTGAGCGCCACCGCCCGCGTCTGGTTGTCCAGTTTCGAGAGCGTCTGGAGAAAGTCCAGCAGCGCCTGCTGCGGGTCACGCCTGATCTGCGCGGCCAACGCCTCGGATGATGTGCCTAGGCCAGCCAGCGCATCCTGGAACTTCTTGCCCTGCGCTTCGCCGGCCTGCAGCTTGTTCAGCAGGGCATTGATGGCCGTGGCAGCCACCTGCGGCGGCCGGCCAAGCGCCAGAAATGCATCGGCCAGTGCGGCGGTTTGATTGACGGTCAGTTCGAACTGCTGCGAAGTACCGCCGATCCTCGTCAGGACATTGACGATGTCCGCCTCGCGCGCGGCCGTGTTGTTCGCCAGCTGGTTGATCGCGTCGCCCAGACGCTCGATGTCGTTGATCGGGATGTTGAAGATGTTGGAGAGCTTCGCGACCGCTTCGCCAGCCTCTGACGGCAATAGGTCAAACGCGGTCGCCATCCGCGCCACAATCTGCACGAAGTCAGGCAACTGGTCTGCGCTGATCCCAAGGCGCCCGCCGGCAGCGGCGATCTCGGCGAGTTGGGCGGCTGTCAGCGGGATCTCCCGGGACAGGCTCTTGATGGTTCCCTCGAACTCGCGCATCGCAGCCGTGGACTGGAACTCGACGACCTTGGCGACGTTGGCCATCTGCGATTCGAACTCGATCGCCGGCCTGAGCGCGCGGCTCATGGCAAGCGCCAGCGCGCCGGCCTCGAGGCCCTGTGCGTAGAGCGAATTGATGGCTTGGCGGTTGGCGGTCCGCGCGGCCTGCGCCGCTGTCAGGCGCTCCTGTGCCTCACGTACCCGCGCGAGGCTGCCGACCAGGCCTGCCTGCGCCTTCGCGTAGTTGGCCGTGTCGACACCGGCGGCGCGGAGCTGGGAACGCAATGCCGAAAGCGAGGACACCTGCTCCCGATATTCCCGCTTCAGCCCTTCAGACTGCCGTTTCGCCGCCTCAAATGCCTTCTTCAGCCCGTCTGACGGTTCTTTGACGGTCCGCATAGCGACCGCCAGCCTGGCCGTCTCGGCGCCGGCCTCCTTGAGTTTCTGGCGGGTTTGGTCGAGACTGGCCTTGAGCTTGCCGAAATCATCGGCCGACTTCGCCGCCCGTTCGAGTTTCTGCAGGTTCCCGTTGAGGTTCTTGAGCGCCGAACTCGCCTTGTCCGTGCTCTGCAGCAATGAGGCACTGACGGCGCCGCCGATCAGCAGGGAGATGGAGACCTTATCCATGACGCGCCAGCCCTACGACAAGCCGACAATTTCGAGCAAGTTGCTCGCCTGCATCATTGGGTACCCACTCGTGCTGGCATGGATGTTGATCGAGAATGCACAGGCATTTCTCGACAAGCCGACGTCCATGCTGATCGGTCTGGCAGCGATCGGGGGCTTCGTTTCCTACGTTGCCTATGTGCTGATCGCAGGCAACCGCGGCGAGATCCACCCGCAATCGCTGCGCGAGGATTGGCACGACACCGTTGGAAAACCCCGAGATCGTCACTGACCGGCTCCTTTCTTGGTCGCAGCCTCTTGCTGCTTTACCGCCTCTTCTGCCTCATCGAACGCACTCAACAGCACGCCGTAGGGGTATGACCACGCATTGGCGTGGCCAACCCGGATCAGGCCGCAGACTTTTCGCTCGAACTCGCCGACGTCATTGCCTGGGCCACGGCGTCCATCACCGGCTTCAGACGATCGGCCATGTTGAAAAAATGGCTGTTGATCTCGCGACAACCATCCGCGATCTCCCGCAGTTCCGACGGCGCCATCAGATACAACTGATCAAGCGTGACGTTGGTCATGACGGTCAGGTCATGGAACGTCACGTCCTCGAACAACAGATCAGCCAGATCAACCATCTTCGTCGACTCGTTCGCGCGCGATTCCGCGTTCGCCATCCAGTCCCGAATTTCTGCTGCCGACAGTTCGCGAATAGTGACCTCCTTGTCACCGATCTGCAGCCGCTTCTCGCGGGCCATCAGGCTGCCTCTCCATCGATGTACAACTGCTCGTAACCGGTTCTCGTCTCGAGCTTGATCTGGAACTGCATCGCACGCGGATTTTCGCGATCCTTCAGCGTGATCTCGCCCGTCGGGATGAGCTTGATCTTCGGTGCGTCGATGGTTTCAAAATCGCCGTTCGAGTAGTCCGACTGGAACTTGAGCCATGCGGAACGCGCTGGCAGCGCGCCCGAAGTGACTCGCGTGCGTGAGTTCGCGGCCGGTGTGTAGTCCGCGAGGCCGGCTGAGCCATCGACGATGGTCGACGTCAACGGGATCCACGCGCGGCCGAGCTTCAGGTCTTCAGCCGACATCTCGTAGTCGGTGTTCAACACGTAGGTCGTCGCACCGGTGTCGTTGGTGAGAGTTACGGCAGAGATGTCACGGACGCCTCCGCCATTTCCGTTCGTATGTCCGAAGTAGACATACGCGCCCTTCTTGAACGCCTTCACCGGTTCATCGACCACCGGAACCGCCGCCTGCGTCACGGTCGAAACCGTACCGAGCACATAGGCGGCTTTCATTTCATCCGTCCAGTCCTTGATCGTGAGCGTACCGCCGCGGGTCGTCGCATTCTGAATTGTGAGAATGTTCTCGGCGCTCGGCGTGTCATCGTCCGGAATGTCGCTGGTGCCAGCTTCCGTGTTCAGCGTGAGCTGTGACTGCGCAACATACCCGAAATTCGGAACATCGCCGTCGGTATCCTCGAAGCCAATAAGGGCCTGCCCTGATCCAGTGACGATATTCAACGGTTGCGCGAGATTCGGTTTGGCCATTGCTTAACCCTCCTTCTGTGCAGCGGCTTTCGCCTTTTCTGCTGCCTGCTTGATGCGTTCGATCTGATCAGGGAACAGATCGACCTCGGTACCTGCCGTGACGGTATCGCCACCCTTGACGATGTCGATCGGCAACTTGAACTTCTGGCGCTGTCCGCGCACCTTCTGCGGTAGTTGTTCATTCATGGCGAATGCCCTCAATAGTTCCCGGTTATCAGGAATCCGGTCTTCCACAGAGCCGGGAACTCTGCGTAACCGTTGTCGTCGAAATAAGGTTCTTCACGTCCGGCGTACTTCATCGGCTTGTAACCATCTGCTGGCTTCCAGCCGACCAGCATCGGCTGTAGTTGTCTGAGAATCACACCAGCCTTTTCATCAGCTGTATCCCAATCAGAATCGTCTGGATCATTGAGATGGGAAACGCAGATAATAGTTTTGTAGATCTCGAACTCAGACTGGATATTGTCGTCACCGTCGTGGTCAAGAATCTCGGAGGATCCCGGGAAGACATATACAGAATTCAGCGGAACATCCTGTGTCGATCGGTATCCAGCGAGGCGTTTGCTGGTGCTGACTTCTGTCAGTCCGATCGCATTCATCCTGATGTGTTCGACAATCAGCCGAACAGCGCCCAATGAAACAGCCATCAGCCGGCCCTCCGAAGTGGCAGCGACGTCATGCCATTAATACCTGGATCGACGCCAACAACATTGAACGATACTCCGCGCACTTCGACAGTTTCGCCCTGTGAAAAGTTGTATGCACAAATATCCGTCGTCATGCAAACGATACGGTCGCGCGACTCTCTCGGGTTGAGACCGCCTACTGGCACACGTTCCACGCCTCGAACGTAGATGGCGGTGACCGTCAATTCGACGGATGGGAAATACACGGGTTCACCGAAAACACGGAGCAGGCTCGCATTGCGCTTTCTGTCTGACCTATCGAATAGTCGGTTGTCTGGCTGATCAGCACACGACCCGGCATCGAAGAGCGTGATCGACTGCGCACTCGCTGTTTCAACTGCCGGACTGATCGACCCGCGCTTGTATCCGGAGAGCGACGGCGCAGTACTGGTCTCGGTTGCTGGATCAATTGACCCGCCAGAGGCGGAGCTGAGCGCGACGGCACTGTCCGTCTCGTCGGCATGCGTGATCGCACCTTGCTTGTAACCATCGGCAGTCTGTGGGGCATCAGTCTCACCAGCGGAGGCAATCGCCGACTCTTTCCGACCCGCCGCAGGTTGGGCGCTGTCAGCTTCAGTGGCGGGTGAAATAGACCCAACCTTTTGCCCAGCTACGGGCTGCGCCTCGGTGGTCTCGGTTGCCGGCGAGACTGCGCCTGGCGTGGTTAGCGATTGCGCCTCGTCCGTTTCCGTTGCGGGCGTGATTGCGCCAGTCTTGTATCCAGTCGTCGTCGGGATGTCTGGATTGCTGTCATTCGCGGCGGCGAACAGGATGGTCTTACGCGGTACTGTGTGGACAAGCGCAAAGTTATATCGAACACCATCCGACAGCAGGCTGGACGCAACCGATAGGACGTAGGACGACACCGCAGAATTGGACAGCGCAATTGCGTAAGGCCCATCGACCGATAGATCATTTGTCGGCGACACGTCATTTTGTGACGCCGTGATAAAGGCGTAAGAATTCACGCTATCGATAGCGCTTACCCCAACGCCGAACGCCTCCGCGGACGTATCCAGTGCATTCACGGATTGTGCGGTGCTTGTGATCGCAACGACCGAGTCAGGGGTACAGCTCATCCCCGTGTAGTCGTGATTCCCGGTGCTCGTCGGCGTATCGACAACCTGAATATCGATCCCGTCCGGATCGGCGAGCTCAAATGCCAGACCCAGCACGTAATCGTTTCCGGTGACGCTCGTGTTCGTCGTCAACCGTAGCGTTTTGGGGTCAGGAACGCTCATCGAGGCGCGCCATACTTCCGCGCTATCCGTCACATTCGCAGCCACAGCATCGTCGCGGCATTCGATCGCACTCGACGCCGGATTGGCGTTGTTTGCCGACGCAAACGCGACGACGGCCTGCTTCACGCTCGACCCGTTCCACTTGCCGACGCCCAGGCAATTCGATCCAAGCGCCAACCCTGCGTTCATCAAGGGCGAGCCTACGCTGAACGCAACAACGCCGTTGGGCTGATGGTTGAGTGGGATATCGTGTACGGTTTCGCCACCGGCGAGTTGTTTGGCGAATGCCGTGACGCCGCGTTCCGCCTTGATGAACAGGAACATGACCTTTAACTGTCGGCCATCCACCCAATCGACAGAAACGCCGTCCGTGACGGTGCCGGTGATTTGCGCAATCGTGTCAGCCGCCACGTTCGCGAGAATGTGCGTGCTCGATTGATACCGCTTCGTGTCAGATGTCGCTTGATCATCAACTGAGCGAGACCCGACGCTGTACTGGTTGGTGCCGTCCCACACGCCGAACAGGAACCCGCTGTCAGGTTGCGGCGACGATCCCGTAACGATTGATGTGGCAATCGCAATAACCGCGTCCGGCGTCCCAAATCCTGCGGACGTGACATTCGTTGTCCCGGCTGCACCAGGGCCAGTCACTACCACGCGCGCCATCTGGAATCGCCCAACGGCACCCGCGTCGCTGATTTCGTATGTCGGCGATATCGATCCGAGTTTTGAGCCTGTCACCGCCTGGGCGGTGTCGGTTTCGGTCGCTGGATCGATCGACGTCTGCCCGGCCAGGGCGACAGCCTGTGCCGCATTGGTTTCGGTGGCCTGACCGATCGCGCCGACCTTGTAACCAGTAACGGATTGCGCGGCATCCGCTGCCGCCGCCGGCAATATCGATCCCGTTTTTTGACCGGCTGTCGCTTGTGCGGCATCGGTTTCGGATGCGGTGGCTACGCTTCCGATCTTTTCTCCGGTAACGTGTACGCTGGTGTCGGTCTCCGACGCAGCAGTAATAGGGGCAGTCGTGCCACCGCCTCCCGCCGGTACGACCAGCAGGTACGGGGAGTCGTTCGCAGGTGCCAGCAGTCGCGTCAGGTCTCGCGACAAATCGATAGCGGTGGCTTCCGTCATGTTGTTGTTGGACGCGAACGCGGCGAGCATCACGTCGCCATTAAAGCCGCCGAGCGTTGTTCCAGGCGCCCCGAGCCTGAAAATCTCAACCGAGATTGTCGACGGTAAGGCGGTGCCATTGCGCTGCACCAGGCCGATGTCGACGCCGTTGGCATACGCTTTGAGCGTTCCTGCCGCACCGTTGTAATTCACGACAAGCGAGTACCATCGACCGGCCTCGAACACATTCGACCCGGTCTCAAATCGTCGGGTGCCGTCGCAGTCAGCAGACAACCCATTGACGTTGCCACTGACCGTCATGTTGTTGTCGACCCAGATCGAGTTTTTGAACCCGGTCGGCGACCCCACCTGAATCAGCGTATTGTTGCCGTCGATCGCGGATGCGCGGAACAGCACGCATTTCGTGTACGAACCGGCACTGTAGTTTGGCGGGTTGTAGTTGAGGTAATTCGACGAGCTGCCGCTGAACGATGCGCCCAGACCGCGCGGCGTACCCAGTCTTGGGACTGTACCGACCAGATCAAAGTCCGGACTCTCCCGCGATCCTTTGAGCGGCGTCAGCGAATATCCTGGGGTCAGGACAAACTCGAAATTCAGCTCCCGACACAGATCACTGACGACCAGCGGAACAGGCGGCACGGTGTTCGCGACGCCGTACCACCCGTGCAGCGCGCGGGCGATTTCCGACTGGCCGGGGAGAAACAGATTGGACATTTACGCGGCCGGAGCGGTCGACCACCCCTCAAGCTTGAGGGTGAAATCGGAGTCCATCGCGTTCACTGACCCGTTGTAAATTGCGAACTTGGCCTTCCGCACACCGGCAAGGCTGATATTGATCGCCTTGTACTGTTGCGATGTGGTGTTGTAGAGGCGAAACGATCCGACGTATTTCGCGCCCTGCTGAGCTGTCGTCGTCGGGCCCGCTTCGTCGTTCGTGCCGTCGATGTCTTGCTCGAACATATAGAGATCGACCGTCTTTCCCGCAGCGGGCGCTGACGAGTACGAACAGGACAGCACCGCTTTTGCCATCGGCCACTTGTCCGCGCTGTTGTCGAACTCGGTTTCGGTTGCCGTTCCGCTGGTGGAGAAATTCGCGGCAGCGAGCGAACCCGTTCCGCTGATGACGGTCGTTGGCGTGCCGTCGAATACCTGAATCGCCTCGCCGCTCATCGCTTAAACCCCCAGGTCAGAAACAGCGAACGCATCAACCAGGGCGTCGACGTTCGTCTGCACTGCGGCATCCGACGCGCTCTGGATTTGGGCCACGCTTGCCGCCTTGTTCGCAACCAGGATGCCCATCAGGAAACGCTTTGCTTCCTGGCCGGGATTCTGAATAGCCTTCACGGCCCATTCCAGCCGCGCGTCATGGTTCGGAACGGTCGGCAGTTCCGCGATGATTGCCAGCGCGACATTGACCACGGCTACGCGCACTTGCGGCTCTAGGGCGCCTTGCGAGTACAGCTGTTCGATCTCGACATACGTTGCCATTTCACGCTCCTACGACGGATTGAAAGGTGGACTGCGGCAATTGGGGCATTCCCAGATATTCGGTCGAAACCGTAACGCCTGCGATGAACAATGTCCGGTCCATACACGAGCGCGTCTTGCCGCCGTGCATGAATATCCAGACCAGATGCTTCGGCACGAGGTTGCCCATCGGCCGGATCGTGCCTGGATCGTAGACGTATTCTTTCGGCGGGTTGTGGCGCACCGTGAAGCCAGTGTCCTCGTCCGGGCCGCGGTAGAACACGCGGTAGCCGTCCAGCCAACGGATCATTTCACCATCCAGCAGCGTCCCGTTCTCTAGGTCTGAGGTATTCACGCGCAGCATCGACGTGATGTGATACCAGTTGTCAGGGTACAGACAGCCGCCGCGCCCGCCGCGCTGACCCCAGCCGTTCAGCCTTGGCGGCCTTGCGTTTACCCATTCCTCCTTGGGACAATTCATATCGTAGTCGTGGATGCCCATGATCATACCGCCCTCTGTCGGACCCCCGACTTCGCAGCGTTGATCTTTCCACGCCTCGCGCATCGACCAGCCCTTACCGCAACCACCGCTGCCGCTGCCGCCGCCATCGCGCGCAGGGTGGCCTGGGGTGATGCCAAATTTCCCGCCGTTGTCCGCGATCGAGAAACCACCCTGCCGCTTGTTCTGGTGCTGGCAAATTTTCCGCCCGAAAGGCCACTGGTGGTTTTCGTCCGATCCGAGACGCACCCAATAGGACACGTAGATGGGTACGCCAGGGCCGGTCTTTTCCGCCATCGCCAGGATGCGCTCGGTGCTGAAAAAGCGCTCGATGCGCGACGACGTACCCTGAGAGTCCATCGGTAGCTTGAGGTCGTAGGCGTCCGCGTCACGCGACATGTGGATGCGCAGCGCACCAACGCCCGGTGCAAGCGGCTCGAAATTCTCTCCCTTGTAGTCTGACCCAACGATCTGCAAGTCTCCGCCGCCAACCCAAATGTCGGTCGCGCGATCCGGGTAGATGTCAGTGCGGCCCACGTCCTCCGGTCGCTCGGGGAAAGACCATAAATCAGGACGCCAGTTCTTTTCCTGCCGCACCCCCGGCTGGCCTTTGAGAAACACGTCGTCGTCCTGGGTGCCGTCGACGTACAGGTCATGGCTGATGACGCCCGGCAGCGCTCCGAGGTCGTCCGTGAGCTGCATGTCGGATGCCGGCCCCTGCTCCACGACGTTATCGTGGCGCGGAGGATCGGCCACGTACAACCGGATGACCCGATCAGAGCCACCGCTGCGGTGGTTGGTGACGTGGATGCTCAAGGTAGCCCATAGTACCGGCTTGGAAGGGCGCTGGAATTCCAGCACCGCGTTGTCGAACCGCGACAGTTTGACCACCGGATCATTTGAGGTCGGCAGAGCCGTCGAGGTTTTCAGGCTCGCTGCGCAGACACGGCGCAGGACCTCCATCTCGCCGTCTTCATATTCGACGGTGAGGTACGGGTCTACGGCACCGAACTGCGCGAAGTCGCGGCCGGTCGCTGCCGTGCGCAGCAGGAATGCCTGCCAGCGGTTCGCGTCGTAGCAGTGTTGAACAAGAGCGGTGACGTCGACGTCGTACCACGACGATGCCTTGGCGTCGCCGTCAAAGTAGTCCGCCACGAACTCCGCCCACGGGATATCACCATAGCGCTCGCCATTCTTGTCGAGCCAATCCCCGCCAGGTTGATCCCAGGCCCAGCCTGCACTGATGCAGACGTAGGTTCCGTTGACCTCGCCGGTGAACTCCACCTTGTGACCCTCGATCAGTTCGTTTTCGGCATGCGTGCCCTGCAGCAGGTGTTCCTGCCCATCCAGGTAGCGTGCGCGCGCCGGCCACCGATACCCCGTAGACGTCACGAACTCATCGCCGCGAGCATCCTGCGGTGGCTGCTCAGGCGGAACGACGACCGGCGGCTCTGCTGGGTCGATCGGCACTTCGCCGCGCGCAAGTGCGGTGGCTGCAGAATCTTCGTCGGCTGCGTCGATTGCATCGATGTGCGGGACCGGATCAGCTGCGCCGGATGCTGCGATTTCCGCCAGTTCGTCAGCGATGCCTCGCAGGCGCTGCTCGATGCCGATCAGCTGCGTCGTTTTATCCATTGCCTGGTTGTCTCCTACAGCCGCGCAGCCGATTCATCGACCGCGCGCATCACGCCGGCCAATGCGCGATCGGCGTCAGCCTGGATGCTCTCAGCGGATTCTCCCGCTTCGATCCGGGCCCGCACGGATTTCGCGAAGACCAGCGCCTCGGGATTGGCATTTGCATGCCGCTGATGCTCCGCGGCCAGCGTCAGGCCGGCCGTAGCGATATCCCCGATGGTCAGTAGCAGTTTCAGCGTTGCCGGGTCCATCACCTCACCCCCTGGTTTTGCATAGCCTCGAGTTTCGGCCGCACGGCGGAATACGCCGCGACTACCTGCAGGCGCCAGTCCTCGGCTTCGCTGGTGGCGCCGCGGAAGTACGCCTGCCACGCATACCGCAGCATGTCGCGCGCCTCGAGGAGCGCTGCTTTCGCCGTCTGGTAGTCATCGCTGTCTCGGGACACGATCCCGGCGTCCGCGAGCGTTGCGAGCGTGTCGTTGATGGCCGCCAGGTTCTCGCCGGTCTTGTCGAGCAGGTCAGCCGTGGTCATCACTTGTGCAGGTTGGGTGCCGGCCGTGTACGCGCACCCGGCGGTCCCCAGGCTGGTTGCGATCAGCGCGGCAGCAATTGCCCACGCCAGCACGACGATGACGGGTCCAACGTATTGTTTTGCGATCATGCGTTGCCTCTTGTTCAGTAAGTCCACGCCCACGGGCGCGGTCGTTTTCCTGGGATTTCCTGCGCCGTATCGACGTGGATCTGGAATTGGCCGCTCTTTTGTTTCATGCCGAACCCGGTGAACCCGTACCGCAAGCAAAGCCGCATGAATGCGTGGTAGTGCCGGCGGTCCAGGTCGGGATCGATCGCCTTCCCCTCACCGTGCGCTGAATACTCGTTATTGGTCTCACGCAGGTACAGTGCGCATCGATAGCCGCCGCCGCGAACCGGGCTGAACGGCACGCCTAGATCCGTGCGCACCAACTGCAAGCGCAGGATGAAGTCATCGTCCATGTTCGCCTGTCCGCAGCACGGGCAGGCGAATTCTGCCTTCGAAAAGTTGCGGCTCAGATCCCCCATCATTCGACCTTCTGCGTCGCGTCCAAACGCCCCTTCCAGGCGCCGATTCCTGTCACGATGGCCATGACGGCGAGCCAGCCATTCGACAGCAAATCGGCCCACTGAGCCTGATCGATGGCGATATCAAACAGCTTCCCGATCGCAGCGATAATCAGCACCGCCGCATTGATGATCGTTGTGCTCTGCCACTGCTTTTTGGTGCCTTCTAACATGATGAGTTACCTCTATCAGACCTCTGTTACCAGTGCGCGCTCGAAACGCAGCGTCACCATCCCAACGCAGCAACACATGATGATGACGATTGGCACAACGCCGTAGATAGGCGAGAGCGCTCCCGCAACCCATGACGTGAACAGCATTCCGAACGCCTTCAGGTATGGTCGCCGCATCAATGGTAGGAACGCTGACAACCGGGTGATCGCGCCGTAGGTGACGCCTACCGACGCCAACAAGGTGACGATCCCGCGATAATTCCACGCCCATTCGGCGTATGAATTGGCCTTGATCATCATCTGACAGTCGACGCACGAGATGGGGTGATTGGCTGAGTAGATGATCGCCAGCAGCCAGAACAGGCGATACCCCGCCCAACTGAAGTGTTCGATCATGTCGCCGACCAGGGCGCGCCGATCAGCCGGAGGCCATGACATCCTGACCAGAGACCACGCCACCATATAGCCCGTAACCACCATAGGGACAATCAGTCCACCGTTGCCTGCGTTGGTGATCATCGCGACAACGGGCCCATCGGTAAGCAGATCATTCAGACCCATTGACAGTCCTCCGGACCTGATCGCGGATCGACTGGAGACCACGCACAGTGACCTCGTTCATACCATCGCTGACCACTCGGTCGTGCGCTTGCTTCTCGCGATCCATCGCGACCTCACACTGTTTCGCTTCGGTCGCATCATGCCCGTAAAGACGGGTTATCAGACGACCGATCAAGGCGCTGAAGTTACCCACTCGCGCCGGCCTTTTGTAAGAGAGCACGAACATCGTTCATCACCTCCCGCGCTTCTCGCTGCGCCTGTTCGGATTCGACCAGGCGCCGCTCCAGCGCTACGCGCGCATCCGCCGCTTCCTCCCTCAAGCGGCCTGCGAATTCACGTTCATGGGCAAGCGATTCTGTGAACGCCCGCTGATCATCGATCCGCTTCTCGCGCTGCTCGTTGCAGTCCTTGAGTAGCATCAGGACCATCTTCCACAGGGCCAGACACGCAATCAGCAACAACGCGACTGCAGTCCATTGCGGGTCGAAGACTTTGTCGGCGATCGAAGACCCATCCATCGCGCTTGCCCTGTAGTGGGTTACGCCGAGCGCAGGTAATCCGAAACCTGGATGACGATGTCGTTGCCGTCGGGGGTGGCCGCGAAGTCGTGCAGCGTCAGCGGTACGATGTTCGCGTCAGTGCCGCCCGTCGTGTCGCTGTCGTAGCAGAACAGCACGTCGGTGATGGCGTCGCCCGCCGCAATGCCGCTGAACGTCAGGTCGCCCGTGTCGATGACGTTGCGATCGTTCGTGTCGTCGGTCGTGAAATCGGAAAGGTCGGCATCCGTGAGCACCTTGCGGGCATAACCCGAATTGGTGATCTCAGCGACGTTCGCGAGCGCGAGCACGGCAGCCAGCGTATCGGCATCCTTAAGCGCCGCATCCTGGTCACCGGTTACGTTCAGAAGCACGACGACGATCGCGGCATTCGCAGGGTCGTTGTTGACGACACGCGAGTGCAGCTCAACGGCGCGGCCCTTGGCGATATTGAAAGCAATGTTTGACATTTCTAACCCCTACGTGTGGCGCCCCGCGGTAACTTGCCGCGGGGCGATTTGGTTACGACTGGCTCGAATCAGCGCCAGGCGTTGCGGCGTCTTCGTCGGAACCATCTGCCAGTTCGTCGACGATCTCGGCATAGCCGCCATTTACAAGGCTGGCCTCCACTTTTCCCAGCTCGTAGGTCTTACCGCCCACCAGCGTGATGTGCTTGACGTCCTTGCCATTCGGGATGGCCGTTTTCACGGACTGTTTCATTCGAATCATTGGAAACCTCCTCAGACGACGTTGGTCGCAGCGACCGACGCGTTGACGCGATACGGCACCACGAGCGGAGCGGATTGCGTCAGGATGATGCGGCGGGACGGGTCCTTCTCGACCCACGACTTGGCGAAGTACTCCAACGCCATGAAGCCAGCTTCCTCGTCGTAGATCGCACCGAATGCGCGATAGCCGAGCAGCCCAGGGCCTGACATGATCACCGTGCCGTCTGGGATGATCTTCTGCACTGCGCCGTTCTCGTCGGTATAGGTGCCGGCGTAGGTGTAGATCAGAAACCCGTCGATCTGACCGCGGTAGACGCCGCCGTACTGCAACTGCGCACCCAGATCCATGTCGGTCTGCGCGACGCGGCGAGTGTCGAGACGAGCCTTGACGTCCGCGTCATTGCGGAAGACCTTCCACACGTCAACCGTCATCACGACGACTTGCGTGCCGAGCCCGGAGTTTCCGAGCCCGATGTCGGACCAGTCCTGCAGGTCATCAAGCGGATTGACTCCGACATCGCCCCATTGCGAACCGCCGAGGACGGCGATCGAGTTCGCTGCGTTGCGGCCGAAATCGACGACGGTCGTCGGATACTTGTCACCGGTCACGGTCACGGATCCGGACACGAGCGCCTGACCGGCCATCACCTCAAGGCGACGATCGATGCGGTTGCGGTGCTGTTCAGTGACACCGCGGACCTGCAACGCCAGACGCTGCTGCGGAGACAGGACGCCGCCGATCTGCTCACCCATCGCACGTTTGAGAGGACGCGTCGGATCCAGTGGCGTTTTCGGCTTCAGGTATGCCGGTTTAAAGGTCTTGGTCGTGAAGCCCTTCTCGACGACGATCTGACCCTCGACCAGTGGCGAGACGAACGGCGCCAGGCTGATGTCCTCGTCCTCGACGTCGAAGTGGATTTCCTCGCTCGTCTCGGTCTGAACGTTCGGGAAGAACATATCCAGCAGCCACGTCTGCGGCATGTTGTTCGGGTTCCGGACAAGGCCGGTCAACACATCAGTTGAAAACAGATCCATCGACTTAGCCCTCCGCGTCGATCAGGGTGATGCCTTTGCCGCGCAGACCGTCGCGGACAGAATCCGCCGTATGACCGGTACCGAACGTCATGGCGTTCTGGTTGAAGTCGCCTCGGAAATAGACCAGCGCCTCAGCGTCGCCGCCGCTGGCATCGGTTGCCTCGACGAGGATTCCGTCGGGAACCTGGGATCCGTCGCCGGCCGCCGATGCACTCAGCGTGTACTTGCCGGAGGCGGTGATCTTCCCGAGCAGCGCGCCGCGGGCGAGGTTCTGGCCAGAGATGAGCGTGACCTTTCGCGAAACGAGCAGGTCGGCGTTGCCGGCGATGAGTTTGTCCGGGCTGTAGGCCGCGGACGAGAAGGTTGCTGTCGTCATGTCATGCCCCCTTTAGAGTGCTTTGATCGCGGCAACGGTTTCCGCCGCCGAAGTTTCATCGTCTTCGCCGGAACCCGCCTGCACGCCGGTCTTGAACGACCCCATATGCTTCTCGAATTCAGACGCCGTGGTCGACTCGAGCTTCGAAGACGTCAAAGGCGCCTTCGCCAGCTTCTCGGTCGCCTGCTCAACACCCATGTCAGTGTCGAAGGCGAGCCACGAGGCCAGTGCCTCCCGTCCCGTGGCGGACTCATGGGTCAGGATGCCGCTGATGCGGCAGCGTTCAGCAGAGACGCCGATTGCTTTGCCCTCTTCGATACCCGCGGCTTTCGCTTCGGCTTTCGCCTCAGATAGAGTCTTATCAAGATCGGCCTGGGTGAACTTCTTGTCCGGCTGGTTTGCGCCGCCGTCGCGCTCTTTTTCATCGCTCATGGATTGGTTACCTCGTCTTGCGATGGATGAACGCCCGGTGGCGGCTGCCAGTCGGGCAATGAGTTGGTCTGGTGTTTCGACGCGCTGCGCTAGACCGGCATCGACTGCCGAATGCCCCATGAAAACCTGGGCTTCTGTTCCGCGAATCGACTCCTCCGAGAGTCCGGTGTTTCTCGATACGGCGGACACGAACATGCCGTAGAGCGCGTCGATCTCCTCCTGGAACCTGGAACGCACGTTGCTCGGAAGTGCCTCATAGGGGTTGCCGTCAACCTTGTGTGCACCAGCGAAGATGTGCGTGACTTTGATCCCTTCGGCTTCAAGCGCCTTAGAGAAGTCCGCGTGACGCATGACGACGCCAATCGATCCGACCCAACCGGTGGTGGTGACCGAAATCTCGTCGGCCGCCGACGAAAGCAGGTAGCTGGCAGATGCCGACAGGTTTCCGGCGACCGAGTGGATCGGCTTGATGCCGCGCGCTTCGCGAATCTGATCGGCGAGGTCGAACACCCCGCCAACTTCGCCGCCTGGGCTGTCCATGTTCAGCACGATGGCGTGCACGTCGGAGTCGCGCATGGCCTGGTCGAACATCTGCGCAATGCGCTGGTAGCCGAGGAAATAGGTCGAATTCGCGTCAAACCCTCCGCGGTGCGTCAGTGCGCCGAAGATATCGAGCACGCCGACACCGTTGACCACGCGATATCCGGGCTCCTTTCGCTCGCCGACATAGGTTGTGTAGGCGCCGATGTCACGCGCGACGACTTCCGGCTCGAGTTTGAGCGACCGCGCGATCGCGTGAACGCTAGGCGCTGCCTCGTCAGCCGGAAGGCCGAGTCGGCCAGAGATCCCGAATAGCATTGCGTCAAGCTTCTGCGGCATGATCAGAAGTGGCGTGTTGAACACGCGCTCTGCGACGTGCGGATAGCGCATCGGCGTCATGCCGCGTCCTCCATCGAAACTGGGTATTCGATCGACTGGATTTCGCGCAACGCGACCTTGCCGATGCCGTGAATCAAGAGCAATTGGGCTGGCGACATCTGGATCAATTGGTCGGCATAGATGATGCCGGCGGCGGCCAGCGCCCGCTCGGTCCGCGTCGAGATGTCCAGGTCGGCAATCAACACGCCATCGGTTGTGCCGGTCGCCCGTTCGCGACGGTCAGGCTCGTCTGGATCCTCCATCCCATCGTCTGCAGGCTGCGTCTGTGCCTGGTTTCCGCCATCGGCCCTTGAGTCGACAAGCAGCCCGAGCTCGCGCTTCTTCTTGATGATGCGTGCCTTTCCTTCGAGGACCTCCTCGTAATCGAGGCCCTGTTCGGCGCACTCGATTTCCTCGTTGGAAATGTCGCCGTCAATACGCTCGCGGGCGGCCTTCGCCTCCTTGAGCGGATCCACCCATCCGCGGCCGGACATGATCCAGCGACAACGGAGATAGGCCTGTGAGTTGGAATAGAAGTCCGGCGCCTCGATGCGGCCTGCATCGATCGCCTCGCGCATCCAGAACTCGTACACATGGGACAGCCACTGATCGACTACCCACTGCCGCCGGGACTGGAAGAAACGCCACGCCTCGAGCAGCGCGGCGCGAGCGCTGGAATAGTTGGTCCGGCTGAAGTCTTTCGTCAGGAGTTCGTAGGGGATATTCAGGCCTGCCGCGATGTGGCGCAGCACCGACAACATGAACGCCTCGAAGGCGGGATTCGGGCGTCCAGGGTTAAATCCGGTCACCTTTGCGCCAAGCGGGAGCGGTATCATCGCGCCGCCCTGCAGTTTGGCGCGATTCTGTGCGAACTGATTCAGCCAGTAGTTGTTGATTTCCTGCGGATCGGTCGAGCCCGCGCCGCTGGTGAACAGATCGATCAACGACGTCTGGTCGAGATTCGACTCGATGAACGCGGCAATCAGACTGTTCGTGACAGCTGCCTTGAGCTCTTCCTGGCTGTACTTGCCGGCCATCTTGAACTCTTTCATGACGGCGGCGAGCATCGGCTTCGCGCGGGTGGCTCCAGCGCGGTCCTTGTCGTGCAGGTGGATGATTCGGCGGAAGCCAGCCTCATCGAACGCCGGGAAGTACTCCCAGTCGCTGTCCGTCGGGATCACACCGCCGGACCGTCCGCCATCCAGGAACAACCCATCACCGGGGTGCGTCTTTCTGACCCAGTAGCCGCGCGGTGCGCCATATTTGTCGATGTGCACACCGCGGCGGATGTCTCGTCGATGCTCCATTCCGATCGGCGTCGACAGGCGATCACCCTCGATCACCATAAAGCGCGTCTTCCAGCGCGTGCCGACGGAGTCCTGCCAGACCGGGATCGCGAGCGCGTCGCCGTTCTCAGTTGCTGATCCAAGAATCTGTCGGGTCAGACCGAGCAGCGTCGACGATCGCGCGGCGTCACATTCGGTCGTCGCCGCATAGGTCAGGAACTGGGCCTCGGTGTACTGCGCCCATTCGTGTGCCTGGTCGGCGGTCCATCCGAGCAACCGATAATTCGGCTTCGACGACAGCTTCAGCACCGATCCGACGATGTTGTCCTGCATCGTCTGCCGGTAGCCGGCCGCGAGCCCATTGTTTCGCGTCAGGTCGCGCGAGCGGCCGACCATTGTCCCGAGTTCTGGGAGCAGATCGGCGTCAGGGGATGCAGGGAACGGGAACCATTGCGATAGCATCGGATCCGTGCCATCTGCAGCATCGTGAGCGGCCGCTGCATATTCGCGGCCACCAGTGGGCACATGCGCGACAGGCACGCGGACCCGCGGTTTCGCGAGTGCCGTCGTCATGCCACCAGGTGGATCGGTTTGCGGCGCAGGCCGGTGGTCTTGGCGTCGATCGCCGATTGCAGCGTGGCAATGTACTCCTGAAGACGCGCCATGCTCGCGGTGCTGTACTTGACGCGTGATCCATCGAGACCTTCGATCTCGATCTCGGTCTGGCCGAGGGCCAGCGAGTGGAGCGCGGCAATCGCCTCAGCGCGATAGGTCTGAAGGGTCGAGATGTCGAGCGTCGAAAGTGCGGCTTCCATGCCGCCACTGTAGGATTGCCGATGGGCGGTTCACCGGGGATTGTGGCGCTATCTTTCTGAGCAATCAGACGCAGCTAGTAGCCAGTCCACGGCATCCCGGTTGAATTTCGTTACCTCAAAACCACCGTGCGCGTCTTCGTGTTCTATCGATAGCCCATGTTTCCGGCATACCGAAACAACATCTTCGAGAAAGGCGTCGATCTTCGAGTTCTCGCCGCCTTTCTGCTTAATCTCGATCCAACGCTCCACGGTTTCACCTATGTTGTATGCAGGTGAACTGTTTCGCCAGTTCTCCAAGACGCTGTCTGGCGAGATCATTCATGATCGTTCGCATCGTCCGCTTGAGCGGTTCAATGACGTACGGATAAGCTTTCGCTGCAACGAGTTCATCGTAGAACGCCTGCGCGTCTGTCGATTGTGAAAATATCCCGACGACATCCGGATCTTCGATTCCAAAACGCACTGCCAGCACCACGAAGAACTTCGGCTCTATGGTAATCATCCCGCTCATGACTTCGTCTCCTCTCACCTGTTCCCGTACGCATCGCCGACGATCCGGTACAGCGTCCGGCGGCTGATACCCCATTTCCTGCAGACCTCTTTCTGATTCCTGCCGTTGAACTCGGCGAAGATCTGCGCGTTGCGCTTGGCCTTGTCCGGTGCATGGATGTAGGGCTCCTGGCTCCCGAGCCTTGATCGGATCCGCTGATCGGCAGACGCGGCGATGTCGTTGGCCTGCTGCTTCGTGTGCCCGAGACTGAGCGCAGCCCGCTTGACCTCCTCGAAGATGATGTCGACAGCGCGCGACTCGGTGGTCATTGCAGCAGTGGGTCGTCGTGGAGGATCGGGGACGGCATGGTGCGGACAGGCGCAGCTTTGACCTTCTGTCCGGTGAGACGCGGATTTTCGTCCCACGGCTTCGCCCAAGCCGGCGCACGTTCCCAGTCATCGCCCCACGCTGCGGCGCCCAAGAACAGCGCCCCACCCTTCGCGTAGTAGCACAGGTCGATCTGTTCATTCCGGCGTCTGGCCGGGTTCTCCCAGCCCTTCTGTGTCCGTGTTTCGGCAACGAGTTCATCGAAGACCTCGGACGGCGACCACGGCGGAAGGTGCGCATAACCTGGACCGATTTCGTCGCGCGCCAGGTCAGCCATCACCTCATCCTTGAGCAGATTCGAGTTCAGCAGCAGAACCGGGACGTCGCCGCGCGCACCTGAACGGCGGCGATCGCGCCGATCAGTCGTATCAGGGTAGACCTCCTGCACACGGGCTGCCTTGTCCTTCATTTTCGGGTCGCCCTTCACCAGTCGGTACCGGCGGCGCAGATCACGCTGGCGGCCATCGGCCGTCTTGAACCGTGCGAGCTTTCGATAGAAGGCGTAGGCACGTGGCGTGACGCCTGATTCGCCGCCGGAGTCGCAGAACACCATGTGCACCGGCATACGTCGGCCGGTTTCATCGTCGAGCGGGTATTCCTTGTCGATCAGCTGCTCTACCTGCAGATCCCAGTCCTCGAGGTAAGCCGACGGCTTCAGCAACTTCTGCCGGCCCTGCCCATCCATGCGGTTCGACAGCGCGATGTCGAACCGGTCAAGTAACCACCACTCCATGCCGACACCAACGCCGATCGCGCTGCATACGAATCGGTTCCCCTGAATGTCGACCACACCGAGGATGAACCGAACGCCGGAAGGGACGAACCCTTGGGTCCATTTCTCATTGGTCGCACGGTCTTCGAGCTCGGATGCCGTGCGCTCGGACTTCATCGACCGCGGGAGGTAGGGACAACCCTGGTGTGTGTTCACGGTGGTCCGGAGCGCTTCCTCCGACCCCGTGCGCTCGAACGTCTGCATCGCGCGCATGTATTCGAGCATCAGCGAACGCCACGTCCGGAAAGCTGCCGCTACGCCATGCAGCCAGAACGACGCGAATGAAGACCGCCGCGGCTCCCCGACGCGCTCGCCATCGGCTGTCATCGATTCACCCTCAGCCAGCCAGTCGCCTCGGCTGTTCAATTCTGTCTTGTGCCGATGTTCGATCAGGCACCCGTGATGCGGACACGCGAGTACCGTGCGGGCGGCGGCCTGTTCTATGTCTTCTTCGTCACCTGGCACCAGCAGATCGAACGTCGGCTCGAACCATTCGTGGCAATCAGGGCACGGCCAGTACCAGCGATGCCGGTCGCCTTGGTTGTAGAGCACCATGATGCCGTGCTGCACCGGTGGGGCTTCGTGGGGAAATTCCGGGGATGGTTTCCAATCCGGGTCGATGATGTCGAATCGTGGGGATGACTCCGCCATCGCCATCCCTGCTGATCCAGCGACAGCGATACGGTTCTTGCCAACCTCGAACGGCGAACCGTCCCCGACGTCTCGCGGCATCGCGTCGTAGTCAGAGAATCCGACATAGCGGAAATCACGCTGCGCCAACTGGCTGGTCGTGGGCCAACCGAGCGATAGCATCATGCCATTGCGGTAGACCTTGAGCATGATGTTGTTGTCGTGGGCGTATGGAGAGAGGCGGCCTCCGAGATCCGGACTGTTCTCGTGGTTGCGGTTGATCCGGCGGCGGCTGAAGTCCGCCGCAAGCAATTGCGTCGGGAAGTACAGACCCATGTCGCCCGGGTCGCAGGTCACCACGTAGGCATGCCATGCATCGATCAGCGACATTGTCTTCGACGAACGTGACGGCCCGACGAAGATCACTCCCTCGCGCTGACGTGACGCCAGCATGTTCGCTGGCTTGATCATGTAGGGCGCTACGCCAGTGGAGAACGATCCGACCGACCCATTAGCCTTCCGGATGCGCAGTGATTTCGCCGCGGCGTCCACGACGGGTACTCGACGCGGCGCGCGGATCAATTCTGCAACCGTTCTCCGAATCTCGGCTGCGTCGGCAAACATCAGCCAGCAGCCTGCTCTGCGTCGGCAGTCAGGTTGGCGTACATCGACTCACGCACAGCGTCGATCGTCTCGATCACGCGTTCGATCGTCTCAGCGTCGAGCCCACATTCGCGCTCAAGCAAGTCAGGCAAGCTGTCCAGGCCGTGGCCGACCGTTTTCAGGATGATCCCCATTTGTCGCTCGGCATCCGCCGCATAGACGAGTTCCTTCGCCATCTGCTTGAATCGGATCTCTTCGATCTTGGCCCGGTACTCTTCGCGATCCGCACGAGACTGAGCGAGCTCTGCATAAGCGTTGTTGGCTTCCTTGTTGTCCGCTTTCGACGGGGTCTTGTTCTTCCCTCCGGCTTTCCTGCCGGCACCGGTACGTCGCCCTCCGTGACCAGGTGTCGATATTCGGGGTTTTCCACTGGAAGCCACGGCGAAGTTCATGTTCCCTGTACGAGGCGGTTTGAAAAATTAATCAACTTTTTCGCTTGAAACTTGCTCGAAACCCGGGGGCGCAAATCCCCGCGGGGCTTGGCATTGCCAGGAAGTACCTTTTACCCTGTCGATTAATTGACACCTCGCCATCACCCCATCATTTGGCGGTCGCCACGGCGCGCTGCAACGCTTCGATGAAGTCATCAGTGGCGTACTCGTAGACGACATCCTTTCCGATGTCGTAGAACTTCAGCACGTCGTCATACGTGCGCTCAGGCACGAGGAGAAGGACGGGCCTGATGTTCCTGCGACCGCGCCCGTATCGCTCCCACACGCCGGTTGTGCCCTTGATGGTTGCCGAGAAGAAGCGCTTCTTCGAGTCCTCACCACGCAACTGCGCCATGATGCGGTTGATCGTTCCTCGCCTGACGTTGCCGTACTGATCGAGCCTGAGCGCGTTGGCAGGAACGGCATAGTGGCCGGACGGTAACAGGCCCATCCGCTGCAGTTCACCCTCGAACTTTTTCCTGGAACGGTAGCCGCCGCGAACGTGTGGTGCGATGAACCTGGTGGCCGGGCTGCCGCCATACCGATCATCCTTGAACAGGACCTCCGCCTTCAGGTTGCTCTTCGTGGCTGGGCGCGTGCGAATCGATCGACGGATGTATGGCGTCGGCCTGTCGAATCTCGCCACGACTTCGTTCTCGATCGCCTTCTGGACGCGACGCGCAGTCGCTGTCAGACCTACAGCCAGTGCAAACGGAACCTGCTTCGGATAGGCGTCAATCAGCGCTTGCGCACGATCCAGGTCGCGATAGTTCGCTTCGATGATGAACTGCGGTCCTGGCATAAGCTATGCCGCCGGCATCTCAATCTGCAGCCCGAGTAGGCGGTAGAATTCAGCGCGGTTCGCGACGCCGGCCTGGATCGCATCGGACTCCCACACCGTGATTGATAGGCTCGGCGTGTCGGAATACACCAACCGCGTGTGGCTCTCAACAATCTGCGCATCATCTAGGTACACGACGCCATTCAGGGCGTCGACCGCCGCCTTTTCGTAGTTGTCGAAGTCGGGCTTCGACGAAGGCAGGATTGTCCCATCGCGTGCAGCCCGCTTCTTCCAGTCTGGCCATGAGTCAGGGATCGGCAACGATGCGGTCATGGCGATGATAACTGGACGCTCAGTCTTTCGCGCCTTACGACAGCCTATGTCGATGATCGCCTGCCGCTTGATGCTGGCCTCGAATTTCCTTGTTCCGGCCGGCGTGTACATGCCGATACGACACACTTTGCGGATAAACGCCTCCGTCACGACCATTGGCGCAGCAATCAGCTTCGATCGATCAACGAGCAACTGACCGCGATGTCTCCCCTTGGCGACAGGTTCCACATGGAACGTCGCCCTGAAAATGCACTCACCCATTCGCGGAAGCAGCCGCGCGCTCACGGTCTTCTTCTTCCCACGCTGCCCGGATCTTGGCCGGGACATCGTCTTCGGAAGCGCGCCCATCGACAGCATCTGGAAACGCGCCCGTGTTAACGTTTCCGGCCTCATTCGTGGTCGAAGAAATTTCATCGCCATCAGCGTCGGCGTCAGCCTTGCCGGCGTCGCTATGGTCCAGCGGCAGTTCATCGTCGGGTGTGATGATGACGCGGACGGTTTCCTGTAGGCAGGTCGCAGCCAGTTCGATCAGCTCGTCGGATGGTTCGCTGATTGCAACACGGAACGTGAGGTTGCACTTGTGACCGTCGATCGGCTCAGCGACGCACTTGTCGATGATGGCGCAGCGATCTTCAACGACCTCGGAATCCTCCAGCCGAATCCGATGCTTGCTGTCGGTACCGTCGCCGGTGCCGGTCAGCTTCGTCGTCAGACTCAGAGGGGCGATGTTGTCGAACGATGGCTCGCCCTTACTGTCCCACCAAGTCTTCAAGAAGGCCTTCGGCGGTGCTCCAACGAGCTCAGCAACGGTCTCGGCCGGTACAACGGCCATGAACTTCAGGTCAGCAGCGAGCACGCGCTCGTCGCCGTGCTTCTCTTTGCGGATATTGAGCGACGTCATGTCGCAGCGTGCGTCGATTCTGAACATGGATGATTCCTCGTGTGGTTGATTGTCAAGTCGCCATCGTTCGCGCTTGGTAGACCAGGTCGCGCATGGTCCTGCGAGCACGGTGAAGACATTCCGGTCGAACGAATCCCTGCAGCAGGTACGCCTCGAGCAGGTTCGCGTTTTCGTGGCACGCCTTAGCAGGCTGTTCGGCAACGCTGGCATTGATTGCGCTATCGAATCAGCGTCGGCCGATGATTGCGACGCGCTTCTGCGATGAGGTGAGTTTCGCTGTGTCTTCCATTTTCCCTCCGTCAGTCGTCGATGTAGTCGCGCCATACCCACAGCCTGAATGACCAGACTGCGAAGAACGACAACAATCCCGCAGTGAATGCGAAACCGGTCAAGAACAGCATGGTGATGGCGGCTTCAGGCATCACGCCGCTTCACCAGTTCCGCGCTCCTGCGCTTTGCGCTGTTGCTCGCGACGCAGGCGACCCAAGTTTGGTGCGATCGCTGACACGTACTCCTGTGTGCCCATTTGTCGCATTTTGAACGTTTCCTCAACCACGGAAAGGAACATGCGGCCGTCTTCTCCGCGCCAGTAAACGCCATCCTCTCGACCGCGTACGATGAATTCCTTGCCCCTTCGCGGAATGCGTAGAAACTTGCGCAGGTTGACGATGACGCGGAGTTGATACGGGTATTCCCAACGCGTTGCATCCTTTCCCGCAACGCTGATCGTGTGCGGGTGCTCGAATTTGCTCTCTGGCTCCTGCATCTCCTCGATCCACCATTGCACGCATTTGCCGATGGTCGCTGGCATCGGTGGCGGGAATTGCGCCTGCTGTGTGTTGCTGAGGTAGGCTTGCAGCACGTCATGCACTGCCTGGCGCACATGCTCCGCGCTAGGCTGAACATCGCCGACGACTTGCGGCTGTTCTTCGCTCGCGTAACGGCTCATCGCACGGCCCTCAGTGGTCGGTGATACTTGTCCTCGGCGATCTTGGCGAAATTGGCCGGCTTGGTGAGCCACTCGAGGTCGGCAACGAAGGGGGGCTTGCCGTTCGCGCCAGGCGACTTGCCCATGAGAAAATCCGATTTCCGGATGTGGTTGAAAAAATTTCGCCAGTGACTCAGGTCTGGCAAATCCTCTCGCCAACGTTGCCGGATGTAGCCGCGGCGCGCCTCGGTGAGTTTCTGGACCTTGGGTAACTCGGGTAACAGCTCGTGGTAGAGGTCGACGACCTGTTGCACGGGTATTCGGTCGGGTTTTGCGTTGTCGTTCTCGTCGTCGGGTGGCTGGTCAGCATTTCCGTCTGGCGGAAATGTGACATCTACCCCGTGAGGGGTAGATAAATCCATTCCCTTCCATTCCCTTCCATTCCCTTCCATTCCCTTCCGGGGGTGATCGCTCGTCGAATGCTCGTCGAGTGGTTCTTGTAAACAGGTACATTCATCGTCGATTGGTAGCGGAAATCTATAGGTAGGCCGGTCGATCTTCTGGTGCTTGTCCCATCCTTCGACCTTCAAAAAGTCTTCTCCGTCAACCGAGTAGCGTCTTATCAAACAATGAATCGACAATTCGTCGATCATTCGTCGAATACTCTCCGCATCGATGTCGAAGTCCCCCGGGAATATCTCCATCTTGATGCGCTTAACTGAGTCTGGGTGGATACCGTGGTCATCGCTGAAATTCCACAACCCGATGAACAAGAGCCTCGCATCCCGCGAGCATTCGACGACCTTCTCCGAGGTCCAGAATTCAGGCTTGATCGTTCGAATGCGAGCCACCGCTCCCTCCGAGGGCTTCATAGGCCGGTCTGACGGAGGGCACCGGCCGATACCCGTGCACCGGGCACCAGCACGCCACAGCGACGAACGGTTCGGCGTAGTGGCCGGCGTCGGGGTGGCCTTGCATGGGCGCGTTGCAGATCGGGCATGGGGTCACGATCTGTTGTCCTCTCTATCCCACTGCGCGCGAATATCAAGCGCTCTGCGTGTTCGACAGGCCGTGTATTTGCGCCACGGGCTGTTCATGCTGGCCTGCCTGCACTGCTTGCGAACGGCGTCCTGCCCAAGCGTCTTGAGGCGCTTGGTACTGCTATTGCTATGCGCCATTCTTCAGCGCTTCCTGAGCGATCTGCTGCATCTGGCAGCCCTTCCAGAAGTCCATGTCGGCGATCTGTTGGAGCGCGGCGCGCAGGCGCACTACCTCGGCCTGCTGACAGCGACGATGAAGCTCAGAGTTCTTTTCGCGCAGGCGCGTGACTTCGGCGAGGAACAACGCGCAATTGCACGACGCGATGTTGAACGCCCATTCTGGTATTGGACGGTGCTCAAGCACGTCACCCGGAAAGCCGTCAGTCATCAATCCCCCTTGACGACAGGCGCCCTCGTTATCCGGCAGGCGCCGTGTCTGGTCTTCCTCCACCCCTATCCGTTTCGGGGCGGCAGTCGTTGTTGCGGGGCGCTGCCTGGCTGCGCTTAGCCCTCACGTCGCCCGGGTTTCCCGCAGCCCACCGGGAGGCATTCACTCAGGCCCGCTACGCCCCTGCGCTGTGAATTCAGTGCCGTCTCTCCGGCTGCCAAGCCTCCCCGGGCGCGACCCCGGTTTGTGTTTGCCTGCGGGCTCCCCTTGCGGGCGGACGCACGGCTTTCGCGCCCGACAACCGCCGCAGCGGCCGATGACTACGTGGCATTCGGTTCTCGTCATCGATCAGCCTCATACTCGCGTGCCACGCGGCTGAGTTCGGTTTGGTGCTGACCGGGCGCTACTCCGGCACGGATTTCCACCGCGTTGCTCCGTGTCTCGGGACCGATACTTCTAGGCTCCCTAGAGCACCGTCTGCCTTGGGTATTGCCAGTGCTCACGGTCTCGCCATCCAAGGTATGTTGTGGGCGCATCTCCACGCCTCAGCACCAAATTCAGTCATACGCCACCCGACGATTCCGTCCGCCGCACGCGGTGCACAGCAATCGTGGATCGTCGCCAGCAGCGATCTCGTGGCCACACTCCTTGCAGTGAGCGATCACGACATCGGCCGGGTAGTGTTCGCAGCCGGTCACGTAACCGATCCGGCTGTCGATGCAGGGGTTGCCGCAGTGGTTGCAGGAGAAGTTGCTCACTTCCCGTTCACCTTCGCCAAAACCTCGAGCGACCATTCAAGTTTCTTGCGCAGCTCGATTGCCTCGGTTTCTGCGGCAATAGCTCGGCGCTCCAGCTCAGATTGCAATGGCCGGCATTCTTCCTTGCTGATAAACGCGATCACGCGCGATACCAGCGTATTGCTGGTCGCCTCGTTCCAGCGTGGTATCAAGAACGGGTCGAACAGTTTCGATCCAGACTTGATCTGTCCCCAATGCTGCGCGCTGTAGCCAAGCGACTCAGCGATCTCGGCCGGATCAATATCTGCGCGGTGAGCAGCGCGCTCGAGCGCATGGGCAATGCGTTTCTGGCGCAGACACACGGCCGCCACTTCCGCTACCTCATCAAGAGAAACGCTCGGCTGAATCCCAGCAGGACGCACCAACGGAAGCACACGGTTTGGCAACACCCCTTGGTCATCAAACATTTTTGTGCTCATCCCCGGTGCCAAACCATGTGAATTCGGGCAAAAAAAACTCGCCGGCCGAAGCCGACGAGCCAGATTCCACCAAAGGAGGATGCGGAATTGCCCCTTTGCACTGCTTTCCAGCCCGGGGCCAAGGCCGAAAGGGTCCACGAGTTTGCCGGTCGTGATTACGGGTCGGAGCCCTACCCTGCGCTACGATGGCGTTTCCACACACCGACGAGGCCACAGAGAGGGCTTTGTGAGCGAAGAAGCGATCAGCGGGTACTATTTCGACACATGGATGGGGCGGGTATACATCCTCAAAGAGGTAGACGAGGCGTTCCACATCTACTGTGGAAACCATCACCTCGGAACGGACACCAGCCCGCAGTTCGCGCTGAACAGGATCTTGGAAGATCACTGCTTGTCACCAGGGGAAAACGTCCCCCCATCACTGCTCGGGGTGCCCAGGCAGTTATCCGACTGGGAAGTCGTCCCAATGGAGTGATCGGCAGGATCGAACCGCACCAATGCCGCTCCACGTGGAAGCGAAATCATTCGCCCATCTGCAAGCGTGGCGTATCGATACCCACCGGCACCGAGTGGTGCAACCGGATGTGGTGCCTTGCGAACCGCTTCCTTGATCGTGTCTGCAATCAGCTGCGCTTGCTCGGCATCGATCCGAACATACAGCACGCCGATATTGGCATTTCTTACGGCTATAACCAGTTCGCCAGTGCTCTCCGACACCGGAGACGTATAACTCCATGCAACCGGCAAACCTTCCCGCCCTGTCAGCTGCAAGAATTGTCCGAATACGCATTCTGCCCGCGCCCATTGCTCCAGCATCAGGCGGCGCTTGCTCGAGTCATTGCCGGAGGACTGTATGCGCTCCCGCTGCATCAGGATCTCAGCCCACCCCAACCCATGTTCGGTTTCGTTGTTGGTGAGGGTTGTCATGCGACAGCCTGGTCGTCGTCGAGCTCTCCCGACGGAGCGGGCCACAAGTCTTCCCGCATTACGTGAAGCGGAATGCCGAACTCGGCATGGATTTGGACTGCCCTCTCTGCCGTGATGCGGGCCCTTCTTGTGACCCAATTCGAGACCATGCCCTGAGAGACCCCGATTTTTTGACCGAAGGCCGCCTGCCCAATCTCCGCCACGTACTGCGCAAATTCGTCGCTCATGGCGCAATTATTAGCATGGGTATTATTTATGTCAATACCGTGGCTATTACCGTTCAATTAACGGCGGTAATACCATGACCAACATGACCAAACGTCGCGAACTGAACGAAAAGGAACGAGCAGCAGCAGCCAACCTGAAGATGTTGTGGGACATCAAAAAGGACGTGATGGCTGCAGCAGGGAGAAAACTCACACAGGAGGATGCAGCTCAGGCGCTAGATATTACCCAGGGCGCAATCAGTCACTTCCTGAAAGGCAGGCTGCCATTGAACATCGATGCGCTGGTGAAATTCTCGAAATTCCTCGATGTGCATCCGGCCGAAATATTCCCATCCATGTGGCGTGAAGTTGAATCAGCCGTCCCGACTGGAGCTGTGCCTGAAAATAACTTCGAGCAGTTGATTGCTGAGCTCGAAAGCGCACTGCATTCGGACGCGAAGGAGAAAGACGATCGCATCGTCGATCCAACATGGCTTGCCCAGTTCATGGTATGGGCGAGTAGAAGAACCGATTTGGTCAAGTCATTGACCCCGAGCCAAGCGATTGATGGATTGCTGAAATGCCTGTCTGAACCACTCAACCATGAGTCGATCGAGGTCCGGGAGGGAGTTGGTCAACTCCTGCTGGCATTCACAAGGAACCCATCCAATAGCGACAAGATATCTGCAAGCATCAAGGCGTTACTGCGAGACGATATCGGGAGCGATGACTACAAGGAATTTCCCGAACCGATCCCAACCACTATGGTGCATGATTTCGAACCACCACCTCCGAGCCCACCACCTGATTCCGTTGCGCGCCCTCCTAAGGGTCGCAAGTCTCATCCAAGGGATGGTCGAAAAGGTGATTAGCAACGGACATCAAGCGGCTTGCCACCCCGCTCGCCTCAGCCGGGAATGTGTAGGCATCGCCCGTCGCAATCAGATCGACTCGGCCGTCGCAACGCAGCGTCCCGGCCACCATGCCATTGAGACTCCTACCGTCTACCAAGCGAAGGAGATCCACCAATGCCCGCCTGGTAGACACGCACACCCGGCGGTCGCAACGCGGATGAAACAGGGGCCGAGAGTCAGTCAGCCAGAGGATCCGATTGTCGATCTCGCGACGATCGAAGTGCCCGTCGAGAATTTTCATGTGTCACCTTTTATTCTCCCTTTTGCCTTGGTAACGGTTGGCAACTGGAAATCCTGAAGAAGAGACCGGAGAAGGCACAATGGAACATGCCGCAAAAAAGACCATCTGCGCCATCGCCGCGCTTCTGCCGATGGCGTTGACGGCCGGCGGAATCTACAAATGTGTCGGGCCTGACGGGCAAACCGTGTTCAGCCAGACACGCTGCTCTGCCAATGCCACGCTGCAGTCGACAGATAGAATCTCTCAGCCACGAACAGAGACAAGATCCCCGATTGAGCAACTGGAGGCCATGCGCGCCATCCGTGGGCAGTCGCGCAAGCCGTCGGCGTCGACTCCACAGTCCGCCGAAGACGACGGATGTCCCCATATCGGCGCCATCACGCGCCGCAACAAAATCGTCGGCCGGGAGGTGTTCCTCTGCATGACCCGCGACGAGCTGCGCCGCGTGATCGGTCGGGGCCCGGACAACTCGAGCATCGAGTCAGACGGGGATACCTGGTGGCATTGGCACAGTGCGTCAGGAAATAGCTTCCATGCACGGTTCGACGCCCAGGACCGGTTGAGATACTGGAAGGGTTACTGGTAAGGTCGATGTCAGACACCCATCGCATGGATGCGACCGAGGTTTGACCGGGACTGTCAGCGATCGCGTTGGGTGTCACCCCCTATAAGTAGCCATACCGCGGACATCGCCTCCCCTGCCCCATAGCACCCTGAACTTCAGGTCAGGCGCTGCTCGATCAAATTCACCAGAAATCCATTTTGATTCCATCGCCGTATGCCGCGAGGAAAATATATTACCTTTGCTATTGACTTGATTATTAGTGTTGCTATTATTTCATCATACCAACACGGAACCGAACCGGAGCCACCAGATGATCAAGTTCAACATGCACAACGTGACCGACACCGAAACCAAGGCAAAGGCCCGCGTCTACTACAGCCTGGACAACCACGTGTCCAGGAAGCCCTGCGTGACCCTCTACGGCAAGACCTGCCTCGAGAACCTGAGCGCGATCTTCGCTACCGGCGTCGTCAACAACACCGACATCACGACGGACTACTTCGAGGATGACCGGATCACCTTCTTCGAAGGCGACGAGCACTACGCCGCGGCCCGGGCGGCGGCCGAACGGCTTCAAGCGCACCGCGACGCCAAGCGCGCGGCCTGATCGACCACCGGAGCGCTGCCCTTCTGGGCGGCGCGGGAGGCCAACCACCATGACCCCAGCCGACACCCTGACCGCCGCCCTCGACCAGCTGCGCGCCGGTATCGCAGGCCTTGAGGCCGAGGGCGCACCGGCCACGACCCGCGACCGCCTCGATGCCGTTGCAGACGACCTGGAAGGCCGGCTTACCGATCTGGCCTACGAGATCTACGAGGCGACGTACACCGACGGCGCGGCCTGCGCTGGTTGCCTGCAGCTGACCAACGTGAACCAACGCCACCCATACAGCGACGGCGCTGCGGTCGAGATCTTGGCCGAGTGCTCGGCGAACACGTTTTCGTGCCCGGTTGTGCGGGCCTGTGGATTCACCGAAGGGCAATGACGATGGAAACACCCAACACAAACCCTGCAACCCACCACGTCGTCAGCGCCGCGACCGTCGACGCCGTACTCAGCGCACTACGGCTGGCGCGCCGCGACCTTGGCGAACTCGAACACTCGCCGAGCTATCGGTTCGCGGAACGGCAGTGCCAGGACGCCATCGACCGGCTGATTGCAGATACGGGAGCCGGAGCATGATTACGGCCGCCGCGATCGAGTACCGCAAGAAAGCCGCACTCCAGGACGCTGCCGACGATCTGCTGGCGTTCACCGAGAAGATGCACCGCTACCTGATCGGCGAGCGCGACTGCTTCTACGAGCGCCACACGAACTCGGAGGGCGAATTCACCGATCCGGACGACGAGGAAGCGTGCCTGATGATGGACCGCGACATCGACGAGGCCGCGACACTGATCGCGCGGGCGAAGGGGATCGCATGATGGAAAGGCCAGCCGAAACCATCAATGGGATGACGTTCTTTCCCGTCCCGCACTTCACCGACGTCGAGGTCGCCTTTGGTGCAAGCGCTGACCGGTATTTCGATCGGCGCAACCTGCCAGACGTGCCGAGACGATTCACCAACATCGTGGACGACCTGTTCTTCAAGGGTGGACAGCTTCCCGATCTCGACGAACGAATCGATCGCGACAAAGCGTACCGCGCGGTCCGCGCGTGGCTGAGCAGTTTCGCGCCGCCGCACGAATCGAAGGTAGCGACGGTCGGTTATGCGCTCTGGCTCTGGTCAGCGAAGGAGCACGCGTGATGTTCTGCGAATTCCAAGACCTCGACCGCGATCCGTCGGACCTGATGATCGCTGCCTGCAAGATTGTCGCCGATGGCGACTTCGACCCCGTGTTCCTGCGCGCCGGACAGCAGTTCCTTGAATGGCTGGTGCGGTCAAACGCCGTGCGCTACGAACTCACGATCGAGGATGCGGCGCTATGGGATCTGGTCTGCGGCGCCTGCGATACAGACACCGACGAACTTGAGGAGGCAGCATGAGCCATACGCCAGGACCGTGGGTCAAAGACTACGGCGCAACACTCGGCCATATCAAAACCACGTCGCCAACTGTAGCCGACGGGACGCCGACGGTTGCGCGTTATGACATCGGGCGTCAATTCCCAGACGTAACCTTCTCTATCTCGATAGAAGAACAGGAAGCCAACGGCCATCTGATCGCCGCCGCGCCTGATCTATTGGCAGCGCTGAAAGATCTACTAGCCGCGTGCGACTTCGACGCGATGGGTCAGCCCTTCGAAGAAGGTGAATGCCCGGCATGCGATAGGGCGCGAGCCGTCATCGCCAAAGCCGAGGGAAAGTCATGACCAACACCAACTGCACCGCCTCGCTGCTGACGTTTGTCGCGTGCGCGTTATTGGCCGAACAGAACATCGACACGCCGCACTTCGTCGACATGCTGATTCTCTCGGCGCTGACGTTTGCGCTGTTTGTTGGGGAGTTGGTGCATGCAAAGCGTCGATAACCCGGAGCGCGTTGGCATGGATCTCGATAACGCTTTTATAAGCGGCGCCTCGAATGCGGCCGAGGCAATGCGCTGACCTTTCAGCGTCCGCTTGATCTACTTGTTAGCCGCTGAGACTTGAAGCGATGGACAACCAACACCGACAAATCAAAGGCTACCGTGAACTGAGCCAGGATGAAATCGACCTGATGAACGAGATCAAAGCCAAGGGCGCAGAGATTGGCGAACTGGTGGAAAAGCTGCGCGCTGCCGATGGCCTCGACCAGCGATGGGTAAGTATCGGCGCGACCGACTTCCAGACTGGGCTGATGGCGCTGACTCGTTCAGTCGCACAGCCGACTTTCTTCTGATGGATCAGCATAAGGAAATCGCGGCGGCCATCAATAAGGCCGCTGTAGACAACGGCAAGCTGATCGAAACCGGCTTCGATTCTCTACGCACCCTGGCGATTGCGAAAGATGCGCCACAGGTGCAGGTGGACGAAATGCGGCTTGCATTCATGGCTGGGGCGCAGCACCTATGGGGCGCGATGATGGATTTCCTCGATCCTGGTGTTGACGAGACGCCCGCTGACTTAATGCGCATGAAATCAATCCAGGATGAGTTGGATCGATGGGAACAGAAAATCAGGTTGCGTATTGAGCCGACGAAGGGTGGCGGCTAACGACCAAGCTCAGGCGCGCGCGTAGCGCGTCGCAGTGAGTGAAACGAACGACTGTAGCGCCGTGTTAGGCGCAGGAGCCGACTATGAGCATTAGCTTTGAAAACGACATGGGGCCGGAAGCGGCCGACAAGATACGCGAACTTTTCGACGTTGTTGATATGGACAAGAAAACCGCGCTGCTCAAACAGATGGGCATGGTTGACCGTAGGGATATGGGCGACATCGCACGACTCGCGAAACAGCCGATGCAGATGGAAATCAACAAGATCGGTGATCGAAAAGAAGTCGGAGGCGTGGTGTACGAGCTAGACGAGAAAGGCTGGAAGCGAATGCCAATCGGCACAACGCTTTGACCGCCTAACAGATATTCATAAGCCGCCAGGCAAATATTGACACATGACCACTGAATCCAAAATGCGCGCCCATCACCGCCAAGACGCAATGCGGCTGGCGTTCGACGCGGCGAAGGTTGGCGACTATGCAAACGCGGCTTATCGAATCGAAACAGCGATCGCCATCGCCGAGGTCGAAGCCTACGAGTTCCGGCAGTCGATCGAACGACTCAAGCAGACGCACGCCGAGTATCAGCGGCGGGCGGCTACCACCAACACATCAGTGCAAACACGAGGAAACGATGAATCAACCTGCAACCAATGTCGTTAACCCGTTCGGGGCGCTTGCGCCGAATTCACAAAATTCCGCGCTTGCTGCTGCCGATGAAGCGAAGCAGATTGCTGAGATTCAGGGTCGGATGGTCATCGCGAAGAAATTCCCGCGTGACCAGATCAGGTGCGCTGACCGAATCCTGCAGGCGTGTACGCGCAAATCGCTTGCCGAGGCGGCGCTCTATAGCTATTCGCGCGGCGGATCAGACATCACCGGCCCGTCGATCCGGCTTGCCGAGACGATCGCGCAGGGCTGGGAAAACTTCGACTTCGGATTCCGTGAGATGGGCCGGGGGATATCTGGTGACGGCGTCGGTTACTCAGACGTAGAGGCGTTTGCCTGGGACATGGAGACAAATACTCGGCGCTCAACATCGTTCCGTGTCCGCCACTGGCGCGATACGAAACAAGGAGGCTATGCGATCAAGGAGGAACGCGACATCTATGAACTTGTCGCCAACCAGGCGCAGCGCCGCGTCCGTGCCTGCATTCTGAGCGTAATCCCTGGAGATATGGTCGAAGCAGCACAGAACGCATGCGAAGTCACGCTACAGTCACACGCTGACACGTCTCCGGATGCCATCAAGAAGATGGTCGATAAG
Organism: Gammaproteobacteria bacterium; assembly: GCA_020445255.1. Lineage (GTDB taxonomy): Bacteria > Pseudomonadota > Gammaproteobacteria > Chromatiales > Chromatiaceae > Thiosocius. The sequence continues at coordinate 169,416 of JAGRGY010000011.1, forward strand.
TTCGCGAAACTCGGCGTCACAAAGGATCAGATCGAAGCACGCATTCAACGTCGCGTCGAGTCAATCAGGCCTGCACAAATTCTTGATCTGCGCAAAGTCTATAACTCGATAAATGACGGGATGTCGTCTCCTGCAGATTGGTTCGGAGGCAGCGGAACAGCGCGTCGAACCGAATCAGAGCAACCACTTCCACCCATGCCCGACGAGGACTTCGCCGCTCAGCTGGACGACCTTGCCGCTGTGATCGAGTCAGGCCGGCAGGATGCCAACGCCGTGATCGCGATGCTGAGCACGCGCGCCACACTGAGCGACGAACAGATCGCGCAGATCAGGGATGTTGAGGCGGCGGCGAAGGACGCCAATCAGTAACAGTGGATATCTGGTGCGCAGGATGCCAATCGAATGTGTCTGCGCGACTCACTAATGGCAGTGAGATATACCCGCACAGATTCGATTTGAAGGACATCCCATTTTGGAAGTGCGATGCGTGCGGCAACTACATCGGTTGCCATCACAAGACGACGAACAGAACACAACCGCTTGGTTGTATCCCAACGAAGGAGATTCGAGAGGCGAGAAATCACATCCATCGAATTCTCGATCCTATTTGGAAGAGCGGAAAGATGTCACGCCGCTCACTCTACAAAGCGATCAGTGACGAAATTGGATGGAAATACCACACCGCTCAAATTCGATCGGTTGAGGAAGCTAGAAAGGTCTACCGGATCATCAAGCGGTACGCATGAGGAGCAAAGCATGAACAAACCTACCTTCCACAACGTCCAGCAAGGCACAGCCGAATGGCTCGCACTCAAGGCGCGTTTCCCGTACTCCGCATCGAACGCCGCCGCGATGCTCGGCGTGTCGCCCTACAAGTCCCGCGCGCAACTGCTGCGCGAGATCGCAACGGCCGGCGAGTCGACCATCTTTGAGCCGGTCGCCGACGAGGGTCATCGAACCGAGGCGCTAGCGCGGCCAATCGCTGAAGGCGTGATCGGTGCTTCATTGTTTGCCGTCGTCGCGTCGCGCGAGGTTGGAGATCTGACGCTGTTGGCGTCATGCGACGGCCTGACGATGCGCGGCGACCAGGCGTGGGAACACAAGCAAGCCAACGAAACCGATGCGGCCGAAGTGGACTCTGGTTCGGTGCCCGCCAAGCATCAACCGCAATGCGAGCAGGTGTTGCTGGTGACGGGCGCCGATCGACTGCTGTTCTCGATCGGCGACGGCACGGAGGACGGCGAAGTGTCCTGTTGGTACGAATCCCAGCCAGATCTGCGCACCGCCCTCATCGCCGGCTGGCAGCTACTCGATCGGGACGTTGCCGAGTACCGGCATGTCGAGGTCATGCCGGATGCCATCGGCGAGACACCGGAAGCCCTGCCGCCGTTGGTGCTGGATATCACCGGATCGGTCAGGGATACCAACCTCGCGACCTGGCAGGCCGTCGTCAGCGAGAGAATCAAGGCGATCAACACAGACTTGCAGACCGATCAGGACTTCGCCGACGCCGAGAAGACAGTGAAGTTCCTCAAGCACGCAGAGGACGAATTGAAGGCGGCGCTCGCACGTGCGTATACCGGCGAAGTCTACGACACGACCAAGACCATTGAGTCTCTGATGGGGCAGATGAGAGAAAAGCGTCTTGAGCTGAACAGGACAGTTGAGGCCGAGAAGCAGAACCGCCGCGCCGAGATCATCGACGATGCCGTGCGCGCGCTGCAGCAACACGCGATCGAGATTGCTGAAGCCTTCGACAGCCGCGTCCATGCACCAGACGTGCCGGCCACTTTCCGCAACGATGTCGCCGCCGGAATGAAGGGCAGGAAGACGGTCCAATCGCTGAAGGATGCAGCGGCCCAAGTGGTGACTGACGGCAAGCTGGCGATGAATGCCGCTGCCGATATCGTCCGGACCAATCTGAAGGAGTTCGACGAGCAGAACAAGGCGGTCGACTTTTCGCACCTGTTCACGGACCTGAATCAGCTGGTGCGCAAGCCGTCAGACGATTTCCGAGCCACGCTCAAGGCGCGGATCGCGGACGACAACGAGCGACGGAACCGCGCACGTGAAGCGGCAGAAGGCGCCGTCACCCAGCAAGCCGTCGCTGAGCCGGCCACGCAAGCGCAGGAAAGCGTTGCGCAGACGGACAGTCCGAGCGATCCAAATGAACCACCGACGCTTTCGCTTGGCGACTTATCCAGCCGTCTCGGATTTGCCGTGCGTGCCGACTTCTTGGAATCGCTTGGTTTCGCAGCGACCAAGGAAAAGCGGTCGATGTTGTACCGCGAAAGCGACTGGCCGCTGATCTGCGACGCCATCGTTGCCCACGTGCGCAAGGTGCGCGACCAGGCGGCAAGGAAGGCGGCATGACATCCGACGTCACCGCATCGCCACTCAGCTGGCCAGCCGGTTGGCCGCGGACGCCGAGCAATAAGCGCAAGCGGGCGGCGTTTGGTAAGCGGAAAGAGTCGTCATATTCATGGACAGACGGCAACGGGCAAAAGTGCACCTATACGCAAAAAGGCTCCTTGACGGTAGCTGAAGCACGCGATCGCCTTCTGTTCGAGATCAGATCATTCACGCGGTCCGGCAGGCGTTGGCGCATCAATCCAGACATGGTCGTTATATCGACTGATCTGCGCTTGCGAAACGATGGTTTTCCCAGATCCGGGCAACGCGAACCGGAAGACCCTGGGGTGGCTGTCTACTTCGAACTCGACGGTCAGCCGCAAGTGATCGCGATGGATGGGTATGACAGGATTGCCGACAACATCGCCGCTGTTGCGGCGACGCTTTCAGCGATGCGTACTATTGAGCGCCACGGTGGCGGACTCATGGAGCGCGCATTCACCGGCTTCCAGGCCCTGCCAGATCTGACCAGTACAGCGGTGGCACATTGGCGGGTCGTGCTCGGCCTTGACCTCAGTGACGGACTTGCGGAAGCCGAGGCGGCATACCGACGTCTGCGATCAAAGCACCACCCAGACAACGGCGGAGATGCGACGTCGTTCGCTATCGTCCAACGCGCGATCGAGCAGGCGCGCCAAGAAATCAGAGAACACACATGAAAATCTACGTAGCCACGAGCTGGCGCAATCAGCTTCAACCAGCCATCGTCCAATCCCTGCGTGAAGCAGGGCACGACGTCTACGACTTCCGTAACCCGAAGGAAGGCGACAACGGATTCCACTGGCGTGAGATCGATAGAGACTGGCGCGATTGGACGCCGCAGCAGTACCGAGAAAGTCTCAATCACCCGATTGCCGAGGCTGGCTACCGCAGCGACTTCAACGCGATGCAGTGGGCTGACGTGTTCATCGGCGTTCAACCGTTCGGGCGATCTGCCAGCATGGAAATGGGCTGGGCTGCCGGGCAAGGCAAGAGAACGCTGCTGCTCTTGGACGACGGAGAGCCAGAGTTGATGGTCAAGATGTTTGACCACGTCTGCTGTAGTTACGTCGAACTTGAGCAGGCGCTCTGCGTGATCAATGAGAACACATCTGCGGCGGGCGCATGAAGAACCAATCCGCATCACCGATACGCCACTTGGGCGCCAGTGTCCGCAGCAGCACGGGCGTCGATGGCGTCTGCCCGATATTCAGCAAATGGACTGGGGAGGTCCTTGGATGGCGAGCATTCTGGTCTGAGCGAGTCGGCAGTGGCAGCAAACAGCGTACGCGTGATTTCTACGAGTCAGTGCATAGCGATGCGTTCGAGCGCGCGAAGAAGTTGCGAAAGCGGATGGAGAAAGACAATGCGTAAGGCTTCAGAGTGCTGGTGTCCGCTGCCTAATTATTCGGGCAGCTAACGACCAAGTTCAGCGGCGCCCGTAGGGCGTCCGAGTGAGCAGAGCGAGCGGCTGGAACGACTGGTTAGGCGTGGAGGCTAGTATGGGCGAGACAGTATACAGCCATGATGGCGAAGAATACGGCGACTACGACACAGCGCTTTTCCGTGCCATCGACGGACCAGATGAGGTCAAAGTCGGCGACACAGTAACTCTATTTGAAGGCGAAGCTGTGACGGCGATGCACCAAATGTTCGTGAATGTGGATCGTCTAATCGAAGAAATACAAGAACGAGCGATGGACGATTACGACGATTATGCGGATCGGTATCTGACGGATATCGAAGATGCCAGCGAGCTAGAGACGCTGATTGTTGACTGGCTGAATAAGAACGCCGCAGCGCCGACTTTCTACACGGTTCAAAACGTCCGAGAGATTCAGGTTGTTGTGCAAAAAATGGGGGACACGCAATGACGATAAGGCGATGGTTACGCAGGCGACTAGTGTGGGCCGATGTGGATCAGGCGTGCGAATTGAAACAGCTGCACTGGCATCAGCGATTCTTTCGCTGGCTTGGGTGGCCTTGATTCCGCCTAACGCCAGTTTACGGGCGTCTCGCGCAGCGAGACGCCCCAGTGAGGAACGAACGTGACGAACGAAGTAGAACGCCTCGTTATGTGTGAGTACCCCAACCTTGACGCGCTGCTGCGCCTGATGGGCGCCGACAACGATATGCCAATGAAACAGCCGGGGAATTTTACTTGGCCTTCTGGCTGGGATCTTCACGGCCTCGACCGCGATGTGGCCGGCATGACCGAGGAAGAACGCGAGATATTCGCATGCGGCGAACTCGGCGAAATGGAAGCGATCAGGAAAAACAAACACCTTGAATCGCTCGACGAGTTCCTGAACTCGGCTTTTCAAGGCGATCTGCATGAAGTGTTCTACCACACATAACGCCGAGTTTTGCGGCGCGCGTAGCGCGTCCGAGTGAGGGAATGAATATGACCGAACGCCAAGAACGACTTGTTAAGTGTTTCCCGGATCTGAACAAGAACCTGGAGATACTTGCCGAGGAATGCGCGGAAGTGATTCAGAGCAAATCTAAGCTGATCCGCTTCGGGCTGAATCACAACCATCATGTTACCGGTAGGCCCGCAGTCGACCACCTTCAAGACGAGATCGGCGACGTGCTTGCGATGATCGACATCCTGGTTGCGCAACAGGTGCTTGACCCTGACGAACTACAGGCAGCAAAAGAGCGAAAGCTGAAGAAGCTCGAAAGCTGGTATGACACTTAACAGCAGATTATGCGGACCTGCGAAGGTTGATCATGTACCGAGTCACGAGAAAGAAGGCCGCAGCTGATGCACGCATGGCCGCGATGCGGGACGCGAAAGCGCGACGCGCAGCAGTCGTTTCCGCTGAACTCGGTCCGCGGCCGGCGACCTATCATCCGCCAGCATTGAGGCGCGTTGTGGTCGTGATCGACTTCGACATGAATCAACCACGCGTCGACGTGTTCCGGCTGCATAGATCGAACCGCATCGACAGCTACCTTGCCGAGCACAACGGCAAGCCGGTGAACGGCCGTATCGGCTGGGCCAACTTCTGCAAGCGTCTGTCGGGTCACTTCCCGCGCGTGGCGAGCGCTACTGCGGAGTGACGATGACCAGCGCCGCCATCCTGCCCCGCTTCATCCGCCGCGTCGATGCGCCCGGTTATCTCGGCATGGACCGCAACCGGTTCGATGCCGAGGTGCGGCCCTATCTCGTTGAAATCCCTATCGGTGTCCAGGGAATAGCGTTCGACCGAGTTGATCTCGACGCGTGGGCAGACGACTATAAGTCCCGCAATGGGCGTCGTCCGAAAGCGCAAGACCATGAGGACGATACGAAATGTCAAACCAAAAACGAGGGAGAATGCCTGGGCTCCGCTGGCGCAACGGGGTCTGGCACATCGAGAAGAGATGCAAAGAAGCCACCGGCGGGTGGCTCAGGGAAAGCACGGGCCAGACTGAGCGCGCTGCGGCAGAACGGTTCCTGATCAGGCGCCTAGCTGAGATCGCGGAATCTGCAAAGCGCCGGCACGATGGCCGGCACACGTTCGAGGAGGCCGGATTGAAATACCTCGAGGACATCGCACACAAGCCGTCAGCAGACACGGCGGCGATGCACCTTGATCAGCTTTTCCCGTGGGTCGGCGCGCTGGATCTCGAATCCATCCATGACGGCACCCTGGCACCGTTCGTGGCGCACGAGTTGTCGCGGCGTGTTAGAGGAAGAGAAAGGCCTGGCATATCACCGAAGGGCGTCAATAACGCGCTCGGGGTGGTCTCTGCAGTGCTGAACCGGGCGGCGCGGGTATGGCGGGACGAAGAGGGGCGACCGTGGCTCAGGCAGGCACCGCCGCAGATCAGCCGGTTGCCGTTGAAGGGCAAGCAGTCGAAGCCCTACCCGCTCAGCTGGATCGAGCAGGATCGACTGATCGCTGCCCTCCCAGGGCACCTGCAGGCGATGGCACTGTATGCCGTCAACACTGGCTGCCGGGAACAGGAGGTCTGTCAATTGCGGTGGTCGTGGTTGCACGGAGTGGATGGCGTTCAGGTTGTCGTGATTCCTGAAGGGTTCGCCAAGAACGAGGACGAGCGCGTCGTGGTCCTGAACTCTATCGCCCGGTCGATCGTCGACGCGCAGAAGGGACGACACCCGGAGTTCGTGTTCAGCTACGCCCGCGGCAGGAAGGATCCGAAGATCCTGCCGGTGGGGAAGATGAATAGCACGGCCTGGCGTCGGGCCTGGAAGGCGGCCGGGCTCCCGGTCGTCGGCTGGACGCATGGGGTGCACAACCTGCGCCACACGTTCGGCCGGCGGCTACGGGCGGCAGGCGTGGCGCTGGAGACCAGGAAGGCGCTGCTCGGTCACCGCGACGGCGATCTCACCACGCACTACAGCGCGGCGGAGATCCGGGAACTGCTCGAGGCATCGGAGCGGGTCACGCGGCGATCGACAGAGGCCCCAACGCTGCGCATCGTCGGTCAGTTGTCGGATAGATGTCGGATGGAGAAAAAGAAAGCAGGCGCCGCGTAAGCGATAACCTGCTGATTACACAACGTATGTTTGGCGCGCATGGAGAGATTCGAACTCCCGACCGCCTGGTTCGTAGCC
>JAGRGY010000011.1:176378-176665 GCA_020445255.1 Gammaproteobacteria bacterium
TCTATCCAGCTGAGCTACATGCGCATTTCGAAGGCGCAAATTTTCGATCCTTTCGACCGCCGTGTCAATGTGGCCGGCACCAGTGCCGAGGACCGCGGTACGTGCGATTCCCCGCGGATAGCGCCAATTGCGCATCTGCATGGCCAGCGTCGCGGCCGGGCCACTCCTTGTCGAACCGGAAGGCCTCTCATCAAACCTCATCTGCACCCGATAACGACAAAGGCCCCAATTAGGGGCCTTTATCAATATTGGATCGGAGAGCGGGATTACCCGGGCTGACGCCCTCG
>JAGRGY010000038.1 GCA_020445255.1 Gammaproteobacteria bacterium
CGACGAGCACGTGATACCGCGCGTGTTGTGGGACGCCCAGCGCGACGCGGGCTACTGCGAGGCCAGGGCCACCGCGTTCGTCACCCGCCTCGAATCCCTCGGCTGGCACTGCGTCGGGGACGACGGTGGCACCGACACGGCCGCAGGACGGAAATGAGCGTCCACCGGACCCGCCGGACCCCACGCCATCGCCCTCGACGTCAACCGTGGTGTTCGCGGCCACGGAGCATGCCGGTCCGCACGGCGCGTCCGGGAACGGACACCATGTTATTCTCGCAACACATCAGGCTCCTGCGGACATGCCGCCGGAGCCGCCACACCTGCGACCGGGAACACAAATGAAACACGCGTTCGCCCTGTTCGGTCTGCTTACGACGCTCGCCACCGCCGTCGGCGCAGATGACATCGAGGACCAGATCAAACAGGGGCTCGAGGCCTACAAGGGCAAGGAGTACAAGGTCGCGATCGACGATCTCAATTACGCGATCGCGCAGATTCAGGAGCGCCTGAACGGAGAGAACGCCACGTTGCTGCCCGAACCGCTCGACGGCTGGACCGCCTCGGAGGTACAGAACGCGTCCGCCGGCATGGCGATGTTCGGCGGCGGCACCACGATGTCGCGCTCCTATTCGCGCGCTGGCGAGACCGTCGAGATAACGCTGACGGCCGGTTCGCCGATGGTGGCCGCCGCGATGGCAATGATGAACAATCCGATGCTGCTCAGCAGCGACCCGAGCCTGAAACCTTACCGCTACAAGCGCATCAACGGCATGAAGAAGCAGGACGGCGACCGGATCGAGGTCACGCTCGGCATGGCCGGACAGATCATGGTGCAGATCGACGCCAGCGGCGTGGCCGGGGAAGACGTCGTCAAACAATACCTCGACGCAATGGACTTCGAGCGCATCCAGCAGGCTTTTCTGCAGTAGTCGCGCGCCGGCACATGCTGCCGGTATACAAGCTGACCTTCAGCGACCGCCATTGAACCATACCCGGCCGAGGCCAGTGATGTCGTAACCGGCATGCTCGGCGGCCTTGTCGACGAACGGACGCGAACGGAAGAACGCGAGCAACGTCTGCAGCGGCGAGTCGAACCAGGCGCCCCGGTCGACCAGCAGATCGTATCGCTCGCGCAGCAACGGTACGAAGCCGAGGCGCAACTGCTCCGCCATCGCACGCAAACCCAGCGCGGCATCGGCCTTGCCCTCGAGCACGGCGAGTGCGGCATCGGATTCGGTGCGCGCGGTCGCGGTCCATTTCACATCGTCGGTCGCGACACCGGATTTGACCAGCAGCTGTTCGAGCAGAACCTGGGATCCGGCGCCACGCTGACGCGGCACGACCCGACGGTCGCGCAGGCTGTCCACGTCGGCCAGCTTGCGCTCGCTGCCGGGGGCGACCACGAGCCCGCGTTCGCGCCACGCGAACTCGACCAGCGCGACGGGTGCATCGCCGAACCGGGCGCTGATCGTGGCGACGTTCCAGCCGGACGTGGCGGAATCGTAGACGTGCATGCCGGCGACGATGCCCTCGTTCTTTTCGAACCGGTCGAGACCGTCGAGACTGCCGTCGAGCAGCATCGCGATGCCACAGCCGGATTCACGCACGGCCCACTCCAGCAGCGGTTCGTAACTGCCAAGGAACACGGCGGGCCGCGGTGCAGCAGGCGTGACAGGGGTCGAGCTGCCGCCGGCGATCCACGCCTCGATGGCCTTGCGCGGGAACAGCAGTTTGCCCATCGCGCGCGAGCACGGAATCTGTCCTGACGCGGCCAGGTCGTAGACCTTGCGCTCCTTGATGCGCAGCAGCGAGGCCAGCTCGCGCGTCGTCAGGTAGGCGTTTTCGCTGTCCGGCATCGGGCCCTCGAAAGATCGGTTGAAGGGTTGTCAGGAGACCATTCTACAGACGCGTCCGTGATGCGCACTGCACGGTCGGCGTCGACAACGCACCCGCCGCACCTGTTCCGACGTCGATTGGAAAACGGTGGTGATGTCGCGATCCCGCGCCGCGTTGCCGACCCTTCGGCGGGGGTGCCGGTGGCGCTCAACCGAGCGTCCGCCGGGCCGACAATCATGTCTGCCGCGCCCGCGTGTGACAAGAAGATGACAGGCAGGTTACAGCGGCCACCTATACTTACTGTCGCTGCCGCGCCATGGACGTCGGCCGCACAACGGCTCGGGAGTCAGACAACGATGCTCAAACGGATAGTGCTACCGACGATCCTGTTCGTACTCGCCTACGGGTTCTGGATCAGTCCGAATTTCAAGGAGATATCCGCCGGTGTCGCGATATTCCTGTTCGGCATGCTGTTCCTCGAGGACGGCTTCAAGGCGTTTACCGGGGGTCTGCTCGAACGGATCCTGCAGAAGACCACCAACAGCATCTGGAAGAGCCTGACCTTCGGCGTCGTGTCGACCACCGTGATGCAGTCGAGTTCGCTGGTCTCGGTCATCACGATCTCGTTCCTGAGCGCCGGCCTGATCGGGCTGGCGGCCGGTATCGGCATCATCTTCGGTGCCAACCTGGGCACGACGACCGGCGCCTGGCTGATCGCGGGCTTCGGCCTCAAGGTCAAGATCTCCGCCTATGCCATGCCGATGCTCGTGTTCGGCATCATCCTCGTGTTCCAGAAAGCCAAGAGCCTGCGCGGCGTCGGCTACATCCTGGCCGGTCTCGGCTTCCTGTTTCTCGGCATTCATCACATGAAGGAGGGCTTCGAGGCCTTCCGCGATACCGTCGATCTGACCAAGTTCGCGGTCGCCGGCTACCCGGGCATATTGTTGTTCTCACTGCTCGGCGTCGTGGCCACGGTCATCATGCAATCCAGCCACGCGACGCTGGTGATCATCATCACGGCGCTGGCCGCGCAGCAGATCACCTACGAGAACGCGCTCGCGCTGGCCATCGGCGCGAACATCGGCACGACGATCACTGCGATCCTCGGTGCGCTCGGTTCGAACGTTGACGGCAAACGGCTCGCCGCTGCACACCTGATCTTCAATCTCGTCACGGCGATCATCGCGATCGCGTTCATCTACCAGATCGGCGCCCTGGTCGACGTCATCAGCCGCGGCGTGGGCATCGCGGCCGACGACTACACACTGAAACTCGCGGTGTTTCACAGCCTGTTCAACACGATCGGCATCCTGGTCATGATGCCGCTCACGAACCAGCTGGTGAATTTTCTGATGCGCATCATGCCGGAGAGAAAGATCGCCGCCGGGCAGCCCCAGTTCCTGCTCGACTCCGCGCTGGAACTGCCCGACACCGCAATCGAGGCCGTCCGCAGGGAGACCCAGCACCTGTACGAGAATGCCTTTGCGATCATCGCCCATGGCCTCAGCCTGCACCGTCACGACATCCAGTCCGATGTCGATCTGGAGGAACTCGCGCAGAAGCCCGGGAAGCCGATGACCATCGATATCGAGGCCGAATACGAATCCACCGTTAAGGGTCTTTACGGCGATATCATCGCGTTTATCAGCCGCGCCAGCACCAGCATGACGCCGGAGCAGGCAGACGAGTTGTTCCGCCTGCGCGCCGCCGGCAGGGACATCGTCGAGGCGATCAAGGACACCAAGCACATGCATGGCAACCTGTCCCAGTTCATCGCCTCCAGCAACAAGGATATCCGCGCCGAATACAACAAGCTGCGGGTCGGCCTGGGTGGTGTCCTGCGCAATATCGAGGCCGTGCGCGCCGACGAGGAAGACGTTACGTCAGTGCTCGCACTGGACCGGGTCAACGTCGAAATCGAGCAGCACGACGCCGAACTCAACCGCAAACTGGAAGCACTGATCCGCGATCGGCACATCACCGCACAGATGGCGACGTCGCTGATGAACGATTCGGCCTATTCTTACGATGTCGCGCGCAACCTCGTGCAGATGGGTCGCGTGCTGTTCGCGAGGGGCACCGCCGGGATGCGCGAGGCAGGTCGCAGCATCGCCCTCGAGGAAGACGAAGTGGCGAAACTCGCCAGGGCGGCTACGGTGGATCACGAACAGGGGTAAGGACAGTGAAAAAAACCAAATTGCTACGCATGATCGGCGAATTCTTCGACAGCGAGCTCAAGAAACAGCGCGAAAAGCGCAAGCAGCTGAAAAAACTGTTGGGCGAACTGCGCAAGAAGGAAAAAGCGCTGCACAAGAAGCGCAAGGATGAGTCGAACAAGAAGAAGCGTGAGCAATTGAAGCAGGATATCGACCTGATCCGCGCGCAGCGCAAGAAGGGAGTCGACCTGCTGAAAGCGCTGAAAAACACCAAGCGAAAGAGCAACCCGACCACGTCTGAAGAAGCCACGCCGGCGGCAGCGCAAGCCGCTGCGTCCGTGCCCGTCGAGGTCTCTGGCGACACACCGGCCGAGATGCCGGCCGGGTCCTCCGAAGCCGTGGACGGCCCACGCGACGGCTGAGCGGCGACAGCACAGTGGCAGAACCCGAGTCCAGAGGCATGGGCTGGCATACGCTTGGCTACAGGCCGTACAACGCCGGCAGCAGCCACGAGAACACCCCCCACATCAGGAACGTCAACGGCACACCGACCCGCACGAAGTCTCCGAACTGGTAACCGCCAGCGTTCATGATCAGCAGGTTGGTCTTGTAGGCTATCGGTGTCGCATAGCTCATGTTGGCCCCGAACAGCACGGCCAGCACGAATGGCTCGAGCGGCAGACCGAGCTGGCGCGCGATGCCGACCGCTATCGGTGTGCCGATCAGCGCCGCGGCATTGTTCGACACGATGTTGGTCAGCACCGCCATCAGCAGCATCAGCCCGCTCAACAACCAGCGCGGCGACGCGCCGACGGTCAGCGCGACGAACGTCTGCGCGACATAGTCGGCCGCACCCGTCTTCAACAGTGCGGATCCCAGCGCCAGGCTGGCGACGACGATCAGGATGACCTGGGTACTCAGCGCGCGCGCCGCCTGGCGCCAGTTCAAGCAGCCGCTGACCAGCATCAGCAGCACGCCGGCCAGCGCGCTGTAGGCGATCGGCACCCATCCGAGCGCGGCGCTGAGCACGATACCGGCCATGATCGTCAGCGCGAGCGGCGCGCGCTGCGTGGTCGGCAAATCGGTGGTCGCATCCAGCACCATTACATCCCCCTGGCGTCGCAGTGCCGCGATCTGTTCACGCGGCCCCTGGATGAGAATCACGTCACCAACCCGCAGGCGAATGTCGTGGATACCACCACGCAGCGCCTGCCGCTGCCAGCCAGCGCGGTGCAGCGCCAGCGTGAGCAGCTGGTAGCGCTCGGCGAAGCGCGAGGTCGCCAGGCTGGCGTCGACCAGTGTCGAACCCTGGGTCACGACCACTTCGGCAAGCTGCTGGTCATCGGCCTGCAGCGGGTGCTCGTCGTCGACCGGCGCATCGCCCGCGTACAGCGCCGCCCCCAAGACGCGTTCGTATTCCTTGAGCCGGTCGACCGTGTCGCTGAGCAGCAGCCGGTCGCCGGGGCGCAGTCCGGCGTCCGGCAGTGGCTGCAGATAGGTGTGTTCGCCACGCAGGACACGCGTGACGCGCATCTCGCCGCCCGCCTGCTGAACCGCTTCGGACAAGGTCCGACCGTCGGCAAAACTGCCTTCGGTCACGACCAGCTGCGCGGCGAATACGCGCGGCGAGGCATCGCCGAGCTCGGTCAACCGCTGCGGCAGCATGCGCGGCGCGACCAGCCACAGATAGAGCAGTGCAACACCGCCGGCAGCCGCGACCGGCAGGGCGAAATCGAACATGCCGAGGCGGCGCATACCGAGTTCGGTGGCGACACCGACCACCAATAGATTGGTCGAGGTGCCGATCGTCGTGGCCATGCCGCCGACCAGCGTCGCAAACCCCATCGGCAACAGGACGCCGGAGGCCGCCGTGCCGGTGCGGATCGAGACACCGATCAGGATCGGCAGCAGCAGCACGACGATCGGCACATTGTTGACGAACGCGCTCAGCACCGCGCCGACGACCAGCGTCAGCAACAGTGACAGGCGCGGTGCGCCGCCCCACAGGCGCGCCAGCACCCGCCCGACCGGTTCCAGCGCACCGGTGTGCACCAGCCCCTGCCCGGCGACCATCAGCGCACTGACCGCTACCAGCGCCTCGTGCCCGAAACCGAGCAGGAAATCGCCGGCGTGCAGCACCCCGCCGTCGTAGGCGAACGGAAACAGCTCGAAGCCGAGGACCAGACTCACCAGCACGAACAGGCTCGCGGTCTCGAGCGGCACGCGCTCGCGCGTGAACAGCACCAGCGCGAGCAACGTCAGCAGCATGACGGCCAGCGCGTGTTCGTTGGGGATGGCGGGCGGCACCGTCGACATCAGTCCACGTCGACGTCGCGACGACGCCATGGCGGGCGTGCGCTCATGTCACCAAGGATACACGCAGACCTGCGACACCGCGGGACAACCTGGCTGTGACTCAGGCCCGCTGCGAGGATTGCGGCACGTGCGGCGTGGCCGCCTCCGTCGGCACGCGCCACGCCATGCGGTCGCGCATGCCACCGAGGAAGTTTGCCGCCTGCGCGACGTGTAGCCGTGTGTTCGGCGTCCCGCCCCCCGGCGCACCCGCCCAGCAGGGCGTCGATCCAGCTCAGCGCAGTGCGCCGTAGCGCGCCAGCTTGCGCAGCAGCAGCGCGGGCTCCGGTTGCCGCTGCCGCGCGCCCGCCAGGCGCAGTATCTGCGCAATGGTGGCGTGGTCGAGCGTGCCGTCGAGTGCGGCGATCACCGCACAAGTGGCGGAATCGAGTACCAGGCTGGCATGCCGGGTGTCGACCAGCCTCCCGCTGCGCGCCTCGGCACGTGCAAGCGCCGTCGCGCTGGGACGATCGACAGGCCCGGGCGGCGTCCCACCGCTGTGCAGCGAGGCCGACAACGCACGGTGGGCAAACAGCTGGAACAGCTCGCCGAACAGGTGATCGGTCTGACCCGCGACGCGTGCATCGCCATGTGCCGCAACCTGGGCGCAGGCGATTTCCTGCAACTCCGCAAACGCCACCGCGTGCGGATACACCGCATACAGATGCGCAAGCGTGGCCTTGGTCAGCGGGTGCGTGACCGGGTGCGCATTGCCACGGTTGTCGCTGAAGGGCTGCGGCTTGGTCCGGCGCAGATCTGGCTTGTGCGGCGGCATGAGATCACTGAACAGCGCGAATCCGGTGAATCGCTCGTAATCGGGATCCGCCAGCGGTCGCTCGTCGTCACGCACCAGCAGCGCCTGATGGAAGTTGCGGTTGGCGAGGAAATCGAGGTATTGCTGACGCAACAACGCATCGTCGATCGTGGCCAGCGCGCTTTCGACGCTCTCGCCGAGGGTTGCAGGGAACTGCAGGTGCAGATCCGTGTTGCACAGGTAGCTCAGACCGGCGCGCGACACCTGCGCGACGAAGTCAGTGAACAACACCGGTTCGTTCACGCTGGCCAGATACTCGTGATACAGGTAGCTGTCCGGTGCGCGTCCGAGTTCGGCGAGCTCGGTACGCAGATACTGCGCACTCAGCGCGTGCAGGTCATGCAGTCCGCCGGCGAGAAAACCGAGAAACTCGCGCGCGACCTGCACACGCTGCGCCGGCGCTGCCACATCGCGTAGTTGAAACAGCAGCATCTGTCGCAACATGCCGCGCATATGCCAGCCGGGTAGCGCATTGAAGCTCACGTAGGCAACGCCGCCCGGTCGCAACTGGCGTCGCAGCAGCGCGAGCAGCGCGGAACGCACGTCGGCGGGCACCCAGGAATACAGGCCGTGCGCGATGATGTAGTCGAAGCCCTCGTCGCCAAGATCGCAATCGGCGAGGTCTGCACGCTGGATCACGATGTTGGCAAGACCGAGCTCGTCGATCAGTGCCTGCCCGGCGGTCACCTGCACCTGCGAAAGGTCGATGCCGACGAAGCGTGCACCCGGCATGAACCACGCCATCGGGATCAGGTTGCCGCCACTCGCGCAGCCGAGTTCGAGTACGCGTGCGTGCTGCGGATCATGGCAATTGATACCGTACAGCGTGGCCAACACGGCGAGCTGGTCGGGATGCGTCTCGGCCAAAGACAGGCGGTCGTAGGGGATGCTGTCGTACGCGTCCAGGATGGACACTCCAACACGGCGGCGGTGCCGCGCACGGCTGGATTTTGCAACTGCGCGATCGCGCTTGTCGATATGCCCGTCAGAACCGGTACAAGAGCAGGTCCACCCGGATCGCTCGCCGCATTTCGCCGGCGGGGCGCCGCGTCGGCCGGCGGCGCGACAGGCAATCGCGAGGGATACCGGCTACCGGCGCGCGAGGTATTGCTGTAGCCGTTCCCAGCCAACCAGCAGGCGGGCCTCAAAGCGGTCCAGGCCGCGCAGCACCTCGTCGTCGCCGAACAGGCGCAGACCGATGTAGACAGCTGCCACCAGCAGTGCGGTGACGACCACCCGGCGCAGGCCGCGACCCATCGCGCCGAGCACACGCGCAGTCAGCGTCGGCGGCATGGCCGGCGGGGTGATGCGCGGCCGACGCCGGTGGACGACCTCGTCGAGCAGGCGTTCGCCGATGTCGCGCATCACGTCGGCCGGCGACTCGCCGCGATGGTGGACCGGGCGCGTGACGGTGCCGGTGGCGGTATCGAGACCGGGGCACAGGGTGCGCAGCCGGTCGGCGAGCAACTCGACCTCCTCGTCCCAGTGGCGGTCGGTCAATTCGGCGGCCTGCAGCACACACAGCTGGCGGATACTCTGCGGCAGTTCGTCGGCGGCCGGCATGCGCGCCCCGCCGGTCAACACCGGCACCAGGTGCTTGCGCTGTGCGAGCGCCGCCTCGATCTCGGTGCGCACCCAGTCGGTCGGCTCGAACAGGCGGTCACCGTAGCCGCCGGGGCCACGCTGCACCCATCCCCGGCCGATCACGACCAGCAGCGCGTCGCTCGCCGCGATCGCGCGGTGCAGCACATCGGTGAAATCGCTGCCGACCGGGATTTCGATGTCGCGGAATACGGCCTCGTCGCCGAGAATGTCGGTCAGGTCGTCGGCCAGACGGCCGGCGAAACCCTGGCTGTCATCGCGACGGTAACTGACGAAAACCCCTGCCATTGTTGCTGCAATCCCCCGGGTCGCGGACAAGCCGCCCCAACGCGGCGCACGATACCAGCGTTCAGCGTGGCATGCCGCCGCGGGCGGTCGGCGCGTCGGCCGGGAGTTCACCACACCTCGGTACGACCGGCGCCGGGGCGCCGCGGGGCGGATACGGCAGCCACGCTGCGTCTTCCACGTCCTCCGGGAACACACCGGGCCACCCCCGCAGGCGACACCGCAATCCGCGCCGCGCATTCATCCCTGCCAGGCCTGGAACAGGTGCAGGACAACGACATCGACCGCGAGCATCAGCAGCGTGTACGGACCGTTCCAACGCAGGAACCCGCGCCCGTCGATGCCGAAGCGGCCCTGCATCGCCAGGTGCATGCCCGAGAACGGCGAGCTGCTCACCCCGGAGGCCCACGTCATCAGGTAGGTGATGCCCATCAGGTTGGGGTCAGGCGCCAGCGGCGCGAGCACGCCGTGGGCGGTCGCGATGCTGATGACCGGGTGCACACCGAGCGCCGACACCGCGACCATCATCAGCAGCGCCACACTGGCCTCCGTGGCACCGAACTCGAGCAGATCCAGGGTCCAGCCGCTGCCCTGCACCGCGCTGGCGATGCCGGCGGCGAGTACGCCGGCGGCCAGGAACAACACCAGTTCGCCGGACATCCGCGGCAGGCCGCTGCGCACGTGTTCGGTGAAGCGCGCCAGCGCGCCGCCTGGATGCCGCGCCAGCAGCACGGCCAGCGTCAGCAGCAGCGCCAGCGAGCTGATCAGCGACAGGATGCGGACCTGCGGCAGCACGAGGTGTGCTGTCAGCACCAGTGTCGCGAGCAGCCCCGGCACCCACAGCGCGCCGAAGTGCATCGGGTAGCCGACGAACGCCGCGGCGTCCGGCCAGCGCGACAGCTGCCAACCGGCGACCAGCAGCGCGAATGCGGCAATCGGCAGCCCGACCGACGACAGCGTCAACAGCTGTGAACCCGGTGCGTTGCTGAGCGCGATGCCCATCGCGGCGAAGAAAGGCGACCAGTGCGACGCGAGCGCGAAGCCGCGTGACAGCACGCAGGCCTGCAGCGGCGTCAGTGGATGCCGGCGTGACAGTCGGTCGCCGAGGATCATGACCGCGGACAGGTTGATCACCGAACCGAACAGGTGCACGCCCAGCAGCGTGCGCCACAGGGCCAAGCGGCCGCGCGGGTCCGGCTCTGCCGCCGAGGCCTCCGGCAGGCTGATCAGACGCAGAAAGGTCACGCCGGCCAGCATCGCCAGCAGCGCCTGGTTCGTGCTCAGTGCCTTGTCGAGTTGGACCGGCCCGCCCGCCAGCCAGGCATACACCAGCCCGGCCACACCGACGACCAGCATCGCCAGCGTCTGGGTGCGCTGAATGCCGCGTACACGGCCGGCAAGCAGCATGCCGGCCAGCCAGAATGCCGTACCCGGCAGCTCCGCAGGGAGGCCGCTGCCAATCCCCTGCACCACCGAGAGCAGAATCGCGACGAGCAGCAGCCAGCCGGCAAGGGCATCATGTCGGGTGGGCGCAGCGCTCATCGCGGAAGGATATCGAAAAAGGGGTCCGTACAATGCCCGCGCAGGCACCGTCGGTGCGGCTATGTCCCGGTGACATGCGGACGCCCCGGCCACCCGGGTCCTGCGACCTGTCGGGACCCGGCGGCGTGCAGGGACAACGCGCCGCGACCGGGGTTCGCCTGCAAGACGGCCGAGCGCGACAACAGGCAGAGGCCGCAAGGTGTCAGGCGTGCCGTCGCGGTCAGTCGCAGCGAGCAGCGCGCGCCAGGCCCGACGGGCTCGGTGCAGGTGCCCTCGCGCCTCTGCGATGCCGGACGATGCCCACCTCTGGACGGGGACTCCACGTCTGCTCCCAACCATCGCCGGCGGACCCGCACGTGGCGCGTCATGCGTGTCGAAAACTTTTACAATAGACCCTGCGGCGGCGCATCCCACTCGGTTACACCGACCCTAACTCGTTGATTATCGAAAAGAGAATGGGGATGGCGTGAAATGTGCTGTAGGATTGGCTGTGATCTCAACAGGTTATTGAGGCGATCGGAGACGGAAATGAAATTCTTTGCAAAGGCGGCTACCGCCATGTCGTTGTTCCTGCTCAATATTCAGGCGTTTGCCGGCGGTTACACCCCGCCGCCGCCCGGTGGCGGATCGGCAGTCCCGGAGATGGACGCTGGCATGGCCGCGCTGGGTATCGGCCTGTTGACCGGGGTCGTTGCCCTGATCGCCGAGCGACGCCGCAGCAAGTAAGCGACGGGTTCGCATACAGCGGGTGCGATGGCCGATTGACCACCGCACCCACCGGCACCGCGGGAGTGACCTGGGGTTCTCTCGCGGTGTGTCGTGAATCCACCTTTCCCATAGCTTGATAAACCTTCGGCGGGCGGCCTGGCACTGTGTCTCTCCGCCCGGGCCGGACGCAACGCCGCGTTCATGGCGCGACGCGCCTGCGCTCCTCTTGCCCTGTCGAAGCCCGGTGCGGCCGGCCGGCGCCGGTCGCGGCCACCCTGCCTGCGTGTTGGCCCGTCGTGACCTTGTCGCGATCCGCCGACCCCGACTTGCAGCGAGCGGGTTGAGAAGTGACCCTATGAACCCCCGTATCCGCTGAAGGGCCCGGCCCGCCATGAACTCCCTGTCGTTTCGGGCCGCGTCCCTCGAAAGCTCGGTCATAGCGCGGCTGCTGATCTTCGCTGCGTTGATCCTGGCTGAGACCTTCGTCCTCAGCGTCCGCTTCGATACCGCCAACCTGGCGCGGTCGTACAAGCTGCTGATGCTCATGGGGCATTCGGGCGATCTGTTGAAACTCGCCGTGACGATGGCCGGTGTGCTCGTCATTCTGGGGGTCTATCGGTTTCGCAGCATCCACCCGCTGGTCCAGGATTCCGCACGACATGCCTCGTGGAAATTCTGGCTTGCGGTGCACCTGGTTTGCTTCTGCCTCTTCGCCGTTCTCACCTGGTTCATCTTCAAGTACTCGTGGCGGGCGGGAATATTCATCAACGCCGCGGTGCTGCTGTGGTTCGCCCAGGCGGCGGCAACGTTCATCTCGCTGCTGTTCGCGATATCACCCCCCGGCTTCTGGCGCCGACTGGTGGCGCAGGAGAAATATTTCATCCTCGCGGCATCGGTGCTGGGTTTCATGGCCTGGTTTCTCGGCCGCGAGTTCGTCTACTACTCCGCGGTGCTCAACGAATGGACGTTCGCGGCCTGTTACCGGGTGCTGGACCTCTTCTTCGCCGAACCGTTCGTCGACCTGAACCGCAAATCACTGGGGGTTTCCTCGTTTGTGGTCGAGATCAGACCCGACTGTTCGGGTTACGAAGGCATCGGCCTGATCATCGTTTTCCTTGGCATCTACCTCTGGTTGTATCGGGACGTGCTGCGGATGCCGCACGCGCTGCTGCTCTTTCCGCTGGGTGTTCTGGCCATCTGGACGCTGAACGTGTTGCGTATCGTCGCGCTGATCGCGATTGGCGCATTCGTGTCGGAACCCGTCGCGCTGGGGGGGTTTCATTCCAACGCAGGGTGGATCGCCTTCGTTGCCACCGGGCTCGGGCTGATCTGGCTGACGCACAGGTCGTCGTTCTTTTCCGGCACCGATCGACAACCGGCGAAGGCTGTTGAGAGAAACGCTCACGGTGATGCGGCGACCGCGCTGCTGTTTCCGTTCGTGGCCCTGCTCGCGACCATCCTGGTGACGCAGGCTTTCGTGTCGGAATTCGACTGGTTCTATCCGGCCCGGGTCATCGTATGCGCGCTGGTCCTTTGGGCGTTCCGTGACCAGTACCGCGCGCTACTCGCACGTGTCAGTCTCTCCGCGGTCGGCATCGGTGGCGTGGTCTTCGTGATCTGGATCTACCTGGTGCCACATTCCGTGGAGGATGACCGGACGTTTGCACTCGCGCTTTTCTCCACCGACTCCGTGCTCAGCACCCTGTGGATCGCGTTTCGTGCGCTTGGCGCAATCGTCACCGTACCGATCATCGAGGAACTGGCGTTCCGTGGTTATGTCATCAACAAACTCGCCGGACAAAAATCGTTCGACACCTTCGGCAGGTTCACGCTGCTGTCGTTCGTACTGTCATCTGTGCTGTTCGGTTTGCTGCACGGCCAATGGCTGGCCGGCACGCTGGCGGGTATGGCCTTCGCGGGCGCGCTCTACATGCGCAGGCAGCTGCCGGATGCAGTCGTCGCGCATGCGACGACCAACGCCCTGCTGACGGTGTACGTTCTGTACACCGGGCACTGGTCGCTGTGGTAGGCCGCGGGCCGAAGGTCACGAAACGGCCCGCAGGTCACTGGTGCTCCCGCCGCCGAACACGCGCCGCCAACAGGCTCACGGCACCGAGCATCGCCCATCCGGCAGCGGGCAGCGGGACAGCGCTGACGCTCACCGTCTGTGTCTCAAATGTGTCGTAGATCGCGGCGAAATCGCCGGGCTGCTGCAGGACGGGAGGCGGGGTGCCACCCTCAGATAACCGCACCCTGACCGGCAAGACGCCGTCCGGTGTACGGCCGGTGGCGAGACTGACTGGCGGGCCGTCGAAGACATCGCCGTACACGAAGACCTCGTCTCCGGGCACCAGGCCCTCGAATGCCGACGTGACGGCCGGCCCGACGGACAGCGTCGTTGTCGGCGCAGAGAGATCGAACACGAACACCGGAACGCCACCGAGGCCGCCCAGCGCAAATTCGACATTGAAAGTGCCGACGAACGGGCCATCCTCGTCGGCGGACAGGATTACCCGGTACTCACCGGTCACGCTGTCGACGACCATGTGCAATCCCGTCACATCGATCGCACCCGGCAGGTGGTCTCCGGACGGGTCGTCGGCGTCGAACGCCAGGATCGCAGCACTGGCAGGCAGGGACATGGCACCGATGCCCACTGACACAACTGCCGCGCGAAGCAGGTTTCTTACATGCACGTCCCTGTCCCCTCTCCAGTTCAGATCTTGGATGCTGCGGCAGCCGATGTTAACAGGCAAGACGTCGCGATGCGGCCGTGCACGAGGGCTTCGTGAACCCCGTTCTCCGGTTCGCGTCGCCGGCACGACCTCAGCACGCCGCGCGGCACGACCGAACCCTTACAGCGCACGGGTTAGGGCGCCTGCCCCAAGCCGGTTAGAATCGCCGCCCTACGGCATTATTCGAGGACCGCAGCATGAACACCCCCGCCCCGACCGAACTCAACCTGCACCGCATCTCGCGCGTGCTCGAGATCAGTTTCGAGGACGGCGCCAACTACAAGCTGCCGGCCGAGTACCTGCGCGTGTACTCGCCGTCGGCCGAGGTCGCCGGTCACGGCCCGGGTCAGCGCAAGGTGCCGCTGGGCAAGGAGGGCGTGAACATCGACCGCATCGAACCGGTCGGCAACTACGCGGTCGTGCTGCACTTCGATGACGAGCACAACACCGGCATCTACTCCTGGGAAACCCTGTACAATCTGGGCAAGCACTATGACGACCTCTGGGCGCAGTACCTCGAGGAGCTCAAGGAGCACGGCTACACCCGCAAGGAACCTGCCGCCTGAGGCGTCGTCTGCCCCGCTGCGCGCGCAGGACTGACCATGGCCGACAAACCCCACAGCACCCATTTCGGATACCGCACCGTCGACAGCGAGGCCAAGGCCGGGCTGGTGCGCGGCGTGTTCGACTCGGTCGCATCGAAGTACGATCTGATGAACGACCTGATGTCGTTCGGCGTGCACCGCCTCTGGAAGCGATTCGCGGTCGAACTGGCGGGCGTGCGCCCGGGTCAGCGCGTGCTCGACCTCGCCTCGGGCACCGGCGACCTCGCCGACCGCTTCGCCGACCTGGTCGGGCCGCAGGGCCTGGTGCTGATGACGGACATCAACGCCGCGATGCTCGGCGTCGGGCGAGACCGCATGACCGACCGCGGGCACGCCGGCAACCTCGATTACGCCCAGGTCGACGCCGAATCGCTGCCATTCCCCGACGACACGTTCGATCTGGTCACGATCGCTTTCGGCCTGCGCAACGTGACCGACAAGGACAGGGCGCTGCACGCGATGTACAACGCGCTCAGACCCGGCGGCCGCGTGCTGGTGCTCGAGTTCTCCAAGCCGCTGAGCAAACCGCTCGGAAAGCTCTACGACCTGTACTCGTTCCACATCCTGCCGCACATGGGAGACGTGGTCGCCAGGGATGCCGACAGCTACCGGTATCTTGCCGAGTCGATCCGCATGCACCCCGACCAGGACGCGCTGAAGGGCATGTTGGAGAATGCCGGCTTCGAACGCTGCGACGTGCACAACCTGACCGGCGGTATCGTTGCCGTGCACCGCGGGTTCAAGCTGTAGCAGGGGCGCCCCCGTGAGCATGCGCGACTTCGCCCTCGCATCGATCGAGCGCTCACTCAACGCGTTGATCGGACTCGATCCCGATGCGACAGCGAAGCTGGCCATGCTGCACGGGCGAACGATCCGCATCGATCTGAAAGGTGCCGACGTCGTACTCGACCTGGTACCCGGACACGACGGCCGCATCCGTGTCGCCGGCAGCATCGAGGGCGAACCGGACGCGACGTTGTCGGGCAGTCCGATCGATCTGCTGCGCGCCAGCGACAGGCAGGACGGATACGCCCAGCTGTTCGGCGGCAAGGTCCGCATCGACGGTGACACCGCGCTCGCGCAACGCTTCAGCGACGCGCTCGGGGGGCTCGACATCGACTGGGAGGAGCAGCTCTCGCACCTGACCGGCGACATTGCCGCGCACGAGATCGGCCGCGGAGTGCGCGCCGCACAGCGCGAGTCCCGACGACTTGCGAACAGTGCGGGCGACAACCTGTCCGACTACCTGACCGAGGAGGCGCGTCTGCTGCCGCACCGTTACGAGGTAGACGAATTCCTCGATCAGGTCGACACGCTGCGCGACGACGTCGAGCGCATCGAGGCACGCATCGCTCTGCTCGAAAAGGTGCGACGCAAGGACGATCCATCGTGATGATCCCGGTGCGCGAGAGCCTGCGCGTCGCGCACATCGCGTGGGTACTGATGCGGCACGGTCTCGACGAGATCATCCTCGCTGTGCACCTGTTCCGCCCGATCCGCTTCTTCCGCTTCCTGTCGCCGTTCTACTGGGGCCGTAAGGCGCCGCGCGCGGTTCGCATCCGCCGCGCGCTCGAAGACCTCGGCCCGATCTACGTCAAGTTCGGCCAGATCCTGTCAACACGCCGCGACCTGCTGCCGGACGACATTGCCGTCGAGCTGGCCAAGCTGCAGGACCAGGTGCCGCCGTTCTCCGGCGATCGCGCGCGCGCGATCGTCGAGAAGGCGCTCGGCGAGCCGGTCGACACACTGTTCGCCGCATTCGACACCGCACCGCTCGCGTCGGCGTCGATCGCCCAGGTGCATGCAGCGACGATGCACGACGGGCGCAAGGTCGTGGTCAAGGTCGTGCGACCCGGCATCGACCGGACCATACAGCGCGACATCGACCTGCTGTTCACGATTGCGCGGCTCGCACGCAAGTACTCGCGCGAGGCGCGCCGGCTGCGTCCGGTCGAGGTGGTCGAGGAATACGACAAGACCATCCACGACGAACTCGACCTGATGCGCGAGGCGGCGAACTGCGCACAGCTGCGACGCAACTTCGCCGACGGTAAGCTGCTGTACGTGCCCGAGGTGTTCTGGGACTACACGCGCGAGAACGTCATGGTGCAGGAGCGCATCTATGGCATCCCGGTCGATCAGGTCGACGAACTGGTTGCCGCGGGTGTCGACATGAAGCAGCTCGGCGAGCGCGGCGTCGAGATCTTCTTCACCCAGGTGTTCCGCGACAATTTCTTCCATGCCGACATGCACCCGGGCAACATCTTCGTTCGTCCGGACGGCACCTACATTGGTGTCGATTTCGGCATCATGGGTACGTTGACGACGGCCGACCAGCGCTACCTCGCCGAGAACCTTCTCGCATTCTTCCATCGCGACTACCGCAAGGTCGCCGAGCTGCACGTCGAGTCCGGCTGGGTGCCGCGCGACACGCGCATCGAGGATTTCGAGGCGGCGATCCGCACCGTGTCCGAACCGATCTGGGAGAAGCCGATCAGCGAGATCTCGTTCGGCCACTTCCTGCTGCGCCTGTTCCAGGTCGCGCGCCGCTTCAACATGGAGATCCAGCCACAGCTGGTACTGCTGCAGAAGACGCTGCTCAACATCGAGGGTCTTGGGCGCATGCTGTACCCGCAGCTCGACCTGTGGAGCACGGCCAAGCCGTTCATGGAACGCTGGATGGCACAGCAGGTCGGGCCACGGGCGTTCCTGCGCCGCATCAAGGAGACACTGCCGCAGATATCCGAAGACCTGCCCGAACTGCCGCTGCTCGCACACCGCGTGCTGCGCAAGGCGGTCGACGGCCAGCTCAAGGTACAGTGGCAATCGGAACAGTTGGAGCAGATTCGTGACGAGATTCGCATCGGCCAGCAGCGCGGGCGCGCGACCATGGCCGGCGGCAGCCTGACGCTGGCCGGCATTCTCTCGGTCGGCATCCTGCCGGCGGCCACGCTGGGCTTCAATCCCCTGTGGCTGGGTGGCGGACTCGGTGGCCTGGGCCTGCTGCTTATGGGTTGGGCATTGCTGCGCTGAACGCGCGGCGCGTGTGGAGGGACAGATGGGTAACTCGCTACAGGATCAACTGCTCAAGGCCGGCCTTATCGATCAGAAGAAGATAGACGAGGCGGAAAAGCAGAAGCGCAGGCAGGCGGCCGAGAAGAAAAACGCCGGCAAAAAGAAGAAAGCGCCGCGGGTCGAACGCCCGCAACCAACCCCGGAGCAGCTCGAGAAGGCCGCGCGCGACCGCGAGCTCGAGCAACAGCGAGCCGAGGTTCGCCGCCAGCGCGAGGTCGCGGCCCAGGTGCGCCAACTGGTGCGCGACAACCGCATCCCGCGGCCCGAGCGCGATGACGACATCGCGTTTCACTTCGACAACAAGGGCAAGGTCAAACGCCTGATGGTGTCCGCCGACGTGCACAGCAAGATCAGCGCCGGCCAGCTTAAGATCGTCAACGACAACGGCGTTTTCGAACTGGTGAAACCGGCGGTCGCCGACAAGATCCGTGCACGCAATCCGAGCCTGGTCATCGATCTGCCCGAGGAGCAGAAGGCGGACGCCGACGATCCCTATGCCGACTTCAAGGTGCCGGACGACCTGATGTGGTGAAAGACGCGTGAGCATGGCGGCCCTCGTATTGCTGTTCGGTGCGGTGCACGCGGCACAGGGGGCCGATCGGTGGTTCGAGCCGCGCCATGCCGCAGCCGGGCGGCCACTGTTCGTGCAGCATTGCGCCGCGTGTCACGGCCAGCGCGGCGAAGGCGCGCCCGACTGGCGCCGGCGTCTCGAAGACGGCAGCTTCCCGCCACCACCGCTCAACGGCACCGGGCACGCGTGGCACCATCCGCTCGCTGCGTTGTACGCCACGATCGCCACCGGCCAGGGCCGCATGCCGGCCTGGTCATCGCTCCTCGGTCGCGGCGAGATCCTCGCCATCATCGCGTGGTTCCAGTCGCAGTGGCCGGACGAGATCTACGCCGCCTGGGCGCGCATGGACCGGGCCGAACGATGAATGTTCAAAACATGGATAAGCATCGGCGAGCCGTCAGCCAGGCGTGCGTGCACACCAATCCGGAAGATCGCGGACACTGTCGATAACCCCCGTGGGTTCGATGCCCAGTTGCAGGTCAGTGTCCCGGAACTTGCCGGTGCGCACCAGCAGGGCGCGCATGCCGACCTTCAGCGCACCCTCGACATCGCCGCGGATATCGTCGCCCACCATGAGCGTCTCCTGCGCTGAACTTCCGAGCAGGTCGAGTGCGGCCTGGAAAAACGCCGGTGCCGGCTTGCCGAGCACGACAGGTTCGACACCCGAAGCGTAGGCCAGCGCCGCCACGAACGGACCGACGTCGAGCTGCATCCCGTGTGCCGTCTGCCAGTAACGTGTCATGCCAAGCGCAATCAGCGCCGGGGGCGGCGAATGCATCAGGTGACGGAATGCGTCGTTAAGCCGATCGAAGGTCCATTCGCGACCGAGGTCACCGACGATCACCGCGCCGACGTCGTCATCCGCCAAGCGCAGCGCGGCAAACTCTGCACGCGTCGTTTCGGCGACATACACAACGACCGCACGCGCACCGAGGTGGCGCCTGCACCATTGCACCGCTGCCACCGGCGGCGTGAGGATGTGATCGGTATCCGTCGCAATGCCGAACCCGGCGAGCTTGTCGACCAGGCTGTTGCGTGGACGCGAGGTGGTGTTGGTCACGAACAGGTGGGGCACCGCACTGTCGCGTGCCCATTCGGCGACTGTGGCGGCGCCGGGAATCACCTCGTCGCCACGGTAGAACACGCCATCGAGATCGAACAGGATCGCCATCGCCTGTCCCCGGTACATCGTCGCCTGTTGGAATCCTAGCAGCGAAACGGTCGCGGCAATCCGTCGGGTGACGCCCGAATTGCTAGACTGCGCGTGTGATCGCTGTACATGTCGCGGCGCACCAGTGGGTGACACGCCTTCGGCCGGACACGCCCGCGGTCCCGTTGCACCGTGGTGCGAAAATCAAGCCGGCGGGGGAATGATGTGGCAACAACGAACTACGTGTTGATCGATTTCGAGAACGTGCAGCCGGCGAATCTCGGCGTGCTCAAACACGCGGGATTCAAGGTGCTGGTGTTCGTCGGCGCACAGCAGACCAAGGTGCCGTTCGATCTCGCCTCGGCGATGCAGGCCCTGGGTGACGCGGCGAGCTATCTGAAGATCAGCGGCTCGGGCAGGAACGCACTCGACTTCCACATCGCGTGTTACCTGGGCGAGCTTGCGGCCGGCGACCCGGGTGCCTCGTTCCACGTGATCTCGCGCGACAGCGGATTCGATCCGCTGATCAGACACCTGCGCGAACGCAAGATCGATGTGCATCGCGAACGCGACCTCGCCGAGATCCCTGCGCTGCGCATCCGCAGTGCGTCGTCCAAAGACGAGAAAGTCGATTTCATCGTCAACAATTTGCACGGACGCGGCCAGTCGCGGCCGCGCAAGGTGAAAACCTTGGCCAACACGATCCGCAGCCTGGTTGCGGATCTTTCGCAGAAGGACCTGGACGCGTTGATCGTGGAACTGGAACGGCGGGGCGTGATCCAGGTCCGTGACGGCCGGGTGACGTACGACTTCTCCGGCGCACCCTGATCCGGGCCGCGTCCACACCACCTTTTCCCCGCTGAACCCACGATCAGATGATGTCGCTCCAACAGCTGATTACCGACTACGGGTATGCCGCCGTTGCGATCGGCACCTTTCTCGAAGGCGAGACGATTCTGGCCCTCGGCGGCTTCGCCGCGCACCGGGGTTACCTGTCGCTGCCTTGGGTGGTCGTGTGCGGGTTCGTCGGCAGCCTGCTCGGCGATCAACTTTACTACTACATCGGACGCTGGAAGGGCGACGCGCTGCTTGCACGGCGACCGGCGTGGCAGCAGCAGTCGACGCGCGTGTTCGATCTGCTGCACCGTCACCAGCTGTGGCTGATCCTCGGCTTTCGTTTCCTGTACGGTATTCGCACCGTGACGCCTTTTCTGATCGGCGCGGCACGGATTTCACCGCTGCGCTTCCTGGTCCTCAACCTGGTCGGCGCCGCCGTGTGGGCCGTCGCAGTGGGCGTCGCGGGCTACCTGTTCGGCAACGCCCTGGAGGCCGTGCTCGGCGACATCAAGCGCTACGAACTGGCGCTGTTCGCCGGGTTCGCGGTGATCGGCGTCCTGGTTTGGACCGCGCGGCGCTTACGCGCACGACGCGCACAGCAATCCGGTCGGACCCGGACGCGCTAGAAGCGGGTCTGCCGCCGCGTCGTTCACATGCAGCGGTCAACGCGCTGCACCGTCGGCATGCAGGGGCTCCCGACGCTTGAGCGTTTGTGTGAAGGTCCTGCAGACATCGTATTGGCGGGCCCACCTCGGGGCCGGCCGTCGGCCCTGACATTGCACCCGCCATTCGCTCATCGGTCCCGACGTGAATTTTTCACATTCAACCCCGGCCAGAGTTGACGGGCAGCGCGTCACGTGCCGGCAACAATAGAGTCACGGGAGGCCGTCAAACAAACCAAAGGAGACTCACCATGATGATACAGCTGATCTATTGGAAGGCACTCTGCACCGGTTGCCGCTCAGCGGCCAATGCACCGAAGGCTTACACCGGTCACAGCGTCGACGAAATGGCCGCATTCAAACGCAGCCTGCGGCGGCACAAAGAAAATCGCTTCATTCGTTATCATTGATGCCGTCGCGGGTGATCGCTGCATCCACCGTCGATCGCGCGCGCCGTCAGCGCTTGCGTGCCAGCGTCAACCCGTCACCGATGGGCACCAGGCTGATGCTGACCCGTTGGTCGGCGTGCAGCGTGCGATTCAGTTCGCGCAGGGCGATGGTATCCGCGTCCTGGTCGGCCGGATCCGCCACCGAGCCGCTCCACAGCGTGTTGTCGAACATCACCAGGCCACCGGGCCGCAGCAGCTGCAGGCAGCGTTCGTAGTAGTCGAGCGACGCCTCTTTGTCGGCGTCGACGAAGGCCATGTCAAACGTGCCGGAGCCGCCCACCGCAATCAGGGTATCGAGCGTGTCGACCGCCGGCGCGATGCGCAGGTCGATGCGTTCACGCACGCCGGCGCGCTCCCAGAACGGTATGCCCACTGCCGTCCATTCCGTGCTGACGTCGCAGCAGACGAGCTCACCATCGGGAGGCATTGCGCGGGCCATGCACAGCGCGCTGTAGCCGGTGAAGGTGCCGATCTCGATGATCCGGCGCGCGCCGGTCAACTCCACCAGCAACGCCATGAACTGACCCTGTTCGGGCGAGATCTGCATGTGCGCGCGCGCCAGCGTCGCCGTGGTCTCGCGCAGCGCTCGCATCTCGGGCGTCTCGCGCAACGAGTGCTCGAGCAGGTAGCGGTACAGGCGGTCGTCGATGCTGATGGTGCGGTTGCTCATCCGCTCACGCTAGCGTTGTGCCCGCCGGGAGAGGCCACACGATTTGTGTGGAGGCCCGACTCGGCCGGCGCACCCGATGTGCATCCGCGTTCACCCGTCAATTTGCCGAAAGCCGCGGGCACACGCGATCCGCCGGTTTGGCATCGCGCCGATCACCGGCCCTTAGACCATCCGGTTTGCCTGATACGGCAGAAGAAACCGCCGCGGCTTGCGGCGGTCTTTCCCTCTCGACGGGCGGCAGGGATCAGCGGCGACGCCGGCCAAATCCCGCGAGCGTCCCCAATGCCCCGAGCATCAACCAACCGGCCGCCGGCACGGGAACCGGTGCGACGGGAGTCCCACCCACGAAGGCATACGTGTTGTTGAATTCGTCGACCGCTACGCCGATCAGCACCGAGGCCGCCGCGGCATAGCGAAAGCCGAAGTCGGTCCCCGACAGGCCCGGGCTCAGGCCACTCGCGTCAAGTATCTGGAAGTAGTTGACGTTGATGTCGGTGCCGACGGCAGTGGTCATGTCGCCGAACAGGTTCTGCGGGGTGGACGAGGTTTCGAATAAGTCATCCCACAGCGGCGCCGTGCCCCAATTGTCGTCGATCAGATTCAACGCCTCCCAGAAGTCACTGGTTTGGCCACTGCTGAAGGTGACGAAGCCGAACGCATCGGTTCCGTCGATCAGTGCGATGGACTCGAGGCTGGGATTGCTGACGCCGAAACCGACCAGCGTGAGGTTTGCCGTGTTGTTATGGATTGTGTATTCGCCACCGTTAACAACCGGCGTCTCGGTCACGTAGAAGGCATCGAACTGCGGGTTGATGACGATCGGCACGGCATCGCCGATGGTGGTCGTGAGAGCCGCCTGCGACTGGCCGGCGGCGAAGATCGCGGCAAAAATTGCGATCGAGTGCAGTTTCATTTCGACTCCTCAAGCTGCTGCTGATTTCGGCTGTACCGCCTGCTCCGTGGCAGATCGCGGCGTCGCCGTCATGATTATTCTTGGTTGCACCTGTGCGCAGTCCGTCGGTGCGGACTGAATGCGGTGTAAGGCAAGATGCGGGCCAGAAAAAAAGCTGCTTTACGATGAACCGCTTATGCGGTGCACGCTCCTGGCGTGCGGCGAGAACGTAAAGGATTCCGACACCGTCCGGCGCTTGGCGGGCGATCGGCGCCGGGCGCCGGGACTGGCTGAGTGCTGCCTGCGGTACAAAACGGCTTGGCAGCGTCGCGCTCACCCGGTCCGTCCGACGCCTCGCGTCATCGGCGGTCGTCCCTGACGGCCTTTTACGATCGAAGTGTCAGCCCTCGGGCCCGACAGTGCAGCAAGGATCGACGACGCGCCAGCGACTGTTGAAGCGCCCCGCCAGACCGCGATTCGCACAGACAAAGGCCTGGGCGTCGTCGCGATTGTCGAATGTCAGGTAGTCGTTGCCGTCGGCATCCATGACGAAATGCCAACCCAGCCAGCCGCGCCGCTCGACGCGGTATTTGCCGACATGTTCATTGAACACGATGCGATAAGCAAACATTGGATTAAATCCCAAAAAGTTTATATATAAGTCTATGCTAATATATAAACGCGCGCGATGCAAGTGCGTGGCGGGAAGGGCATGGACGCATTGGGAATCCGCACCCTAAGGCGTCGCCTCGGCCTGCGCGTGCATGTGCGCCTCGATCTCGGCGGCCGGCCCAGCCCCTATCTGCACCCGCAATGCGAGGCGGGCGCGACCGCGACCGCCCAGCGCCGCGACGAACGCCGCCGCGGCCGGTACCTCGACATCGCACGCACAGGTGATGTCACCGGTGACCGGCGCGCGGTAGCGGATCGTCGCCGATGCGACCACCAGCTCGGCGTCCAGTCCGGCACGCGCGATCACGTGCGCAGTCATCGCCCACGCAGTGAGGATGCCAAGCGCGTACAGGCTGCCGGCAAACCCGGTGCCATGGACGTTGATGTTGGGCTCGAGCGGGGCCTCGACACGGATGGCATGGCCGTCGAGCGAGCAGATCCGGAACCGCATCGCGCGACTGAGCGGAATGCCGCTGTGGATGCGGGATTCGAGCGCGGCGATGTCGTTCATGCGAACGTGTCCCTGTAGGTGTCCCGCAGCACGTTCTTCTGCACCTTGCCCATCGTGTTGCGCGGCAGCTCGTCGACGATGAACACGCGCTTGGGCTGCTTGAAGCGCGCCAGCCGGTCCTTGAGCGCCTCGATGACCGCCTCCTCGGTCAGCACGCCGACGCCGTCGGGTACGACGACCGCTGTCACGCCTTCTCCGAAGTCGGCGTGCGGCACGCCGATCACGGCCGACTCCCTGACCCCGGGCAGTTCGTCGATCTGTGACTCGATCTCCTTCGGATACACGTTGAAGCCGCCGGAAATGATCAGGTCCTTGGCACGACCGACAATCGTCACGCGGCCGTCGTCCGCCATCACCGCGATGTCGCCGGTGACGAAGTACCCGTCGCCGCGGAATTCCTCGGCGGTCTTGTCCGGCATCTGCCAATAGCCGCGAAACACATTCGGCCCGGTGATCTCGAGCACACCCGTCTCGCCGCGTGGCACCTCGTGACCGCGCTCGTCAGCCACTCGCGCATCAACACCCGGCAGCGCATAACCGACCGTGCCGGCGATGCGCTCGCCGTCGTAAGGGTTGGACGTGATCATACCCGCCTCTGTCATGCCGTAACGCTCGAGGATGCGATGTCCGGTCCGCTGCTCGAACGCACGGTGTGTCTCGGCCAGCAACGGGGCCGAACCGGAGATGAACAAACGCATGTTGCGGCAGACATCAGCGGTGAAATCATCGCGATCGAGCAGGCGCGTGTAGAAGGTCGGCACGCCCATCATCACGCTTGCCTGCGGCAGGCGGTCGATCACGGTCGCTGCATCGAAACGCGGCAGGAAGATCACGCGCGAGCCGCCGAGCAACGCGCAGTGCAATGCGACGAACAGGCCATGCACATGGAAGATCGGCAAGGCATGCAGCAGCACGTCGTCGGTCCGCCAGTGCCAGTACTCGAACAACACCTGGGCGTTGGATGCCAAGTTGGCATGGCTGAGCATTGCACCCTTCGACCGCCCGGTGGTGCCCGAGGTGTACAGGATCGCGGCGAGTTCGTCGGCCTCGACGACGGCGACATCGTCACCCGGCGCCGGCTCGCGCAATGCATCGATCAGGCTGCCACTGCCGTCGCCCCCCAGCGTCAGCACCTCGGCCACGCCGGCCGTGCGCGCGACCCCTGCCAGCGCCACCTCGGTGCCGGATCGGCAGACGAACACGCGGGGCGTCGAATCGGACAGGAAATAGCCGACCTCGGCCGGCGTATACGCGGTGTTCAGCGGGATGTAGATCGCGCCGGCACGCAGGCAGGCCAGGTACAGCGACACCGCGTCGACCGACTTGTCGACCTGAACGACGACGCGATCGCCTTTGCCGACGCCGCACTGCTGCAGCACGCGCAACAGGCGCCCACTGTGCCGGTCGACGTCGGCATAGCGCAGGCTGCGGCCACCGACGTCATCGAGAAACAGCGCCTCCGGATCGGCCGGAAAGCGTTCGCGAAACAGCGTGTAGAGGTTGGCATTACTCATGGCGGATCATCTTCATCGACGGAACATTCAGAATTGGGTGTAGGCCATGCGACTGGCGAGCACGAACAGGAAAGCGGCGAACAGCCGCCGCAACAGCAGGTCCGGCAGCTTGTGGGCCAGCGTCGCGCCGAGCGGCGCGAACAGCAGGCTCGCACCGACCACGCCGCCGAACACCGGCAGGTTGACGTAGCCGATGCTGGCCGGCGGTATGCCCAGTTCGTCGAGGCCACCGACGATGTAGCCGAGGGTCGCACTGACCGACAGCGGCAGGCCGACCGCAGCCGCGGTCGCGATCGATCGTTTGACCGGCACGCCACAGTAGCTGAGGAACGGCACGTGCAGCGCACCGCCCCCGATGCCCATCAGCGCGGAAATCACGCCGACCACGGTCGAGGTGGCGGCGATGCCGGCGGTCGGCGGCAGGCTGCGATGCGCCGAGACGCGGCTCAGCGCCATCTGGATCGACACCGCGAACAGAAACACGATGAACGCGATGTACAGGATATCCCCGGGGATGATGTCGGCCAGCCACGCACCGATAAGCGAACCGACGAACACCGCCGGCCCCATGATGCGGAACAGGCCCCAGTCGACAGCGCCCTTGCGGTTGTGCGTGTAAACACTCATCGTCGCGGTGACGACGATCGTCGCCAGCGACGTCCCGAGCGCCATCTTGATCGCCAGTGCGTGTGCGATGCCGTGGTCTTCAAACAGCAGGGTCACGATCGGCACGATGATCACGCCGCCGCCGATGCCCAACAGCCCGGCCAGGGTACCGGCGACCGCACCCGACAAAAGCAACACCGGCAGATCCATCAGTCGTCACCCGCAAAATGCTTATCGTATTCGCGTTGCAGCGGCCGCGACATCACCACGCGGCCTGCGTGTACGAACGCCTCGTGGTTGGCAACCACCTGGTCCGGGTCGTAGCGGTAGTTGACCATCAGCCCCAGCGACTGAGCCAGACCCTTCGGCGAGCGGTCGGCGGCCAAGTTGATGCGGTCGAGAATCGCGCCGTTGGCAAGGTGAAATGCCGCGACCGGGTCGTAACACAAGCCGTTGTCCTGCTTGAGTCCCGCCAGATAAAGCAGCGCCATGCGTGCCAGCGCGGCATCGGTGACCGCGTCGGCATCGGGCACCGGGTGAGCGATCAGCGACGCCAGCGCGGCGCTCGGACTGGCCGCACCGCTGGCCTCGAGCAGTTCCGGCTGCAGGTCGGTCAGCGCGGCGTCCAATCGTGCGACCGGCCATCCGGCGCCACGCCCGTCGAGCAGCTGGCGCAGACCGGTGGCAAAGCGGGGCATCGGGGACAGGGTGACGAACTGCTTCAATTGCGGCAGTTCGGCGGCCAGCTCACCCAACACCTGCTTGAGCAGGAAATTGCCGAAACTGATGCCACGCAGTCCGTCCAACGCGTTGTTGATCGAATAGAACACCGCCGTGTCGGCGGCATAGGGATCGCGTTCCGGCGCCGACGGCTCGATCAGCGGCGCGATCTCCGAAGCAACGGCGTCGGTCAGGGCCACCTCGACGAACACCAGTGGCTCCTCCGGCAATGCCGGGTGAAAGAAGCCGAAACAACGACGGTCGGCGGCGAGCCGACGACGCAGGTCGTCCCAACCCTGCATCGGATGTACGGCCTCGTGGTGCATCAACCGTTCAAGCACATTCGCCGGACTGCGCCAGTCGATGCGCTGCAGGCGCAGAAAACCGCGGTTGAACCACGACGCCAGCAGATGGCGAAAGTCGGCATCGACGGCGCTGAGCCGGGGTTGATCCTTGAGGTGCGCCAGCAAGCGCGCACGCATGTCGACCAGGTTCGCGGTGCCCTGCGGTGCCATGTTCAGGCGCCGGAACAATTCCTGGCGCGGCGGTTCGACCGCGGCGATCAGGCGTCCAAGGGTGGCCGGGTCGCCGGGCTCGTAGGACGCGCCGTGTTGAATGTGTTCATGTCTCTCCTCCTCTCGTTTTTGCTGTGTGGCCGGTTCGCCGCGCGCGGTCGTCCGGCCTTGTTCTCCGTCACCCCGGCCTGCGGCGGCCGGAAACGATGGTCAATCGGTGACCTGCGGGTCCTGCAGCACCTGCTGCTGCCGGCACAGGTGCCGCTCCATCAGTTGTTGGGCAACCGTTGGTTCACCATCACGGAATGCCTGCATGATGGCGTGGTGTTCAGCGAGCGACTCGGCGAGTCGCCCGGGTACCGAGAGCTGGCGGTGCCGCGCGAGTCGCAGCACACCGCGCAAGTCGCCGGTGATGCGCTGCAGCCAGCGGTTGCCCGACATCTCCTGCACGCTTCGGTGGAACACGTGATTGAAATCGAAGTAACGCTCGACATCGTGCTCCGCCGCGGCCTTTTCCAGCTGCGCGTGGATCCGCTCCAGTTCGCGCAACTGCTTCGGCGTGCAGTGTTCGACGGCCAGGCGCGCGCACAGTCCCTCGAGTGACGCCATGACCGGGAACAGTTCGGCGAGACCGTCGCCGTCGAGGGTTTTCACGTAGCAGCCCCGCCGCGGCACCAGCTCGACCAGCGATTCCGCGTGCAGCACCTTGAGCGCCTCGCGCAGCGGCGTGCGACTGATGCCGAGCTCGTCGCACAGCACCTTCTCGTCGATCCAGTCGCCGGGCTGCAGCGCCTGACTGTAGATCCGCTCACGCAGTCGGTCGGCCACCTCGAGATACAGGGGTTTCTGATCTATCGCCGTGCCCATTGCCGCTCATGTCATGCTTGCGTGAGAAACAGCGTAGACTCGGATAATTCATAATTACAAATGCAAAATGACCCGTGTCGGACCCAGTCATGGGCACGCGACCGAGAAATCAGACCGTACGCCATGAATAAACCGTCACCGCGGCTGTTCGAGCCGCTTGCGCTGCGCGGCGTGACGCTGCCGAACCGCGTCGTCGTGTCGCCGATGTGCCAGTACTCGGCCGTGGACGGCTGCGCCCAGGACTGGCACCTGATGCACCTCGGCAACCTGGCGGTCGCCGGCAACGGCCTGCTGATCGTCGAGATGACCAACGTCACACCCGAGGGTCGGATCACGCCGAACTGCATGGGACTCTACGACGACGCGTGCGAACAGGCGCTGATGCGCGTGATCGCGTTCTGTCGGGCGAACAGCGGCTCGCCACTGGGGATACAGCTGGCACACGCCGGGCGCAAGGCCTCGACGCGGCCGCCGTGGCAGGGTCGGGCAGCGTTGCTGCCGGACGAGGGGGGCTGGCAGCCGCTGGCGCCGAGCGCCGTCGCCGCGAGCGACGACGATCTGTTGCCGCGTGCTCTGGGCAGCGACGAGATCGACGGACTGATCATCGCATTCGCGCAGGCCGCACAGCGCGCGTTGCACATCGGCTTCGATGCGATCGAGCTGCACGCGGCGCACGGTTACCTGCTGCACCAGTTCCTGTCGCCGCTGTCCAACCGGCGCGACGATGCCTATGGTGGATCACTGGAAAACCGCATGCGGCTCCCGCTGGCGGTTTTCGACGCCGTGCGCGCGGTGTGGCCGGACGACAAGCCGCTCGGGGTGCGGCTGTCGGCGACCGACTGGCTCGACGGTGGCTGGGACATGCCGCAGAGCCTCGCCTTCGTGCGTGAACTCGAGGCC
The DNA here is from genome assembly GCA_020445255.1 of Gammaproteobacteria bacterium. Lineage (GTDB taxonomy): Bacteria > Pseudomonadota > Gammaproteobacteria > Chromatiales > Chromatiaceae > Thiosocius. The sequence goes on from JAGRGY010000038.1 coordinate 29,247, forward strand.
AGGGGCTGCGACTGGATCGACGTGTCGTCGGGCGGGTTGAGTCCGGCTCAGCAGATCGTCGACGGCCCGGGTTACCAGGTGCCGTTCGCGGCCGAGGTGAAGCGCCACACCGGCATGGCGGTGATGACGGTCGGCCGCATCACCGACCCGCAACAGGCCGAGGACATCCTCACCACCGGCGACGCCGATCTGGTCGCCCTTGCGCGCGGGATGCTGTACGACCCGCGCTGGACCTGGCATGCCGCCGAGGCGCTCGGCGGCGACGCGGTCTATCCGAACCAATACCTGCGCGCTCGGCCGGCGCGCTGACGGCCAGGCGACGATGCCATCACAGCGCAGCCAGTACCGCGTCGTAATCCGGTTCCTGCGCGATCTCCGGCACCAGTTCGGTGTACATGACCTTGCCGCTCTCGTCGATCGCGACGACCGCGCGCGCCAGCAGGCCGCCGAGGCGGCCCTCGGCCATGTACACGCCGTAGTCGATGCCGAACTCGGGCGCACGGTACACCGACGCGGTCTCGACCCGCTCGATGCCCTCGGCACCGCAGAACCTGCTCAGCGCGAATGGCAGATCGGCCGACACGCACAGCACGTGCGTGTTCGGCATCGCCGCGGCGCGTTCGTTGAACTGACGGACCGACTTCGCGCAGGTCGGCGTGTCGATGCTCGGAAAGATGTTGAGCACCAGCCGCGAACCGGCATAGTCACCCAGCGATACCGGGCTGAGGTCGGCCTTGCGCAGCGCGAACGCCGGCGCGCCACTGCCGACGGTGGGCAGCTCGCCGCTCGTTTCCACCCTCTCGCCACGCGAGGAAATCGTTGCCATAGTGTCTCCCTGTGCCATCCGGCAGCCGTTTTCGGTTCTGCCGGAAATGTAGCGGCACAGGCCGCGCTTGTCTGCCGCAGCGGCGGTGCGCGATTGCACGATGCGCAAGCACGCGGGGACGCCGGCATGGATGGCGGGGCCAAATCAGCACCTATGCTTGAACAACGTCGCCGACCGCGCACGGCGCTGACCGGACCGGCGATCGAACCCCGCCCACGGAGAAGCGGATGAGCGAAACCCTGTATCATTACGTCGACGGCGCCCGCGTGGCGGGCACCAGCGGCCGTTTCGGCGACGTCTACGACCCGGCCACCGGCGCAGTCGCCGCGCGCGTGCCGCTGGCCTCGGCCGACGAAACCGCCGCGGTGATCGCATCGGCCGCCGCCGCATTTCCGGCCTGGCGCGACACGCCGCCGCTAAAGCGTGCCGCAATCCTGTTCCGCTTCAAGGAACTGCTCGACGCACACACTGACGAGATCGCAGGGCTGATCGCCGCCGAGCACGGCAAGGTGCTGGCCGACGCGCGAGGCTCGCTGATGCGCGGCATCGAGGTGGTCGAGTTCGCCTGTGGCGCGCCGCATCTGCTGAAAGGCACGTTTTCCGAGAATGTCGGCACCAACGTCGACAGTCACTCGGTGCGCCAGCCGGTCGGCGTGTGCGCCGGCATCACGCCGTTCAACTTCCCGGCGATGGTCCCGATGTGGATGTTTCCGATGGCCATCGCGTGCGGCAACTGCTTCGTGCTGAAGACCTCCGAGCGGGTGCCATCGACCGCGCTGCGCCTGGCCGAGCTGTTTCACGAGGCCGGCCTGCCGCCCGGCGTGCTGAATGTCGTCAACGGTGACAAGGAGGCGGTCGACACGCTGCTGACCCATCCCGATGTGGCCGCGATCAGCTTCGTCGGCTCGACCGCGGTCGCGGAGTACATCTATCGGACCGGTACCCAGCACGGCAAGCGCGTACAGGCACTGGGCGGTGCGAAGAACCACATGGTCGTGATGCCCGACGCCGACCTCGACCAGGCCGCCGACGCCCTGATGGGCGCGGCCTATGGCTCGGCCGGCGAGCGCTGCATGGCGATCTCGGTCGCGGTCGCGGTCGGCGACGACACCGCCAACGCGCTGATCGGGCGCCTCGCGCCGCGCGTCGCCGCGCTCAGGGTCGGCCCGGCCACCGACCCGGCATCCGAGATGGGTCCGCTGGTCACGCGCGCGCACTGGGAACGCGTCAGGGGCTATGTCGACCTCGGCGTCGACGAGGGCGCTACGTTGGTCGTCGACGGCCGCGGCGTCCGGGTGGAGGACCACCCCGAAGGCTTCTACCTCGGCGGCTGCCTGTTCGACCACGTCACCGCCGACATGCGCATCTACCGCGAAGAGATCTTCGGCCCGGTGCTGGTGGTCGTGCGCGTGCCCGACTTCGACAGCGCGCTCGCGCTCGTCAACGCGCACGAGTACGGCAACGGCACGGCGATCTTCACCCGCGACGGCGACACCGCGCGCACCTATGCGTCGCGTGTTCAGGTCGGCATGGTCGGCGTCAACGTGCCGATACCGGTGCCGATGGCGTTCCACAGCTTCGGCGGCTGGAAGCGCTCGCTGTTCGGCGACGTGCACATTCACGGCATGGAGGGCGTGCACTTCTACACCCGGCTGAAGACCGTCACCTCGCGCTGGCCGACCGGCATCCGCGCCGGCGCGGATTTCCACATGCCGACAATGAAGTGACGACAACGGAGGAACGACCGGCATGAGCACGATCGGATTCATCGGCACCGGCATCATGGGCCGGCACATGGCCAAGCACCTCCAGGACGGCGGCCACCAGCTGCTGTTCTGTCCGCACCGTACCCCGACACCCGACGAACTGCTCACCGATCGCGGGCGCGACTGCGCGAGCCGGCGCGAACTGGCCGAGCAGGCCGACGTGATCATCATGATCGTGCCGGACACGCCGCAGGTCGCCAGCGTACTCGGCGGCGACGACGGTGTGATCGCCGGCCTGTCGGCCGGCAAACTGGTGATCGACATGAGTTCGATCTCGCCGATCGAGACCAAGGCATTCGCCGGCCGGGTGCAGACCGCCGGCTGCCACTATCTCGATGCCCCCGTTTCCGGCGGCGAGGTCGGCGCGAAGGCGGGCACGCTGACGATCATGGTCGGCGGCCCGCAGAAGGCCTTCGATCGTGCCCGGCCGCTGTTCGAGCTGATGGGCAAGAACATCACCCTGGTCGGTGACAACGGTGCCGGGCAGACCTGCAAGGTCGCCAACCAGATCATCGTCGCGCTCAACATCGAGGCGGTCGGCGAGGCGCTGCTGTTCGCGTCGAAGGCCGGGGTCGACCCGGCGCGCGTGCGCGAGGCCCTGATGGGCGGCTTCGCCAACTCGAAGATCCTCGAGGTGCACGGCGAGCGCATGATCAAGCGCACCTTCGATCCGGGCTTCCGCATCGAGCTGCACCAGAAGGACCTGAACCTGGCGCTGTCCGGCGCACGCGCGTTGGGCGTCAGCCTGCCCAATACGGCGACCGCACAGGAACTGTTCAACGCCTGCGCCAGCCACGGCTGGTCGGGCCTGGACCATTCGGCGATGACCAGGGTGCTCGAGCTGCTCGCCGGACACGAGATCGCCTGAGCGAGATACGGAGACAGCACAATGCCGACCATCCACGCCACCGTCACCCAGCTCGATCACTCCGCCTCGCTGGCCGACGTGCGCGGTCACCGCATGACCATCGACCGGCCCGAGGCCAAGGGCGGCCAGAACAAGGGCCCGATGGGCGGCGAGGCCCTGCTGATGGGGCTGGGCGGATGTTTCATGAGCAACCTGCTGGCCGCGGCGATCGCACGCGATATTCGGCTCAGCGACGCGCGGGTCGAGATCGAGGGCGATCTGGTCGATGCCCCGCCGCGCTACAGCGCGATTCGCATGCGAGTCGCCGGCACCTGCGAACCCGCCGACCAGCTGGCCAAGCTGGTGACGATCGCCGAGCGCGGCTGCATCGTCGCCAACACGCTGCGCGGCGCGCTGGCGCTGAGCGTCGAGTGCGCCGGATGACGCTGGCGGACAGGGCCCGCGCGGCAGACTGGTCCAAATCCTGCTACTGCGTAGCCGGATGCGCCAAACCAACGGTTGCGGCCGCGGCAGCGGCGCCTGGCGGGGCGATGCGGAGACAATTTGGCATGCAATGGCGTCAAATTGTCCCAGTCGCGGACGCCGCATGACCGGTCGATGTGACGGAAGCGACCGAATCCGGCCGGTTTGCAACGGTCAGGGCAGGCCCTAGAGTTACCGGTTGTACGCAGGCGGCGGCTCCGCCGGTACGTCCACCGACAGACCCGGCTCGCCGGGAGCAACGAAGAACAGCGGCAGCGGCCCATGCCTGTCGCGATAAGGCCGGAGGCACGGCCACAACAACACCCGATCCCAGGAGGATACCGATGAGCGAAGACAAGCAGATCACTGCTGCCGATGAAACGCGTGAAAGCGCAGACAAGAGTCGTCGGAAATTTCTGACAATCGGTCTGGCCGCTACAGCTGGTGCCATGCTGGCGAGTTGTGGCAAAGAAGAAGACAAGGAAAAGAAGGAGGCCGCGAAGCCGCAAGCACCGGCGGTTGTTACGAAGCCGGCGCCCAAAGTAATCAAGATGCAGACCTCGTGGCCGGCGTCCGACATCTGGATGGATTTTGCCCGCCAGTACGTCGAGCGCGTCGAGAAGATGTCCGGCGGCCGGCTCAGGATCGACCTGCTGCCGGCCGGTGCCGTGGTCAAGGCCTTCCAGGTCATGGACGCAGTCAGCGACGGGGCGCTGGACGCGGCCCACTCGGTGTGCGTGTACTGGTACGGCAAGAACAAGGCCGCGTCGCTGTTCGGCACCGGGCCGGTGTTCGGCGGCAGCGCGACGACGATGCTGGCCTGGTTCAACGCCGGTGGCGGTCGTGAGCTGTACCGCGAGCTGACCCAGGACATCATGAAGCTGAACGTGGTCGGCCTGCTGGGCTTCCCGATGTTCGCGCAGCCGTTCGGCTGGTTCAAAACCGAGGTGACCAAGGTCGATCAGATCAAGGGCCTGAAGTACCGCACCGTCGGTCTCGCTGCGGACCTGATGCAGAAGATGGGCATGAGCGTCGCGCAGCTGCCCGGCGGCGAGATCGTGCCGGCGATGGAGCGCGGCGTCATCGATGCGTTCGAGTTCAACAACCCCTCGTCGGACCGCCGCTTCGGTGCCCAGGACGTGGCCAAGAACTACTACCTGTCGTCGTACCATCAGGCCAGCGAGAGCTTCGAGTTCCTGTTCAACAAGGACGTCATGGAAGACCTCGACCCGGACCTGCGGGCGATCCTCGAGCACAGCGTCGAAGCCGCAAGCACGTCCAACACCGCGATGGCGATGGACAACTACTCCAAGGACCTGCTGGAACTGCAGACCAAGGAGGGCGTCAAGGTCCACCGCACGTCGAAGGAGATCCTCGACGCGGAGCTGAAGGCCTGGGACGAGCTGATTCCCGAACTCGAGAAGGATGCCTTCATCAAGAAGGTGCTCGACAGTCAGCGCGCGTGGGTCGACCGGGTCGTGTTCTACGAGCTGATGAACGCACCGGACTACGAGCTCGCCTACAACCATTACTTCCCGGGCAAGCTGAAGCTCTGATCCCGGCAGCGTGAGTTACCGCGTGCGGCTGTCCCCCGGATGCCGCACGCGGTACCCTAGAAAAAAACCAACACCACCAGGGGGCAATCCAGATGCTCGGCTACATCCAGTTCGCCGATCGCCTGTCCGCGTGGTTCGGCAAGGCGTTCGCCTGGCTGATCCTGGTCATGGCCATTGGCGTCGGCTATGAGGTCGTGGTGCGTTACGGCTTCAACGCGCCGACCAGCTGGGCCTTCGACCTGTCTTACATCACCTACGGCACGCTGTTCATGATGGGCGGCGCCTACACGCTGTCGCGTGGTGGGCATGTACGCGGTGACTTCATCTACCGGCTGTGGAAACCGCGCACGCAGGCCCGGGTGGAACTGGTGCTGTACTTCCTGTTCTTCTTTCCCGGTGTGCTCGCACTGATCATCGCCGGATGGAAATATGCCGAGCGCTCGTGGCGCTACATGGAGGTCAGCGTCAACAGCCCGGCCGGTATACCGATCTTCCAGTTCAAGACCGTGATCGTCGTGGCCGGTGTGCTGATGTTCCTGCAGGGCATCGCCCAGGTGTTTCGCTGCATCCTGTGCATTCGTTCAGGCGAATGGCTGATCTCGGCGGACGACGTCGAGGAGACCGAGGTTCAACTGACCCGGGAGAAGGGCGTACGACCCGGGCATTTCGCGTCGAGCGCCGCGCGCGAGGACGGGCGCGGCCTGCGGGAAGAATACAAAGACGAGCTGGAGCGCTGAGCGATGAGTGATCCGATCGTTGCACTGCTGATGCTCGGGCTTTTCCTGTTCATCATCCTGCTCGGCTTCCCGGTCGCGTTCACGCTGATGGCGATGGGCATCGGCTTCGGTTATTACGCCTATTTCGACCCCGACCGCATGTGGCGTGCCTACGATCGCGCGATCGCCAAGTCGGACCCGGACCAGTGGGAACGCATCCGGCTGTGGATCGAGGGCCTGTTCAACAACAACGTGTTCGATCTGTTCGTCAACCAGACCTACTCGGTCATGGACAACGACGTGTTGACCGCGGTGCCGCTGTTCCTGTTCATGGGCTACATCGTCGAGCGCGCCAATATCGTCGCGCGCCTGTTCCAGACCCTGAACATCGCCGCCCGCCGCATCCCCGGCTCGATGGCGGTCGCCGCATTGATCACCTGTACCTTGTTCGCGACCGCGACCGGCATCGTCGGCGCCGTGGTCACGCTGATGGGCCTGCTCGCGTTTCCGGCGATGCTGAAGGCGCGCTACGACACGAGCCTGGCCGCCGGCGTCATCTGTGCCGGGGGCACGCTCGGCATCCTGATTCCACCGTCGATCATGCTGATCGTCTACGCTGCGGCGTCCGGTGTGTCGATCGTCAAGCTGTATGCCGGGGCGCTGTTTCCCGGTCTGCTGCTCGCCGGTCTGTACGTGGCCTACGTCGTGGTGCGCTCGCTGTTGCAGCCCCAGCTGGCGCCCAAACCGACCAAGGAGGAGGTCGGCGGCATCTCCACCGGGCAGATCATCGTGCAGCTGCTGACGTCGTTCTTCCCGCTCGCGTTCCTGATCCTGGCGGTGCTCGGCGCGATTCTGTTCGGCCTCGCGACGCCGTCCGAGGCGGCCGCGGTCGGCGCACTGGGCGGCCTCGCGCTGACGTTCGCGTATCGCGCCTTCACCTGGCAGCGGCTGCGCGAATCGGTCTACCTGACCGTGCGCACGACGGCGATGGTGTGCTGGTTGTTCGTCGGCTCGTGGACCTTCTCGTCGGTGTTCTCCTACCTCGGCGGCGAGCAGGTCATCAACGAGTTCGTCACCGGGCTCGACATCTCGCCGATCATGTTCCTGATCATGGCGCAGATCATCATCTTCATCCTCGGCTGGCCGCTGGAGTGGTCGGAGATCATCATCATCTTCGTGCCGATCTTCCTGCCGCTGCTGCCGCACTTCGGCATCGACCCGCTGTTCTTCGGCATCCTGGTGGCGCTGAACCTGCAGACCTCGTTCCTGACGCCGCCGATGGCGATGTCGGCCTACTACCTGAAGGGCATCGCACCGCCGCATGTGAAGCTCGCCGAGATATTCCGCGGCAACTACCCGTTCCTGGCGATGGTGGTGCTGGCGATGATCATCCTGTATCAGTTCCCACAGATCGCGTTCTGGTTGCCGGAGCAGGTGTATGGCCACTGATCCTCGGATCCGTCCCGTTTCCGCCGCAGATCTGGCCGATTTGCCGGCAACGGCAGCACGCGAACGCATCGGTGACGGCGCATTGCGCGCCGGCGAGTACGCCGCGGCCTGCCTGCGACGCATTCGGGCGCGCGAGCCCGAGATCGCGGCATGGGTGCATCTCGACGAGGCCCACGTGCAACGCCAGGCCGAGATGCTCGACGCCTACCGCGCGACCGGCGCGCCGCTGGGCGCACTGCACGGCGTCCCGGTCGGCATCAAGGACATCGTCGACACCGCCGATATGCCGACCGAGAACGGCAACGCACTCGACGCCGGTCGGCGTCCCGAACGCGACGCGACCATCGTCGCGCGCCTGCGCAGCGCCGGCGCGCTGCTGATGGGCAAGACCGTGACCGCCGAATGTGCCTACCTGGCACCGGGGAAAACACGCAATCCACACAACCCGGCGCATACGCCGGGCGGTTCGTCGTCGGGATCGGCGGCGGCCGTCGCATCCGGCATGGTGCCGCTCGCGATCGGCACGCAGACCGGCGGTTCGGTCATCCGTCCGGCATCGTACTGTGGCGTGGTCGGCTTCAAGCCGACGTTCGGCCTGATCCCGCGCACCGGCGTATTGCGCACGTCCCGGCGACTCGACACGATCGGCACATTTGCGCGCACGGTCGAGGATGCCGCGTTGCTCGCCGATGTACTGGCCGGCCATGACGGTCATGACCCGGACACGCCGACAGCCGCGCCGCCGCGCATCCTGGAAACCGCGCTCACCGAACCCCCGGTTCCGCCGCAGTTCGCTTTCATCCGAACGCCGGCGTGGGTGGATGTCGATGCGGACTGCGCCGAGGGTTTCGCCGAGTTGTGCGACGCACTCGGTGGGCGCTGCGACACGTTCGACCTGCCGACGATCTTCAACGAGGGCGCCGCGGCCCAGCGCCGCATTCACCTGGCGGAATTCGCATACCACCTGCGTCCCTACCAGGCGCACGGTGCCGACAGGCTGGCCGAAGAGACTCGCGCCGCGATTGCGGAAGGCGGCACCATAACGACGGTCGACTACCTGACCGCGTGCGACTGGCGCGAGACCCTGTACGCGGGGCTCGAGGAGGTGTTCGAGCGCTACGACGCGATCATCACGCCGGCCGCGCCCGGCGAGGCGCCGGTCGGCCTGCACAGCACAGGCAGCGCCGCGTTCAACGTGCTGTGGACGCTGACCGGCGTACCGGCCGTGACCCTGCCGCTGCTGACCGGAACCAATGGCCTGCCGGTCGGCGTGCAGCTGGTCGGCCGGCGCCACCACGACGGCCGCCTGATGCGTACTGCGCGCTGGCTGGTCAATATGCTCACCGCGTCATGAGGGCTGCACGATGACGGACAAGATCATGGCCATCCTCGCGCTGTCGACGATGATCGTATTCCTCGGCGTGGTCGCGTGGTTCGTACCGGATATCGACCTGATCATCGTCATCGCGTTCGTGTCGCTGCTGGCGGTCTATGATTTCTGGTCGTCGTTCAGGGACCCGGGCAAGCACACCGACGTTTAACTGCGGCCGGCGCGGCCATTCACGTCAGCCGGTCGCGCGGTTGGCGCCCGGTCATGATGGCGTCCAGGTTGTCGAGCGCGCGAAATCCCATCGCATCGCGCGTCTCGCGCGTGGCGCTGCCGATGTGCGGCAGAAGGAACGTATTGTCGAGTTCGCGGTAGCGCGGATCGATGTGTGGTTCGCCGTTGAACACGTCGAGCCCGGCCGCGAACAGCTTGCCGGATTGCAGCGCCGCGATCAGGGCATCATCGTCTACGACCGCGCCGCGCGCCGTGTTGACGACGACGGCACCGTCGGGCAGGCGCGCAATGCGCTCGGCATTCAGCAGGCCGGTGGTGTCCGGCGTGGCGGGACAATGGATCGACAGGAAATCACACAGCGGCAGCATGGCGTCGAGATCAGCGTGGAACGTCGCGCCGGCCTCGAGGTCGGCGTCGATGCGGCGCCGGTTGTGATAGTGGATCTGCATGTCGAAGCCGCGCGCGCGCCGCGCCATGACCTGGCCGACCCGGCCCATGCCGATGATGCCGAGACGTTTGCCCGTCACCTCGATGCCGAGCTGACCGGTCGCGCTCCAGTCGCCCCAGGTGTCAGTGCGCAGCATGCGCGCACCTTCGTGGGCGCGGCGCGCAGCGGCCAGCATCAGCAGCATGGCCACCTCGGCAGTGGCATTGCTGAGCACGTCGGGCGTGTTGGTGACGATGATCCCGCGCGCCTTCGCCGCACCGAGGTCGATGTGATCATAGCCGACCGAGAAGCTGCAGATCGCGCGCACGCTGTCAGGCAGGCGCGCGATCACGTCGGCGCTGAGGCGCTCGGTGTGACACGGAATGATCGCCGCCGCACCGGCGGCGAACTCGACGAGCTGGTCGGCGGAGTAAATTTCGTCGTCGGTGTTCAGACGTGGCGCATAGTCACGCTGCAGGCGCTTTTCGACGGCGGCGGGCAGCCGGCGCCCGACCAGGATCACGGGTTTGTTCATCATGGCGTCTTCCGTTGGTTGGCCGGTTCACGTCCGACCGACATTCGAGGCCCACGCATCGCGACGCGGGTTTGCATTCGGGTGTCCAGTATAGAGCGTGGGTGGCGGTGGCTGGCGGCCCCGGCTACGGTGCATTTGCGTGCGCTGCAGGGACGGATGACGAATCAGCACGCCTGTGCGGAGTTCACACGATGTCTGCATTGACGCTCGCGCTGGCGAATGAGCTGATCGACGCGGTGCTGGCCGAAGCGGCACGCCGCGGGCTGCCGCCGCTGGCCGTCGCGGTGCTCGATGCCGGCGGACACCTCAAGGCCATGCAACGCCAGGACGGACTGTCGTTCCTGCGCGCCGACATCTGTCAGGCCAAGGCCTGGGGCGCGCTGGCCATGGGGATCGACTCGTCCGGTCTGGCGGAATGCTACGCCGGCGATGCACAGCAACGGGGTTTCATCGATGCGCTCAACGCGATGACGCGCGGACGCGTCGTCCCACTGCCGGGTGGTGTCATGTTTCGCGACGCTCACGGCGACACGATCGGTGCACTCGGTGTGGCGGGCGGGCCATCCGACCAGGACGAGGCGTGTGCGATCGCCGCGATCGGATCGCTCGGCCTGTCCGTTTCCTCACCACGATGAACACCGTGGACGCCCAACCACTCGCCGGACAGCGCATCGGGGTCGCCGGTCTGGGACTGATGGGGCGGCCGATGGCCCGCCATTTGCGCGCCGCCGGGGCCGCGCTCGCGGTGTGGAACCGCACGCGTGCGGCCGCCGATGCAATGCAGGAATCCGCCGTGCGGGTGTGCGACACGCCGGCGCAGCTGGCTAACGTCAGCGATGTCGTCGTCCTGATGCTGGCGGACACGGACGCGGTCGAACAGGTGCTGTTCGGCGCCGACGGCATCGCTGCCGGCATGCGCCGTGGCGGCCTGCTTGTCGACATGGGTACGACTGCCGTCGTGCAGACGCGATCGTTCGCACAGCGCATGCGGGATGTCGGTGCCGACTACGTCGATGCGCCCGTGTCCGGCGGCGAGATCGGCGCGATCGACGCGAGTTTGACCATCATGGCGGGTGGCAGCGACGCCGCCGTCGCACGTGCGCGGCCGCTGTTTGACGTGCTCGGGACGAGATTCACGCATGTCGGCGGCATCGGCGCCGGACAGGTTGCGAAGGCGGCCAACCAGATCATCGTCGGCCTCAACATCGGCGCCGTCGCCGAGGCCCTGGCACTGGTCGAGGCGGCCGGCGTCGACCCGGCACGTGTGCGTGAGGCGCTGATGGGCGGGTTTGCCGGTTCACGCATCCTCGAGGTGCACGGCCTGCGCATGATCGAGCACCGATTCGAGCCCGGCGCGCGCGTCACGACCCAGCACAAGGACATGCGCCAGGCCTGCGAACTCGGCGCAGGCCTCGGGCAATGGCTACCGGCGACCGAACTCGGACGCGAGTTGTTCGCGCGTTTGATCGAACGCGGCGACGGCGACCTCGATCACAGCGCGCTGATCCGGCTGTTGCGCAGCGACTGATCGGCGCAGCGCGATCCGGCGGCGTGCCGTCAGCCTCCGCCCGGCTCGATCTGGCGCAGCTCCAGTACCGCGACGGATTCGATCTCGCGCAGCGGGACGAATACGGTGAATCGGCCGCCGTGCAACAGCTGTTCGACCTCCGCATCACCGTCCGATATGCGCTTGAGGACCCCCTCTCGCAGCGGCTCACCGCGTGGTTTGATCTTGACCTCACGGTCGATGTACGAGCCGATCGCGTTGACCGGTACCTCGATGAATTCCCGCCGCATCAGCACCCGGCTAGGCGGGCGTCTGGGGCCGTCACTTTCGCCTTGCGGCGTCGGCTCGAGAAGCGCATTCAGTCCCTGCCCACCGGGGCGCTTCCACTCGAAGCCAATGTCGTCGATCGGGCGATCGTTGAGACTCATACGCAAGCCCAGTATCGACACCAGCTGCTCCGGCGGCACGAACAGCAGGCTCATCAGGCCAACCGGTTTGGCCGGCCGCGCCTCCAGTCTGAACTCACCCCACTCGGCATAGAAGCGCCGCAGCGCGCTGGACAGGCCGTGACCGAGCGTCATGCCCTGCGCCTCGAGCTGGACCAGCGCCTGATCCGCCAGACGTTCACTCCATTCCTGAACCGGCTGTTCGGTACCGATTGCACAGGTCTTCAACGCCTGCCGCCCGAATGCCGGATTGACGCGCATCGCGAACGTCAAGTCGCCGAGATTGAATTGCGGGGCCCCGCCCGCCGCAAAGGTCTGCATGTCGACGTCGGTGAGGCGCGCGTTGGCGTGTACCGATTCGATGTCGTGCATGTCGAGGTCGAATGCGAGCGACATCTCGCGGGTCGTCTGGTCGACGCGGTAGCGACCGCCGAGATCCATGGTCAGCTCTGCAAACCCCATCTGCTGCAGCATGGCCGGGTCGATGTTCAGCCCATTGGCGCACGCGCCGATGGCCTCGGGCGCGTCGGCCGCGTCAGTCGGGGCAGCACCGGCGTCGCCGGCCAGACCGGCGTTGATCAAGTCGGAATGCAGTGGCACCTTGATGCCGGCGACCTCGAACCCGAGCTGCGGAGGGGGGCTGCGGTTTTCGCCATCCGATGGCCCACCACGCAGGAAAAACATTGGATCGTCACTGCTGACGCGCACGCTGTGAATACCAATGGTGTCCTGGTAGCCGCTCGGCTGGACCGTGATCTGATTGACGGTGACGATGCCGCGCAGATCGGTGTCGATGTCGACGTAACGGATATCGGCATGGTTCGCGGCCGCGAGCACAAAATCGTCGACCGTGGTCTTCGCCTTGTAATACAACGCACCCTTGGCGATGCCATACAACAGCACCGGGACCAGCACGATCAGCACGATCAGCAATAGCTTGGCGCTTCTCGACATCGGTCCGTTTCCTCAAACTGTGGTTTCATCTTCTGGCCCCTGCACGAAACGCCTTTGCACCCGACCGCGGCGAGTGCTCAGGGCCGTAGCAACGGCTTTTCGACGGCCGCACGCTGCTCCGGGCCGAGCAGTTTTTCGATCAAGGTGAGCGCGAAGTCCATCGCGGTACCCGGGCCGCGCGACGTGATCACACGACCGTCACTCACCACGGCATCGGCCAGAAACCGGGATCCTTCACTCATTCGACCGTCGATGACGCCCGGATAGGCGGTGGCCTTGTGGCCGTCGAGCAGGCCGGCGCTCAGCAATACCTTGGGCGCGGCGCAGATCGCCGCCGTGTAGCGCCCCTGCTCCGCCATTCGCTGCAGCAGGGTGTGGATGCGCGGATCGGCGTCGAGGTGGTCCGCACCGGGTAGACCACCGGGAAGCACGATCATGTCGAAATCGTCACCGAGCACGGCGTCGAGCACCACGTCCGGCAGCAGCACGACGCCACGACTGGCGACCACCGGCCCGTCTTTGAGGCCCGCGACGACGACCTCGACGCCGGCGCGTCGTAGTAGATCGATGATGGTTACGGCTTCGAGCTCTTCGCAACCTTCTGCAACGGGGACGAGGACGCGTGCCATAGACGTTCACTCCATGCGCTGTCGACCAGTCGCGAGACCGGTACCAGTTGAATACCCTGTTGCGCCAGCCGCGGCAGCTCATCGGCCAGCACCTCGAGGGTCTCGGGACTGGGATGGCCGATGCCGATCGCGGAGCCGCGCCGTCGTGCGATAGCGATCAGGCGCGCCAGCTGGGCACGGATGTAGTCGCGGTCGAGCTGATTGTCGAGAAACACGTCGCGTTGGGCGTTTGCCAGTCCGGCCTCGCGCGCGAACTCGCGCGCCACCGTGCGGACGTCGGTACGACTGTCGACAAAATACAGGCGATCGAAGCAGCCCAGTTCCTCCATCACCCAGCGCATCGCGGTCGGGTGACGGGTGAGCAGGCTGCCCATGTGGTTGTTGACGCCCGCGGCATGCGGCACCGAATCCAGGCTCGCACGCAGCGTACGCACCAGGCTGTCGCGGTCCATGCCCAGGTGCAGTCCGCCCGGTCCCATCGTATGCCCGTCGACCGACTCCATCGGCAGGTGCAGCATGACCTCCTTGCCATGCGCGCTGGCGGTGTCAGCGACGTAGCGGCTGAAGGGCCGCATCGGCAACACCGAATAGGTCAGCGCACCCGGAAGCGCGACGGCCTCGTGACCGAGTTCGCGACTGTTGCCGAGATCGTCGATGATGATCGCGATGCGTGCCGAACCGGCGCCGGATACCGCGCATACCGCACCTATGGTCAGCGCCAACGCTAGGATCAGGCGCGCTGGCAGCATGTCCCTCTCAGGCCTCCGCAGGGCGCAGGATCGCCAGCCCCTTGAGCAGATTGAGGGCCTCGCTCAGGGCATAGTCCGACTCATCGCCATCGCCCTTGTCGCGCGCCGCACTCTCCTTCGCGTCGGTGCCGCCATTCTCCTGCGGGTTGGACAGGTGGCGCGCCAGGTCGGCCTCCTTTATCTGCGTGGCCGGCTTTTCGTTGCGGGTCAGGTGGACGTCGGCCAGCTTGATGTCCGGCACGATACCCTCGGCCTGGATCGACCTGCCGTTGGGCGTGAAGTAACGCGCCGTCGTGAGCTTGACCGCCGTGCGGTCGTTGACCGGCACGATCGTCTGCACCGAGCCCTTGCCGAATGTCTGCTGCCCCATGATGACGGCGCGCTTGTGGTCCTGCAGCGCGCCGGCGACGATTTCCGATGCCGAAGCCGATCCGCCGTTGACCAGCACGACGATCGGCGCGCCCTCGAGCACGTCGTCCGGCGCGGCCTTGAACTTGAGCTGCGAATCCTTGATCCGGCCCTCGGTGTACACGATGGTGCCGTTGGTCAGGAACGCATCGCTGATCGCGACCGCGGCGTTGAGTACGCCTCCGGGGTTGTTGCGCAGGTCCAGCACCAGGCCTTTCAACGTACCGCCGGCCTTGCGCTTGAGCGTGGCGATGCCGCTGAGCATGTCTTCCGGCGTGCGCGCCTGGAACTGCGACAGGCGCACGTAACCGAAGCCCGGGTCGAGCATGCGCGACTTGACGCTGACGGTCTTGATCACGTCGCGCACCACTTCGATCACGAGCGGCTTGTCGACGCCTTCGCGAACGATGGTCAGACGCAGCCCGGTCCCCGGCTTGCCACGCATCAGCTTGACCGCCTCGTCGAGCGTCATGCCCTTCACCGGTTTGTCGTCGAGCTTGATGATCACGTCGCCGGCCATGACGCCGGCGCGCTGTGCCGGCGTGTCGTCGATCGGCGATATGACCTTGACGAAGCCGTTCTCCATGCCGACCTCGATGCCCAGTCCGCCGAATTCGCCGCTCGTGCCGACGCGGAGGTCGCGGTAGTCCTCCTCGTCGAGGTAGGCAGAGTGGGGATCGAGCCCGCTCAACATGCCCTCTATCGCGTACTTGAGCAGCTTGCGATCGTCGACCGGCTCGACGTAGTCGTTCTTGATGCGGCCGAACACCTCGGCGAACACGCGCAGCTCCTCGAGCGGCAGCCCGCTGTCGGATTCCTCGTTGCGATCGGCGACGGCGATCCGGTCGTAACTCAATACCCCCGCGCCCACCAACAGGGCCACCAACAGTGCCGAGGTCAGATTGTGCTTCATGGGCTCCTCATCGTGGGGCCGAAAATTGATACCGCTCGACGCCGGTCGGGCGCCACATGTCGGGGTCGAGGCGTTTACGCCACTAGCCGACCTTGCTTCCTTTCGGCCGTCGACACCATTTCACCGGATCGACTGCGCGGCCGTCGTGGCGGATACCGAAGTAGACACCGGCCTGATCGCGGCCGCCACTGCTGCCGACCAGCGCGATCGGTTCGTCGATCTCGACCCAGTCCCCGGCTTCCTTGAACAGGCTCTGGTTGTGCCCGTACAGCGTCATGTAACCATCGCCGTGATCGACGATAAGCAGCAGACCGAAACCGCGCAGCCAGTCGGCAAATGCGACCCGGCCGTGGTGCACCGCGCGCACCTCTTCGCCTTCGGGCGCCGAAATCATAACACCGTCCCAGACCAGGCTACCGAGACGCGCTGCGCCGAATCGGTTGACCAGACTGCCCCTGGCCGGCCACGGCAGGCGCCCGCGCTGACCGGCGAATGCCTCCTGATCCGGGTTGCCGACGGGGATGTCGGCCAATGCCTGCTCGATGCCATCGATCAGCGTCTTCAGATCACGCTCGTCACTCTGCATGCGATCGAGACGGCGACCCTTGTCGTTCAGGTCGCGGGTAAGCTGGGCGACGATCTCGCGCCGCTGGTCCTGGTTGTGCTGCATGGCCGCGAGTTCTGCCGACTGCTCGTCGCGCAGCCCGGCCAGTTTCTGTTCTTCGTCGCGAATCTCGCGTTCGGTCGCGACCAGACGCTCGAGGTGCCCGCGGATGACCCGCATCTTCTCGGCCCGCGCACGGCCGAGATAGTCGTAGTAGGCCATCACCCGACTGAGCGTCGATGGATCCTCCTGGTTGAGCAGGATCTTCAGGCGCTCCTGGCGGCCCATCACGTACGCCGCCCGGACCTGACGCACCAGTGCCTCGCGCTGCTGCTGCAACGCCACCGACCGCGCCTGGTGTTCGGTGCGCAGCTCGCCGAGGCGCTCGCGCTGGCGCTCGAGCCGGCCCTCGAGTACGCGCAGCTTGCGCGCCAGACGCCCGATCTGTCGCTCGGATTGCTGCAACTGGCTGGACAGCGTGGAGCGTTCGTCGCTGGTCGATGCGATCTGTGCGCGCAGGCCGGCAATCCGCTCGCGCAGCGCATCCAGCTTCTCCCGCTGCTCGGCGGCGCCGGAACCGGCGAGGGCGAGGGTCGATGCCAGCAACGTCAATGCGGCGAGGACGAAGGATCGTGCGCGCATCCGCATACCGGGATCCGATCAATCGCGGCCCGCGCGTCCGCCGCGCGCGTTGCCTTCAGGCTGCCGGAGGAGGATGTCAGGCGGACAGGAAGCCGGGCGCCCGCTCATTGGTCGCGCCGCGATCAGGCGGCGTCCGCGTCGGCCGCGAGCAACAACGATCGCCCGGTCATCGCGGCCGGCTGACTGAGGCCCATGATCTGCAGCAGAGTCGGTGCGATGTCGCACAGGGCGCCGTTGTCCATCAACGCGGTTGCACCGTTGCCGACATAGATCAGCGGAACCGGGTTGGTGGTGTGCGCGGTGTGCGGCTGCCCGGATTTCGGGTCGGTCATCTGCTCGGCATTGCCGTGGTCGGCCGTGATCAGCATCTCGCCGCCAACCGCGAGTACCGCCTCCGCCACCCGGCCCAGACACTCGTCGAGGACCTCGATCGCTTGCACCGAGGCCTCGAAATTGCCGGTGTGTCCGACCATGTCGCCGTTGGCATAGTTGCAGATGATCGCGTCGTATCGCCCGCCGTGGATCGCATCGACCAGCCGCTCGGTCACCTCGTGGGCGCTCATCTCGGGCTGCAGGTCGTAGGTCGAAACCAGCGGCGACGGCACCAGGATGCGGTCCTCGCCCTCGTTTGGCGCCTCGATGCCGCCGTTGAAGAAAAAGGTCACGTGGGCGTACTTCTCGGTCTCTGCGATGCGCAGCTGATGCAGGCCGAGATTGGCGATGAACTCACCAAAGGTGTTCTCGAGCCGCTCGGGTGGATAGGCCACCGGGATGTCGAAATCCTTGCTGTATTCGGTCAGCGACACGAAGCGCCCGAGCCTGGGGCGGGCCGCGCGCTCGAAGCAGTTGAACTCGGGTTCGATGAACGGCCGTGTGATCTGACGCGCCCGGTCCGAGCGGTAGTTCATGTTGATGACGACGTCGCCGTCGCCGACCGTGACCGCGTCGCCGACGCACGACGCGGCGACGAACTCGTCGGTCTCACCGCGGGCGTAGGCGTCGCGCAGGGCCTGCTCGGCGGTCTTCGCGCAATGCACGGCCTTGCCCCGCGTGATCAGGTCGTAGGCGCACTTGATGCGGTCCCAGCGATGGTCGCGGTCCATCGCGTAGTACCGCCCGATGATGGTCGCGATGCGGCCATGGCCGAGCTGCGCGAACACCTCGTCCATTTTCACCAGCGACGCCTCGGCGCTCTTCGGTGGCATGTCCCGGCCGTCGAGGAAGGCATGCAGGTAGATCTTCGTCGCGCCGCGCTCGATGGCGAGCTTCACCATGGCGTGGATGTGATCCTCGTGGCTGTGGACACCGCCAGGCGACAGCAGGCCGAGGATGTGCACGGCACGATCGTTGGCCACGGCGAGGTCGACCGCGTCGGTCAGCGTGCGGTTGGAGAAAAACGAGCCGGTCCGGATCGACCGCCCGATGCGGGTGAATTCCTGGTAGACGACTCGCCCGGCGCCGAGGTTGAGATGCCCGACCTCGGAGTTGCCCATCTGCCCGCCGGGCAGACCGACCGCGGACCCGGAGGTCGCGATCGCGGTGTGTGGGTAATCCGCCCACAAGCGGTCCCAGACCGGCTTGCGCGCCGCGAGAATGGCATTGTGGTCGGTTTTGTCGCTCATACCCCATCCGTCAAAGATGAGGAGAACTGCTGGGCGTACCTTGCTGCTCATCACTGTGTCATCTCGGCCGTGCCCGCGAGCGCGAGCCAATGCCATTTAAATTCATGAATTTAATGGGAATATTTCTTCCGCGGATAGGCTGGAGAAACCCTGGGCGTCGCTGTGTATTGAAGCATTTTAGCCCCTGAGAAGCCACCTGCGCCGGGATGTCGTGGAACGTCATAAAAGAAAATTTTCCGCGAATCGAAGAAAAATGCTCGATCGGGCCGGCCGATTCCTGCTTCAATAGAGGACTATTATTAGATTAGAGGCTAGTAAAAAGCCCCATTATGGAGGAGGAGTACAGGTGAATCTTCCTGAGAATAAAGTAGTTTCCATGCACGACGAATTCGACCACGAACTGGCCCTCCTCGAGGGTGATGAAGACATCGACCGCGCCTCGCGGTCGCTGAAGGCAATGTCCCACCCGCTGCGACTGAAGATTCTGTGCACCCTCGGCGACGAAGAGGTCAGCGTGCAGGACATCGTCGACCAGGTGGGCACGTCGCAGAGCAACATCTCCCAGCACCTTGCGATCCTGCGCGATAAGGGTATCCTCACGTCCCGCAAAGACGCCAACCGGGTGTTTTACCGGGTCAGCGACAACCGGACGCTGCGGCTGATCTGCATGATGCGCGAGGTGTTCTGCAGCCACGAGCACTGATTCTCGTAGCGCCGGCGCCGCGCACTGACAATCCCGTATACACCCACGGGCGGCGTGCGTCGCCCGCCCCCCGTGCAGCGCTTTCGGTAACCTTGTGAGCATGGAACAACTGTTGGAATTCGCCGGCAATCACATGATGTTGCTGGCCGCATTTTTCGTCGTGCTGTCTGCGCTGTTGTGGAACCTGGCCGCCGACCCCGGTGGCAAGAACGCCGTCGACCCGCTGGCCGCGACCGCGATGATCAACCACGAAGAGGCGATCGTGCTCGACGTGCGCTCGATGGCCGAATTCAAGGACGGACACATCGTCAACGCCATCAATATCCCGATCAACGGCCTCGGCAATTCGATCAAGCAGCTGGAGAAACACCGGCATCGGCCGATCGTTGCCGTGTGCCGCTCGGGTTCGCGCTCGGGTGCGGCATGCAGCCTGCTGCGCAAACAGGGCTTTGAGAACGTCAAGAATCTGCGCGGCGGCATGCTGGCGTGGCAGAACGCCAATCTGCCGGTAAACCGGCGTTAACCCCGGCCAGACCGTCGACGACGCCGAACCGCAGCGCGAGTCGAATACTTCACGCAGGAGAATGCCGTGACCGAGAATCAAGACGCTCAGCGACAGTTCGCCGTCCAACGCATCTACGTCAAGGACATCTCGTTCGAATCCCCCAACTCGCCGGCGATCTTCCAGGAGAACTGGACGCCCAAGATCGGCGTTGGCATCGCCACTGACATCGCCGACCTCGGCAACGGCACCATGGAGCTGGCGCTGAAGGTCACTGTCGAGGCCAAACACGACGGCAAGACGGTGTTCCTCGCCGAGGTGGTGCAGGCCGGAGTATTCCTGCTGCAGGGCTTTACCCCCGAAGAGGCGCATGCCGTGATGGGCATCGGGGCGGCGAATGTCGTGTTTCCGTACGCGCGCGAGACGGTGTCCGATCTCGTGACCCGCGGCAGTTTCCCGCAGTTCGTCCTGCAGCCGGTCAACTTCGAGGCCCTGTACGCCCAGCAGCGGCAGCAGCAGGCGGCCGACACCTCGCACTGACTTGCAGGCAGCGGGCTCCATCGCGGTACTCGGCGTCGGCTCCTGGGGCACGGCACTGGCGATTCAGCTGGCGCGCAGCGACCTGCGGGTCGCGCTGTGGGGCCACGATGCCGACGAGGTCGCCGCATTGCGGCGCGACGGCGAAAACCGCCGCTACCTGCCCGGCGTCGCGCTGCCACCCAACCTGCATCCCTTCGAAGACCTGAGGACCGCGCTGCATGACAGCGACGACGTGCTGGTCGTCGTGCCCAGCCATGCGTTCGCCTCCGTGTGCCGCCAGGTGGCTGCGATTCGGCCTCGTCTCGAGGCCCTGAGCTGGGCCACCAAGGGCTTCGACCCGGACAGCGGCGGCCTGCTGGGCGAGGTTGCCGCCGCCGCCTTCCCCGACTGCCGCCTCGCCGTCGTGTCAGGGCCCACGTTCGCGGGCGAAGTGGCGCGCGGCCTGCCGACCGCGATAACGGTCGCCTCCACCGACCCCGCCTACGCCGAGCGAATCGCCGGCCACCTGCATGCCGGGAACTTCCGCGCATACACCAGCGACGACCTGATCGGGGTCCAGGTCGGAGGCGCGAGCAAGAACGTCATGGCCATTGCCGCCGGGATCTCAGACGGACTGGGCTTCGGCGCCAACGCGCGCGCAGCGCTGATCACGCGGGGGTTGCACGAGATCACTCGCCTCGGACTGGCACTCGGCGGGCGGGCGGAGACCTTCATGGGCCTGGCCGGACTGGGCGACCTGGCCCTGACCTGCACCGACAACCAGTCGCGCAACCGGCGCATGGGCCTCGCGTTGGCGCGCGGCCTCGATATCGCCGCGGCACGTGAGGAGATCGGACAGGAGGTCGAGGGCGTGGCCTCGGCACGCGAAGTACAGGCGCTCGCACTGCGCCTCGGCGTCGAGATGCCGATCACCGAGCAGACCTACCGCGTGCTTTATCACGGTCTCGATCCGTCGGCGGCGGTGCGCAATCTGCTCAGCCGCGACGCTAAGCCGGAGTGACACCCTCGTTCGGCGGTTCGCCGTCACGCTCGGACCTGCACGCGAGGATGAACGCCGCCAGCAGCTTGTCGGTGCCGAGGATGTGCTCGCGGATCCACTCCGTCAGGTAGGCGACCAGCGCCGCGCCGTCGACGGCCTCGTGGCGGTCCAACGCCTCCTGTACCGCAACCACGCGCGCCGCGAAGCGCCTGTGGCGATCGATGTGCCGGGCGGCCGCCTCGGCGTCCGTGTCGGAATAGCCGTACTCCCGCATCAGTGTCTCTTCGGTGCGAAAGTGGTAGATCGCGTAGCTGAGTAGCTCCTGCACCAGGTGACGGACCTGTGACTCGGTCGGGTCGCGGGCGAGCACCAAGGCGGCCTCGTTGGCAAGACTGACCAGGTTGCGGTGCTGATCGTCGATCTCGTCGACGCCGGTGATGAAACCCGCATCGAATGCCAGGGCAGGCTGGCGTGTCCCTGTCTTCATCATGAGGTTCCCGTGCGTGACAGGACGTCCTGAATGGGGCGGGTGGCGGCCCAGGCACGGAACGCGTCGGCCGGCATCGGCCTTGCGTAGTGGTGTCCCTGCATCAGCGTGCAACCCTCGTCGAGCAGCGCTTGGGCCTGCTGGCGCGACTCCACGCCGCAGGCGATCACCGCGCGGTCCATTGCCTGTCCCAGACTGACGATCGTGCGCACCAGTCTGCGCTGCTCGGGGCTGCGCAGCATGCCGGCGACCAGGCCGGCATGGATCTTCAGCGTACAGGCCGGCGTATGTAACAAGCGGGCGGGCGAGGCGACATCGCCGCCGAAACCATCGAGCACCAGCTCCACACCGTACCGCCGACATTGCCCGATCAGCCCCGGCAGATCCGCAACCGCGTTGAACGCCTGACCTTCGCTGACCTCGAGCTGCACAGGGTAGGCCGCGCCGCAGGCGCTCGCCGCGAGCATGCCGCCGATGCGTTCCGCGAACCCGGGCTGCTGCAGATGACGCGCGAACACGTTGACGCTGACACGCACGTCGAACCCGGTACGATGCCAGCTGCAGACCTGTTTCTGCGCCTGTTGAATCATGTAGTCGCCCAACTCCGCCGCCGCGTCGGTTTCGTCGATCAACGGCAGGAACTGGGCCGGCGGCAGCTCGCCGAGCACGGGATGCCGCCAGCGTACCAGTGCCTCGGCCCCGACCAGTGTTCCGACACAGCCATCCACGATCGGCTGATATACCACCGCGAGCTGACCCTGGCGCAGTCCGGTAATGAACTCGTTCAGTGTCTGTTCCTGGGCCTCGAGCCGACCCTCCTGTTCCGTGCAGTACCAGCGAAAACGGTTCTTGCCGGCGTGCTTGGCGCCGTACATCGCCTGGTCGGCGTGGCTGAGCAGCGTCTCGGCGTCACTGTCATCGACCGGAAAGAGGGTCACGCCGATACTCGCGGATATGCCGTCGATCGTATTGCCCGCGACACGGTAGGGCTCACTGAGGTAATGCAGCAGGCGCCGGAGGATGGGCTCGCAGTCCCAGCGATTCGACAGATCCCCCATCAGCACGACGAATTCATCACCGCCGACGCGCGCGACCGTGTCGTCGCCGCGGACCTCGGTCAGCAGCCGATGCGCCACCTGGGTCAACAGCGCGTCGCCGGCCTGGTGGCCGAGACGGTCGTTGACGGATTTGAAGCCGTCCAGATCGAGATAACAGACGGCGATCTGGGTCCCGGAGCGTCGGTTGCGCGCCAGCGCCACGGTCATGCGGTCGGCCAGCAGGTTGCGGTTGGGCAGGCCGGTCAGGGAGTCATAGTTGGCCATGCGGGCCATCGAGTCGCTGCGCCTTTGCAGGTCGGTGACGTCGATCAGCGACATCACGACGCCCGGTCGATCGCCGGTCTCGAAACGCAGTGGTGCGCAGGTCACGTTCAGCCAGCGTGGTTCCGTACTGCCGGCCCTGACCAGCAAGCCCACGGAGAGGCCGGGAAACGCGAGCAACTCTGCCACGTTGCTGTCGGCGAATGGGAGCGCACCGCCGTCGTGGTCATGCATGCGATGCCACAGCTGGCTCAGCTGCGTCCGGCCGACCTTCAGCGCGGCGCTGTCGCACAGGCGCCGCACGGCGGGATTGGCGTACTGCAGCACACCCTCTGCACTCCACAACGCCACCCCTTGCGCCAGCACATCCAGCGCAGAGCGCAGGGTTTCGCTGTCGCGTGTCAGCTCATCCCGCAGCATGGCGGCGGCGAAGCCCGGCAGGGTCGCTGGTGGAGAAACGAGGACTGGCGGCCGCCGATCATCAGCGCTGCCTCCAATACGGGTATCGGTAATCGCTGATGGATATCGGCCGGTTTTCGGCGATCCTGAACACGGCCCCTACGCTGGCGCAGGGGCGGGCACGTCAATGCCGCCAACCGGGTCAGGGGCGGTAGGCCGGGTGGTCCTGCTTCCAGAGCCCGAGATTCGGCGGCCGGTAACCGCGCCAGCGGTTTGCGTCGTAGTGGCCGCGCGGGCGAACCGGCACCACGTAGGTTGGTGCGGGCGACGGTTCGGGCGCCGCGGCAGCCCGTTCCCTGAGTTCGAGTTCGCGCCGCTGCAGCGCCAGCTCACGTTCACGCAGCCGGCGCTCGTGCTCGGCCTGTTCCCGCTCCCGGCGCAGTCGCTGCATGCGATCGAGCTGATTTGCGATCGAGTAGTTGGCCGAGGCCGAATCCGGTTCAACGTACTGCGGCAGCGGGAATCGCTCCACGTCCGGCGAGCCGGGTGGCGGCCGGTCGCTGACGTGCAGCTGGCCGTCGGCGTCGACCCAGCGAAACAGCAGCTGTGCGGCGCCCGCATCGAACGCCAGCAGTCCGAGCAGCAGACACAACAGGCGGGCCATCGTTTACCCCTCCCCGGCACCGCAGTGGCCGGTTGCCGATCCACCCCCTGTCAGGCAGGCGGGCAGCGGGAAAGTTCGCACCACCCCGCCCCGCATGTTGCACCCCGTCGCCCCGTGTCCGATACGCGGGTCGGTGGGGTCGAGGTGAACGCCGCTGCCGTGGCGGGTGGCCCGAGGTACGGCGCGTCCCTGGCCGCCGATCCATCCAGGGCCCTCGCTTGTTCACGCACGTTTGCACCTGCGCTGCGCTCGAACTGCGGTACGGCCAGGGACTTGCATCGAGGGCGTCGCCCACGCGACGCCCGTTCAGCGCCGTCCTCCCCGGTACCGGCACAACATGCGGGCCAGCGCCGGCGCCGATCAGGTACCGCCGATGCCACAGCGAACGTCGCACAGTCCGCGCAGTCCGCCAAGCCCGAGGCGGGTCGCAAGGCGGGCAACGGTCCGGGCCAGCACGGCCAGCGGCGGACAGACCCAAGACCCAAGCCGACGCAGTGCGCCCATCAGCAGCGAGCGCTCGCGCATCGCGAGGTCCAGCGCGGCGGCAAGTGCGAGGCCGGCAAGGGCACCGAGCGCCAGATCGTCGATGACCAGGCCGAGCAGCACACCATATATCAGCGGAACGACGCGGATGATCATCCGCGACACCACCTCGGCGGTGCTCTCCGGCAGGTCGCGGGCCACCTGCGCATAATGGTCCACGCGGCCCGGATCACGCCCGGGCGAGGAACGCTTCGAACGATCAGCGTTCGGATACGTGGTTCGCTTCTTCTGCATGTCGCACCTCCGCCTCAGGCGTCGGGCCGAAACCAGGGCATCCGGCCGAAAGGCACCTCGTTGCGCCGGTTGTCGATCCGGTTGAGGTAATAGGAACGCCAGTCCAGCTGTTGCTCGACGTAGCGTTCCGGGGCAACGCCCACGGCCTGCTCGGCCACGGACATTGACGCGCCCTTCGCCGCATCAGCAGCGCTTGCGATGGCCGGGACCAAGAGGCCCACGACGATGAGAAATGCGATCTTCTGCCTAAACATGGTACTGCTCCGTTTAGTGACATTCCGTGGTGACGATGCACGCCACATGCCAAACCGTTCCAACCACCGCCGCAACCGGTATCCGGTCACAGGTGTGGCAACACTGATCCTTTCGACAGCCTGCACCTCCATAAGTTTCGTTTATTCGAATATACGAATTTATCTGATTTTGCACCGCAATAACTTCCGTGGCGTGACGGCTTCGGTGCGCCGCACCCCGCAGTCCGTCCCACACGCTAGTTATCAGGCTGGCACGCCTGTGGCATTGCGAATCCGCAAACTGCACTCCGTGTCACGCGATTAATTCCGCAGTGCACAAATCGAGGGCGCCGACCGTCGACCCGGCACCAGCGGGTCGCACGGAATGAGACACATGCAACGCTTGACCTGGAGCTGACTCCAGGTATTACTCTTGGTCCCATGCAGACACACGTAACGACCGGATCGGCCCGCTTCAGCATCGGCGACGCCAGCCATGCCACCGGCCTGTCGGCCGACACCTTGCGCTACTACGAGCGCATCGGCCTGCTGGCGGGTGTTGCCCGCAACCGCGGGGGTCAGCGCCGCTACAGCGCCGACGACATCGCCCGACTGCGCTTCATCCGCCGCGCCCAGGCCATGGACTTCAGTCTCGACGAGATCGGCGAACTGCTGGGCCTGCGCGACCGCCCCGGCGACGTGCGCGCCGACGTGCGTTCGCTGACCGAACGCAAGCTCACGGCGATCGAGGCGCGCATCGAGGCGCTCAGCACATTGCGCGACGAACTGACGGACCTGGTCGCCGCCTGCCACGGCAGCGAACGCGACTGCCCGATCATCGGTCGAATGAACGACGGTTGTTGCGGCCACGAGGCCGAAGGAGGGCAATCATGAGCTACACGATCGCAGTCGAAAACATCAAATGCGGCGGTTGCGCCAACAGTATCCGTAGCAAGTTGTTGGAGAAGGCGCTGGCGCGCGCCGTCGACGTCGACATCGAACACGGCGAGGTGCATGTCGACGGCAATCCCGAATGGCGCGAGCAGGCGGTGTCGGCGCTGGCGAAGATGGGCTATCCCGAGGTCGGCTCGGTCGAAGGTGTGAAAGCGGCGGCGGCGCGGGCCAAGTCGTTCGTCAGCTGCGCGATCGGGCGCATCGACAACGCCGTCCACGACAAGGCGGCGGACGGCAAGTGAAAGCCATCTGGCAGTCGGCCGGTCTGATGCCAGGGTGGCGGACGACGACCCCGGGGACCTGATGGGACATGATCGGAATCGGCACGGGACAGCAAACGCCGGTTTGCTGTTGCGAATGGTGCTTGCGTGGGCGCTGGCAGCCGCGCCGCTGTTCGGCGTGCCGTTGCCGACATCGGCCGCGGGATCCATCAGCGCCGACGCCCCGCCGCCGTGTCATCACCCACACGCCGACGCCGCGAATCCCGCGTCGCAGGATCAGACCGCCAGTCACTGCCCGCGCTGCGACCGCGACGGCGCGTTCGGCTGCCAGTGCTGCGGTCACGGACTGCCGCCGGCGCTGGCCGTGCACGACGCCGATCCGACCTTGATCCGGCATGCCATCGCCATGCGCCGGCCGGCGCGTGTCGATGGCACACCCAATGCACGCGGGGACCGCCGTTTCCGCCCGCCCATCGCCACGCTCGCCTGATCGCAGCCACGTGCCACGATTGCCACCCTTCGTGGGGGTATACGTGCGCCCCGTTACCGATTTTGTTTGCGAGAACGAATAGTGAAGACTAACAAACCGGCCCTCGTCGGGGCCCTGTGTCTGTTGCTGGCGGGATGCCTCGATCCCGAACCCACACCGAGCGAGTCGCTGGCCGCGGCCGCGGACGACACCGCACTCGAACACGCGCAGAAACACCTCGACCCGAAGTACGTCTGCCCGATGCACCCGCAGATCGTGCGCGACGAGGCGGGCAGCTGCCCGATCTGTGGCATGGCGCTGGTACCGAAGATGATCGACAGCGGCGCCGGCAAGCGTCCAACCGTCGAGATCAGCAACGCGATCATCAACAGCATGGGCGTGCGTACGCAGCCGGCCGCGAACACCACGCTGTGGAAGTACATCGAGACGGTCGGCCGGATCGACTACGACGAGACGCGCCTGGCCCATGTGCACCCGCGCGCCGAAGGCTGGATGGAGACCCTCGAACTGAACGCCGAGGGTGAACCGGTCAGGAACGGCCAGCTGATCGGCCGCCTGTACTCGGAGGAGATCCTGTCGGCCCAGGTCGACTTTCTGATTGCACTCGACCAGTCCAGCAGCAAGACGCGCGTCGACAAGGCGCGCAACCGGCTGCGCCTGCTCGGCGTGACCGAACCGACGATCTCGGCGATCCAGAAGAAGCGCGAATCCATCAACACCGTGCCGATCGTCGCCAACGCCGACGGTGTGGTGACCCGACTCGGCGCACGCAAGGGCATGTACGTGACGCCGAACATGGAGATCGTCACGATCGCCGACCTGAGCCACATCTGGGTGCTCGTCGACGTCTACGAACACCAGATCGACTGGCTCGAACTGGGCCAGACCGCCGAGATCCGCGTCCCGGCCTATCCGGGCCGCAGTTGGGACGGCAAGGTCGAATACATCTACCCCGAGCTCGACCCGAAGTCGCGTACGCTCAAGGTGCGCCTGGCATTCGACAATCCCGACGGCCTGCTCAAGGCCAACATGTTCGCCGACGTGACGATCTACGGTGGGCCGCAGCGCGACACGCTCGCGGTGCCGGCCGAGGCGGTCATCGAGACCGGCAGGCGCAGCAGCGTCGTGCTCGCGCTCGGCGACGGCCGCTTCCAGCCGGTCGACGTGGTCACCGGCATGGCCAGCGGCGGCATGGTCGAGATCCTCAGCGGCATCAAGGCCGGTGATGAGGTGGTCGTGTCCGGGCAGTTCCTGATCGACTCCGAGTCGAGTCTGCAGGCCAGTTTCCTGCGCATGGACGAGTCGACGGCACCGGCCGGCGACGCCGCGATGGGGCACTGAGGGGAACGACCATGCTGAAGAATCTGATTGCCTGGTCGGTGCACAACCGCTTCCTGGTACTGCTCGCGACGCTGGTGATCGCCGGCTGGGGCTGGGTCGCACTGCACAAGACCCCGCTCGACGCGATCCCCGACCTGTCCGATGTGCAGGTCATCATCAAGACCAGCTACCCCGGTCAGGCCCCGCGCGTGGTCGAGGAGCAGGTCACCTACCCCATCACGACGACGATGCTGTCGGTGCCGGGCGCGCAGGTGGTGCGCGGCTACTCCTTTTTCGGCGATTCGTACGTCTACGTGATCTTCGCCGACGGCACGGATCTGTACTGGGCGCGCGCACGCGTGCTCGAGTACCTGAACCAGGCCGCCGCCGACCTGCCCGACGGCGTGCAGCCGCGGCTAGGCCCGGACGCGACCGGCGTCGGGTGGGTGTACAACTACGCGCTGGTCGACCGCACCGGCCGGCACGACCTCGCCGAGCTGCGCAGCCTGCAGGACTGGTTCCTGAAGTACGAGCTGCAGACCGTACCCGGCGTGTCCGAGGTCGCCACCGTCGGCGGCATGGTGCGTCAGTACCAGGTGGTCGTCGACCCGGAGAAGCTGCGCGCCTTCGGCATCACGCTGGCGAAGGTGTCGGCGGCGATCCGCGCCGCCAACCGCGAGGTCGGCGGTTCGGTGCTGGAGCTGGCCGAGGCCGAATACATGGTGCGCACACGCGGCTACCTGAAGGGGCTCACCGATCTGGAGCAGATCCCGATCACGGTCACCGAGATGGGCACACCGGTGCTGTTGCGCGACGTCGCGCACGTGCAGGTCGGCCCCGAGATACGGCGCGTGGTCGCCGACCTCGACGGCGAGGGCGAGATCACCGGCGGCATCGTCGTCATGCGCTACGGCGAGAACGCGCTGGCGACGATCGAGCGCGTCAAGACCAAGCTCGAACAGCTCCGGCAGGGCCTGCCGGCCGGGGTCGAGATCGTCGAGACCTACGACCGCTCGGCGCTGATCAAGCGCGCGGTCACCAACCTCGAGGACAAACTGGTCGAGGAGTTCCTCGTCGTCGCGATCGTGTGCCTGGTGTTCCTGTTCCACCTGCGCTCGGCGTTCGTCGCGATCGTCACGCTGCCACTCGGCATCCTGGCGTCCTTCATCGTCATGCAGCACCAGGGCATCAACGCCAACATCATGT
>JAGRGY010000039.1 GCA_020445255.1 Gammaproteobacteria bacterium
ATTACCCAGCACATCGGCGCCTATCACGTAGAAACCGATCGCGGGATGATCTCGTTTCTCGATACGCCGGGGCACGCGGCTTTCTCGGCGATGCGCGCCCGCGGTGCACAGGCGACCGACATCGTCATCCTCGTCGTCGCGGCCGATGACGGCGTGATGCCGCAGACCAAGGAGGCCATCCAGCATGCGCGCGCCGCCGGAGTGCCGATCGTCGTCGCCGTCAACAAGATGGACAAGCCCGAGGCCAATGCCGATCGCGTCATGCAGGAGCTGGTCGCCGAAGAGGTGGTGCCCGAGGAATGGGGCGGTGACGTCCAGTTCATCAAGGTGTCGGCCAAGACCGGACAGGGTATCGACCAGTTGCTGGATGCGGTGTTGCTGCAGGCAGAGGTTCTGGAACTCACCGCCGTTCATGACGGCCTCGCACGCGGCATCATCGTCGAATCCAGTCTCGACAAGGGACGCGGCCCGGTGGCCACCGTGCTGGTCCAGTCGGGTACGCTGAAGCGTGGGGATTCGGTCGTGGCCGGCGCCGAGTTCGGGCGTGTGCGCGCGATGTTCGACGAGAGCGGCCGGTCGGTCAAAGAGGCCGGACCGTCGATTCCGGTCCAGGTGCTCGGGCTATCGGCCGCACCGTCGGCCGGTGATGACCTGATCGCACTGGCCGATGAGCGCAAGGCCCGCGAGGTCGCTGAGTTGCGTCGTGTGCGTCACCGCGATTCGCGCTTGGCCGAGCAGAAGGCGACCAAGCTCGACCAGCTGTTCTCGCAGATGACCGAGGGTGAGGTTGCCTATGTCAATCTGATCGTCAAGGCCGATGTTCAGGGGTCGGTCGAGGCGTTGCGCGATTCGCTGCTCAAGATCGAGACGCCGGAGGCAAAGGTCCGCGTGGTGGCATCGGGTGTCGGTGGCATCACCGAATCGGATGCCAACCTCGCGGTGACGTCGAACGCCATACTGATCGGCTTCAACGTGCGCGCCGACGCCAGCGCGCGCCGCGTCGTCGAGGAACATGGGCTCGATCTGCGCTACTACAGCATCATCTACGAGGTGATCGACGACGTGAAGAAGGCCATCTCGGGCCTGCTTTCGCCCGAGATCAAGGAAGAGATTGTCGGTCTGGCCGAAGTGCGCGACGTGTTCCGTTCGTCGAAGCTCGGTGCGATCGCGGGCTGTATGGTAGTGGAAGGCACGGTCAAGCGCCGCAACCCCATCAGGGTGCTGCGCGACAACGTCGTGATCTACGAAGGGGAGCTCGAATCGCTGCGTCGCTTCAAGGACGACGTCGGCGAGGTCAAGGCTGGGACCGAGTGCGGTATCGGGGTGAAGAACTACAACGATGTCAAGGTCGGCGACCAGATCGAGGTGTTCGAGCGCACCGAAGTGGCGCGTGAGATCTGAGGCCTTCGCAGATGCAGGAATTCGGCCGTGAGGAGCGAGTCGGTGCCGAGATCCACCGCGAGCTGGCGTTGCTGCTGCGCGACGAGGCGCGTGATCCACGCCTGAATCAGGTCACGATCCAGGAGGTTCGCGTCGTGCGCGACCTGTCACATGCCAAGGTCTACTTCACGACGCTCGATCCCGCGCAGTCGAAGGTCACCGAGGCTGCGTTGAACAAAGCGGCGTCCTTTCTGCGTCGCCGGCTCGCGGAGACGATGAGGAATCTGCGTACGATGCCGCGCCTGGCCTTCGTGTACGACAAGTCGGTCGAACATGGCATGCGCCTTTCCTCGCTGATCGATGCCGCGATCGCGCGCGACGAGGGGCACGGCGAATAGTGGGTCGCCGCGGTCGACAGCGGGGGCGCCCGGTCAATGGCATTCTGTTGTTGGACAAACCCGTCGGTTTGAGCTCGAACCATGCGCTGCAGCGCGTAAAGCGCCTGTATGACGCGCGCAAGGCGGGCCACACGGGCAGCCTGGATCCCTTGGCCGACGGCATGCTGCCGATCTGTTTCGGCGATGCGACCAAGCTGTCTGCCTACCTGCTCGATGCCGACAAACACTACTGGTTTCGCATGCGCCTGGGACAAACCACGGCCACGGGCGACACCGAGGGCGAGATACTCTTAGAACGGCCGCTCGACGGTGTAACACCCCAGGCGATCCAGCAGGTTGCTTCCGAGTTCGTCGGCGAAATCGACCAGTTGCCGCCGATGTACTCCGCGATCAAGCACAACGGCAGGCGGCTCTATCAGCTTGCGCGCGAAGGCATCGAGGTCGAGCGTCAGCCGCGCCGGGTGACGATCCACACGCTCGTGGTCGAGTCCGTGCAACTGCCGATGGTCGACATCAGCGTGCAGTGCTCGAAAGGGACCTATGTGCGTACGCTGGCCGAGGACATCGGCGAGCGCCTGGGCTGCGGCGCCCACGTCGCGGCACTGCGGCGCACTGCGGTCGGACCGTACGCCGGTTATCCGATGTATACGATGGAGGATGTCGAGGCGCGGGCGGCGGAGGGCAGGGATGCGCTGGACAGGCTGCTGCTGCCGATCGATACCGCGCTGTCGGACTGGCCGGCGGTCAAGGTCAGCGCCGACTCGGCCTTCTATTTGTCGCAGGGCCAGCCGGTGCTGGTGCCCAAGGCCCCGACCGAGGGCTGGGTGCGGATCTACCAGGGTGACGCGTTCCTCGCGGTCGGCGAGGTCCAGGATGACGGCAGGATCGCCCCGCGCCGACTGATGGCCGGTGGCTGACAAACCGCCGGTTTTGAGAGAGAATACGCGACCTTAAATTACACCGGCCGCCCACGGCGGCCGATCTTCACACCGCCGGGCCAGTCCTGAACTCATTGTCGGGGGGCCATTTCAAGGCAATATGACAGGAGAAGTGTCATGACAATGAGTGTAGAGCAGAAGCAGGCAATCATCGACGAATACGGCAAGGACCCGAAAGACACCGGTTCCACCGAGGTGCAGGTCGCATTGCTGACCGCCCGAATCGCCGATCTCACCCCTCACTTCCAGAACCACAAGAAAGACCATCATTCCCGGCAGGGCCTGGTGCGTCTGGTCAATCAGCGCCGCAAACTGCTCGACTACCTCAAGTCGAAGGACGTGGAGCGCTACCGCTCGCTGATCGGCCGTCTCGGACTGCGTCGCTAAGCGCCCATCTCAAGGTTTGAGGAACTCTCAGTGAATCCGATCAAAAAGACGTTTCAGTATGGCGAACACACAGTAACCCTCGAGACCGGTGAAATCGCCCGGCAGGCCGATGCCGCGGTGATGGTGAACATGGCCGACACGGTCGTGCTGGTCACCGTGGTCTATGACAAGAATCTCGACAGCGGTCGTGACTTCTTCCCGTTGACGGTCGATTACCAGGAGAAGACCTATGCGGCCGGCAAGATCCCGGGCGGTTTCTTCCGCCGCGAGGGTCGTCCGTCCGAGAAGGAAATCCTTACGTCGCGCCTGATCGATCGCCCGATTCGGCCGCTGTTCCCGAAGAACTTCACTGCGGAAACGCAGGTCATCTGCACCGTGAAGTCGCTGAATCCCAAGGTCGACCCCGAGATCCCGTCGCTGATCGGCACCTCGGCGGCACTGGCGATCTCGGGTGCGCCGTTCCAGGGCCCGATCGGTGCGGCGCGGGTCGGTTACAAGAACGGTGGCTACATCTTGAACGGCCCCACCGGCCTGGGTGACGCGACCGATCTGGACCTGGTCGTCGCCGGTACCGAGAAGGCCGTGCTGATGGTCGAATCCGAGGCCGATCAACTTTCGGAAGACGTGATGCTCGGTGCGGTGCTGTTCGGGCACGAGCAGATGCAGGTAGTGATCCAGGCAATCCGAGAACTGGCGGCGGAGGTCAACAAGCCGGTCGTGCAGCTCCCGGAGGTGGTGCAGAACGAGGCGCTGAAGGCCGCGGTCGAAGGTGCCTGTGGCGATGCTCTGCGCACCGCCTACACGATCGCTGACAAGCTGGAACGCTACGCGGCGATCGATGCGGCGAAGGCCGCGGCCAAGGAGCAGCTGTGCAGTGGCGAACAGGCCGCATACACCGAGGACGAGGTCGGTGAGGCGATCGACAAGCTGAAGAAGGGCATCGTGCGGGGGCGCATCATCGCCGGAGAACCCCGCATCGATGGCCGCGACACCAAGACGGTGCGTCCGATCAGCATCCGCACGAGCGTACTGCCACGCACCCACGGTTCCGCGCTGTTCACGCGTGGCGAGACCCAGGCGATGGTCGTCACGACGCTGGGCACCGAGCGCGACTCGCAGATCATCGATGCGCTGGAAGGTGAGCGCAAAGAGTCGTTCATGCTGCACTACAACTTCCCGCCGTTCTGCGTGGGCGAGCTGGGTCGCGTCGGCAGCCCCAAGCGGCGCGAGATCGGGCATGGTCGCCTGGCCAAGCGCGGTGTGCTGGCGTGCATGCCGACGATCGCTGACTTCCCGTATTCGATCCGCGTGGTGTCCGAAATCACCGAGTCCAACGGCTCGTCGTCGATGGCCTCGGTGTGCGGTACCAGCCTGTCGCTGATGGATGCCGGTGTGCCGCTGAAGGCGCCGGTGGCCGGTGTCGCGATGGGCCTGATCAAGGAAGGCGACCAGTTCGCCGTGCTGACCGATATCCTGGGCGACGAGGATCACCTCGGCGACATGGATTTCAAGGTCGCTGGCACCGTCAATGGCGTCAATGCGCTGCAGATGGACATCAAGATCGACGGCATAACACGCGAGATCATGGAGATCGCACTCGGTCAGGCCAAAGACGGCCGCATGCACATCCTCGGTGAGATGAACAAGGCGATCAACGCGCCTCGAGCACAGATGTCGGAACACGCGCCGCGCATCGTCTCGTTCAAGATCAACCCGGACAAGATCCGTGACGTGATCGGCAAGGGTGGGGTCACGATTCGCGCGATCACCGAAGAGACCGGCGCCACCGTCGACATCAGTGACGACGGTACGGTCAAGATCTTCTCGGTCGACAAAAGTGCTGGTGACGAGGCGCGCAAGCGCGTCGAACTGATCACCGCGGACGTCGAGGTCGGCAAGATCTACGAGGGTCGTGTTGCGCGGCTGATGGACTTCGGTGCATTCGTAACGATCCTGCCGGGAAAGGATGGCCTGGTGCACATCAGCCAGATTTCCGACGAGCGCGTCGAGAAGGTCAGCGACAAGCTGAACGAGGGCGATGTAGTCAAGGTGAAGGTCCTCGAGGTCGACAAGCAGGGACGTATCCGTCTGAGCATGAAGGCAGTCGCCGAAGAGGCCGAGGCCTGATGACGGTCTGAAAGACTTGAAACGCAAAGGGGCCCTCGTGGCCCCTTTTTTTTCCGGCCACCTGACGCCGAATGCGGGTTGGGATCTTATCGCACGGATCAGGCGATGGTGTGCGTGCTCAGCGGATAACCGTGTTCACGATAGTAGCGGAACCGCTCGCGACCGGCAGTCTTGATGGCATCGTCGTGATCCACGCATTCAACCAGGCGCTGGAATCTGCCGAAGAACGCCGGTACATCCGGCGCAAGATTGACCAGGACCTCGTGTTCCTCGACGTCGTCGTTGCCGTTGCCGATAAGGATCGGGTTGCATTCGCGCGCGTCGCGGCCCAACAGTCCATGCGGCACGAAGGCCGACTCCCACAGGGTCCACAGCAGGCGGTCGAGGTGCTGCGCCTCGCCGTTCGACGGCGTATGAATCAGCACCCGGTGGCCGGCACGCAGAGCGCGCTCCGCGATGCGGCACGCCAGCTGGTACCGGTCGCCTGCGGCGTGTTCGTCAAGGATGTAGAAATCGACCTGCGTCACGTGCCGAATCGTTGATCCGCGGATTGCCGACCGCTTACATGGGTGCCTTCGCACGGCGGAGCAGGAATTCGGTCAGCAAGGGAACCGGCCGCCCGGTCGCGCCTTTCTTTGCCCCCGAAAGCCATGCGGTGCCCGCGATGTCGAGGTGCGCCCATTTGAATTTCTTCGTGAACCGCGACAGGAAGCAGGCGGCGGTGATCGTGCCGGCGCCCTTGCCGCCGATGTTTGCCATGTCGGCGAAGTTGCTGTCCAGCTGCTGCTGGTATTCATCCCATAACGGCAACTGCCAGGCGCGGTCACCGCACGCCGTGCCCGATTCGAGCAGTTGGCCGGCAAGCACGTCGTCGTTCGCCAGCAGGCCGCTCGCCTGGTCGCCGAGTGCGACGATGCAGGCACCGGTCAATGTGGCGATGTCGATTACGGCTGCCGGGTCGAAGCGCTCGGTATAGGTCAGGGCGTCGCACAGGATCAGGCGGCCTTCCGCATCCGTGTTGAGGATCTCGATCGTCTGCCCGGACATTGAGGTCACGATGTCACCGGGTTTGTTGGCATCGCCGTCGGGGAGATTCTCGGAACTCGGTACGACACCGACCAGGTTCAAAGGCAGATCGAGTTCGGCGCACGCTGCAATCGTGCCGAGCACGCTGGCGCCGCCGCACATGTCGTACTTCATTTCATCCATGTTCGCGGCCGGTTTGATCGAGATGCCGCCGGCGTCGAAGGTTAGACCCTTGCCGACCAACGCGACCGGTTTGGCGTCGGCCTTTCCGCCTTTGTACTCCAGCACGATCAACTTCGCTGGCTGGCGGCTGCCGCGCGAAACGGAAAGCAGGCTGCCCATACCGAGCTTGTGCATCTGGGCCTCATCGAGCACGCTGACCTTCAGATTGCGCCTGCCGCGCGCCAGGGACCTCGCCTGTTCGGCCAGGTAACTCGGCGTGCAGATGTTGCCGGGCAGATTCGCCAGGTCCTTTGCCAGGCGGGCGCCCGTGCCGATCGCGCGCCCATGTGCACAGGCGTGCTTCGCGGCATTCAATTGGCTGCGTGAGACGACGAAATCCACGTGCTTCAACGGTTTCTTCGGCGGTTTGCTTTCACTCTTGCACTGGTCGAAGCGATAAACGGCCGCTTCGACGGCATCCACGGCCTCGCGGATGAATCGATAAACATCGTCCTTCCCGGCAGCGAAGGGGACGAGGATCGTGCATTCTCCGGCATTCATGCCGTTGAGCTGCTGTATCGCCGGTTCCAGGGCGTTGCGCAGCACACGCGGTCTGAAGGCCTTCTCGTCACCCAGACCTACCAACAGAATCCTCGTGGCGGCGCAGTCGTTCGGCTCGTAGAGCAGCAGCGACTGGCCTGAATCGGCGGAGAAGTCGCGCCGTTGGAGAACACGCTTGACCTGTCCACCAATCGCATCGTCCAGTTGCTTGCTGAGCGCTGGCAGTCGGTTTTTCTGGAACACGCCGACGACGAGGCAGGCGGTCTTGACACGTTCAGCGGGGCCGGTCTTACAGCTGTAGTCCATGGGGATCCTCGTGGACAGGTTCATTGGTCGACGTAATCACTGCAGGGGCGCCGGCGCAAGCGGGCTTCCCTCTGCGGGGATCGACCCGATCTGCACTTGCCCACAGGCGACTGAACACGACTGTAGCATTCCCGAATCCGTTTTTGGCAACGCGAAACGGCCCTTTTTCAGGCAGGCGGATCCGGTCTTACGAGTGGTGGGGTTAGAATGCCGGACCAGCATCGTCGCACCCGACAATTCGCCGCGAGGCCGCCAGAGAAACGTGATGGGCATCATCGACCGTCTGCTGTTGCGTGAGATCGTCAAGACCTTGCTGGTCATCCTTTTGATCCTGACGATGGTGCTGCTGGCCAACTTCTTCGTGCGCTACCTCGGCAAGGCAGCGGTCGGTGCGCTGAGCACGGACATCCTGCTGGTCGTCGTGGGTTTGGAGGTCGTCAAGACCCTGGGTCTGATCGTGCCGCCGGCACTGTTCTTTTCTGTTCTCTGGGTGCTGGGACGCATGCACCGCGACAGCGAGATGGTTGCGTTGGCGGCGTCGGGATTCGGTGAGGGTCGGCTGTATCGTTCGGTTTTGACGACCGCGGTGCCGCTGGCGATCGTGGTGACGGTGATGGTTATGGAACTGCTGCCGTGGGCGCGTGCGCACGTTGCAGAGCTGAAGGCGAGCGACGCAGAGAGCGCCGATATCTCGGCAGTTCGCGCGGGCCGGTTCAACGAGTTCAGCCGCGGGGGTCTGGTCGTTTACACCGAGTCGCTGTCGAAGGCGGGCTTTGAGCTCAAGGGCGTATTCGTCCAGGACCGGCAGCGCGGGCGCCTCGGTCTTGTGACGGCCGATTCCGCCTATCAGACCACCGATCCTGAAACGGGTGAGCGCTTCGTCATCCTGACCGATGGACGCCGCTTCGCCGGTCATCCCGGCGATCTCGATTTCACGATCGGGCATTTCGACGAATACGCCATCCGAATCCCGGAGCTGGATCTGGTGGGCTTTTCTCTGCCCGCCAGTGCAAAGTCGTGGCAGGCATTGCTGGCGTCGGAAAGTCGCAGCGATCACGCCGAGTTTCAGTACCGTGCATCGACGCCGCTGGCACTGATCGCTTTCGCGGTGCTCGCGGTCCCTCTGGCGCGCTCGCCGCCACGATCCGGGATCTACGGACGCCTGACCTTCGCCGTGCTGCTGTATTTCACCTTCATCAACCTCCAGCGGGTGGTTGAGCGTTGGCTCGAGACCGGATTCATGCCGATGTGGATGGGGATGTGGTCGCTGCCACTGCTGATGCTCGCCGTCGCCTTGCTGATAAACGCCGCCGACGCCGGTCGTTTCAGGCATTGGCGCGGACACCGGCGGGCGAGAAGCGCATGAAGCTCTCGATACTCGATCGATACATCGGTACCACGATGCTGAAGGCGACGGGTATGGCATTGCTGATCCTGGTGATCCTGCTCGCGCTGTTCGGGCTGATCGACGAGATGGATGACGTCGGAACCGGCAGCTATGGCCTACGCGACGCCTTTCTGGTGGCGATGCTCGAGGCACCCGGTTATGTGTTCGAGGTGTTTCCGGTCGCGGCGTTGATCGGCAGCCTCATCGGCCTCGGAGCCATGGCGTCGCACGGTGAACTGATGGCGATGCGCGGCAGCGGTTTTTCGCTTCGCCAGATCGTGCTGGCCGTGATGAAGACCGGGCTGGCAATGATGCTGCTGATATTCCTGTTCGGTGAACTGGTGGCTCCGGCAAGCGAGGAGTGGGCAAACCAGCATCGCACCGAGAAGCTGCAGGGGAAGGTGACGCTGAAGACGCGCTACGGGTTCTGGGCACGCGACGGGCGGGCGTTCGTGAATATCCGCGGCATTCTCCCCGGTGCCCGCCTGGAAGACATCTATATTTACGAATTCGGCGACAACCGAGACCTCAAGCTCGCCACCCATGCCGAGCGGGCGGAGCACCACGGCGACCACTGGCTGATGTTCGGAATCCGCCAGAGTCAGATCGGCGACACGGTAATCGAGCGTCGTGAGCTCGCGCAGGCACGGTGGGATTCGCTGCTCGATCCGGCGCTGTTGAACGCGATCGTCGTGCAGCCCAACATGCTGCGTATCGACGAGCTGTATCGATATATCGACGTGATGCGTGAAAACGGTCAGACGCCCACCGACTACGAAGTGGCATTCTGGAGCAAGCTTGCGACGCCATTCGCGACCCTGGTGATGCTGTTCATTGCGGTGCCGTTCGTGCTTGCGCACCAGCGCTTCGTCAGCATCGGACAGCGGATCTTCCTCGGGATCGCGCTCGGCATGGCCTTCTATCTGTTCAACCGCGCGATGTCGTACGTCGCGGTCGTATACAACGTGAATGCACTGGTCAGCGCGCTGCTCCCGGCGCTGGCCTTCCTCGCAATCGGCATCGCGATGATGCGCCGCGTGCGTTAAACATCACGATCGGCGCGTGATCACCAGGCGTGAGCGGCTCAGCCGGTCGTGCCAGGCCAGGCTGTCACGGTCGACGAGGATCCACAGATAGCCGAGGCCGGCCAGCAGCAAAGATAGGTGCGCGGCCGCGACGCGGATCATGGCCTGCCGCCACCCGATCGGGCCGCCATCCGCATCGACGAGCAGCAGTCGCCACGCGCGCATGCCGAGCGTCTGTCCCCCGTGCGTCCAGAACCAGCCGAAGAATGCGAACGGGCAGACCGCCATATACGCCCGCAGTAGTGGATCCGCCCCCTGCGCATCGATGCCGATTGCGCGGCGTAGGAAGTAATCGAACGTAACCCCGATCAGCCACAACGCGACCAGCAGCCAGCCGTCGTAGAACATCGCAGCCAGCCGTCGGAGCAGGCTGGGACTCGCCACATTATCAAGATTTATCATTACGTTAAATAATGTTTGTAAACTAAATTCATAATTCATGCCCCATCGTTCGATGGTGTTTAGGGCATAGGGAAAACACCCGGAATGCCAAGGAACGTCCCAATGGTAAGGCATTGGGACCGCAGGATAATCGGAGCTTGTCCAATCCGGAGATGCAAGGCGGCGCAGACTGCATGCACCGGAGATCGTTCCGTAGGGAGGGAAAAATGGAGCAGAGAAGCAGCGGCCGAAGGTCGATGTCGCTGGGTGCGGTCGTCGCATGCCCGCGGTTCGGGCTGATTCGCGGCCAGATCACCGATCTTGGCGGTGGCGGCCTGTATGTCCGGGCAGAGACCAGCATCGTCCCCATCGGTGCACCGGTTACGGTCACCTTTCATCCCGGCGAAGGGATCTGCAAAGGCTGTGTCAGTCTGCACGGTCGCGTGATTCATCAGAGTCTGCATGGATTTGGAATAGCGTTCGGCGACCTGGATTCCGAGTGCGCCGATGCACTGGCAGGTATGGCGCCCGGAATCGCACCCGCGCACAGGCGCGCGATGCCTACATTGCGCGCTGGTTGAATACCCCCGGGCCATGGAGGGCCCACGTTGCCTGATCCAGTGTTTGGCCTATCTCGACCGAACGGGCGATAATTCCCCCAGTTGTCAGTTGCCCGGACCTTGGCTATCAGCAAGCGCTCGTTTTCTCGTCGGGTCTTACGGGGAATACCGCTTCCCGTGCTGGCGCTTGCCTTCGGGGTGCTGACGGGGCTGGCATTGTGGCTGGTCGTCGACCGCCTTCAGACACGCGCGCTGAGCAAGATCTTCGGTCAGCAGCTCGAGACCCAACTCGACCAGCAGGCACGCGAGTCGCTGATCCGGTTCGACGAGTATCGTCGTTCGTTTGCGTTTTTTGCCCGCCTAGTCGCGACCCATCGGCGCATGACCGATTATCTCGACCCGATCATATGGGGGCGGCGCTCGGCCGAGATGTTGCGCTACGACGCGAACAGTCGGCCACCCTGGCTCCCCGACGATCTCACCTGGCAGGGCGGCGTGAGTCCGGATTATTTCGCGCTCGTGGATCCCTCCGGTCTGATTCGGGAACTGTACAGCGAAAGCGGTGCCGATCTGCCCTCTGGTCTGACAGGCGACGTCAAGGGCCAGTTTTCTACGCCCGCGCGACGCTCGTTCGTGACCTTGTTGAACGACCGCCCGTGGTTGGTTGTGACCGAGCCGACCGAGGACAATGCGCGCACGCCCATGGGGAGTATCGTGATCCTGGTGGGACTGGATAGCGATTTCCTCGGCGCGTCGCAACAGTTCGTCAAGTCGAGCAACAACGTCGTTGCCATTCTCGACCCGGATGCACAGCGGATACTGGCGAGCAGCAGCCCGGGCCTCGTGCCGGCAGGGGCGAGGGTCGGACGATTGCGCGAAAACTTCCTGATCACCGCGCAGTCGTTCTTCGACTACGATGACTCCGACCTCAATCTTCTGTTCGCGACGCTGCTGCCCCATGCATCGTTCGAACGTACAGGGCAGCAGGTGCTCGATCTTGAGCGTCGCCAGCGCCTGATCGGCGCTGTCGTCATCGTGACGGCATTCGTGTTGCTGTTCGTGCTGATGTCGAGCCGAATCAATCGTCTGCTGCGCCGCGTGTCCCAACTGTCGCGACGCGCGCTCGACATGCCGGATACCGGATTGAACCAGCATGGCAACCAACTGCTGATTCTTGAAGACTGGATACGTGACTTCGTCCAGCTGGTGATGCGTGCGCGCGAGGAAATGCGTCGCCAGCACGAAACCGAACTTCTCGAAACCGAGAAGCTGCGCATGGCGATTATGGATGCGTCACTCGACGCGATCGTTACCGTAGACGAGCGTGGGGCGATCATCGATTTCAATCCGACGGCGCAGGAGACATTCGATTATGGCCATGATGAAGCCGTTGGGCGGTCGTTCAGCGAACTCATCGTAGCGCCCGGTTCACGCGAGGTGTTCGAACGTCTGCTCTATTTGTCGCTCGCCGGTGCAGATCAGGCCGGAGCGCTGCAGCGTACCGAGATGCAGGCGGTTGCGCGAGATGGCCGAATCCTGCCGGTCGAGCTGTCGATAAAACCGGTATTCCT
This sequence comes from Gammaproteobacteria bacterium, assembly GCA_020445255.1. Taxonomy (GTDB): domain Bacteria; phylum Pseudomonadota; class Gammaproteobacteria; order Chromatiales; family Chromatiaceae; genus Thiosocius. Next base: position 12,270 of record JAGRGY010000039.1, read on the forward strand.
CGAGGAGCAGCTCGTTTTCACCCTGTATCTGCGTGACATCGCGGAACGCAAGGTCCGCGAGGCCGAGATACGCAGCCTGGCCGCGTTTCCGAGCGAAAGTCCGATCCCGGTGCTGCGAATCAACCGCCGCGGCGTCATCACCTACGCCAACCAGCCCAGTGCCCCTCTGCTGAAACACTGGGGCTGCAGGCCGTTGCAGACGCTGCCGGTATATTGGCGCAATCAGGTCGAGATGTCCCTGAAAACGGCATCCACCACCGAACTCGAGGTTCACACCGACGATGGCATCTTCTCGCTGCTGATTGCGCCGGTCGCTGAACTCGGATACGTGAATGTGTACGCCCGGGATATCACCATCGAGCGTGTCGCGGAGGAAGAGCTCAAGCGACGCCAGAACGAGCTGGTCCACGTCACTCGCGTCAGCAATATGGGAGAGATGGCCACCGGCATTGCGCATGAACTGAATCAACCGTTGTCGGCGATCGTCAACTATGCGAACGGATGCGCGCGGCGCTTGCGTCTCGATATCGGTGGCAAGGAGGAGCTGCTGGAGGCATTGGGGCAGATCTCGGATCAGGCAAGTCGTGCCGGCGAGATCATCAAGCGTCTGCGCGGCATGGTGAGTCGGCGGCAGCCCGTCCGGGAACTTGTCGATCTCAACGTGCTGGCACGCGAGACGTGCTCGCTCATAAGTCACGAACTCAAACGTCACGAACTGGCGATCGAGCGTCGGCTGTCGCCGGAAGAACTCTGGGTCAGGGTGGATACGGTTCAGATAGAGCAGGTCCTGATAAATCTGCTGCGCAATGCGTTGGATGCAATGGCCGACGTGTCCGCAGCCGAGCGCAGGCTGGTGATCGAAACGGGTATACAGTCCGATGGCATGGTGTATCTGAGGGTGCAGGACAATGGCTCCGGCATCAGCAGTCGCAACATGGAACACCTTTTTGACGCCTTTTTCAGCACCAAGGAGAGCGGTATGGGTATGGGGCTGGCGATCAGTCAGACGATCATGAATAACCATCATGGTAAAATCCGGGCAGACTCCTGGCCCGGCAGGGGAAGCACCTTTACCATTGTGCTTCCGCACAACGCCGACAATGCAGTGAGCGCAGTGTCCTGACCTATGCCCGATAGCCATCATCAAAAGCCGGTCGTTTTCGTCGTCGATGATGATCAGGCAATGCGCAATTCACTGAAGTGGCTGATCGAATCGGTTGGTGTCCATGTCGAGAGCTTCTCCTCGGCGGACGAGTTTCTGTCCCAGTATCAGCCGAGTCGCAGCGGATGCCTGGTGTTGGATGTGCGCATGCCCGGCATGAGCGGCCTGGATCTCCAGGAGCATCTGGCCAAGCGCAACATCCAGATTCCGGTCGTAGTCATCACCGGACACGGGGATGTGCCAATGGCGGTGCGCGCGATGAAGAGCGGGGCGGTCGATTTCATCGAGAAACCGTTCAACGACGAGGTGCTGCTGGATGCGATCCGGCGCGCGATTGCGCATGGCGAACAGCAACGTTCACACCACTCGGAACACCTGCAGATACAGCAGCGCCTGCAAAACCTGACGCCGCGCGAATACGAGGTCATGGAGATGGTGACCGAAGGTCGTTCGAACAAGGAGATCGCGAATACGCTGGGTGTTTCGGCCAAGACGGTGGAGGCGCACAGGGCGCGCGTCATGGAGAAGATGCAGGCCGGGTCGTTGGCCGAACTCGTGCGCATGGTGCTCGCCGTCAACGGCAGCAGCTGATCGACGTCCGCACGTAGCCGACGTGGCGCGGTTGCGCAGTTTTCCGCCGCTCTGCCGCCAGGATGCCGCAGTGCTCATTCTGGGTTCGATGCCGGGCAGCGCGTCGCTCGCGGCACAGCAGTACTATGCGCATCCGCGCAACGCGTTCTGGCCGATCATGAGCGGGCTGTTTGGCCTCGATGCCGGTGGGCCGTACGAGCAACGCTGCGCGCTGCTGCTGGACCGGCGGGTAGCGGTATGGGACGTGCTCGAGCATTGCATGCGTCCGGGCAGTCTGGATGCATCGATCGACCCCACGTCGATCGTTGCCAATGACTTTCGCACGTTCTTTCGTCGACACTCGGATATCAAGACCGTTTTTTTCAACGGTGCGGCCGCCGAAAGACTGTTCGAACGGCAGGTGCTGGCGACACTGCAGGGAACGAGTGCAGCCGGGCTGCCTCGGATCAGGCTGCCATCGACCAGTCCGGCGCACGCAGCGATGTCATTGCAGCAGAAGCAGGAACGGTGGGAAGTGGTGCGTGAAAGGATCACTGAAATCCGTTCCACGCGCGACGCCCGCTGACACGTCGCACGGCTTACCTGCACCGGAATCAGTGCTGGCATGGATCGGTCGGGGCTGTTGATCTACATCGGGACCAGTTCAGTGATCGGCCCCGGGTTCTTGGCATCGACTTTGGCGTAAAGGTCGTAAAGTGCGGCCTGCAGTGCCTCTTCGATCACCGGATGATAGAACGGCATCTGCAACAGCTCGCCGACGGTCGCATCGCGCTGCAGGCTCCAGGCCAGCAGGTGGCCGAGATTCTCCGCCTTTGCGCACACCATCTCGGCCCCCAGCAATCTGCCGCTGGCTTTGTCTGCGTAAACCCGGATGACGCCCCTGTTCTTCGCCATGATCAACGCGCGGCCGACCGGTGCCATCTGCACCTCGCCGATGGCGGTCGTGTCGAGGTCGAGTTCAACGAAGCGCTGGCCGACCTGGACGATGTTCGGATCGCAGAACGTGATGCTGAAGGGCACCTTGCGCCGGAAGGCAGCGATGTAATCGCTTGCCGCATTCTGACCCGCGATGCGGCCTTCATCACCGGCCTCGTGCAACAGGGGCCGTTCACCGGTGACGTCACCGGCCAGAAACAGTGGCAGGTTGCCCACCTGCATCGTGTTCGGGTTATAAACCGGCAGCCCCTTGTCGTTCATCGGGGCGCCGATCGCCTCCAGCCCGAGCTTTTCGACATTCGGCTGTCGGCCGATGCTGGCAAACACCCGGTCCACCTCGACGTGTCGGTCGCCGGCCGAAACCCGTAGACGGCCTTCGGCTCCCTCTTCGATCTGGGCTGCGTGACCGAGCCACAGTGGGAATTCCTTGCCGACGATGTCGATCGCGGACTTGATGACCTCGGGATCGCTGAGCCCGCCGATTGCGTTGACGGTGTCGATGCCGGTGACATCACAACCGAGGCGATGCAGCGACTGGCCGAGTTCCATGCCAATCACCCCGAGGCCGACAACCGCGATGGATTTCGGCAGTTGCTCCAGATCGAAGAATTCGTCGGTCGTGATGATGCGGTCGCGAAATGGCATCCAGGCGTCCGGGATCACCGGCCGGGAGCCGGTCGCGACGATTACCCTGCCTGCACGAATGCGCTGGCCGTCGTCCATTTCGAGGAGATTCGGTTCGACGAAGCGGGCGTAGCCCTTGATGAACATGCCTTCCGGCATCTTGTCGGTGCTGTTCGAGATAACACGCTCCACGAACATGTCGCGCAGGTCCTGGACGTAACCCATCGCCTCCTCGATGTCGAGGCTCAGCGATGACTCCCCATCGACGCCAAAGCGCTTGAAAACACCGCGGCGATGGAAATCCTCGGCTACCTGTATCACCGCCTTCGACGGCATGCATCCCACGCGGGCGCACGTCGTGCCGAGTTCGCCACCATTGATCAGGACAACGGATTTGCCGGCCGGCCTGACCTTGCTCATCGCATACAGGCCGGCGCTGCCGGAACCGATGATCGCGACGTCTACCTCACGTTCTTGCACGTTGATACTCCGGTCTGCCAAGTATGCGGGCCCCCATTCTAACCTGCTTCGGATTCCTGGTTTTCGTCACGAATCCGTCGATCTGCTACATGCAGGTGAATTCAAGCGTGGGCAGGCGGCTTCCTGGCAGGCAGTGTCGAAAGCCGAATGCGCGTCGCCGCGTCGGCAGCGCGCGGCCATTGCTGTCGGGGTCAATCGGCAAACGCCGCGGCAAGCGGCGTCGACGCAGGTAGGACACGCTGCGGCGAGTTCAACGGTATGCAGAGCGATGAGACAATGGCCGCCAAAGCAAGGGTCGGTTCTGGAGCGCGGCCGCACCCGCAGCCGGGTTGTGACTGAATCTCGTCGGGCCATACCCGGATGGTAGGGGCGGCAACGGTGTGGGTGGCGGAGGTGGGCGATAGCCGCCCAGCGGACGGTCGTGGTTGCCGCCGCCTGTCAGCGTTCGAAGGCAGAAGAATGCATTGGCGGCCTGCGGTGCAGTCATACCGCCGCACAAAACCAGCAGGAAACTAAAGCGTCGGATACATGCGCCCCGGGTTGAGAATGCCGGCCGGATCGAAGCGCCGCTTGAGCCCGACGTGGATCCGCTCCGAGACAGCATCGAGCGGGTGGAAGACAGGTGTCTCGTTGTCGCCATGTCGGAACAGTATGGCATGTCCGCCGACCTTTGCGACCTCGTTGCGCAGTTCGGCAGGGGCACAGCGGGTATAGACCCAACGTTGTGCTCCGGCCCAGTCTGTCACGACCTCGTGTTCACAATCGAGCCGTGGCAAGGCCGGTGCCAGCGACAGACGCCACAGTGGGCGTTCTGCAGCAAAGAAAGGCAGTGCATGGTTGCGCAGCGACTGCCAGAAATCGCCACCCGCACCTCCGTCACCTCCGATCTGCTTCTCCCATGCGGCCACGCTCGACGCGTTGCCGGACAGGCGCAGGTAAAGCCGGTCTTCGATGTGACACGCGGCAGACAGCGGCGCCGGCTGGCGTGCCAGTTCGCGCATCTTGTGCAGCGCCCGATCGCGACCCATCGTCAGCACCAGACTGCGCTCCACCGCCGGCGCGGGGAGCACCTTGATCGAGACATCCAACAGGACGCCCAGTGTCCCCATTGCACCCGCCAGCACGCGCGAAACGTCGTAGCCGGCAACGTTCTTCATCACCTCGCCACCGAAGCGCAGCCGGCGCCCGCGGCCATCGAGCAGCGTCGCACCGAGCAGCAGGTCGCGCGGGGCGCCGCCCCACGGACGCCGTGGTCCGCCCAGACCGCTGGCAACCGCACCGCCGATCGTTGCCGAACCACCGAACGACGGCGGTTCGAACGCAAGCATCTGGCCGTGCTCGGCGAGCTTCTGCTCGAGCTCAGTGACCAGGGTGCCCGCACGCGCGGTGATCACGAGTTCGGTCGGTTCGTAGCGTATGACGCCGCTGTGTCGGGCCAGATCGAGCGGCTCGCCGGTGGTCGGCCTCCCGTAGAACGCCTTGCTGTCCTGCCCGACGATGCGGAGCGGTCGGCGGTCTTCGTAGGCATCCCGTACCTGGGCGGTGATCGCGTCGGCGGCGTCGTGAGCGGTCATCAGAAACGCTCCAGGTGCGGGAAGCGCAGGTCGCCGGCCTTTACGTGCATCGCGCCGAATTCGGCGCAGCGATTCAGCGTCGGGATCGCCTTCCCGGGATTCAGCAGCCCGTACTGGTCGAACACAGCCTTGATGTCGTGGAACATCTGCAATTCTTCGGGCGGGAACTGTGCGCACATCTGGTTGATCTTTTCCAGGCCAACACCATGTTCGCCGGTGATCGTCCCGCCCACCTCGACACACAGTTCGAGGATCTTGCCGCCGACCTGTTCGGCCAGTTCGAGTTCGCCGGGAACGTTGGCGTCGTACAGGATCAACGGATGCAGATTGCCGTCGCCGGCATGAAAAACATTGGCAACCCGTAGGCCGGACTCGGTCGAGTAGCGGGCAATTTCGCGCAACACGCGCGGCAGGTGCTTGCGCGGGATGGTGCCGTCCATGCAGTAATAATCCGGCGAGATGCGCCCCACGGCGGGGAATGCCGCCTTGCGCCCGGCCCAGAACCGTGCGCGTTCGGTATCGTCGCTCGCCGTGCGCACCTCTTGCGCACCGGAGTCGAGCAGGCGCTGACGCACCTTGGCGATGTCCTCCGAGACCTCTTCGTTGCCGCCGTCAACCTCGCACAGCAGGATCGCCGCGGCGTCGGTCGGGTAACCGGCGTGCACGAAGTCTTCGGCGGCGCGGATCGCCGGCAGGTCCATCATTTCCAGGCCCGCCGGCAGGATCCCCGCCGCGACGATGTCGGCGACGGCCTGGCCGGCCGTCTCGACCGCGTCGAACGCGGCCAGCGCAACCTGTGCACGCTGCGGGATCGGCAACAGCTTCACCGTGATCTCGGTGACGATGCCGAGCATGCCCTCCGAACCGGTGATCAGCGCGAGCAGATCATAGCCGGCACCGTCGAGGCCACTGCCCCCGGCCGTGATGCGTTCACCTTCGATCGTGACGAGTTCGACCGCCAGCAGGTTGTTGACGGTCAAGCCGTACTTCAGACAATGCACGCCGCCGGCATTCTCGGCGACGTTGCCACCGATCGTGCACGCGATCTGGGAAGAGGGGTCGGGTGCGTAGTACAGGCCGTGTGGTCGTGCGGCCTCGCTGATCGCCAGGTTGCGTACCCCGGGCTGGACGCGCGCACACGCGTTGTCCGGGTCGATCGCGAGAATCCTGTTGAGGCGCGCGAGGCCGAGCAGCACACCCTGCTCGTGAGGCAGCGCGCCGCCGGACAGTCCCGTCCCTGCGCCTCGCGCGACGACCGGCACCCGCTCCTCGTGGCAGATCCTCAGCACTGCCTGGATCTCTTCCACCGAACCGGGCAGAACCACCAGCAGTGGGACAATGCGGTAGGCCGCCAGACCGTCGCACTCATACGGTGCCAGTTCCTCGGGCGAGCTCAGCACGTGTGGGCCGTCGACGACGTCGCGAAGTCGTTTCGCCAGCGCCTCGCGGCGCGTGGGTATCGTTAACGTGTTCATGCCGCGATTGTGGCAAAAAAGCGCCCGTCGTGGAGCCAGTTTCTGCACGGCAGGGTCGACATGCGCCGCCGCCCACCTTTGCTACCATGAATCACCCGGTGAGCCGCCGGGTGGATCTCCCCCTCGACGACTGTTGCGAGCAAGGCATGGCGAATTCCTCACGTACCCTGTTTATCCTGTCGGACCGCACGGGCATCACGCTCGAGCACCTGGTCCGTACCCTGATGACGCAGTTCGACGACACCTGTTGCGAGCGCGTGGTGCTGCCGTTTCTCGATGCGGCAAGCAAGGTCGAGGCCGCGATCCGCGAGATCGACGCGGCCGCGGTCGAAGACGACGCGCCGCCGGTGGTTTTCTCGAGCATCGTCGACGAGGAGCTGCGTGCCCGCCTGATGACGGCGAACGCTCAGGTGTTCGATATCTTCGATGTGTTTCTACCCAGCCTGTCCGCGGCGATCGGCAGGCCCAGCAGTGGCCACGTTGGCCTGAGCCACGGCATGGGCGATCCGCGTGTCTACGATCAGCGCGTCGACGCGGTCAATTTCGCGTTGAACTTCGACGACGGTTCGCGCCTGCGCGGGCTTGCCGAGGCCGACCTGATCCTGGTCGGCGTATCGCGCAGCGGCAAGACGCCGACCTGCCTCTACCTGGCGATGCAGTACGCCGTGCGTGCGGCCAACTTTCCACTGACCGAGGAAGACTTCATGCTCGGCCGCCTACCCGACGCGCTGCGTGAAAACCGCGATCGACTATTCGGGCTCACGATCTCCCCGGATCGCCTGCACCGGATCCGCGAGGAGCGGCGCCCCGGCTCCGACTATGCGAGCCTGCCGCAATGCCGTAACGAGGTCTCGGCCGCCGAGGATCTGTACCGCAGTCATGCGATACCTTTTCTCGACAGTACCTCGGTATCGATCGAGGAACTGGCGATCGAGATCATGCAGCGGGTGGGGGTCGAGCGTCACTATTGATGACACGTACAGGCGAGTGCAGCGGCCGCCGCGGGTCGGATGCCGTATCGCGGGTAGGGGAACGCCCATGACGATCGCCAGCGGAAAGTCGGCTGACGGACGCAGTGGCCGGTTGTAACCCGGCTGCGCCGATTGACGTGATGCCGTCGTGCCGAAGTCCGGGTGCCGCGCTTGCCACCCGGCCCGGATGCGCGATCCGGACAACCGAAGCGGCTAGGTGATCACGCTCGGCGTGTCGCGCCCGATGGTTGCCCGGATGTCGGCCACGCTCTCGGCCGCGTTGATCAAGCGTGCCAGTGCGGCCTGCGTCTCGATCTGCTGGCGCGACGGATCGGGTTCGTAGGCCTCGAGGTAGACCCGCAGGGTCGCGCCCACGGTGCCGGTGCCCGACAGGCGGAACACGACCCGCGAACCGTCGACGAATCCGATCCGGATCCCCTGCCCGGAACTGACCGATCCATCGATCGGATCGGTGTAGCTGAAGTCGTCGGCATATGCGACTTCGACGCCTTCGAGGATGCTGCCGGGCAGGCCGGGCAGCTTCGCGCGCAGGGATTCGATCAGCGCGTTGGCCTTTTTCGCCTTGACGCCTTCGTAGTCGTGGCGCGAATAGTAGTTGCGCCCGTACTGTTGCCAGTGCTGCGTGACGATGTCGGCAACCGACTGGCCGCGCGCCGCCAGCACGTTCAGCCATGCAAGCACGGCCCACAGGCCATCCTTCTCGCGCACATGCGAGGAGCCGGTTCCGAAACTCTCTTCGCCGCAGAACGCAATGCGGCCCGCGTCGAGCAGGTTGCCAAAGAATTTCCAACCGGTCGGTGTCTCGAAGCACTCGATGCCGAGCGCCTGGGCGACGCGGTCAACGGCCTGGCTGGTCGGCATCGACCGTGCGACACCGGGAATACCGCCATGATGTGCCGGGATCAGCGTGGCGTTGGCGGCAAGCACGGCGAGGCTGTCGCTCGGCGTCACGAAGAAGTCGCGACCGAGGATCATGTTGCGGTCGCCGTCGCCATCGGAGGCGGCAGCGAAGTCGACACCGCCGGCACCGCGCGTCAATGCGACCAGATCGGCCGCATGCACAAGGTTGGGGTCGGGGTGGTGGCCACCGAAGTCCTCGAGCGGCTCGCCGTTGATCACCGTGCCGGCCGGCGCGCCCAGCAAGGTCTCGAACAGGTAGTGCGCGTACGGTCCGGTGATGGCATGCATCGCGTCAAAGCGCATACGGAAACCACTCGACAGCAGGTCGCGGATGGCGTCGAAGTCGAAGATCGACTGCATCAGTTCCGCGTAGTCGGCGACCGGGTCGATCACGTCGATCTTCAACTTGTCGAAGTCGACCGATCCCAGGGTATCGATGTCGACCTCGCCGCCATTGCTGACGCGAAAATTCGAGATCTCGAGCGACCGCGCGAAAATATCCTCGGTGACACGTTCCGGTGCCGGCCCGCCGTTCGCAGTGTTGAACTTGATGCCGAAGTCGCCGTCCGGGCCGCCGGGGTTGTGACTGGCCGACAACACGAGTCCGCCCGCGGCGCCGTATTTGCGTATGACGCACGAAGCAGCGGGTGTCGACAGCAGCCCGCCCTGACCGACGATTACCTTTCCGACTCCATTGGCCGACGCCATTTTGAGGATGACCTGGATGGCGTCGCGGTTGAAAAACCTGCCGTCGCCGCCGAGTACGAGCGTGCCGCCGATCAGGTCGTGCTGTGAGTCCAGCACGGATTGCACGAAGTTCTTCAGGTAGTTTCCCTGCCGAAACACCTCGACGCGCTTGCGCAGACCGGATGTCCCGGGGCGTTGGTCCTTGTACGGATGGGTGGAATAGGTCGTGAACGGCATCGTTGCTGCGGGTCCTCGGGAAGCTGCGCGGATTCTAACCCCTGTTGCTGGCGACGTCCGGTCCGTCTTCGACAGGGCGATGCGGGATCACCAGTCGACGATACCGCAGGCCCTTGAAAATCCACCAGACCGTCCCCATGTGCCGCGCGTCGACAAACATTTTGACGGAGGAGGCCCCGGCATGACGGCGACGGCGCAGAAAGAAACCCTTGATTTTCAGGCGGAAGTGAGCCAAGTGCTCAATCTTGTTATCCGCTCCCTCTACTCGAACAAAGAGATCTTTCTGCGCGAGCTGGTGTCGAACGCATCGGATGCCGCGGAAAAGCTGCGTTTCGAGGCACTGGGCAACGACGCGCTGTACGAAGGCGACAGCACGCTGCGGATCCGCGTGTCGGTGGACAAGGATGCCGGCACGGTATCGATTCTCGACAATGGCATCGGCATGAGCCGTCAGGAGGTGACCGACACCATCGGCTCGATCGCCAGCTCGGGTACGCGCAAATTCGTCGAAAGTCTGTCCGGCGACCAGGCTCGGGACAGCCAGCTGATCGGTCAATTCGGGGTCGGCTTCTACTCGGCCTTCATCGTCGCCGACAAGGTTTCCCTGACCACGCGCCGGGCCGGTATGCGACCGGACGAGGGCGTGCGTTGGGAGTCCGACGGCAAGGGCAGCTACACGATCGAAAACGTCGAACGACCACAGCGCGGCACCGAGATCGTGCTGCACCTGCGCGACGACGAAAAGGAGTTCCTGGACGCCTGGCGCCTGCGAAGCATCATCGGCAAGTTCTCGGACCACATTGCGATCCCGGTCGAGATGCTTGGCGAGCCAGCGCCGGCGGAGGGCGACGGGCAGCAGGCCGCGCCGGAATGGGAGCAGGTCAACACCGGCACCGCGTTGTGGCTGCGCAACAAAGGCGACGTCTCCGACGACGAGTACCACGAGTTCTACAAGAACACCTGCCACGATTTCGAGGATCCGCTGACCTGGGCACACAACCGGGTCGAGGGAAAACACGAGTATTCCTCGCTGCTGTTTGTTCCGTCGCGTGCGCCGTTCGACATGTGGGACAGGGAACAAAAGCACGGTGTGAAGCTGTACGTGCGTCGCGTCTTCATCATGGACGAGGCAGACAAGCTGATGCCGCACTACCTGCGCTTCGTGAAGGGCGTGGTCGACTCTGACGACCTGCCGCTTAACGTGTCGCGCGAGATCCTGCAGCATGACCGCAAGATCGACAGCATCCGTTCGGCCAACGTCAAGCGCGTACTTGGTCTGCTCGAAAAGATGGCCCGGGACGAGCCGGAAAAGTATCAGACGTTCTGGTCGCAGTTCGGCCGCGTCATGAAGGAAGGCCCGGCAGAGGATTTCGGTAATCGCGAAAAAATCGCCGGGCTGCTGCGTTTCGCGTCGACGAAATCCGATGGCGACGCGCAAACGGTATCGCTCGATCAGTACATCGAGCGCATGGTCGAGAAACAGGACAAGATCTACTACATCACTGCGGAAACGTCGGCTGCTGCGCGTAACAGTCCGCACCTCGAGGTGTTCAAGAAAAAGGGCATTGAGGTGCTGTTGCTGACCGACCGTGTGGATGAGTGGCTGGTATCGCATCTGACCGATTTCAAAGGCAAACACCTGCAGTCAGTCGCCAAGGGCGCGCTCGATCTCGGTGAGCTCGAAGATGCCGCGGAGAAAGAAAAGGTCGAGAAAGCCGCCGAGGAACACAAGCACCTGATCGAACGCGTAAAGGGAGCACTCGGCGAGGCCGTCAAGGATGTGCGCGTGTCGAGTCGGCTGACCGAGTCGCCGGCATGCCTGGTCGTGGACGAGTACGACATGAGCCAAAATCTCGCGCGGGTCCTGAAGCAGCTCGGACAGGATGCGCCGCTGCCGACGCCGATCATCGAGATCAACCTCGACCATCCGCTGATGCAGCGTATGGACGCCGAGGCGGACGAAGACAAATTCACCGAGCTGGCCAAGATCGTGTTCGACCAGGCACTGCTCGCTGAGGGTGGCCAACTCGGGGATCCGGCAGGTTTCGTGCACCGGCTCAACCGCTTGATGCTGGACATGTCCGCCTGAGGCTGTAGCGGAAAGGCCGGCGCAGCGGGCGCAAAGCCCCCCGCTTTGGGTCCTGGTCGAACGCAACCGGCTGCGCGGCCACTTCCGGGTCTTGCCTTTCACGCGATGTATCGCCCACACGCCGCGTTGTGCGGCGTGTCTGGGCCCGTTGACGCGGTGCATACGACGGCGTTGAGTTACCCAACCGGGGTCAGCCGAGACGCGGGGAGAGAAGGTCGGGGGCGCCTGAACGAACCACCGGCAGCACGGCATAACCCGAAGTGAGGGCGCAAGCCGCAAGGACGGCGTTCCAATTCCGACAACGTCCGCGTTGCGGCTCGCCCGTGCTCGGCGGCTAAACCACGCTTCCTGCGTGCCGTTGGATGGAAAAATGCGGCGCCCTCCTGGCCGCGAGCACAGTGTCCGCAGGTTCCTGGGGAGCACATGCAGGCTCTGATCACTCGCGACGGCGAGCGGTCATGTTGGGAATCGAGTTCGTTCCGCTTCCTGACACATGTCTCCGCCGTTTATGAAGCGCAGCACATTTGCAGCATGTCGCCCGCCGGCAGGCATCAAGAACGGCCTATACTCGTCGCTGACTCTGCATGCGCCCAATGATTCCACTGCGCGCGTGCGGGGCGTCTTTGCCAGCGCGACCGCTCACTATTCGATCGAGACGACCAATGTTCAGATCCGACTGCTGTATCGGTGTGCCGCTCGTCATCCTGATGGGCATGCTTTTGACGGGCGTGCTGCATGCCGCTGGTGCCGGCGCGCACGTCGGGATTCCCGATGGTGTCTGGGGCAAGGTGCATGACCACGGATCGGCCCGCATCATCGTGCGTTTACGCGAAGACGCGGCGCCGCTCGCACCATCTGACAACACGTATCCCGGTGAATCGCGGAGGCGTTGGCAGGGGCATCGAGATCGACTGTTGTCCACGATGCCGGAGCGCATCCGATCGCGGGCCCGTTCGTACGAAAATCTTCCTTTCGTTGCGCTCGATACGGACGAGGATGCGTTGCTTACGCTGCGCGACAGCGACGATGTCGTCGCTGTCTTCGAGGATCGCCTTCGTCAGCCGACCCTGGCATCAAGCGGTGCGGTGATCGGCTCTGACGTTGCACACTTGAACGGCTACGGTGGTGCCGGAACCTATGTCGCGATCCTCGATACCGGAGTCGATGTGACGCATGAGTTTTTTGCCGGGAAGTCGCGCATCGAGGCTTGTTTCTCCACCACCTATGCTCCACATGGGGCAACGACGACCTGCCCGAATGGATCCGAAGTGCAGTTTGGTGATGGTGCGGCAGCGCCTTGCTCCAGCAGCAACAGTTGCATTCACGGGACCCACGTTGCCGGCATCGCGGTGGGTAATGGCAGCGCCGTGGGCCAACCATCGGGCGTCGCGCCGGATGCAAACCTTGTGGCGATCCAGGTCTTTTCGAGTCTGCCCTCCGGTGTGGGGGCCTACACGTCGGATATCGTCGCCGCAATGGAGTACGTTTACGATCTGAAGACGAATGGTGGTTACAACATCGCTTCGGTGAACCTGAGCCTGGGGGGGGATCCGATTGCCACGGCATACGAATGCGATCGATTTCTGAATTCCGTCACGCCGGAGAAGGAGGCGGCGGACTTGTTGCGCAGCGTTGGTATCGCAACTGTCGCGGCCGCCGGCAACGACGGTCAGGCGGACGAGATGTCGTCGCCCGGATGCATCACGGGTATCGTGGGTGTCGGGTCGACGAGTGATGGCGATGCGATCGCGGGATACTCCAACCGGGCCTCCTGGCTGACTTTCATGGCCCCGGGTTCAGCGATCCGGTCGTCGACCGTCGCTCCATCGACTTATGCCAACTTGAGTGGTACGTCGATGGCGACACCGCAGGTGGCCGGGGCGATCGCTGTCCTCAGATCCGCCGCCGAGGCAGGGAGTATCGAAGGTGCCGACGATGTCGACCGCTTGGTCGCCACATTGACGCGCAATGCCGTGGTTGTTCCGGATGGTGTGACAGGTCGGCAGTACCCGCGGATTCAGCTTGATACCGCGTTGGACCAGATTGCGACCGGCTCGTTGGCCTACTCGCGTGTTCTCGATACGGATTACGCGGGTTCCGCCACGGGTGGTTCGTTCAATATCGTCGACGACACCGAGGGCTACGGCGGACGCTACCTGCAGGCGCAGGCTCCCGCAGGCGCAAACCGTTATCGCTTCGGACTCGAACTGCCTGCGGCGGGGAATTTCCGCCTCTTCGCATGGTGGCCCAGCGGTGTGGCGGGCCTGGTCAGTTACCGGGTGAATACAGGTGGAGGTATCGCTTCCGGTACTGTCGATCAGGCGCAGCATGGGAACGGCTGGTCCGAGATCGGTGCGTTCGCTTTCACGCTGCCGGGCGAGGCCTACGTCGAGTTTGCAGACGACTTGGGGAATCCGCTGGCCGTCGATGCCGTGCGGGTCGATGGTATCGACAGTCCAGTTATCGCGACGCTCGCAGTTCCGGACGGGCAGGTAGGTCAGGCCTACGACGTCCAGTTGCAGGTCGCAGGCGGCATGGCGCCTTATGCGTGGGAACTCTCCGATGGCGTGCTGCCCGGCGGAATGTCGCTGTCCGCGGGGGGGCGCCTGTCCGGCACGCCGGCACAGGCGGGCGCATTTCCGCTGGATGTCCGAGTCACCGATGCGGGCAGTGCGTCGGACCAGCGATCGCTGTTGCTGACAGTCGCGCCGGCGCCGAACCAGGCGCCGACGCTGACGATCACGGGCCCGGCGAACGGTGCGACGTTCATGCAGGGTGACGCGGTGACGTTCAGTGCGACGGCGGATGATCCGGAGTCGGGGGATCTGAGTGGGTCGATCGCATGGAGTTCGAATCTGGACGGCGCGCTGGGCAGTGGTGCGCAGGTGGTGACCAGCGGTCTGGGTGTGGGCACGCATGTCGTGACGGCGACGGTCAGCGACGGTCAGGGCGGTGATGCGCAGCAGACGGTCACGGTGACGGTCGAGGCCCAGCAGTCGGGCGGAGGCGGGGGACAGGCGCTCGATTTTGGCGCTGTGACGGTGGAGCCGTTTGCAGCGCAGGACGGTGTCGGCGCGGTGGTGGTCGAGGACGGCGGGGCGACGCTGTATCTGAATGGCAATCTGTGGAAGCGGATTGCGTTTCCGTATCAGGTGACGGCGAACACGGTGGTGGAGTTCGACTATCGGCGGGATCGGCTGGGAGAGATTCACGGATTCGGGTTCCACGATAACGGTGCGTCACCGAACGCGAACACGGTGTTTGAGCTGGAAGGCACGCAGAACTGGGGTCTGCGCGACTACAGCTACACGGGCGGGGGTGGCTGGCAGCACTTCCGGATACCGGTTGGGCAGTACTACACCGGGCAGTTTGACTATCTGCTGTTCGTGCTCGACGACGACAAGGCGGCGGCGGCCGATGCGCGCTTCAGCAACATGCAGGTGTTCGACGAATAGCCCGACCCGTTTGGCTGGGTCCATGCTACCCAGTCGACACGGCCAGTGCTTGATGCACCGGGTTGCTGAGCGTGCCGATGCCGTCGATTAGGATGTCGATGGTGTCGCCGTCGCCGAGAAAGACCGGCGGTTGGCGGGTGAAGCCGACGCCTTCGGGCGTGCCGGTCAGGATCACGGTGCCCGGCAGCAGCGTGGTGTCGCGGCTGATGAAAGCGATCAATTCCGCCACCGTGAAGATCATGTCGGCGGTGTTGCTCTGCTGCATGGTGCGGCCGTTCAGAACCGATTGGATCGGCAGTGACTGCGGATCGGGAATCTCGTCGGAGGTCACGATGAACGGGCCGAGCGGACAAAAGGTGTCGAAGCTCTTGCCGCGCGTCCATTGACCCCCTCCTGCATGTTTCTGCCAGCGTCGCGCGGACACGTCGTTGGCACAGGTGTATCCAAATACATGGCCGAGCGCGTCCTCGACGGCGACATCGCGCGCGGTCCTGCCGATGACGACGGCAAGCTCCGCCTCGTAATCCACTTCGGGTCCATGCTCGCACGCGACCGGAAGCCGGATAGCGGCGCCAGGATCGGCGACCGCCGTCCGCGGTTTCATGAACATGACCGGGCTTGACGGAATCGGCGCACCGGTCTCGACCGCATGGGCGCGATAGTTCAGGCCGATGCCGAAGATCTCGGTTGGCTGGATGGGGACAAGCCACTGCGACACATCGACCGCGGACCCGGTCGGTTGCAGGCCGGTGAAAGGCGATTCCCCGCGAAGCAGTTCGGCGCCACCGTCGGCCTGTGCGGCGACCCACTGCGTGCGGCCCGCGGTATCAACACATCTTCCGATCCTCATCCCTCGTCCTCCGCCGTTGCCCAGGCGGGCATCATCGCCGATCGCGGGCGTTGAGGGCGAGATTCAGAAATTGCCCCCGTGGTCGATGAACTGGGGCGTGACCCCGCCTCGCCAGGAGAGAGGCCGATGTCAGAGATCCAGGACATTCTCGGTGACCCGCTGCTGACCGACGCCGGCATCGCGGCGCACCGACATTTCGAGGCCGGAAACACGATCGTCGCGGCCGGCTCGAACGACCGTAGTCTCTATTTGATCGAACGTGGCACGGTTCGCGTGACCGGGCATATCGAACTCGACGACCACCGCCGGATCCAGCCCGGCTTGTGCGACCTTGCGGTGGGCGAGGTCTTTGGAGAACTCAGCCTGTACGGCGGTGCGACGCGCAGCGCATCTGTGGTCGCGGTCGAGGACTGCGATCTGAAGGTCTTCGATGCCGACGCGCTGGAGAACTTTTTCGAACAGCACCCGGAACATGGCTACCGCGCGCTGAAATGGCTGTTTTCAGTCCTCAATCAACGGCTTCGCAGCGCGGACCGCAGGCTCGAAGGGCTGTTCGCGTGGGGCCTTCGGGCGCACGGGATCGACCGCCATCTGTGACGGGTGCCACGGCCCCCGTGCGCTCGGGCGGCGTCCGCCGCGTTGACGCTGCCGGCCCGACGTGCAGGCGGGCGACGAGCGCCAATTAGCATTCGCTGATAAATCACCTGAATCCGCCTATTCAGATGCTCGTGTAGTGACGCGTGCGGTCGCTGTGGCAGACTCCGGCCCCTGAAAATCCGCCAATCACACCGTAGGGGACCACACATGCGCGTAATTCTTCTCGGCGGCCCGGGCGCGGGCAAAGGTACTCAGGCCAACTACATCAAGGAACGCTACGGCATTCCGCAGATTTCCACCGGCGACATGCTGCGGGCACACGTCAAGGCGGGTACCGAACTCGGCGTCGCGGCCAAGAAGATCATGGACGAAGGCGGCCTGGTTTCCGACGACATCATCATGGGCATGGTCAAGGAGCGCATCAAGGAAGACGACTGCAAGACCGGCTATCTGTTTGACGGGTTCCCGCGCACGATCCCCCAGGCGGAGGCGTTGAAGGACGCTGGCGTGCCGATCGACGCCGTCGTCGAGATTGATGTGCCTGACGAAGAGATCATCAAGCGCATGTCCGGTCGCCGTGTGCACCTTGCCTCCGGTCGCACCTACCACGTGGTATTCAACCCGCCGAAGCAGGAAGGCAAGGACGACGTGACCGGCGAGCCGCTGATCCAGCGTGACGATGATCAGGAAGACACGGTTCGTGCCCGGCTCAAGGTCTACCACGACCAGACCGAGCCTCTGATCAGCTTCTATTCGAAGGAGGCCGACGCCGGAAACTGCAAGTACGTCAAGATCAATGGCGTCGGCAGTGTCGACGATATTCGTGGACAGATCTTTGCCGGTCTCGGCTAATAGAGGCGTTGCGCGCCGTTCCAGGAAAGGCCCGGAAACACGGGCCTTTTTTCGTCGGCGGGGCGGCATGGTCGCTGTGTTAAACTGCAAAGCTTATTGAGCATTTCCGGGAGGCCGCTATGGCAGTCGTCGAACTGACCAAGGACAACTTCGAGGAGGTCGTCACCAGTAACGATTTCGTGATCGTTGACTTCTGGGCTCCCTGGTGCGGCCCGTGCCGCTCGTTTGCACCGACTTATGAAAAGGTCTCCACGGATCATCCCGACGTTGTTTTCGCCAAGGTCAACACCGAGGAGGAACAAGAGATCGCGGGTCACTTCCAGATTCGCTCGATCCCGACACTGATGATCTTCCGCGACAAGATCATTATCTTCAGTGAGGCCGGGGCACTGCCGGAATCCGCGTTCCGCGAGCTGGTGAAGAAGGCCGGCGAACTGGATATGGACGAGGTTCGTCGCCAGGTCGAGGCGCAACAGACGGGGCAAGCCTAGGCACTGCTTCCCGGCAGTCGCCGCCGCGGCCGCTTCACCCCGCTATACTGAGGCCTGAGCTACCGCGGGTGGGGTAATGCAGGCCAAGACGGGATTCAGGATTCGCGATCTTATCGAGCGACCGCCATCGGTCGGCGACCTGATGGTCGTGTGCGAAGACAACTACCGTTACCTGCTTCACCTGGTGCCGCAGTTACGCGGTCTCGAGGGTCAACACAGGTCGACCAGCGGCGAGCACCAGGATCTGCATCTGACCATCGTCGAGCAGACCCGGTACACGACCCTGGTCCGCCTTACCTACCATTTCGTTCACGGAGACGGCCACACGCCGGACCCCGACGCACTGTTGCGGGTCTACCACGATGCCCGCCAGGTCGAGGTAGAGGACCTCCGCCAGCAGACCCTGCCGACGCAGCGCCTTTACGAAGCGCCCGGACTGCGCAACAAGTGGCGGCTGAATCTGTTCGTTTCGCGCTGGCTGATGTTCTGTATACGCCAGGGCCACCTGTTCGTCGGCGATCTGACCAAACTGCGTCAGGCAGTGTGCGACGTGACCTGACGGAAATCGTCCGCGCCCTGGTGGGCGCCTTAATTACATCTCAACTATCAAACGGTTGTGCACGTTGCGCCGGTGTCTGCGCGGGCCTTCAGGGTAGCGCGTATGGCGCGGTACGGAACTTGGCGCCGCCCGCATGGTCGGAAAATGTTGACTGTTTTCCTAGGTTACTGTTTACTAGTATCCGAGCAAATTACTGGGTAATTGCACGAGCGTGCAAGAAGACGAGGACGACGACTATGAGACTCTCAACCAAAGGGCGTTATGCGGTTACCGCAATGCTGGATCTGGCGCTGAACGGCACCGAGGGCCCGGTGACATTGGCTGACATCTCCGAGAATCAGGGCATCTCGCTCTCCTACCTCGAGCAGTTGTTCGCCGCGCTGCGAAGCAAGGGCCTGGTGCGTGGGGTTCGTGGTCCGGGTGGCGGTTATTACTTGGGTCGCGAGGCCGACGAAATCTCGATTGCCGACATCATCTGCGCAGTTGACGAGTGGGTCGAGTTCACGCGTTGCAAGGGTCGCCAGAATTGCCAGGACGGCCAGCGCTGTCTGACGCACAGCCTGTGGGATGACCTCAGCCAACAGATCTTCATCTTCCTCAGCGACATCACGCTGCAGGATCTGGTGCAACGCGGTGAAAAGCGCGAGGCCGAGCGGCTGGAGAAGAAAGCGGCCACGGCCGCAGTGTCGAAAGTTGTCGGCCTCAAGGGCCGCGCCGCCTGACATTGTCGCCAGCAGCCGCCGGCGCACCTCGCCGGCGGCGGGTTCGCTCACAGGCCGTCGTACGCTCAATTGCCGGCGGCGGCGATCGCCACGGGCAGGCGCAGCGTGACGCGGGTTCCCGATGAAGCGTCGGAGGCGATCTCGATTTTGCCGCCGTGTGCGTCCACGATGCGACGCACGATCGCCAGACCCAGACCCGTGCCAGCGCTCTTCGTGGTCACGAAAGGCTCGAAGATGCGGTCGAGTATTTCCGCCGGCACGGGCTCGCCGGAGTTGGTGATCTCCAGTCGGACCCATTCCCCGCCGTCTGGCTCGCAGTGAATACGAATGGGCCTGCCCAGCGGTGAAGCCTGGAGCGCGTTGCGCACCAGATTGAGCAGCACCTGGCGGATGCGGTCGCGATCGACGGCCACCGGCGGGCAGGGTTGGGACGTCAACTCGAACCGGTCAGTGGCGTTGGACGCGGTGGCGATCACGTCCGCGACGGCCGTGGCCAGATCAGTCGACACGAGCTGTAACTGCAACGGCTTCGCGTAGAGAAGGATGTCTTCCAGCAGGCGCTCCAGCCTGGCGACTTCGGATTTCGCGATGTCCACGCGCCGTCCGGCCGATTCCGCCAGTCCGGGCAGTGTGGCCAGGTGTTCGAGGGCGAGATTGATGGTCGCGAGCGGGTTGCGGATCTCGTGGGCGATCCCGGAGGCAAAGCGGCCGATCGTCGCCAGTCGACTGCTCTCGGCAAGCTGGATAGTGCGACCTAGACTCACGCCGAGCAGTACGCCGAGATTGCGCAACAGCGACAAGTGTTCGGTGCGGAAATTGTTCGGGTAGCGGCTGGCAAAAACTGCGACACCCCGCAGCGCACCCGCACCGATCGGCAGAAAGACTGCGTCGCGGCGACCGAATTCGGCCAGCTGGCGAAGGAAGACATAGGACTCGGACAGCGTTGCGATGCCGCGTACGTCAGGGATGTGCAGGGGTTCACGTTTGCTGATGCACTCCTGCAGCAGGGTGCTGTCGGGATTGAAGCTCAGCTTGCCGGTCGGGTGCAGTTCGCCGTCACTGAACGCCTTCTCCAGGTGTATGCGGCCCTCGGGGCCGATGATCAGCACACCGATCCAGTCGACGGGGATCAGTGACGGCAGCGTGTCTGACAGTGTGCGCAGCGTACCGTCGAGGTCGGCACCCTGCTCCAGACCGGTCAGCAGTCGTCGTAAGGCGTCAAGGCGGTTGCTGAGATGGTTGAACGAATCGACCAGCCAACCGATTTCGTTGTCCCGCACGGTCGCGACCCGATGGCTGAAGTCGCCGTCGGCCACTTTCTGGAATCCCTGGACCGCGACCGACAGCGGCGCGAGCACGCGCCGATAGAACCAGACCGTCGTCACCAGGGACACCACTAGGGCGCTGCCGAGAAGTACCCGGTTGACCTGGTTCGCCCGATGTGCGCGAATCGATACGTCATCGCGCAATGTTGCGAACAGCTGATTGGCGGATTCCTCGAGTTTGCGGTTGTTCTGTACGATCAGTTCCGCGGCCCATTCGAGGCGTGGCTGTGTGTTGTCAGGGCCTAGTTTGTCGTCGAGCGTAGCGACGAAGCCATGCCAGTCGTCGGCCAGCGTTCGGGCGACCGCCAGAGCTTCGTTGGACAGACGAGGTTGCATTGCCATCGGTTCGCGCTCGAGAACCGCACTGAAGTCATTGGCGGCAAACGCATCCACGATCTGCGTCAGCTCGGTGCGTGTTCGCTTCAGGTCGTCGAAGTAGAAGCGCACATCGCGGTAATAACTGGGGTAGTCGCGCGGTGCGTTTTCGTCATACTTCATCGCCTGCATGGTCAGGTGTTGCTGGTTGAACTGGAGGCGACCGGCTAGGCCGACCAGGGCATCGTCACTGTGCTGCTGGTCGATGACGTGCAGCGAGTAGAGCGTGGCGCTGGCGAACAGCAGCGTGAGCAGCGAAATCGCCAGCACGATCTGGAACTTCAGGGTGCGGAACAGTCGGGGCACGGATTGAACTCGGCATTTCGGTTTGGCTTATATTAGCTGCTCGTTTGGGCCGATGAGTTATTGTCGGCAGGGCAAGCCGATCAAATTGGGGACACGTCAATGCAGCCGCCGGGTGCCGGTGAATTGGTGACGCTCCGCGACTGGGTGCGCTGGGGTGCCAGCCGTCTCAACGAGGCCGGAGCATGTTTCGGTCATGGCACCGAAAATGCCATCGACGAAGCGCTTGCGCTTGTCCTGCATGCCGTACACCTGCGGCACGACATGGCCGCGGAGTTCCTTGACGCGCGCCTGACCGTGGTCGAATCCGAAGCGGTGCTGCATCTGTTGCGGGAACGTATCGAGCGTCGCGTTCCAGCGGCATATCTGATCGGCGAGGTGCATTTCGCCGGACTGGATTTCTATGTCGACGAAAACGTCCTCATTCCGCGGTCGCCGATCGCTGAACTGATCGCCGAGGGGTTCTCGCCCTGGCTCGACGCCGACCATGTGGGCAGCGTGCTCGATCTGTGTTGCGGCAGCGGCTGCATCGGGATCGCGTGCGCGTACGCGTTCCCTCAGACCTTGGTCGATCTCAGCGACATCTCTCCGGCGGCACTCGACGTGGCGGTGCGCAACATCGAACGACATGGGCTGGATGACCGCGTGCGTGCCTTGCGTGCTGATGTCTACGAGGGCCTTGACGGCGAACGTTACGACCTCATCGTCAGCAATCCACCGTATGTGAGCAGGGATGAAATGGCGACACTGCCGGACGAGTACCGGCACGAGCCCGAACTCGCGCTTGAGGCAGGTGAAGACGGCATGGATGTCGTGTCCCGTATTCTCGCCGGCGGCGCGGGTTTCCTCCGGCCCGGTGGTATCATGGTGGTCGAAGTCGGTGCCAGCGCGGAACTGCTTCTGGCGCGCTACCCGGGCGTCCCGTTCCTGTGGCTGGATTTCGAGCACGGCGGCGACGGCGTGTTCCTGCTCACGGCAGAGCAGCTGGACGAGTACCGCGACGTATTCGAGGAGAACGCAGCATGAGTTTGCGCAGGGCGCGAACCCCGGAAGAGTATGCTGAATGGGTCAAGCAGGCGATGTTCGAGGTGGGCGATCTGAAAGACTGCCTGCTGTACGAAATCGAAGACCTGCAACGCTTTCCGGCCTATATCGAACCGCTCGAGGACAGCATCAAACAGGTCTACGATGCCATGGTGGCAGGCACGTACCAGTTCGGCCGGGAGGACCTGGTGTTCATGGACGTGCTGCGTCGCTACGAAGACCAGATTCCGTTCCACACGTTGCTGAAGCAGATCAACGAGACGCACCGAAAGGGACTCGATGTACCGGAGGAAGGCTGACAGGCCGCGCCACGCCAGTCAGCGTCCGCAGGGCAGGGGAAAGATAAAATGCCGGCAATGCAACAAACCCTCGTTCTCGATCAGGAACTGATTGGTCGCTACGACCAGTCAGGACCCCGCTATACCTCGTACCCGACCGCCGTCCAGTTTCACGACGGCTTCGGGCCGGACGAGTACCGCAATGCCGCGCGCGCGAGCAACGCCAGTGGGCGCCCGCTGTCACTGTATTTCCACATTCCGTTCTGCGACACGGTGTGTTTCTACTGCGCCTGCAACAAGATCGCGACCAAGGATCGTGGCAGGGCGCAGCCGTACCTGAACCGAGTTCATCGCGAGATCGAGATGCAGGCCGGGCTGTTCGACGCCAGCCGACCGGTGGAGCAGCTGCACTGGGGCGGCGGTACGCCCACGTTCATCAGTCCGGACCAGATGCGCGAACTGATGCAAACGACCCGGCGCCACTTCGCACTGCTCGACGACGACAGTGGCGAGTACTCGATCGAAATCGATCCGCGCGAGGTGACCGACGAGACGATCGGATTGTTGCGTGAGATCGGCTTCAACCGCATGAGTCTCGGTCTGCAGGACCTCGAGGAACGGGTGCAGAAGGCAGTAAACCGCATCCAGACCGCCGAACAGACATTCGGCGCCCTGCGTGCGGCGCGCCGCGAAGGCTTTCGGTCGGTCAGCATGGACCTCATATACGGCCTGCCGCTGCAGACGCCCTCATCGTTCCTGCGCACGCTCGATCGCGTTCTCGACGCCGAGCCCGACCGTCTCTCGGTATTCAACTATGCGCACCTGCCCGAGCGTTTCAAGCCGCAGCGTCGCATCAACGAGGCCGAGTTGCCGACACCTGATCAGAAGCTTGAGATTCTGCAGAATGTCGGCGAGCGCCTGGCGTCGGCGGGCTACGTCTACATCGGCATGGATCACTTTGCGCGTCCCGACGACGAACTCGCCGTTGCCCAACGCGAAGGTCAGCTCTACCGCAACTTCCAGGGGTATTCGACGCATGCCCATTGCGACCTGATTGCGCTCGGCGTGACGTCGATCGGCATGGTCGGCGACACCTATGCCCAGAATATGAGGACCTTGGACGAATACTACGCGCGCATCGATGCCGGTGAACTGGCTGTGTTCCGCGGCATCCAGCTCAATGAGGATGATCAGTTGCGCCGCGATGTGATCACGCAGTTGATCTGTAATTTTGCGCTCGACATGAACGCGATCGGCGAGCGTTGGGGCATCGAATTCGCCACCTATTTCGCCAGCGAACTGACAAGGCTGGCTGGCATGGCGACCGATGGACTGCTGCAGATCGATGATGCACGTATCGAGGTCCTGCCCGCAGGTCGTCTTCTGATCCGTAACATTTGCATGGTGTTCGACCGGTATCTCGGCGAACCAAGCCAGAGCGGTCGATTCTCCAAGGTGATCTGAGCCCATCGACTCGTGCCGTGCGAATGTGGCAGCCACCCCTGCCGCCCGACAGCTACCCGGAGCGCACATGAATGACCCGAGGTCTATCCCGCAGGTATTCGCGGATGCCGTTGCGGCGTATGCCGAGGCGCCGCTGGTCGTTGGCAGCGACTTCTCGCTGACTTTTGTCGACATCGATCGCCAATCCGACGGTGTGGCCGCTGCGTTGCTCGATGCCGGCGTCGCCAAGGGTGATCGCATCGCTTTGTATTGCCCCAATTCTCCGGCCTTCGTCGTCTGCTACCTCGGCATCGTCAAAGCCGGGGCTGTCGTCGTGCCGGTCAACCTGCTGATTCAGGCTGCCGAGGTAGCGTATGTACTCCAGGATGCCGGAATCCGCGGCATGCTGTACCACGTCGCGCTCGGCGACCGGGTGGCGCTCGTCCGTCCCGGCCTCCCTGCCGACCTGCTTTGGGTCTGCATCGGTGGCGATTCATTGCGGACGGACGACTTGTTGCTCGACGACATAACAAGCAGGCGGAGACCCGGCGCCTTTCCGGACATCGATCCGGTCCGGGATCTGGCGGCGATCCTGTATACCTCCGGCACGACCGGGCACCCGAAAGGTGCGATGCTCACCCACGACAACCTGGTCTCGAACACCTACAGCGTGCGTTCGGCACTCGACCTCGCGGTCGGGCATGACCGGTTGCTGGTGGTGCTGCCGATGTTTCATTCGTTCGCCGCGACAGTGGGCATGCTGACGCCGGCGTTGCACGGTCTGTCGCTGGTCCCTGTTTCGGGTTTCGATCCCGTCAAGGTCAGCAACGACATCGCCGCGACCGGCTGCACCGTCTTTCTGGGTGTGCCGTCGATGTACGGTCTCATCCTGCGCCTGGACCCGGTCGACGCCGACAAGTGGCGCACGATCGAGGTCGCGGTCGCCGGTGGGGCGGCGATGCCGGTGGAGCTGCTGCAACGTTTCGAACAGCGATTCGGTTTTCCGATCCTGGAAGGTGACGGCCCGACCGAGTGTTCCCCGGTCACCTGTGTAAATCCCCGCCATGGGATCCGCAAGCCGGGATCGGTCGGTGTTGCAGTTCCCGGCGTTGAGATCCGCATCCTCGATGACGGTGGCAAGCCCCTGCAAGCAACGCAGATCGGCGAGATCTGCGTACGTGGTGCCAATGTCATGAAG
Source organism: Gammaproteobacteria bacterium (assembly GCA_020445255.1). Lineage (GTDB taxonomy): Bacteria > Pseudomonadota > Gammaproteobacteria > Chromatiales > Chromatiaceae > Thiosocius. The sequence continues at coordinate 37,509 of JAGRGY010000039.1, forward strand.
GGCTACTGGCATCTGCCCGAAGCGACTGCCGAGACATTTTGTGGCGAGTGGCTGCGTACCGGCGATCTCGGTTACATCGACGACGATGGCTACCTCTTCATGGTTGACCGGAAGAAGGACATGGTCATCGTCAACGGCATGAACGTCTATCCGCGCATGGTCGAGGAGGTGCTCTATCGGCATCCATCGATACTCGAGGCGGCGGTCGTGGGAGAGCCCCACGAATCACACGGCGAGATCGTCGTCGCCTACCTGGTTGCACGAGAGGGCGCGGAGGTGCCGGTGGTGGAGATGCGCGCATTCTGCCGTCAGCACCTCGGGCCGCACCAAATACCTCGCCGCTTCGAGTGGCGCACGGCGCTGCCGAAGAACGCGACCGGGAAGATCCTCAAGCGCGAGCTTCGCCGGGCGGGCGAGATCGAACGCGGTATCGACAACAGGGCGTGACGCTCAGGTTTATCCGGACACCCGTGGCGTCGGGCCGCGGCCGGCCCACCAGTAAACCGCGGCAAGCGCGCCCAGCCAGATCGTTGCCATCCAGCCCGTGACGCTGTCGTAACCGCTGCCGATCCACGGAGAGGTCTGCCCGCCGACGACGGTGGGGTCGGTGAGGTGCTTGAACACCTTGATGACCATCACCCATCCGGCATGTATACCGATTGCCCAGACAATGCTGCCGGTCCGTTCGCGCACCATGCTCAGGAATACGCCGGCAACCACGAGTGTGACGAGGCTGTCCGCGAAGGCTGCCGGTTCGCCGAGGCGCGCCAGGCCACCGGCCAACATCCCGAATGCCTCCGCCGACGTCAGCGGGCCGCCTCCCGGAGGTACCGGCTTGACGAAATGCACGACGCCGTACAGCAGCCCGGTCAGCAATGCCGTGGGCCAGAAGCCCAGGCTGCGGCGCATGCCGGTGTGCATCAGGCCACGAAAGAAGGTTTCTTCGATCAGTCCGACCGCCAGACCCGATACGGCGCCCGAGAGCAGCGAACGGATCAGGTAGGGCAATCCCTCGCGCTCCGGGGATACCGCGAGATGCTGAATTCCGGCGGCCCACTGGACAGTGGCCAGAACTCCCAGGATCAGACAGCCGGCCGCAAATCCCTTGCCCAGCGAGCGCCAGCCCATGCCGCGCGGGGCAGCGAATCCGGCGGCGGCCCAGCTGTCGAGGCGGAGGAATCGCAGGAACAGTGGCATGCAAAGAAGCGCTGCCAGCATCGCGGAGCGGTACAGGCTGCTCTCGGGCGTGAGACCGACCGTCGCGAACAGGGTCGGATGGGTCCAAGGCAGGACGGCGGCTGCCAGCGCCATCAGGGTGAGAATGTAGAGCAGAAACAATAGGTAAACGCGCATGATTCAAACGATGTCTCGTGCCACGGAGCGGTTTTTCGACGACGCGGACTGTTGATATAATGCGCGATTCGCACCGGCCAGGCGAAAGTGGCGGAACCGGTAGACGCGCTGGATTTAGGTTCCAGTGGGGCAACCCGTGAGAGTTCGAGTCTCTCCTTTCGCACCACGCGGCGGCGACCGGTGGGGAGCGCCCAGCAGTGGGTGCCGCACATATTAACGAATTCGAATGAGACACAACGGGCAGTCGCACTGCCGGAGAGTTTAGGAATGCAAGTTTCTGTTGAGTCGGGGGAAGGCCTCGAGAAGCGTATGTTGGTCGACCTGCCGGCGGGTCGCGTGTCCGAGGTTGTTGAACAGAAGTTGCGCGAACTCGCCCGGCATGTTCGCCTGGATGGCTTCCGTCCCGGCAAGGTTCCGATGCGCACCCTGCGCCAGCGCTTCGGTGAGCAGGTTCGCCAGGAGGCTTACGGGACATTGATCCAGGAAACGCTTTACGAGGCAGCGAGTCAGCAAAAGCTGATGCCGGCCGGTGAGCCGCGCGTCGAACTCCGCGATGCGACCGAGGAAGGTGGACTCGGGTATACGGCCACCTTCGAGGTGATGCCGGAGATCGCGATCGGTGACCTTTCCGGCCAGTCGGTGGCGCGCGTCGTAGCCGAGGTCACCGAGTCCGACATCGGCGACATGATCGAAAAACTGCGCAAGCAGCGCACGGTATGGAACGACGTCGATCGGGGAGCCCAGGACGGCGACACGGTGCACATCGATTTCAAGGGCACGATCGACGGCGAGACGTTTGACGGCGGCAGTGCCGACAACGTCCCCCTCGTATTGGGTTCCGGCTCGATGATCGATGGGTTCGAATCCGGACTGCTGGGCGCCAAGGCCGGTGATGAAAGGATCCTTGACGTGACCTTTCCGGATGACTACCGCGCCACACATCTAGCTGGCAAGCCTGCTTCCTTCGCGGTCAAGGTGCACCGGGTTTCGGAACCCCAGCTGCCCGAAGTGGACGAGGATTTCGTCAAGGCTTTCGGCGTCGAAGCCGGTACCGTTGAGGCATTGCGCGATGACATCGCGAAAAACATGCGGCACGAGCTGAAGCAGCGGTTGGATGCGGTGTCGAAAGAGCGTGCCATGGACGCCCTGATCGCCGCCAACCCGATGGACGTGCCCAAGGCGATGGTCAGCCAGGAAGCCGAACGCATGAAGCAGCAGACGCTGCAGGAGATGCAGCAGCGCGGACAGCACTCGAGCATGGACCTGCCCGCCAGTGTGTTCGAGGGCCAGGCGCGTCGGCGCGTCCATCTGGGACTGTTGGTCGGAGAGATCATTCAGCAGCAGGGGCTGAGCGCTGCCGAAGACGCCGTTCGAGCCACGATTGCCGAGTTTGCCGAGTCGTACGAAGACCCGCAGGAGGTGATCGACTACTACCTGCAGGACGCCAACGCACGCAAGAGCATCGAGAACCTGGTGCTGGAAAATGCCGTCGTCGACTGGATCATGGGGCAGGTGCAGGTGGGCGAAGAAAACAAGTCCTTTTCAGAGGTTATGGATAAGGGTTGAACGGATCTGCTTGCCCGGTTCCATTTTTGCGCGTAGGTTCAAGTAATGTTTGCAACATCCGATATGCGATCTATGAACAAACAGGACACGGTAAATCTCGGGCTCGTGCCGATGGTGGTCGAGCAGAGTGCGCGTGGCGAAAGGGCGTACGACATCTATTCGCGTCTCCTCAAGGAGCGAGTAATTTTCTGTGTCGGCCCGGTCGAAGACCATATGGCGAATCTGATCGTCGCTCAGCTGCTGTTTCTCGAGTCGGAGAATCCGGACAAGGATATCCACCTTTACATCAATTCGCCTGGCGGCTCAGTGACCGCGGGATTGGCGATCTACGACACGATGCAGTTCATTCGACCGCATGTCACCACGATGTGCATCGGTCAGGCGGCCAGCATGGGGGCCCTGCTGCTCGCCGGGGGCGAGAAGGGCAAGCGCTATGCCCTGACGCATTCCCGGATCATGATCCACCAGCCTTTGGGTGGGTTTCAGGGGCAGGCGACCGACATCGAGATCCATGCCAAGGAAATTCTGACGGTGCGCGAGAAACTCAACAAGATTCTGGCGCATCACACGGGTCAGGATCTGGCGCGAATCGAACAGGACACCGACCGTGACAATTTCATGAGCGCCGAGCAGTCGGTGGCTTACGGGCTGATCGACCAGGTTCTCGACCGCCGCCCGGACGAGTTACCGCCACCGAAATAGCCGTACGCAACGGGTGGCTTGTCATCCGGGTCTGTTGAGATATTATCCAAGGCATGTGCTGGCGGCGGCATGTGATCAGTCGGGCGTGCCGGCAACGAAGGTGCGCCGACGGGGGCTGTAGACGATGAGTGACGACAAAAAGCAAGGCAAAGGCGAAGACGGCAAACTGCTGTACTGCTCGTTTTGCGGCAAGAGTCAGCACGAGGTGCGGAAGCTCATCGCCGGTCCATCCGTGTTCATCTGCGACGAATGTGTCGAGCTCTGCAATGACATCATCCGCGAGGAGATGCAGGAGCACGTCAAGGAATCGAGCGACAAGCTGCCGATCCCGGCGGAAATCAATGCGACGCTGGATCAATACGTCATCGGCCAGGTGCGTGCCAAGAAGGTGCTGTCCGTAGCGGTCTACAACCACTACAAGCGCCTCGAGGCAAAAAGCAAGAAGGACGATGTCGAGATTGCCAAGAGCAACATCCTGCTGATCGGTCCGACCGGTTCGGGCAAGACGCTGCTGGCCGAAACGCTGGCGCGGTTGCTGAACGTGCCGTTCACCATTGCCGACGCAACGACTCTGACCGAAGCCGGCTATGTCGGTGAGGACGTCGAGAACATCATCCAGAAGCTGTTGCAAAAATGCGACTACGATGTCGAGAAGGCGCAGACCGGCATCGTCTACATCGACGAGATCGACAAGATCTCGCGCAAATCCGACAACCCGTCGATCACGCGCGATGTGTCCGGAGAGGGTGTGCAGCAGGCACTCCTCAAGCTGATCGAAGGCACGGTCGCGTCGGTGCCGCCGCAGGGTGGGCGCAAGCATCCGCAGCAGGAATTCCTGCAAGTAGATACGAGCAACATCCTGTTCGTGGTAGGCGGTGCGTTTGCTGGTCTCGACAAAGTGATCCGCGATCGTTCGGAGAAAGGCGGAATCGGTTTTTCGGCCGAGGTGCGCAGCAAGGAAGACAAGCGCAAGGTCGGTGAGATACTGAGTAACGTCGAACCCGAGGACCTCATACGGTATGGCCTCATCCCGGAGTTCGTCGGGCGTCTGCCTGTCGTTGCCACCCTCGAAGAGCTCGATGAAGATGCGCTCGTGCAGATCCTGACCGAGCCGCGCAACGCGCTGATCAAGCAATATCAGCGTTTGTTCCAGATGGAAGGTGCCGAACTGGAGGTGCGCGAAGATGCCTTGCGCGCGATCGCACGCAAGGCGATGGAGCGCAAAACCGGGGCACGCGGACTGCGCACCATACTCGAGCACGTCCTGCTGGATACCATGTACGACCTCCCGTCACTGGAGGACGTAAGCAAGGTTGTCATCGATGAGGCGGTAATCAAAGGGGAATCGGCACCCTACATCATCTTCGGGGGAGGCGTGGAACAGCGCCAACTCGCCGCGTCGGACTGACTCGTCTGCGATCGATCCCGGCATAATTGATGTCGATCAAGTGCGTTCGCGACGTACGCACGTCACGTCTCAATCTCTTGTCTTTTCAGTATCTTTGGTGGCCGCGACGACGCTTCGGGTGCGTGTCCCGATTACGTGTGTTTTCGCAGGTTGAAATTCAACCGCAGAGTCCGCATCTTCGGCGTATTGTGTAGCGTATGGCAATCGTACGCCGGTCTCGCGAGATTAACCGCCGCACGACGGAGCGGCGCCGGAGGTTTGAGAATGGGACAGCAAGATACCGCTATTTCAGCGCGCGATGAGATGCCTGGCTCTGTCCCGGTTCTGCCATTGCGTGACGTCGTTGTCTACCCGCACATGGTGATCCCGCTGTTCGTCGGCAGGGAAAAGTCCATCAAGGCCCTGGACGCCGCGATGGCAGACAACAAACAGATCCTGCTGGTGGCACAAAAAAGCGCCGATGTCGACGAGCCGCAACCTTCCGACATGTACAAGATCGGCACGCTGGCCAGTATCCTGCAACTGCTCAAACTGCCTGACGGAACGGTCAAGGTGCTGGTCGAGGGCGGTGAGCGCGCCCTGATCGGCAAGATCACCTCCGAGGAGCACTTTTTCGTCGCCGAGATCGAGTCTGCGGACGACATCGTCGAGCTGCCCGAGCGTGAGATGGAAGTGTTGATGCGGTCGGCGACCGCATTGTTCGATCAGTACGTGAAGCTGAACAAAAAGGTCCCGCCCGAAGTACTGACTTCTCTGGCGAGTATCGATGACGCTTCGCGCCTGGCCGATACCATGGCGGCCCACATGGCGCTGAAACTCGATGAAAAGCAACACGTCCTGGAGATGTTCGACGTCCGCGAGCGTCTCGAACATCTGATGGCGCTCATGGAGGGCGAAAACGACATCCTGCAGATGGAGAAGCGAATCCGTGGTCGGGTGAAGCGTCAGATGGAGAAGAATCAGCGCGAGTACTATCTGAACGA
>JAGRGY010000040.1 GCA_020445255.1 Gammaproteobacteria bacterium
AGAGCCGAAGTTGCCCTGCCCGTCGATCAGCATGTAGCGCAGCGAGAACGGCTGCTCCATGCGCACGATGGTGTCGTACACGGCAGTGTCGCCGTGTGGGTGGTACTTACCGATCACATCGCCCACGACGCGCGCTGACTTCTTATATGGCTTGTTCCAGTCATTGCCGAGTTCGCCCATCGCGAACAGGACCCGGCGGTGCACCGGCTTCAGCCCGTCGCGNNGTCGCGCACGTCGGGCAGCGCGCGCCCGACGATGACGCTCATCGCATAGTCCAGGTAGGACTGCTGCATCTCGTCTTCGAGATTGACGGGGAGGATTTCCTTGGCGAATTCGGTCATTGGCGGCTTTCCAGATGCGCGTCCCGGGTCGCTGAACAGGCAGGACCCACCCCCCTGTTGTCGTGATTGTGGGGCGAATCAAGCCGTAGAGAATACCATACCGCCAAGGGTAGCGACACATCGGGAAAGTGCCTCAAAACGCCTTACACGCCGCGAGAACGCACTCGAAGGACGCGGCAACGCGGGTTTTGCGAATTGGCCAGCGGCGAAAATCAGAAGCGGACGGCCGGCGTCTCAATGGGCAGACCGTTGCCGCGGACATTGACGTAGAGCTCGATCAGGTCGGCCTCCTCGGCTCCCGGTTCGAACGGCTCGGCGCGGAACGACACGAAACACTCTGCCAGACGCTGCTGGAAGCTGGTGATTCTCCCCTTGCCGAGACGGTATTCCGGGAAGCCGTTCGAGTGCCCCTGGCTCAGTTTCTGACCGCGCAACATCTGGCCCTGGTGCTGCACATGACAGTGCTGACACGCAAGATTCAGCTGGCCAAAGCGGGTGTTGTAGAGGGCCTCGCCGCGCACGATCAACGGCGACATCTCGCCGTCGGTCTGCACGTTGACCGGCTCGCCCTTCGCGCGGTTGCGCACAAAGGTCTCGAGCGCAATCAGGTCGCTGTGTCCGGGCGTCAGCGGAAACCGGTCCAGGTTGATCTCCCAGCAGTAGTTGATGCGGCGCTGCAGGGTCACGAGGCCACCCAGGTTCGCGTCGTACACGGGATAGCGCGCGATGTCCGGCCCGCTCAGTTCGACGCCATCCTTTCCATGGCAACTCGCGCACGCGTTCGGCTCCGCTTCACGCCGTTCATGGAACAGTTCCGAACCCCTGTCGACCGCGACCAAGCCCGGATTGTCGAAGTCATCGTCCTGCATGGCCCGCGTGGTCTCATCGAGAAACTCGTACCCGCTCACCGGTTGCGCGGACCAGGTCGCCATCGGCAGCACGAGTGCGACCGCAAGGAGCTGACACCTCATTTCAGGCTCACCAGATAGGTCACCAGATCCTCCACCTGTTGCGCGGTCAGAAAGGTCTTGCCCCAGTACTCGCCCGCCATGCGGTTCGCCTTTGCCGGGTCGCTGTAGAAACCCGGCATGATCGTCATCGGGTTGATCTGCTGCTCGTCGACGATGCGCAGACGAATCTGGCCTTCGCTGTAGCGGGCACCTATGCCATGCAAGGGCGGACCGACCGTGCCGTGAAAGGCCTCTTCGTCAATCGGCATCTGGTGACACGCCAGGCAGTTTCCACCGTGACTGTCCGCAGCGAGCGCGCGGCCGCGCGCCGGATCGCCACGCAGCCCGCACAGGGGCTGGTCGATAGCGAAATCCTGCACCTCCCAGGCACAGTAGCCATCGCCACCCGGCGCCGCCCCACCACTCGGCGCGATCGACGACAACGCGGCGCACAAGATTGAATCGATCCACCACGGGCGCATGGTGCGCGGACTCCGGTCAGTTCGATGCCTGCGGATGCTAACGCGACGGAACGTGTGGCGTCTTGACGAGTGTCACCCGTCGCACCGGTGCGACTAAGGCAGGGGCAACGCCGTCGTATCGACGACCCGCCGCATGACAAAACTCGAATGCACGCCGCTGACACCCTCGATCCGGGTGATCTTGTTGAGCAGCAATGCCTGATAGGCCTCCATGTCGCGCACGATGGCCTTCAACTGGTAGTCCGCGTCCTGCCCGGTGATCAGCAGGCACTCGAGCACCTCCGGTAGCTCGCCGATGCGCTGTTCGAAATTCGCGAAGCGCTCCGGCGTGTGCCTGTCCATAGAGATATGGATCAGCGCGAGCAGGCTGAGGCCCAAACGGCCTGCATCGAGCACGGCGCGATATCCGGCGATCACCCCGCTGTCCTCCAGCGCGCGCACCCGTCTCAGACAGGGCGACGCCGACAGACCGATCCGGTCGGCAAGATCCTGGTTGCTGATCCGCCCCTCGCGTTGCAGCACCTCGAGGATTCGGAGATCGTAGCGGTCGAGGCGTAATTCTTGCCGGCTATCGCTCATATGAGCAGTAGTATAGCTTTTATTTGAGTTTTTTCGCAATTTATTATCCATTCTGGCCGGTTTGATGCGTAAAAACGCAATCCTCTGGCGTGCCAACTGCCCTAATCTCTGCAGTGTCGGTCACGAGCCGGCAATCAACCGCCGGATCCCACGAAGACGACGCGGCCACGCATTCCCCCACGAGGGCCATGAAGCGACGACACCTCCCCGCACCGGGGAGGCCGAATTCGGACCGAACGCCGACCGTTCGATGCACAGTTGAGACAGGAGCCGCACCCGTGAAACGTTTCGATCACCGCCGCTACCGACCGCACACGGCCCAGGCCGTGCACAACCGCCGCTGGCCGGACAGGACTATCTCGAAGGCGCCCATCTGGGCCTCGGTCGACCTGCGTGACGGCAACCAGGCACTGCTCGAGCCGATGAACGTGGCCCAGAAGCAGCGCCTGTGGCAGTTGCTGGTCAAAATCGGGGTCAAGCAGATCGAGGTCGGCTTTCCGGCCGCGAGCCAGCCCGACTACGACTTCGTCCGCTGGCTGATCGACGGCGGACACATCCCCGACGACGTCACGATCCAGGTCCTGGTTCAGGCACGCGAGGAACTGGTGGCACGTACGTTCGACGCCTTGCGCGGCGCGCGCCGGGCGATCGTGCATGTCTACAATTCGACATCGACGGTGCAGCGCGAGCGCGTGTTCGGACGCGACCGCGACGGCATCAAGGCGATCGCCGTCGACGGTGCACGCATGCTGCGGCGACACGCGTCCCGGCATCCCGACACCGAGTGGACGTTTCAGTATTCGCCGGAGAGTTTTTCCAATACCGAGTGGGACTATGCCGTCGAGGTCTGCGACGCCGTCACCGCGGTTTGGCAACCGACCGCCGAGCGCCCGTGCATCATCAACCTGCCCGCCACCGTCGAGAGCAGCACACCGAACGTGTTCGCCGACCAGGTCGAGTACTTCTGCACCCACATGGCGCGGCGCGAGGCGATCATCGTGTCGCTGCACACCCACAATGACCGCGGCACGGCGGTCGCAGCGACCGAACTGGCGTTGATGGCGGGTGCCGATCGCGTCGAGGGCACCTTGCTGGGCAACGGCGAACGCACCGGCAACATGGACATCGTTACCCTGGCGATGAACCTGTACAGCCAGGGCGTCGACCCTGAACTGGATCTGTCGGATGCCGACGAGATCATCGACGTCTTCACCCAGTGCACCGGGCTGCCGGTTCACCCCCGCCATCCCTGGATCGGCGAGCTTGTCTACACGGCGTTCTCGGGCAGTCATCAGGACGCGATTCGCAAGTGCCTGAACCGTCAGCGCGAGGACGAACCCTGGCAGGTCGCCTACCTGCCGATCGACCCGCGCGACCTGGGACGCGACTACCAGGCCATCATTCGTGTCAACAGCCAGTCCGGCAAGGGCGGTGTCGCCTTCGTCATGGAGCGGGACTACGGTTTGACTTTGCCACGCTGGATGCAGGTCGAGCTGGCGCAGGTGGTGCAGCGCGAGAGCGAGGCGATCGGTGGCGAGGTCAGCGGCGAACGCATCCACGCCCTGTTCCTGAGCCATTTCGTCGAGACGGGTCGACCGCATGCGCTGGCGGGCTACCGTCTGGACCGCAGCGACGGCGTCGATTCGATCGAGGCCGAGATCACCGGCACATCCGGCGGCGTGACCATCCAAGGCCGCGGCCAGGGCGCGATCGAGGCGTTCGTCGATGCCTGGCAACGGCATTTCGGGGTCAAGGTCAATGTCGTCGACTACAGCGAACATGCCGTTGGCGAGGGCACGGACGCCGAAGCCGTCACCTACGTCCAGGTCAGTGTCGATGGCGAACGCAGTGCGGGGGCCGCATTCGACCGGGATACCGTCAGCGCGTCGATGGGCGCCCTGATCGCCGCGTTGAACCGGGCCCAGGGACAGCGAATCGCCGCCTGAGACGCCAAAATAGCTGCAGTTTGCAATCAAGTTCCCCGGTCCGGTGCCGAACTTGTCGGGACCGGACCGGGAGAATCCTGACAATGCTGCGTAACATCCCCGTTGTACCGCGACTGGTGGGGTCGGTGCTGGTAGGCGCCGTGCTGGTTGGCGGGCTCATTTCGTATTTCCTCTACCACCTCGTCACCGACGGCTTCGAAACCGCGCAACAACGCGAACTGCGCGCGGTGCACGCCGGCGTCGTCTCCGAGATCGACGCGCTCGGCAGCCAGGCGCTCGCGACAACGGCCCTGATCAGCGGCATGCCGGACGTGCAGACGGCCATGGCCGGCGGCGACCGGGATGCCCTGGCCGCCCGCTTCGTCCCCGGGTTCGCGCAGATGAAGGACCAGTACAACGTCCGCCAGTTCCAGTTTCATCTGCCTCCCGCGACATCGTTCCTGCGTGTGCACAAGCCGGAAAAGTTTGGCGACGATCTGTCCGGCTTCCGGAAAACCGTGCTCAAGGCCAACCGGGAATCCGTTCCGGTCAAAGGCCTGGAGATCGGCGTCGCCGGTCTGGGTGTTCGCGGTGTGATGCCGATCCGCTCGGATGGCCGTCACGTGGGCAGCGTTGAGCTCGGCATGTCGTTCGGCCAGTCATTTTTCGATGACTACACGAGCGCCCACGACGTCAAACTCGCACTGTATCTGTCGAAGGACGGCCAGTTCGAACGATTCGCAACGACATTCGGTGACGGCATCGAAATCCCCGCCGTCGCTTTGCACGATGCACTCAACGGTACGCCAACGACGGCCGACGAAATGATTGGTGATACGCCGTTTGGGATTTACGCCGACAGGATTACGGACTTCTCCGGGAACCCGATCGGCGTACTGGTGGTCGGCATCGACAGCAGCTTCTTCGCCGGTCAGTTGTCGACGATCCGAAGCGCCACGCTGATCGCAGGCGCCATCGCATTGATCACTTTCGCCTTGCTCGTCTGGCTGATCGGCCGCAACGTCGCCGGTCCCCTGTTGCACGCGACCCGCATGATGAACGAGATATCGAGCGGGGACGGCGATCTGGATGTCGCGCTCGACGCATCCGGCAATGACGAGGTCGCGAAGCTGGCTGGCGGTTTCAACGCCTTCGTCGGTACGATCCGTGACCTTGTGAGCCGGGTCAAGCAGTCTGCCAGGGCGATCGACGGTGTCACCGAACAGCTGACGCGAACGGCCGCGTCGACCGGAGAACGCATCACCACGCAGCAGTCGGCAACGGCGCAGATTGCCACGGCAATGACCGAGATGGCGGCTACGGTGCAGGAAGTGGCGGCACGTACCGCCGAAGTGGCCGGAACCGCGGAACAGGCGCTGGGCACGGTCAATCAGGGAAATCATGCGGTTCATGATGCATCCAGCGCCGTGCACGAACTGGTCGACGATATCGCGTCGGCAGCTGAAACCGTGCAGCGCGTTCACACCGACAGCGAGCGTATCGGCACGGTACTGGAGGTCATCCGCGGCATTGCAGAGCAGACGAACCTGCTCGCGCTGAACGCCGCCATCGAAGCGGCACGCGCCGGCGAACAGGGTCGGGGTTTTGCCGTCGTCGCCGACGAGGTGCGCCAGCTGGCGCACCGTACCCAGGAATCGACCAGCGAAATCCAGGAGATGGTCGAAACGCTGCAGGCAAGCGTCGAGCGTACCGTCGCCGTCATGGGCAACAGTCGCACACGCGCCGACACCTCGGTCGAACGCGCGGCCAAGGTCAACGACATGCTCGGCCTGATCTCGCAGTCCGTCGAACACATCACGCAGATGTCCATTCAGATAGCGACCGCCGCAGAGGAACAGAGCCAGGTCGCTGAAGACATCAACCGCAACGTGATCGGCATCAACCAGATGGCGCGCGACAACGCCGAGGAAATGGCGCATACCTCGGCGGCGGCACAGGATCTGTCAGGCAGCGTGGAAAGCCTGGTCGGCCTGGTCAGCCGCTTCAAGATGCGCGACTGACCCGGCCACTCATTCGCCGGACAGGTGAGCGGCGACCCGCGCCGCGTTCGGCCGTTCGATCACCCCGCGCTCGGTCACGATCGCGTCGACCAGTTCGGCCGGCGTCACGTCGAACACCGGGTTCCACGCCCCGGTGCCCTGCGCAGCGGTGCGCTGACCCGCGCACTGCAGCACCTCGTGCTCCGGTCGCTCCTCGATCGGGATTGCACCGCCGTCGGCGGTGTCCGGATCGATCGTCGACGTCGGCGCGGCAACCATGAATCGCACACCGTGATGTCGCGCAGCGACTGCCAGACCGTAGGTTCCGATCTTGTTCGCGACGTCGCCGTTCGCGGCGATCCGGTCCGAGCCGACGATGACCCAGCCGATGCCGCCACGCGCCATGCGCGCCGCCGCCGCGCCATCGGCCATCAACCTGACCGGAATGTGGTCACGCACCAGCTCCCACGCCGTCAGCCGTGCGCCCTGCAGCCACGGCCGCGTCTCGTCGGCGAAAACCTCGCTGACCCTGCCCTGCGCGTGCGCGCTGCGGATGACCCCGAGCGCCGTTCCCCAGCCGCCGGTCGCCAGTCCGCCGGTGTTGCAGTGCGTGATCACCGCGGTCGGGCCATCGATCAGCGCGGCTCCGTAATCGCCCATGCGGCGATTGTCGTCACGGTCGCGTGCGTGGATCGCCCGTGCCTCGGCGCGCAGGCGCGGTGACGGGTCGCCGGAATCCGCGGCATCGACCAGTTCGCGCATTCGGGCGATCGCCCAGAACAGGTTGACTGCGGTCGGTCGCGCGTCCGCCAGTAACTGCAGGTCTTGGGTCAGCGCCGCGCGCCACCCGTCCGGTGATGCGGCAAAACGCTCCCGCGCCGCCATCGCGACACCGTACGCGGCCGTGATGCCGATCGCCGGCGCCCCGCGCACGACCATCGCCCGGATCGCCTCGGCGGTTGAACCGGCGTCGGTGCACTCTATGAATACCTCGCGATTCGGCAGCAGGCGCTGGTCGAGCAGGTACAGACGGTCGTCGTGCCACACGATCGCGGCATCGGCGGTAACGGGAATATCCAACGTGACTTCTTTCATCGTGACTCTGCAAGCGGGTTTTTGCGGTATTTTACCCGCCTCGTGAATCGCAACGGCAGGACATCGTGCAAGCAGACCTCTTGATCCACGCCGATTGGGTGATCCCGGTCGAACCGACCGCGGTGCTCGAAGGCCACAGTGTCGCAGTCGAAGGCGGAAAGATCGCCGCGATCCTGCCGCGCGCAGCGGCGCGGGGGCAGATCCAGCCCCGCGAGGTCGTCGACCTGCCCGGCCATGCGCTGATCCCGGGCCTGATCAACGCCCACACCCACAGCCCGATGAGCCTGTTCCGCGGCCTGGCCGACGACCTGCCGCTCATGCGCTGGCTAAACGAGCACATCTGGCCGGCCGAGGCACGCTGGGTGCATGAGGAATTCGTCGCCGACGGCACGCGCCTGACCATCGCCGAGATGCTGCGCGGCGGCACCACCTGCTTCAACGACATGTATTTCTTCCCCGACGTGACCGCGCGCGTCGCGTCGCACGTTGGCGTCCGCGCGACCGTCGGCCTGATCGTGATCGATTTTCCGTCGACCTGGGCCGCCGACGCCGATGCCTACTTCGACCGGGCGCTCGCGCTGCACGATCAGCTGCGCAACGACCCGCTGGTGCGCACCGCGTTCGCACCGCACGCCCCTTACTCGGTCTCCGACGCGCCAATGAAACGCGTACTGCGCCTGGCCAATGAACTCGAGCTGCCGATCCACATGCATGTGCACGAGACCCACGCCGAGGTGGCCGGCAGCCTCGACCAGCACGGCTGCCGGCCACTCGAGCGCCTGCGCCGCATGGACCTCATCACGCCGTCGCTGATCGGGGTGCACATGACCCAGCTGGATGACGACGAGATCGCCTTGTACGCGCAGAGTGGCGCACACGTCGTGCACTGTCCGCAGTCGAACCTGAAGCTGGCGTCGGGGCACTGCCCGGTCACGCGCCTGCGCGAGGCCGGGGTCAATGTCGCACTCGGCACCGACGGTGCTGCGAGCAACAACGACCTCGACATGTTCGCCGAGATGCAGACAGCGGCGCTGCTCGCCAAGGGCGTCGGCGGCGACGCCTGCTCGCTGCCGGCCGAGGCGGTGCTGCAGATGGCGACGCTCGACGGTGCGCGCGCACTGGGCATCGACGTTTTGACCGGGTCGTTGACGGTGGGCAAATCGGCCGACATCGTCGCCATCGACCTCGGTGCTCCCGAGACCCAGCCGGTCTACCACCCGGTTTCGCAGATCGTCTACGCGGCCGGTCGCGAACAGGTGCAACACGTCTGGATTCAGGGCCGCCATCTGCTCAACGCGCGCCGCCTGTCGACGATCGACCTCGACGACACCCTCAACCGGGCAGCCGCATGGCGAGACCGGATCCACGCCGCCGACGTACGGGGTGGTGCGACCGACGGTCGCTGAACAGGGTCACGACGCACACCTGGGACGCCGCCGCCGGCGCCGCCGTCCCGTATAATCCGCAGCTGTGTTGCACCGTGCCGGACGCCTGCCATGACCCATACCGCCAATGTCGATCATGCCGAGGTCGACAAATTTGAACGACTCGCCTCGCGCTGGTGGGACCCGCACAGCGAGTTCAAACCGCTGCATGCGATCAACCCGCTGCGACTGGATTACATCGACGAGCGCGTCGCGCTGCCCGGAAAACATGTGCTCGACGTCGGCTGCGGCGGCGGCATCCTGGCAGAATCGATGGCGGCACGCGGCGCGCACGTCACCGGGATCGACATGGGCAAAGCGCCACTCGAGGTCGCGCGCCTGCACCTGCTCGAGAGCGGCCTCCAGGTCGACTACCGGCACATGGCCGCGGAGGCGCTGGCCGCCGAAATGCCCGGCGCGTTCGACGTCGTCACCTGCATGGAGATGCTCGAACACGTGCCGGATCCGGCGTCCGTCATCGCGGCCTGCGCGCAGCTGGTCAAACCCGGGGGCCAGGTTTTCTTCTCGACCATCAACCGCAACCCCAAGTCGTACCTGTTTGCGATCGTCGGTGCAGAGTACGTGCTGCGGCTACTGCCCAAGGGCACACACGACTACGCCAAGTTCATCCGCCCCTCCGAACTGGCGCGATGGATCCGCGCGGCAGGCCTGGACTCGGTCGACATCACCGGGCTGACCTATAACCCGCTGACCGGGGTATACCGGCTGGACCCGCGCGATGTCGATGTCAACTACATGGTCGCGAGCGTACGCGCCGCATGAAAACCGACCTGCAGCCGCAGGCCGTGCTGTTCGATCTCGACGGCACCCTCGCCGACACCGCACCGGATCTGGCCGAGGCACTCAACCGCACACTCGAACACTACGGATTGCCGACACTGCCCTTCGGAACGATTCGCCCCGTCGTGTCGCACGGCGGCATCGCGCTGATCCGGCTCGGTTTCGACATGCAACCTGACGCACCCGGTTTCGAAGAACGGCGACGCTACCTGCTGGACGTGTATGCAGACGGTCTGTGTCGACACACGACATTGTTTCCCGGCATGGCGGAGGTACTCGATCACCTTGCATCGAGCACCGTCCCCTGGGGCGTCGTCACCAACAAGCCGGCATGGCTGACCGATCCGCTGATGCGGGCGATGGGTCTCGATATCATCGCCGGCTGCATCGTCAGCGGCGACACCTGCGCCAACCGCAAACCCCACCCGGAACCCATCCTGCACGCGTGCTCGCTGATCGGCAGCGATCCGGCCCGGACCTGGTATGTCGGCGACGCAGGGCGCGACATGCAGGCAGGACGCGCAGCCGGCTGCATCACGATCGGTGCACGCTACGGCTACCTGCATCCCGACGACCCGCCGGATGCCTGGCTGGCCGACGTCATGATCGACGAACCGCAGCAGTTGCTTGCCCTGATGCGTGCGCCCGCCCTCGCGCCCTGATCGGCTGCCCATGTCGGCTGAGGAAAACGGCAGCGGCGACGAATGGGGATTTCCCAATGCGGCCACGCCGCCCGGGTCCGCCGACTATTACGCGGTACGATTCTGCGCCCCGCAACGCCGCAGACTGTACGCGCTGCTGCTGGGCTGGCATGGCGTCATTCGCAGCACGGTCGACCAGCCACGCGACCCGGGCGTGGCCAGAATGAAACTCGACTGGTGGCGCAACGAGATCAGCGGGTTGAAACGGACCGAACCGCGTCACCCGCTGCTGCGTGCGTTGCGCGAAGAATCGCTCGACGACCGCGCCATTGCGGCGATGCATCAGGTGATCGACGCCGCCGAGCGGCACATCATCGCGCCGCAACCCGCCGATGACGCAGCGTTCCTTGCCGCATGCCGCGGCGACCGCGGGTCGCTGCTCGGTCTCGTCGCCGCCGCACGGCCCGACAACGGTCCGGATCCGACCGCAGCGGTCGCAGCGGGGTCCTACAGCAGCGCGGTATCACGCGTCGGTCAGCTGGCCCGGCGACCCGATCTGTTGCCCAACGACTGCACCCCGCTAAGGCTGCGCGACCTGCCGATGCATCGACGCGTCCGACGTCTCGACGCCCTGTTCGACGGTCTCGGGCCGCTTCTGCCCTCACCCGGCGAACTGCCCGAACTCGCGGCACGCATGCACGCGCTGGCGCTTGCACTGCACGAAAAGCTGCGTCGCACGGGTTATGCTGTACACGACCAACCGATCGACCGGAACCCGCTTGCCCACCTGTGGACCGCGTGGCGCGTCCGCTGAAGACCTTTGCGAGACACCCGCACATGCATGCTGACTACAAACCCGCCGACGACCTGCTCGACGATCGCATCATCCTCGTCACCGGTGCCGGCGACGGCATCGGCCGCGCGGCCGCGCGCGCATTCGCCGCGCACGGCGCGACGGTCGTGCTGCTCGGCAGAACGGTGCCCAAACTCGAGCGGGTCTACGACGAGATCGAGGCCGCCGGCGGCCCGGAACCGGCGATCTACCCGATGCATCTCGAAGGCGCGTCGCCGCACGACTACGAGGAACTGGCGCACGTCATCGATATGAATTTCGACCGCCTGGATGGGATCCTGCACAATGCCGCGAACCTGCCGTACCTCAGCCGCATCAAGGATTACGAGGCCGACGACTGGATGAAGGTGGTGCAGGTAAACCTGAATGCGCCCTTTCTGCTCACCCAGGCCTGTCTGCCCCTGCTGTCCCGTTCCGAGGATGCCAGCGTGCTGTTCACGACCGATGTCGTCGGTCGCGTCGGCAAGGCCTTCTGGGGTGCCTACGCGGCCTCGAAGTTTGCGATCGAGGGATTCTCACAGGTGCTCGCAGCGGAACTTGAGAACAGTGCTGTACGCGTCAATTGCGTCGATCCGGGCCCGACGCTGACGGCACTGCGAAAGCGTGCGTTCCCAGGCGAGGAAAACACGCAGCTGAAACCGCCCGAGACACCGATGCCGCTCTACCTCTGGGCGATGGGGCCGGACAGTCGGGGTACGACCGGTCAACGCCTCGCCTGGGACACATGATCCCGGACAGACCGTGCTCACGGGGTTGCCTGGATGACACCTGCCGCACCGCAGCCGCGGCGGCGAACACATGACCCCGACAATAGCAACGCTGATCGGCGGACTCGCGCTGTTGCTGATCGGGGCCGGCCTGCTCGGCACCCTACTCGGCGTGCGCGCCACCCTGTCGTCGTTCAGCGACATCGAGACCGGCCTGATCATGGCCGGGTACTATGTCGGCTACATCGCGGGCACGATGCTGGTCCCGCGCGTGATTCGCAACGTCGGCCACATCCGCGCATTCGCGGCACTGGCCTCACTCGCGGCAGCCTGCGTGCTGAGTTTCGGCCTGCTGGTCCATCCTGCCGTGTGGCTCCCGCTGCGCATCGTCAATGGCCTGTCGGTGGTAGGCCTGTACATGGTCGTCGAGAGCTGGCTGAGCGAGCAGAGTGCGGGGCCGTCGCGCGGGCGCATCTTTTCCCTCTACATGATGAGCACCTTGTTCGCGCTCGGCCTCGGTCAGTTCCTGCTGCTGGTTGGAGACCCGGGCAGCCTCGTGCCGTTCGCGCTGGCCGCGATGCTGATGGCACTGGGCGTGATCCCGATTGCGGTCACCCGGGTGACCGCGCCGCAGATCGCGACGGTCGTTCCCGTCAAACTGAAAGAACTGATGAAAATCTCGCCGCTCGGCACGGTCGGCGCGCTGGGTGCCGGCATGGTCAATGGGGCGTTCTGGGGCATGACGGCCGTGTTCGGGCAACGACTCGATCTCGGTGAACTGCAGATCGCGCTGCTGATGAGTTCCACCATCCTCGGCGGCGCGGTGCTGCAGTGGCCGATCGGCCACCTGTCGGACCGCTTCGACCGCCGCAACGTGCTGATACTGGTCAGTTTCGCCACCGCCGCCGTTGCCGCCGGCGTTGCCGTTCTGATCATGCACGGCCTGCCCGGTCTGACGCTCGGCGCGGCGTTGTACGGCGGCCTGATGTTCTCGCTCTACGGCATCAGCGTCGCGCATACCAACGACCACATTGCGCACGGCCAAGTGCTCGAGGCCACGCGTGGCCTGTTGCTGGTGTACGGCGTTGGCGCACTGTTCGGTCCGTTGCTCGGCGGCATCGCGATGCAGATCGCCGGTCCGGTGGGTCTGCCGGCCCTGTCCGCCGGGATGGCGGGCCTGCTGGCGCTGTACGGCGTGTACCGACGCACGCAGCGCGTCGCACCGCCGCTGGAAGAACAGACCGAGTTCGTCCCGCTGGTGCGCACCACGCCGGTCGTGCTCGAGATGCATCCCGCGACACCAGCGAGCAATGGGCCCGGTTCCGAGTCCGTCCAGAATGGCAGCGACGACGATTCCGGCCACGGGCAGGGCCGAATATACCCCAAATAAATTCCGGGTATGGCTGCGCCTGTACTGTGACGGCGGCGTCGACATGGACAGGCTGACATGCGCCGGGGGCACCGACCTCGTTCAGCAATATTGTCGCTCAGCCGCTACCTCCGTCATGGCGAAAAGACTGCCGCACGTTCCCGGATCCGAGCCCTCCCACGATATTCCGCAGGAGCAGCTCAGAATCATCCATCGCGCCATTCCGCTGTCTGTGGTGGCAATACTGATCAACAGCACGATACTCAGCATCGTGTTGTGGGGCGAGGTGTCGATACCCATCAACCTCACTTGGCTGGGCCTGGTGGTCACTGTTTCGCTGTTTCGCGCAGCGATGTACCGCGCCTTTCTGAATGACTCTGCGACCGAGGGCACTTGGTGCCGCAACTGGTTGCTCATCGCCTACGGCGGCACCTTGGCGTCCGGCCTGCTCTGGGGTGCAAGCAGCCTGGTGCTTTTCCCCCACGACAGCATCGTGCACCAGGTCTTTCTCGCCTTCGTCGTCGCCGGCATGAGCGCCGGTGCCGTCACGACGCTTTCTGCGATCTACCCGATGGCGGTGAGTTTCCTGCTGTTGAACCTCGCCCCGCTGATCTGGCAGTTCGCCATTGCCAACAACGAGATCAGCCAACCGATGGCGTTGATGACGACGTTGTTCACGATCCTGCTGATCGTCTCGTCCCGGCGCCTGAACATAACGATCCTGGAATCGCTGCACATCCGCAACCAGCGTCAGATTGCCGAGGAGACCATCCGCTACCAGGCGCATTTCGACGAATTGACGAATCTGCCCAACCGCCGCCTGCTGCTCTATCACCTCAAACAGGAGATCGCACGATCCAGGCGGCATGGCCATTTCGGTGCCCTGCTGTTTCTCGATCTCGACCATTTCAAGAACATCAACGACTCGCTCGGCCACGTTGTCGGCGACGCGCTGCTGCGGGCCGTCGCCCGGCGCATCGATGCGCACACGCGCGACGAGGACACCGCCGCACGGCTCGGTGGTGACGAGTTCGTGGTCCTGGTCGGCGTCGTGGAGCGAACGGTGGACGCCGCGATCTCGGGCGGACACGCCCTTGCGGAAGCGCTGCTCGACAGGATCCGCAAACCGTTCACGATCGAGGGACATGAACTCACGGTATCAGCCAGCATCGGCGTGGCGATATTTCCGCTTGGCGGCGAAACCCCGGAATCCCTGCTGCAGCAGGCCGACCTCGCCATGTACAAGGCCAAGGACAACGGTCGTTCCAATGTGCAGGTGTTTCTACCGACCATGCAGGCCGAGGTCGACCGGCGACTGGAGGTGGAGCGAGGGCTTCGCCAGGCGCTGGTGCGTGGAGAGCTTCGGGTGTATTACCAGCCGCAGGTGCAGGCCAATGGCCGCATCGTAGGCGCAGAGGCGCTGGTTCGCTGGTCACACCCGGAGATGGGGCTGGTACCGCCGTCGGCCTTCATCCATGTCGCCGAGGAAAGCGGCCTGATCTTCGAACTCGGCGCCCAGGTCCTGTACCGAGCGTGTCGCGATCTGGCCAGCCTCGATGCCCATAACCGTATCCGCATTTCGGTCAACATCAGCCCAAAACAGTTCCGCGAACCGCAGTTCATCGAGCGGGTCGCGCAGATACTGAAGGCAACGGGTGCGCCACCGGATCTGCTGACGCTCGAAATAACCGAGAACGTCGTCATCGACAACCTCGACACCACGATCGCCCGCATGCACGAACTGCGCGCAATGGGCATTCGCTTTTCGATCGACGACTTCGGTACCGGCCACTCGTCGCTGGCGTACCTCAAGCGCCTGCCGCTGGACGCGATCAAGATCGACCAGTCGTTCGTGCGGCATGCAACGTCCGACCCGAGCGACGCGATCATCGTCGAGACCATCCTGGTCATGGCCCGCCACCTGGGTCTGGATGCGATCGCCGAGGGCGTCGAAGACGATGCCGCACTGCGCTTCCTGATGACGCGCGGATGCCACAAATTCCAGGGCTACCTGTTCGCACGACCGGAACCTTTCCACATGCTGTGCGAACGCCTCGAATCGGCGCTGGATTCGCAGCCACGCGAGGCTCACGCCGGCTAGTTGCCTGGCTACCGTAAAACGCTTACGGCGGCCATTGCCGAATCCAGCGCTAATCCAACAGGTCGACGTGGATCCCGCGTTCACCGAGCACCTCGGTGCGATGCTGCAGGAAGCGCTGGAACGAGGGCTGCAGGCGATACGCACCCGACACCACGTAATCGATCGCCCCGTGGACGTGAAAGGCTCGCAGAAACGCCTCGGTGCGAAACACCTCATTGCCTGCGGCGTCGAAGAACACCAGGCTCGGGGCGTAGGCGACGCCCAGGTCGCGCGCCCAGTCGCGTGCTTTGAGCGATTGCCCATTCGGCGTTTGCAGGGCCTCGTCGCCCCACAGGTCGAGCTGCGCGACATCCAGATTCGTCAGCGCGTAGGCAATCGCAGGCCGTGACAGGATGTCTCGCTGCAGATTGTCGCACTCGGTGCAACTGCCCTGACTGAAGATCACCAGCAGCGACCTGCCGCTGTCGCCGCGTTCGGCCAGCTTCAGCGGTCGCGGCAGCGTTCCCGCCATCGGCACGACGCGTTCGTTGGCGGCGATCGGCGCCGCGGCGGCGAGGAAATCAGGAAAGCCGCCGCGCTGCTCGTGATGCCCGCTGACATAGTCGAGCGCGACATCGAACCGATGCGGCGGGTAATACCCGTTGATACGCAAAACCGCCTTGCCGGATTCGTCAAGAAACACCAGCGTCGGAGTGTATTGCACGCGCAGATCCGCGGCGAAGGCCTTCTCGGTCGTCGCCTTGCCGTCCAGGTCGGTCACCTCGCGGTCACCCCACATGTTGATCGCGATCACGTCGAATGACGCACGTGTCTTGTCCGCAATCGCGCGGTTGCCGAAGTTGTCGTGCAACAGCTTCGCGCAGTAGGGACAACCGTCCTGATAGAAGTACAGCAGCAGACGTCTGCCTGCGCCTTTCGCCTCGGCCACGTCCTCGCGGATGTCCAGGAATGACTCCTTGAACCACGTCGGCTTTTCCTGGAATCCCGGGTTCACCATGCCGGGCGTGAGTTCCGCGCCCGCTGGCACGGCATTGGCGCCCGTTGCGACCTGAACGATCAGCAGCAGGAAGGCTGCGCATGCAAATCTCATTTCCAGCCCCTCGCAATCGAATTCCGGCGAACTTACGCCACCCGCAAGTGGATTGCATCGCAGCGGCGGCGGCCGGGTACCTGAATGCAGCGGCGCGACGGGAAGTTGCCGGCGAACACCGTTCGCCTAAACTGCCGGTAAACCGTCGTTTAAGAACGAAAAGACCGGCAAATATTCCGACACGATGTCGACACGTGCCGACCTTGCCCGAATAACCCATTGACAATACACAATAAATCGATTTTGGCACGGAGATCGCATCGGCAAGACCGCAGCATCAACAAGCGGAAAGCAGACATGGCATCCCTCGGTCACACCAGCACAGGTAACCTCGCCTTGGTCAATCCACTCCAGATTCACGGAACCGTCGCTCCGGTACTCCCGGAGAACCTCGGCCCGCGTGTGCTCGAACTGGCGAGCGTCCTTCAAACAACGCTCGACATCGAGATACAACTCGATCTGTTCGGCAAGGAAATCCAGCGCTACCTGTCGCTCGACGGCCTGAGTTACACGCTGCCGAACGGGGAATCGAGTTATCGCTACGGACGCGAGGCGTCTGAACGCGCTACCTACGCGCTGGTGCTGCACGAGGACTCGCTCGGCAGTATCCGCGTCTTCCGCGACCTGCCGTTCGCCGAACATGAGCTCGCGTCGCTGGAAAACCTGTTGTGCGCGCTGATCTACCCGCTGCGCAACGCACTGTCCTACAAGCAGGCCGTGGAACTTGCATCCCGCGACCCGCTTACCGGCGTGCAGAACCGGCTGGCACTCACCAGCGCCATGAAGCGCGAGATCGACCTCGCCCGGCGTCAGGGCCAGAAACTGTCGATGCTGGTCATCGACATCGATCACTTCAAGGCCATCAACGACCGCTTCGGTCACGGATTCGGCGACGACATACTGGTCGCAGTAGCGCATACCATCGCCAACACGGTGAGACGCTGCGACCTGCTGTACCGCTTCGGTGGCGAGGAGTTCGTCGTGCTGGCGAGCCACACCGGCAGCGACGGCGCCCGACTGCTGGCTGAGCGCATTCGGGAAAACGTGGCTGCATTGCAGACGGTTCGTGGTCGTCCGACCGATGTCACCGTCAGCGTCGGTGGGGCAACCCTGGATGCGAACGACACGGAAGAAAGCTTTTTCGAGCGCGCGGACAGGGCGCTGTACGGGGCCAAGGCGGACGGACGCAACCGCACCGTGTTTGCCTGACACGGTCGACTCAGCCAGCACCTGGACAGGTCGCTGCCAGCGCGCAGCGCGCGCACAACGGCGACTTGCGGCACACGTGCTTGGCATGCATGACGATCAACGCATGGTATTGCTGATACAGGTGGACATCGGCCGGTAGCGCGCGCTCGAATCCGCCGCGCAGCGCCTCATAGGTCTCGCCGCCTGCGACCAGGCCGTGCCGCTGCAACAGGCGGCGGGTGTAGGCATCGATGACGAACACCGGTCTGTCGAGCGCATACAACAGGATGTCATCGGCCGTTTCCGGACCGATTCCCTTAACCCCCAACAGGGCTGCCCGCTGGGCATCCTGACCCCAGGACGCGAACACTTCCAGCCCGCCCTGCGCGTGTAGAAACTCGCACACGGCGCGCAGACGCGTCGCCTTGACATTGAAATAGCCAGAGGGCCGGATCGCGTCGGCGAGCGCCGCCGACTCACAATCCAGGATCGCGCGCAGTGAAAGCAGGCCGCGTGCCTTCAGCCGGTCGATCGCCTTCTCCACGTTGGTCCAGGCCGCATTCTGGGTCAGCACTGCGCCGACCACCACCTCGAACGGCGTGTCTGCCGGCCACCAGGGTTGTTCGCCATAGGCTGACAGGAGTCCGTCGTACAGACGCAACAGCACATCCGAAGGCGGATCGAACAGCAGCGGCGTATCGCGCCCCATCGGCGTCAGCGCCGGCCGCGCGCCTTCCACGGTGACGGGGCCGATGTTCGCTTACCCGGCTTGCGCTCCAACGTACCCCATGGCCGGTCGTCCTTGAGCGCGACTGCTTGCAGCAGTGCCCGCCGTTCCTCGCGGTCGAGCTCGCGGCACTGGCCCGCCTTGACACTGCTGTCGAGAATGATCGGACCGTAGCGCACGCGCTTGAGCCGCGACACGGTCGCCCCGACGGCTTCCCAGAGCCGGCGTACCTCGCGTTTGCGGCCCTCCATGATCACGAGGTGAAACCAGTGGTTGGCGCCCTCGCCGCCGGCATCGACGACATCTTCGAAACGGGCCGGCCCGTCTTCCAGCTCGACGCCGGTGACCAGCTGCCTGACCATGTCCTGGGTGACCTCACCGTTGACGCGCACCGCATACTCACGATCGATCGCGTGACGCGGATGCATCAACCGGTTCGCCAGTTCCCCGTCATTGGTGAACAGCAACAGCCCGGCGCTGTTGACGTCGAGACGGCCGACCGCTATCCAGCGCCCAGCCGGGAGCCGCGGGAGGCGTGAGAACACCGTCGTGCGCCCTTCCGGATCGTCGCGGGTGACGACCTCCCCTTCGGGCTTGTTGTACATCAGCACGAAGCGCGGATGCACCGCAAGCCGCTTGCCGCCGACGCGGCGTCCGTCGACCTCGATGCGATCCTCCGGGCCGGCGCGATCGCCCAGTTTCGCCACCCGGCCATTGACCTTGACGCGTCCGGCAGCGATCAGTTCCTCGAGCTGCCTGCGCGAACCCAGCCCGGCGTTGGCGAGCAGTTTCTGCAACCGCTCTGCGCTGCCCTGTTCAGACCTCATCCCGCTTCACGGCCATTTCGGCTTCGGCTTCGGCTTCGGCTTCGGCTTCGGCTTCGGCTTCGGCTTCGGCTTCGGCTTCGGCTTCGGCTTCGGCTTCGGCTTCGGCTTCGGCTTCGGCTTCGGCTTCGGCTTCGGCTTCGGCAATGTTGTCCTGTTCGAC
>JAGRGY010000041.1 GCA_020445255.1 Gammaproteobacteria bacterium
CCAGATTTACCGCAGCAGTGACAACACGTTCTGCGGCAACTGGTTGGCCTGGGCCAACATCGCGGTACCTGCCTGCTGCAGGATCTGCGAGCGTGTCAGGTTGGCCGTCTCGTCAGCGAAATCGGCGTCCATGACGCGACTGCGGGCTGCGCTTTGGTTCTCGATCACGTTGGCGTTGTTACGCACGGTCGCTTCGAGCCGGTTCTGTTTGGCACCGAAGTCGGCACGCTTCGCCGAGATCGCGTTGATCGCGTTGTCGAGGATGGCGATGACCGCGCTGCCGGCGCCGCCGGAACCGATACCGGAGGCCGCTGCCGACATGTTCAGCACCGATGCGACACCGCTGCCACCGGACGCGGTCGCGGTCTTCAGGTCCGTGGTCGAGACGGTGATCTGGTAGCTCGCCCCAGCCTTGAAGCCGACCTGCATGGTCAGCGCGCCGTCGGTCGCCAGCAGGTTGGTGCCGTTGAACTCGGTCGAGTCCATCACACGGCCGATCTCGCGCACCAGCTCGGCGAACTCGTCCTGCAGCGAGTTCTTGTCAGCGTTGCTCACGGTGCCGTTGACTGCCTGCACCGAGAGTTCACGCATGCGCTGCAGCATGTTCGCCACTTCGTCGAGCGCGCCTTCCGCCGTCTGCAGCAGCGAGATACCGTCGTTGGCGTTGCGGTTGGCCTGCTCGAGGCCGCGGATCTGCGAGGTGAAGCGCTGCGCAATTGCCAGACCGGCCGCGTCGTCCTTGGCGCGGTTGATGCGCAGACCGGACGACAGACGCTCCAGAGAGGTCGCCATGCTCGACTGCGAGTTCATCAGAACACGCTGCGAGTTCAGCGACATCATGTTGGTGTTGATTACCTGTGCCATTTTCTTTCTCCCTTTGCCGGCCCGACTCGTGCGCCTGCCGTGGGGTTGCTCTATGGCGGATATACGATCAGTCGTATCTACCGCCTCCTGGTGGGCATTCGGGATATTCCCGGAGGCCCTGGATCGACGCGCAAGGCGGCGACCCGAATCTGCGAGGCGGGGGATGTGGTATCAGATGATTCGATCAGCTGCCGCTGTGGCTGCTCGGCCCGACGCTGGCGCCGGAGGGACGGTCCCATGGCGGGGACCCGCGAAGTGGTCGGCTGGCGACCCTGCACCCCGGGCGACAGCCCGAGTGCGAACTTCGAGACGATGCAACGGCGCTTGCAGCAGCCTGGAGTCATCGCGTTGTACCGAGCGGACATGCTGATCAATTATCTGCATTCACCGCCTTCGGGTGCTGCAACGGCCGTTTATTAGAATTCTTTAATCTCTAAAATCCCCAGTTGCACGTTGTTTCGGGCATCTCCGACCATCCCGCGGCGGACGTCGCCCGGCCCACCCGAACCAACTGTTGGCACCGTTTCTGCATGAGGTGCTGCAGGCATGAAACACGCGTCAATTTTCCGTTACTCCGGAATCGGCGCCGCCAAGACCCTGCGCCGGCACGTGTTTCACCGACGAACCCGATCTGGAGGAACGCAACGATGTCGACCGCAGAGGCCATTACGAACAACGGAGATTCGCCCATGCAGATCAACACACGCTTCGGCGCGCAGGAGGTCGACCCCGCGTCGATCATCGATTTCCCGCTTGGCCTTGCCGGTTTCGAAGAACTGCATCAGTTCAAGCTGTTTCACGAGGAAGGCAAGCCCACGGTCTTCTACCTGCAATCGGTCGACGACCCGGACGTGCAGTTCCCGGTGGTCAATCCCGATGCCTACCAGGTCAGCTACGAATGCGTGTTGAACGACGACGAGGCGGCGACCCTGCAGCTCGACGACCCCGCCGAGATCGCCGTGCTCGTGACCCTGGCGCACGGCGGCAACCGCGACAGTGGCATCCACGCCAATTTCATGGGCCCGATCCTGCTCAATACCGGCAAACGCATCGGGCTGCAGAAACACCTCAACCAGGTCAGCGGCAGCGTCGTGATCCGCGCCGAATAGGTTCCCGGGAGGGCAAGAGCCGGCCGGTCTCCTGCCTATCCCTGCGGCAAACCCTTGCCGCTTCCATGCCAACCGGTCGTTTGCTTTCGATCCTCCACGCGTTTGCCCCTTTCCCGAGTACATCGGAAAGGGGCTTTTTCTTGATTATTCGGCACCGTTTCGCTGTTTTTCCGCGACGCTATGCGCAGAAACCAAGGTTGGCATCAAGATTGCTCGTGCACAGTCGTGACGCAATCGCGAGGGGCCTGAGAGGCCGCCGCGAACTGCCTGACTCTGGCTAAACACGAGGCCCTGAAAATGCCACAAGTAATCAATACCAACATGATGTCGCTGAACAGCCAGCGCGCATTGGACATGTCGCAGAACAGCATGCAGACGTCACTCGAACGCCTGTCATCCGGCCTGCGTATCAACCGCGCCAAGGACGATGCCGCCGGCCTTGCCATTACGGAACGCATGACGGCGCAGATCCGTGGTCTCGAGCAGGCAAACCGCAACGGCCTCGACGGCATCTCACTGATGCAGACGGCCGAAGGGGCGCTCGACGAGGTCGGCAACATGCTGCAGCGCATGCGCGAGCTGGCCGTTCAGTCGGCCAACGGCACCGTTGGCACCGCCGACAAACGTTCGCTGAACGACGAGTTTCTCGAGCTGCGTGACGAGATCAGCCGCGTGTTCAGTTCGGCCGAGTTCAACGGCGTGAACCTGCTTGGCACGACGGCAACGCTGACGCTGCAGATCGGCTACCGCGCCGGCGCGAGCTTCCGCATTGACGTCTCGACCTTCAACATGGGCAGTCGCACCTATGCCACCGGCGGCATGTCGTTTATCGTCGCCAAGACCACGTCACGCCAGATCTCGGCCGCCAGCAAGGCCCTCTGGATGCTCAGCAAGCTCGATGCGGCGATCGACAACGTGACCCAGAAGCGCGCCGACTTCGGTGCCAAGCAGAATCGCATCGAGGCGACGCTGCGCAGCAATGCCAACACGATCGAGAACCAGAGCGCCGCGCGCAGCCGTATCCGTGACGCCGACTTCGCGCGCGAGACCGCGAACCTGACCCGTTCGCAGATCCTGCAACAGGCGGGCACGGCAATGCTGGCACAGGCCAACCAGATACCGCAGAACGTATTGCAGCTGCTCGGCTAGACTTGAGCGAAGTTTCCACACCCAGCGCGGCAGCACCTACCAGGCGTCAGGTCCGGCTAAGGCCGGACTGACCACCGGTCGGCGCGCGCCGGATCGACGCCATGCAGACACTGACCTACCTCGTCAATGGATTCGGCGACCGCTATCTGTACGACGTCAATCGCGGCAGTTTCAATCAGATCGGCGCCGCCAATCTGTTCAGACAACGCTTTGGCGAAGGGCTGTTTGCGAAAGACAGCCTGACCATCGTCGTCGGCACCGACTCCGGCCTGCTGGCGCACCACGTGCTGCAAAACGGGGTACCGGACGGTTCGCGGTTCCTGTTCATCGAACTGCCGGCACTGCTACCCACGATCACCAGCGAACTCGACGGTGACGCGCTCGATGACGAGGTCACGCTCACCGACGATGCGACGCTGGCATCGCACCTCAAAGACCTGGCATTCAGCGATTACGCCAACCTCGGCAATGTCCGACTGATCGAATCGATCGGTGCGACCGACGATTTCTATGGCGAGTACCGCAAACTCTACGCCGACTTGCTGCAGCAACTCGATTCGCTGCTGTGGCTGCACAATGTCCAGCTCAGCAACCCGTCGTTCGTACACCGCCAGCTCGAGAACCTGATCGAGGAGCATGTGCCGGCAGTCACGCTGCGCGGCGCCTTCCCTGGCAGGGTCGCCGCGCTGCTCGGCGGCGGACCGTCGCTCGATCAGATGCTGCCGTGGATCCGTGCGCACCAGGACCGCCTGGTGATCATCGCCGTATCGCGCATATGTCGGCGCCTGCGTCAGGCCGGTATCGTGCCGCATCTGGTCGCGTCGATCGATCCGACCGAGCTGAGCTTTGACATCAGCAAGGAGTTTCTCCAGCTGGACCCGCGCGCCGTGTTCGCACATGCCAACCACGTGAGTTTTCCGCTGCTGGCGCAGTGGCGTGGCCGCAGCGTGTTCCTCGACCGTCGCTACCCCTGGGTGGGCAAGGACCGGATCGAGAACATCAGCGCCACCGGCCCAACCGTTACCAATACCGCGTTCGGCCTCGCCCAGGAGATGGGTTTCGACACGGTCCTGTTCGCCGGGATCGACCTGTGTCACAGCCCCGAAGGCTACTCGCATGCGCGTGGCAGCAACGAGTTCGATGCCGGTCCGACGTTCGGCAGCGCCAACATGCGCGTCGAGACCAACGGCGGGCGCACGGCGCACACCACCCCCGATTTCTTCAACGCGATCCGGGCGTTTGCAGGCCAGGCAAAGCTGGCAAACGCGCGCGGGATACGGGTCGTCAACCCGGCCGGCGACGCAGCACGCATCGACGGCGTCGAGTTCGTCGCGCTCGATGACATCTCCCTGCCCGACCTAGCCGAACCGCCGTTCGCGGTCCTGCATCGCCTGATCGATGCCGGCGGCGACACCCGCCGGATCGACAACCTGCGTGCGACCCAGCGCGAACTGGCCCGGGCCCACAAGGCACTGCGCACGATCGGCAGCCTTGCCGAGGAGGCGTTGGAATGCAACGACGGCCTGTTCGGCCGTGGCGGCAAATCAGCCGACTTCCGTCACAAGAAGCGCATGGACAAGATCGAACGTCAACTCGACACCCGCCACCGCGAGTTCTCCGAGATCGTACGCATGTTCAGTGCGCGCGCATTCCTGCACATGCCGCCGTCGGATCGCGAATGGACCGATGACGAGATCG
The DNA here is from genome assembly GCA_020445255.1 of Gammaproteobacteria bacterium. GTDB lineage: Bacteria > Pseudomonadota > Gammaproteobacteria > Chromatiales > Chromatiaceae > Thiosocius. Next base: position 4,821 of record JAGRGY010000041.1, read on the forward strand.
AGGCGGCCGGCCGGACTTATTACAACGCCTATCGCAGCAACGCCACCGAGATCCTGAAGCTCGTCGAACGCGCCCAGGAGCGGGTCGGCGCCGCGCTCGTCGAGGAAAGTGACGAGCCGGACTTCGCACGGATGATCGCGCAATGGGAGTCGGACAATATCCCGGGCCGGGCGGCCGTATGGCGTCATCGTCACCCGGAGGCGGCCGCGCGGCTGGCAGACGCCGTTGGGCGGGAGTTCGACCGACTTGAGCAGGCGTTCCGCGGTGTGCTCGAACAACGCGACACCCCGCACGCGCGCAAGATGCAAGGGCTGGCGTCGCTGACACCGGTGCGTGGCAAGCTGCAGTCCCTGTTCAAGGAACACAACATCGGGGAACTCGACCATCTCGTCCAGCAGCTCGCTGGGCAGGACACGTCCGAGGGGCGCCAACTGTCCCAGCTGGGCCGCGGCTATCTCGCCGAACTCGGGGGCGACAGCGCGCGCGCATTCGGCGAATACGGTCAGCTGATCGACATCGTGCGCGAGTCGCTGGACGACCACCCGGACGCCGGCGTCAATCCGCGGCTCGAAGATGCCTTGCGGCGCATGGTGGTCATTGCCTTGGCCGAGGAGTGGCACGACCAGGCGCTGCTGATACTGGAGACACTGGCGGGCATGTCACCGGCCTATGAGCCACAGTTTGCCGAGTTGCTGCGCCTTTCCGGCAACACTGATGCGGCCATCACCGTCTACAGCGACTATCTCAGCAAAGCACCCGGCGATCATGTTGCGATGCTGAGGCTGGGCAAGCTGTACCGCACGATTGGCGCCGTGGATGCAGCACGCACCGCGTTCACCTATATTCTCGAACACGACCCCGAAAACAAGGCCGCACAGACATTGCTGGAGGAGATCGACACGGCCGCCTGAATCTCTCCATTGCAGGACAACATGAACAAGATACTGGTTACCGGCGCCGACGGATTCATCGGATCACATCTCTGCGAAACCCTGGTCCGTGCCGGCCACGACGTGCGCGCATTCGTCTACTACAACAGCTTCGGCCACTGGGGCTGGCTCGACAGCTCGCCCGCCGATGTGCACGACGCCCTGGACGTATTCGCCGGCGACATCCGCGACCCACACGGCGTGCGCACGGCGATGCAGGGCTGCAACACGGTGCTGCACCTCGCCGCGCTGATCGGCATTCCCTACTCATATCACTCGCCCGACGCCTACGTCGACACCAATATCCGGGGTACGCTGAATGTCGTGCAGGCGGCCCGCGATCTCGGCGTCGGACGCGTCGTGCATACATCGACCAGCGAGGTTTACGGCACTGCGCGCTTCGTCCCCATCACCGAGGATCACCCGCTGCAGGGACAATCGCCTTATTCGGCAACCAAGATAGGCGCCGACCAGATCGCGCTGTCGTTTTACCGCTCTTTTGCGACACCGGTCTGCGTGCTGCGCCCGTTCAACACTTTTGGTCCACGCCAATCCGCGCGCGCCGTTATACCGACCATCATCACCCAGATCGCCAGCGGTCAGCGCCACATCCGGCTCGGTTCGCTGCACCCGACCCGCGACTTCAGCTACGTCAGCGACACCGTGAACGGCTTTGTGAAGGCGGCGACGGCAGACGGCGCAGTCGGCGAAGTGATCAATCTCGGCAGCAACTTCGAGATCAGTATCGGAGACACGGCGCGCCTGGTCGCGGAATGCATGGGCGCCGAGATCGACATCGTCTCAGACGGACAGCGCACCCGCCCGCAGGACAGCGAGGTCGAGCGGCTATGGGCCGACAACAGCCGCGCCCAGGCGCTCCTCGGATGGTCGCCCGCGTACGGTGGCCACGGCGGTTTCAGGCGCGGGCTGGAGGAAACCGTCGACTGGTTCGTGCAACCCGCCAACCTGGCACGCTACAAGCCACAGCAGTACACCATCTGAACGCACCGGACTGGCCAACGGCCGGCGCCGTGATAGACTCGGCGCATCAAGAGGTTGAGGCATTCTCTTGCAGGGCGAGCACAAGCGTTTTCAGCCGCGACGCGGTCACTCCGAACAGGGGGTTCAGGAATGAGCTTACTCTGCCGATACGCCGCTGCAATGGCTTTGTCGAAACAATAATGACCGGACTGTGATGCAGATTCACCGACGATTGCGCGTGTCTTTGCTGGCGCTGCTGCTGGCCGTACCGATCGGCGGCCAGGCCGTCACGCTCGGCGAGGCGCGCATCAAGTCCTACCTCAACCAGCCCATGGACGCCGAAATCGATCTGGTCGGCGTACGACCAGGCGAGCATCAGGACCTGCGCCTGCGCATCGCCAATCAGGCCGATTTCGACCGCCTCGGCATCCAGTACACGCCGTTCATCGCCGATCTCTCGTTCGATATCGTGCAGGTCGGTGGCCGCTGGCTGGCGCGCATCCGCAGCACGCGGCCGGCCAACGAGCCATTCCTCGATTTTCCATTGCTGCTCAGCTGGCCCGGTGGCCAGATGGTCAAGCAGGTGACGTTCCTGCTCGACCCGCCGCGGGGTCTGAATCCGCCCACCCGCGCCAGTACCGCAACACCGGCGGCGGCCGCACCGGTCCGCGCTCTGGTGCCTCGCGCCGCTGACTCACCGACGCGCGACAGCTACGGCCCGGTTCGCCGCGGCGAGACCCTGTGGCCGATCGCGCAGCGCCTCAAACCACGGGGCATCACGACCCAGCAGATGGCGATGGCGCTGCTACGAGCCAACCCTGAAGCCTTTATCAACGGCAACATCAATCAGTTGCTCGAAGGCGCCGTGCTGTCTGTGCCGCCGCTGGATTTCATCCAGCAGCTCGACGCGGCAACCGCCCGCCGTGATTTCAACGCAGCCGCCAGGCAGGCGCCGGTGCGGGTCGCGACCGCGGAGCCATCGCGGCCCGTCGCAAGGACCACTGGCGCCGCGCCGGACAAACCGGAGGGTGATGCCGGGCAGGCACCTGCCGCACCGCCATCGGCCAAACCCGATGAGGATGCGCAGCTACGCATCGTCGCCGACGACAAGAAGAGCGCTGCGGAACCTGGCAGCGAGGCCGACCTGGAGAAAAAGCTGCTGGTCACGATGGAGGAAATCGAGAGCAATCGCCTGACCACCAGCGCGATCGAATCCCGCGTCTCGAAGCTGGAGGCCGAGCTCACGCGCATGCAACAGCTGCTCGACCTCAAAGACGAACAGATCCGCGTGCTGCAGTCAGAGGTGGCGGCGCAGGAGCAGGCAGGGATCGAAACCGGGAGTCCGTCCAGCGCATCCGCCGATCTCGACCGTTCCGCCCAGGTGCCCCAGGAGCAGCAACCATCGTCACCGACGAGTGCGAAACGGGAATCGACACCCGCGGCGAGCACGCCGTCGGTACGCAGCGAAGCGGCGACCCCGGTCGCCGGCAAGCGTGGCAGCATCGCGCATTGGTACCAGGAGTATCTTTGGCTGTTGTGGCTGGCACTGGCCCTGCTCGGCGGTGCCGCACTGTTGCTGATGTTTCGGCGACCGCAACCGGCCACCGCCGACGAACAACCGTTGCCGGCACCAGTACCGGCCGCGGCCCGCGCAGCTGCCGGTTCGGCGGCCACGACCGCGGCAGCCGCAGTGGCCGCGGCTCCCGAACCGGAACCGTCCGCGCTGCGTGACGCCGAGGCCGATCTGCGCGCGGTCGCCGATGCGCACATGCCAGAGGACGATCTCGAAGAACTCGATCTGCCCGAAATCGATATCAACAGCCTGACTGAGATCAGCGACGAATTCGAGGTTCGCGACGACGTCACCGATTCGATGCTTGCCGAGATGCTGGAGGAAAGCAAACTGCTCTCGGATCGCCCGACTCCCGGCGCGGACAAAGCGGACTTCAACGACGAGGATATCGCGTCATGGATCCGCGAGCTCGGCAACGAAGGCGACGTGGCGTCCGCGGACACCGAAGAATTGGCGCCGTCAGAGCAGGTCTACGAGATTCCCGACGTGGTCACCGAACTCGACGACCAGTTGATGACGCCCGCGTCGACGGACGCCGGCCCCGACATCCCCCTGATCGACCTGCCTGACGAAGACGACACCTTCACGATGAGCCTCGACCTGGCGCGCGCCTACCTCGAGATTGGCGACCAGGACGGCGCACGCGACATGCTGCAGCAGGCGCTCAGCGGTGCGCGCGATCCGGACCACCGGCGGCAGATCGAGGAACTGCTGCAGCAGATCACCTGAGCCGCCGCCGGAGATCGCATGCGAATCTGCGCGGCTACCGGTTCACGCGCCGACTGGGGTCTGCTGAAGCCGGTGCTCGCAAGGCTGCGCGATGCCGATGCGACGCTGCAGATCATCGCCACGGGCAGCCATCTCGATTCCGGGTTCGGCCACACCGTCGACAGCATCACAGAGGACGGCTTCAAGACCGATCGGCGGGTCGCTCTGGAACGCAGTTCGGACAGCGACCGCGGCGTCGCCGACGCGATGGCCGGCGCGGTTGCCGGTATCACGCGGGCGCTGTCGGAACTTGCGCCCGATATCCTTCTCGTTCTCGGCGACCGCTACGAGATCTTTGCCGCCGCCCAGGCGGCACTGCTGACGCGCACGCCGATCGCGCACATCGCCGGCGGCGATGTCAGCGAAGGTGCGTACGACGACGCGATGCGGCACGCGATCACCAAGCTCGCCCACCTGCACTTCACCACGAATGCCGATGCCCACCGCCGCGTGCTGCAGATGGGCGAGGCCAACGACCGCGTGATCCTCAGCGGCAGTCCCGGGATCGATGCGCTGCTGACCACGCCGCGATGGGAGACCAACCGGCTCGAGGAACGGCTGGGCCTGCGCCTGCGCGCGCGCAACCTGGCGGTCACGTTTCACCCGGCGACGCTGGACCCGGCATCACCGGTGGCACAGATCACACCGCTGCTGCGTGCGCTGGAATCATTCGGCGACGACACCGGTCTCATCTTCACCGGCGCGAACGCCGACACCGGCGGTACCGCGATCAACGAGGCCATGATGAATTTCGCCGCATCGCGCGACAATGCCTGCTTCCACCCGTCGCTGGGGCCGGCCGGCTACTACAGCCTGGTCGCGCTCGCCGACCTCGTCGTCGGCAACTCGTCGAGCGGACTGTACGAGGCGCCGTCTCTGCACACGCCCACCCTCGACATCGGCATACGCCAACAGGGCCGCCTGCGCGGTGCGAGCGTGCACAATGTCGCCAACGACACCGGAGCGATCGGCGCCGCGATCCGCGCAATGCTGCAGACGCCGCCGAGCATGTTCGACAACCCCTATGGCGACGGTCACGCCGGGGAACGCATCGCGAACACATTGCTGGCCCTGCGCGATCCGCGGCAGCTGTTGCACAAGCACTTCGTGGAGAGACGCTGTGACTGATACGGGGGACACCGTCTACGTCATCGCCGAGGCCGGGGTGAACCACGACGGCGACCCCGCACGCGCGCGCGCCCTGATCGACGTCGCCGCCGACGCCGGCGCCGATGCCGTCAAGTTCCAGACCTTCGTGCCGGCCGCACTTGCCGCGGCTGGGGCGGCAAGGGCCGCGTACCAGCAGCGCAACCTGCCCGGTGACGACAGCCAGCTCGACATGCTGCGGCGGCTGGCGCTGGACTTCGAGACTTTCCGCGACCTGCGCACCCACTGCGCGTCGCGCGGCATCGACTTCCTGTCGTCGCCGTTCGACACGGCCAGCGCAGACTTCCTGATGGATTCCCTCGAACTGCCCGTGATCAAGCTCGGTTCGGGCGAGCTGACCAATGCGCCGCTGCTGTGGCGCATCATGCAGCGCGGCACGGACCTGATCCTGTCGACCGGCATGGCCACGCTGGACGAGGTCATCGAGGCGCTCGGCGTGTGCTGCCTCGCGCTGGACGGTGTCGAACCGCGCTCGGCGCGGCAGTGCCGCGACGCGTTCGATGCGACACGCCTGCAGGGCCGCGTGACACTGCTGCATTGCACGACCGAGTACCCGTGCCCGCCCGATCAGGTCAACCTGCGCGCGATGGAGACCCTGCAGGCGCATACCGGTCTCGCGGTGGGATATTCGGACCACACCGACGGCATCGCCGTGGCCATCGCCGCCGTCGCGCGCGGCGCGCGCATGATCGAGAAGCACTTCACCCTCGACCGCACGCTGGCGGGGCCGGATCACGCGGCATCGCTCGAACCGGACCGGCTGGTGGAGATGATTGCCGGCATTCGTGTGGTTTCACGCGCACTCGGCAGCAGCGATAAGGCGCCGACGCCCATTGAGCGCGACAACGCGGCCGTGGCGCGCAAGTCGCTGGTGGCCGCCACGGCAATCCGCAAGGGCGAACCCTTCGACGCCGACACGCTGACGACCAAGCGCCCCGGCGGTGGGCTCGCACCGTTGCGCTACTGGTCCCTGCTCGGCACACCGGCCGGACGCGACTACGCCGCCGACGACCCGATCGGCGATCCGCCGTGATCCGCCGGGGTCGACCGCAGCCGCGCGCACCGCGCAACGCCGACGACCTGCGCGCGGCGCGCGCGCTGCTGCTCGATCGCCGTCGCTTCCTGATCGCCGCCGCCGGCGGCACGGTCGCGCTGCTGTTCGGCCTCGACCGCGTCGCGCAGGCAGACGACTACGACCCGTGGCCGACGCTCGACGCGGTCAGCCGCCACCTGCTGCCAAGCGAGCCCGGCAGCCCTGGCGCCGCCGACATCAACGCGGTCGGCTACCTGCGCTTCGTCGCCACCGACCCATGGATCGATGCACAGGACCGCGCGTTCCTGCTCGACGGCAACCGCTGGCTCGACGAACTCGCGCAGGCGCGTCACGCCAGGTCGTTCAACACGCTCGACGACGCGCAGCGCGAACAGCTGCTGCGCCAGGTCGCCGCGACGCCGGCCGGCGAGAACTGGCTGTCGACGCTGATCAGCTACCTGCTCGAGGCCCTGCTCACGGCGCCCGCGTACGGCGGCAATCCCGACGGCATCGGCTGGCGCTGGCTCGAATACGTGCCGGGTTTTCCGCTGCCGGACGCCGGTACCCGCTATAGGGAACTGCCGCTGTGAGCGCCGATTACGATGTCTGCGTGATCGGCAGCGGGGCCGGTGGCGGCCCGGTCGCCTACCGGCTCGCCGAGGCGGGTTACTCGGTCGTCGTGCTCGAAAAGGGGCCGTGGCTGCGCGAGACGCACTTCCGCAAGGACGAACTCGCCTGTTGCCGGCGCGACGTTTATACGCCACGCCTGCACGACGAGCAGCACGTGGTCGAGGACGGGGACGGTGCCGGCGGGTGGCAGGGCACGCCCGGCAGCGAGTCCGGCTGGAGCTTCTGGAACGGCAACTGCGTCGGCGGTTCGAGCAACTTCATGAGCGGCTACTTCCACCGGATGAAGCCGGTCGACTTCAAGCTGCACAGCACGTTCGGCCCAATCGCCGGCGCCAACGTCGCCGACTGGCCGATCGATTACGACGATCTCGAGCCCTATTACGCAGAGACCGAACGCCTGGTCGGCGTGTCCGGGCACATCGAGCCGCATCCCGGCGGCGAGCCACGCTCTACACCCGACCTGCCCTACCCGCCGACCCGCGAACACCCGGTCTCGGCGCGCATCGACACGGCAGCCGCCTCGCTCGGCTACCACGCGCTGCGCGTGCCACGCGCGATCCTGTCGCGTCCGGCGATGGGCCGGCGCAGCTGCGAATACTCCGGCTTCTGCGGCGACTTCGGCTGTGCGAGCGGCGCCAAGGGCAGCGCGCGCGCCGCGCTGCTCGATCACGCCATTGCGACCGGCCGCTGCGAAATACGTCCGCACGCGAAGGTCTCCCGCATCGACAGCGATGCCGGCGGCCGTATCACCGCGGTGCGCTACTACGACCGCGACGGCACGCAGCAGCGGGTCGATGCGCGCATCTACGTCGTCGCCTGCCAGGCGATCGAGACCAGTCGCCTGCTGCTTGCATCGACCGGCCCGAAATTCACCGACGGCCTCGCCAACAACCATGGCCAGGTCGGGCGCAACCTGCTGTTCTCCGGCGGCGGCGCCGGAAGCGGCGACATGACCTTTGCCGACTTCGACGCCGACGCAGTCGGTGAACTGCGCGCTGTCGGCCCGTTCGTCAACCGCGCGCTCGACGACTGGTACACGATCGACGACCCGCAGCTTGGCCGTTTGAAAGGCGGCATCGTCGAGTTCCTGTGGGACCACCCGAACGCCGTCGTACGCGCCGAGCGTGCCAAGTGGCGCGACGGCGAGCTGGTCTGGGGTACCGATCTCAAGCGCCGGCTGGAGACCTGGTTCCGCACCGATCGCACGCTCAATTTCGAGGTGTTCAACGACTGGCTGCCGACCGACGACTGCTTCGTCGCCCTCGATGGCGGCGTGCGCGACCGCTGGGGCGACGCGGTGGCGCGCGTGCGCATCGGCGCGCATCCGCACGACCAGGTCGTCGGCCGCTTCCTGGCCGAACGCGGTGAGCAGATGCTGCGCCAGCTCGACGCCCGGCGGATCAGCTCGTCGATCAGCGCCAGTCCGCCACCGAACCTGCAGGCCGGCGGCTGCCGCTTCGGCCACTGCGCGCAGACCTCGGTACTGGACCCCGATTGCCGCACGCACGAAGTCGACAACCTGTTCGTCAGCGACGGCAGCTTCATGCCGACCGGCGGCAGCGTGCCGTACACCTTCACGATCTACGCCAACAGTTTTCGCGTCGCCGACCGCGTCATCCAGCAGCTCGGCGGACCGCGTAACGACCGATTCGACACCGCAGGGTCATGATCGCCGCTGCAGCCGCTCGACCTCGCGCACCAGGCGACCGGTGATCAGGTTCAACAGGTACCACCCGAACTTCGGATTCTGGTAGTAGAGGTCGCGCACGCTCGCACCGCTGATCGTCATCAGCCTGCACTCGGTCGTGCAGACGGCCGAACTCGTGCGCTGGCGACCCGGCGAAAACAGCCCGATCTCGCCGATCACCTCGCCGGTGGCACGCTGCATGCCCAATTCAGGCAGCGAAACACTGCCACGGGCGATGTAGAACATCTCATCGGCACGATCGCCGATCGTGAAAAGGCGCTCGCCCGCGAACGCCCGCCGCTCCCTCATGTACGGCAGCAGCCATTCGATAGACAGGCTGTCATCCGCGGCGCCGGCGACACCGGCGATCAAGCGGTTCAACTGCCACGCGCGGTACAGATTCAGCGGAAGCAGGACCGCGTGAAGCACCAGGATCGGCGTAAGGTGCGCAAGCGCAGCATAGATGATGAACGCGACGTTGCTGGCAATCGCAATGACACGCAGCGGCATCATGGTCCTCGTGTAGAAGGCCAGGAAGACCAGCGTTGCGGCAAGGTAGCCGAACCCCTCCACGACCGGAATCGGTACGCCGGACGTATTCAGTTCCATGTTCGAACCCTCGGGTACGCTTCCGCAGCAATGTGGCCGCGTTCACACGCCTGAACGGCGCAGCAGTCGTCCGGAGTATGGACCAACACCGGTCGGGTCGGATGTCGGGGGTCGTGCGCCGGCAACGCCGACCGTCGCGCGTGCGCGCGAGTCCGCTAGAACGGTGAATCGTAGGTCATCGGCAGCGGACGCAGCCCGCCGACCTTCGCCTGGATCTCCTCCCACAACGCCTGGTACGCGCGTCCGGCCGGAGATCGTGGCGCGTAATCAGTGACCGCGCGCCGCTCGATGCCCATGCGCTCGACCTCGGTCGCGTAAGGAATCGCCGTCTCGAGCACGCAGCAGCGCGGGTCCTGCCCGCTCGCCATCACGTCGAGGTGCATGCGCTTGCGCCGATCGACCATCGAGTAGAAGGCGTACACGGGCGTGGACAGCTTATGGCCTTCCATGAAGTCGAGCAGCTGCTGCATCGTGCGCAGCGACAGCGTCGTCGGAATGGTCGGCAGCAGCAGCGCGTCAGCGGCGCGGAAGATGTTCTCCGACACCAGCGAGATGCTCGGCGGGCAGTCGAGCACGACGGCTTCGTATTCCTCGGCCAACGGCCGCAGCAGCTTCAGCAGGCGCAGCGCCGGCTTCTTGTTCTCGCCTAGCAGCAGGTCCATGTTGCGATACGAAAAGTCGGCCGGCAGCAGGTCGAGATTGGGATAGTCCGAGCCCTTCACGACCTCGTTCAGGTCGAACTTCTTGCCGCTCAGCATCTTCTCGCTGCGCTTGACCTTGGGTTTGACGCGTAGATAAAAGGTCGCCGCCGCCTGGGGATCGAGATCCCAGATCAGCGTGCGCAGGCCGCTCTGCGCGGCCAGGTGCGCGATGTTGACGGCGGTGGCGGTCTTGCCGACCCCACCCTTGATGTTGTAGACGCCGAGAATTTTCACAACAGATTTATCAAACCGTTTCTTGGAGACGTGCGTCCCCACCGCCGACCGGCGTGGACACAATCCGGGGCGACAATGATTGCACAGGCGTGACCCGATTGGTCCGTCGATCGGCAACTGCGGCCGCACCGGAGTGGCAGCGGCCCGCTGCGTCGCTCGCACGGGCGACCCGGCATGCCGGCGTGCACGGCGATGCGGGTTGCCGCGGCCGGCGGAACCCAGGCCGTCCGGCCCCTCTGCACAGCACTCCCGTGCAACTCGCCGATGCAGTGGATAGTCCGCATTGACAGCGCATTGGCCAATGCCTATTAGTGCCTTCCTACGCACGCGCAGCTGCGCAGTCCGACCGATTCGACGCGGTTCCGGCCCAGCGTGCCCCGCAGCGTTCGCCGTGCACCGAGGGGGAGGACGAGATGACGGATCCGCTCGATCTGGTGCTTGCCGGACCTATCATCAGACGCGTCGAACCACGTCTCGTGGCGATATGGGTCGCGCTGTCGCAGACGGCACTTGTTTCCGTGCGCGTCTGGCACGGTCTGCAGACGGCCAGCGCGACCGTCGACGAGGTCGCCTCTGGGCAGCAGCCAATCGCCGACGCTGTTGCCGCCACGCGCAGATTCGGCGAGAACCTGCATGTCGCCCTGGTCGTGGTCAAGATCGAACCACCGAAGGCACCGCTGGAACCCGGTACCCTCTATTCGTACGACGTCAATGTCGGCCTGCGCGGCTTGAAGCAGCTTGGCATGCTGCGCGATGAGAACCCAGGCGACATCCCGGATGAGCTGAAACCGTTCCGCGCACCGGCGCTCGCACTCGGTTATGTCGAGGACCGGCTGCCGAGTTTCGTCACACCGCCGGCGACCATCGATGACACGCACTTCGCGCACTGCAGCTGCCGCAAGAGCCATGGTCCCGGCTACGACGCGCTGGCGTGGCTGGACAAGGAGATCGAGGACAACCTCGCCACACCGCGCCTGCGCCCGCAGCAGCTGTTCATGACCGGCGACCAGATCTACGCCGACGACCTGCCGCCCAGCCTGCTGGCCATGCTCGGCGATATCGCCGCGCGCGTGATCGGCGATGACGAGCAACTGCACGTGGTCGGCAAGACGGCCGCCGGCAACGCGGTCGACGCGCAGGTCACGGCCAACCTGGACAACTTCCCGGCGTTGCGCCGGCACAAGGTCGTCATCGAGCTGGCCGGCTATACCACCGGCGACGGCGAGAACCACCTGTTGTCGTACGGCGAGTACGTCGCGATGTACCTGGCGGTATGGAACCCGCGCATCTGGGGCCGGCTCGGTACGCCAGACGACCTGATGCGGCCGATCGATCCGAACGCCGCATCGGCAACGGTGCAGCCGTTCTGGGGCCGTCCCGAGGACAACAAGAAATACGGCGGCGACGCCGGAAGATGGCGCGACGCGGCCAGGCTTCCGGGCAGCGGGTTCAACGGCATGGACCGCGAGCTGGCGATCTTCCGAGCCGGCGTGCCGCATGTCGCGCGCCTGCTGGCCAACGTCGCGACGTACATGGTGTTCGACGACCACGACGTCACCGACGACTGGAACATCAGCAAGAAGTGGGTCAACCGCTGCTACACCAAGCCGATGGGCCGCCAGCTGATCCGCAACGCACTGATGGCCTACGCGGTGTTCCAGGGCTGGGGCAACGACCCGAAGACGTTCGAATCCGGCAGCAACCTGAACTTCCTCAACGAGATCACGCGTCTGTACGGCGGTGGCCAGGGCCCCTACCCGAACGGATCGACCGACTTCATCGACACGCTGGTCGGCACCAGCGGTACCGACTTCACGATCCAGCCGACGTGGAAATACAGCGTGCCGTCGCCGACCACGCTGATGCTCGTGCTCGACACGCGCACGCGGCGCAAGTTCGAGGGCCAGAGCTACCTGCCGCCCGACCTGGTCGGGCTGGACCGCGACAGGCAGATCCCGGCCGGGCCGCTCAGCGACGGTCGCGAGTTGCTGTTCATGGTATCCGCGGCGCCGGTGCTCGGGCCCGACACCATCGACCGCCTCGGCTGGCCGATCGCGCAACTCGCGATCGACGCCGTGCACACCGGCAAGGGCCTCGACGGCAGCGGCGTGCAGACCGCCAACGTCGGCGTGGAGAAGTACGACAACGAGGGCTGGTCGAGCAACGAGCTGGCGCGCGAGGTGCTGTTCCAGCGACTGGCCACCTACCCCAGCGTCGTCATGCTCGGCGGCGACGTGCACTTCTCGTGCAGCCTGGCGCTCGACTACTACCGCAAGGACAAGGCCGACCCGAACAAGACCAGGGCGTCGCGCTTCGTCGAACTGACGTCCAGCCCGGCGCGCAACAGCTTCAAGGCCGTGGTCAAGCTGCTGGTGCGGCAGAACCCGTTCCTACAGGTGGTCGAAACCGGGTTCGCGTTCGCGCAGCTGGCCTGGGCCGAGGGACCGGCACCGATCACATTGCCGGCGGACGGCTTCGTGTCGCCCGGCCGGCGCTCACGCATCCGCCGCTCGCCGGCGCTGTTGCCGGCCAACGACTGGCCACCCGACACCGGCGTGCAACCAGGCAAGCCGCCTGACTGGCGCTGGCGCCTGCGCGTGCTGCGCGACCCGCGCCACGAGGCAGAGCTGCCGACCTCGCTGCGCCAGCCGCAGCTCGACGCCGCGCAGGAACTCGACGTCAACGACGCGCTGCCGGCCTACCGCGCCGTGGCGATGCGCCAGCAGACGATGGCGGCGACGCGGTTCGATTTCCTGCGCGAGATGGTGTTCCACAACACGGTCGGCCTGGTACGCATCCGCAAGCAGCTCGACGCGGACAACAACAGCCACCTCGAGCTGACCCATGTACTGCTGTCGGAGGATGCACCCGACTCGGTCAGCTATGCCGAGGGCACCCACCACGTCGTCGACCTGACGCCGGGCATCGAACCGCCGCCCGAACTCGAGACCCGCGAACCGGCGGAACCGGACGTCGGCACCGTGGTGCAGCCCTGATGCCCACCACGCCTACCAGCGACCCGAAAAAGAAGAAGAAGGGCATCTTCGCCAGGATCGGCGGCTGGTTCAAACGGCGCGCCGACTGGATCCAGGAGCACCTCGGCGACCCGGCGATCGCGCGCGAACTGCGCGCCGACCTCGGCCTCGCGCCGGGCGCCGAGATCAAGGAGGACAAGCTGGCGAAGTTCCGCCAGCACGCGACCGGGTTGGATGCCGACAAGGAGTCGTTCGCCGAGCTGGTCGCCGAGCTCGCACCGCTGTTCACCGACTTCGCCGAGCTGTACGACGAACTGAAGAGCGACCAGGTGTCGAAGAGCCAGGTCGGCTACGTGCTGCTCAAGCTCGCGGCGACCGACTCGATCCGTCTGCGCGTGCCGTGGCTGTACGCCTTCTCGCGCGCGGTGCTGTTTTTCGAAGAGGACACCGAGGCGCTGATCCTGATCGACCCGAAGCGCCTGCTGAGAAACCTGCGCGGCGAGGACCTGCCGTCCGGCGAGGCATTCGCGCAGCGTCTTTCGGGTGCCGGCGGGCTGGCACTGCAGCTGCTCGACGCGTTCACGTCGAAGGAAAAGGCCGGCGACGACCACGCCGGTCACGTCGACATCGTGTACGGCTGGGACCTGTCGCCGGACAGTGTCACGCCACTCGCCGACCTGGTCGCGCTACGCACGATGACGCTGTCGATCGGCCACGCGGCGCCGGACGCGATCGGCCTCGACCAGCGCCTGCTGACCTCGGTGCAGTTCGTGCCGCGGGCGCACGGCGGCCCCGGCCTGTTCCTGTCGCTCGGCGGCAGCCTGACGCTGCAGCAGGACTTTGACGACGGCAACGGCAGCTTCCGCCTGGACGCCGGCTTTCCGTCCGCGTTCGACCTGTACCTGCCGTTCAGTAGCGACGGCCGCCTGCCGTTGACCGCGAGCGGCGGCGGCACGCTGCCGTTCCTGAAGTTCGGCATCAGCGCCGGCCAGCCGGACGAGTCGGCGCTGCGCATTGGCGAGGCCGACAGGACACGGCTGGACATCTACAAACTCGACTTCGGCATCGACGTGACCCGCGACGATGCCGCTGTGCGCGCCGGCCTGCGCGACGCCGAGCTGGTGATCGTGCCCGCCGACGGCGACAGCTTCCTGCGCAAGATCATGGGTGACGGTGCGACGCTGCGGTTCAGCATCGGCCTGGTCGCCGACAGCCACGGCCTGCGCCTGGACGGCGGCAGCAGGGCGACCGCGACGGTGCCGGTCGCGCGCGCGATCGCCGGCGTGCTGACCGTGCACCACCTGCAGGTCGGGCTCGGCCCGTCGCAGCGCGGCGGCGACCTGGGCCTGAGCGTCGGCGCCGGGCTGACCGCGCACCTCGGCCCGTTCGCCGCGAGCGTCGACGAGATCGGCTTCCGTCTCGATCTCGATTTCACCGACGACGCCAGCGGCAACCTGCACGATATGGATCTCGACCTCGGTTTCCAGCCGCCGGCCGGGATCGGGCTGCGCCTCGACGCCAGGGCGCTGCGCGGCGGCGGTTACCTGTACGTCGACGCCGTGCAGCACGAATATGCCGGCGCGCTCGAGCTGCAGCTCGAACTGAAGAAGCTCAAGCTCGGCATCAAGGCGATCGGCATGCTGACGACGGCCGCGGACGACTGGTCGCTGCTGCTGTTGCTGTACACCAGCTTCCCGGCCGTGCACCTGCCGCTCGATTTCACGCTGAACGGCATCGGCGGCCTGGTCGGCGTGCAGCACGGCGTCGACATCGAGCAGCTGGCCGCCGGCATGCGCACCAAGGCCTTCGACGACATCCTGTTCCCGAAGGACCCGGTCGGCGACGCACCGCGCATCATCAACCGCCTGCGCAGCCTGTTCCCGGCCGCGCCGCGCGCACTGACGGCCGGCCTGATGTTCGACATCGGCTGGGGCGACCCGCGCTTCGTGTTCATCCGCCTCGGCGTCGTGCTGCAGTGGGACAACGTGTTCAACACGTCGGATGACGCGCGCTTCGCGCGCGCGGTCCTGATCGGCCAGCTCAAGGTCGAGCTCGGACCGACCAAAGAAGACGCGACCATCACCGTGGTCAAGCTGGTGGTCGACATCCTCGGCTTCTGGGATCTCGAGAAGCAGCGCTACGGCTTCCTCGCCCGCCTGCGCGATTCGCGCCTGGCGACGATCGACATCACCGGCGGGCTCGGTGTGTGGGGCGAGTACGGCGACCAGCCGCGCTACCTGCTCGCCGCCGGCGGCTTCAACCCGCGCTTCAAGGACGTGCCGGCCGAGGTCGCCAGCGCGATGGACCGGCTCGGCGCGTCGTTCAAGGTCGGCCGCTTCGAGCTCAAGCTGGCCGGTTACTTCGCACTGACACCGTGCACCATCCAGGCCGGCCTGGAGTTCACGGCCACGGCCAAGATCGGCCCAGTCGGCCTGAAGGGCGTGCTCGGCGTCGACGTGCTGATCTACCGCGAACCGCGCACGCACTTCCTCAGCGATTTCCGCATCATTGCCGAGGTCAGTTACAAGGGCCATACGCTGGCCGGGGTGAAGGTCACCGGCACGCTGGCCGGCCCGGGTGAGTGGCACATCCAGGGCAAGGTCACGTTCTCGATCCTGTGGTGGGACATCGACAAGTCGTTCGACGAGGCCTGGGGCGACCCGCCGGCGCTGTCGACGGTCACGACCGACGTGCGTGCCCTGCTCGCGGCCGAGATGGCGCGGCCGGAGAACTGGACCGCGCAGCTGCCGGGCGCCGGCGGATCGCTGGTCACACTGGCACCCGACAGCGGCGTTTCAACAAGCGAGCGGGCACTGCGCGCCCACCCGCTCGGCCGCTTCCTGTTCAGCCAGCGCGCGGTGCCGTTCGGCCTGACACTGCAACGCTTCGGCGATACCGGCGTGGCCGGCGCCGCACGTTTCGACCTCGGTGACGTGACGATCGGCGGCGTCGTGATCGACGACGCCGAGCCGGTCACCGAGTTCTTCCCACGCAGCAAGTTCCTCGTCGTCGGCGAGGACGAGCGCCTGGCAAGCCCGTCGTTCGAAGCGATGCAGGCCGGCGTCGCGTTCAGCAGCGAGGCGTTCAACGTCGGCGCCGGCGGCATCGCCGCCGACCTCGACTTCGAGACCGCGTACCTCGATCTCGACGCGCGCCGCCATAACCACACCCGCCCGACGCGCGTGACCACGGTGTTCGATCACCTGTTCGTCGACCGGCTGGCGCAGCACGGCACGGCTGGCCGTGCACCGCAGCGCCACGACGAACGACTGCGGGCGCGCCGCAACGCGCGCCTGGACCTGGCAGCGGCACCGCTCGCGGTCGTCGACGCGGCCGACTTCGGCAGCACCGACGTCATGCTCGCCGCGCAGGCGCAAACGACGACGATGATCGCGCAACAGCAACTGGGCAACGCCCGCAGCGTCCGGCTGGTCGAGGCCTTCGAGCTCGACGCCGGCTAGCGGAGACATACACGACATGGCGGCATCTTCGTATCGGTTCCTGCCCTGGGTGCGGCGCGGTCTGGCCGAGCGCATCGCCGACGCCGACAGCGGCGGCGCGCTGCACGCACGCGCGACGGTAGAGGTCGGCGTCACGGTCGCCCCGCTGCCGGCCGCACGCTACGCGCTGAGTGTGCACGGTCCGGGCGACGTGCTCGGCATCGACCCGCGCATCATCCTGCGCACCGATCCGCGCGCTGCGGCCAGCGATGTCGAACCGAACTACTTCGCCCAGGTCGAATTCGACCCGCCGGACTTCCCGTGGCTGTTCACGCCGGCCAGGGCCGGCGCCGACAACCGCCTGCGGCCGTGGCTGGTGCTGATCGTCGTCGACCTGGCGCGCGTCGACGCACCACGCAGCGAAGGTGGCCAGCCGCTGCCGGTGCTGCACATCGCACGCGAGGTCACGGCGCTGGAACTGCCGTCGCTCGACGAGTCCTGGGCCTGGGCGCACGCACAGGCACTGGTGCCGACGGGCAACGTCGATCTCGCCGCGGCGCTGACCGACCAACCGGCGCTGAACGTGTCGAGGCTGGTCGCACCGCGGCGCCTGGAGTCGAACCGGCAATACGCCGCGTGCCTGGTGCCTGCGTTCGATGCCGGGGTCGTGCGCGGCCTCGGCGGTACACCGGACGCCAGCCAACCGCTGACACCGGCGTGGACGCTGCCGACCACCGGCGACATCGATCTGCCGGTGTACTTTCACTGGCGTTTCACGACCGGTGTGGCCGGTGATTTCGAATCGCTGGCGCGGCGCCTGCAGCCGATACAGGCTGCCGACACGCTCGGCACGCAGCCGATGTACATCGGCGCCGGGGGACCCGAGCTGCCCTCACTCGCCAGCGACGATCCCCGCGCGATACTGCTGATGGACGGCGCGCTGCGTGCGCCGCAACGCGGGTCGGCAGGCCTCGACGACGTCGCCGGCGAGGTGCGGCAGGCACTGCAACAGGCGCTCGATGCCAACGCCGCGCAAGCCGGCGGCACGCCCGGCGTATCGTCGACCGGCGTCCTCGGTGCACCTGTCTACGGTGCGTGGCATGCGCGCCAGCATACCGTCCCGGCCGACGTGCCGGCGTGGCTGCGCGAACTCAACCTCGATCCACGTGCGCGTGCCGCGGCCGGACTCGGCGCCGAGATCGAGCGCCGCTACCAGGACACCTTCATGCAGTGGTCGTGGGAACAGGTCGGGCGCATCCTCGAGGCGAACCGACTGTTGAGCCGCACGCGCCTGTCGCTGGAGGCGCTGGCGCGCGTGCATGCACGTCACTTCGTCACGCAGCCGGTCGATCGCCTGCTGCAGCTGACCGCGCCGCTGCACGCACGCACGCCAAGCGGCGCGGCGACGCTGCATGGCACGGTCGCGACCTCCAGCCTGCCGGATGCGTTTGCCGACCCGGCGCTGCGCCGTCTGACCAGCAGCCAACGACCCGTGCTGCGCGCGGCATTGCGCCGCATGCCGGCGCTGTCGGGCGCAACGGCATCGACCCCGGGGTCGGGCGCGAATCGCCCGCCTCGCGTACGCCTGGTCGAGCGCCTCGGCCAGGGTCAGCTCGACGTCGACCCGGCACGCTTCGTGCCGCACGGCCTGGGTGCCGTAGACGACCTCGACCGGATCGTGATCCCGGCCAGCGGTAACGCCGCCGTCGACCTGTCGCCGATCGGCCTGCCGGTCAGCGTACCTGCCAGCGTGCTGCGCACGCTGCGTAGCGATGCCGCCGCGGCCACGTCGACGCCGAAACTGATGGCACGCGCCGACCTGCACACCGCCGGCGTGCTCGGCAGCGCGCACCTCGAGCGCGTTCAGGCGTTGCTCGACAGCTCGCCGTCGCCGTGGCTCGGCGTATCGGACACCCTGTCCGACGTGATCGCCAAGGCTTCCGTCACGGTCAACGCGACGGCGCTGTTGCTGACGCTGCCCGATGCGGCGCAGCCGACACGCCTGCCGAGCGTCGACGCGCTGGACATCGACAGCCACGGCCAGGTGCTGGTACGCGCGCAGGGCGACCAGGCACCGAGCATCGTCGCGACACTCGACACCACGTCGGCACCGGCCAGTCGCGCGACGATCGGCCGCACACTGGCGGCGTTGCCGGCCAACACACTGCTGCGCGACGGCGCCACGATACGTGCGTCCTCGACGGCACCGGTGCGTGCGGCGCCGGTCACGCGCGGCGCCGTGATCGCACCGACCACGCCATCCGACACCTTGCACCCGAGCGCACCGCTGGCTCCGGTGCGCCCATTGCCGACGATCCCGAGCGTACCGGTGCGGCCGATCGACACCCTGCCACCTGTGCGCCCGACGCCAACGACACCGACCGTGCCGACAGTGCCAGTGACCCCTTCCGACACGGTGACGCCTACCGAACCGCCGGTCGACCCACTGCCGAACCCACCTGGTTCGATCACGCTGCCGGCGGTGCTGCGTGACAGCGCAACGATCACCCGCCTGCAGGACGCGCTGCTCGAGGTCGCACCGGCCGGCACGCTCGGCACCACACCCGTTCAACCGGTACTGGTGCCGTTCGCGCTGGCGACCGCGGCGACGACGGTGCTGGCGCGTACACAGCCACGTACCTGGGTGCCCAAGCGGCTCGACAGCGTACTGCTCGCCGACGGCAGCCGGGTACTCGACACACCACCGGACACGCTCGTCGTCACGCCGTCGACCGACCGCGTGCTCGCCTACCCTGAGCTCGACGTACCGGTCTACGAGTACCTCGCCCAGCTCGACCAGCAACGCTTCCTGCCCGGCGTCGGCTCGATCCCGCCGGACTCGATCATGTTGCTCGAGACCAACCCGCGCTTCACCGAGGCGCTGCTGCTCGGTCTCAACACCGAGATGAACCGGGAGCTGTTGTTCCGCGGCTTTCCGACCGACCAGCGCGGCACGCCGTTCCGGCACTTCTGGGCCTGGAGCGACGGCGGTGCCGACATCGCGCCGATCCACCGCTTCGCGCCGACACAGGCGCTCGGCGCCAACAGCCGCGGCGGCCGCGGCGGCCAGATCGCGCTGGTGCTGCGCGGACGCCTGCTGCATCGGTACCCGAACACATCGATCTACGCCTGGCGCTCGCGCGCCGGCGCACTGATCGAGCCGCCTGCCGTCGGTGACATCAAGGCGCCAGTGTTTGCCGGCACGCTCGGCGACGACATCGCGTTCGCCGGTTTCGACCTGACCGACAGCGACCTCACGACCGGCGACGGCTGGTTCTTCGTGCTCGCACAGCAGCCGACCGAACCGCGCTTCGGCTTCGACGAGAGCGCCGCCGTCGGTGCCGATGGCAGCAGCTGGTCGGATGCGACCTGGCGCGATACCGCCACCGATCCTGGCAACTGGCTGCGCATCGCCACCAACCCGTTGGCCGGACAACGACGCGGCGCCGCGCGGTTCGTCGACGACGCCGGCCACCTGGCCGCGATCACGCTGCAGAAACCGGTGCGCGTCGCGGTGCACGCGAAGAGCCTGTTCACGCGCGACGATGGGGGATCCGGCAATGGCTGACGAATTCGATGTCGGCATCGCCCAACTGGCCGGCGACGTGCCGGTCGCACTGCTGCCGGTGCGCCTCGAGGCACGCTTCTTCGCCGCCGCCAGCGAGCTGCGCGTGCGCATCTATCCGGACCAGATCCACATCGATGCGCATGAACCGGATCTCACGGCCGGTGAACGCGTGGCGGCGATCGGCTATTGGCAGACGCGGTTCGCCCGGCCCGACAACGTGCCGGCTGCCAGCGATGCCTGGCAGACGCTGGTCGCACGCTTCGGGGCGCGCCGCGCGGCATGGCTGGTGCAGGCCGCGACACCGCGCAACCTGGCACGCATCGGGGTCGACGTCCAGCCGCGCTTCCCGACGCTGCCGACGCGGCCCGACAACTGGTCACGCGCGGCCTATGCCGCGGCACTGCCGGAACGCTGGGTCGTGATCGGCAAGCGCGGCGGCCAGGAATTGTTCCGCAAGCAGACGCTGGCCGTCGCCGCCGGCCTGGAGGTGTCACCGGCGCCGGACGACACCAGCGACGTACCCGACGACGGCAACGTGCTGCAGCCGGGCGCACGCTGGCTGACCGATTTCGACGCCGCCGAGCAGGCCGGAATGGCGCTGCGCATCGACGATCGCGACCTGCCCGGCGGACAGGGCCTGGCCGACGGACTGGATACGTTGCTGGTCGTTGGCATCGATACCACGCGCACACCGGCCCAGGCAGCCGCCTCGCTGCACGAATTGTTCGCCGCGCACGCATTCAGCGACGGCCTGTCGACCGTCACACCCGGCACACCGACCAATCTCACCGGCGATGCGCCACCGCCAGCGAACGGTCCGACCGCGCTCACCGAACGTCTCGACCCAGCGCGCCGCGCGGAAGCCGCAGCACCCGCCGACGGCGGCCTGCCACACCTGTGGCGGGCGCTTGGGTTGACACTGAGCGCAGATGACCTGTTGAACACCGTCGACGCAGCCGCGCTGCGCGAGCAACGGGTCGCCGGTCACATGACGGACCTGTTGTGGGAAAGCACGCTGGGTGCGTTCCTGACGGATTTCCTGAAACCGAACTTCAGCGACCGCGCCAGCCTCGCGGTACGGGAACATGCACGCGCGCATCTGCAGCCCGCCGGACCGTACCCGGCGCTGCGCATCGGCAAACAGCCGTATGGCGTGCTGCCCGTGCTCGCACCGGGACGCTTCGCCGCACCGGCCGACAGCTTCGACGCCCGTCTGGCCGAGCAGCTCGCCCGCCTGCGCGTGCTGTGGCAGGCGGCGGTGGCGCGGACGCCGCACCTCGGCCGCAGCAGCGACCTCGACGCCGACCTTACCGCGCTGCTGCAGATGACGCCGGTATCGACGGCACTGCGCTACCGCCACGTGCTGGGCCCGCTGGCGCTGAGCGCGACGCGCGGCATGGAGCGACACGCCGCGAGCCAGGAGCGCATCACCGAGATGCTCGGCGCCCACCTGCGCTGGCCGCATCGCCCGAGCCTGTCCGGCTTCGTCGCCCACCCGCAGAACCACCCGCTGCGCGTGCCGCTGGTCGACACGGCGCCGCGCGATCCCGGCGCGCCGCTGTCGCGCAACTACCTGCGGGAACTCGTCGAACTCGCGCGCGACAGCGGCGACTTCAACGCGATCAAGGCGCGCGAGGACGCCGACACGCTGCTCGAGTCGCTGGCCGCGTATGCCATCGCGCGCGAACTGCACCGTGCCGACATCGCGACGATCGACGATTTCCGCGTGCAGTCCGGTCAGACCGCCGAACGTGCGGCGCGCGGTGCGCTGACCTCCGCCGAGTTCGTCGGCATCGAGACAGCGACGGCAGCGACGTCGGCCGACGCCGTGCAGCTGCACACACCGGCACAGGCGGCGCGACTGGTGATCCCCGCGCTGACCGGACAGCAGACGGTGCGTCAGTTCGTCAGTGCGGCGATCGCGCGCGGCACGCCACCGACGAACAACGTGCGGGTGCTGGCCGACACGCTCGCAGCGGCCGAGTTCCTGGGCACGTGCAGCGTCGACGAACTGGAGCGCGCCCTGCGCGGCATGCTCGACGCCTATGCGTACCGTCTGGATGCGTGGATCACCTCGCTCGCCAGCCGGCGGCTCGCGGGCTGGCGGCAGGCGCGGCCGGACGGCGTGTACATCGGCGGCTACGGCTGGCTCGACGACCTGCGCCCGGATACGTCGACATCGCCAACCAGCCAGGGCTTCGTGCACGCACCGTCGCTGCCGCAGGCAGTGACCGCCGCCGTGCTGCGCAGCGGCCACCTCGCCCACCACGACACCGAGCACAGCGCGCTGAACCTCGACCTGAGCTCGGTGCGCGTGCGCACGGCGCTGCAACTGCTCGACGGCATCGACGCCGGCCAGCCGCTGGCCGCACTGCTCGGTTACCGCCTAGAGCGCGCGCTGCGCACGACCAGCCTGACACTGGCACAGTACATCCTGCCCCTGCGCCGGCTGGCGCCGCTGCGGCCCGACCCGAACGCCGCACCGACCGCGAGCGAAGGACCGTCCGAGACGGTCGCGACGCGCGATGTCGTGGACGGTGTGCATTTGCTCGAACGCTGGCGCAACGAGCGCGCGACGCTGTTGGCCGACATCACGCCGCCGCCGTCGGCCAGCGAACGCGATGCCATTGCGGCGCAGCTCGACCGGCTCGCCGATACCTACGACGCGGTTGCCGACGTGCTGGTCGCCGAGGCCGTGCATCAGAACGTGCTCGGCAACAACGAGCGTGCCGGCGCCGCGCTGGCCGCGCTCGACCGCCAGGAGCGCCCGCCGCGCATCGACTTCGTGCGCACGCCGCGCAGTGGTAAGCACTACGCACAGCGCCTGCTGCTGTTGTTCGACAACAGCACGATCAGCAGCGCGATCTGGCGCAGGCTGTCTGCCGACCCGTTCGCCGGCGCGGAACCGCGCCTGAACGCGTGGATCGCGCGCGTGCTCGGCAGCCCGACGCGTATCCGTCTCGCGGCAACGATCGCTGGCAGCAAGAAGGTGCTGACGCTGACCGTCGACAAGCTCGGCCTGTCGCCGCTGGGCCTGGTGATGGCGATCAACGACAGCGGCGAGGATGCGCGCTCGATGCTCGAACGACGCGCACTGCAGGTGTTCGCCAGCATGCTCACCGCCAGCCAACGCGGCGCCACGCTGACGCTGCTCGACACCACGCCCCGCCGCAGTCCGCGGACCACGATCAGCCTCGGCGCACTGCGTGCGGTGCTGCGCCTGCTCTACAAATTGATCACGTCGCAGCGCGCGGCCAACGCCGACGACCTGGAGCAGCCGGCGCTGGCCGGCGCAGACAGCACAGACGACAGTGAACTGGGTACGCGCGCCGACGCGCTGCAGTCAGGCTATCGCGACGCACTCGTCGCGCTCGACGGCGTTCTGGTGACCGGCGATGCAGCCGTCGCTGACGGCGCGCTGGTCAATGCGCTCGCTGGCGCAGCGGCTTTCGGCATCGACGATGCATTGCACGGCTTTGGCGACGACACGGCGACGTTGACGACGCGCGGTCGAAAGGTAAGCGACCGGATGCACGACGCCCTGGCGCGCGCCCAGACACTGCGCGATGCACTCGACGAACAGGTTCGGATCGATCCGTCGCTGCCGGCGGCACAGCGTGCAAAGGTACACATAGAACGGATGCGCACTCTGCTCGGCAGCGACTTCCCGATACTGCCACTGTTCACGGCCGGCAACGGCAAGCGGCTGCAGGCAGGCAACCGTGCACGCAGCACGCTGCTCGGCGGTGACGAGCTGGCACCGGCGACCTGGCTGGCCCGTCTGGCGCTGGTGCGTTCCGGTGTCGACCGGATCGCCGCGGTACGTCATGCCGGTGAGTTGATCGGCGCCAGCCTGCCGCCGGACGACCTGCGCGTCGTGCAGCTGCCGGTCGTGGACACCGAGCGCTGGCTGGCGCTGCCGTTTGCCGCCCAGCCGGCCGATGCCGAACTCGCGATCGTCGCGATCGGCAGGAAGGCACTGCGCTTTGACCGGTCGTTGTCCGGGCTATTCTGCGACGCCTGGGACGAGCTGATCCCGACGCGCGAAGAGACCACCGGCATCGCGCTGCATCACGACGCCCCGGGCGCACGTCCACCACAGGCGGTGCTGCTCGCGGTGCCACCAGCGGCCACGGATCCGCAGTGGCGCATCGATACGCTGCTCGAAACCGTCAACGAGGCACGCGAACTCGCCCGGCTGCGCGCGGTCGGTCCGCAACAGCTGCAATGGCTCGGTACGCTGCTGCCGGCGGTCTACCTGCCGCAGGCGGTGTCCGCCGATGTGCCCGGCGTGCGCCTGACCGAACTCGCCGCCAAGTACACGCGAACCGGCACCGCGGTGCTGGGCAAGGAGTGACCGATGCTGACGCTGGACATCGCCAATGCCGTGCTGCTCGATCCCGGCCGCGTGATCAGGCCCGCGGTGACGACGTGGACGCGCGTCGAACCGTTGCCGTTGTCGACCGACCTGCAGCCCGGGCTGGCGGCCCCGATCGCCGACCCACTGTGGTTGCTGGCACGCCAGTGGCAGTTCCTCGAATTCGCCGGAGAGGACGCCGGCACGCCGATCGAGGTACGCATCGACGGCGACAGCGCACCGCTCGCGCGCGTGCTTGCCGGCATCCCCGACAAGCAGGCCGCGACGCGCGCCACCGACTACGACAACAGCGCGATGCCGCTCGAGGTCGTCGTCGAACGTGAGCCGGTCTGGGCGACGCATCCGCGGCTGGCCGCCGAGGCCGGGCTGCAGCTGCAGCGCATGCTCACCGCAGCGAAGCTCACCAGCCTGTACAAGTCGTTCGTCGCCGCCTACCCGCTCGAGCCGCCCGCCGACGGGTCGGCCGGCGCCGACCGCGACGGTGTCGAATGGCTGGCGCTGGCGGGCGGACGCGCGCTCGACGGTCGCCTGCTGGCCGCGACGCTGCGCCTGCTGCGCAATCCCGACGGAAGCCTGTCCGACCTGCCGCCGCAGCCGGCGATCGCGACGAAATCACGTCAGACCGCGCTCAGCGTGCTGCAGGACTGGCTCGCGTGGTACGGCGAACTGCTGGTCGACCCCGTGTCCGCCGATGCGTGGAACGCACAGCGCCAGGAATACGCATTCACGCTGTCGGCGGCGACTCCCGACGGTGAGCTGTCGCTGGAGGCCGACGAGTATGCCGACCGACACTTGGACTGGTACGCGCTGCGCGGCTCGGCCACGGGACTGGACGCGGCCGCTAGCGTCGCGACGCCTTTGGCGCCGCGACCCGTGCTACCGGTACCTGCGCAGTACGCCGGCAAGCCTGCGGACCGCTATTGGGAGTTCGAGGACCAGACGATCAATTTCGGTGCGCTGACTGCCGGTCCCACCGACCTGTCGCGGCTCCTGTTGGCCGAGTTCGGCCTGATCTACGGCAACGACTGGTTCGTGATCCCACTGCGCCTGCCGGTCGGTTCCGTCACCCGCATCGCGCACTGCGCGGTGCGCGACACGTTCGGTGTAGAGACCCTCGTCACGCCATCGCGCAACGACGATGGCACGCCATGGGCGATGTTCGAGCTCAGCGAACGACCGGCAGGACTGAGCAGCGCCGGCCGGCGTACGCCGGCGACGCGCGACTGGTGGCTGCTGGCACCGACGCTGGCACAGACCCTCGAAGGCGATGCCCTGGAACGCGTCGCCCTTTTCCGCGACGAGATGGCCAACATGGCCTGGGCCGTGGAGCACAGGGTGCAGGGCGCCAGTGGCATGCCCTACGCACGCTATGATGAGGCATCGATCCGTG
The DNA here is from genome assembly GCA_020445255.1 of Gammaproteobacteria bacterium. Classification (GTDB taxonomy): domain Bacteria; phylum Pseudomonadota; class Gammaproteobacteria; order Chromatiales; family Chromatiaceae; genus Thiosocius. The sequence goes on from JAGRGY010000041.1 coordinate 30,884, forward strand.
CCGCCCGGTCCACGGCGGACGCGGCGGGCGTCACGGGGCTCGTGTACCGGCTCGCCACCGCAGTGCCGGAACACTGGCTGCCACTGGTGCCGGTCCCGGCCGCCGGCTCGAATCCCGCGCTGGCACCGGTCACGCAGTACGAGCGTCGCGCGATGCTGCGCGTCGACGCGGACGGCCAGCGCAGCCGGGTGCAGCCGAAGGGCCTGCTGTTGCGCACTGATCCAGGCGTCGCGGTCGACGCCGAGCCACCGCTGCGCATCGAGGACGAGGAGATCGGGCGCGCCGGCATCGTCGTCGAGCGCAACTTCCAACTTGCGCGCTGGGTCGACGGCCGCACGCTGGTGTGGCTGGGTCGCAGCAAGCAATATGGCCTCGGCGAGGGATCCAGCGGTCTGCGCTTCGATGTGCTGTCGGGTACCTGAGCCGGCGCTTGCGGCGCGAAACGACTGCCGTTACCGACATCCACACTGTACGACTGCCGGGTCACCGCATCGCTCGACCGGCAACCTGAGGCACTCGGGTGACATGTCTGCAGGAGGCAGTGCGGGCTCTGCGGATGGACGCATCGGACACCGCTCCCGCTGACGCCGCAAACCGACCGCAGCGTGCCGGTTTGCGCCACTGCAACGACACCCGAACATCACGCGCCAAGCGGGCGAACCTTTGCGCATTCGCGACTCAGGATCGGTACATCAGACCAGGACGCAAGCGTCGGCATCCTGCCGAATGCTGCCGGTCGTTCCGACAGTTCCGTCAGTCCGCCGCCGACGAAGGCTTGAACAGTGTCTTGTAGCGTGCGCGATTGTCGTCGCAGTCGAACGCGGCGAAACGATCGGCAAACGCCTCGTGTGCCGCCTGCTGCGCACGCAGCGAATCGGCGATCAGCGCACCGATTGCGAGTGTCGTCGACAGGGTGGCCGGATCGGCAGGGTCGAGCTCGGCCGCCAGCGCACGCAGGTGTTCGGCCTGCACCTGCCTGTCCTGGAACTCGCCGAGGTTGTCGAGCAGCTTCTTCAGCGTCTTGACGATGCCCTGCAGGTCGTCGTCCGGATACAGGCTGCGGAAGAATTCGATCAGGTAACGCAGCTTCTTGCAGTCTTTGCGCAATTCGTGCATCGCGGTCGGCTCGCCGTGCCCGACCGCCGTGCGACCGTCCTTGAGCACACGCTTGTAGATGCGCCAGATGCGCTGCGATGCAACGCGTTCGATCGGCAGATCGGCGAACCAACCTGGCTCTCCAGGGAACGCGTCCGCCTCGAGTGCGTCGCGCCAGTCGGTGAGCAGCGCGCGCAGGCGACGACCGCCGAGCGCCGCTGCGAGCCTGGCCTGCTGCTCGGCGTGATCGAGCTCGATTCGCCGCTGCAGCGGATCGAGATCGGCGCGCATCACGTGCGGCAGACTTGCTCGGTAAGTCGGCAGTTCGAGCAGGAACACGTCGAGGTCGCGCGTCGGACCGGTGATCTGACCCAGCCATGCGAAGCGCTCTTTGAAATCCTCGACCACGGCGTCGGGCAGCACGCGCTTGACCTGGGTCAGTGCCGATCGCGTGCGCCGCGTGGCTACGCGCAGGTCGTGAAGGAACTCCGAATCGAGGTTGCGCCGCGCGCCGTCGACGTTGCGTTCCAGGGTGTCGAGCAGCGTGAGGAACACCTTGCGCATCGCATCGATCGCCATCCTTCCCCGCCGGATGGTCAGATCGAGCTTGGAGCTGTAGTCGCCGGGCTCGCGTCCAAGCGCCGCCACCGCGGCCTCGAGCGGGCTCGCCGGCGCATCCGGCCAGCCGTGCTGGTCGGCGAAGGCGGCACACAAGGCGTCCGCCTGCTCTTCGTAGCCCTTGACGGCCAGCACGCGCAACCGGGGCCACAAGGTGCGCGGTTCGACGACGGCATCGGATTCGCTGCTGAGGCGCATCAGCTGAAGACGCACGACCGTCTTGCCGTCCTCGTTGACGAGGCGCAGCTCTGTCACGGCCGCGCGCACCAGGGCCACCGGCAACAGCACGCGCATCGCCAGGCAGCTGGCGACGCGGTCGCGCAGGCCGCCCGGTGGCAGGTCCGCCGGCCAGGCCGGGGTGGCGTCGAACGCAACCGGCTCGGCGACATCGACGCCCGAGGCATCCCTGAGCCGCAGCGCCGGTCCGGCCGGCGTGTCGAACTGCATCAAATGCAGGCCCGCGCCGTACAGCCTCCAGTCGAAGCTGTCGAAGAACCGCAGCGTGAAGGTGCTGCTGGAGTCGGCCATGCAGGCCGATTCGCCACCCAGCAGGCGCACGAGGCGCGCGTCGCTCAGGTCGTGCGGCAACAGAAAGCCGTGAACGTGTGCAGGCGTCATCTGACGGGTCCCTGGGAACTGGCCGGTCGGCGGCGCCGGCCATCAGCGACCGGCGACGGGCTGAACAGGTTACACGACTCGCATCACGGGCCGAAATCAGGTCAATTTACCGACATCGGTCAATGGCGCCCAGGGTCCCGATCATGTAACGTTTCGCCCCTGTCGTGCCATCGCTGTCCGGCCTGCCCCATCGCCTCGCTGCGCAGGGCAGTCGGCCTGCCAAACGGATCGGCCCGCGAATCCGGTCCACTGCCCAAGGAGAACCCGATGTTCAAACCGACATTGATCGGCTGTGCGCTGTTCGCCGCCCTGGGAAACCCGGCGATTTCCGCCGAGCAGTCCGCAGCACCCCAGTTCCAATCGACTCAACCGGGACAGATGCCGGCCTGGGTCCAGCAACAGATGGCGCCGGGCAACCAGCTACCGGCCTGGGTGCAGGAGCGCAGGGCCCAGCTCGCGGCTCCGGCGGCACCGCCCGCGCCGACACCTCCGCAGCCTCCGCAGGCCGATGCCGGTATGTCGGCTCCCGCCGCCGCGACGCCTCCGCCGCGGCCGCAGGCGCCGGACTGGGTCAAACCCAATCCGGTGGCCAGTGCGCCGGCAGCCCCGGCCGCACCTGAGCGACCCGCTGCGCCGAAACGTGAACTGCCGGACTGGGTCAAACAGTACCGTGCCGAAACCCCGTCGCCGCAGGCGCCCGCAGCACCTCAACTGCCGGCTCCTCCCGACTGGGCGGTCGAACAGCGGGCCGACCTGCAGTCGATGCATGCACCCGAGAAGCCGGCCCTCGACGTGACCATGCCGGAACGGCCCACGGCGCCGGAGAAACCCGCGTGGGTGAACGAACGGAACGCGCCGATGGCACCACCCGCGGCACCGCAACCGCCGGCAGCGCCGGCTGTACAGGCCCCGATGGCGGCGGCTGAACCTCCGGAGCCGCCGGTATCCCACTTTGCCGAACCACCGATGCCGCAGGAACCGGAGATGCCGTCGGCCGAAAACGCCGCACCGATGATGCAGGGCTACGCCCCCGCGCCGGCGCCCTACTACCAGCCTTGGGGCGGAGCACCCTACGGCGGCTGGGGCGCACCCTACGGCGGCGGCTGGAACAACGGTTGGGCGCCGTGGGGCAACGGCTGGGGTAACAACGGCTGGGGTAACAACGGCTGGGGCAACAACGGCTGGGGCAACAGCTGGATGCCCTGGGGCAACGGTTGGGGCAACAATGGCTGGGGCAACAGCTGGATGCCATGGGACAACGGCTGGGGCAACAATGGCTGGGGCAACAGCTGGATGCCGTGGGGCAACGGCTGGGGCGGCAACGGCTGGAACGACGGCTACAACAGCGGCTACGGCAACGGCTGGGGCAATACCTACGGCGACGGCTACGGCGATCTCGACGGCGAGGCCGACTTCAGCTTCGCGGCACGCGCCTGGATGAGCGGCGACATGCGCGGTGACGGGTATGGTGCGGGTGACGGCTATGGCTACGGCAATGGCTACGGCTACCAGGGCTACGGCCCGTATCTGCCGCCACCGCCGATGATGGTGCCGCCAATGCCGATGCAGGACGAGGGCCCGGCCGACGGTGACCGTGACGGCGTCGCCGATGCCGGCGACCTGTGCCCCGACACCGCCGAAGGTGTCGCGGTGGATGCGCTCGGCTGCGACGACACCGCGCGCATCGTGCTGCGTGGCGTCAACTTCAAGACCGACTCGGCGGACCTCACCGACGACTCCCTGGCGATCCTCGACGGCGTCTCGGAGACCCTGTCGGCACATCCCGATATCAGCGTAGTGGTCGCCGGTCACACCGACAGCGACGGTGAAGATGCCTACAACAAGGACCTGTCGCAGCGGCGCGCGCAGAGTGTCGTCAACTATCTCGCCGACCACGGTGTAGACCGCAACAACATGATCGCGAAGGGCTATGGCGAGGAGCAGCCGATCGCGACCAACGACACGGCCGAGGGCAAGGCGCAGAACCGCCGCGTCGAGCTCAACCGCCTGTAACAGCATCTCTGCCGCCATCGGGGCGGCATACACTTGCCGGCGCAGCCACCTGGCTGCGCCGTTTTCGTCTCAGCGGCGGGCCGTCGAGCGCCTGTCGACCACCGTGCAGCCCTCGCGTCGACCCGCATCCACCGTGACAGGGGCCGTCTCCAGCCGGCTCAAGCGAAGCCCGTTCCCGTCGATACCCTGGCATGGCCGCTGGCCATTCACCGGAGCGCGCGTGAATCGGTGAATGGCGCGGGATTTGCAGAATTCCATCGAACCCCCCGGAAGTGCCGGGAGGTTGACGCCGCAGCGCGGCGCAGGACAGCGATCGACAGGCAGGCATGAGCAGGAACTGGCGCGACATCATCATCGGTCCCGAGGCCTCGGTGCAGCAGGCCTGGGAGGCCATCGACAAGGGCGCGATGCAGATCGCGCTGGTCGTCGACCACACCGGCCACCTGACCGGCACCGTGACCGACGGCGACATCCGGCGCGCGATGCTGCGCGGCAGGGGCATGGACGTGCAGATCACCGAGGTCATGAACGCCAACCCGGTCACCGGACTCGCTGAAGAGACGCGCGAAAGCTGGCAGCGCACGATGCACCGCCACTCGCTGCGCCACCTTCCCATACTCGACACGCAGGGGAACGTCGTGGACCTGGTCCAATACAGCATGCCGCTCGAACCCGAGCGAACAACGCCAGTCGTGATCATGGCCGGAGGACTCGGCACGCGCCTGCGCCCACTGACCGAAGCCACGCCCAAACCGATGATCCCGGTCGGACCGAAACCCGTCCTCGAGACGATCATCGAGAATTTTGCCGAGCAGGGGTTCATCAACATCTACCTGTGCCTCAACTACAAGGGCGAGATGATCCGCGCGCATTTCGGCGACGGTCGCCGGTTCGGCGTCAACATCACCTACCTGCAGGAGGACCGCCGCCTGGGTACTGCGGGCGCACTCAGCCTGCTGCCGCTGCGACCGGACGAGCCGGTCATCGTCATGAACGGCGACCTGTTGACCAAGGTCGACTTCGTGCGCCTGCTCGATTTTCATCGCCAGCAGGGCTTCGTCGCGACGATGGCGATGCGCGAACACCAGCAGCAGGTGCCGTACGGCGTGCTCAAGATCGGTGATGGGTACGTCGTACAGGAACTGGTCGAGAAGCCGGTGGAACGCTACTACGTCAACGCCGGCATCTACATCCTCGATCCGCAGACGCTCGACCTGGTGCCGGATCAGAAGTTCTACGACATGCCGACGCTGTTCAACACGCTGATGGACCGGGGTCACAAGGTTGGTGGCTTTCCGCTGCGCGACTACTGGGTCGACATCGGCCGCCTCGAAGATCTCGAACGCGCCAGCGCCGAGTTCACGGAGATGTTCGGTTGATCGACGGGCTGTCGATCCTGGCCATCGTACCGGCGCGCGGTGGATCGAAGGGCCTGCCGCGCAAGAACATCCGCGAGCTTGCCGGAAAGCCGCTGATTGCCTGGACGCTCGACGCGGCGCGCGATTCGCGTTACGTCGACCGCTGTATCGTCTCGACCGACGACGACGAGATCGCCGCCGTCGCACGCGCACACGGCGGTGATGTACCGTTCCTGCGACCACCCGAACTCGCGGGCGACGACGCCAACACGCACGATGCGATCGTCCACGCCCTGTCCCTGCTCCCTGCATTCGACATCCTCGTGCTCCTGCAACCGACCTCGCCGCTGCGCGGCAGCGAAGACATCGACGGCACACTCGAGACCCTGCTGCGTCACCGCGCACCGTCCTGCGTCAGCGTGGTCGAACCGGCCAAGAGTCCCTACTGGTCGTACCGCGTCGACGCGCATCAGCGTCTGCAGCCGCTGCTCGATCCGCAGTACAGCCGCATGCGCCGCCAGGATCTGCCACACGCTTTCGTGCTCAACGGCGCGGTCTACGCGGCACACACCGCTTGGCTGATCGACAATGGCGGCGCCCTTGGCGACGGCACGGTGCCTTATGTGATGCCGCCCGAGCGCTCCGTCGACATCGACACCGCGTTCGATTTCGAACTCGCTGCACTCTACCTGCGCCATCATCGGCAATCCTCGGCGGCCTGAGGCCGTCCGGTTGATGACGCCGACACGCCCGACACCGGTCCGGGCATTGCAGCCCGCAGTGCCGGTACTGTCGCATACCGTCCGACGATCGCGCCGGCACGGCCGAATCCGGACAGGCGCAGCGTTTTAGGGCATCCTCTGACGGCACGCCGCGCGCCCGAAGGTGAGATCGGCAGTACCCGCCCCCGAACGGGAACCCGACAGGCAACGACCGACACGTACACGTGATCAAACCAATGCCCGCATACGACCCGCGCAAACTCGCGCAATCACACCGACCGATAGATCCGCCGCAGCGGGACGACCTACCGGTGCCTGCCGGGCTCACGGCCCACCTGCTGCTCGGCTGGCTGCTGTTGTCGATGTTGTGCTGCCAATCGCTCGCCGCGGCGCCACTCGACTCGTTGAGACTGGCCTCGGGTTTCGACATGCAGGTTCAGCGATTCGACGCACGCGGTGAAACGCTGCTGCTGTGGCTGCCGTCGAAGTACGGCATTCGTGAGGGGCATCAGCAATTCGCGACCCAGGTGCAGCAGCAGGGCATCGACCTGTGGCTGGTCGACCTGCATGCATCCTATCTCGCCCCGACCGGTCGCTACGCCTTCGACGAATTCGATCCCACGGATATCGAGGAATTGATCGGGTATGCGGTGAAGCAAGGCTGGTCCAGCATCATCGTCGGCGGCGAGAGCCGCGGTGCCGGACTGGCCATGCAGGCCGCCCGCCAATGGCAGCTGCGGAACCCCCGGCAACGCGTCGTCAAAGGGCTACTTTTCTACCATCCCTATCTGATCGATGGCCTGCCGCCGCTCGGCGAAGTGGCCCGGTTCCGCGACATCGCCCGTGAAACCAACTTGCCAATGTACATCTTCCAGCCGCAGCTCAACACCAAGTTCCTGTACAGCGGCACTTTGCTCGAGCAGCTGCAACAGGGTGGCTCGACAGTTTATTTTCATACACTGCACGGTGTGCGCGGCGGCTATTACCTGCGCGACAGCGACCTGCTCCTGGAGGCCGAGGTCGAAGAGCGTGACCGTGTCGGCCAGCGCCTGCGCATTGCCATTGAGCGCCTGATCGAACAGCCCACGCCGCCGACGGCCGCGCCTGGCATCGCCGCCGCATCGCCGGCAACCGAACGCTCGACAGACCACGACGGCAGTCTGGCAGAGTTGGCGGCCAGGCCGGCACCGCCGCTGCGACTCACCGATGCACAAGGCCGCCTCATCGACCTCGTGGCCCGTCGGGGGGAAGTCGTACTGGTCAATTACTGGGCATCCTGGTGCGGCCCATGCGTCAGCGAAATCGCGTCGATCCAGCGGCTGAGCGCCCACTTCGACGGCCAGCCGTTTCGCGTCGTTGCAGTCAACATCGGCGAAACCCGCGAGCAGATAGCCGACTTCTTCGCGATGCGCGACATGGCGCCGGATTTCGACCTGCTGTTCGATTCCGACAGTTCGACCGCAAGGGACTGGCACGTGTACGCAATCCCGTCGAGCTTCCTGCTCGATCGCAGCGGCATGATCCGCTACGGCTATCGTGGAGCGCTGAAATGGGACAATCCCAGCGTCATCGCCACGATCGAAGAACTGATCGCAGAACCACGGCTCGACGTGGCGCAATAAACGCCGCGTTTCGCCGCCGTCGGACCACGCCCCGGTGCACCGCGCCCGCAACACTGTCGACAATCGCCTGGCACCCGAGCACCGCCTGCACCTGATGTTCCTTCCGCCGCGCTGACGAACCGGGCGCAGGAACACTCTTCAACTTCAACTAAACTCGTGCCGATACTGGCGTAGTCCGGCGCATGGGGATGAATTCATGGAACGCAGCAAAGATGTGCACCAGAAGGCGCTCGCGGTCAATCTGGATACCGGCAAGTACGGCACCATCGCCGAGATCGGTGCCGGCCAGGAGACGGCGCGCTGGTTCTTTCGCGTGGGCGGCGCGGCCGGCACCATCGCCAAGGCAATGTCCGCCTATGACATGCAGGTCTCGGACGCCATCTACGGCAAGGCACCACGCTATGTCTCACGCGAACGGCTGGTGCAGATGCTGGCGCACGAGTATCGGCTGGTCGTTGAACGTCTCAATGAGCAACGCGGTGCCGAGTCGACCTTCTTCGCCTTCGCCAACACGGTCGCTGCGCGCAGCTTCTCGCGCAACGTCAACGGCCAGGGCTGGATCGGCATCCGCTTCCAGTCGGCTCCGCGCGCACAGCCGTCACAGATCGACATTCATGTCTCGCTGAAAGGTGCCCAGGCTACCGAGGACCAGGAGACCCTGGGCATCCTCGGCGTCAACCTTATCTACGGCGCGCTGCATCATTTCGACGATCCCGATCTGCTGCTCGAATCCCTGATGGACGGCCTATACCCCGAGCTGCTCGAGGTCGACATGATCGACTTCGACGGACCGGCTTTCACCGCGGTGGACAACCGCGCGATGGCACTGCGCCTGGTGCAGACCGGCCTCGCACCGGCGGCGATGTTCACCGCCGACGGCGAGGTCGGGCATGTCGCCGATGCGCTGTACAGGAAGGCCGTGTTGGTTGAGCGGAGCCGCTTCCGGCCACCGACCAACCTGACGTTGAACATGCTCGAGTGTGCACAACGGCAATTTTGCGCCGAGCGCGAGGTCAACGCCGACAACGTGGTCGTGCTGTCAGAGATGACGCTGCACAACCTGGTAGATGGGGGCGATGTCCATCTGCAGGACTTCATCGATCGTGCCGACCTGTTGTGTGGTCTGGGCAAGAACGTGCTGATATCGAATCTCGGGGAATACTATCAGTTGGCCGCCTACCTGCTTCGTTTCACCAACATGCCGGTGGGACTGGTGCTCGGCATACCGACCCTGGCCGCGATCTTCGACGAAACGTATTACGACGATCTGCCGGGTGGGATCCTCGAGGCATTCGGCCGGCTGTTCAAGAACGATCTGCGACTCTATGTCTGCCCCGGTCTGCGTGCCGACAGCGGGATCGACACCGCCGACAGCTTTCTGCCGGCGCCGCATCTGCGCCACCTGTATGCGCACCTTCTCGAAAATCGACACGTCCGTGCGCTCGACGGTATTCGCGAGGAGTATCTGCAGATCATCTCGCACGAGGTGTTGAAGAAGTTGCACGATGGCGATCCGGCGTGGGAGGCCTGCTGTCCGCAGGAGGTCGTGACGCTGATCCGAGCCAAGTCGTTGTTCTCGGCGCGCTGAATCTGCATGCGTCAACTGCAGACCTGCCGCGTATCGCCGGCCCAGTCATCTTTGCATTGAAGCAGGCCGCCTGACCTGCACCTTGCCCGCATGTCGCGCCAGTCAATCGGGGGCGAAGCGCGCCCTCATGCAGGTGACGAGAACCCCCTAATCGACGCAGGTTTCCCAAGGCATCGATTGTCTCGATGGGCCTTGCGCGTCGCGCACAACGATAACGCCCGCACCTTCGACAACCCTGCTTAGCCGATCTGGAAGATCTCCAATTTTTCCTGACAAGTCCGCGACGCGCGGCGAAAAAAATGCGTCTGCGCGCCGGTCATGTAGCTCGAGGAATCCACCGGCCCGGCATCCAAGCAACATCCGGACGCGCGACAGGAATCCTCCATGAACGGTGCATGTCTGCGATTTGCAGTCATCACCCGAAGTCATATTCGCTATAGAGGAAATACTCCATGAAAACGACGATCCAAATGAAGACTGCTATGACGCTGGCCCTCGGCACGGCACTGCTCACCGCAGGCAGCGCGTCAGCGGTTGGTAATCCGTTCGAGCTGCAGCCGATCGCCGGCGGCTCCATGCACCTTGCAGAGGGCAAGTGCGGCGGCAACAAGGAAGCAGCCGGCAAATGTGGTGGTGCCAAATCGGATCATCCGCAGAAATCCATCAGCGTGCTGGAGGGCAAATGCGGCCAGGGTAAGTGCGGCTCGGCTCGGATCCGGCAGATGATGGACAATGACGGCAACGGGCGCATAGACCGTGAGGAATACGTCGGCTGGTCGACCCGCCAGGCAGGTGCGGAATTCGACAGCATGGCGCACGGCGCCCACGACGTGAGTCCCGAGGATGCCTTCCAGAACTTCCTCAGGTTCGAGGCAAACGCCGCCAAAGGCTGATGCACTCAGCGTAGCGACATCGGCACTCCCCGTCGCCGGTGCGGCGGGGAGGTGCAGGCATCAACGTGCCTTGCTGCATTGGATGAGGCAGCACGCGAGACCTGGGGAACGAGCGCCAAACGGCGGTATCGGTTCCCGGCGGGTCTGCCGCGCGTTGTGGGATTGGCGGCGGTCAGGTGGCGGCGCCCCGGTTGCGCGCGCAACCGAGTAGACCAGCCGCTGAAAGGAACAGCCACGCGGCGGCGGGAATCGGCACCACCTGCGAGAATCCGATGTCGTCGAGGACGAAATCGTTTCCGGTGTAATCCAGATTCGCATCGACGATCCGGAGGACTGCCGTCGTAGCGGCGCCGGAATTCCATGCGAACACAGCCTGTTGCCACGTACCGGTAGGCAGCGGCGCCGTCATGCTGCCCACGAGTGAACCGTTGACCGAGAACTCGAGGCCTGCCGGGCTCAGGAAGTAAGCCGATGCAATCCAGGCGCTGAATTCATAGGCGGTGTTCGCCGTCACCGATACCGTCTGCTGCCAGACCGTCTGGTCGGCGGTTTCGGCGCCATTGACGACCATCATCATTCCCGTGCCGGTCGTGTGATCACCGAAGCTGGCGTAGTTATGGTTGACGTTGTTCGGGCTCGTGGCGACACCGTAGCACTGCAGAAAATTGAGGCAGTCACCGGTCATGTAATCCGTCATGAAACCGGTGTCGCCCGACTCGAAATCACCGTTGACCACGGCTGCGCCAAGCGCTGGACTCAGCACTGCAGCCAGTATCGCGGCACACGCGCGCAGTTTTCGATCGTGCTTCTGCATGTCCCTTCTCCCGGCTCCGGCTCATGACGTCATCGGCGAAACGGTTCCCGTTGCATTCCAAGGCATCAACCATCGACACGGTTTGGCGCACGGCATGCCCGTATTCCGCCATCGCAAGCAAATTGCCCGCCAAGCCGAATTTAGTGCACAGATTCAGCAAATTGACGGGCATGGGTCGGAGCAGAAAGGCGCAGGTTGTAAAAAATCTCGACGCCGGGACACGCGGCGAGGATCGCCGATGCTACAGGAAGTTGAACAGGCTCAGGTCCTGGATACGGATGAACGCCTGCTGCGAGGCCTGCAGAGCCGCGAGCTGTTGGTTGAAGCGGCTGATCGCCTCGGCATAGTCGAGGTCCTCGAGCGTCGACTTGACCTGCGCGGTTGCGAGATCGAACGCATCGTTGGCCTGCTTCTGGTCGTCGATGGCGTTCATGCGCGCTCCGATCCTGGCCCGCGTGTCGAACAGCTGCGCGAACGCCGTGTCGATGTCGGTGATCGCATCGGGATAGGCGCTGCCCGCTTCGAGGTTCGCGGCCAGGTCGTACAGGACCTCGCCGACATTGGTCGTGCCACCGCCTGCCGCGGCGAAGTCCATGAAGATCGTGCCCGGGTCGCCGACCGCCACCTCGCGCGTATCGCCGATCTTCAACGTGCGCTGGCCTGTGTCGCCGCTGTAGGTGAACGTACCCGCGCCGTCGTGGCTCAGCGGCTCGGTCAGGCTCTGGAAGCCCGAGAACAGGTACTCACCGTTGGCATCGCGAGAGTTGGCCAGTTCGAGAAAGCTCTGCATGTGTTCGCGCACCTCGGCCGCGATCGCGCGCCGATCATTGGTGCTAAGTGTACCGTTTGCACCCTGCACCGCGAGTTCGCGCACGCGCTGCAGCAGGTTCTCGACACTCAGCAGCGCGGTCTCTTCCTGGTCGAGGCGTGCGGTCGCCGCATCGGCATTGCGCTGGTATTGCGCCAGGCGCTGCTGTACCTCGTCGAGGTCGAGTACGCGCACCGCTGCGGAAGGATCGTCGGACGGCCGCAGGATGCGCTTGCCGCTGGCCACCTGCAGCTCGGTCTCGCTGACCTGGCGCTGCTTTTCGAGCATCGCGTCCACGCTCTGCGTGAACAACTGGGTCGTCGAGATACGCATCACCTACCTCCGCACGGCGCTGAGCAGCGAATCGAACAGGCTGTTGGCGACGCTGATGACCTGCGCCGCGGCCTGATAGGCCTGCTGGAAGCGCACCAGATCGGCTGCCTCCTCGTCGAGGTTCACACCCGACACCTCGGATTTCGCCGCCTCGGCCTGTCCCAACAGGTGCTCCTGCACCATCGCATTGTTCTCGGCCTGGTGCGTCTTGGTGCCGACGTCGGCGATCAGCGCGCCATAGGTGTCGGCAAAGCTCGCTGTGCCGCCAATCATCAGATTGGTGTTCTGCAGATCGGCGAGCCGGCGGGCGTTGCGGTTGTCGCCGACGCCACCGGTATTGTCCGCCAGCGTGAAGGTGTCTCCGACGCCCGGTGTGCCGGTCAGCACCAGTTCGTATACGCCGAGATTCGGAATGCTGACGCGCACCGTCTGGCCGCTGGCATAGGCGATCGGTGACGCGACCGCGTTGCCGTTGGCATCGACGAAGGTCGCGCCGGCCGGTGCCGCCGACAAGTCGAGCTGGCTGCCTGCCAGGTAGGTCAGCGTGACGCCCGGCGGCGCCATCGCACCGAGCTTGGTATTGCCGCTGCGCGACGTGAGTGCCCCCGTGCTGATGACGCCCGTGCCGCTGTTTCCGGCCGTCGCACTTGCGCGTACCGGATCGGCCGCAGCGATATCGCGTTCATGATTGACGAGCAGGGCGAGGTCGCTGGCACCGGTGCGCGTGGGCCGCAGCCAGTAGCTGTCGCCGGCCGCGGCACCGGCACCGATCACGATGCTCATGCCTTCAGCGACGAACGGGCTGGCGATCGTTCCGGCTCCGCTCAGGGCCACGCTGCCGCCCGTTTCGAGATCGGTCAACGCCCAGTTCGCGCCGTCGTAGTCCAGCCGGTATTCGTGTGTGCTCAGGTCTGCCGGGTCGTCGAAAGCCACCGTAACAGTACCGGCATTGGTCGGACTTGCCAGCACCTCCGGCGACGCCACCTGGAAGAAATCACCGCCGAGATCACCGTCGAGATCCATGCCGCTGCGATGTTCATCATTGAAGAAACTGGCGATACCGATCGCGATTCGACCCAGGCCGTTCTGCGACTGGTCCAGTATCTCGTTGCGAAAACGCAGCAGGCCGCCCAGACTTCCGCCGGTCAGTTGGGTCGTCACGTTGACGGTCAGTCCGCCGGTCTGCTGGATCACGATGTCCTTGTGGTCGGCTGCCTGGCTGTTGTTGATCACGGCCAGCCGGTTGTAGTCCCCGCCAACGACCAGTGCCTGCCCGGTGCCGATGAACACGTTCATGCTGCCGTCGCTCTGCTGCAGCGTCGTGACGTTGACATGGTGGCTGAGGTCGTCGATCAGCTTGTCGCGCTCATCGAGGATATCGTTCGGTATGCCGCCGACGGCGCCGTTGAAGGTGCCGATGCGGGCATTGACCTGGGCAATCGACTGCGCAATCGAGTTGATTTCGTCGACGTCATTGACGAACTCGCGATTGACCTGGTTACGGATGTCCTCGAACCATGCGTTCAGCGCGTTGAAACGATCGGTCAGCTGCGTTGCGCGGTTCAGCATCACCGAGCGCGCTGCAATCGAGGTCGGGTCATCGGCGACGTCGTTCACCGCCGCAAAGAACTGCTGCATGATGTCGTCGAGGCCCGCCGAGGCATCAGCGACCACGTTGTCGATCTGGCTGGCGCGCTGCTGGTAGACGGAGTAGTCCTCGAAGCTCGACGTGTAGTCACGTACCCGCGTCGCCAACAACTGGTCGTAGTTGCGGTAGATCGACGCCACGTCGACGCCGGATCCAATCTGACCCTGCGCGGTCGACTGGGGCGGCCGGGTCTCGAACTGCACGCTCTGCCGGCTGTAGCCTTCGGTATTGACGTTGGCAATGTTGTGGCCGGTCGTCTCGAGCTGACGCTTGAACGCGTTCAGTGCGCTGATACCGGTATTGATGATGCTCGCCATGTTCGTGTCGCCGGATCACCTGGATCAGGTGTCGCGCGCGCCCCCCCCTGCCTGCCGCCGGAAACGCTGCATCGGCTCGCCTTCGAGGATTCGTCCGATCTTGTCGGCATACGCCGGATCAGTCGCATAGCCGGCGCGCTGCAGCGCTCCGAAGTAGGCCGCTGGATCATCGGTCTGGCCCAGCGCGTCGCGATAGCGCGGATTGCGCTGAACGAAGTCCACATAGTCCGAGAAACTCTGCTCGAACGAGGCATAGGCGCGGAAATCCGCCGACGTGCGCAGTGCCACGCCGTCGCGGTATTCGAGCGTGCTGGTGTTGATTCGGTCGCCGCGCCAGCGCTCGTCAGCCTTGATGCCGAACAGGTTATGGCTGCTGTCGCCGTTTCCGTGACGCATCACCGAGCGCCCCCATCCGGTCTCCAACGCCGCCTGTGCCAGCAGCGCCTCGGGCGCGATGCCGAGCCGCGTCGCCGCCTGCTCTGCCACCGGCCACAGCTGCTGCAGGAAGGTCCCGGGGTCGCCGTCGAGATCGATCGTCGCCGCGTCGGACGCACCTGCGGCCTCGACCGCCGTGGCGTCGCTGACCGGTGCCGCGACGATCGGCATACCAAGATAATCCTCGGGCTGCAGGTCGCGGTATGCTGGGGCGATGCCGCCACCGAGCTGGCGCTTGATCACATCGGCCAGGCCGATGCCGCGGCCTTCCGACATGTCGATCGCGATCTGCTTGTCGTACATCTCGCGATAGAACTCGCTCTGCTTGCTGTCCAGCATGCCGCCGCCCATGCTCGCGTCGCGCATGCTCTTCAGCATCATCTGCACGAATAGTGATTCGAACTGGCGGGACACCTGATCGAGTGCGGCATCCTGGTCCTCGCGTGCGTGCGCCCGCAGCGCCGCCAGCCCCGAGAAATCGGTGTAGACCTGTGCCATGTCGAGTTGCATCGTCGCGTTCCGCTCAGATCACGACCAGGTCGGCCTTCAGCGCACCGGCCTGCTTCAGCGCCTCGAGGATCGCGACCAGATCGCTTGGGCCTGCGCCAACCTGGTTGACCGCACGGACGACGGTGTCCAGGGTCACGCCCGGATCGAACACGAACATCCGGCTGCCGCCTTCCTGGACCGAGACATCCGACTGCGGCGTGACGACCGTGGTGCCTGCAGCGAGCGGGTTAGGCTGCGACACCTGGGCATTCTCGCTGATCGTCACCGTCAGGCTGCCGTGCGACACCGCCGCGGGACTGACCCGCACGGTGCTGTTGATGACGACCGTCCCGGTGCGCGAGTTGACGATGACGCGCGCAACCGCCGCGGCCGGGTCGACCTCCAGGTTCTCGACCAGCGATACGAAACCGACGCGCTGGCCGATGTTCTTCGGCGCATTGACCTTGACCGATGTGGCATCGACGGCGAACGCCGTGCCGCCGCCGATCGCCTTGTTGATCGCGTCGGTCACACGCTGCACGGTCGTGAAGTCACCCGACTTGAGATTCAGCGTCAGCATCGCGTCGTCGCCGAACGGAGTCGGCACGCTGCGTTCGACCGTCGCACCACCGGGCACGCGACCGGAACTGGGGATGTTGATCGTGACCTTCGACCCGTCGGCACCCTCGCTCGACAGGCCGCCGACGACGAGATTGCCCTGGGCGATCGCGTAGACCTGGCCGTCGATACCCTTCAGCGGCGTCATCAGCAGGCTGCCGCCGCGCAGGCTCTTGGCATCACCGATCGACGACACCGTTACGTCGATCTCCTGACCAGGCTTGGCGAACGGCGGCAGCATCGCGTGTACGGTGACCGCGGCGACGTTCTTCGGATTCAGATTGATGTTCGGCGGGACGACGATGCCGAGCTGGGTCAGCATGCTGCGCAGACTCTGCTGGGTGAACGGCGATGAGCCGACCTTGTCGCCGCTGCCATCGAGACCGACGACCAATCCATAGCCGAGCAACTGGTTGTCGCGTACGCCCTGGATCGTCGCCAGATCCTTTATTCGCTCGGCATGAACCGGTGCGATCGTCAGTGACAGCGCGACGATCGCAACGGCCAGCAGGGCCGTGATCAGATTCGGGAGATTCGGATTGCGCATCGTTGTCACCGTTCAGAAGGGCATGATCGCCGAGATGAAGAACTTGGCCAGCCAACCCATGGTCGTCGCCTTCGACACCTGGCCATCGCCGACGTATACGAGCGTCGCGTCGGCGACCCGGGTCGACTCGACGGTGTTGCGGGTGTCGATGTCCTCGGGACGGACGATCCCGGAAACCCGGATGTATTCGTTGCCGCCGGTCATGCCGATGCGCTTCTCGCCGCGCACCCGCAGATAGCCGTTCGGCAGTACCTCGGTGACCATGACGGTGACCGATCCGTTGAACTGGTTGTTCTGGGTGTTGTCGGCATCGCCGGAAAAGCTGGTGTCCGATTCGAGGCCCTGATTGAGGTTGAACGACGTGCTGCGGCCGGGCACCTTGAAGCTGAAGTTGTTTCCGAACAGCGTCGGGTTGGTGATCGAGGTGCTGTTGGCCTTTTCGACGGTACCGGAGTTGGTGTGGCTGGCCTCGGTATCCTCGACCAGATTCACCAGCAGGATGTCACCAATGCGCCGGGCGCGAATGTTCTCGAACCACGCGCGCTCGAAGCCCGCCTGGAAAATCGATCCGTTGCCGCGTGGAACGGGCGGTATCGACTCCGGCGGTACGGCCGCATACTCGGGGTCGCGCTTGGGTGTGGAATTGCATCCAGCAAGCAGCACCAGCACGCCGAGCACGATCACGACACGAATCGCCGCGCTGCAGAGATTCAGAGATTTGCGATTTCGATCGATCATGGTCGGCCACCCGTTGCCTTGGCTAACGCGATCAGAGCTGCTGGCTGACATAGGCCAGCATGTCGTCGGTAGTCGAGATCGCCTTGCTGTTCATCTCGTAGGCACGCTGGGTCTCGATCATGTTGACGAGTTCCTCGACCACGTTGACGTTCGAGCTTTCCAACGAGCCCTGGATCAGCGTGCCGGCACCGTTGTTTCCCGGGGTGTCCACCTGCGGCGCGCCGCTGGCGGCCGACTCGCGGTAAAGGTTGTCGCCGATCGCCTCGAGGCCCGTCGGATTGACGAACTGAGCCACCGTGATACTGCCGATCTGGGCTGGCGCGTTGTTGCCAGCGACCATCGCCGACACCGTGCCGTCGGAACCGACGGTCACGCTCAGCGTGTTGGCCGGTACCGTAATCGCCGGCTCGAGCAGGTAGCCGTTCTGCGTTACCAGCTGACCGGTCGAGTCGAGCCCGAAGGCACCGTCGCGCGTGTACACGATGCTGCCGTCGGGATGCGTTATCTGGAAGAAACCATTGCCCTGAACCGCGATGTCAAAGCTGTTGTTGGTCTGCACGATGTTGCCCTGGCTGTGCAGCTTCTGTGTCGCGACAGTGCGCACGCCGGTGCCGAGATAGAGACCCGAGGGCAGCGTCGTGTCCTCGGTCGAGTTGGCGCCGGCCTGGCGGATGTTCTGGTAGATCAGGTCCTCGAACACCGCGCGGTCGCGTTTGAAGCCGGTCGTGTTGACGTTGGCCAGGTTGTTCGAGATCACCGCCATGCGGGTCTGCTCGGCATCGAGCCCGGTTTTGGCAATCCAGAGTGCGGGATACATGGCTTCTAACCTCTCTGTCTTAAGCGGCGTGCGCTACTTGTGTGCTGCGCCATTTGCATGCTGTTGACCGTGAATCTGCAATTCCCTTGCCAATGCGTACCGGCGTCAGACCGGGCGCACGATGCTCGCGGCGGCACCGGCATTGTCCTCGGCCTGTTTCATCATCTTGACCTGCAGTTCGAAACGTCGGGACAACTCGATCATGTCGACCATCTCGTTGACGACGTTGACGTTGCTCGTGATCAACGCACCAGAAACAAGGCGTTGCGCGGGATCGGCCTCGGCCTCGCCGCCGTCTTTCATCCGAAACAGGCCATCCAGACCTTTTTCCATCTGGTCGAACTGTGGCGCGACGACCTTGATACGGTCGATGACCGCGATCTCGTTGGCGGCCGCACCGAGCGGCCGGATCGAGACCGTGCCATCGACGCCGATGTCGATCTTCTCGAACGGCGGGATCGC
This sequence comes from Gammaproteobacteria bacterium, assembly GCA_020445255.1. Classification (GTDB taxonomy): domain Bacteria; phylum Pseudomonadota; class Gammaproteobacteria; order Chromatiales; family Chromatiaceae; genus Thiosocius. The sequence goes on from JAGRGY010000041.1 coordinate 49,437, forward strand.
GATCGGCCCGCCATTGCCCATCACCGGCAAGTCGTTGCCGGTCACCAGCAGCCCGTTGTCGTCGACCCGCAGGTCGCCGCGTCGGCTGTAGGCCTCACTGCCGTCGCGCGCCTGCACCGCGACCCAGCCACCGTCCTTCACTGCCACGTCGAGATCGCGCCCCGTGTACTGGATACTGCCGTGGTCGAAATCGGTCGCCGGGCGTTCGTCCATCGCGTAGACGCGCGTGGGATGGCCGCTGCCGAACACCGGCATGCTGCGGAACTGGTTGAGGTCGGCAAGAAAGCCTGTCGTGTTGGCATTCGCAAGGTTGTTGCTCGCGTTGCCCTGTGCGATCAGCGTCTCCTTGGCACCGCTCATCGCGACGTACAGCATACGATCCATGACTGATCTCCCTACGCTCGGCCGGGCCGCGCACCTGGGGCCTGGGGCCGGCGATCAACCCGCCCGGCCCGTGGCCCGTGAGCGGTAGCCTTCACTAGCGGATGTTGATGACCGTCTGCGTGATCGCATCGGCGGTCGAAATCACCTCGGCGTTGGCCTGGAAGTTGCGCTGCGCGGTGATGAGGTTGACCAGCTGCTCGGCAATGTCGACGTTCGACGCCTCGAGCGCACCCGACTGGATCTGGCCGAAGCTCGACGTACCGGCCTCGCCGAGCTGCGGCACGCCCGAGGAGAAGCTTTCCACCCAGTTGGTGTCGCCGATCTGGCGCAGACCCTGCTGGTTGTTGAACTTCGCCATCGCGACCTTGCCCAGCGCCTCCGACTGGCCATTGGTGTAGCGTGCGAACACTACGCCTTCGGTGTCGATATCGACACCGGCGAGACGGCCAGAGGTGTAGCCATCCTGGCTCAGGTTGTTGACCGCGAACGCCGAGCCGTACTGCGTGGTGCCGGGGAGATCGACGGTCACCGTGATGTCGTTGGCGCCATTGCCCGGTGCATACGGCTCGGCGGCGGCGCTGGTCGTCGCGACGCCATCGATGGTCGTCAACGCGCCGGTGGCATCGAAGCCGAGCACGAACGGGGTGCCAACCGCCTGGCCGGCAGGCGGCACATTGACACCATCGATAAACAGGTACTGGTCCCAGGTGTTGGCGGCAGTCTTGCGATAGTAGACCGTCGTCGTGTGCGCGTTGCCGAGCGAGTCGTAGACGGTGGTCGACGTCGAGCTGTTGTAGCTGGCCGGGTTGGCGGCATTGAATGCCGCGGCCGGCACGGTCGACGAGGAGTTCAGGTTGACGGCAGCGGTAATGGTTGTCGATGCGGACGGCGCACTCGGCGTGGTCGGCAGCTGCAGATCCTGCAGCACACCGGTATTGAAACTCGTCACACCGCCGACACCGATCACCGCCTCGTACACCTGCAGGCGGTCGCTGGCGTGATTGACCACATAGCCGTCACGATCGACGCTGTAGGCACCGGCGCGGGTGAAGGCCTGCGATCCGTCCGGCGTTTCCAACACGAAAAAGCCCTGGCCGCTGATCGCGAGATCGAGGTTGTTGGACGTGAAATCGATTGTCCCCTGACTGAACTGCTGGGCCACGCGTGCGACGCGCGCGCCCTGGCCCGCTGCGTTCGAGCTCGTGTCCTGGATCGCGTTGGCATAGACATCAGCGAACTCGGCGCGCGACTCCTTGAAGCCGTTTGTCGCGGAGTTGGCAATGTTGTTGCCCGTCACTTCGAGATCGGTGGATGCGGCATTGAGTCCGCTCAAGGCAATACGAAAAGGCATGCTGGCTTCTCCGCTTAATAAATCTGTTGCACGTTGTTGAAGGCGATCGGTCCGAGTCCTTCGAGATTCAGGGTCAGGCCACTGATGCCGCTGAGGTTGACGCTTTCGACCCGCGAAAACAGCTTGGTCTGCAGGGTCACAGGGCGATCGCCCTGGAGGGCCTGCACCTCGAAGCGGTAGTAACCGGGCGCCACGCTGTTGCCGAGGTCGTCCATGCCGTCCCAGCTGAATTTCAGTGCCCCGGGCGGTGCCGTGCCGAGCGGCAACTCGCGCACGAGCTGGCCGACCTGGTCGGTCACGCGAACGGTCACCTGAGGGCTGCTCTGTTCCAGTTCGACCTGGCCGCGTACTGCCTCGCCCGGATTCATGTACGCGGTGTCGACCGGCGCCAGCACGTCACGCCCGACCAACGAACCTGCCTGCAGCGCCTGGCCCGACGTGAGCGACGCGGACAGCGATTCAAAGCTATTGTTCAGCTTGTCGAGGCCGCTCACCGACCCGAACTGCGCGATCTGGCCGAGGAACTCACCGTTCTCCATCGGCTTGAACGGGTCCTGGTTGTTCAGCTGCGTGACCATCAGTTTCAGAAAGGTGCTGATGCCCAGTTCATCGACCCTGTTCGTCGCGTTGGTTCCAGAAGCCTGCGACGCCAGACCGAGGCTCGCGAACAGGTCATCCTGGCTGCTGATCGTACTCATGCTGCTCACCTCCCGAGATTGATGGTCGCGGACAGCATCTGCCGCGTGGCGTTGAGCACTTCCACATTGTTCTGATAGGCGCGCGATGCCGAGATCATGTTGGCCATCTCCTCGACCACATTGACGTTGGGCCGATAGATGTAGCCTTCGGCATCGGCCTGTGCGTGGTTGGGCGCGTACTCGCGCACCAGCGGCGCCTTGGATTCGACGACGCCGGCCATGCGCACCCCGACTGCGGGGTTGCGCACGTTCGCCCGGTCGAGCACCGACTTGAACACCGGCTGGCGTGCGCGGTACGTCTGTTCGATGCTGCTCGATACGGCATCGACGTTGGCGAGATTGCTGGCCACGACGTTCAGGCGCAGGTTCTGCGCATTCATGCCGGAGCCGGCGATATCGAATATCTTGAAGCTGCTCATCAGCCGTTACCCTTGATGGCAAGTTTGAGTCCCTTGATGCGACTGTCGAGAAACTGCAGGCTGACCTGGTAGCGCATGGCATTGGCGCTGAACTCCACCTGCTCGCGTTCCGGCTCCACCGTGTTGCCGTCGAGCGAGGGTTGCTGCGGCACGCGGTAGGCCATCTGACTCGGCGCGACCACACCCGCATCGCTGCGCATGTGCGCGGCGTGCGTTGCCGCCATGCGCACCGGCTGCTGGACCGCGCCGCGCAGCATCGCCTTGAAGTCGAAGTCACGCGCCTTGTAGCCGGGCGTGTCGGCATTGGCGAGGTTCGAGGCCAGCACCTCGGAACGTCGCGCCCGCAGGCGCAGTGCCTCTTCGTGGATGCCGAATATGCTGTCGAGGTTCATGTGGCGGACCTGGAGAAGAACGGTTCAGCCGTCATCCAGCAGATCGCGTGCCAAAATCCATCATTCCCGTTAAAACATGAACTTAGCGATATTCTCTCGACGTACGGCGCGGCCACGCGGCAAGCGCTTGCCGGTACCCGGCGGCAACGATGGTGGCCGGACGGCCGCGGTGCGGCTCAGCGGCGCAGGCGGTAGACGAGCCCGCCGGCGATGCTGCGCATCTCGAACAGGTCTTCGTGGCCGCTCATCGACTCGGTCGAACCGAGGAACAGATGGCCGCCCGGATTCAGCACGCGCGCAATGCGGGACACGATCTCGCGCTTGCGGTCCTGGGAGAAGTAGATCAACACGTTGCGGCAGAACACGACGTCGAAGCGTCCGAGGGGATCGAACGGGCTGAGCAGGTTGAAGGTGCGAAAGCTGACGCCTTCACGGTATTGCGGCAACAGTTCGATGCAGTTGCCCTGATCACGAAAGTAGCGGCGTCGCTGATCGTCGCTCAGACCACGGCCGGCCGAGATACCGCAATAGGTCGCGCCCTGGGCTTCACTCAATGCAGTCGGCGAGATGTCGGTGCCGACGATCTCGTACTTCATGCCGCGCGACAGGCGTCCGGCCTGCATGGCATCCTGCATAGACATCGCGACAGTGTACGCCTCCTGTCCGGTCGATGCGGCCGCCGACCAGATGCGCATACGCGTCGGCTTCGTCTCGGCCAGGATGCCGTCGACGAGGATGCGGAAATGCGCCATGTCACGGAACCAGAAGGTCTCGTTGGTCGTCATTGCGTCGACCACGGCGAGCTGAATCTTGCTGTTGCCGTACCCGATGAGCCGCTGCACGAGCTCGTCGTAACCGCCGAGCCCGAGCGACGGCAACAGCCGCCCCAGGCGGCTCGTGACGAGATATTCCTTGCCGTCGCCGAGACGGATACCCGCCTGGCTCTCGAGGAAATCGTGGATGTCGCGGTACTGGGCCGGTGTCAGGGCGCTGCTCACGGTTCCCTCGGCAAGCGGCAGCACCCGTTCCTGCATCAGGCGCGGGCCGCGCGTTCGTCTGCGTGAAGCTTGAGGTGTTCCTGGACGATCATCGCCAGGGTATCCGGTTCCCATTTCGGCAGAAAGTCATTGGCGCCCACCTTCTGCACCATCGCCTTGTTGAACACGCCACTCAGCGACGTGTGCAGGATCACGTGCAGATGCGACATCCGCGGGTGCTCGCGGATGGCCCGGGTCAGGGAGTAGCCGTCCATACGCGGCATCTCGACGTCGGAGATCACCAGGGCGAGCCAGTTCTCGATGTCTTTGCCCTCGTCTATCCATTGCTTGAGCAGGTCGAGCGCCTGTGCGCCGTCGTTGGCCGTCGTGTATTCGACGCCCATCTGTTCGAGCACGCGCGTGACCTGCTTGCGCGCGACCGCAGAGTCGTCCGCCAACAGTACGTGCTGCGGCTGTGTCTCGCCGCGGTCGACGATGATACCCGCCGACACGTCGTCCTGGCCTCCGACGACCTCCTTCAACACCTTTTCGACATCGATGATCTCGACCAGCTCGTTGTCCACCTGGGTGACCGCGGTCATATAAGTGCCATCGGCGGCACCCTTCGGCGGCGGCAGGATCTCTTCCCAGTTCATGTTGACGATGCGGTCTACGGAATCGACGAGGAATCCCTGCACCTTGCGGTTGTACTCGGTGACGATGACGAATTTCTCGCGTGGATCATCGACCGGCGACGCACCGATAGCGCGCGACAGGTCGAGTATCGAGATGGTCTTGCCGCGCATGTTGGCGATGCCCAGCACCGTCGGATGTGAATGCGGCACCTGGGTCAACGGCGGGCACTGGATCACCTCCTGGACCTTGAATACGTTGATGCCGAAGCGCTGCTGGCCACCGAGGCGGAACAGCAACAGCTCGAGGCGGTTGTGCCCGGCCAGCTTGGTGCGCATGTCGACGCCGTCGAGTATCCCTGCCATGAGGTGCTCCGGAAACCGTGAAAAAGACTGAGGGTCGTAGCGGCACGGCCCGATCAAGCTTTAACAGATGCCCAGGCCCGGAACGGCACGATCATTGCTCGTTTCCGGGCATGGACATAATGCGTCGAAAAATCGGCAGTCTGGTGGCTGCGCTCGTGCTGTTGGCGACCGGGACGACCGCTGCCGACACCCAATCCCACGCCAGCATCCGCGACGCCGCACGTGAGCACGCACTGGCGGAAGCCGGGGTGCTGCCCACGGCCGGCGAGGCCAGCGTCAGTGTGGGCGAACTCGACAGCCGGCTGAAGTTGCCGGCCTGCGATCAACCCTTGGAAACCTACGACTCACCGAACGGACTCAGCGGCGGACGCGGCGTGGTCGGCGTGCGCTGCAGCGGCGGAACACCGTGGAAGCTGTACGTACCGGTACGCGTGGCCTTACTCGAGTCGGTCGTGGTCAATCGACGCCCGCTGGTCCGCGGCCAGGCGCTGGCGCGCGAAGACCTCGCCCTCGAGGAAGTCGACACCACGACGCTGCACAAGGCCTATTTCACCCGGATCGAAGACGTGCTGGGCCTGCGCACCAAGCGCGCCGTCGCGGCCGGCAGTACCCTGCACGCCGGACTGCTGCGACGCGAGCGGCTGGTCAAACGCGGTACCCAGGTGCAGATCATTGCCAATGCCGGCGGACTGTACGTTACGATGCGCGGCAAGGCGCTGGCCGATGGCGGTCGCGGCGACCGCGTCCGGGTCGAGAATCTCGCCTCGGGCAGGGTTGTCACCGGCACCGTCAGCAGGCCGGGCGTGATCCTGGTCGAAAACTGACCGTGACGGCCCGCACGCAAAACGGCCGAAACGACTATTTTCGGAACCAACTTCACAACTTACGTGCGCTGGGTAAAGTCCGTCAAAAGTCGGACGATATACCTGACGTAACGATAAACAGAAGGTTAAACCGAACATGGGCATCGAGATTAACGGTAACTGCGGTCGGCCATCGCACGACGCCGTCGAGGCCGCAAAATCACAATCCTCAGCGACCGGGTCCGCAGCGTCGAACCGCGCGGGCGGCAGTGGCAACGCCAAGGCCGGGGGTACGGGCGACCAAGTCAAGCTGTCGAGCCAGGCGTCGCAGCTGCAGGCCCTGGAAGCGCAGATCGCCAACCTGCCAGTGGTCGACACGCAGCGAGTGCAAGAGGTGCAGCACACGATCGCGACCGGTGCGCTGCAGGTCGACCCGGCTCGCGTGGCCGACAAGCTGTTGACCTTCGAGGCCGGACTCGGTCAGGCGAAGTAACGGTGGAACTGGCACAACTGGCGCGCGCCTTCGCCGCCACGGTTCAGGCTAGCCTGCACGGACTGCAGACGCTCGAGCCCGTGCTGCAACGTGAACGCAGCGCGCTGTCGGGTCGCGACCCGGATTCGCTGAACGCCGTCGTGCGCGACAAGCTCGCCGAACTGAAGGCACTGGAACCCAGCATCAAGGCCCGCGACCGACTGCTTGCGACACTCGGACTGCAATCCGGCATTGAAGGCGGCGATCTCCTCGTCGAACGCATCGGCGATGCAAGCCTGGCCGCCGACTGGTCGCAACTGACCGAACTCGCATCGAGAGTCGCCGACCTCAACGACCAGAACGCTCAGCTCGCCAACCAGGGCCAGCGTGCCACGCGTGCCGCGCTCGGTATCCTCACCGGACGCCCCACCAGCGACGATACCTACGCCGGCCTGCGGCGCCGCGCCACAAGCGCTGCACAGCACACGCTCGGCCGCGTCTGACGACGCCGCATCGGTCGCATCGGACGTCCGCGCACGTCCGCTGCCGGCGCGCCCCGCGGCATACCATCCTCCAGCACATGCGGTTACTATGCGGCCCTGATGGCGCACCAGGACCCTGTCATGTCGGGTGCGGTCCCACCAGTCACCAAGCCCCCGTAGCTCAGTGGATAGAGCAACCGCCTCCTAAGCGGTAGGTCGGACGTTCGAGTCGTCTCGGGGGCACCAATTCCGGGGGCGGCGAACGTGGAGTTCTGGCAGATCCTTGTCCTGGCCGCGGTCGGCGTCGTCGCCGGCTGGCTGAACGTGATGGCCGGGGGTGGTTCGCTGCTGACGGTACCGGTGATGCTGTTCATGGGCATCCCGGGTCCGGTCGCCAACGGCACCAACCGCATCGCGATCCTGGCGCAGAACGTCACCGCGGTGACCGCGTTCCGCCGCCGCGGCTATTCCGACTTCAGACTCGGCCTGAGCCTCGCCGCCGCGGCTTCGCTCGGCGCGATCGGTGGCGCCTCGCTGGGTGTGCATCTGGCCGGCGAGTGGTTCGACCGCGTGTTGGCGCTGGTCATGATCGGCGTGATGCTGCTGATGGCGACCGGCCACGATAAGATCAAGCCGAGTGGTGGCGAGGCCAGGGCGAAGAACCTGGTGGCCGGTCACCTGCTGATGGTCGGTGCCGGCTTCTGGGGCGGGCTCATCCAGATCGGTGTCGGCTTCATCCTGATGCCCATCCTGCACCGCGTACTCGGTCTCGACCTGGTGCGCGTGAACATGCACAAGGTGCTGATCGTGCTGGTCTACACGATCGTGGCGCTGTTCGTGTTCGCAACCCGACTGGAACTCTTGTGGTGGACCGGGGTCGGACTCGCGGTGGGCAACTCGATCGGCGGCTGGCTCGGTGCACATACGACCATCAGTCACGGCGAGACATTGATCCGCCGCGTGCTGTACCTTGCGCTGACCGCCTTTATCATCAAGCTGTTGTTCTTCTGAGCCGCCGCGCGCGGCGGGCAGTCCGCGCGGCCGCTGCCGTGATCGGATCGCCAGCAAGGAAACACGCCAACAACAATGACGATGCCCCGGAGACTTGTGGAGTTGCTGCGCGGACCGCTGCTGGTCGCTTCGACTGCCGTACTGGCGGGCTGTGGGGTCGCACCCGAGCGACCGGCCCTGCCGGCGCCCGACACCTCGACGCGCTTTTCAACTGAGTATCCTGAGACCGTTGCCGACGAGACGATAGCGGGCCCCTGGTGGCATCGCGCGGTTGCCGGCGCGATTGCCGATGCGGCCGACGATGTGCTCAGCGTCAACCCGGCGCTGCGCCGCGCCGCGGCCGACGTCGAGGCCGCACGCGCCGCATGGCGCCAGGCGGAGGCCGACATCGGACCGACACTGAACGCCGACGCGTCGGTCGGCGTGCAGAAGGCCTCCGATGAACGTGGGCACTCGAATCGCTCGCTCGGCGTAGACGCGGCGCTGCCGATCGACGTGAACGGCAGTTTCACCGCGCGCCGGGATGCGGCTCGCGCCGCCTTCGATGCCGCAACCGCCGACGCCGAGCAACTGCGCGGCGATCTCGCCCGTGACCTGCTGCTGGCGGTGGTCGACGGCGCCGAGGCGCGCCAGCGGTACGCGCTGCTGCAGGCACAGATCGCGCTCGCCGAACGCTTCCTGCAGCTGATCGAACTGCGCTTCACTCAAGGCTTGGCGAGCAGCGTCGACGTACTGCAGCAGCGTGACCAGCTCGCATCGCTGCGCCAGCAACTGCCGGTCGCGATACTCGACGCGCGGCGTGCCGACAACCAGACGCGACGGATCGCCGGACTCACGCCGGCGCCGCTTTCCGGGCTGAGCCTGGAGGAGCTGCCCGAGATAACCGGCCGGTTCGCCATCGTGCGACCCGCCATGCTGCTCGAGCGACGCGCCGGCCTGCGCGCGGCGAACGCCCGCTTGCGCGCCGCGGATGCACGTTTCGCCGCGGCACTCGCCGACCGCTGGCCTGCGTTCACGCTGTCGGCAGGCGGTGTCACGCGCGCAATCTCGGGCGATGTGACCAGCATCGTCAGCGCCGCACTGGACGCCAGCCTCACGCTGTTCGACGGAAACCGCAAGACGGCGATCGCCGAACAGCGCCGTGCCGAATTGATCGCGGAGGCCGAACAACTGCTCGACGACTGGATCGCGGCCGTCATCGACGCCGACGACCTGCTGCTCGGCGAAGCCAGCCTGCGCGAACGTTTGCGCCTGTCGCAGACCCGCCTGGATACCGCCGATGACCTGCTCGCGGCGGCGCGCCGCCGCTTCGAACGCGGCGTCAGCGACTACCTGCCGGTGCTCGAGGCATTGCGCGGACTGCAGCAACAGCAACGCGACCACGTCGCGCTGCAGGCCGAGCTCGCGCGCACGCGCTTACGCCTGCACCGTGCACTGGGTGACACCGTCGCCGCGGGGGAAAGATGAAACAGTCGACCCTGGTCAGGGCGTTCGTATTGCTGCTGGTCGCCGGCGGCTTCGCGGCCGCCGGTTGGCAACTGATGCAGACCGCACCGAAGAGCAGCCGCGAACGGCCGCAGGCACCGACCCCGTTGCTGGACGTGATCGACTCGCGCGCCGACCGGTACCCCGTCGAACTCGCGGCGGCCGGCACCGTCACCAGCGCCTACGAACTCGAGATCCGACCGCAGGTCGGCGGCCGCATCGCGACGATGCACCCGGAGTTCGAGCCCGGCGGCCGGATACCGGCAGGCATGCCGATCGTCGAGATCGAGGCCGACGACTACCGGCTGGCGCTCGAGGCCGCCGAGGCCGATGTGGCCAAGGCGCGTGCAACCGCGGCACTCGAACAGGGACGCAGCGTCGTCGCACGCGAGGAGCTCGACAGTCTGAAGGGTTCGCTCGAGGTCGATGCGACGTCGCGCGCACTCGCGCTGCGCAGACCGCAGCGCCGTCAGGTCGAAGCCGACCTGGTCACCGCGGAGAATCGCGTCAGCCAGGCGCGCCTCGACCTCGACCGCACCGCGGTCAGCCTGCCGTTCGACGTGATCGTGCTCGAGCGCGCGCGGGTGGCCGGCGAGGTCGTCGCGGCACGCGAGCTGGTCGGCCGCGTGACCCGCGCCGATCGCTACTGGATCGAGCTGCGGACGCAGCCGGCACAGCTCGCTCGCCTGCGGCTCCCGCGCGACGGGATGCCTGGCGCACGCGTTGCCGTGCTCCACGACGGCGAGACGTTCGCCGGCGAGATCGTGCGCATCCGCGCCGACCTGGCCGGCGATTCACGCCTGGCCGGCGTGATCGCCGAGATCGCGGTCGACCCGGAGAACCGCCACCGGCTGCTGCTTGGAAGCTATGTCGAGGCGCGTATCGACGCCGGTTTCATCGACGATGCGGTCGCGGTTCCACGGCGCGCGGTCGGCGACAACGGCCGCGTCTGGGTCGTCGACGGCGACGGTCTGCTGCAGGTGCGCCAAGCCGATGTCGTATGGCAGGCGGCGCAGCGGCTGATGCTGTCGGTCAAGACCTTGCACACCGGCGACCGCGTCGTCGTCAGTCGGATCAGCGGCCTGGTGCCCGGGGCTAAGGTGCGCACGCGCACCGTCGATCCCGACAGCGGACGTCCGCGCGCCGACGACCTGTCGCCGGGACGCACCAATGGCTGAACGCCAGCCTCGCCTTGGCCTGATCGCATGGATGTCGGGCAACCATGTGGCCGCGAACCTGCTGATGGTGACCATGATCCTCGGCGGTCTACTCGGCTTCAGCGACATCCGCCAGGAAATCACGCCCGACTTTTCCTTGGAGTCGATCAGCGTGTCGGTCACCTACCCCGGCGCCAGCCCCGAAGAGGTCGAGGAAGGCATCGTCCTCGCGATCGAGAAAGAACTGACCGGCATGAACGGCATCCGCAGCCTCACGTCGACCGCCAAGGAGGGTTCGGGCGGCGTCACTGCCGAGCTGACCAGCGACGCCGACCCGAACGAGGTGCTGCAGGACATCCGCAGCGCCGTGTCACGCATCACGTCATTCCCCGATGACGCCGAGCCGCCGCGTGTCGAACGCCGCCAGCACGGTTTCTATGTGATCAGCATCGCAGTCGCCAGCAGCCTGCCGGCCGACGACCTGTTCGCGCTCAGCGAACGCATCCGGCGCCAATTGCTCCTGATGCCGGGGGTGTCGGAGATCGACATCCGCGGTGTGCTCAGCCCGCAGATCGAGATTCGCGTGCCAAAGGAACGGTTGCGTTCGCTCGGCCTCACCCTGTCCGACATCGCGCAGACCGTACGCAACGCCGCGCGCGATGTGCCGGCAGGGAACATCGACACCGTGGATGGCGAGATCCTGCTGCGCACCGAAGGCCGGCGTATCCGCGCGCACGAGTTTGCCGACATCCCGGTCAAGGTCACGGCAGACGGCACACAGCTGCGACTCGGCGACGTTGCGACGCTGCGCGACGGCTTCGTCGATCGCTACCAGGTGTTCGAGTTCAACGGCAGGCCGGGTGTGCGCCTGGATGTCTATCAGACCGAAAACCAGCGACCGGTCGAACTCGCACAGCGTGTACGCGCGCTGGTCGACGAACTGAACACCGAGCTGCCCGAATCGGTCGCAGTCAGCGTGCACAATGACCGTTCGCAGCGCTACGCGGAGCGCAGTCAGATCCTGCTCAAGAACGGTACGCTCGGGCTGCTGCTGGTGGTCGTCTCACTCGGCATCTTCCTCAACACCCGGCTGGCCTTCTGGGTCGCAGTGTCGATCCCGGTGGTGTTCATCGGCTCGTTCATGGTGCTGCCGGAGGTCGATGTGACGCTGAACATGATCTCGATGTTCGCGTTCATCCTGACACTCGGCATCGTCGTCGACGACGCGATCATCGTCGGCGAGAACATCTACGCCAAGCAACAGCTCGGCATGCCGGTCGCGCAGGCGGTGCGCGACGGTGCGACCGAGATGGTCGTTCCCGTGTTGTATGCCGTCGGCACCAACGTGATCGCGTTTCTGCCGCTGTTGTTCGTACCGGGCACGACAGGCCAGTTCCTGCACGACCTGCCGGTCGTGGCCAGTGTGGTGTTCCTGGTGTCGCTTTGCGAGGCCCTGTTCATCCTGCCCGCACACCTCAATGCCGAGCGCAACGGGCGCGGCGACTTGCACAACTTCTTCGCGCGTTTCCGCCGCGTGCGGCGCTTCCACGACGGCCTGGTCGCCGGACTCGACCGCCTGCGCGACGGACCATACCGGCGTGCGCTACGCCTGGCGGTGCGCGAGCGCTATCTGACACTGCTGGTGTTTACCGGGCTGACGGTGCTGGTCGCGGTGTGGTACGAATCCGGACGTATCGATCTGACCTGGAACCCGGAGATCCCCGGCAACCGCGTCGACGCCGAGATCACGATGCCGGTCGACGCCTCGGTCGGTGAAACGCTCAGCGTGATCCGTCGGATCGAAGCGGCGGCACTGCGTGCGGTCGACCGACTGGGCAGCCGCGATCAACATGTCGAGAGCTGGTTCACGCGCGCGCGCGCCAGCGATGGCGACGTCAACGTCTACCTCGTGCCGGACGAGCAGCGGCCATTCACGCAGGAACAGTACACGCGCGTGTGGCGCGAGGAGATCGGCGACCTGCCCGAGGTGAAGTCGCTGTTCTTCGAATACCTGGTTGGCCCCGGCGGCAACCAGGGCCTGCGCATCAACCTGTCGCACGTCTCGACCGATATCCTCGAGACCGCTGCGCGCGAACTCGGCGAGCGCCTCGACGAATTTGCCGGCCTCGTCGACATCAGCAACGGCATCGCCGAAGGCAAGCGCCAGATCGGCTTCAAGCTATCGCCGCAGGGTCGCGCAATCGGACTCAGCGAGGTGTCACTGGGTCGCCAGGTGCGCGATGCCTTCTATGGCGCCGAGGCGCTGCGCCTGCTGCGCGAGGGCTACGAACTGAAGGTGATGGTGCGGCTGCCACCCGAGCAGCGGCTCACGGTGCAGGACATCAGCGACCTGGTGCTGCGCGGTCGTGACGGCGCCGAGATCGCGCTGGCGGATGCCGCGCAGTTCGATGAAGGCAATGCCTACAGCACCATCACGCGTGAGGACGGCAAGCGCACGCTGACCGTCAGCGCCAGTTTCGACAAGGCACAGGCCAACACCCGCCGCATCCGTTCGACGCTCGAGAGCGAGGTGTTACCGGAACTGCTGGCACGCTATCCGGGACTGGCATGGAAATTCAGCGGCGGGCGGCGCGATCGCAACGAGGCCATCAATGGCATCCTGCGCGGCCTGATGTGGGCCAGCCTGGCGGTATTTGCACTGACCGCTGCGCTGTTCCGCAGCTACGCCCAGGCCGTCATCGTCATGCTGACGATCCCCTACTCCGTCGCGGCGGCAGTCGCCGGGCACGTGCTGATGGGCTTTGACCTGAGCTCGGTCAGCGTGTTCGGCATGATCGCACTCGGTGGACTGGTCGTGAACGGCGCGCTGGTACTCACGCTGCGATACAACGAGCTGCGCGCCAGCGGTGAACACGACGCGCTGCTCGCGGCCGCGCGTGCGCGCTTCCGACCGATCGTCCTGACATCGCTGACAACCACGGTCGGCCTGGTGCCGATGCTGTTCGAAACCTCGACCCAGGCGCTGTACCTGGTACCGATGGCGATCGCATTGAGTTTCGGCACCGTCGCGTCGACGTTCGTCGTGCTGCTGCTGATACCGGCGCTGCACGAGATCTGGGCCGACATGGGCCGCGCACTCGGCCTGCAAGCGGCACACATTCCCGAGACGGACCGGACCCCACACGCCGACTGAACCGGAACGGCCGGCCTGCCTGTTGCACCCGAATCCGGGAGGGTCGCGCCGTCCAGGGCGTTTGCGCGCGACCCCGGAGCGGAAACCATCGCCTCCGCTGGGGTGTGAATGACGTATTCGCCTGGAGCGGGTTCGAACAGCCGCAGGCTGGCCCGCAGGGTGCCGCACAGCGATGTGCGGCACAACGCCAAGTGCAGGCACGCCTGGACGAGCGAGGGCCCGGACAGATCAGGACGGAAGACAAACCGTTCGTTCGCAATTCCCCGCCAAGCATGACGTTAATGGCATCGATGCCGACGCCGTTTCGCCCGCCGTCGACCGGCGGGTGCAACATGCAGGCCAGCCTACTTCGGCGGCTTCGCGGGCTGCTTCGGACGCATGTCCGCGAGTGTTTCTGCGAGTAGCTCGCCGAGCGCCTGATAGGTCTTGATCTGGGCGCGCTGGTAGACCGTGTCCGGTGCATGATCTGCCAGCGAAAGGCGGGCCTCGAAAAAGGCCATGTCCGCCTCCAGCGAAGGGACGTCCACACGTCTGCCGACCGGTATGCGTTGCCGAGCACTCATGCGCGGATTTTAGCCTGCCTGCCTGCCAACGCCGTGCGGAGATGCTCACGGTGACGTTCAACCGCGCGCACGTCGCCGCCTGCGCCGCATGGATGCCCCGGCTCCGACCCCCGGTTGGCTGGAGCGCCGCAAGCCGGTCGCCGATCAGGGACCCGAAAATCGACTGGCATCCTCATGTTGAGACAATGATCCGAATGAAAATTTCTTCACCATGTTGGCCAAAAACCCTGTGCTAGACTCCTTTTAAACCCAAGTGATCCCGGGTTTTTCGCGTTTTCCCCCGTTCTTAGGGTGATTGTCCGAAAATGTCAGAGTTCCTCGACCGTCTGCGCAGCTCGTCGGCCTACTTCGGCACCAACGCGCCGTTTATCGAAGACCTGTTCGAGGCCTACCTCAGCGACCCGGGCAGCGTGCCGGAGGCCTGGAGGCAGCACTTCGACAGTCTTCCACCGGTCAACGGCGGCAACGGCACCGACGCCTCGCACCGGCGCGTACAGGACGATTTTCTGCTGCTCGCGGCCGACCCCAATTCCCGCCTGCCGTGCAACCAGGGGCTGTCGGCCCAGGCCGCCGAACGCCAGGCCAAGGTGTTGCGCTTGATCAACGCGTACCGTGTGCGGGGGCACAAGAACGCCACCACGGATCCGCTGAACCTCAGGTCGCATCCGCCCCTGCCGGATCTTCAGCCTTCGTACTATGGCTTGACGAAGGATGATATGGACGTCGTATTCAACACCGGCTCGCTGTTCGCACCCGACCAGATGCCGTTGCGTGACATCGTCGACCTTGTCGGCGAGGTGTACACCGGCAATGTCGGCTCGGAGTACATGCACATCATCAACACCGAGGAAAAACGGTGGATACAGCAGCGCCTCGAGGTCTATCGGATTCGTCCCGAGCTGGATGAACAGCAGCGGCGCTGGATCCTGCACATGCTCACGGCGGCCGAAGGCATCGAGAAATTCATGCACGCCCGCTATGTCGGCCAGAAGCGCTTCTCGCTCGAGGGCGGCGAGTCGCTGATCCCGATGCTCGACGAACTGATCCAGCGTGCCGGCCGCGACGGCACCAAGGAAGTCGTGATCGGCATGGCGCACCGTGGCCGACTGAACGTGCTCGCGAATATCATCGGCAAACCGCCCGCGCAGATCTTCGACGAATTCGAGGGCCGACGACAGGCTCTCGACGAAGGCATCCTGTCGTCCGGCGACGTGAAGTACCACAAGGGCTTCTCCAACGACGTCGACACCGCGGGAGGGATCGTTCACATCACGCTGGGATTCAACCCCTCGCACCTGGAGATCATCAGCCCCGTGGTGCATGGTTCGGTACGTGCACGCCAGCAACGCCGGCGCGATCGCGTGGGTGAACAGGTACTGCCGGTGATCCTGCACGGCGATGCCGCATTCGCCGGACAGGGCGTGAACATGGAGATGTTCAACATGTCGCAGGCGCGCGGGTTCACCGTTGGCGGAACCGTGCACATCGTCATCAACAACCAGATCGGCTTCACGACGAGCAATATCCTGGACAGCCGCTCGACCACCTATTGCACAGATGTGGCCAAGGTGGTCGAGGCGCCGATCTTCCACGTCAATGGCGACGACCCGGAGGCGGTGATCTTCGTGACCCGGCTCGCCCTCGACTACCGCAACCGCTTTCACAAGGATGTCGTGATCGACCTGGTGTGTTACCGACGGCACGGCCACAACGAGGCCGACGAGCCGGCGGTCACGCAGCCGATGATGTACCAGAAGATCCGCAATCATCAGCCGACCCGCGCCGCTTATGCCGATCGGCTGATCGCGGAGCAGCTGATTTCGCCGGCCGACACACAACGCTACGTCGAGGACATCCGCACCGAATTCGAAAGTGGACACTGTGTGGGGCGGCCGTCGGTCTGCCTGTTGCGCAACCCGTTCCATGTCGACTGGACAACCTACCGCGGAATCCGCTGGGATCATCCGAGCGACACGACATTCGACCCGGAGCGTTTCGAGGCACTCGCCGGGCAGATCGTCACCCCGCCCGGCGAGTTCAACCTGCATCCCCGCGTGCAGCGCATCATGGATGACCGTCGACTGATGGCACAGGGGGACAAGCTGTGCGATTGGGGCTTCGCCGAGAACATGGCGTACGCAACCCTGATCGACGAAGGGGTGCCGATCCGCATCTCCGGACAGGACTGCCGCCGCGGCACGTTCTTCCATCGTCATGCGATGCTGCGCAACCAGGACACAGGTGCCAGCTATACGCCGCTGCGCCACCTGCACAAGGGGCAGCCCAACTTCACCATCATCGATTCGGTGCTGTCGGAGGAGGCGGTGCTCGCCTACGAATACGGCTACGCGACGGCGACGCCGAATGGTCTGACGGTATGGGAGGCGCAGTTCGGCGATTTCGCCAACGGCGCCCAGGTCGTCATCGACCAGTTCATCACGTCGGCAGGAGCCAAGTGGGGTCTTTATTGCGGCCTGGTCATGCTGCTGCCGCATGGCTACGAGGGCCAGGGCCCCGAACACTCTTCGGCGCGTCTGGAGCGCTACATGCAGCTGTGCGCCGAGCACAATATCCAGGTCTGTTCACCGACAACGCCGGCACAGATCTTCCACCTGCTGCGGCGCCAGATGCGCCGACCATTCCGCCACCCACTGATCGTGATGTCGCCGAAGAGCCTGTTGCGTCACCCGCTGGCGGTTTCTTCGCTCGATTCGCTGTGCAAGGGGCGTTTCGAAAACATCATCGACGAGGTGGATCCGGTCGATGCGCAACAGGTGACTCAGGTAGTGATGTGCACCGGAAAGGTCTACTACGACCTGCTGCAGGCGCGTCGCACGCGCGAACTCGGTCACGTGGCACTGGTACGCCTGGAGCAGCTCTACCCATTCCCCCGAGAGGACTTCGAGGCCATGGTCGCACGCTACCCGAATGCGGCACTGTTCGTCTGGTGCCAGGAGGAACCGCAGAACCAGGGGGCGTGGGATCAGATCAAACACCGCTTCCATACGCTGCATGCACAGGGCCGGGACCTGATTTTTGCCGGCCGGCCGTCGGCCGCGGCCCCCGCGACCGGCTATCACCAGCTGCACCAGGAAGAACAAGAGAAACTGGTCGACGACGCGCTGACCGGGCGTCGCGATCCATCGATGAATCGAAGGGGCTGAACCAATGTCGACCGAAGTGCGTGTACCCACCCTGCCCGAATCCGTCAGCGATGCAACGGTGCTCACCTGGCACAAGCAGCCCGGCGAAGCGATCGCACGCGACGAGAATCTCGTCGACCTCGAAACGGACAAGGTGGTGCTCGAGGTCCCGTCGCCTGTATCAGGCGTGCTCCGGGAACAGGCAGTGGACGCCGGTGCCGTGGTCACGGCCGACCAGCTGCTGGCGATCGTCGAAATGGGTGCGGCCGCGGCTGCACCGGTCACGGAACCGCCGACGTCGCCTGAGAAGATCAAGGAGGCTGAAACCGAGTCGCAGATGCAGCGGCCGGCAGCGGCAGCGGCGGCAGAGCCAGACTCGGACGATGGCGATACCGTGCTCACCCCCGCGGTGAGACGCCTTGTAAAGGAACTGAACATCGATGCAAGCAAGATCAAGGGTACGGGCAAGAACGGCCGCATCCTCAAGTCGGATGTAATGGCCTACCTGGACCAGCAGGCGCCCAGCGACGATGCCGACCTGCGCGCCGCGGCACCTGCCGGCGCGGCTACGGTCAATGCGCGCCAGGAGAAACGCGTACCGATGACGCGCCTGCGTGCACGCATCGCCGAACGGCTGGTCGAGGCGCAGCAGAACGCAGCGATTCTCACCACCTTCAACGAGGTCAACCTGAAGGCCGCCACCGACCTGCGCGCACGCCACAAGGACGCATTCGAGAAGACGCACGACGTGCGCCTCGGCTTCATGTCGTTCTTCGTCAAGGCGGCCATCGAGGCGTTGAAGCGCTTTCCGGTTGTCAATGCCTCGGTCGACGGCAACGATATCGTCTATCACAATTTCTTCGACATCGGGGTCGCGGTCGGATCGCCGCGTGGGCTGGTCGTACCGATCCTGCGCAACGCGGATCACATGTCGTTCGCGCAGATCGAGGACACCATCAGGACATTCGGCCAGAAGGCCAAGGACGGATCACTGAGCTATGAGGAACTGACCGGCGGTACGTTCACGATCTCCAACGGTGGCGTATTCGGCTCAATGCTGTCGACACCGATCCTCAACCCGCCGCAGAGCGCGATCCTCGGCATGCACAACATCGTCGATCGCCCGATAGTCGAGAATGGCGAGATCGTGATCCGGCCGATGATGTATCTGGCGCTGTCTTACGATCACCGAATCATCGACGGCCGCGAGGCAGTGCAGTTCCTGGTGACGATTAAACAGTGCATGGAAGATCCGGCACGCATGCTGCTCGGCGTGTGAGCTTGCCCCGGCCATGATCGACACATCCAGGTGTCTGCCCGCTGGCGCCCGGTTGGCATAGTGCGACGCCAGCGGGAATCAACACGCGGCGACGGTGAACGCACCCGGCACTATACGAAACTGACGGGAACCATCCACCAATGACCATCATCAAGCAGGACGACCTGATCCAGAGCATCGCCGATGCGCTGCAGTTCATCTCCTACTACCACCCGCTGGACTATATCCAGGCGGTCGGCCGCGCCTACGAGCGCGAACAGTCGCCGGCGGCAAGGGATGCACTCGCCCAGATCCTGACCAATTCACGCATGTGCGCCGAGGGCCACCGCCCGATCTGTCAGGACACCGGCGCAGTCGTCGTGTTTCTGAAGGTCGGCATGGGCGTGCGGTTCGAGGGCGACATGGCACTCGATGCCATGATCAACGAGGGCGTGCGACGCGCCTACCTGCACCCCGACAACAAGCTGCGCGCATCGATGGTGGCGCCGCCCGTCGGCAAGCGCATCAACACGCGTGACAACACCCCGGCGATCATCTATACGGACATCGTCCCCGGCGACCGGCTCGACGTGGCGCTCGCGGCCAAGGGCGGCGGATCGGAGAACAAATCCAAGTTCGCGATTCTCAACCCGAGTGACAGCCTGGTCGACTGGGTCGTCAAGACGGTACCGACGATGGGCGCCGGCTGGTGTCCACCCGGCGTACTCGGTATCGGCATCGGCGGCACTGCCGAGAAGGCGATGGTGCTGGCAAAGGAATCATTGATGGCACCGATCGACATGGATGAACTCAAGGTCCGCGGTCCGCAAGATCCCATCGAGGAGCTGCGCATCGAAATATTCGATCGCGTCAATGCGCTGGGAATTGGCGCGCAGGGGCTCGGCGGGCTGACCACCGTCGTCGATGTCAAGATTCTCGACTATCCGACGCACGCCGCGTCGCTGCCGGTGGGCATGATCCCGAATTGCGCCGCAACGCGCCACATCGAGTTCCATCTCGACGGATCCGGACCGGCCGTGTTGACGCCGCCGAAACTCGAAGACTGGCCGGACGTGACCTGGCAGGTCAGCGAGGCGGCACGGCGCGTGGACCTGGACACACTCACTCCCGAAGTGGTGCAGAGCTGGAAGCCGGGCGACCGGCTGCTGCTCAGCGGCAAGCTGTTGACCGGCCGCGACGCCGCGCACAGGCGCATCCAGGAGATGCTGGAGCGAGGCGAAGGGCTGCCGCAAGGCGTCGATTTCACCAACCGCCTGATCTACTACGTCGGACCCGTCGACCCGGTGCGCGACGAGGCGGTCGGTCCCGCCGGCCCCACTACGGCAACGCGCATGGACAAGTTCACCGAGATGATGCTGTCGCAGACCGGCCTGATCGGCATGGTCGGCAAGGCCGAGCGGGGGCCGGTCGCGATCGAGTCCATCAAAAAGCACAAGGCCGCTTACCTGATGGCGGTCGGAGGTGCAGCCTACCTGGTCTCGCAGGCGATCCGCGCCGCGCGCGTCGTCGCGTTCGAGGATCTTGGCATGGAGGCAATTTACGAGTTTGAGGTCGTCGACATGCCGGTGACGGTCGCGGTCGACGCCAACGGCGAATCGGTGCACGAAACCGGACCGGCGGAATGGCGGGTGAAGATCAGCGAGATGCGCCGGACCAGCAACAACTGATCGTCAAATACCCATTCAGGCTAAGTGCGCACCCGGCTGCGGAGGTCGGAATCCTGCTCCGCCGGCAACAACACCGTTTCACGGAAAATGGTCTCGTTGAACAGCGAGTGGTCAGGGGTGTACTCGCTCACACAGTCGATGGTGTCGTCCATCGCGACCGACGAGATGCGAACATAGGCGTGCTTCGAGCGACGAAACAGGTCGCGCACGCTCGACGATTTCTTCGCCATCGACACGACACTTTCCCGCATGTCGACGATATAGGCAGTACGCGTCCCACGGTGTTCGGTCGGGGGCCCCGCCTTGCGCAGCGTCACGCCAAGCGTGCGCAGCATGCGCGCGAATGCATCGGTGATCAGCATGACGCAGTAGTTGACGTCGCGTTTCAATGCGTAAATGCCGGCGGCACGTATCATCCCCAGCGTCACTTCGAACTGCTGCTTTCTGCCGATTGCCCCGATGCCCCACGCCTCGAGCGAGTTCGGGTCGGGTTCCAACTGGCTGTTCACCTCGACCTTGGAACGGTTGCTTATGATGCAGAAGCGGGAGATCTCGCCCACCGGCGTGTTGGGATCCTCAAGCGTGGTGCGGTCCAATGCGTTGAGGCTGTCGACCGGCAATGGGCGTCCGCGCGTCGGGAGCACCAGCCTCGTCGCGGCTACCCATTGCCGCGTGTTCTTGTTCTGTACGATGAAGTGCGCCGACTGGTCGTCCCAGGCATCGGTCTCCTGGGCCGCGGAAAAGGCCCCCGGGTCCTCGAAACCCTTGTCCAGGCAGAACACCTGGTAACGGATGCGCTGGTGCAGCACCACCCCAAACGAAGTATCCGCGAAGCAGACGCGAAAGGTCTCGTCAAACATTCACCACTCCGTCCTGCTCAATTCGGCACTCAAGTAAAATGCCCCGATTCCGCTAAAGGGGGCAATAAATTCTTATTTTATTGTGAATCGCCGTGCATTTAGCGAATCCGATCTCAAAAATCACGAAACTGTGGCATCTGTCACGCATGGACCTGGTAGAGCCATACCGTGAATTCTTCACTATAACCTTGGCAGATACCGACGAGCTACGCAAAGAGGTTTTTCGCCTTCGCTACGATGTCTACTGCAAAGAACTGGGATGGGAGGCGCCGGAAAACTTCCCGGACCAGCTGGAACGTGACATCTACGACCCGGTATCCCGGCACTGCCTGCTCAAACACAACCGCAGCGGCGAATACGCGGGAACGGTTCGAATGGTAATGACCCACGGCTCGGACATCGAACCGCCGATCCCGCTGGTGGCGCACTGCGGCGACAACCTTTTCGATGGGCCGCTCCGACCCGACCGCCTGCCACTCGGCAGCTATGGCGAAATCTCGCGCCTGGCACTGCGCGGCCAGTTCCGCCGCCGTACGGGAGAGCAGAGCAATCCGGAAGGCCATGGCCCACAACTGTTCGAATGGAGTCAGGACGAGCGTCGCCGCTTTCCACACATTGCCCTCGGTCTCTATCTGGGCGCATCCGCGGTCGGCCTGGCCGACGGCGCCGTCGGCGTGTATGCCATGATGGAACCTCGCCTCGCCCGCCACCTGCGGTTCGCCGGCATACGCTTCGAACAGGCCGGCGACCCCATCGATTTCCGCGGTCTGCGCGCGCCCTACTACATCTCACGGGAAGCATTGATCAGGCACCTCAGCAGGCCGCTGAAGAAACTGCTGTTTGCCGTTGCGGAGGACCTGAATCTGCACATCTGACGGTGCAGCTCAGTCCCCAAGCTCACGCTGCAGGATCGGATACGTTTTCGAATCGGATCACGAACGGCAGCACCAGGCGCCGAAACAACAACCCGACACCACCCCAAAGCGTAATGAACCAGGGCGGCACACCCCCCAACGGATCGCCAGGATAGAACCACTGCCCGCTCCATACGCCGGTGTACTCGACGGCCGCACCCAGAAGCACCATGTAACCGGCATAGGACAGGTCAAGGGGATCGTGAAACACCGCCAATCCTGCCCCGAGGAGGACTGCGGTAACGACAAACAGAATCGTTTGATCCTGGATCGTCGCAAATGCCAGCGAATAGGCAACCGCAAGCAAGAACACACGCCAGTCAGGAGACGGCGCGCCGCCATCGACGACTCGGCGCGTATGCAGCAGGTAGAACCCCCACATGAGGAATTCGTACCACGGCATGCCTAACAGGTCGGGTTCACGAAATGCAAAGATCCCCTGCTTCAACGACATGGCGTTCATAACCGAGAAGAACACACAGGCAACGACAAACATTCCGATTTCAGCTTTGCTCCAGCGGCCGAATGTCACGGCCCAGACCATCACAAAGACGGCAAGTTTGCCGATGCTCGTCGGCACGAGTGCCAGAACCAGCAACACAAGAATGAGCTGAACGATGTAGATCGAGCGCGCCTTTGCCACCTGCAATGGACTCCGCTGACTAGTGGGGACAAAAAAAAGACCCCGCCTAAGCGGGGTCTATATCTTAGCCTAAGTCCGAGCGACTGCGAATCAGGCGCTCAGCTTGCGACGCGATGCGGCGACTCCGACAAGGCCAGCACCGAGCAGCAGCAGGGTGGCGGGCGCCGGGACGACGAAGGTCGTGGCCGGGTCGGTAGAGAATGCACCGAAGATGTCCGGACCATTGCCCCAGTTCGCATCCGCTTCATAGATGTTGCGGAAGCGGAAGTCGCGAGAACCGAACAGGGTGTTGAACCAGTCGCCGTCGAGCTTGTCAGCCCACAGGCCACCAGCAGCCAGGTCCACGTTGCCGTAGGAGGTCGCAAATCCTGTGAACCCGTTCGGGCCGGGGACGACGGTCCCGGAGATGAACTCGTTCGAATCGGTCGTGATGCCCGAGGCGAACTCGATCGAGGCCAGGAAGATGCCGTCGGTGTAGCCGGTTGCCGTGCTCTGCGACGTGCGCACGCCAGGCAGAACGGTCGAGATGTCGCTCGCGGCATAGATGTCGAGGTCGCGCCAGTAGAGGTCCAGGCGGCCGTTGACTGCCGGGAACGGGCTCACACCCGAAGTGGCCTGCTCGATACCGTAGAACATGCCGGTGATCTGGCCGTTGTTGGTGATACCGTTGCTGAAGAAGCTGGTGCCGGTCGACTGGATAGTATTCGGACCCGTGATGTTGCCCTGGTTGATGGAGTCGACGAGGAGCACGCCCCAGTTGATTTCATTCGCGTAACCGGTATCACCGACGATGGCGATCTGCTCCCGGTTATTGAATTTGATGTAGATCGGACCGCCGGGCAGTGCAATCGGGCCACCAGCGTGCGCGACGCCTACCGAGAAGCTCGCGAGGCCAAGCACTGCAGCAGCCGCTCCGGCCATGAACAGACGCTTAAACATTTCTTATCTCCAAGTTTGTGTCGGTTACTACCACAACGCTTGCCGTGGATTCGTTTTCAGCATCGGCGAAGTTGATGTTTTGGCCCCACACGTGGCCCAGCCTTGCTGACGTCCTGTGTTTTGCAACCCCCATGCCAAAAAATCTATTAATTGATTTTTCAATAACTTAGAACTCAACCACTCCCCGCAACACCCCAAAATTCGCGGCATCTGTAAAAAAATTCGGCAGTCCGGATTTGCACGCCTGCCGCCTCCTCGTGCTTTCCCCGAAAACCCGGATTCGCTCATCGATGGGGAATCCGGTTTTCCGGCTGCCGCACCGCGGAAGGGTCGCCCAGCAACGCCAGCACAACTCATCCCGAGCGCGAAGGTAAAGCATTGTAAAGCAATGTGACACTGTGGCCCGGTCTGAATGCGAAGCCAGGCCCTGCATCCTTGGCCGGGATGGGGGCCACCGGTAATACACCCACTCGGGAAAGACACCCGCAAGCAGCCGCGATCGGGCCGAATGACCGCCGGACAGAGCGGCCAGCCCTGCTGAAAATGTTCAGCCGTCACGCATGCCGTGTGGCAAACCTGTAACATGCGGCCAGTCTGAAAGCAGCAGTCGGGAGGGGGGTCGCGATGCGGTCCAGCAATTGCCTAGTAATCCGAGTTTTTTTCCTCTTGAGCATGGGCCTGGCCGGGTGTTCTGACCACACGACGACGATCGCCGATATCGAGGGCCTGATCGACGGCAAGGACTATCGCACCGCCATCATCGAGCTGAAATCGCGCCTGCAACACAACCCCAAGGATCCCCGTGCGAGATGGCTGCTCGGGACGGTCTACCTCGCGATCGAGGATGGCGCTTCCGCCGAGAAGGAGTTACTCGCGGCCAAGTCACTGGGGGTGTCCGACGATTCTGTACAGCCCATGCTGGCGCGGTCGCTCATCATGCAGGAACGCCTGCGCGACGTCATGGAGCTGCCGTCGGATTCCACCTTGTCGACCGAGTCTGCCGCGGAGCTGCATGCATCCAAAGCGTTGGCTGCACTGAGCCTCGGTGACCAAAAACTCGCGCAGGAACTGATCACCCAAGCGACCGCCAAGGCGCCAAAGTCACCGTGGGTACGGACCTGCCAGGCTCAGATGCTGATCGCACAACGCGACATCGGCACGGCAAAAGAAGTGCTGCAAAAGATCGTGGCCGAAGATCCCCAGAACGGCATTGCATGGAGCCTGTTGGGCTCGATCTTCCGCGATGAAGGGGCGTACAAAGAGGCGGACAACGCCTATTCGGAGGCCATCGCGAGCAGAGGCCTGGCCGCGAAGGACCGATTTAATCGCGGATTGATGCGTTTGGCACTGAATGACCTCCCGGCCGCCAAAGCGGACGCGGACTTTCTGAAGACGATCGCCCCAAAGTCGCCTAACACGAATTACCTCAACGGGTTCCTGAGTTTTCGACAAGCGAAATATGCCGACACCATAGACGCGCTCGAAGCCACCTACGCCGCAGATTCCACCCACGTACCCACCGCCATCATGCTTGCGATTTCCCATCTCCAGGAGGGAAACAGCGAACGAGCTAATGCAA
Organism: Gammaproteobacteria bacterium; assembly: GCA_020445255.1. Lineage (GTDB taxonomy): Bacteria > Pseudomonadota > Gammaproteobacteria > Chromatiales > Chromatiaceae > Thiosocius. Next base: position 74,807 of record JAGRGY010000041.1, read on the forward strand.
TCATTTCGGCGACCCTTGCTACAAACCCGGACAATTTCCTGATCAAGCAATTGAAAGTTGTCGCATCCCTGTCGGAGGGACGAACAGAGAGGGTGCAAAGCCTCATTGAGCCCATTCTCAGCCGAGAGAACAATGCCGGTCTGTTCGTAAAGACGAATACAAGCATCGCGGCACAACCGCAGGATCTCGCGCGGCAGATGAGAAAAGAGGGCGCGACGCAGGGGCAAACCGACGGCTCTTCACTCGCCGCGCTGCAATCCCAGGTCATGGCGCTGGTCAAGTCCAGACAATTGGACGAAGCATTGCAAAAGGCTGAAGAGATCCGTGCATTGGACCCGAAAAATGCCGTCTCGGAGAATCTTCTGGGGTACGTGCAATTGCTACGGGGCGATAAGGAAACAGCGAAGCAGGCATTTTCGAGAGCAATCGAAATTTCTCCCAATTTTGCGCCGGCGATCAAGAATCTTGCCCTGCTTGACATCGAGGAAGGAAACATTGAAAGCGCCCACAAGTTGGTTCTGAACTCGCTCAAAGGCGCTCCGAACGACGTTTCGCTACTCCTGCTTGCTGCGGAGATCGATGCCAGACTGGGTGATGGCGACGCCGCTCGACAACATCTTGAAAGCGCAACCGTCAGCGATCCAAATGCTGCCGAACCGCGAATTGCGCTAGCGCGCTATCAGATACTGCAGGGACAGCATCAGGAGGCAGTCAACATTCTGCAGCCGATCGCAGCCGGCAACGATGACAATCGTAATTTCCTGCTCGTTTACGGTAACGCACAACTGAGCAGCGGCCACTCGATCGATGCAATATCGACTTTCGAACGACTGACAACGATAGAGCCCGCATCGCCGGTCGGATACTTCTGGCTGGCGAAATCGTACGGCGATTCCGGGGACATCGCTCGGATGAGGAATGCTCTGCAGAAGTCGCTCGCCCTCGACCCGGATTATCTTCCGGCCAAGTCCGCCAAGGTGGGCTTGCTGATTGCGGAGAAAAAAACGGCCGAGGCGGAAGTTCTCTTGGATCAGTTGCGAAACGAAGATCCGAAGGCACGCGAATTGCCGCTGTTCTCGGCACGTCTCGCCATGGCGAAATCACTGCCATCCGATGCGCTGCCACTCTACGAGAAGGCTTTGACCGCCGATCCTTCAAATTGGCAGATCCTCGTCGAGTACTCCCAAGCGAGGTGGGCGGCAGGGGATCAGGATGGAGCCAAGAACCTGATTGATGAGTGGGTGCAAAACCATCCAAGGGATGCCAGAGCGCTTGCCGCTTTGGGGGAATTGGCGATCAAACTGGGCAAGCTTGCCGACGCGGAAAAGGCCTATGCAAAATTCGTCGATCTTGACCCGAACAACGTCGTTGCGCTGCACAATCTCGCTTGGCTGATGAGTCAGCACAATCCCGAAAAAGCGGCGGCGTACGCAGACCGCGCGGTGTCCGTTTCGCCCGATCAACCGGAAGTGTTGGATCTGGCAGCTGAGATCGCGTTGAAAAACGGCAAGTCGGATCAAGCAGTGACGCTGTACGAACGGGCGATCAATGCCTCAAACGGCCGCACGGACCTCGTCCTCGGTCTTGCCCAAGCGCAGGCGATGGGCGGGCACACGGACCTCGCGATCAAGACCCTGAAGGCATTGCTGGCCAACTCCGCGGAATTCCCGGAGAGGAATGCCGCGGAAAAAATGCTCCGCGATCTCGGTGAATAGGACCGGCACGCAAGATGACGTCCGCAAGGCCAACATTGTCGCGAACCTGCATCGGCTTCGAGCGGCATGAATGATTTCGCATTGAGCGATTTCCATCCGTGCCGACGTCGCGTACCAAGGGCATTGGTTTGAGCTCGCCGAGTGTTTGCCCAATCGGTCCAGCGCTGTGCGGGCTACCGAAGGCGACCTTGTTCGGCGGATCACAGCATGGAGAGCGGGTCGTGAATGTGGCCGGCACGCCCCACGAACCGACGCACGCTGCAGAGAACGGCACGCGGTTGCTGAACCAGGTTCCGGGTTGTCCGCCGGCATCCGATCGTCCCGGACGATCATAGGCCGCAGTCGGGGACCGCCGGTTGAGGCTCAAACCCGCAGTGCAATGTCGGACGGAAGAGGATAGGTGCGGGAAAGCGAACGCCGCCGCATGGATTTGAACGAGTGGGGTACTGGAAGAATGACGTCCCAAGTTTCCGCTGAGGCACTGCTTGAATTCCGAAACTCGATTGGCGATGCAAACGTCATAACGGACTCGGCCGCTCTGGCCGCAATCACCAAAGACACCGGCAACCTGTCGCGACGCGTCACGGCATTGCTCAAGCCTCAATCCGAAGACGACGTTCGAAGCATCACGCAAATCGCCTCGGAATACCGGTTGTCGATCGCCCCATTCAGCACCGGCCGAAACTGGGGCTACGGCACGAGCAACCCGAGCGCTGAGGGATGTGCACTCGTCGATCTGTCAGGCATGGCCCGCATCCTCGAGTTTGACGCCGACCTGGGGCTGGTGACAGTGGAACCAGGGGTGACACAACGCCAGCTGGCCGCCTTTCTTGAACAGACGGGTTTTGACTTCCTGGTACCGGTCACCGGTGCCGGTCCCGACTGCAGCCTGATCGGCAACGCACTCGAGCGCGGCTATGGCATCACCCCGATTGCGGACCACTTCGGGGCCTGCACACGGATTCGCGCGGTGCTCGCCGATGGCAGTGTCTATGACAGCTCCCTTTCCGCGCTCGGCGGCGACCTGGTCGACAAGGTCTTCAAATGGGGTGTGGGACCCTACATCGACGGGCTATTCACACAGAGCAATCTTGGCATCGTCACCCAGATGACGATTGCGCTGGCACGCCGACCGGAATCGGTATTGGGCTTTTTCTTTGGCGTGCCCCGCGAGCAGGGGCTGGAATCCGCGGTTTCCGCCATTCAGCGCATCCTGCAGCAGACTCACGGTACCGTCGGCTCGATCAACCTGATGAACCGGCGTCGGGTGTTGTCGATGGTCGAACCCTACCCCACCGAACTCGGCGCGGGCGACCTGATTCCGGACGAACGGCTTGCCGCGATGGCAAAGAGGAATCAGGTCATGATCTGGACGGGCGCCGGCGCCCTTTACGGAAACCGTCACATGGTCGCCGCGGCGAAGCGCGTGGTGAAGAAGGAACTGCGCGGCACGGCTTCCAGGCTGGTGTTCTTTTCCCCCAGATCGACCCACCTGCTCAAGGGTTTGAGCCAACACCTGCCGGGCCAGTTGGGCGCCAGCGCGCGCAACATATTTGAAACGCTGGACAAGACGTTGCAGCTGCTTGCAGGCGCCCCCAGCGAGATCGCACTGCCGCTCTGCTACTGGAAGTCCGGCACCCGGCCGCCCGAAGGACAGCCGATGGATCCGGCACGCGATGGCTGCGGCCTTTACTGGTACTCGCCGCTGGTACCGATGGTCCCGGAAAAGGTCCGGGAATACACGAATCTGGTCGAAGAGGTCTGCCGTGCCAACCGCATTGAGCCTCTGATCACGTTGACGAGCCTGTCGGACAAGTGCTGGGACAGCACCGTGCCGATACTGTTCGAGCCGCAAGACGCGGCCGACAGCGAGCGCGCGAAACAGTGTTACCGCCAATTGTTCGAGACCGGTCAGCGATCGGGCTTCGTCCCTTATCGCTCACACGTCGAGACAATGGACTGGTTCGTAAAGGGAGACAGTGCTTTCTGGCAGACGGCGGCCAAGATCAAAGATGCTCTGGACCCCGACGGCATCATCTCGCCCGGACGCTATTCGTTGCGCTGACGCGATTCGCGGGCACGCATCACGGCGTCAGCGTCTTGATGCTGAGGGCGTGCAGCTCCTCGCTTTCGATCTGCGCCTTCACCGCATCCTTGACCATACGGTGTTGCTGGATCAGCGATTTACCGGCGAACAGGGCGCTGCTGACCCTGGCCTCGAAATGCCGTCCGTCGCCCGTCACCTCGACGTCGGCACCCGGGATGCCCGCCTCTATCAGCGCTTTGATCGTGTCGGTTTCCATCACTTCCCCCGCATTTCAAGTAATTGCATCCGTCGCCGTGCGCTGACGCTGTCTTCGCCCGGCGCGGAACTCACAACTCGCGCGTTGCCAGGAACTG
>JAGRGY010000042.1 GCA_020445255.1 Gammaproteobacteria bacterium
TGTTGGTGTTGATCTTCACGCGGAAGTTGCGGCCGATGATCATCGGCTCGAGTTCCGGGTGGTTGATGTTGGCCGGGATGATCGCGCGGCCACGGGCGATCTCGTCGCGCACGAACTCCGCGGTGATCTGCGCCGGCAGGCTGGCGCCGAAGCTCTGGCCGGCATGCTGGCGCAGCAGCTTCGCGTAGCGCGGGTCGGCACGCATCGCGTCGAGGCGCTGGTTCTCGCGGATCGCGACGAACTCCATCTCGGGCGTGATGATGCCCTGGCGTGCGTAGTGCATCTGCGAGACGTTTTGGCCGGCCTTCGCGCGGCGCGGCGCACGGATGTGCTCGAAGCGCAGGTGCGCGAGCGCCGGATCGTGCTGGCGCGCCCGGCCGTAGTCGGAACTCGGGCCGGCGAGCTGCTCGGTGTCGCCGCGCTCCTCGATCCAGGTCGAACGCACGTCGGGCATGCCCCTGAGCAGGTCGATCCTGACGTCCGGGTCGGTGAATGGACCGGAGGTGTCGTAGACGGTGATCGGCGGGTTCTCCTCGGCACCGAAGCTGGCCGGTGTCGGCGCCTGCGCGACCTCGCGCATCGGCACGCGGATGTCCGGGCGCGACCCGCCGACATAGACCTTGCGCGCACCCGGGAACGGCCGCGTGACCTCGTCGGACAGTGCGCTGGTCTTTTTGATGAAGTCTTCGGGTATCGCGCTCATGCGTGTCTCCTGGGCGGGGAAAGCGACACGGCGCAGCGCGCCCAGCTTCCCTCCGCCGGTATTAACCGGATCAGGTACTAAGAGTGTTTCTCAGCCCGCCGTACGGGCACCCCTAGCTGAATTGGCTTGTAGCAAACCCGACTGTACCAGTGAGGTATGACCTTGCCCACTCCAGGCGGAATGTGGTGGTCATGGGCGCCGATAGCTGAGATCAATCAGATTGCGAGTGACAATCAATTGGATTAATCAATCAGCATTTTCTAATGTATGTCCACCAGCCGGGCAACACCGGCACCACGACAGAACCCCGAGGACACGACCATGGAAAACACCGCTGACGCCTTCAACATGCCCCGCATCAACGAACCGGCGCCGTCGTTCGAGGCGCGCACGACGCACGGCGTGAAAAAGCTCGAGGACTACCGCGGCAAGTGGCTGGTGCTGTTCTCGCACCCGGCCGACTTCACGCCAGTGTGTACGACCGAGTTCACCGCGTTCGCCCGCCACCATGACGCGTTCAAGGCCGTCAATACCGAGCTGCTGGGCCTCTCGATCGACAGCTATTACAGTCATGTCGCCTGGGTGCGCAACATCAAGGAACGCTTCGGCGTCGACATCCAGTTCCCGATCATCGAGGACCTGTCGATGCAGGTCGCCAGGGCCTACGGCATGATCCATCCGGGCGCCGCCGACACTTCAGCCGTGCGTGCGACCTTCATCATCGATCCCGAGGGCATCCTGCGCGCGATGGTCTACTACCCGATGACCAACGGCCGCTCGATCCCGGAATTCCTTCGCCTGATCAAGGCCCTGCAGGCCTCTGACCAGCACAAGATCGCAACGCCCGAGGGCTGGCAGCCGGGCGACAAGGTGATCGTGCCGCCGCCGCAGGACATGGATGCCGCCGCGGCACGCGCAGGCGAAGGTTACGAGTGCACCGACTGGTATTTCTGCACCAAATCGCTTTGAGCCAAGCCAAAGCAGCACGGTCGGGGGGGCCCCGACCGTGTCACCGTCGCGCATGGCGGCGTCACCCAAGGCACCGTCAGGCAGTCATTAGCGGATCTCATGCCCGCCCATAAAATCCTCCGGCTTCATGCACTTGCCCGTCCCGGCCCGAGACTTTAGGCTAGCGGCCCTGTGTCCATTGCCGCACCGACGCAAACCGGAGACCCGCATGCTCGTCAACGACATCGAAACCGCCCGCTTCAACATGATCGCGCAGCAGATCCGCCCGTGGGAGGTGATCGACGAGCGCGTGTTGGACGCGCTGCAGCGCGTGCCGCGCGAGCAGTTCGTCGATGCCGAATACCGTGGCCTGGCCTTCGCCGATATCGCGGTGCCGATCGGTGACGGCCAGACCATGATGAAGCCGGTCCAGGAAGGCCGCATGCTGCAGGCTCTCGACGTGCGACCCGGCGACGATGTGCTTGAGATCGGCACCGGCAGCGGCTTCATGGCGGCCTGCCTGGCGCGTCTCGGCGGCCGCGTGATCAGCTACGAAATCCGCACCGCGCTCAGTGAGGCGGCCGCCGCGCGTCTGCGCCGACTGGGCGTAAAGAACGTCGAACTGGTCGTCGGCGACGGCCTGGATGCGAGCCTGACACCGGGTTCGTTCGACGTGATCGCGGTCACCGGCTCCCTCCCCGTCTACGTCGATTCGCTGGAGACGCTGCTCAAACCCGGCGGCCGGCTGTTTGTCGTCACCGGACGCGAACCGGCGATGCACGCGCTGCTGGTCAGCCACAATGCCGACGGCGAGGCCTGGCGGGAAAAACTGTTCGAGACCGTGCTGCCGCCGCTCGACCGGGCGCCGCAGCCCGAACGCTTCAGCTTCTGAACGGGACGCAGGCGCGTGCAGGACCTGAGCGCACCGCAACTCCAGGAATACCTCGCGACGACCCAAAGCGACCCCCTGCTGCTCGACGTGCGCGAGCCGTGGGAGTTCCAGATCTGCCAGCTCGAAGGCTCGCAGCTGATCCCGATGGGCCAGTTGCCGGCCGCCTTGAACAGCCTGGACCCGCAGCGTGAGGTGGTCGTCATCTGCCACCATGGCATCCGTAGCCGCCAGGTAGCGATGTTTCTCGATTACCAGGGTTTTCGCAGCGTCATCAATCTCGCCGGTGGTGTCGCCGCCTGGGCGCGCGACGTCGATCGGCATATGCCGACCTACTAGGCCCCAGACATGTCCCCGCTGCTCGGCGAACCCGCTCCCGACTTCGGCGACCCGCTCGGCCTGCTGGCCGCCTGCCACGGGCGCATGCGCGGGTTTTGCAACCTGCTGGAACGCCTTCCCGACTGGGTCGACGCCCAGGGTGTCGACGCCGAGGCCGTGGCCGGTATGCAACGTACCCTGAACTACTTCGATCTGGCCGCGCCGCTGCACCACGCCGACGAGGAAGAGGACCTGTTTCCGCTGCTGGCGGCGGACGCCGCGTGCGCCCAGCTGATCGACAGGCTGCGCAGTGAGCATCGACAGCTCGAGCAGCACTGGCATACGCTCGCGACGCTGTTGCGCGGGCTCCAGTCCGGTGCACGGGTCGACGGCGCCCGGCTGCGAGACGCCACGACGACCTTCTGTAGCGCCTGCCGCGATCACATCGCGGTTGAGGATGAGCGACTGCTGCCTGCCGCGCACGCGCGATTGCAGGCGCCACAGCTGGCCGCGATGAGCGAACACATGGCACGTCGCCGGCGGCCGGCGGACGCGCAATAAAAAGCCCCGCACGGGGCGGGGCTCGATGCGGGCCTGGCGCCTCCGATCCGTGGGATCAGAGCTTGACGCCGAGCGATTCCAGCGTGGTCAGCGTGAGGCCACCGCGTTCCAGTCCCTTGGCGCGCTGGTAGTCGTCGACCGCACGCATGGTCTGTGCGCCGATCTCGCCATCGACCGGTCCCGGGTTGTATCCGGCCGCCTTCAGCGCGTTCTGCAGGCTGGTCATGATGTCCTTGGTCATGTTGGTCTCACACAGGACCTTGCGCCATTCCAGACGTTCGTCGGCGACCTTGACCCGCTTGGCGACCGTCTCGATCACCGCGGGGATCTCGATCTTCTTCTGTTCGGCCTGCTTGACCAGCTTGCGCACCTTGACCGACTTGTACTCGGCCGGGATCTCGACCTCTTTGATCGAGGCCGGCGTCTTGACCTTGCGCTGTTCAATCGTCTCCATCTTGGCCGGGGTCTCGCGCAGGCACACCGTGTTGCCGGTCGCCTTGCCGCTGGCCGGTTTGTCCTCCCAGTCCGGATGCCAGAAGAATTTTTCGTCGGCAACCTTGACCGTCTTGCTCAGCGTCTCGTAGGTCGGTTCGACCTTGACGCGGCGTTCCTGCGCCGGCTTCATCAGCTTCTGCACGCGCTGCACCTTGTACTCGGCCGGGATCTCGATCTCCTTGGTCGTCGCCGGGGTCTTGATGACCTTGCGCTCGACGGTCTTGTACTGCGCCGGGATCTCGACCAGGCACACGATCTCTCCGGTCGTGTTGTCGATACGCTCGACCAGGCCGCGACCGGTCTTCCACGCGGTCGTCGCCGGCTTGACCAGCACCTGCTCGGTCACGGTATCGAACTCGGCCGGCACTTCGACGACCTTCTTGCTGGCCTCTTTGACCAGGACCTTCTCCTCGACCCATTCGTACGCGGCCGGCTCGACCTCGATCTTGTCGAAGGCCGCGGTCTTGAGCACGCGCACGTCCTCATTCTTGTACTGCGGCGGCACGTAGTACTCGCTGAGACAGCTGCCGACCTCCAGCTCGTCAAGCTTGATGCCACTCTGGCCGATCGCGGCCATCAGCATCGGACTGGCCGGGACGGCGCTGCGCTTGTGGCCGGCAAGCCATTCCTTCCTGGCCGGCACCACCTCGATGGTCTCCGAGGCAACCTCGTACTCGGCCGGTACCGGCACGATCTTCTTGGCGGCCTCCTTGACGAGCACCTTCTCTTCCACCTCGTCGTATTCGGCCGGGATGGTCTCGAAGCGCACCGAGGCCTCGCGCACGACGACGTCGACATTTTCGGTGTTGTACTGGGCGGGGATCACGACTTTGGCGTAGCACTCACCGGGTTTCGCATTCGGCAGCGTGGTCGTTGCGTCCACCGGTTCCGCACCGGCGCCGGACGACAGGGCGAGCACGGCCGCGGCAAGGCAGCTACGTTGAAACTTGTTAAGCGACTCCATACGGGTCCTCCGATTACTTCTTACTCATGGGTGAGATCCATTGCAGCGAAAAGGTGTCGGGCCGGGCCCGGCGACCACGCCCTCGCGCTTGGGAATGCGGTTTATATCACAGTGACGTGTCGCTGCTTTGCTTTGTGTCGCAGCTTGAGAAATTCGTCGTCGCACCCGATAAGAACATTTGATGGACGGATCAGCGCCCCGGGTGGCGTCACCCCACCGGCAGCAGTGCCAGCAGGCGTTCGAGCGCACCGCGGTTGCGGGCAACCACCTGACGTCCGTTCTCGCCGAATTCGGCGCGCAGGCTTGCATCGCGAAACCACTCGATAACGACCGTGCCGAGTTCGTCCACGGTGCCGACCTGGCGCGCGGCGCGCTGCTGCAACAGCATGCCGCTGATCGTCGCGAAGTTGAACACGTGCGGCCCGAAGCAAACGGCAACCCCCTGGGCCGCGGCCTCCAGCATGTTGTGTCCGCCGGTGTTGACCAGGCTGCCACCGATGAACGCGACGTCGGCCGAGCCGAGCAGTACCGGCAGTTCACCCATGGTGTCGCCGAGGTAGACCTGGGTCGCCGTGCCATAGTCGCCGGGTCGCGATCGGCGCGCGAGTTCGAAGCGCTCCCGCCCGCACAGGGCCGCGACCCGATCGAAGCGCTCCGGATGGCGCGGAACCAGGATCAACAGCGCGTTGGGGAATTCCGCCAGCACCCGGCGGTGCGCGAGCAGCATCAGCTCGTCCTCGCCCTCGTGCGTGCTGCCGGCAATCCACACCGGTCGACCGCCCCACGAGCGCTGCAACACCTCGACCTGTTCCTCGAGACTGGCCGGGATGCGCATGTCGAACTTGATGCTGCCGGTCACGACGACGCGGTCCGCCGGCACCCCGAGCGCGCGAAAACGCCCAGCATCCGCATCGGCCTGCGCGGCGATGCAGTCGATACCGGCGAATGTCGCACGCGTGAACGCGCCGAGGCGCGCGTAGCGACGCGCCGATTTCTCCGACAGGCGGGCGTTCGCGAGCACGGTATACACGCCATGCTGCCTACAGGCGTGCAACAGGTTCGGCCAGATCTCGGTCTCGACCATCAGCAACAGGCGCGGCCGCACCTTGCGCATGAACGCCGTCAGCGCGAGCGGCAGATCGTAAGGGAGGTAGACGTGAAACACCTGGTCCGCGAGGTGTTCGCGCACGCGCGCCGAACCGGTCGGGGTGGTGGTCGTCACCGTCAGCGGCATATCGGGATGGGCATCGAGCAGACGCCGGATCAGCGGCAGCACCGCCTGAACCTCACCGACCGACACCGCGTGAATCCACACACCGCCCCAGTCGGCAGGCGGGCGAAACGAACCGAAGCGTTCGCTCCAGCGACGCCGATAGTCGGGTGCGCGCAGACTGCGCCACAACAGGCGCAGCAGGACCGCCGGCAACAACAGGTACAGCAGCAGCGTGTAGGTACGGCGCATCATCGGGCAGCGACGGTCCGGGTCTAGTGAGTAACGAGCGCCGGTTGCGACGCGGGATCAATTTCAACCATCAGCGGTAACGGCCCATTCACATCGAGCATCCGTCGGTGTCGCCCGATACAGCGCAGGGGTTCCGCGGCAGCGTACATGAAGCGCGCAGGTCGCGGTACCGGCAGGCCACGCCGGAAAAACGCGCATGCCGAACCCGACACCTTTTGACCTAAACTATAGGGCCAATGGCCGTCGATCCCGGCCAATGCACGGAACGGGTGGACGACGGATCTGGCGACAGACTTCAACATCCGACAACGCATGCACGAATTCGAACAACGAACGATTCATGGCCGCGAAAAGGGGGGCCGGTGCGCCATCGTGATCTGAACGCGTTCCCCGGGCATCCAGCTCCCTGCACGGAGCTGCCGTCGTCCCCGTGCACCCGCAGGTCGCCGCGGTGAGCAAGTCACTGCTGATCCTGGGCGCCGGCGGACACGGCAAGGTGGTCGCCGACACCGCCGCGCAGCTCCGCCACTGGCGGACCATCGCCTTCATCGACGCCCCGCGACGCGGCGAGCACGTGCTCGGCTTCGATGTCCTCGACGTCGACGATGTGTCGACCACGCTGCGCGACCGGTTCACCGACGCGGTGGTCGCGATCGGCGACCCGCAGCGCCGCCTGCAGTTGCTCGACCACCTCGACGAGCTGGGTTTCAGTCTGCCGTCCGTGTGTCATCCACGCGCCACCATCAGCCCGCACGCGGCAATCGGCGCCGGCAGTGTCGTGTTTGCCGGCGTCGTGATCAATGCCGGCACGGTCATCGGCCGCGGCTGCATCGTCAACACGTCGGCGAGCGTGGATCACGACTGCGTACTCGAAGACGGCGTCCACATCGCCCCGGGCGCCCACCTCGCCGGCGGTGTACACGTGGGGCATGGCAGCTGGATCGGTATCGGCGCCTGCGTGCGCGAGAATCTGCGCATCGGCAGCGCCGTCACGGTCGGCGCCGGCGGCGTGGTCGTCGCCGACGTCGACGACGGACTCGAGGTCGCCGGCGTGCCGGCGACGGCCGCGTTCCGCAGGCCCTAGTCGATGAGCCCCCCGCCTCTCGCGAACGCCACGCTGCCCGGCTGGCCCCACTTCGACGCCGATCAGATCGACGCCGTGCGCGGGGTGCTCGATTCGGGGCGCGTCAACTACTGGACGGGCGAACACGGCCGCCTGTTCGAACGCGAGTACGCCGATCACGTCGGCGTCGGCCATGGTATTGCGCTGGCCAATGGCAGCGTCGCCCTCGAACTGGCACTGTATGCGCTTGGCATAGGTCCGGGCGACGAAGTCATCGTCACGCCGCGCACCTTCATCGCCTCGGCCAGCAGCATCGTGATCCGCGGCGCCACTCCGGTCTTTGCCGACGTCGACCCGATCAGCCAGAACATCACCGCCGACACCATCGCACCGCACATCGGGCCACGCACGCGCGCGATCATCTGCGTGCACCTCGCCGGCTGGCCGTGTGACATGGATCCGATCACGGCGCTGGCACGTCAGCATGGACTCAAGGTCATCGAGGATTGCGCGCAGGCGCACGGGGCGCGCTATCGCGGCCGGCCGGTCGGGTCGTTCGGCGACATGGCCGCCTTCTCGTTCTGCCAGGACAAGATCATCACCACCGGCGGCGAAGGCGGCATGCTGGTGACCGACGACGAAGCACTCTGGGACAAGGCCTGGTCGTACAAGGACCACGGCAAACGGTACGCTACGGTGCACGCACCACGCGCCGCGCACGAGACAGGGTTCCGCTGGGTCCACGAGTCGTTCGGCAGCAATTTCCGCATGACCGAGATGCAGGCCGCGATCGGGCGCATCCAGCTGCGCCGGCTCGCCGAGTGGGTCGAGTGTCGGCGCAGCAATGCCGCGATCCTGATCGACCGCCTCGCCGCACACCCGCTGCTCGAGATCCCGGTTCCGGGGGCCGACATCCATCACGCCTATTACAAGTTCTATGTCTTTCTGGACGATGCGCGGCTCCGCCGCGACTGGTCGCGCGACCGCGTCGTCGGCGCGATCACCGCGCGTGGCATTCCCTGTTTCAGCGGCAGCTGCAGCGAGGTATACCTCGAAAAGGCCTTCGCCGACTCGCCGTACCGGCAGCAGCAACGCCTGCCGTCGGCGCAGCGGCTGGGTGAACGCAGCCTGATGCTCCTCGTACATCCCACACTCGATGCCGCGCACATGCAACACACCGCCGACATCGTCGACGACGTACTGACCCAGGCGCGCGCATGACGGTCCGCGCGTCGGCCACGCAATTCGCCCATCCGCGCTATTGGCCGACCTGGCTTGCAGTCGGCCTGCTACGTGCCTGCGCCCTGCTGCCCTACCGGCCGATGATGGTGCTAGGGCGCCTGCTCGGTCGCATGGCACTGCGTTTCGCGCGCGACCGCGCGCACGTGGTCGAGACCAACCTGCGACTGTGCTTTCCCGCACTCGACCCGGCCGCCATTCAGGCACTGGCCCGGCGCCACGCCGAGGCGTTGGGCATGGCCGTCATGGACTTCGCGATCGCCTGGTGGTGGAGCGACGACCGCCTGTACGCGGTGGCCGAGATCAGCGGCCGCGAGCACCTCGAACAGGCCATGGCGAACGGCAAGGGTGCGATCTTCCTCACCGCACACTTCACGTCGATCGAGATCAGCGGTCGCCTGCTCGCCGACATGTGCCCGGCGCTGCCGATGTATCGCCCCAACAACAATGCACTGCTGGAATGGGTCATGGTGCGCAACCGCGAGCGCCACGTCGAGCAGACCATACCGCGCCAGGACGTGCGCCTGATGATCCGCACCCTGAAGCAGGGCAAGGGCGTCTGGTTCGCGCCCGACCAGAACTTCGGCGCCAAGGGTCACGTATTCGCACCCTTCTTTGGCGTGCCGACATCCAGCAACACCTCGCTCAGCCGGTTCGCCGGTATGACCGGCGCCGCCGTCGTCCCGTTCGTCGTACTGCGCAAACCGTCTGGCGGCTACCTGATGAAGATCAAACCGGCGCTGCAGGGGTTCCCGTCCGACGACGATGTCGTCGACGCGACCCGCTACAACGCGATCATCGAGGACTGGGTTCGCGAGGCGCCCGAACAGTACAACTGGATACACCGGCGGTTCAAAAAGCGGCCGCCGGGCGAGCCGTCTGCGTACCACCCCTGACGGCGCATCGAATGCCGACCGCGCGGGTACAGCATGGCTTACCGTTTCTTGGTAATCTGCCGGAATTGGCAGACGCGGCCACGCCGGGCCCAGACGACCAAGCATGACAGCCACTGCGAGTACGACCTTCTGGAACCAGATCGACGCAATCCTGATCGTCAACCTGGCACATCGCAGCGATCGCTGGGAACGACTGCATGGGAAGCTCACTGAAATCGGCGTCGCCGACAAAGTCCACCGCATCGATGCCATTGACGGCAAGATGCTGCAAGGCTTCAGCAGGGCACCCTGGTTTACCGCACAGACACCCGAAACCGTGGCGCGCATGCGGGCGGGTTCGGCCGGCTGCTGCCTGTCGCACCGCAAGGCAATCGAATACGCGCGTGCGCGTGGATTCGCCCGCGTCCTGCTCATGGAGGACGACGCCCGCTTTCTCAACGATCTGACCGGCCGCGAGGGCGAGATGATCGGCGAGGTACTGGCGGACCCACAGCGTTGGGACATGTTCTACCTCGGCTTCTACCAGAAGCGCTGTCGGTACCGCGTGATGGCACACGAGATGATCGACGGCAGTCCGTTCGAACTGTGGCGCATTCGTGGACCCTTGATGTTTCACGCCACCGTGCTCAACCGGCGCGTATACGATCGCCTGCTGGATGGCCTGCCGGTCGAGGACAACATCTGGTCGTGGACGAGCTACTGGGGCTCGATGGATGCCTGGATTCAGAACCGCTTCGGGCGCAGCCGCACGGTGCGTATCTGGGCGACGATGCCGAAGCTCGTCGTCCAGCACGCCAACTATTCGGACATATGCGGCCGCATTCTGACGACCGAGGAGAGCGAGGGTTCGCACTTCGAGATGGCGACGATCCCTCTCGATGCCGACGCCTTCGAGAGGTCGCTCGACCGCAGCCCGTTCGAAGCCATACATCAGACGTTGAAGCGCACAAGTCGCGTTCTGCGCGCGCGGCTGCGCGGCTTCCGCAAAGTCTAACCCGCGACAACCGGAGACGCCCGGGAGCAGGCGCAGATGAAACACAGACTCAAGGCCCTCAAGTACATCGCCCGATATCACCGCCTCGATGTCAGGAAGATGCTGAGCCCGACGTCACACATCTGCCGCCGCTCGGTGCTGGACTTTCCCGTGTCGATTGGCAGCAACGCGTCGATCAAGCGCAGCAAGATTGGGTGCCGCACGTACATATCGCGCGACACACACATCACCTCGACGACGATCGGCGCTTACTGCAGCATCGGGCCGGAGTGTCTGATCGGTGGCATGGGGAGGCACCCCACCGATCACTTCTCGATGTCGCCGGTCACCTTCTCGCGCTCATCGCCGCTGATTCCCACTTTCGGCGGCGTAACATCGACCATCGAGTTCGACGAACTGCTGCCCGTTTCGATTGGGGCCGACGTATGGATAGGCGCGCGTGCGATCGTGCTGGACGGTGTGTCGATCGGACACGGGGCCGTGATCGGGGCGAACACGGTCGTCGCCAGGGATGTCCCACCCTACGCGATCGTCTACGGCAGCCCGTCCAGGGTTCAGCGATATCGCTTCCCGCCGGAAACGATCGACACCCTGCTGGCAACGCAATGGTGGTTGCAGGCACCGGAGGAACTCGACGTCGAGTCGCTGAGGCGGATTACGGCATCGCAGGACACCTGACCGCTTCGGCGCTCACCGATGCATCCACTCCGCGTGAATACCCGGCTCCGGGGTCATCGGAGGACACGCGCAACGCTGCCGTCTCGTCGCAAATAGGGTATTTTTCCGCTTACCCGGAATCGTGTGACAAGCAATCATCAGATGCGAAGCAAACAGACCATGCTGCCATTGACTGAACTGGTAAAACGACGGTTCGGCCGCGGCTTCCGGCCCGTGCCGGGACGTGATGTCTATCTCGCCTCCTATCCGCGCTCCGGTAACACCTGGCTGCGCGCGCTCGCGTTCGTGCTCGAGATGGACCGCATGCCGACCAGCCTCGGCGAGGTCGACCTTTACGTGCCGGACCTGCATTACACCGCGGTCAGGCGCAAGATTCGCAAGCGCCCGCGATACGTGGTCAAGACGCATGAGATACGCCGCGGTGAGGTCGGCGAGGCCATCTATATCGTTCGCGATCCGGTCAGCGTGCTCGGCTCCTATTTCCGCTACGTATGCCAGGTCGAGCGGCGCGAGCTCGAACTCGAGGCCTTCATCACCGACTGCCTGTGCGGCCGGGTATGGCCGGGGTCATGGTCCGAGCACGCCTTGAGCTGGTGCCATCCGGCACACAGCGGCGTCTCGGTGATCCGGTACGAAGACATGACCCAGCATGCCGACTCGGCGGTCGAAGCGTTTTCGGCCAGGCTGGGTCATACCCCGGAGAAGACGCGCAGCGCACTCGCGATGCTCGACATCGATACGATGAAAAGGCTCGACGCCAATGGCCACCGCGAGTATCTGAACAAGCAGGGTGGCGGGTGGTTCGTCGGCTCATCGACCGACGCCGACCACAAGCGTGCAATCCGGAATCTGATTGAACGGCACCGACCCGAGACCCTCGAGCTGGCCGCGCGCTTCGGCTACGACGTCTGACAGCGGGTGCCGTCATGACCCCCGCCGCAGCCCCTACGTTCTCCATCGTCACCATTTGCCTCAACGAGGCGGAGACCCTGCGCGCAACATGCGACAGCATCGTGTTGCAGCCGGCCGAGCTGTTCGAATGGATCGTGATCGACGGCGGCTCCACCGATGGCACGCTCGACATCCTCGCGACCTACCGCGACCACATGGACACGCTGGTTTCAGAACCGGATGCCGGTATCTACAACGCGATGAACAAGGGAGTCGCCCGGGCGCGCGGTGAGTACCTGGTGTTCATGAACGGCGGCGACCGGTTCGTCGATGGCGGTGCGTTGCTCAGCGCCGCAAGCGCGCTGACGGCCGACGTGGTCGTCGGAGACGTCATGCTCGGAGATGGTGGCGACACCATGCGCTACCCGGACCGTCTGCCACCCGGATTTCTGCTCAAGCGCATGCTGCCCCACCAGGCCTCGTTCATACGGCGCAAGACCTTCCTGCACTGCGGCGGCTATGACGAGTCCTACCGCATCGCCGGCGATTTTGAGCTGTTCGTCAGACTGTTCCAGAACTGTAACGCCTCATACGGCCACGTGCCGGCCGTGATCGCCGTTTTCGCCAGCGGCGGAATCAGCCAGTCTCCGGCACACCGCGCGCGGCGCAAGCGCGAAAACCACTGCATACGCTGGCGTTATTTCCCAACCTACCGGTTTTCGATGAAGGCCATGCGCGAGCAGTTGCGCATGCTGCGCGACCGCTCACCGTGCCCGCCGCCGGCGCTCCCGAAGCCGGCGAAATAGGTGGGCACAGGGACGGAATGCCATGTCGTACAGCCGGCGTTCGGTCTTCAACCCCCAGCGGCTGCGATTGCGCCGGTATGCCCGCGCCAGCGGCTGGTCGAAGATGTTAGCGAGGAAACCCTCGAACACCTCATCGCGCAGCAACGCCGGCTCGATGCCACCCGCGAACCAGGGCGCGCGCAACATCGCGAGATAGCGCTGATCGTCCTGGTCCACGTCGGCCACGTGCCGAACCAGCGTTTCCAGCGAATCGAAATCGTGACAGTTGATGAACGCATCTCGATTGAACGTCTCGGCCACGAAGGGGTCGCCCCAGTAGATCGGCACCGCATTCGAAAATGCGGACTCGGCGAATTTCTCTGTCAGGTAGCCCGGCGTCGAACTGTTCTCGATCGCGAGCGCGAACTTATACCGGGACTGGAATGCGATCTTGTCCTCGACAGGCCCACCGACGTTGTTGCGCCAGCGGCCACCTGAATCCACAGTTCTGTACGCCGACAGCGCATCGAAGATCTGCACGCGCTGCTCGGCGCTGTTGCTCACGTTCGACATTACGTAGGCGCAGAATCCTGTCTTGTTGCGCAGTATCGTCTCTGCGTCCGGACGTGGCGCGATCAGCGCAGCGTAGGCTTCGCGATACAGTTTGAACAGCGGCAGGCGGCAATAGCGATCATCGAAGGTTATCCGGTCGAAACCGAATGCGTAGTCGGTGACGTTGAAGTCAGCGGTGACGTTTTCTCCGGTCACGAAGATTCGAATGCCGTCGCACTTCAGGATGTCGTGCCCCATGCCCGAGTGAAACACATAGTCGGCCTCGGCGGGCGGGCAGCGCACCAGGTCGTAGCGTGACGCGAACGCCTTCAGCACCGCCTCGGTGACCGCCGGATGCCGCCCGGCGTCGACGATCGCGATCTTCTTCGTTGGCCTGTCGGTTGCACTGTTCATGAGATCTCCCGGGTGCCGGTCGAGGGTCACCGGTCCCTTGCGCAGGTGTCGGCCGCGCGACGCCGCGCGCGATCAGACGCGCCGACACCGAGCCTGCCAAGCCCCAAGTGCGTGCGAACGAATAAGCGCTCGCGCAACGCTCAGCTCCTGAACCTGCGCGCCAGCCGACGGTACTTGCGCGTCAGTTTGACCGGGACATACAGCGCGAAAAATGGCAGATCGGGCCCGCGTTGCCTGAACGTGCCAAACTTCGTCATCGCCTTGAACCGAAGGCGCAGACGCTCGACCAGGGTCGGGGGCCGTTCGGTATCCGACAAGACCTCGAACATCGCCGCCAGCATCTCGTTGCGCATGCGTTTACGGGTGGCGACCCCCTTCTTTTGCCCGACCATACGCTCGACATACGCCGAACGCGTGTCCCGGGTACTGCGTCGCCACGCGTGATAAGTCGTGGCGTCGGTGATCGCGATCTTTCCGCGCCGCGCAATCCTGGCGAGGAAGACGACGTCCGCGCCGTACACCGGAAGATCACGCGTGAAGCAGTCCTTGTAGGCATCGGCGCGAAACAGTCCATACATTGTCCAAAGCAGGTTCACATCGTCGAAGAAAAACGACCGCAGGCGAACGACCGGATCATCATGCATCCCGGAACGCCAGGCACTGAAGGCGCGGATATCCCGTCCGGCAGTCTCGTCACCGTCGTCGTATTCATAACGAAGCCCGGCCGAGGCCAGCATCACCGCATCATCCGCCTCGAATATCGGCAGCAGCGTGGCGATGAAGTCGTCGTCGATGAAATCATGGCTGCCGAGTGTCATGAAGTACGACGAGCGCGTGACGGACAACAGGTAGTACCAGTTCTCCAGCGCGCCGAGATTGTGGTCATGCCGAACGTATTCCATGTTCGGGTACTCGGCCAACAGGCGTTCGCAGACCGCTGCGGTACCATCGGTCGACGCGTTGTCGGCGACGATCAGTCGTTCGCACTGCGGTGCGGCGCTGCGGATCGCGCGTTCCACCCGGTCCCGCTCATTGTAGACAGGGATCGCGATGGTCACGCCGTTGGCCCGGCCACGATCGGCTGCTGTAGCGGCATGCTCCATTCACGCAATCCGTTTCAGGAAGCCGTGCGGGGCCGCGGTGACGAGCAGCTTGTGCTCGATCGCGATGTCGAGCTCGAACGCCGGATGTTCCGCCAGGAAGGCCTTCACCGCGGTCTTGGGGTTGTTGCCGACATCCCACGGCCGGTCGGGGAAGAACTTCGGCGGCATGTCGTCGACGAAGGTGTCGAACACTACGCAGTAACTGCCGATCGAGACCAGAGGCGCGTACGCCTCGAGCTCGGCCAGCACATGTTCATGGGTGTGCATGGAATCCAGGCAGACCAGGACCCGCCTATATCCCTTCGCCGCATCCCTTACCCGGGCGACCGTGTCGGCGTCGATCGATGATCCCTCGATCAATGTCAGCCAGGGGGCCATCGGGTGCCGTTCGATGGCCTCGCGATTGTGCGCGCGAATGTCGATGTCCACCCCGATCACGCGTCGGGTACCCGCCCTGGGATCAAACGGCGTACCGCGTTCGACGGCATCGGTCAGATCCAGCAACGCCAGCATCGACGCGGAAAGTATGATCGATCCCCCGTGGGCGATACCGGTCTCGATGATCAGGTCCGGGCGCGTGGCCCAGATCAGCTCCTGCATCGCCACCATATCCTGCGGATACTGGATTATGGGCCGGCCCATCCATGCGAAGTTGTACACGTATCCCGCCTGCATCGTCGCGCGCAACCAATCGCGCGATTGCGCCTGCAGGGGCTCGTCACTGCCGAGCGCGGCGATCCGCTCCCGTCTTTCAGCCTGAAACTTTTCGATGGGATTCATCAACGGGTCCTCGGATGCTTGTGAATGCCCTGGGCGCGCACGTCAGGACGGTGATTGGAGGTGGGAATCGAGCCACGCGTCCAGCTTGGGCAGCACGGGCGATGGCACCCATCCCGTGTCGTCCGTCAGTGCGGCGATCCTGATCCGTGGAAATGCTGTCACGATCCCGTCTGTGGCAACACTGACATCGACGCCGCGCGCGCGCAGCAGGTCGACGATCTGTGCATGGCTTACGTTGACACCGCCCGCCACATTGTAGATGGGCCGGACTCCACGATCGGCGATGGCGGCGAGTGCGCTCACAGCGTCATCGATCCAGATGTAGTCCTTGACCGAATCGAGTGCCGAGCGCAGGTGAACGCTGCCGGTCCTCGCCGCCTCGTCGACCAGCGCCCCGACGAAGTTGGTCGGCCCCATGTCCGGGCCCAGTACGTTCGAAAGGCGCGCAACGCGACAATCGCGTCCACTGGCGAGCGCGAGGGACTCACCCAACAGCTTCGACAGGTTGTAGAGCTGGTCGGCGTCGTGCGCAGTCACGCTGAGCACGGCGGTCTCGACCGTATCAGGGGCGCCACTGTAGACCCTCGTGCTGGACAGGTAGACCAGACGGTCGAAGTCGGCGCGTTCGAGCACGCTGCGCAGGATACCGACGTGGGCGTCGACCGTCGCATAGGGACGGCTACGGAAATCGGCGGTGAGCCCGATGCAGTAGAAGACGCGACCGAGCGGGACGTCGAAGATCGACGGATCGTCACGTTCCGGGACCCGACATGCGGCACCGTGTGCCCGCAGTGCCCTGACGAGGTGGCGACCGATGAATCCACCGGCACCCAGCACCGTGTAGTTCATTCGCGCTTGCCCAGGTGTCGCAGCGGATTGCCGCCGGCAATGGTGTAGGCGGCGACCTCGCCGCGAACGACCGATCCCGCCGCGATCACGCAGCCCTCCCGCAATGTCGCGCCGTCGAGCAACACGCAGTTCGCGCCTATCCAGACATCGTCCTCGATCAGGATCCCGCCCTTGCCGGGGCGAAACCCCTGTTCCTGGATGGGGACATCGCGGCGGCGAAACTCGTGGTTCACCGGGGCGAACGTGCAGTTCGCGGCGATGCTGACCTTGGCGCCGATGCGTATGCCGTTGCCCGTGTACAGGACGCAACCGGAGTTGATCACGCAGTCGCCTGCGATCACGACGTCACCGACGCCCCCTGCAGGCTTGATCTTGACGAACGCATCCACGACCGAACGCGGACCTATCACGATGCGTGTGCCACGCACCGAATCCTCGATATCGGCAAGCGGTGAGACGCGGGCCGTCGCGTGGATCTCGATCACGCCGCCCCCTCGACCGGCAGGAGCGTCAGCGCCGGCACCGCGATGACGAGCCGCCCGCCCCAGTCGTTCACGTACTCGAGCTTCGCGCGGAGTTCGGTGGCAAGGTTCCACGGCAGAATCACGACGTAGTCCGGCCGGCTTGCCCGCAATGTCGCCTCGGCGACGATCGGAATGCGGCTGCCAGGCATGTATTTGTCCTGCTTGGCCGGATTCTGATCGACGACGAAACCTATCAGATCGGGGCGTACGCCGGCGTAGTTCATCAGCGTGTTGCCCTTGGCCGCGGCACCGTAAGCAGCCACGTTGCGGCCGTCTCGCTTCGCCTGCAGCAGGAAGGCCAGGAAGTCGTTCTTGACCGCATTCGCGCGCGCCTGGAAATCCGCATAGCAGTCGGCACCCAGCAGTCCCGCGGTCTGCTCGCGCCGCAGCAGCTCGCCGACGCGCGCGGTCACCGCCTGCGCGCCACTGTCGCTGCGTTGTGCGAACACTCGCAGGCTGCCGCCGTGCGTCGGGAGTTCCTCGACGTCGAAGACACGCAGTCCGTTGGCGGAGAAAATGCGTTCGACGGCGCTCAGCGACAGATAGGAGAAATGCTCATGGTAGATGGTATCGAACTGGTTCTCGGCGAGCAGCCGCATCAGGTGCGGGAACTCGAACGTGGCCACACCATCCGCCTTCAGCAGGACGGCGAATCCGGCGACGAAGTCGTTGATGTCCGGCACATGCGCGAGCACGTTGTTGGCGGCCGTGAGGTCGGCGGCGAGTCCCTGCGCCACCAGTTCCCTCGCCAGCTCGATGCCGAAGAAGCGCTCGACGATCTGGATGCCTTTCTCGCGTGCCGCGCGCGCGGTGCTGGCCGTCGGTTCGATGCCGGTGCAGGGGATGCCGCGCTGCACCACATACTGCAGCAGGTAGCCGTCGTTGGCCGCGACCTCGACCACGTGGCTTGCGGAACCGAGACCGAAACGTTCGACCATCGCCTCGACATAACGCCGCGCATGCGCCAGCCAACTGCTCGAGAAGCTGCTGAAATAGGCGTACTCGGCGTCGAACAGCTCGTCGGCCTGGGCGAAATCCTCGGTCTGCGCCAGCCAGCACTCTTCGCATACCAGCACGCGTAACGGGTACCACTTCTCCGGCCCATGCAGATTCTCTTCGGTGAGGTATGCATTCGACGGAGGCGCGCTGCCGAGATCGATCATCGGCAGTGTCAAAGTCGATCCACAATGCCTGCACTTCACGCTTCGACTCCGGCAAAGTCATCGACCAGCATCGGGTGCGCGGCGTCGCGCGGTGACAACACCGACACCGGCAGCGGCCACGCGATCGCCAGTCGCGGGTCCTGCGGGTGCAGCCCACCCTCGGACTCCGGCGCGAAATGCGCGGTGTGCAGGTAAAGCAGTTCGCATGCGTCGGTGAGCGTCTGAAAGCCGTGGGCCACGCCCTCGGGTATCACCAGCGTTCGGTGGTTGTCGGCGCTCAGACGTTCGGCGTGCCACTGCAGAAATGTCGGCGAGTCACGCCTGACGTCGACGGCAACATCGAAGATCTCACCACGCAGACAGCTGACGAACTTGCACTCGGCATGCGGGGGCCACTGGAAATGCATGCCGCGCACCGTACCATGGTGTTCGGTCCGCGTGTGGTTGATCTGTACGACCGCGCGATGCTGCAGCACTGGCCGCAGCTCATCGTCGCAGTAGAGCCGCTCGAAGAACCCGCGAGTGTCACCGTGCGGTTTGCGCTGCACGACCCTGACGCCGGCGATCGGCGTATCACGGACGTCGAAGCGCCCGCTCATCCGGCCACGTCCCCGGCGGGGTCGTATCCGGCGATCTGCTCAAGGCTGAACGCAACCATATCGGCATCCGCACGCCAGGCTCGGTGCCACGCCAGCGTCGACGCGAGCGCGTCCTCCAATCCCCAGCGCGGCTTCCAGCCAAGCCGCGATTTCGCCTTCGAGCTGTCCAGCTTCAGCACGCCGGCCTCGTGCGGCTGGCGCGAGCCGTCGTGCTGCCAGCGCGCGCCCGGCGTCTCCCGGCACAGGTAGTCGGCGATCCAGCGCACGGGCCGCGCATCCGCGTCGTCGGGCCCGAAGTTCCAGGCTTCGGCGAAGGCATCGCCATCGTCGCCGAGGAGGCGCTGCGCGAGATTCAGGTAACCTGCCAGCGGCTCGAGGACGTGCTGCCAAGGTCGCGTGGCATCCGGCGCGCGGATCACGAGCGTGCCGCCGGAATCGATCGCGCGCAGGAAATCCGGCACCAGGCGGTCGGCGGCCCAGTCACCGCCGCCGATCACGTTGCCGGCCCGCGCGCTGGCCACGCGCACGCCGGCCGAGGCGAGAAAGGAACGCCGGTACGACGCCGTGACCAGTTCCGAACACGCCTTGCTGGCCGAGTACGGGTCGTGGCCACCGAGCGGCTCGTTCTCGCGGTAGGGCCATACCCACTCGCGGTTGAGGTAGCACTTGTCGGTCGTCACGTTGACCACCGCCCGCACGGTATCGGTCGCACGCACCGCCTCGAGCAGGTTGACGGTCCCCGTCACGTTGACGGCAAACGTCTCGACCGGCGCATCGTAGGAATGGCGCACCAGGGGTTGTGCCGCGAGATGAAACACGACCTCCGGACGCGCCTGCCGCATCGCCGATACGAACGCATCGCCGTCACGGATATCGGCGATCGTGGTGGCGGCAATGCGTTCCTGCAGCCCCAATACATCGAACAGTGCGGGGGCGGTTGGCGGCTGCAGTGCGTAGCCGTGGACATCGGCGCCGAGCTCGCTGAGCCACAGCGCCAGCCAACTGCCTTTGAACCCGGTGTGCCCGGTCAGGAAGACGCGCCGTCCGCGCCAGAAACGATCGCGGCTCACCAGACTTTCCACGGCGCCCCGCCGCTGTTCCAAAGGTCTTCGAGATGGTTCTTGTCACGCAGGGTGTCCATCGGCTGCCAGAAGCCCTTGTGTTCGAACGCCACCAACTCGCCGTCGGCGGCGAGCCTGGTCAATGGCTCGCCTTCCCAGCTGCTGTGATCGCCGGCGATGAGATCGATACATGCCGGCGACAGCACGAAGAAGCCCCCATTGATCAGACCGCCGTCGCCGCGCGGCTTTTCGGTGAATCCGGTCACGCTCGTGCCGTTCATCGTCAACGCGCCGTAGCGTCCGGGTGGTTGCACGGCGGTGACCGTCGCGCGCTTGCCGTGCTTGAGATGAAAGGCGATCTCGCGACCGATGTCGACATCGGCGATACCGTCGCCATAGGTGAAGCAGAATGCCTGCTCGTCACGTACGTAGTCGGCGACGCGCCGCAGGCGCCCACCGGTCATGGTGTTCTCGCCGGTGTCGACCAGCGTGACCCGCCATGGCTCGGCATTGCGCTGATGGACCTCCATATTGTTGTGCTCCATGTCGAACGTGACATCCGACATGTGCAGGAAATAGTTCGCGAAATATTCCTTGATCACGTACCCGCGATAGCCGCAGCAGATCACGAACTCGTTCACGCCGTGGGCGGAATAGAGTTTCATGATGTGCCAGAGGATCGGCTTGCCGCCGATCTCGATCATCGGCTTGGGCCTCAGGTGCGTCTCCTCGGAGATGCGCGTACCCAGGCCCCCGGCCAGAATGACAGCTTTCAATTGGGCTCATCCTCCGGCCTGCCGGCTGCAGACCGTGATCAGTACATTTTTTGGCGGTTGGGGCATGGCCCGCGATGTATATCCGGAATTCTCGATTCGCGGGCCGAATTATGCACCAGACAGGACATATTCGATGACTATTCAGGGGCGCCACAAACGCTCGGCCGATTTCGGTGCGAGCGGTCTCACGTGTACCCAGAACCTGATTTCGCCGGTCGGCGCCGAGACGTTCCACTCCTAGCGTCGCGCGAAATTTCGTACCCATAAATCCGCCCCTTAGGGTCGCCAATCTCTTCGCGACATGCCAAGGCCCAGGCATCGACACCGACGTCATCAGATATGTCGAGCGTCCAGCACCGAAATGGCCTTGTCCGTAGCAGAGGTTCATGCAAGCGTTCGCACGGACGCCAGCATATGTCTGCTACCTTCATTGTTGGGGTGACACAACGGCTTGGAAAATACGCGCTGCACGTAGCGCACCCGGGACCAGATCAAATACTCTTTCTCCGCCCAAAGCCGCCCACCACCGTTCGTGTCAGATGTGAACGCCTCGGCACATCGGAGAGTAAAACCACGAGCCTTAGCCACGGTTACACCCCGGACCTCTCAGCGGGACCCCAATACCGCACCACTCTTCCTCAAGTCGATTGCTCCCCGTAAAATGACAGCGGAGCCAGAAATGAACCTTTGGCGACGTGGACAAAAAGCGAGTCTCGGTCAGGGCGGCAATTCGTGCGCAAAACCCTGCCACCACCCGACACGATCGACACGAAGCGCAGGGAATCAACACACACGCCAACATTCGATGCAGAAGCTCATAATCCACATTGGGGCACCGAAGACAGGGAGCACCGCACTACAGTCCTTCTTGTACAGCAGACGAAAAAGCCTAGAAGTCGATTCAATGCTCTATCCGGACGTCAACCTTCGAGGCTACGGGCACCACGATTTGGCCTTCCTGCTCGGTGGTGGGTATCCATCGTGGGCCACCAAACAAGATCGAGGACTCGGCGATCTCAAAAAGGACCTTTCGCAAGCCGCGCACTCCAATCACGATACAATTATCCTTTCTAGTGAAAATTTCTACCTTTTCCCCAATCCTGCCGCCCTAGCGGAAATATTGGAATCTACCGGAATCTCACGTGACAGGCAGACCAAGATCGTTGTTTATATCCGACGACAGGCCGACGCTCATATGTCTTGGTATAACCAGATCGTTAAATCACAAGGTTATACAGGCACTATTTATCAGTCCATCGAGGAGTATTACTCTCTATGGGACTACGCAATTCAGTTGGAAAAATGGGAGCATGTGTTCGGTAAAGAAAACATGTTAATTCGACGTTATGGCATCGCTACGCTGCCTGGTAACGATATCTGTGCCGATTTCATACGCGCGACTGAATTGAATATTGAGCCTCCAGACAGCGGAGGCACACCCACAAACCCCCGAATAAACCGGGATCTACTTGAGTTCCAACGATTGATCAATCGCCTTCCTCTGCCGGCGCAAGACTTGAGGAAGATGCACAAAGAGCTCATCGAGCTTTCGATGCTTACGCAGCACTCAAATATCTTTAGCGACGAACCGCTGCTGAATAACGACGAGCAATCCCGATTACAGCAGCGATACAGTGATTGTAACGCGTTGATTTCGAGCAAGTATTTCGCTAGCCAAAATCTTTTTGACGAGATAACAACGAATTCGGACACCGACGAAGGAGTTCGAGATCCGAATCATCAAATGTCGATGGAGTCGCTAATTACAGCCGTCGGATGGTTGCTACTCAAACAGCAAGAAAAGGCCATCCATTGAATTTTCACAGCTTAAAGATTTAATCCAGATGCCAGACTACATCGATTTCGTTAACCATCCTAAGACCTGCGAACCAGACGACTTCTGGGGCCAGGTCAAGCGAACGATTAATGGAAAAACCGTTAGCGAGGACCAGATCGAAATGATCGTCAAGGCCTGCACAACCGGACTGGCGATAGACCCCAACGACCGCCTCTTAGACCTTTGTTGCGGCAATGGCGCGCTGTCCAAACGGATTTTTTCCGAATGTGCCGGCGGAACGGGAGTAGACTCATCCGAAAGCCTGATTGCCATTGCCCGGCAGTACTTCGAGATCGAGGGGAGAGAAAGATACTTTCTAGACGATGTCCTGGCATACGCACAAACGGAAAGACAACCTGAACAGTATACGAAAGCCATGTGTTACGGGTCGATCCAATATATACCCACGGACATTTTGACAGAGACGTTCGCGACGCTGCATCGAAGATTCGTCAATATTAAGAAGGTATTCATTGGCAACGTTCCCGACCGGGACCGTGCACCCATTTTTTATGCCGATCGACCCTATGACGAAGAGCTAATGTCCAATCCACGAGCAGCCTTGGGCATCTGGTGGCAGCAGGAGGCCCTGACTCGGATGCTGAAAGATACAGGCTGGAACGCGACCATCTCCCTGATGCCGCCGGCATACTATTGTGCGCATTATCGCTACGATGTTTTGCTTACGCGAAACTGACCAATCAATATGGTTAAACGCGTTGTAAGCGATCTCGCCTGTTTCGGAGGAAAAGCGCTTTTCCATTCAGTGAAGCCAATTGGGCAGCTGTCACTACCCAATATTGAACGCTTTTATGAAATCAGTTTGGAAATCTTGACATCCAGACGCTTCACCAACAACGGACCCGTTGTTCACGAGCTCGAACAGAGATTATGTCAGACGCATGCGGTGGAGCACTGCATCACATTCGCCAACGCTTCGGTTGCGATAATTTCCGTACTAGATACTTTAGCAAAGCACAAGTCGGGTGAAGTCATAATGCCCGCATTTACCTATATCGGACTCCCCCACTTAGCCAAGTGGGCTTCCCAGACGCCACGATTTTGTGATGTTGATCCAGCTACTCATGTTATCGACCCGGAGCGCGTCAACGCCGCCATCGGTGAATCTACGAGTTGTATTTTGGCCGTACATCAGGTCAACGCCCCTTGCAACATTGAGCGTTTGCAGCAGATCGCGAAAGAGAACGACATCCCATTGGTGTTTGATTCCGTCCACGCCATATTTGCGTCTTACTTAGGCAAACCGTTTGGTTCTTTTGGGGCGTGCGAAATTTTCTCGCTGCACGCCACAAAGATCCTCAACGGTTTCGAGGGGGGGTATGTCACAACCAATGACAGCAACCTTGCCAGCGCGCTTCGCACAAAACGCAACTTCGGCTTCACCGATGAGGGTCATACCGCATCAATCGGCATCAACGGGAAATTGAACGAGGTCCATGCGGCAATGGCGCTCGCATGTCTCGATGATATTCCCTCCATACTGGATCGGAATAAACGTCGCGTAGCGCACTATGCGGATGCCTTCGCCAATATTCCTGGCATTCGCTGGGTTGCGTACTCAGAAGTGTCAATGATGCCTAACTATGAGTTTGCGTTGCTACATCTTTCTGAGGATTGGCCGCTCTCTCGAAACGACGTTGTGCGAATTATCAGAATAGAGAATGCGCTCGCCCGCGGATATTATGAACACACAGATCAGCTTGCCAAGTATTTTTCCAAAGACTTTTGCGCGCACGACCTACCCGTTACTTGTCGTCTGGCGCGAGAGTTTATACAGATGCCCGTGGGCGAGCTTGTATCCAACGATGATATCGAACGATTGGCCGAGCTATTTCTGTTCATTTATCGAAACGCGTCTGAAATCAAACGGCGGCTAGATCAGAGTCAAAATGTCAACTGATAGATTAGCGATACTAGGTGGTCGGCCAGAATATAGTGAGCCACTCCACGTCGGACAACTCTATGCGCCACCATGGGACGAGTTTAAAGATCAATTTGACGGTATCTTCCGCCGAAGATACTTTACCAATCATGGCCCGCTCGTAAGCCAACTCGAAAAGGATTTATCTGAATTTCTGAACTGCCAGGCTATCTGTGTAACCAATGGCACGCTGGGTCTGATGGTGGCCCTCAAGAGTTTAGGCTTGTCTGGCAAGGTGATCGTCCCTTCATTTACCTTTCCAGCGACCGTGCAGGCGTTGTACTGGGCAGGTATCGAGCCCGTTTTTTGCGATGTCGACTACGATACACATGCCATCTCCGCTGAACATATTTCTCCACTAATAACTGAAGAAGTGACGGGAATATTGTATGTAAGTCTATGGGGTGGCCTTGCCGACACCACTGATATTGAACGGCTGGCCGAGAACCACAGCCTGAAGTTGCTGCACGACGCATGCCATGCATTTGCCGCCTCGTACGCGAAGCGCTCAAGCGCACAGATTGGTGACGTTTCAGTGTTTTCTCTGCACGCGACGAAAATTTTAAATGGCCTCGAGGGCGGCATAATAGCCACCTCGAACCACGAGGTCGCTGATCAAGTGCGGACCATCCGCAACTTTCATAGCTCTCATACTCACGCGGCAGTACCACTACGCATCAACGCGAAAATGAGTGAGGCGCAAGCCGGCATGGCGTTACTGAGCCTCACGCGTGTCCGGAAAAATGTAGAGAACAATCTACTTCAGTGGCAGACATTCTACCGTAACCTCAACGATATTCCCGGTATAAAGATCTACCGCTATGACGAGCAATGCAGTGGAAACTATCAATATTTTAACTTTGAAATCGACGATGTCCGATTCGGTCTGACCAGGGATATGCTTTTGCAATGCCTACAGTCTGAAGGCATCGCGGCGAGGAGATACTTCTCGCCTGGCGTTCATAATCTCTCGCCCTATGATGTGTTGTTTCCTCAATATGCCAATACCCTGCCGAATACCGATAAACTTTGCCTCAGGACATTACAGCTCCCAATCGGGGCCATGTGTACGATTGATACGGCGGATCGGATATCCAGGCTGATTAGAATGGCGCATGACGATGCTCACTTGGTAAAGAACCAGTTGGCTGAAATGCCATAGGCCCTTCAGCGGGTCTTTGTGCAACAGGTCCAGGTGCGCTGGTTTTCGGGCCGTTCTTCATTCGACGATGACAATGAGTATCGGAAACTCCGGGTCAAGCTTTCAGAATATAGTGCGAAGACACTACGTCTCGGATCACAGCTGGTTCATTCCACATCATTGCATCGAGGATCGAAAGGTTTGGCTCAAAGGTATAGCCGGGAGTCAAATACTCGAATTCAGCTGGCGATAAGAACGATAGTTTCACATTGCCAGCTGCAAAGTCTCGTGCATCGAACAGTTCACGCCCGCTCTCCGGATTGACGTAATGCGCCGCCCCGAGACGCTTTGCTATCTCAGGAGCCCATTGACCGGGATCCATCTTGTCTGGGAGATCCAGCGGCATTTGCGAGCAAATACGATAGTCAAATGAAATGTCGAGATAGCGACATACGGTACACAGGGCACTGACATCGAGCGCAACGAGGCTATCATCCTTCACATCATCAAAGGCCTGAGAAAGCACCTGTATGGTGGCATCGAAAAACGGGGCTTTCTTGCGGTAGTGCTCCAACTTGCGGACCATCGTATCACGGGCGCCGGCAGGGTCTTTTACCAACGCCTGGTGGGTGCGAATGGACCGCGAAACATTGCTGATAGGCACTGACAGATATTGCCATCCACGCGTTGGATGCAGAATTCGGTTGCGAGACATCCAGCTCTTCGGAGTGTATTGCGTCACATCAAACACGATCCAGCATTCAGTCGCGAAAATTAAAGAGAAATGCCCCCAGTAAGGAAAGAAGTATGGCTGCATGATGCCCAATGTGCTGCCACGGCCAAAACTATCGGGAATTGTCATCTGTGTCGTCACGCCTGTCGGGGATCTACTGACTGACCGTAGCAGCGGCCTGCCGTAGCGTCCGCGCTTTGAGCGTGAACGGATCTGGCGCATTCACAGAAAACTCGATTTCGGCGACCCAGATCGCAGAACTGGTTCGAGTGGTGCCGACATAACAATGCGTTGGCACGATCGATATTGTGCAAGATCGTCTCAGCAAATCTGGCGTCAGACACACGCCACATCTCCGCCCCCTGTGCCTAAGTTGGACTTTTCTGCTGGAGTAGCCGAACAACAGAAAAGGTGCATTCGCCGGATGCGCCTTCTCGGGATTTGTTGCGCAACGTGGCTACGGGTAAAAAATTCGCAAGATCCAAGACGCGAAATTGGTCAGTCCACGATAAAAGGCCGCCACCAAGTTACGCCACATGATTCGCACGAGCCTCTGAATAAAAAACTCATGCCCAGCTCACTGTAGTAAGCAGATCAAGAGTGCAATATTCCAGCTTCAGATACAAACCTTCTTGAGCAAACGCCGGGATCGAAAATGCTCCTCTTCTTGGCTGTCCGCCCACCATTGACTGCAATTCGTGAACAGCAACATTTGCCACGCTGCCCCTTGCCAGAGGCAAACGCTTTGTGATCGAATTTTGCGTGGCTAATGCGCCTGCCCTGCGCCGACTTTGCAATTCACCCTCGTGAGCACCAGTACACACTCTATTGGTAGAACTACGCGGTCGCATTTGTACTTTACAATGCGCCAACCGCTGCCATATGACGGCGGCCGAATGGGTGCCGCAATGTCAATTGATCGCATCGCAGTTTGGTAGAGCGGAATAAAGGAATGGAATTGGCCCCCGTGGGAATATGCACGTATGTGCGCCTGAGCCACCTTAGACGTACCGTCGACGCACTGAAGCGCAACACGCTCGCTGCGCAAACCGAATTGTTTGTTTTCTCCGATGCACCGCGCCCCGGCGACGAAGCGGCGGTGGCGTCGGTGCGCCGTTTCGCTCACGGAATTGGCGGCTTTCGTGCCGTGCACGTCGTCGAGCGAGAAGAGAACCTTCGCGCCCGTAATTGCCGCCTAGGAATGCGACAGCTGATCGACGAATACGGAAAGATGATCTTCATGGAGGAGGACATCGTGACCTCGCCAGCGTTTCTGGCGTTCCTCAATGACGCTCTTGGACGTTACGCCAACAACTCCGACGTGCTTTCTATTTCCGGATATTGCCCACCAATAGAGATTCCGGAACACTTCGCAGATGACGTTTTCGCTCTTCCTCGCTTTAATGGATGGGGATTCGGCATTTGGAAGGACCGGTTCGACGACATCAAGATGCACCTGGAGCGCTCCGAGGTCACAGGCCGGTTCCGAAATCCGATAGAGATCTTCCGTTTCGCAGCCGGCGGCTGGGACATGTTGCGAATGCTCGCCGATGACATCAACGGACGGATCGACGCCTTGGACGTTAAGATTTTCTACCAGCAGTACACCAAAGGCCTCGTGAGCGTATACCCGGTAAAATCGCTCGTATCAAACATTGGCCATGATGGCAGTGGTCTACATTGCGGCAACTCCACCAGGTTCGACGTGGAGCGCTGTGATTTAGAGAGTTACACGCTTACCTTGCCGGAACGGCCGGTAATGGATCGAGATATCCTGCGGGCAAACGACCGCTTTCGCAGTGGCGGCCTTTGGAAAAAAGCAAAGCACCTCAAGAAGTTTCTGAAGCAATTGTAATGAACCCGCTACGGCGTCGATTGCGCAGGCTCAAAATCCAGGCTGCGGCCACACTGCTGTTTCGCGGGCAAAAGATCGTCGTGGCCAGTACCGGACGCAGTGGATCGACAATCTTGCACGAAGCCATTCGCAACGGAATGGTTCGCGCTTGCTGCCCGCGAATCCGCAACCCTTTTCTTCTGCGCAAACTGAACAAGCTTGCAGGTGGGTTCACGCCTCGAATCGCGAACGTACATTCCGACCCTACGCCGGTTCAGAAAACGCACGATCAATTTGACCCACGATATGCCTATGACGCGAAGTATGTATTCGTTTACGGTGACCCGTTGGAATCCGCGTTGTCCGTCAAGCGCATGTACGAAAGCGCAGGCCAGGGTTGGTTCGAAAATCACATTCGCAATCTGAACTCCGAAGGCCATATCGAAGAGCTATTCACGCGTGACATCCTGAACTATGAACGCCAACTGAACAGCTGGCAGCAAGGCGACGTTGGTCGCGTATTGCTGCTGCGCTATGAACAACTCTGGGACCGCGTCGACTCAATTTCTGCGTTCGTTGGCTTCCCGGTGATGCTACCAATGCATCGAGAGCGCAACACGATCCTTCCGGACAATGTCGACAACCCGGCTCTCTTTGAATACCTGCGTAGCATTATGCTGTCACTCGATGAGCGCGTCAGCTACAAAGATGGGGAAAGTTGACGATCGCATCAACTAGTTACCGACCAAAGCCGTGCCCATCGTTAGCCGGCAATTTACCTCCATCAACGTCAAATTTCGCATAGAGCACGCGGCGCGCTTCATCCGACATCGGAATGTGTCTTGCAAGGCGGCGCACCCCTTTTCAGCCCATCGCTGAAGGCAATCCAAGAACCATTGGGATTCACCATGCACTGGTTTTCGCGAATGTCAAAATCGGGTGGATCGTTGCTTTCGATTGGCGTTGGCTCGATTGACAAGTGGCCGGAATTCCAATCGGCTATCTGGCGGGTCCTACTCAGAATCCGCGCCAGCGTTTGACGCGCGACCGCAGCCAGTCCCGCGGCTCGGCCAGGCGCCAGCCGAGATGCCGCACGAGGTTGCGCAGCGCAAAGCCGCCGGCCCCACCGACACGCCCGTCGTCGACGCGGGTCACGTGCGTGTTTTCGTTCATGCGCAAGGTGATGTCCGATACATCCACCCGCTGGTCGATGATCGACGGTGACACGGCGGTCACGCGGAAGCGGCGTGACAGATTGCGGTAGTACCAGCGGTCGATCGCACGATGCCGGCTCACCCAGTTCCACACGTCTGCCTGGACTGGCAGCTGCCGCAGCAGCCAGTCGAACGTCGATGCCCGCAGCAGGTAGGCATGTGTGGTACTGCACCCGCTGACGCGATAGAGCGCATGTCCGTCGCCGAGGTCGGCGAGGCACTCGAACGGCGTCCGCGGATCGGTGTAGCCCAGGTAACAGACGTCCCATGCAGTGGCGGCCAGCGCGTCGGCAAGCCTCGGCAGCACCGGTTCGAATGCCGACGTCGGGGCGATATCGTCTTCGAGGATCAGCACACACTGCCAGCCATTCCGCTGCGCCGCGGCAATCGCGGTACGGTGCGACAACAGAACCCCCGCGCGGCCGGCCCACGTCCTGTCCCGCTTGCGGCCGCGAAACCACGGCTTGGCCCCAAAGCCCGGCAGCCCTGCACCCAGCACCGCGGAAACACGTTGCAGCTTGCCGGTCGGCACCAAAGCGTCGGTGATCTCGCACGTCTGCTCCCAGCGGTCCACCCGGTTGTCGAGATTGATGACCAGCACGCCGTCGACGATGCGCCAGAAAGCCTGCGCGCCGGCGTCCGCCATCACAGTTTCCAATAGTCCGCTATCCACGGCGCCGGCAGTGTGTGGTGGTTCGGCTTGCGTCCCCGGTAACCGCGGATCGCCTCATCTGGATCGGGTCTGCCATGGAACACCAGAATACGGCAGCCCTCCGGCAGCCGCGGCGCACGCAACAGGTTCATCGGGAATGCCGGACGAAGGTTCCATTTGTAGCTGCGGATCCAGGCTTCAGGCCACCAGATCGGATCACCCATCGCATACGTGAGAAAGGCCTGCTCGGTGTTGAATACGGACCGATCCTCGGCGCGGTCCATCTCTCGCAGGAACGTATCGTAGGCATGTCCGGTCCGCCCCGCCTCGAAGCGGAACACCGACGAGTTGCCGACCGCCGGGCGACGACCCAGCAGGGCTTTGCGCCAGTTGACCCAGTTGTGGATGATGCAGAACCTGCCCGGTTCATAGTCGAACAGGCAGTCGATCGAACCGGTGATCGCGACATCGAGGTCCAGAAACAGCGTCGGCCCCTGCAGTGCGCCGAAACCTGGCCGCAGCAGTTCAAGCTTCACCAGGATATCGGGCCAAGCGCGCTTGACGCCCGGATTGGCGGGGAAAGGGATCGGCTCGATGCCATCGTCGAGACCGGTTTCATCGTCGGTGCAGCAGTGGAAACGAAATGGTCGTGCCAGATTCCGACCGACGGCGCGGTACAATATGTTGACGTAGTCAGCGCTGTAGCGACGCCCCCATTTCAGGCAAAGGATATTCACCGGTGGGAGATTCATGCGGTCACTCGTGACATCGACGCGGGAAAGCACCGAAGGCGATTCTAAACCCGATTCGCGGCTGATTGCAGGGTCCGCCCTGTCCACAGGGCACCGCTGAACAACCCCGGGCACATGTCGAAGTCTTCACGGATCAGGGTCAAATTCGTCAGCCACGGCAGGCCGGCGCTTTGGCTACACCAGCTACCGCACGGGGAGCCGTTCTGGGGAAACTGTCACTTTCTTTTCGACCGCGAGGAACGCGACTACGACTGGCTGGTTGTCTACGAGCACGTATCGCCGGCGGCGGGACAACGCAAGAATTCTGCTTACGAGCGCCTTGCCTGCGCTCGCGAGCACACGCTGTTCGTGACCGCTGAGCCCTCGTCGATCAAGTTCTACGGCCACGATTTCACCGCGCAGTTCGGCGCCATCCTGACCAGTCAGGAGGACTGGGCGCTACCTCACCCCCGACGCATACATTCCCAGGCCGGGCTGCACTGGTTCTACGGCATCGCCGGCCCTGAACCCATACCGTTCGATCGGATCGCGGCGAATGTGCCGGAGAACAAGACCCATCTGCTGTCGATGGTGTATTCACCCAAGCGCATGCGCCACACGATGCACAACCAACGCAACGCCTGCATGCGGCGATTTGTCCAGCAGATGCCCGAACTGACGACCTTCGGCCGCACGATGACGCCGTTGCGCGACAAGTCGGCGGCACTGAACGAGTTCCGCTACCACATCGCGCTGGAGAATCACATCGGAGAGCATCATTGGACGGAGAAGCTCGCGGACGCCTTTCTTGGCCTGACGTTACCCTTCTACGCGGGCTGCCCGAACGCGAGCGACTACTTTCCGGCCGACAGTTTCGTTCCGATCGACATGCGCGATCCAGACCAGGCAATCGAGACCATCCGCCGGGCGATCGCAGACAACGAATACGAGAAACGCTTACCGGCGATTCGCGAAGCCCGCCGACGCGTGCTTTACGAACACAATCTGTTTGCCGTTCTGTCGCGCGAGATCGGGCGCATGCACGATGAGACGCCGGCATCCGCCGATGCGTTGATCTACTCGCGCTACGCGCTGCGCCGGCGACGCCCGGGCACACGACTTGCCGATGCGTTCGGCAAACTTCACCTGCGATACCTGCAGTGGCGGCGCAGGCAACGCAACTGAACCACACGCACCAACGTCAGTTGTTCTGGTACTGGGCCCGATACAGCTCCGAGTAGCGACCACCCCGGGCCAGCAAGGTAGCGTGATCCCCGTGCTCCACGATCAGTCCGGCATCGAAGACCAGGATCTCATCGGCGTTGACGATGGTCGAAAGTCGGTGCGCGATGACCAGCGTGGTGCGTCCGCTGCGCAGCGTTTCGAGCCCCGCTTGAACGATCTTTTCGGATTCCGAATCGAGTGCCGACGTCGCCTCGTCGAAGATCAGCACGGCGGCATCGGCAATGAACGCGCGCGCAATCGCCAGGCGCTGGCGCTGGCCGCCGGACAGACGCACACCGTCGTCTCCGATCGGCGTATCGAAACCCTGCGGCATGGCCTCGATGAATCCGGTTGCGCCAGCCGCTTCGGCCGCGCGCATTATCTCGTCACGGGTCGCCGTCTTGCCGTAGGCGATGTTGTTGGCGACCGTGTCGTTGAACAGTAGGACATCCTGGCTGACCATCGCCAGGTGGCTGCGCAGACTGGCCAACTGCCATTGCGCGATATCCACGCCGTCGAGCGCGATCGTGCCCTCGGTGGGCAGGTACAGGCGCGACACCAGGTTCGCAAACGTCGTCTTGCCGCTTCCGGAGGGTCCCACCAGCGCCACCGTGGTGCGCGGCTCGATCGCCACGCTGACGGGACCGAGCACGTCCCTGTCGCTGCTCGCATAACGCATGCGGACCGCATCGAACACCAGGCGGCCTTCGCAGGTCTCCGCACGATAGGTGCCAAGATCGGGCTCGACGGGCTGATCGATCAGCCGGAACACGCTTTCCGCCGCCGCCAGGCCGCGCTGCAGCGGTTCATTGACCTTGGTCAGGCGCTTGATCGGCGAAAACAATAGACCGAGCGCGGTGAAGAACGCGACAAAGCCGCCGACCGTCAGTTGATTCTCGACGGCGCGATCGGTGCCGATGTAGATCACGACAGCCATCACCAATGCGCCGATCACCTCGACGATCGGCACACCGATGCTGCTGGCCACCTGGGCCTTGAATTGCAGATGCCGGACCAGCTTTGCAATACGCTCGAACCGCCCGTACTCGTATCGTTGGCCACCATACAACTTCACCACCTTGTGACCGCGCGTGGACTCCTCGAGCACGTGCAGCATACCGCCGAAGGTCTGCTGCAACTGACGGCTGAGTCGGCGTATACGGCGTCCGACGAAAAAGGCCACCGCCGACACCGACGGCACCAGAACCAGGATCAGCAGGCTCAGCTGCCAGTCCAGCACGAACACGTAGATCACCAGCGCGACGACCGTAACCGAGTCCTTGACCAGGACCGTCAGCACCTGGGTCGCCGCATTGGTCACCTGGGTCACGTCGTACACCAGCTTGGAGATCATCGACGCATTTGCGACGTCGTCGTAATACGAGGTGGGCAGGTACAGCAGACGCTCGAACATGCGCATGCGCACATCGAACACCAGCCGCGTCGAGATGGCCGCAAACGCAGTTTCGCTCGCGACATTGGCGAGACCACGCACCATGAACAATGCGACCACGAACAGCGGTGCCCAGGCCAGATAGACCGGGTCCTGTTTGACGAACGTGCCGTCGAGTACGGGCTTCAGCAACGCGGGGATTCCCGCCTCAGTGAGGCCGAGCACGACCATGGCAGCGATTCCGGCAGCGAATATGCGCCAGTAGGGCTTCACATGGTAAAGCAGCCTTTGGTAGGTATCCGCGCTGGCACCGGGGTCGGTCATGGCATCGCCGCTTTGATCAAGGGTTTATGTGTGGCCGAATTCGAGAATTTCAGCCAGGTATCTGCCGTAGCTGCTGTGGCTCAACTGTTTGGCCTGTGCCGCCAGTTCATGGTCCGAGATCCAACCGTGGCGCCACGCAATCTCTTCCGGGCAACAGATCTTCAGCCCCTGCCGCTTCTCTATCGTCTCGACGAAACTCGCGGCCTCGATCAGCGAATCCTGTGTACCGGTATCGAGCCAGGCCATGCCGCGTCCCAGCCGTATCAGCTGCAATCTGCCGAGTTGCCGATAGATGTTGTTCAGGTCCGTGATCTCCAGCTCACCGCGGGCGGATGGATGCAGCTGCGCCGCCAGGTCGCTCACCTGGCCGTCGTAGAAGTACATCCCGGTGACCGCGTAATTCGACTTCGGACTTTCGGGCTTTTCCTCGAGCCCGACGACCCGGCCGTCGGCATCGAACTCGACCACACCGTACCGTTCCGGATCGCGCACCCAATAGCCAAACACCGTCGCGCCGTCGAGCCCGTCGACGACCCGCTTCAACAGGGTGCTGAAGCCCTGGCCGAAAAAGATGTTGTCACCCAGAACCAGGCAGCACGGTTGACCGGCGAGAAATTCCCGACCGATCAGAAACGCTTCGGCCAAGCCGCCCGGCTGTGGCTGGATTGCGTATTGCAGGCGAAGTCCCCACTGCGAACCGTCGCCAAGCAGGTCACGAAACTGGTCGCTGTCGCGCGGTGTGGTGATGACCAGCACGTCGCGGATGCCCGCCAGCATCAATGTCGACAGCGGATAATAGACCATCGGCTTGTCGTACACCGGCAACAGCTGCTTGCTGACCGACCGCGTAATCGGATGCAGTCTCTTTCCGGTACCGCCGGCGAGAATTATCCCTTTCATGGCGATCCCGTCTTCACGTTGCACCGGACCCCAGGCGCCGACCGTCGTAGCTTCCTGCCCTGACGGTATCGCACCACTCCGTATGTTCGAGGTACCACTGCACGGTGCGGCGCAGGCCTGACTCGAACGACTCGGTCGGCTGCCAGCCGAGCTGGCTCGAGATCCTGTCGGCATCGATCGCGTAACGCCGGTCGTGGCCGGGGCGGTCGGTGACGAATGTCTTCAGGCGCGCATAGGAAGCGCCGGAGGGGTCGGGCCGGAGTTCGTCCAACAGCCCGCACAGCGTATCGACGACCGTAAGATTGGTGCGCTCGCTGTTGCCACCGATGTTGTACACCGCGCCGGGTTCACCCGACTCGATGACGCGCCAGATCGCGCGGCAATGGTCCTCAACATACAGCCAGTCGCGTACGTTCATGCCGTCACCGTAGATTGGCAGCGGCCTGCCGGCCAGCGCATTCACGATCATCAGTGGAATCAGCTTCTCGGGAAACTGGAACGGTCCGTAATTGTTCGAACAGTTCGTCGTCAGCGTCGGCAGGCCGTAAGTGTGGTGCCACGCCCTGACGAGGTGGTCGGAAGCCGCCTTTGACGCCGCATACGGCGAGTTCGGCGCATAGGCAGTGGCCTCAGTGAACGAACCGGTATCGCCGAGCGAACCGTAGACCTCGTCGGTGGAGACGTGCAGGAAGCGGAAACCGCCGCGCTCGGCGGGCGGCAGCTCGCGCCAGTAGGCGCGCGCGCAGTCGAGCAGGTTATAGGTGCCGACAACATTGGTCTCGATAAACGCGGCGGGACCGTCGATGGACCGGTCCACGTGGCTCTCGGCGGCGAAATTGACGATCGACGTCGGCCTGAACCCGCTCAACAGCGATTCGACCAGGGAACGGTCACGAATGTCGCCGCGGACGAAGCGATAGCGCGGATCGCGATCGCAGCCGATCAGCGTTGCGAGGTTGCCGGCGTAGGTCAGCAGGTCCAGGTTGAGTACGGCGACAGCGGGGCGTCGCAGCAGATGGCGGACGAAATTTCCACCGATGAACCCGGCACCGCCGGTAACCAGCACCCGGAGGCGCGAATCCCTGATCGAGTTGTCGTCCACCATGTGGTTGTTTCGCAAATTCTTGACCGTCACGATGAGCTCGTCCGCGCAGACGACGGCACGCGGGACACCTGTCAGCATACCAGTGCCGCGGTGAGTGCTGTATCGCTCCCTACCCGCGCGGGACGCAAGCCGGCGTCAGTTCACTGACCCTCGGCCAGGTATTCGTAAAGCTCCAACGTCGCCGTCAGCATGCGCTCCAGTGTGTACGGCTGCTCGAATGACACGACGGGCGGGTTTGCGAGAAACCCGCGGCTGCGTGCGACAAGCGCGTCGACGGCCTTCAGTGCCACGCAACCGTCGGGGAACACCTTCGCCAGCACCTCGCCGACACCACCATGCGCGTAGCCGATCACCGGCCGGCCCATACTGAGCGCTTCGAGTACCGTGCGTCCGAACGACTCCGGCTTGCCCGACAACGAATACACGATGGCAGACACCGCGTACACCTCGCGCATGTCGCTGCGTCGACCGGTGAAGGTGATGTCGTCGCTCAACCCGCCGTCACTGACGCGCCGCCGCAGTTCGGCGGCATAGGCCGCGCGCCTGGGATCCTCACCACCGACGATCAGGCCGTGCACCTGCTCGCCGGACGAACGCAGGGCCGCGATCAGGTCGATGAATTCGTGGTGTCCCTTCAGGCGTGTCAGACGACCGGGCAGGGTCAGCAGAGTCCGGCCGCGAAGCTGCGGAAATTCGGCGTAGAAACGGTCGAGCCAGGCATTTTCGGGCTGCCAGCCGTATCGATACACGGCCGGATCCACACCGCGCGGAATCACCACCATGTGTCCTGGATCGAAACCGGGATAGTTGTCGAGCACATAGTCGCGCACCGTCTCCGACACCGCGATCACGCGCTCACCGCGCGTCATGACGCGCGAATAGGCATTCACCGAGTACAGGCCGTGCACCGTGGTCACGAGGTGTGGACGCGCATCGACCGGTATCCCGCGCCAGGCCAGCCAGCCGACC
This sequence comes from Gammaproteobacteria bacterium, assembly GCA_020445255.1. Classification (GTDB taxonomy): domain Bacteria; phylum Pseudomonadota; class Gammaproteobacteria; order Chromatiales; family Chromatiaceae; genus Thiosocius. The sequence goes on from JAGRGY010000042.1 coordinate 36,707, forward strand.
CAGGCCGGCGCGCGCGAACGCAGGTGCAGGATGTCGACCGAACGCTCACGCAGCAGGCGCCGCAGCGGGCGCACGAGGCGCAGCGTCCACAGCGACTTGCGGTCGACCGGCCAGCACAGGTGTTCACTGCCGTGCGCGAGCAGTTCGTCGACCATACCGCCGCCGGCGGACATCACCAGCGAGCGATGACCCTGCTCGACCAGCGCCTGGGCCACCTCCAAGGTGCCACGCTCGACGCCGCCGCCGTGCAGTGCCGGCAGCATCTGCAGCACCGTCAGCGGGCGAACCATCGCTGTACGATGTACTCGGCGCAGCGCCCGGCCTCGTCCAGCGGGGGCACGGGAGGCCGCAGTGCCTGCCCCTGCCGCCACGCCTGGAACGGCGTGACGATGCCCTGCCCGATCAGTTGCTGCACGCCGGCCTGCACGCGGCCCTGGCGGCGCGTCGGTACGGCCAGCACACCACACGCAGCACCGGACGTCAGCGCCTCGTACAACATCGACACGCTGTCCTCGGTGATCCACACGACCGCCGCGCCGGCCATCTGCCCGGGCAGCCACGCGCGGTCGGTATCGCCCGGCAGGACCAGCCTGTGCCCGGTGCGCTCGGCGAGTTCGCGCATGGCCTGTTCGGTCGCGGCCGGCGTACGCCGCGACGTGACGATGCGCCATGCGCGCGCGTCGCTCGTCAGGATCTGTTCGATCTGCGCCAGCAGCGGCGGCAACTGCCAGTCGTAGTGCGACGACGGACCGCCGACCAGCACGAGCCCGTAGCCTTCCCGTGTGGCCGGTCCCGGCTGAACCGTGTTGAGCGCCCCACGCGTGACGAACACGTGCGGCCCGGAGGCGACGCCGTCGTGCTCGGGAATCACGCACAAGTCGAAGCACGCCAACGGCAGGCTCGGCCGCATCATCACGACGCTGCGGCCGCCGCGCGCGCGCCGACAGGCCAGCAGCGCGGCGTGCGTGGCATGTCCCGCACCGACCAGCAGGTCCGGAGTCGGCAGACCGGCACCGTTGCGACAGCGCCGCAGCGGCCAGTCCAGCCAGCGGGTGCGACGCGCAGCAAGTGCAATATCGAATGTCTGCAGCGGCAGGCGCTGTGCGAGGGCGTGTACGAGCCCGCGACTCTGGTTGTCGTGTCCCGGCTTGCCGTCACTGAAACGCCACACCACCGTTGAGCGCCTCTGCGGCGCGTCACCGGGCGTCATGCGCGCGCGGCGGGCCGGTCAATCGGCCAGCACGTAGTGGGCGCCGCAGTAGGGGCAGGTCGCCTCACCGCCCTTCTCGATCGGCAGATAGACGCGCGGGTGCATGTTCCACACCTCGTCGTCGGGGCGCGGGCACGACAGCGGCAGATCGGCGCGGCTGACCCTGATCGGCGTGCCCTTGGTCGCTGTGCCCTGGTTCGGCTTGACGGTGGTGTTGCTCATGTCGTCCTCCCGGTCAGACCCGGCTCAGCCAGTCCAGGTGCGCGGCGCTGCGGCCGTGCACCACGTCGAAATACTTGCTCTGCAGTTTTTCGGTGATCGGTCCGCGCGTGCCACGGCCGATGACCCGGCCGTCGACCTCGCGGATCGGCGTCACCTCGGCCGCCGTGCCGGTGAAGAACGCCTCGTCGGCGATATAGACCTCGTCGCGCGTGATGCGCCGCTCGACCACCTGCAGGCCTTCTTCCGCTGCCAGCTGGATCACGGTACGGCGGGTGATGCCGTCGAGGCAGGAGGTCAGGTCGGGCGTGTACAGCACGCCGTCGCGCACGATGAAGATGTTCTCGCCCGAACCCTCCATGACGAAGCCGTTGGCATCCAGCAGCAGTGCCTCGTCGTAGCCGGTATCGAGCGCCTCGCGCAGGGCCAGCATCGAATTCATGTAGTTGCCGTTGGCCTTGGCACGGCACATCGTGATGTTGACGTGATGGCGGGTGAACGACGACACGCGGATGCGGATGCCGTTGTTCATGCCGTCCTCGCCGAGGTAGGCGCCCCAGGCCCAGGCGGCGACCATGCAGTGCACCTTGAGGTTGTCGGCGCGCAGTCCCATGCCCTCCGAGCCGTAGAAGCACATCGGGCGGATATACGCCGAATCCAGTTCGTTCTCGCGCACAGCGGCGCGCTGGGCCGCGTTGATCTGCTCGCGATCGAAAGGGATCCGCATGCCGAGGATATGCGCCGAGCGAAGCAGGCGATCGGTGTGCTCGTCCAGACGGAAGATCGCCGTGCCCTGTTCGGCATGGTAGGCCCGCACACCCTCGAACACCCCCATGCCATAGTGCAGCGTGTGGGTGAGGACATGGGTCTTGGCCTCGCGCCACGGGACCATTTCGCCGTCGAGCCAGATCAGACCATCGCGATCCGCCATCGTTTGCATCGCAGAAGACTCCGGAAAATAACCACTTACCGGGCCACGCAGGCAACCGGCGAAGTTGTGTATTGAACCACAAATGAGGATCGGGGAACGAGGACCCGGAGCCGAGGACACGCTCGCCCCTGGGTCATGGGACCGGGACCCGGATCTGGTCAACCGTCATCCCGGAACACGGCCGACCAGATATCCCTGACCATCGCCCGCTCCTCGGCCAGCTGCCCGATCGGCACCAGCGATCCCTGTTCCTGCAGCGCGCGCCGGTGGACGATGCCGCGGAACACCTGGTAGGCATTCCACAGTTGCTCGGCGGCGGCGCCCGGCAACAGTGCATGGGCGGACAGGCGATCAAGCAGGCGCGCGTTGTCGCTCCACTCGGTCAGGTCCGGATGGGCATGCGCCCAGCGCAGCACCTCGTACTGCACGATGAACTCGATGTCGACCAGCCCGCCGTGGCCGTGTTTGACGTGGAAATGTTCGGCGTCACCGCGATCCAGGCTGGCGCGCATCTTGGCGCGCATCGCGCGCACGCCGTCGCGCAGCTGATCCGGATCGCGTTCGCGACACAGCACCTGGTGCCGGATCGCCGCAAAGCGCGCCCGCACCGCCGCGTCGCCGGCGACTGGCCGCGCACGGATCAGCGCCTGGTGTTCCCAGGTCCAGGCGTCGTTCAGCTGATACTTCTCGAATGCGGCCAGCGATGCGACCAGCTGGCCGGCGTTGCCGTTCGGGCGCAGCCGCATGTCGGCCTCGTACAGCTGCCCCGAAGGCGTGCGCGTGGTCAGCATGTGGATCATGCGCTGGCCCATGCGCACGTAGAACACGTCGTTGGCGACGCTGCGCCGACCGTCGGTCATCGCGTTGACGTCGGCACTGCCGTGCAGAAAGACCAGATCGAGATCCGAGGCGTAGCCGAGCTCGATGCCGCCGAGCTTGCCGTAACCGATCACCGCGAAACCGGTGTCGTCGCCGACGTCGCCGCCCGGGCGGCCGTGCCGCTGAACCAGGTCGCGCCAGGCGCTTGCCTGAACGCGCTCGAGGGTCGCCTCGGCGATGTCGGTCAGGTAATCGCTAACCACCATCAGCTGGATCGCGCCGACGATGTCGGCGGCAGCGACGCGCAGGCGGTTGCCCTGCGCAAACTGGCGCAGGCGCTCCATCTCCTGCTCGAGGTCGTCGTCGGCGACCGGCTCCATCAGGGTATCGAGTTCGTGGCGCAGCTCGTCGGCGTGCAACGGCGAGTACAGGCGGCGCGGGTCGAGCAGCTCGTCGAGCAGCAGCGGCTGGCGGATCAGCTGCGCGACCACCCAGCTGCTCTCGCCGACCAGGCGCACCAGCTGCGACAGGGCCAAGGGGTTCTCCAGCAACAGGTCCAGGTATGCGGTACGGCGCACGATCGCGGCGATCAGCTGCAGCAGGCGGCCCAGCGTCACGTCCGGCGCGTCGGTACCTGCCGCGGCCTCGATCAGGGATGGCATCAGCTGATCGAGCTTGGCGCGGCCGCGGGTCGGCAGCGCACGCACCAGCGTCGACTGATGAAACCCGGCCAGGCCGACGAGCGTCACTGCGGCGTCGTCGAAGCCGGCATCGGACAAGGCCGCCAGCGCACGCGGGTCGTCGTCCTTCGCCCGCCATGCCGCGTGCAGCGGACCCTCCTGCGCCATGGCCTCGGTCTGCGGCGCCGCGAACACGTTGCCGAATTGTTCATGCACATGCCGACGGTGGCGGTCCAGTACCTGCTCGAACGCGTCCCAGTCGTCGAACCGCATGCTCGCCGCGAGTCGTTCGCGCGCCACCGGGTCGGACGGCAGCCGATGACTCTGCTCGTCCCTCCAGGCCTGGATGCGGTTTTCGGTCTGGCGCAGGAAACGGTACGCATCGAGCAGCTGACGCACCGCAAACGACGGCAGGAAGCCCCTGTCGCCGAGGCGCTGCAACACGGTCTGGATCGGGCGAACCTGCAGCTCGGGCTCGCGCCCCCCGCGCACCAGCTGAAACGCCTGGCCGATGAACTCGATCTCGCGGATCCCGCCCTGACCGAGCTTGATGTTGGCGTCCATGCCCTTGCCATGCAGTTCGCGCTCGATCATGCGCTTCATGTCGCGGATCGATTCGATGACGCCGAAATCGATGTAGCGGCGATAGACGAAGCCGCGCAGCATCGCCATCAGCGGGTCGATGTCCTCGGCCTCGCCGGTGATCGGGCGCGCCTTGACCATCGCGTAGCGCTCCCAGTCGCGGGCCTGCGAGTGGTAGTAGTTCTCCATCGCATCGAGCGTCGCGACCAGCGGGCCGGAGTCGCCGAACGGGCGCAGCCGCATGTCGACGCGGAACACGAAGCCGTCACCGGTCACCTTGCCCAGCACGCTGATCAGCTGGCGGCCGAGCCGGGTGAAAAAGGTTTCGTTGTCGATCGGTCGGCGGCCGTCGGTCTGACCGTGTTCGGCGAAACAGAAGACCAGGTCGATGTCCGAAGACAGGTTGAGCTCGCGTGCGCCGAGCTTGCCCATGCCGAGCACGACCAGGCGCTGGGCGCGGCCCCCGCCGTCCCTCGGTTCCCCCGACCTGGCCACGGCCCAGACATGCAGCAGCGCGAGCGCCTCGCGGATGCACACGTCGGCCAGTTCGGACAGGTCTTCGAGGGTCTCGTCGAGCGCGGCGGCACCGTCGAGATCGCGCCAGATGATGCGTACCATCTGGCGCTGGCGAAACCGGCGCAGCACCCGTTCGAGCGCGGACTCGTCGCCGACGTCGGCGAGCGCGGCACGCAGCGCCCCGGCGAGCTCGCCGTCGGCGAGCGCGCGCTCGAACAGGCCAGCGGCGTTCAGCTCGGCGACCAGCTCCGGGCTGCGCAGACAAGTCTGCGCGACATAGTCACTGCCGGCCCAAACCGCAGCCAGGCGTTCGAACGGCGGCAGCCGCGACGCAAGTCCCGCGATGCCCGGCCGATCTCGCCAGGCCTGTTCGTATCGCTGCAGCCGCGTCGCGGCCGGTTCTTCCGACATCAGGGTTTGGCGGCCTCGCTGGCGAACTTTTGCAGGGCGCCTTGCATCTTCTGCACCACGGGCGCCCTGTCCGTGATGGCGTGCCGCGCGACGACCCAGGCGGGATCGTTCCAGCCCACCTGGACCTTGCCGTCGGCGTCTTCCCAGACAAGATACTTCAGCGGCAGATCGATGCCCACCGTCCGCCGGCTCTGCATCAGCAGGGTGCCGGCCTCGGGCTTGCCGAAGATCAACAGCTCGGTCGGGGCCAGCGCCAGGTCGACGCTGCGTGCGCCGCCCGCGTGGTCGACGCGCGCGAAGATCCTGAACCCGGCCTGGGTCAAAGCGGTCTCAAGCCGATCCACGGTCTCGCCGACCGGGTGGGCGCTCTGGGTCGTCAACATCCCGTCGGCGGCGTGTACCGACAGACCCGCGGACAGCATTGCCGCGGTCGCAAACAGCAACATGTTTCTCATCGTAATCCTCCTCCAATCAATCGTTTAGGCCGGGGCACGCCGACTGCGCGCCGACCCGCCCTGGGCTAAAGACCCTGCGAGTATGGCCGTTATTGCTCGCATGCAAAAAACCGATAAGCCGGAATCCGTCGAACGCCAGCGCCTGCGCCTGCTGTTCAAGCAGTCGCACACAGCGTCGCTGATGTCGGCGGTAGGTGCAGTGGCCTGCACGGTCATTTTTTACGCCGGCACACAACATGCCGCGACGTTCTATTGGCTGGCGGCGGTGTGGGCGGCCGTTGCCCTGCGGTTCCAGGTCTATCGCCGCTTCTTCAACACCGAGCCCGGCCGCGATTCCGTGCGTACCTGGTTGTTGCGCAACAGCTGGTCGACCGTGCTCGTCGGACTCGCATGGGGCTCGGTGCCGCTGCTCCCCGATCACGACGTGTCGACCTACACCCACCAGCTGCAGTCGATCATCCCGGGCTTCATCCTGATGGCCGCGATCACGTCCTACGGCGTGTATTTCTCACAGTACCTGGCGCTGTGGGCCAGCACCGGGATCGCGACCGTCTCGACAACCCTGTACACCCACGGACTCGACGCGGCCGGCGAGGCCTTGCTGATGGCGCTGTTCCTCCCCGTCCTGCTGGTGACCGCCAAACGCTATGGGGCCTCGCTGTCGACCAGCCTGGAGGCGAAGCATCGTTCGGAACAGCTGGTCGCGCAGATGACCGAAACCAACAACGAGCTGCAGCATCACAACGCCCTGCTCGCACACCAGCGCGACCAGATCGAACAGGAAGAGCGCCTTGCCCACCACGTATTTCACCAGCTGACACTCGGCGGCGATCACCGGCTGCCGGGTGTGCATACCTGGAACCAGGCCATGGGCAGCCTGTCCGGCGACCTGACCCAGACCGCGCGCGGGCCCGAAGGCCAGACCTATATCTTCCTCGGTGACTTCACCGGGCACGGCCTGCCGGCGGCGCTGGGCGCCCTGCCGGCCTCGTCGGTGTTCCTGGCGATGGTGGCGAAGGGCCTGCCGGTCGACATGATCGCCACCGAACTTAACCGGAAACTGTTTCACCTGCTGCCGGTCGGGTACTTCTGCTGCGCGGTGCTGATCGAGTTGTCGGCCGACCGCAGCCGGGCCAGCATCTGGAACGGCGGGCTGCCGCCACTGCTGCTGCGACGCAGCGGCGCTGCGGGCTACGAAAAGATCCCGTCTCAGAGTGTGCCGCTGGGCGTGCTCGACGCCGACGAGTTCGCGACCGAGGCGCATTCCCGCGATCTTCGTCCCGGCGACGTGCTGTATGCCTACACCGACGGCCTGACCGAGGCCGAGAACGTCGACGGTGAGATGTGGGGCTTCGACCGCCTCGAACAGCTGCTGCTGCGCGACGACATCGGTTCACCGAAACTGCCGACGCTGATCGACGCCGTGCTCGAACACGTCAACCTGGCGCCGGCTTCCGACGACATCTCGGTGGTCGAACTCGAGGCGGTACCCGCCGCAGTCGACGACGCGGCCGACGCCGCGGCGTGACGACGGCCTGACGGACCAGGATCGGGGTTCGAGGGCCCAGACGCAGGCGCGTTCAGTCCGGTTGATTGCCCAGCGAGCGGACAAAGAAAACCCCGCTCCGGAGCGACCCGGGCGGGGTTTTCTCGTATCGGCACCTACCCGGGACGTTGCCGGGGAGCCTACTCCTCGAACGTCGGGCCTGGGCCCTGGGATGATCGTTACATCATCCCACCCATGCCGCCCATGTCGCCCATGCCGCCGGCCGGCATCGGGGCCTCTTCCTTCGGCTCCTCGGCCACCATGCACTCGGTCGTGATCATCAGACCGGCGACCGATGCCGCATTCTGCAGCGCCGAGCGCGCGACCTTGGTCGGGTCCAGGATGCCCATCTCGACCATGTCGCCATACACGCCGTTGGCCGCGTTATAGCCGAAGTTGCCCGCGCCCTCGAGGACCTTGTTCAACACCACCGACTGCTCGTCGCCGGCGTTGGCCACGATCTGGCGCAGCGGCTCTTCCATCGCGCGGCGTGCGATGCTGATGCCGACGTCCTGGTCGTGGTTGTCGCCGCTCAGTTCAGTCATCGTGGCCTGGGCGCGTACCAGCGCGACACCGCCACCGGGGACGATGCCTTCCTCGACCGCGGCACGGGTCGCGTGCAATGCATCCTCGACACGCGCCTTCTTCTCCTTCATCTCG
>JAGRGY010000043.1 GCA_020445255.1 Gammaproteobacteria bacterium
ACCACCTGCTACATGTGCGCCTGCCGCTGCGGCATCCGCGTGACGCTGCGCGACGGCGAGGTGCGGCATATCGAGGGCAATCCGGATCACCCGCTGAACAAGGGCGTGATCTGCGCCAAGGGTGCGTCCGGGATCATGAAGCAGTACTCGCCGGCGCGCCTGACCCGGCCGCTGATGCGCCGCCCGGGCGGCGAGCGCGGCGAATCGGATTTCGAAGAGATCTCGTGGGAGCGGGCGTTCGAGATCATGGAGGAGCGCCTCTCCAAGCTGCGCGCCAGCGACCCGAAAAAGTTCGCCCTGTTCACCGGGCGCGACCAGATGCAGGCGCTGACCGGGATGTTCGCGCGCCAGTTCGGCACGCCCAACTATGCCGCGCACGGCGGATTCTGCTCGGTCAACATGGCGGCCGGCCTGATCTACACGATCGGCGGTTCTTTCTGGGAGTTCGGCGGTCCGGACCTCGACCGCGCGAAGCTGTTCGTCATGATCGGCACTGCCGAGGACCATCACTCCAACCCGCTGAAGATCGCGATCTCGAGGTTCAAGCGCCGCGGCGGGCGCTTCATCTCGATCAACCCGGTGCGCACCGGCTACTCGGCGATCGCCGACGAGTGGGTGCCGATACGGCCCGGCACCGACGGTGCGCTGATGCTCGCGATTACGCACGAGATCATCAAGCAGGGCCTCTACGACCGTGAATTCCTGGTCGACTACACCAACGCCGCCGAGCTGGTGAACCTGGACCCGGACTCGAACGACTACGGCATGTTCATCCGCACCGACAGGCCGGTCGAGGCCGGCTGTTTCGATGCGCAGAACAAGCTGTGGTGGGACCGCAAGACCAACGGCCCGGTCGACGTGCGTTGCGAGGGCTGCGATCCGTACCTGCTCGGCAGCTACGAGCTCGACGGCCGGCCGGTCAAAACGGCGTTCCAGATGCTCAAGGAGCGCGTTGCCGAGTACACACCGGAGTGGGCCGCCGGTATCACCGGCATTCCGGTCGACACGATCAAGCGCCTCGCCCACGAGATGGGTGTGGTCGCGCGTGACCAGAAGATCGAGCTGCCGATCCAGTGGACCGACGTCTGGGGCCGCGAACACGACTCGGTGGTCGGCAGTCCCGTCGCGTTCCATTCGATGCGCGGACTGGCGGCGCACTCGAACGGTTTCCAGACCATCCGCGCGCTCGGCGTGCTGATGACGATCCTCGGCACGATAGACCGCCCCGGCGGTTTTCGGCACAAGGCGCCGTTCCCACGCCCGATCCCGCCGTGCCCCAAGCCGCCGAACGGACCGCACGGCGTGCAACCGAACACGCCCCTCGACGGCATGCCGTTGGGCTGGCCGGCCGACCCGAACGACCTGTTCGTCGACGAGCGGGGCAACCCGGTGCGCATCGACAAGGCCTTCTCGTGGGAATACCCCCTGTCGGTGCATGGCCTGATGCACAACGTGATCACCAATGCCTGGCGCGGCGATCCCTACCGGATCGACACGCTGCTGCTGTTCATGGCCAACATGGCGTGGAACTCGTCGATGAACACCGCGCGCGTGCGCGAGATGCTGGTCGACAAGGACCCGAACGGCGACTACAAGATCCCGTTCCTGATCGTCTGCGATGCATTCCAGTCGGAGACGGTTGCGTTCGCCGACCTGGTGCTGCCGGATACGACCTACCTCGAACGCCATGACGCGCTGTCGATGCTCGACCGCCCGATCTCCGAGTTCGACGGCCCGGTCGACTCGGTGCGCATCCCGGTCGTCGCGCCGAAGGACCAGTGCAAGCCGTTCCAGGAGGTCCTGATCGAGCTCGGCACGCGGTTGAAGCTGCCGGCGTTCGTCGATCAGAACGGCGAGCGCAAGTTTCGCGACTACCCGGACTTCATCATCAACTACGAGACCTCGCCCGGTTCCGGGATCGGCTTCCTGTCCGGCTGGCGCGGCAAGGGTGGCGAGAAGTTCCTCAAGGGCGAGCCGAATCCGCGCCAATGGGAGATGTACGCGAAGAACAACTGCGTGTTCCACTACGAGCTGCCCAAGTCGTACCAGTACATGCGCAACTGGAACAAGGGTTACCTGGAGTGGGCGCGTGCGCACGGCATGACGCGCTATGCCGAACCGATCAACGTGCACGTCTATTCCGAGGTGTTGCAGAAATTCCGCCTTGCGGCTCAGGGCAAGCGACCCGGCAGGCAGCCACCGAAACACCTCGCCAGGCGCGTCGAGACCTATTTCGATCCGTTGCCGTTCTACCACGAGACGCTCGAATCCGAGCTGGTCGATACGCAGGAGTACCCGCTGAACGCACTCACCCAGCGGCCGATGGCGATGTACCACTCGTGGGACAGCCAGAATGCCTGGCTGCGCCAGATCCATACCCACAACTACCTGTTCGTGAGCCCCAAGCTCGGCGCCGCGAACGGCTTCGACGACGGCGACTGGGTGTGGGTCGAGTCACCGCATGGCAAGGTGCGCTGCATGGCGCGCTTCTCCGAGTCGGTCGAGCCCGGCACGGTGTGGACCTGGAACGCGATCGGCAAGGCGTCCGGTGCGTGGGCGCTTCACCCAAAGGCCAACGAGTCGCAGAAGGGCTTCCTGTTGAACCACATCATCGCCGAGGAGCTGCCGCCGTGCGAGGCCGGCGGCCACGTGTCGAACTCGGATCCGGTGACCGGGCAGGCGGCGTGGTTCGATGTGCGCGTCAAGGTCTACAAGGCCGACGCACGCGAACCCGGTGCCACCTTCCCGCAGTTCCGCCCGCAGCGGCGTGCACCTGGCCAGGACGGCCGGCGCGGCAAGTGGCAGGCGTATGTCGCCGGACTGTTCCGGCGCAAGGCCGGTATCGAATGAGGCACCGGATATGACGCAACTCGCGCTGGTCATCGATCTGAACGTCTGCGTCGGCTGCCACGCCTGCGTGACGTCGTGCAAGGAATGGAACACCTCGGGCTGGGCCGGGCCGATGGTCGACCACAGGCCGTACGACGCCGACCCGACCGGCACCTTCTTCAACCGTGTGCAGACGTTCGAGGTAGGCGAATACCCGAACACCGAGACCGTGCACTTCCCGAAGAGCTGCCTGCACTGTGAGGAACCGCCGTGCGTACCGGTGTGTCCGACCGGCGCGTCGTACAAGCGCAGGGACAACGGCGTGGTGCTGGTCGACTACGACAAGTGCATCGGCTGCAAGTATTGCTCGTGGGCCTGTCCGTATGGTGCGCGCGAGCTCGACGAGCAGCAGAAGGTCATGAAGAAGTGCACGCTGTGCATCGACCGCATCACCGACCAGAGTCTGCCCGAGAAGGAACGCAGACCGGCCTGCGTATTGGCTTGCCCGACCAGTGCGCGCCTGTTCGGCGACGTGCACGATCCGGATTCCGAGGTGTCGGTGACGATCCGCGAGAACGGCGGCTACCAGCTGATGCCGGAGTGGGGCACACAGCCGGCCAACCACTACCTGCCGCGGCGCAAGACGCGCATCCAGATCTTCGACGATGAACTCGAGCGCGCCGACAACCCGCTGAAGAAAGAGGCGCCGCTGCCGGCGGCCGAAGGGGAGACTTTGGATGACGTCGCCTACTGACAAGGTTACGGGGTTCGGGACCCGAGGATCGAGGCCGCAAACGGCGGGCGCTGCTTTTCATGGGCCCAGGGCCCCGGGTCCTCAAACCAGGAGCCTCTGATGCATCCGGCCTATTCCGTCATCTTCCTGACCACACTGATCGGTGCCGGCCAGGGATTGTTCATGGCACTGGTCACCGGCCAGGTCTATTCGCTGGCCAATCTGCTCGACCCGCAGGACAGCGTGACCTTCTACGCCGCCGGCAGCCTGGTCGCGCTGGCGCTGCTCGCCGGCGGCCTCGTCGCTGCGGTGTTTCATCTCGGCAAGCCGCGCTACTTCGTGACCCGTGCATGGCGCGGGGTCACCCAGTGGCGCACGTCGTGGCTGTCGCGCGAACTGATCGCGTTGCCGGCGTTCATGCTCGCGGTCGCACTGTATGCCTGCGCCCATTACTTCGGTTTCACGCGGCCCTGGCTGGTGGTCAAGGGTCAGCTACCGATCGACGCGACGCTGCTGCTGGGTACGCTCGGCGTGCTGCTCGCGATCCTGTTGTTCGTGTGCACGGCAATGATCTATGCCAGCCTGCGTTTTCTGCAGGAGTGGCACTCGCCGCTTACCGTGGCCAACTTCATGCTGTTCGGCCTGGCTTCCGGGTTCACGCTGGCGGCCGCGTTCTCGGCCTGGAGCGGTGTCGCCCTGGTCGGCTTCTATGGCATGTGGGCCGTGATCTTCACCGTACTCGCGGCGATCACACGCGGCCTGTCGATGCGTCGCAACGGTCGTATCAAGCACAAGTCGACACCACAGACCGCGATCGGCGTGCGCCATACGAAGGTCACGCAGAAGTCGATGGGCTTCATGGGTGGCTCGTTCAACACGCGCGAATTCTTCCACGGCGCCGGTGCCGGCACGATCGGCGCGGTGCGCCTGTTCTTCATGGCGATGGTGTTTCTGGTGCCGGTGGCCCTGCTCGCCGCATCGAACGCGTTGGAATCCGCCTATCTGCCGATCCTGGCGTTCGCGGTGCAGTATGCCGGCCTGTTGGCGGAACGCTGGTACTTCTTCGCCGAGGCCCGACACCCGCAGAACCTTTACTACCAGTCGGTGGCGTGACACCGAACGGCGCTGGCGGGTGACTGCAGCGCTGGCACCGTTCGACATCCGCCCGGGGCAGGCAACGCCCGCCGAAGCCGCGCGGCGACGGTCATCCGGTCGCTGACGGGCGAGGGGGTAGAACGCTGCCCCCTCGCGTTTGCGCCGGATGTGCGATCACGACAGCGACGGATCGAGCTCCTGTGTGCCGATGTTGCGCTGGTACTCGAACACGGTGCGCTCACCGCTTGCGGACGTGCTCGGGGCGCCGTCGCTGATCAGCGTCGGGAACAGTTCCGGCGTGCCGACGGCGATCTGGTAGTCAAAGTTGCGGCCGGTTTCGGCCGACATGACGCCCTCGGTGGCAAGGGTCGCGAACAGTTCGGTGGTACCGATCTGCTTCTCGTAGTCGAACGAATGGGCCTGGGCGATGCCGGCCGACAGGATCAGAACGGTTGCGATAGCGGTTTTCATTGCGGTCTCTCCGGTTGCTTGTGAGTGTCGGGGAACGCGGTGTGCGTCCTTGCCGAAGAGACCCGGGTGCGCCGAATCTTTTTTCACGTGTCGGTGAGTTTTTTGCAGGTCGTGGTTCGTGGCTTCCACGAGATGGGTTCTTTTGATGCGTTGGGCTCAGCGCACCCTCATTTTGAAAGCGCTCGGTGGAGCGCG
>JAGRGY010000044.1:0-1573 GCA_020445255.1 Gammaproteobacteria bacterium
GAGCCTGCTGCTGGTCATGGGCGGCGTATCCGCTGCGCATGCCACTGACCGGGCGCTGACCCTGTCGAAGGAATGGCAGCGGGTGCCATCCTCTGCCTCCCTGGCGGACGCCGGCAAGGTGATCTTTCCGTTTGGCGAAACGCTTCACACGATAACCTGCGCCCCGTTGCGCCAGTGCGACATCCAGTTGCAGCCGGGTGAGAAGGTCAACAACGTCAAGATCGGCGACAAGGTGCGCTGGAAGATCGAGGGCGCTCGGTCCGGGCCTGAAGGCTCTGAGACCGTGCACCTGGTCGTCAAGCCGACGCAGGCAGGCCTCACCACGTCCTTGGTCGTGACGACGGATCGCCGCGCCTATCACTTGCAGCTGAAGTCGATGACACAGAGCTGGATGCCGACCATCGGCTTTTCATATCCCGAAGAGTCCGATGCGGCAATGGCGGACTTCCTCAAGGAAGAACAGGAGCGCCAGCGGCGCGATGATATGAGCCGTGTCGCGGTAGGCGAGGGCGATGGGCTGCGTGTCGAGGATCTGGACTTCGGGTACGAAATCGATGGCGAGCCCGCCTGGCGCCCGACGCGCGTGTTCTCCGATGGCGCACACACGTATGTCGACCTGGCCAAAGGTGTTGTCACGGATGACGCGCCCGTTTTGCTCGTGAAGAACGCGGGCGGCACGCGGGTAGTGAACTACCGTGTGCATGGGCGCCGTTACATCGTCGATGGCGTGTTCTCGACGATGGAGCTGGTCGCGGGCGTCGGTTCCGCGCAGCAGAAGGTCACGATCAAGAGGACCGGTCGATGAAAGGGATTGTTGTACTGCTTGTCGGTCTCGTACTCGCCGGCTGTCAGACGACGGGCGTTCGAGGGGACCTCTCCACGGTGAAAAAACCCGCCGCAATGCAGATAGGTTATGACTCGGCCAATCTCTTCCGCGATCAGTTCGCGGTGGATTCAGCCGTGTGGCACGTCGCGAACGAGGGCAAGACCAGAGTGCGTTCCGCAGTCGCGCAAGGGCTTCGCGAGGCCGGCTATGAGGTGGTCGAGACGTTTGACGCCACCACCGGTGTTCCCGACGGCTCCAATACGGTCGCCGTATCCTCGGTAGACAACGGCGGACTGGTCGTGGTCACGATCGCTGTCAACGGCGAGTTGCTATCACGTGGCTATGACATGGAAGGCGGCCAGCCCGTCACGGCTTGGTCGCGGAGGCTGCCATGAGCGACGAGGCGATCGACGGAATCGACCTTCGGGGTCAAACCCCGGTCGTCCGACAGGCAAGGAAGGGGCCGATCGCGCTGGTCGCGATCCTCGTGTTCGTCGTGTTGGCGGCGATGGCGTATGCCCTTTACCAACGCTCGAAGCCAACGATGACCGCCGGAACCGAGGAATCGACCTATGAGCGTGCGGCGGATATTTCCGCCGCCGCGCAGCTGACCGCCCGCGCACCCGATTACATCAAGGCCGCGGACGAAACGCCGAAGATGCAGGTCGCCGAGATTCCAGCCGCCGTGAAGGAAATCGAGGAACTGCCCGCGCCAGCGGCAGGGCCACCACCACCGCCGCCTGTCGA
>JAGRGY010000044.1:1761-4314 GCA_020445255.1 Gammaproteobacteria bacterium
AGCGCATGCTGGGCAATGGTGGCGCGCAAGCGGCCGCTGATCCGAATGGGCAGTCAGATAAATCAGGGTTTATCGACAACCTGCAAAAGATTGATCCGCCGCCGGCGGTCGTCGGCCCGCAGGCGCCGGCGAACCCGTATGTGATCCGCACCGGCACGACGATCCCGATGACGCTGATTACCGGCATCAATAGCGATCTACCGGGCATGCTGACGGCGCAGGTGTCGCAGCACGTCTATGACACGCCAAAAGGACGCCATGTGCTGATTCCGCAGGGCACGCGCCTGGTCGGTCAGTACGATTCGCGCGTCACCTATGGCCAGAATCGGCTACTGGTCGTTTGGAATCGCCTGATCTACCCAGATGGCAGCGCAATGGAACTTGGTGGTATGCCGGGCGCCGACCAGGCCGCGCAGTCGGGGTTGGCGGATAAGGTGGACAACCACTATTTCCGCATCTTCGGCTCGGCGCTGTTGCTGTCAGTGATCTCGGCCGGTTTCGAAATCGCAACCAATGACGACCAGATCGATGAGAACCAGCAGACGGCTCGCGAGGCTGTTGCACGGCAAATGTCACAGGTCGCCGGCCGCGTGCTGGAAAAGAACCTGAATATTCAACCCACGATCACGATACGCAATGGGCAGATCGGTTCAGTTATGGTGAACAAGGATCTGTACCTGCGTCCGTGGAATCCCCAGCTTGTCAGCTGGGCATCGATGTAACACAAGGAGGTTTCTATGCTCATTCTCACGCGCCGTGTTGGCGAAACACTCATGATTGGCGACGACACGATCGTTACCGTTCTCGGCGTCAAGGGCAACCAAATCCGTATTGGCGTTCATGCACCGCGCAATGTTCCGGTGCACCGCGAAGAGGTCGCGCAGCGCATTGCGGAGCGGAAAGTCAACGCCGGGTAGCCGCATGGCAACTGATCTCACCTATCCCTATATCGCCCGGCTGATCCTGGCCGGGCGTGTCGTACAGACACTCGAATTCGAGGCGGCCGACGATCGTGCCGCCTGGCAGCACGCGAACGACGGTATCGACCCCCTGCGTGGCTTGTGGGTCGCCGTCGAGCGTAAACCCGATCCTCAACAGGCGATGGACTTGCCGCCAGCGCCTAACGTATCCAAGGAAGCTTCAGGACGATGAAAAAGATCGCAGTATCCATGATCGTGATGTTCACGATGAACAGCTGGGCCGCGACGGTTGGCGAAGAATCGGCTATCGGTTGCGAGAAAGAACGACAAGCCTTTGAGAAGGCCGACACGCGTTGGCAGCGGCTGTCGAACGATGAACAGCGGCGGTTCCCTTCCTATCTTTCAATCGCGCACGACGCCGAGAACACCTGGCGCGCCTGTGCGGGCCTGCCACCAGTTCAAGCAACACTCGCTGAGCGGTTCGCCACGGTACGGGGTGAACAATGAGAAGTCTCCCCATCATCTTGACGGCAGCCGTGCTGACCGGCTGCGTGGCGGAAGATAATCCGAATCGACGCGCAACCTTGGGCGCTGCGATCGGCGCACTGTCCGGCGCCGTCCTCGGCCACCAGGTAAACCACGGGTCGGGAAAGTGGGTCGGCGCACTGACAGGCGCTCTCGCCGGCGGTGCCGTCGGGCATTACATGGACAACCAGCAACGCGAGTTCGAAGCGGCATTGGAGCGCGAGCGCCAGGCGCATGCGCTCGAAGTCGAGCGGTTGCAGGACGAAACGCTGCGGTTGATTGTCAAGAATGATGTGTCATTCGATGTCGACAAAGACGACGTTCAATATACGTTCCGACCGTCGCTGTATCGCGTGGGCAACGTGGTAAAGCGCTACGATCAAACGGTGATCCACGTCATTGGCTACACGGACAGCACAGGCGCCGCGGACTACAACGAGGATCTGTCGTATCGACGCGCCGAGAACGTAAAGCGCGAGCTGGTGCTGGCAGGGGTGCCGGAATCACGCATCCGGGTCGAGGGCCGGGGAGAGACTGAGCCACGCGCGAGCAACGGTACCCGAGCGGGCCGTCAGCAGAATCGCCGCGTCGAGCTGTTCGTGAAGCCGGTCATTCAGGGCAACGAGCAGTATGCCTATGAATCGCCGCGGTACTATTGAGGGGCGGCCATGGAGGCAGAAGCAGGCGCGTTGGGGACAGTCCTGAGCCTGGCCATCGGCTGGGCCCAATCGGTTGAACACTGGATCCGCCGCGAGGGACGACGTTTGCGGCTCGACGAACTGCATCTTGCTGCCTCGATGGGCGTTAAAAGGCCGCAAGAAATTCGCGTCTGGGTGGCAGACGAGGTACCGATCGCGCCAGAGGACCGACTACGCGACTTCGCTGATGAAAGGGGGATGCGAATCGATACGCTCGATGGCATGACGTTCGGTTATGGGATCTTTCTCCGCCATGGGAAAGAAGCCGATGAAGCCCTCATCAAACACGAATTCCGCCATGTATTTCAGACTGAACTGTTCGGAGCGTTCGATGAGTTCGTATCCTTGTATGTTAAGCAACTCGAATGGCATGGCTACTACAACGCTCCGTTGGAAGTCGACGCGAGGGC
>JAGRGY010000045.1 GCA_020445255.1 Gammaproteobacteria bacterium
TGGGCGGCATTGTGCTGCTCGTGGTCGCCGTTCTTGCCTATGTCGGCGACCGGACCGTCGGCACGGATGGCCCGGCTGCGCCGAACCCGGCGCAGCACGGGCCATCGGCGGCATCAGGCTCCCGCGGCGACGGCGGTGCGACAACGATCGCTGCCGCCTATCGCGCGCAACGCAGCAACGTGCAGGTCGCGGGCCGCGGCATTGTGCAGAGGGTGCTGCGCGATGACATCGAAGGCAGCCGCCACCAGCGCTTCATACTTCGACTCGACAACCGGCAGACGCTGCTCGTCGCACACAACATCGATGTGGCGCCGCGCATTGACGGCCTGCGCGAGGGCGACGAGGTCTCGTTCAATGGCGAGTATGAATGGAACAATCAGGGCGGCGTGCTGCACTGGACGCACCGCGACCCCGCCGCACGGCACGTCGATGGCTGGCTCAAACACGACGGCCGCACGTATCGGTAACAGGGCTTCACTGCCGCGCTTACGCACCCGCGGCGTCGAGCAGTTCGACCGGATCGCCGCACTGGATGCTTCCGTCGCCGCACACGTAAAGCCCCACGCCGCCGCCGCGACCGAGTGCCTTTGCCGCACCTGCTCCGGCGACGCGATCCAGGTAGCCGCAGGGTGGCCGCAGCCGATGAAAAGCAAACACCACGTCGCCGATTCGCAGGCGACTGCGACGCAGTGCCGCCGCCGGTATGCCATCGATGACCAGGTTGCGGCGGTGCCATCCCGGTTCGAGTGCAAGCCCGCCGCGCGATGCCGCATGGCGGAGTTCGTCGGTCGTGATCAGCGTGACCTGACATCCGTCGGTCCTGATCCAGTGACCCTGGCCGACGGCATAACGGTCACCACGCAGACCGATGCCGTCGATGCAATCGACGGCATCCAGCGACACCATCGGCGCACCGGCATCGCCGGCGACATAGATCTCGCGCAGCGTGCCGCGGCGCTCGTCGGCGCGCCAGGTGTTCAGCCAGGTGAACAATGCACTGCGACGTTCAGGCAAGGGCGCCCACTCCGCGCCCATTGACCTTTCCTGTCAACCGGTTACCGATCAGCACCAGCTCGGCGCGCCTTCAACTGCGCCCTTGTCGAGCAACTCGCGTACATTCGATTCGACGATGCGGTAACCGACATTGCCGTATAGCAGCTGGCGCCCCTCGTTGAACACATAGGTCGGGCTGCCCTGGACGCCGTACGCTTTCATCAACTCCGCGTCGCGATGCAGCGCCGCGTAGGCGGCGCCGCTTTCGATCTGCGCGCTCACCTCGCCGGATGAAATCCCCACCCGTGGCAGCAGCTCGTACAGCACCGGCAGACGCGAGATGTCTCTCGCCTGCTCGAAGAAAGCGACCCTGACATCGGAAACCAGACGGTCATAGGCGCCGCGACGCGGCGCGGCACCGGCCTCGTCGTCGACGCCCAGACAAAGTCCGACCGCCTTGAGGAACACGTGCGCGGTGGTGGATGTGAGGGGCCGGCAGCGTGTCCAGACATCGGCATGTGGATGCGCATGGTCCCATTGCTCGCACACGGTGCGGATGTGACGACCGAAGCCATCGAAGCCACCATCTTCCCAATCTCTGCCAATGCGGGTCCCGGTGTCGCCGAACAACGCCACGAAGCGTTGACGAACGAAAACCTGGTCACCGAACTGACGTTCGAGTTCGTCGAGCCGAATCTGTCCGGAATAGGCCCAGACGCACAGGACATCTGAGAAATAGTCGATCGTAGTCACAAAGAAAACCGGAAAACGTGCTCACGAAGCAACAATCGCTTCGTCACTTCGCAGAGTCTAACCGCCTCGCGCGGTATCGCGCGACAGGTCTGTCGAGGGTCGAGTCGTGTCGGACAGTCGACGCTCGGTAATATCGGCGTAGGCGCGATAGCGCGTACGAATGTCGCGTACGTACGATACCGGCTCGATGCCGCGCACGTAGCCGTAGCGTGCCTTGCTCGCATACGCCTTTTTCGACAATAGCAGCATGGCCTTCTCGGTGTTGCCGAACCAGATGTCGCCGTCGAGGCCCTGCTGACGGGCGAGACGCCGCGCGTCGTCAACATGGCCGTGGCCGGCGTTGTAGGCCGCCAGCGTGAACCACATGCGCTCGTTGAACGGCAGGGAGTCTTCGAAACGGTTGCGCACCCAGTCCAGATACTTGACACCGGCATGCAGACCGTCCTCAGGTCGCTCGAGATGTTCGAAGCCCATGAATTTCGCGGTCCGCGGCAACACCTGTAACAACCCGAGCGCGCCGGCGAAAGACTTGGCCTTGGGATCGAACCGGCTCTCCTCGTACATCTGCGCCGTGATCAGCAGCCAGTCGAAGCCGTAGCGTTCGGCGTACTTTCGCGTCAGCTCGTCGTATGGCGACAGACCGTTGCCATTGTTGGGTCCGATCCGGCCGGCCGCGAGGTCGCGTACATTGGATGAGTTGGTGAAGTACTTCTTGTACAGGATGTTGTAGACCAAGCCGCGGTATTCCTTCTTGATGAAGGCATTCAGCTTGGACAACAGCGCCTTGTTGCCGGCCCGCACGGCCGCCGCATGCGGTCGCTCCTCGCTCAACACGACGGCGGATTTCACCCCAAGCCCCCGCGCGAGTTCAATATCCAGGAGGTGGCCATCGGCGACCGTGGCATCGATCTCACCGGATGCGACCTGCGCGATGAGTTCCTCTGTTTCCATGTCTTCCGGCGCCGGCTGCAGCTCGAAGTTCGCACCCTGCGCACGGAGCGCAACCAGGTCTTGCCAGTAAGAGCTCGACTGGCGCACCGTGATCCGGCGTCCCTCCAGGCTGTCGGCGGCGTCCGCGCGCACAACGAGGTGACGCGGCGCATAGTGGTAGGGACGCGAGAACGCGACCGCACTGGCGCGCGATACCGGCACGGCATCGGGATCGAGGAACCCGGCAGCGATGTCGGCGCGACCGTCGATCAACCAGCCGAGCAGCTGTTCGTGATTCTCCGGCACCAGCACCTCGAGGCGCAGACCGTTGGCATCGGCGAACGCTTTGGCGAGTTCGTACTCGAAGCCCTGCAGTTCACCGCGGTGCAGGAAGTAGGAAGCGGCATTGTTCGGCATCACCACGCGCAGCACGCGACGCTTGACGATCCCATCCCAGTCGGCCGTGGAAACGGGTTTACGCCCCTCGGGCTGAAACTCGAGATGCAGGAACTTGTTGAGCGCGGCGCGCAGCTTGAGCGCGCCAGGCCGCACGCCCCAGGCGATGTCATCAACGCCGGGCAAGTCGACCGCAGGCTTGAGATCGTCGCGATAACTCAGGTACATCGAGGCCACGTTGCTGTCGCGGATACTGGCGTCGACGCGCCCTGCCGCGACCTCGTCGAGTTCTTCCTCATCGCTCATTTCCGTCGGCCTCGGCACCAGTTGAATGCCCGGATGCGCCTGTCTCAGCTTCTCCACCCGCTCCCAGAACGACGAACTCGGGTCGAGCATGATGCGCTTGTCGACCAGATCGGCCACCTTGGTGATCCGTTCGTCGGCAGCGGCAACCAGAACCTGTTGCCTAACGGTGGTGATCGGTACAGAAAACGCGATCTGCTTGCGACGTGCATCGGTCACGGTCAGGTTCGCGGCAATCAGGTCGCCCTTACCGGCGAGCAGCGACGGGATCATGTCGGCGAAGCGCGCCACGGGCACGAGTTCCGGCCGCATGCCGTGGCGACGGGCGAAATCTTTCGCCGCCTCGTGCTGTGCCTCGACCGGCCAACCGTCGCGCGGCAGATAGAAGGCGCCACCGACGTTGGCGGGAATCAGGATCCGCAACAGTCCGCGCCGCTTCAAACCCGGCAGGTCACCGGCGAACAGGTCGGGCGCGGGCGTGGCGACCTCGGCTTGCCGCACAACATCAGGAACGGCCGCCGGCACGGCGCCTGCCGGCTCCCGCACCTCGATTTGAGACGCCACACCGGCTTTGTCCTGGTCGCTGCAACCCGCCGCGCACAGCAGCACGCAGAGCAGGCACGATGACATCAGTCTCGGGTACATGGACACGGCGGCCGGTTCTTTTTCTCACGCTGGATTCGGCGAGTATAGCGACTCGAATCGCGTCGGAACGCTGCCCGCACTGCGCGCTAACATATTAGATTTGCTGGATATTCTAAATTCGCATGCACAGAAGCGGATTGCACAGCGCAATGATGCGTCGTGCGATGTCGGGGCATCGCCCGCGCATTGTCGTCGCAGTTGGCAGTCGCATACGCAGCCGGCACAATCGGGGGCGAGGTGGACCCGCCGCGAAACCCTTGCAGTCGGGCATCCCCATCGCCGTTGCCGCCTGCGGTGCTCGCGGTTCGGCCACCGGTCATGGCGCGTCGCGCCGCTAACACGGACAGCCGCATCTGCAATGACTGACGACAGACCAACCAGCCGGGTGGGGACGAGTCTGGGTCTGCTGGTTCTGGCGACGGTGTGCGTCACCGTAGGCGCATCGCTGGTCGGCGTGACACGGGATATTGTGTCGAACGGTGGGAATGGGGTCTCCGACGTCGGCGCGCTGTTCAGGGACCCTGCGCTGCGCGCGGCCTTTGCGCGGACACTGGCGGTCGCCGTGAGCGCGGGGCTCGTTACCCTGACCCTGGCCGTCCCGGCGGCGCTGGTGATCGCCCGTGGACTCGGGCGGGATTCCGGCCCGACCCTGCTGATGTTCGCGCTGCCGCTGGCAATACCGCCGTTTCTGACGGCCAGGACGATCGGTCCGCTTGTCCAGTCTCTCGCATCCGCACCGGCAATCCGCGACCTCACCGCCGGAGTACTCGAAGGGCCTGCATTCACGCTCGCACTGATCTATGTCGTGCATTTCCTGCCGCTGGTGACCGCCGCCACCGTGCTCAGCCTGCGCCGCGCCGATCCCGATCTGGAGATCGCGGCACGTTCGCTGGGCGCCGGGTCATGGACAATCTGGACCCGCACGCTGATGCCACTGGCGCTGCCAGGCGTGCTGCTCGGCACCAGCCTGCTGGCGATCAGGGTGATCGACGATGCCGCGTCACCGACGGTACTTGGCATGCAGGACATGCTGGCGCCGATGATCTGGCGCCTGAACGCGGCGGGTCAGGTACAGGACGCGGCACCCGCGGTACTGCTGCTTGCGGGATTGTCGGCCCTGGTGGTCGCGATCGGGTGGAGCAGTCTGCGGCCGCGTGCACGCGGCATTGCCGACCTGCGCGCCGGACGGACCCGCGCCGTGCGACACGCGCGCTGGCGCACGCCTGCGATCGCCGTCGCGACTGCCGGCCTCGCCATTGCCCTGTTGCAGCCGCTATCGCTCGCCGGCCTGGTGATCGACGACCTGGCGGCGCAGGCGCAAGGTAGCGTCGCACAGGTGGCGTCGATGCCGTTCGTACCCGTTTTCGAACCGCTGGTGACGACGCTGTCGCACGCGGCCATGGCCGGCATCGCGCTGCTGCTGCTTTCGGGCTTGCTCGCACCGGCCGTGCGCGCTGCCTCGGCCGGCGGCAACGTCGCCCGCGCCCTCGTCACGGCGCTGTTCGCGCTGCCGGCCGTGGCGCTGGCCGCGGCCTGGGTCGAGCCGCTGCACGCGACCTTCCCCGCATCGCTCGCCGACGTCTCGGCCTGGGGAGCGCTGGTGACGCTCGCTGCGCTCAAGGGGCTGCCGCTGGGCGTCTTCCTCGTCGCGACACGCTCCTTTCCGCCATCGCCCGACCTGCGCGCGGCCGACCGTACCCTGTCAACCGGGCGGCGCGGCATGCAACCGTGGCGTGCAGCCGGCCTGCGTTCCGGCCTCTGCCTAGCGCTGTTCCTCGCCGGCGCGGCCACGTTGCTGGTCGAGGTTTCGGCAGCGCTCATCGTGCTGCACAACCCGCACGACCACCTCGGCGTGCTCGCTTGGGACGGCCATCTGCCGCCAAGCGACTGGCGCACCGCCGCAATACTGCTGTTGATGTTGACACTCGGCGCCGCGGCACTCGCCATCAAGGCCTGGCGTGTATCCCCGATCCGCGCGCACGTGCAGGCCCGGGTGGCCGGACGGGAGGAGCGAACGTGAACACGGCGGCACCGGCCAGCATCGAACTGCGCGGCGTACGCACCCGCGTCGACGGTGAGGAGCTGTTGCACGCGATCGATCTCGACGTACTTCCCGGCGAGCTGCTCATCGTGCTCGGTGGCAGCAGCGCCGGCAAGTCAGCGCTGCTGCGCTGCATTGCGGGTATCGACCGACTGAGCGCCGGAAGTGTCCGGATCGATGAACGCGACATCAGCGGCGCCCCGACGAACCGCCGCAATATCGCGCTGTTGCCGCAGTCGTTTCCGCTTTGGCCGAATCTCACCGTCGCCGACAACGTCGCATTCGCTCCGCGGCGGCGCGGACTGTCACGCCCAGAGATCGCACAACGCGTCGATACCGAGTTGCGGTTCGTCGGCCTGCAGGACTTTGCCCGCCACCTGCCGGAACAACTGTCCCCGGCCCAGCAACAGCGCGCGGCACTGGCGCGCACGCTGGCCGCGGACAGCCGCGTGTGCCTTCTCGACGAACCGTTCGGCCTGCAGGATGCACCGCTGCGTGAGCGACTGCTGCGCTTGCTGCGGCGACGCCAGCAGCACTCGGGCCAGACAATGGTGCTAACGACACAGGACCGCAACGAGGCACTGCGCGTGGCCGATAGAATTGCGCTGATGCGCAACGGAGAACTTCAGCAGGCGGGTGTCCCGGCAGACGTCTACGACAATCCGGTCAACCGGTTCGTCGCCGACGTCGTCGGCAACGCCAACCTGATCGATGGCGAGATCGAGCTGGTCGGCGAACAGGCGATGTTCCGCGGCGACAACGGCATGACGCTGCCGCTGTTCGACGAGTCACTGATCCGACCGCGCCGATGCGCCGCGATGTTCCGACCGCGCGATCTGCGCATCGTCGGTGGTCGGCGCGTGCCCGCCGGCGGCCAGATTCGGCTCAGCGGGCGCGTCGAACAACTTGAGTTCCTGGGTGACGATCTGCGCTACGGCATCGACCTTGGCGGCACGCTGGTTTGGATGGAGGTCGCGCGACACGACAACGAACCGGCGCTCGACATCGGCGACCGCGTCGCGCTGGCGCTCGACACGGCACACATCAGAATCCTCGAGCATTGATTGCGCCGCCGACCCCGATCCCGGCCACCGGGGCCACCGACACCGTTTGGCTGACCGTCAACAAACGCCTCGCCAGCAATTGCCGCCTGCGCTACGACGCGGCGCGTGCCGGCGAAGGTCTGAACGTTTGGCCAAGCGCCGACATCCTGCCATGGGACGCCTGGCTCGATCGCCTGTACCTGCAACTGCTCGACAACGGCGACACCGACCTCGACCTGCTGACCGCTACACAGGAGCGGCTGCTGTGGCAGCAGGTGATCGAGCGTGACGATGACACCGGGAAGCTGCTGCGCCCGGCCGCAGCCGCGCAGATGGCGCAGTCGTCGGCGCGCCTGCTCGCCGACTGGCAGCTGCAGCGTTTCCCGCTCGACACGCTGGGCGGTGACGAAACGCGGACCCTGCTGCGCTGGCAACGCGCGTTCGAAGCGACGCTCGCGGCAAGCGGTCAGATCACACGCGCACAGCTGCAGCCGATGCTGACGTCGGCCTTCGCCGATGGTCTGCTGCCACCGCCCGGGCGCGTGATGCGCAGCGGATTCGATGCGCTGTCGCCGGTGCAGCGGGCACTCTTCGACGAGCTTGCCCGGCTCGGTTGCGAGATCGTCGACGACACCGACGAGGGCGCTGCCGCGCGCGGGCAACGCGTCGAGGCCGTCGACCGCGAGCACGAGATCACACTGGCCGCCGAGTGGGCGAACCAGCGCCTGCATGCCGATCCCACGCAGCGTATCGGCATCGTCGTGCCACAGATCACGCAACACCGGGCCGACCTCGCGCGCATCTTCGCCGAGCGCACCGCGCCCGATTACTACCTGCAACAACGCACCACCCAGGCGCGTTTCAACCTTTCGCTTGGCCGTGCGCTCGCCGACACAGCACTGGCTGCGGCGGGGCTCGACCTGCTCGAACTGACCGTCGGCGGCATTGCGCTGGCGCGTCTCGGCCAGATCCTGCGCAGCCCGTTCGTCGGCGGACATCGCGACGAATGGGGCGCGCGCGCGCGCCTCGACGCTGCGCTGCGCGAGCACGGCATGCCATCGCTCGCGATTCGCGACCTGCAGTCATGGCTGCAACGCTTCGCCGTCGACGATCCACGTCGCTGCGACGACCTCGCACGGCGCGTCGATGACATCGTCGCACGGATCGCCGCACTGCCGGCGCGCGCCACGCCGCATATCTGGGCCGGACACCTGCAGCACCTGTTGGCAGCGTTCGGATGGCCGGGCGATGCCGCGCTCGACAGCGCCGAATATCAGGCGCATGAACGCGTGCGTCGTCTGTTCAGCGAGTTTGCCGCGCTCGGCAAGGTGCAAGCCGAGCTTCGCCATCGCGACGCCGTCGGCCTGCTGCGCAAACTCGCGGTCGACACCGTGTTCCAGCCCGAGACCGAGGCCGCGCCGATCCAGATCCTGGGACCGCTCGAGGCGGTGGGCATGCGCTTCGATGCGATCTGGCTGCTCGGCGTCGACGACCAGACCTGGCCGCCGCAACCGCAGCCTGACCCGCTGCTGCCGGCAGCGTTGCAGCGCGAGCTCGGCATGCCCCACGCGGCGGCCGAACGTGAGCTAGCGTTCGCGCGCGCGCTCACCGAACGCCTGTCGCGCAACTGCACGGTACTGGTTGCGAGTCATGCACGCAGCGACGACGGACGCGAGCAGCGGCCGAGCGCGCTGGTGAGGGGCTGGCAGCTCGTCGACGCAGCGGCGTTCGCACCCGCGGTGCAGGGTGGCGCGCGCGCGTTTGCCGGCAAGGCGGCCGCGTGCGAGGCGCTGCCACGTCCGGTCGGAACACCGCTGCTTACCGGCGCACCGGGCGGCAGCGGCCTGCTGGGCGCACAGGCGGTCTGTCCCTTTCAGGCGGTCGCACGCTTCCGTCTCGACGCCGTCCCGCTCGGCGAGGCCAGCCATGCCCCGGACGCGGCCGACAACGGCACCATGATCCATGACCTGCTGCAACGGGTCTGGCAAAGGCTCGGGGGGTCCGTCGCACTCGATGACGTGAGCGACGACCGGCTGCCCGCCTTGATCGAACCACTCGCGGCGGCGGTGGTCGGGGACGCCGCGCGCCGCCGTCCCGACCTTTTCGGCGCGCGCTTCCGCGCGATCGAGGCCGAGCGTCTGACCCGACTCGTGAGCGACTGGCTGCGGGTCGAGCGCGGCCGCGAACAGGGCTTCGTGATCGAGGCACTCGAACGCAAACAACGCCTGTCACTGGCCGGTCTGCAGCTGGAGACACGCATCGACCGCATCGACCGCCTCGCCGACGGCAGTATCGCCGTGATCGATTACAAGACCGGGCGCACGGTCGGTATCGACGGCTGGTTCGACCCACGACCGAACGAACCACAGCTGCCGCTGTACTGCCTGCAGCAGGACGACGAGGTCTCGGCCGTGCTGCTCGCGCGGGTGCGACATGACGACAAGGGATGCGCCTTCGTCGGCCTGGGTCGTGACGCGGCGTTCGCGCCGGGTGTTGGCGCCGCCGGGGAAGGCGGGCTGCCCGAATGGCAGCCGCTGCTCACCCATTGGCGATCGGCGCTCGAAGACCTGGCGCGCGAGATCGTCGACGGACGGGCCGATCCCACGCCGTCACTGCGGGCCTGCGAGTACTGCACCTTCGGCGCGCTGTGCCGCGTACGCGGTCAGGAGATCGAGGTCGACGATGACTGAGCACATCGTCAGCGATGCGGCGCAGCGTGCGCGCGCGCTCGACGTGACCACGTCGTTCATCGTCCAGGCGCCCGCCGGCTCCGGCAAGACCGAGCTGCTCACACAACGTTACCTGCGCCTGCTCGCGCAAGTGAGCCACCCGGAAGAGATCTGCGCGATCACGTTCACGCGCAAGGCAGCCGCAGAGATGCGCAACCGTGTGCTCGGCGCGCTCGACCATGCAACCGGAGACGAACCCGCGCAGGCGCATGCACGGCTAACCTGGCGGCTCGCGCGCGCGGCGCTCGCCCACGCCAACGAACTGGAATGGCAACTTGCCGACAACCCCAACCGACTGCGCATCCAGACCTTCGACAGCCTGGCGCATGCGCTGGCCCGCCAGCTGCCGCTGCTCACCGAGTTCGGTGCACCGCCGACGACCACCGAACAGGCCGAACCCTATTACCGCGCCGCGGCACGCGCGACGCTGCGCCAGCTCGACGACATCGCGCTGGGCCCGCACCTGGCCCGCCTGCTGGTCCACCTTGACAACCGGCTGGCGCAGATCGAGGACCTGCTCACGACAATGCTTGCACGGCGCGACCAGTGGCTCGGTCCGGCGCTGCGGTCACCGGACGGCGAGGCACTCGAGGATGCACTGCGCACGGCGGTGGAGGACACGCTGCGTGCGCTGCGCGCAGGCTGCGACCCTACGTGGCTCACTGAGCTCTGTCGTCTGGCGGCCTGGGCCGCCGCGAACCGCGAGGCCGGCAACGGCCTGTCGTGGCATGATCGCGAAGCGCTACCGGAATCCACCTGGGACGAACTGCCGGCGTGGCAGGCCCTCGCCGACCTGCTGCTGACCAGGGACGGCAAACCGCGCCGCGCGTGGGACACCCGGACCGGCTTCCCGGCGCCGGGCAAGGCGCGTGACCCCGCCACCCGGCAGCGCTACCAGCAGGCCAAGAACGACATCGCCGCACTGGTCGAGCCGCTGGCGGCCGACGACGACCGGCGTACGGCATGGGATGGCGTGCGCCGACTGCCGCCCGACACATTGGCGCCCGGACAGCACGCGGTGCTGGGCAGCCTGTTGCAGGTGTTGCTGCACGCGGCCAAGGAGTTGATCCTGGCCTTCCGCGACGGCGGCGAGGTCGACTTCGCCGAGACCCAGATGCGCGCACAACGCGCGCTCGGCTCGCCGGAGGAACCGACCGACTTCGCCCTCGCGCTGGACTACCGCCTGCAGCACCTGCTGGTGGACGAGTTCCAGGACACCTCGAGCAGCCAGTACCAACTGCTCGCGACGCTGACCGCGACCTGGCGTCCCGGCGACGGCCGCACCCTGTTCGCAGTCGGCGACCCGATGCAGTCGATCTACCGTTTTCGCGAGGCGGAGGTCGGCCTGTATCTGGCCGCGCGCACGCGCGGGATCGGACAGCTCGCACTCGAGCCGCTGACGCTCGCGGTGAACTTCCGCTCCTCGACCGACGTGGTCGACTGGGTCAACGCCTGTTTCAGCGGGATCTTTCCGCGCGAGGTCGACATCGCACGCGGCGCCGTCACCTACGCGCCGTCCAGTGCGTTCAACCCCGGCAACGACGGTGCGGCCGTGCAAGTCCATCCGTTCGTCGGACGCGACGACGGCGGCGAGGCACGCCTCGTGGTACGGCTGATCCGTACCGCACTGGCGGAGTCCGACGACGGCACGGTCGCCGTGCTCGCACGCGCGCGCTCCCACCTGCACGTGATCGCACGCGCGCTCAACGACGCCGGGCTGCGCTACCAGGCGGTCGAGATCGCACCGCTCGGCGACCAGCCGGTGGTGCGCGACCTGTATCACCTCACGCGTGCGCTGTTGCACCCGGCCGATCGCCTGGCGTGGCTGGTCGTGCTGCGCGCGCCGTGGCTGGGACTTGATCTCGCGGACCTGCTGCTGATCGCCGAGCACGCGCCGGCCTGCCTCCTCGGCCGGCTGCGCGATCCCGCCGTGCGCACGCGGCTGAGCGACGACGGCCGGCAGCGTGTCGAACGCCTGCTCGCGACAGTCGACCCGCAGTTGCCGGCACGCGGGCGACGGCCGCTGCGGCAATGGATCGAGGGGATCTGGCTGCAGCTCGGCGGACTGGCCGCCGCCGGTGCAGACGCGCTGGCTGACGCACAGGCCTACCTCGCCCTGCTCGACCGCTTCGCCGAGGCCGACGGGCTGACCGATTTCGCCCGCCTCGAGGCGGCGATCAATGCCCTGTACGCCTCCCCGGACGGCAGCGCGGACGGACGCGTCCAGCTGATGACGATGCACAAGGCCAAGGGGCTCGAGTTCGATACCGTGATCCTGCCCGGACTCGGCCGCGCGCCGCGTGCGCAGCGTACCGAGCTGCTGTACTGGCTGGAGCGTCCCGACCGCAACGGCCGGGTCACCCTGTTGATGGCGCCGATCCGTGGCGTCGCGCAGACCCAAGAACCTGTCTCGGGCTATCTGCGCGAACTCGACCGCGACAAGACGCGACTGGAGATCACCCGACTGTTGTACGTGGCGGCCACCCGCGCAAAACGCCGCCTGCACCTGATCGGCCATGTCAATGCCGACGACCAGGGCGGTCACCGACCGCCGACGGGCGACAGCCTGCTGGAAAAACTGTGGCCGCTTGTCGGCGAGCGCTTTGCCGCATCCGTCGGCACCGCACCGGCCAGTGTGCCGCCGCTGGACGCCGCGATAGCCAGCCGGCTCGGCGTCGACTGGCAACCGCCGTCGGTACCCGTCGACCCGTCGGCTGGCCCTGCCGACGGTGAGCCGCCGACCGAGTCGTCGGTGGAGTTCGACTGGGCCGGTGACACGGCACGCCATGTCGGCACGCTGGTC
The DNA here is from genome assembly GCA_020445255.1 of Gammaproteobacteria bacterium. Lineage (GTDB taxonomy): Bacteria > Pseudomonadota > Gammaproteobacteria > Chromatiales > Chromatiaceae > Thiosocius. The sequence continues at coordinate 12,637 of JAGRGY010000045.1, forward strand.
CACCGCCACCTCGAGCGCATCGCCACCCGCGGCGTCGACGTCTGGCATGCCGGACGCATCGATGGTCTGGCAGCGTCGTTTCGCCTGGCGCTGCGCAACCTCGGCGTCGCCGATCACGAACTCGACGGCGCCGTGGCCAAGACGCAGCGCGCGCTGGCGCGCACCCTCGACGACCCGACCGGTCGCTGGATCCTCGCCGCACATGCCGACGCACGCAGCGAATGGGCCTTGACGGTCGTCGCCGGCGGCGCGCGGCGGTTCGTCATCGACCGCACTTTCGTCGACGCCGAGGGCGTGCGCTGGATCATCGACTACAAGACCGGCGAGCACCTCGGCGATGACCACGACGGTTTCCTCGACCGCGAACAACAGCGCTACCGTGAACAACTCGAGAACTACGCCAGGATCGTTCGCCTGTTCGACCCGCGGCCGATCCGGCTGGCGTTGTTCTTCCCGCTGTTCCCGGCGATGCGGAGCTGGGATTTCGGGGAATGACGGCGCCCGGCGGCGCTGCGTACGCAATGCGGATAGGCGGCGATTCGCGACAGCCGCAGCGGTGGTGGTGGTACGATGATCCCATGCCGCACGTCATCATCGATCCTGAATCGACTTCGCTGCAGGAGCGCTTCGCGCTGATCAAGACACCGCGCAAGTCGCGCAAGCGCTATCCGGAGGGATGCGTCACCATCGTCGATTCGCTGCAGCAGGCGCGCACCGGGGCGGACGCCTCCAGGAACCTGCATCCGGCAGTCGTGTACGGCCCTTCCGTATCGTCCGAAAGTCAGCGTATCTACTACCTCGTGCGCTGGCTGTAGAACGCGTGCCGGCGACCGCCGCAGAATGGCCACAGCCGCGATGCCAAGCACGACCCGGCCCGTTGCCGAACTCACCCCGGCGTGGCATGCGCTGGATGACGCGCGGGTACTCGCCGAACTCGACGCCGACGCGCACGGCCTGAGCACCGCGGAGGCGCAGCGGCGTCTGCAGTCGCACGGTGCCAACCGGCTGCCGGTGGTCCGCCCGCGCAGTGCCGTGGCGCGGCTGCTGACGCAGTTCCACAACGTGCTGATCTACGTGCTGCTCGGCTCCGCGGTGGTCACACTGCTCCTGCAGCACTGGGTCGACAGCGCGGTGATCATCGGCGTCGTGATCGTCAACGCGCTGATCGGCTTCGTCCAGGAAGGTCGGGCGGAGGACGCGCTGGCCGCGATCCGCGGCATGCTGTCGCCGCAGGCCCTGGTGGTGCGCGACGGGCGGCGGCAGACGATCGGCGCGGAGGTGCTCGTACCCGGCGATGTGGTCGTGCTGCAGGCCGGCGACCGCGTCCCCGCCGACCTGCGTGTCCTGACCGCACACGCGCTCCAGGTCGACGAGGCGGCGCTGACCGGCGAATCGATGGCCGTGGAGAAGTCGCCGTCACCGGTCGGTGCGGACGCACTACTCGCGGAACGCTGCTCGATGGTCTACTCGGGCACCTTGATCGTCGCCGGCCTCGCCACCGGCGTGGTCGTCGCTACCGGTTCGCAGACCGAACTCGGCCGCATCAGCACGCTGGTCGCGCACATCGAGCGCCTCGACACGCCCCTCTTGCGCCAGCTTGCGGTGTTCGGCCACCGGCTGTCGGCGGCGATCCTCGCGATCGCCGCAACGGGTTTCGCGTTTGGCATGCTGGTGCGCGGCTACAGCGCGGCCGATATGTTCCTCGCCGCGGTCGGCATCGCCGTCGCCGCGATACCCGAGGGACTGCCCGCGATCATGACCGTAACGCTGGCGATCGGCGTGCAGCGCATGGCCGCGCGCAACGCCATCATCAGGCGGCTGCCCGCGGTCGAGACGCTCGGTACCGTCTCGGTCATCTGCTCCGACAAGACCGGCACCCTGACGCGCAACCAGATGACCGTGCGTACGCTCGCGCTGGCCGACACCGATCTGGCCGTGAGTGGCACCGGCTACGATCCGCACGGCGGATTCAGTCACGGCGGCAGCGAGTACGCGATCGGCGACGACGACATCGCGCTGCAGGCACTGCAGGTGATGTGCCTGTGCAACGACGCCACCGTCACGCGGCGCGCCGAATCCTGGACCGCCGACGGCGATCCGATGGAGGCCGCGCTGATCGTCGCCGTGATAAAGGCCGGGATCGACCCGGCGCTCGAGGCACAGCGCTATCCGCGGCGCGACGTGATCCCTTTCGACGCCGAGCACAGGTTCATGGCCACGCTGCACCACAGCCACGATGGCCAGGCGTTCGTCCATGCCAAGGGGGCGCCGGAACACATCATGCGCCGCTGTGCGTTGCAGCGCGGGCCCGATGGCGACGTGCCGCTGCGTCTCGGCGACTGGGAGCGGCGCGTCGACACACTTGGACGCGCCGGCTACCGCGTCATCGCGCTCGCGTCCAAGGGTTTGCCTCGACACGCCGACGAACTCCACTTCGGCGACGTCGACGACGGCCTGGTGCTGATCGGATTGTGCGGCCTGATCGACCCACCACGGCCGGCGGCGATCGAGGCCGTCGCGACCTGCCGTCGCGCCGGCATCAAGGTCAAGATGATCACCGGTGATCACTGGGTCACCGCCTGCTCGATTGCAGCGCAGGTAGGACTCGACAACACGCACTCGGTGCTGACCGGCGCGGATCTGCTGACGATGAACGACGATGACATCGCCCGCCGGGTCGACGAGGTCGACGTGTATGCGCGCGTGACGCCGGAACACAAGCTGCAGCTGGTGCAGGCGCTACAGGCCCGTGGACACGTAGTTGCGATGACTGGCGACGGGGTCAACGACGCGCCGGCGCTGCGGCGTGCCGACGTCGGCGTCGCGATGGGCCGTGGCGGCACCGAGGTGGCGAAGGACTCGGCCGAAGTGGTGCTCACCGACGACAACTTCGCGACCATCGTCAACGCGGTGCGCGAAGGCCGCACCGTCTACGACAACCTGCGCAAAGCGATGCTGTTCATCCTGCCGACCAGCGGCGGGGAGGCACTGGTGATGCTCGGTGCCATCCTGTTCGGGTTTGCGGATTTCCCGCTGACACCGGTGCAGATCCTTTGGGTCAACATGATCACCGCGGCCACCCTCGGTCTGGCGCTGGCGTTCGAACCCCCGGAGGCGGACATCATGCAGCGCCCGCCGCGCGACCCGCGCGAACCGATCCTCACCGCACTGTTCCTGTGGCGCATCGGTTTCGTGTCGCTGGTGCTGGTCGCCGGCACCTTCGGCCTGTTCCTGTACGACCTCGGCAAAGGCGCCGAAATCGCGCATGCACGGACCCTCGCGGTCAACACGCTGGTCGGATTCGAGATCTTCTACCTGTTCAACGCACGCTTCATCCTGGCGCCGGTGCTGAACCGCACGGGACTCGGCGGCAACCCCTACGTGCTGCTCGCAGTGGCCGTGCTGATCGCGTTCCAGCTGCTGTTCACCTATCTGCCGACGCTGCAGGGGCTGTTCGGTACGACGGCGCTGGCGCCGGGCGCCTGGGTGGCGGTTTTCGTCGTGTCGTCATCCGTGCTGTGGCTGGTCGAGCTGGAGAAGTTCATCGTCCGCCGCCGGCTTCGGGAAACGGGTTCCCGCACCCAACGCTTGAAATAGGTACGACAGGCCCCATCTCCTCGACACGGGTGCCGACAGGGCCCGTGGACACGGCGGTTCCGAGCGAACGCCTTCACACTATTTTGTTGCTCGACGAGGACAAAACCATGACAACTTTCGATTTCACCCCGCTGTTCCGCACCGCGATCGGCTTCGATCGCCTGGCAAACGCATTCGAACTGGCGAACCGTGCCGAGGCCGGGGGCTATCCCCCGTACAACATCGAACTGACCGGTGAGGACAAGTACCGCATTTCGCTCGCCGTCGCCGGCTTCGGCGCCGACGAACTCGACATCGAGGTCAAGGAAAACCTGCTGACCGTAACCGGCCGCAAAGGGGACGATGTCGCCGACCGCAAATACCTGCATCGCGGGATCGCGCATCGCGGCTTCCAACGCAGCTATCAGCTCGCCGATTACGTACGTGTCAGCGGTGCCGAACTGAAGGACGGCCTGCTGCATGTCGATCTGGCACGCGAGGTGCCCGACGCGATGAAGCCCCGCCGGATCGAAATCCGCGGCGCGGACGACAAGCTGATCGAGGGCAAGGTCGAGGCAGCCTGATCGCCTGACACACACGGCCCCGGGCATCGCCCGGGGCCGTTGCATACGGAGGACAAATGCGCCGGCAGATCGGGTTTGCGTTGCTGTTTGCTCTCGTGGTGGCGGCGCCGTCGCGCGCCGCGCTGCCCGCGATCGTCGACGGCCAACCGCTGCCGAGCCTGGCGCCGATGCTCGAGCGTGTCACACCGGCGGTCGTCAACATCTCGTCGGTCGCCGTGGTGCGCAGTGAAGATCACCCGCTGTTGCGCGATCCATTCTTTCGCTGGTTCTTCGAACTGCCAAGAGAGTCGCGCCGGAAACGCAGCCAGAGCCTCGGCTCGGGCATCATTGTCGACGCTCAGAACGGATTCGTACTGACCAACAACCATGTGATCGACAAGGCCGACGAGATCCGCGTGACGCTGCACGACGGTCGCGAACTGTCCGCACAGCTGCTCGGCACCGACCCGGAGACAGACATCGCCGTATTGCAGATCCCGGCCGAGAACCTGTTGGCAGTTTCAATCGCCGATTCCAACCGCCTGCGCGTCGGCGACTTCGTGGTCGCAATCGGCAATCCCTTCGGTCTCAGTCAAACTGTGACCTCAGGCATCGTCAGCGCGCTCGGGCGCAGCGGCCTCGGCATCGAGGGATACGAGAACTTCATCCAGACCGACGCTTCGATCAACCCGGGCAACTCGGGTGGCCCATTGGTCAACCTGCGTGGCGAGCTGGTCGGCATCAACACCGCGATACTCGCGCCCAGTGGCGGCAATGTCGGCATCGGTTTCGCCATCCCCAGCAATATGGCCGAGGCGATCAAACGCCAGATCGTCGAGCACGGCGGAGTTCAGCGCGGGATCTTTGGCGTCACGGCGCAGGATCTGACGCACGATCTCGGTCAGGCCCTGCGCCTGCCGGCCAACAGTCGCGGCGCCATGGTCACCGGTGTCGAGGCGGAATCCGCGGCGGCGCGCGCCGGCTTACGTCCGGGCGACCTGATCGTACGGATCAATGACGCGGCGATCGGCAATGCGACTGACCTGACCACCGAACTGGCGCTGTTGCGCGTTGGCGACCGCATCCGCATCGGCATCGTGCGCGATGGTCGCGACCACCTGCTGTCGGCGATCATCGCTGATCCGTACGAAGGCTTCATCGACGGCGCTACGATCAGCCGCGTGCTGCGCGGTGCACGCCTCGGCGAGGTCGTCGACAAATCCAGCTTTGGGACCAACGCGGGGATTGAGGTAGGCGCCGTCGCCGAGGACAGTCCCGCCGCGCGCAGCGGCCTGCTTCAGGGAGACGTGCTGTTCACGGTCAATCGCGCGCGCGTCAAGACCTTCGACGAACTGCGCGACGCTGTCAGCGGCGGCATACGCACGATCCGACTGCGCCGCGGCCGCCAGTTGGTAACACTGGCGTCACGCTGAAGCCGCTCAGGCGATCCGCTTCATGAACTGCGAAGGGCGCGGCGGCACGCCGTCAATACGGCGTGGGCGTCGCGCGCCTCCAATCAACCCTCGCGTCTTCGCGCGTTGTCAGAGATTCTTGGTGTTGCCCGGCTCGCTGCCCAGGATGGTCGACACGTGCTTGTCGTGCTTGATCATGCTGTAGGTGCCGTCATCCTGCTTGTACACCAAGAAGCACAGCGGCTTGATCTTGCCCTCCCACAGGATGCACAGACGGTCCTGGTCGTCGACGAACCAGACACCGTCCTTGCGCGCCTGATCCTCGTACATCACCCGTTTGATCACGCCGTCCTCGCTGAACCAGTTCGCGCACAGGCTGCCGTCTTTTTCCTTACGACATTCCTGGGTCTTGCCACTGACGAGCTCGATCAGGCTGTCAGCATCCAGGGGAACCTTTCCCGTCGGCGGCTCGCTGGCCATCGCAGTCGTGGTCGAAAGCGTGAGCAACAATGATGTGAGAAGAATGGCTGATCGCATTGGTGGTCCCCTCCTTCGGCAAAGAAGCCCCCAGGCTAAAGCAGCCCTTAACCCGCTTCAATGCCGTAGGTTATAAAAAAAGCCGCCCCACAGGGCGGCCAGGTCGGAATGACATCGCTGTCGCTATCGGTTGTTTGGACAACCGTGTATCGCACGAGTTCCCTGAATCAGAGGCGGCCTGTCGCATAGTCCTCCTGTGCCTGCCGGATCTCGGCCCGGGTATTCATGACGAACGGTCCACCCCGGGCCACCGGTTCGTGCAGCGGTCGACCGGCGATCAGCAGGAAACGCGCGCCCTCACCACCCGCATGGGCCCCGAATCCGCTGCCGAGAGACAACACGGCCAGTTCATCGCGAACCAGCGGCCGAGATGCCCCGTCGATTCCCAACTGACCGCTGATCACGTAAGCGAACGCATTGTGCTCTGGCGGCAGCGCCTCTTCGAATACCGCGTTCGCGGGCAGCGTGACGTCGAGATACAAGGGTTCGGTCAAGGGCTGATCGATCGGGCCGCGTGTACCGCGCGCTGTGCGACCGGCGATAACGCGTATCAGCTGACCGTCGTCGCGTCGCTCGAGCGGAATCTGTGCGGCCGTGTGCTCCTGGTAGGCCGGCTGCGTCATCTTGTGTGCCGCCGGCAGGTTCACCCACAACTGGAAGCCCTCGAGCAGCCCTTGGCGCTGTTCCGGCATCTCGGAATGGACAATCCCGCGCCCTGCCGTCATCCATTGCACCCCACCGGGCTCGATGACACCCTCGTGGCCTGCATTGTCGCGGTGACGCATGCGTCCGGCCAACAGATAGGTCACGGTTTCGAACCCGCGATGCGGATGGGCCGGGAAGCCGGCGATGTAGTCGCCGGGCCGATCCGAACGAAACGCATCCAGCAACAGGAACGGATCGAGCATCGGCAGTACCGGTTGCCCGATCACGCGGGTCAGTTCGACACCGGCGCCGTCGGTGGCCGGCATGCCGCGTACCACGCGCGACACGCTGCGCCGAGTCGCAGTCGACTGGTGTTCATGTGTCTGCATATCACCCTCCTGTCATGCGGCCTCACCCGCGAGCGCGGGTAGCCATTGGTCGAGTTGATCGAGCGCGGCCGCGATCGCGGCGCCACGTTCGCGCGCGACGCCGGCGGCGCCGACCAGGCGCACGTCGGCGATGCCGATGAAGCCGAGCACGTGCCGCAGGTAGGTGCTGGCAAAATCGGCGGCGCTGCCGAACGCGACACCGCCGGACGCCATCGCCAGGTACACCGGGCGGTCGGCAAGCAGACCCTGCGGTCCCTGCGGTGTGTAGCGAAACGTGACACCGGCTCGGCACACGTGGTCGATCCACGCCTTCAGTGTCGACGGTATCGAGAAATTGTAGATCGGCGCGGTGATCACCACCGCATCGGCGGCGGACAGTGCCGCGATCGCCCGATCGGAATCCACCAACCGATCACCGGCCGTGGCGTCGCGCTCAGCCGGCATCGTGAAGTTCGCCGCGACCCAGTCATGGTCGATCGCATCAATGCCATTCGTCAGGTCGACATGATCGATGACCAGCCGCGGTGAATCGCGATGCAGACGCCGAATGATCTCGTCTCCCAGCTCTCGCGACACGGAACCGGTTCCGCCGACGCCGCTGTCGATTCTGAGGACGCGTGTGACAGTACTGTCTTGCATAGTGGCTTCTCCGTTGGATGAGAGGGAAATCAGGCACCCGGGCGCAGCGCGAACCGTCCTGCACCGGCCGCCGCCACCATCAACAGGCCACCGGCGATGGCGAAGTTCTTCATCAGCAAGATGCGCTGCATCTGATCGGCCAGATCGGCGTGGAAGATCAGCCCGGCCGCGACGCTGAACAACGCCAGCGCGACCGCCGCGAGGCGGGCATGCAGACCGAGTAACAGCGCTGCACCGGCGCCGACCTCGAGCGCAATCACGCCGGGGAGCAGCACGCCGGGTACCCCCATCGCATCCATGTAGCCCTGGGTCGCGGCATAGCCGCCGATCTTGGCCAGTCCCGAAACGATGAAGATGCCCGAAAGCAGAATCCGGCCGACCAGGATCAGGCCGGCGTCGCGTGTTTGTTGTTTCATGTCTTGTCTCCGTAATGTCCAGGCGGGCCGACGTGACCCGGGTGCAGACAAGCATGTGCGTTACGAATATTGCAATAAATAGCTGTTTCGGAAAATTACTGTTCTATAATTACGAACAATTATGGACAGATTCGCAAACCTTGAGGCCTTCGTGAACGTGGTCGACAGCGGCAGCTTCACGCAATCGGCCGACCGCCTAGGGATCGCGAAATCGGTCGTATCGCGGCGGATCAGCGAACTCGAACGCGCGCTCGGCGTGCAACTGCTGCGACGCACGACGCGCAGCCTGTCGCTGACGTCGGCCGGCCAGCAGTTCTACGAACGCGTGGTGCGTGTACTCGCCGACCTCGAAGAGGCCGAGCAGACCCTGAGTGAAGGCGCGGCCGAACTGCGCGGCCGGCTGCGCGTCGCGGCACCTCTGTCGTTCGGATTGCGCCACCTGACGACCGCGGTCAACGACTTCATGTCACGCCACCCGGCCATCGAGATCGATCTCGATCTGAACGACCGCGAGGTCAACCTGGTCGAGGAAGGACTGGACATGACCGTACGCATCGGGGATCTGTCCGACTCGACATTACTGGCCCGCAGGCTGGGCACAATTCGCTTCGTGACCTGCGCCAGCCCTGCCTACCTGGAGCGACACGGCGTACCGCAGACCCCTGCCGATCTGCAGCGCCACACCGGTTTGCAGTACAGCAATGTCACACCGGCACGCAATTGGCAATATTTTTCCGGCGACCGACCGGTGCCTCTCGCATTGCCCAGCCGGCGTCTGCGCGCCAACAACGGCGACGCGCTGGCCGCGGCCGCGCTGGCCGGACTGGGCATCGTCAACTCACCGACCTTCATCGTCAGTCAGCTGATCGCGGCGGGCAAACTGGTCACCGTGCTGGACGGTTACCAGCGTCCACCGGTTGGGATGCATGCGGTATTTCCGCCGGGCCGCCTGATCCCGCGGCGCGTACATGCATTCAGCGATCTGCTCGCCGAGCGTTTCGGCGACCTGCCGGAGTGGGACCGCGGGATCTCTGTCGAAACGGATTGATTTGCGGGCAGCCGGCGATCAGGACATTGCGCGCGGAAGCTGCACGCGAAAGCGACTGCCGCCGCCGGGTTCGCCAGATACGCTGATCTGCCCGCCGAGGCCGTCAACGATCTTGCGGCAGATCGACAGACCGAGTCCCATGCCGGGATACTCGTCGCGCGGGTTCAGTCTCCTGAATGCCTCGAACACGGCATCGCGTTCGTCCTCCGGTATGCCGACTCCGTTGTCGATCACCACCAGGCTGAGCTGGGATGCGCCGTCGTCCTGATCCTCGACCACGACCTGTACCTCCGGCGGCCGCTGCGGGTCGCGAAACTTGAGGGCATTGTCGACCAGGTTCCACAACACCTGGCGCAGCTGCTTCTCGTTGCCGAGCACACGCCCGGCGCCCTGCACCGTCAATGTCGCGCCTTGTTCCGCGACGCGATCAGCAAAGTCCCTGCGTATGGTCTCCAACACCTCGGCGATCTCGACCGAACGCGGCGATGCCGAATCCTCTGTGCGCGTGTATTCGGCGATACCCTTGACGAGTTCGCTCATACCGCGCGCTTCGTCGGTCAGGTTCTTCAACTGTGCACGTTCGAATCCGGACAGCGTCGACGCATGTTCCGCACCCAGCATTTCGCCGAGTGTGGCGATTCGCTGTAGCGGCACCTGCAGATCCTTGGCCGCAATCTGACTCAGTTCATCGAGCTCGTGGCGCGAACGTTCGATCGTCTCGGCCTGCGACACGATCTGTCGCTGCGCATCGTCGAATGCGCTCATATCATGCAGGATACCGACAAAGATTCGCTGATCGTCTTCGATCGATTCACCGAGCGTGAGGAGAACCGGGAACTCGGTGCCATCCTTGCGCCGCGCCATCAGTTTGCGCCCGCTGCCAAGTATGCGGCTTGCGCCGGTCCGCAGATAGCTTGTGACATAGTCCGCATGCGCACTATGGTCAGGCTCCGGCATCAATACCTTTACGTTGTTGCCGATCAACTCGCCGGGCTCGTAGCCAAACATCTTCGTTATCGCTGCGTTCACGTTCAGGATCCGACCGCTGCTGTCGATCGTGACAAGGCCGTCCACCATCGACTGCAGGATCGCACGCTGACGGTTGACGCTCGCCTGCAGGCTGCGCGTGAACAGCGTGGAGTTGCGGCGCTCGGCGCGCCTGATCAGATACAACAGGGCCCCGCTCAGCGCGAGCAGTGCCAGAATGGAGGCGCCGACCCTGACCTGGACGTCGCGGATCGAAGCCTCGAGCTGGGCGCGGTCCGGCAGTACCAGCAGGCGCCAGTGGGTGCCCGGTAGGTCGGCGGCGAAATGGCCGTCGCCCAATTGGTCCGGATCGATCCGAAACTCACCGCCGAGTCGGTCACGCGCCCCGGCACTGGTCACCTCGATCAGCGTGGGATCGTCCCGGTTGACGAGCAGGATCCTGGTCCCCGAGGCCTGCTCCGCGGCTGCCAGGAGTTCACCGATGCGTGACGGCGACATACTGACGAAAAACACGCCTGCCTGACCATTGTCGAGCCTCCACGGAGTGATCAGGTCGAAGTGGTAGGCATTGGGCACCGGATGAATCGGCGGAAGCTCGAACTCGCCTTCGCCACGCAGGCGTGTGCGCACCGCTTCACGCATCGACTCCTCGCAGACCGGACCGATCAGTCCGTCGAAGTCCTCGAACAATGGCTTTCCGTCGGCATCGGTGACGGCAAACGCTATGGTCCCGCGAAACATGCGCTTCACGCTGACCCGCAGCCGGTCTATCGTCTGTAGGTCTTCGGGGTCGGCAAGAATCTTTTGGATCAGCGCGGCCTGCTCCTCGGTGTATGCAGCGAGCCGCTCGTGCTCGCGATCGATGAAGCCGGTAATCTCGCGCGCCGTTGCTCGCGCCCCGGCATAGGCACTGTCCGCGGCGGCCTTTTCCAGCGCTGCAATCACCTGGTAGCCGTAGTACACGATCGCCGCGCACGTGAAGATCACGAGCAACACGGGCAGCCACAGGCTCGGTCCCATCCAGGGACGGCGGGGGACCGTGATGACGGCATCGTCGTGTGTCATACGCGATCCTTCGTACATCGCCGCATACGGTAATGCGAATCGCCGCGCGGCGATCCGCTGTCCACAAATCCCAAGTCCACCCCCACAGAAATCCTGCCCGACAGATGCGCGACGTCGGCGCCGCCGCGTAACGGGTCCCGGCCGGTTCGACAATCTTGATCTCTATGCAGAATCCACGCCGACGGCCGAGCAACAGTTTACCCGAGTCGACGCCCCTTTGAATGCAGACGGATGTGAACCTGTCGACAGTGGTATTGCCAGATCAGGCGTTTCGGCACTATTTCACGAGCGCGCTGCGCCGCTCGCGGGCATCGTTGATCAGGCCGAGGACCACCGCATCGCCTGTGCGGGCGTCGTCGGCCTCGCCGACACCGCGCACTATCCGACGGATCTTGGCAGGGTTCTGCAGCAGCGCCGTCGCATCGTTGCGTGACAAAGGGCGGCTCAGCAAAAAGCCCTGAATCTCGTCGCACTGGAGGCTCTGCAGCACCTTGAACTGGCGGTCCGTCTCCACACCTTCGGCCACGACGGTCAGCCCCAGGTTATGGGCAATCGCGATGATCGCGGCAACGATCTCGGTGTCGTGCGCCTGGGCGGGAAAATCGCGCAGAAAAGAGCGATCGATCTTGACGATGTCGATCGGGAATCGCTTCAGGTAGCTCAACGACGAATACCCGGTGCCGAAATCGTCGAGCGCAACCTGCACGCCTGCCCCACTGAGCTCCTCTACCACCGACACGGCGGTGTCGAGGTTCTGGATCAGCGTCGACTCGGTGATCTCCACGATCAATGCGGAAGGTGGTATGCCCACTTCGTGTACCTTGTCGACGACACGCCGGACCAAATCCCGACGACGAAACTGCAACGCGGAAAAATTGATCGAAATGTTGAGTTTGTCGTAGCCCATGTCGTGCCAGATCTTCAGCTGATGCGTCGCGGTGTCGACAACCCAGTCACCGAGACGATCGATCAGGCCGGCATGCTCGGCGATCGGGATGAACACGTCGGGCCGGACCAGTCCACGCTCGGGATGCTGCCAGCGCAGCAAAGCCTCCAGTCCGGAGATCCTGCCATCGGTGAGATTGATGCTCGGCTGGTACTCGAGGTGGAACTCACCACGTTCCATGGCCTGTGACAGCTGTGACTGCAGCGCAAGCTGCTCTCTCGAGCGCTCGTTCATCGCCTTGCTGAAGAACAGGCACACCTGACGATCGGGCTGACTGCGCGCCTCGCGCAGTGCCGTTGCCGCATCTGCCAGCAGATCCTCGGCTTCGATAGCGTCGTCCGGAAACAGGCTGACGCCGATGTGCGTATCCAGCAGAATCTCGCGACCGTCGACCTCGGCGAGTCCCTCCATCGATCCGAAGATCCGCTGTACGATCCAGGTCGTCGATTCGGCGTCCTGGATGTCGGTCAGCAGTAGCGCGAATTCTCCGTTGCCGATCATCGAGATGCTGACCTCGAACGAATCGGTTCCAGGAATCGCGACGGTATCGGCGGACCGGACGGCCCGACGTAACCGTTCGCCGACGATTCGCATCAGCTTTTCCGCGGCAGCTATGCCCTGGGTGTCGCGTACCAGTTTGATCGCGTCGACATCGACGGCCAATACCGCCATATTGCTGTTGGTGCGGCGACTGCGTTCCATGGACTGACGGATGCGGTCGACCAGAACGATACGGTTCGGCAGCCCGGTCACTTCGTCGAAGCCGTCGTTGCCGTCGCCCAGCAGCTGACCGACAGCCAGCTCGAGTTCGGTCACCTTGCCACGCAGGACCTCGTTCTCCCTGATCAGCCCCGGATCGTTGACGACTTGTGGTGCTTCCTGCAGAACCTCCGTCGGTGACGAATCCGACGTCTTTTCGTCGACCGGCGTCGCTAGCGTTTTCGCCGGGCCGCTGGATTGGGTCGAGACCTGCGACCATCGCTTGACACGATTGCGTCCGGATTCCTTGGCCTCGTACAGCGCCTTGTCGGCCAGATCGATCAGCGCGCCGGGGGTGGTTTCTTCACCGTTGCTGGTCGACACACCGAAGCTCGCCGAGATGCGCATCGCGCTGGTGAACTTCGCGCTCTTGCCGTCATGGACCATGACCCGCATCTGCTCTGCAACCGCCGCCGCCTTCGCTTCATCGACGCCGGATAGGATTACGCAGAATTCCTCGCCTCCGTAGCGCCCGACCAGGTCCTCGGCGCGCACGTTTTGGGTCAGAATCTCCGCCAGCAGTTTGATGACTTTGTCCCCGGTGGCGTGCCCGAACCGGTCGTTGATCGACTTGAAATGATCGATATCGACCATGATCGCACTCAGCGGTTCCGCGGCGGCGACACTTTCATCGATCAGTGTCTTCATGCCCTCGAACAGCGAGCGACGGTTCAACACGCCGGTCAGGGGATCGCGGGTCGCCAGCACGTGCAGCTCCCGGTTTTGGCGCGTGATTTCGCGCTGGCTGACCTCCAGGCGTTCGAGGGCGCGCTCCAACTCACTGTTCTTGTGCTCCAACTGGGTGAGATCGTCGAAAGTGACGACGACACCTCGCACTGCGCCGTCCGGGACCCGTATAGGCGAACAGTTGACGGCGAACGTCAACCTCGCCTTGGTCTGGGTGGCAAGCACAAGCTGGCTCGAGGGAGGCACCTCACCGGTATCGAGCAGCCGCTGCCACGGATGCCGATCGTCTCCGGTACTTTCAACGTTCTCCGCCGGGCGCCAGTTCAACCTGGACAGCGGGCTGCCGATCAGGCTCTGGGCCGCCTGTCCGAGTTTGCGCTGGAAGGATTCGTTGATCAGCACCATGCGACCTGCCCGATCGACGATGACCAGCCCCTCGGCCAATGCGTCGAGTGCCGCGCGCACGCGGTCCGGGACCACGGCGCTGGGATCGAGTTCGTTCAATGCGCGCTTGAGGAACAGCCAGTACGCAGCGAAACCCGAAAAGGCGACGAACAGAATCACCGTGGCGATCGAGCGCCCGCTCAGCAGCGCCGTCCACACGCTGTCGAGAGGACGAAACGCGACCTCGACCACGCCCCATGGCCCATCGGGCCCGTGGATCGGAACCTGAACCTGCGATGCCGTCGAGCGGTCACCGATCGAGGGGTCCCAACTCGCGACATGGTCCCCGGCAGCCGCGATCAGTCGACCATCGGCATGCCGCAATCCGATCGACAACACGTCGTCGTTGCGCTTCTGCATCGCCGTGACCGTTTCGAGCACCTCATCGAGGCGCTGCTCGGACACGTCGGTCGATACCTGAACCGCCAGCGCCTCGGCGATGACCTTGCGAGCCTTGAGTTCGGCCCGTGTTTGGTCGGGCGTAAGACCGAGCAGATCGCTGATCAACAACAGGCTGACCGTCAGCAGGATCAGGCCAATCGAGAGGCGAAAGATAGGCGAGATATTGCGCACGATCAGCCGGCTCGACGCAGCGCTGGCTTCGCGGTCGAATTAGCGATCGAACATGGCATCAACACTGTTTTCATCAACCGCTTCCTGGTCGCGATCCTCGGCGTCGCCGTCGTCGTGTGTGTTTGCACGCTTCTTCTGATCATCGGCGGCGAGCACCGGCATGGGGTCGAAGTTGCGCCAGGCCGGCATCGCCGCCAGGAAACTCGCCACCATCGAGCCCGCGCGCAGCGCCCAGCTGACGAAACCCGCCGTCAGGCTCAGGCTGAAACCGGCGGCCGCCTCCGCACTGAGACGTTCGCTTCCTTCCACTTTTTCGGCATCCTGATCAATTTCGTTAATCATGCGCTCCAGGTCATCCCAGAACGCTTGGCTGTGTCCGTCGATCAGCGGCGACTGGCCGTCATCCGCGTCCCGTTGCGCGAGCCAGATCGACTGCAGCCCCTGCAGGAAGCTGCGTGTGTCCTCAACCGAGGTCGTCGGCGCAGGCTGCGCCCGGTCGCGCGGACTGGTGACGCTGAGCAACAGATCGTCGGGGTCGATCGGAATGGGTTCACCATCGGGCAACACCACGAACCGTGGTGCAGGCTCCGGCACGACCTCCGGGAACCCGGTGCCTGGAACCCTGGCCTCCGGTTCATCGCCTTCGTCTCCGGGTTCATCGTCCGGATCGATCACAGGCGGATCGACGACCGGGGGCACGGGCGTCACCGGGTCGGGTGGCTCCGGTTCCGGTGCCGGGGATGCCGTCGCCGGGCCGGCAATCGTGACACTGACCTGCTGCGTCGAGCCGTCACTCGCGACGAAGGTGTGGGTATCGGTCAGGCTCTGGCCGACATGCAGCGCCTGCA
Source organism: Gammaproteobacteria bacterium (assembly GCA_020445255.1). Lineage (GTDB taxonomy): Bacteria > Pseudomonadota > Gammaproteobacteria > Chromatiales > Chromatiaceae > Thiosocius. The sequence goes on from JAGRGY010000045.1 coordinate 28,171, forward strand.
CCGTCGCGTTCATCGCGTCCAACTGGTACGTCCAGTTCTGCGACGTCAGCACGAAACTCCCGTAACCGTTGTCCCCGGCGACGCTGCCGACATCGGCGAATCCGATCGGGTTGTCGCTGGTATCGGCATCGCTGATCGTCAGGTTGCCACTCGCGGTCTGCGCCCCGTCCACGGCCACCGCACCGCTTGTCGTACCACCCAGCACCGGCGCATCCTCGGCGCCGTCAAGCGTGATGGTCAGCCCCTGGGTCGTGCCGTCGGCGGTCGATACCGTGAAGTTGTCGACCAGATTCTCGCCAGCATCGAGCTGTTGAATGGCCGCCTGGGTGTTGTCCGCCGCGTACTGCCAGTTGCCCGCGGCATCGATGGTCAGCTGGCCATAGGTGCCATTGATGGACGCGGCCTGGAATCCGATATCGCCGGCATCCGGATCCACGCTGTTCAGCACGCCGGCGATCGCCAGCAGCGTGTCGTTGTCCGGGTCGACGTCCTCGGTCACGGTGCCGCTGGTAGCCCCGCCGACAACGGCCGGGTCATTGATCCGGTTGATCGTGACCGTGGTCGCCGACAGCACCGGCTGGTAGCCGGCCGTGCCGTCATCGACGTCGACCGCGATATCCGTGTTGAAACTGCCCGATGAGCCGGTGTTGTCGGTCGGCGTGAAACGGGCGTTGTCGAGTGCGGTGTCGGCCTGCGCCACGGTCAGGCCCGAGACGGTGTAGATCCCGCTGCCCGGGGCCGTTTCCGCAAAGCCGCCGCCGCTGATCACGCCCGCGGTCGGGTCGGACAGCGTGATGCGCATGGTCAGATCGTTCTCGCCGGCGTCCGGATCGGTCACGCTCAGGCCGCCGAACAGCGCCGTCGCCCCGGCGTTGTCGTTCAGCG
>JAGRGY010000046.1:0-81720 GCA_020445255.1 Gammaproteobacteria bacterium
GCCTGCTCGCCGGAGGCGTGCGGCTTGGTCATGAACTTGACCTCGGCGCAGGCCATGCGGATGTAGTCGTCCGCCATGTCCTGCGTGGTCTCCTGGTTCTCGTCGGTGTTCGGGCGCGACCAGATCACGCCCTCGCGCAGGTTGGCGCGGCTCATCGCGACGTCGGTGAAGCTGAACGCCTCGACCTTGGCGCGGCGCGAGCAGGCCGCGATCATGATGTGCGTGGCACCATCGTTGTCGATCGCGCTGCGGATCGTCTGCACACCGTCCTTGCTGCACAGCATCTCGTGCTGTACGCACGACGCCATCTTGCCTTCACGGGTGGCGACCATCTCGAGCTGGCTGGCATCCAGGCGCTCGCCGATGCCGCAGCCGGTGCAGATGAAGCCTGCGAATTTCTTGTCGTCTGCCATTTCTTACGCCTCCGCTCCGGCCACGCGGTTGACCACCTGGATGGCCTTCAGCGCGGCGCCGGTTGCATGCTGTACTGCGCGGTTCACGTCCAGTGCGTCGGACGCCGAACCGGCTGCGAACACGCCGCCGTTGGCGGCGTCGGGCTCGATGAAGCCCTCGCGGTTGATCACGATGTCGACCGGGAAGTCGCCCTTCGCGACCGACGGCTCCATGCCCGTGGCCAGGACGACGAGATCGTGGGCGTTCTCGTAGCGGTGGTAGCCCTCGGTATCGACGCCGTAGCAGACCGGGTTGCCGTCCTTGTCGGCCTTGATGTTGGCGACCTTGGACTTGGTGAACGTCACGTTTTCCATCGCCTGCACGGTGGCGTAGAAGTCCTCGAAGCGGTCGATCGCGCGGATGTCGATGTAGTAGATCGTGACCTTGGCGTCTTCGTAGGCGTCGACCACGTAATGGGTCTGCTTCAGCGATGCCATGCAGCAGATGCGCGAGCAGTGGTACAGGTGGTTGCGGTCACGCGAGCCGGCGCACTGGATGAAGGCCACGTTCTTGGCCTCCTTGCCGTCGCTCGGACGTACGATCCTGCCGCCGGTCGGACCCTTCGGGTCGGCCATGCGCTCGAATTCGACGTTGGTGATCACATTCTCGTAACGGTCGTAGCCGTACGGCTGGATCTTGGCCGCGTCGTACGGCTGCCAGCCGGTCGCCCAGATCACCGCGCCGCACGGGAAGTCGATCTCGCGCGCCTGCATGTCGAGGTCGACCGCGTCGTACTTGCACGCGGCCTTGGCTTTCTGGCCGTCCTCGGTGCCAACGATGCGCGGGTCGATCACGTACTGCATCGGGTGCGCCATCACGTGCGGCAGGTAGGCGCCCTTGCGCTTGGACATGCCGTAGTTGTACTCGTCGTCGAACTCGGCCTCGACCGCCCTGGCGCAGTCGCCGCAGCCGGTGCAGTTGTCGTTGACGTGACGTGGGGACAGCTTGACGGTTGCCGTGTACGCGCCGGCCTCACCCGAGAGGTTCGTCACCTCGGCCATCGTCAGGATGGTCAGGTTGGGGTTCATCTTGGCCCGGCGCTGGTTGATCTCCAGCCCGCAGGTCGGATGACACAGCTTGGGGAAGTACTTGTACAGCTGGCTGACGCGCCCGCCCAGATAGGGCCGCTTCTCGACCAGCACGACCTTCTTGCCCGTCTCGGCGGCCTCGAGCGCGGCTGTCATGCCGCTGATGCCGCCACCGACGACGAGAATGGTCTCGTTGGTGGCTACGACTTCCGTCATGGATAGTCCTCCGTCGCAGATTGTGATGAATCTCTCGCCGCGGCCGTTGCCCAACCTGCCGCGGGTGCAGGTCAAAAGACCTTTGAATTCTTCGGCTTACCCGCAAGCGCGCGGAGGCGCCCGGGGGCTGTATTCAGGGACCGGTAAAGATACGCCTGTTGGGATCGCATCGCTATGCGCCAACAATCGAATTTTCCGATGCGCTAATAAATAAGGTTCGCTCCGCGAACCGGGCGACGTTGCCCCCTCGACATGGATCGAGGTGGGCCGCCGGGATTCGTCGGGCAGCGGCTCCACCGGCAGTGCCCGGGTGCCGGAACGACGCACCGGCCTGGCAACCGTCGGTCGGCCTGCGGCGCCGGGTCCCTGACCCCCTGGCCCCCCGACCCTCGCAATCCCGTGGTTGCCCCGCGGCGGCGCGGTGATTAGTCTCGTCGCCCTGTCCGGTCGTCCGCTCGCACCAGGGGCAAGCCATTGAACGATGCCAAGATACTGAAACCCGAAGAGAATTTCATCACCGATCAGCCGTACTACGAGCCGGTCGGCGACGAGATCGACGTGTTCGAGGCGGCGTACCGCAACGACCTGCCGGTGCTGCTGAAGGGACCGACCGGGTGTGGCAAGACCCGCTTCATGGAGCACATGGCGTGGCGTCTGCGGCGGCCGCTGATCACCGTGTCGTGCCACGACGACCTGACCGCGTCCGACCTGGTCGGACGGTTCCTGGTCAAGGCCGGCGAGACGACCTGGGTCGACGGCCCGCTGGCCCGCGCGGTCAGGGCCGGGGCGATCTGCTACCTCGACGAGGTGGTCGAGGCGCGCAAGGACACCACGGTCGTGATCCATCCGCTGGCCGACGACCGGCGCGTATTGCCGATGGAGAAGATCGGCGAGCTGGTCGAGGCCGCACCGGGCTTCTGCCTGGCGATGTCGTACAACCCGGGCTACCAGTCGGTGCTCAAGGACCTGAAGCAGTCGACCCGACAGCGCTTCGTCGCGCTCGAGTTCGACTACCCGTCGGCGGCGCTCGAGCAGACCATCGTCGAACGCGAGTCGGGCATCGACCCCGAGCTGGCCGGGCGCCTGGTGCGGTTTGCCCACATGACCCGCAACCTGAAGGGGCAGGGGCTGGACGAGGGTGCGTCGACCCGGCTGCTGGTGCACGCGGCCAAGCTGATCCATGCGGGCGTCGACCCGGTGGTCGCGTGCCGGGCCTCGGTGGCGCAGGCCCTGACCGACGACCGCGACATGCTGGTCGCGATCAACGAGCTGTCGGCGTCGCTGTTCTGAGCGCGCCAACGGCGCCCGTCGCGGCGGCGGGTGGCGTGCAGAATGCGCGTCCCATCGCGCTGCCGAGAGGGGCACGCCGGGCCACGTAGGCACGCGACGCCGCCGCCACCGGAATGCCCTTAAGTCACGTGTACCCGGGCCGATACGGGACACATGACCCACACCCGCCCGCGCCACGTCCTGTCTGCCCCGCGCGCACACGCCGGTTTCACGTTGATCGAGATCATGATCGCGGTCGTGATCCTCGGCATCCTGGTGTCGATTTCGCTGCCGTTCTACGAGGGTTACATCACCGAGGCGCGCATCGACACCGCGATCAAGGACATCCGCCAGATGGAGGTGATCCTGAACGACCGTTTCACCGACAACGATCCGCCGGCGACCTTGGCCGCCGCCGGCATCAGCCTGACCGACCCGTGGGGCAACCCGTACCGGTACCTGTGGCTGCGCAACAATCCCGCCCCCGGCCTGAACGGCGCCCGCCGGCGCGACAAGTCGATGAACCCGGTCAACACCGACTACGACCTGTACAGCATGGGTGCCGACGGCCTGACCGCCGCCCAGTTCACCGCCGGCAAGGCGCGCGACGATGTCGTACGCGCCAACGACGGTGACTTCGTCGGTCTCGCCGAGGACCACTGAGCGCGCGGCATGCGGTGGTTTCGCCTGCCACGATTCAGCGTCGCCCAACGCATCCACCTGTCGTTCGTGCTGGCCGCGGCGCTGCCGCTGCTGCTGCTCGCATCCGGCGCCTATTACCTTGTCTCGACGCGCCTCGAACAGGTCGCGCTCGATAATGCGCGCGAACTGGCCAAGTCGCTCGGCATGGACGTGTTCGAACGGCTGCAGTTCGTCACCGATCAGATGACGCTGATCGTCGCGCGCGGCGCGGTCGACGACGCCGTGCGTACCGGCCTCGAGGGTTTCGATCTGGGCGAACGCGTGCGGGCCTTCTTTCAGGTCCACGCCAATGGCGTGGTGAATGGCGCCGTCCCCTTTTCCGGTGACGAGCAGGTGGTGCTGACGCGGGTGCTGGGCGACGCCGCAGCCGACAAGCCGTTGTTGTTCGCGACCGGCCCGAGTGCGCGCCGACGCCTGTTCATGCTCGTGCACGATGCGGACGGTTACCTGGGCGCCGAGCTCAGCCTGCGTCACCTGTGGGACACGGCCGGCGTGGCCGCACGTCCGGAGCGGGTGTGCGTCCTCGACGTGGAGAGACAGCCGATCTTCTGCAACCACGCCGATCATGCCGCCTGGCTGGCCGCCAGCGACAGCCTGATCGCGCGCCGCGACGAGCCGCGTCCGGTCGACCACGCCAGCGGCGAGGTGATGTTGACGGCGGCCTGGTCGCTGTTCCTCAAGCCCTACTACCAGTTCGAGCGCTGGACCGTATTGGTCGGAATACCCAGGTCGCTCGCGTTCGCGGCGATCGCCTCGTTCGGAAGGGTGTTCGCCGGCGGTGCCGTGGTTGCGCTGCTGTTCGCGTTCCTGTTCGGCCGGCGCCTGATCCGCAGCAACCTCGAGCCGCTCGACAGCCTGGGCGCGGCGACGCGCCGGCTCGCCGCGGGCGAGTTCGACTACCGCGTGCAGCTGCACACCGGTGACGAGTTCGAACAGCTCGGCCAGGCATTCGACGGCATGGCCGAACGCATCGGCACGCAGTTCCGCCAGCTCGACGCGCTCGGTCGCCTCGATCGTGCACTGCAGGCCGCCCGTTCGATCGATGAGGCGATCGGCATCGCGGCGCGCGTACTCGACGAGATGCTCGGCGAGACGCGTTGTGCGCTGGTCTGCCATGAGCGCTGGCAGACGCCGGGGGAGGTCTGGTGCGTCGGTTTCAGCAGTGATCGGGTCGAGACGTGCAGCGCGCCGGAGGCACGCGTCCCGGTACTCGACCTCGCGGCATCGGTCGGCATCGCGCCGCGCGACCCGGCCGGTCGCGCCGACCCGGACGCGACGCCGGTGCGTCATCCGGTGATCGAGACAGAGGTCGTCGCGGCGCTGATCGTCGTGCGCGACGCCAACCACGACCGTGAGATCGTCAGCCGGGTCGCCGACGTGCTCGGTATCGCGCTGAGCAACCTGGCCATGGAGCGCCGCCTGTTCCACCAGGCCAACCACGACTGGCTCAGCGGGCTGCCGAACCGTACCAGCCTGCGCGACCGGTTCATCACCTGGAGCGGCTACTCTCAGGGCTCGCGCGCGATAGGCATGCTGCTGATCGGGCTCGACCGCTTCAAGCAGGTCAATGATTCGATGGGGCACGGCATGGGCGACAAGCTGCTGAAGGCGGTCGGCTGGCGCCTGCGCGCCATCTTGCCGTCGGGCGCGATACTGGGTCGCTTCTCCGGCGACCAGTTCCTGCTGATGATGGTCGACGAGAGCCAGCGCAACCTGGTGCTCCAGCTCGAGCAGCTGTCGCTGCGCATTGCCGCCGAACTCGACCGTGCATTCGGCCTGGGTGCGCGCGAACTCCGGCTGAGTGCCAGCATGGGCGGTGCCGTGTATCCGCGCGATGCGGCCAACTTCGAGGGCATGCTGCAGTGCCTGGACGCCGCCGGCTATGCCGCCAAGGCGTCGCGCCGCGGCGGCATGCTGTTCTTTTCGCCCGGCATGCGCGAACGTCTGGTCGGTCGCATGGATGTCGAACAGGCGCTCAAGGGGGCGGTCGCCAACCATGAGCTCGTGCTGCACTACCAGCCGGTGATCGATGCCACCACCGGTCGCGTGGCCAGCGCCGAGGCCCTGATGCGCTGGGAACGCCCGGGCGTGGGCCTGGTGATGCCGGGCGCGTTCATCGAGGTCGCCGAGGACAGCGGCCTGATCGCCGAACTGGGTCGCTGGGCGCTGGGTGAGGTCTGCCGACAGATGGTGGCGTGGACCGAAGAGGGCCTGGTGCTGGACACGCTGAACGTCAACGTGTCGAGCGTCCAGCTCGCCGAGGACGATTTCGAGGACAGCGTGGCGGAGGCATTGGCGCAGAGTGGTCTGGATCCGCACCGGCTCACGCTGGAGGTGACGGAGACGGCGCTGATCGGCCGGTTCGAGCAGGGCGTCGAGCGCCTGCGACGCCTGCGCGAGCTTGGCGTGCGTATCATGATCGACGACTTCGGCACCGGTTACGCCTCGCTCAAATACCTGAAGATGCTGCCGATCGACGGCCTCAAGATCGACCGCCTGTTCGTCAAGGACCTGCCCGACAGCCCCGCCGACGAGGCGATCGTGACGGCGGTCGTCAGTCTTGCCCGGGCGTCGCAGTTCAAGCTCGTGGCCGAGGGCATCGAGACCCGCGCGCAGGCCGAGCTGCTGCGTGACAGCGGCGTGCCCTACCTGCAGGGGTTCCTGTTCGCCAAAGGGCTGGCGGTGGCAGACTTCACCGAATTCGTGCGGTCCACGGGCCAGGGCTATCGCCCTGCGGTGGGAAGTGCATGACCGAACGGCGGAGGGCGCGACGTGTTTCACACATGCCGCGTACCGCGCACATGGTCGAGATCGCCGGCAGCGGTTATCTTCAGAGTCTGGGAATCAAGGAAATCGGAATCGGGTGATGCGCCAGGCACGAGGATTTACCCTGATCGAGATCATGCTCGCGGTCGCGATCCTCGGCATCATCGCGGGCATCGCGGTCCAGTTTTACAAGAATCACATCGGCGAGGCGCGCATCGGTACCGCAATCAAGGATATCCGTCAGGCCGAGGTGGTGCTCAACGACCTGGCGATGGACAACAACCTTGGCAGCCTCGACGGCAACTCCGGTGCGATGCTCGGCCTGTATCTCGATTCCGGCAGCGTGGTTCTGCAGGATCCGACCACCGCGGACACCGCGACGGTGAAGCGTTGGCTGGACCCCTGGGGTGGCGTGTACCGCTACCAGCGCGATACCGGCACCAACGGCGGCGTGCGTACCGACAGCGGGGGTACGGTGACGAATGTCGCCGGCGCGTCCGGATCGCTGGCACCCCAGTCCTACGACCTGTTCTCGCTCGGCCCCGACGGGGTGCAGAGCGGGGACGACGTCGTGCGTGGCTGCAACGGATCGTTCGCCGGTCTCCACGAGGATCTGTCCGGCTGCTGAGGTCGGCCGGCGTCGCTGAATCCCACACGCCATTGCCCCAGCATCGCCGGCGGCGCACCGCCCTGGTTCGTACGCGCCAAAATCCTGCGCGCCGCCAATTGCTTCCCATCCCTGGGAATTAAGCTATCTTCTAAAAACTTACAATAAATTTATAAGTTTCCAGGGTAGAAGGTGGTTGTAACTCGGCGTTTTTTGATAGCGCTGCTCTTTGTTTCCGTCAGTGCCCATGCGGGCAGTGCCCGCATGACGCTGGCCGTCGCGCCGGATCTCGACGCCGATGCCGACTACTGGCCCGGCGAGGTCGGCCGCCCTGCCGTGCTGATCCTGCACGGCTTCCTGCAGACACGCGACTTTCCGACCGTCCGCCGGCTGGCCGAGGCGCTCGCCGACACCGGTTACAGTGTGCTCTTGCCCACGCTGACGCTGGGTCTGGACCACCGCCATCAGAGCCTCCCCTGCGAAGCGCTGCACACGCACTCGATGGACAGGGATGTCGCCGAACTGCGCGCCTGGGTCGGGTGGCTGGCGGCGCGCAGCGGCCGGCGTCCGGTCGTGATCGGTCACAGCACCGGCGCGATCCAGGTCAGTGCATTGCTCGACGGCGACGCCGCGTTCGACGTCGAACGTGCGGTGTTGATCAGCCTTACGTTTTTCGGCGCGGAGCTGGGCCCCGACCGCGTCGCGGCGCTGACCGCGCGTGCGCGCGCCGACATGACCATCGATGCGGACGCCTTCCACGACTACGCACTCTCCTATTGCACGCGCTACGTCACCAGCCCGACGCGCCTGCTGTCGTACCTTCGCTGGGACCGCGACGAGCTGCGGCGCGCGCTGGGCCACAGCCGGGTGCCGGTTACCGTGATCTACGGCAGTCGTGACCGCGATGTCGATCGCGGCTGGCTCGAACAGCTGCGCAACGACGGCGTCACCCTGCTCCCGGTGACCGGCGCGAACCATTTCTTCGATCTTGCCAACGAGTTCGACCTGCTGGATGCGGTCGTCAGTGCCGTCGACAGGGGGGGCCATGGCTAGACGGCGATGCGGCTTGACGATCGGTGGTTATGCCCTGCTGATGGTGGTGCTGCTGCTGCTGGCGGTGCTCAGCTACGGCGGCTTCACCTACAGCGAGTTCCAGCGCGTGCGCGCCGATGTCGAGACCGCCAGCATGGTTGCCGCGCGCGATGAGATCGGCGAGGCGATGGATCGCGAGATGCGTTCCGCGCTCGCTCTGGCGGCGCGCTATGCGAGCTGGGACGAGGTCATGCAACAGCTGCGTGCGCCGCGCTATTACGCCTATTGGCGTGAGAACCGCATGCGCGATGCCGGAGTGCTGCCGCCGCGCGTGGTCGATGCGGAGATCTATGGCCCCGATGGCGTCGCGTTGGCGCAGTTCGATCACGCCACGCTGCCGGGGCAGGTCGCGATCCCGCCGCCCCCCGCGTATGTGGACTACTCGGGGGAAGTGCCTTCGCTGCTGGTGTTCCGCGCGGTCTATAGCGACTCGGTCGTGATCGGTTACACCGGCCTGCGCATCGCCTTCGTCGATGAGCTACGGCATGGGTACGGGTACCGCTACGCCGATCCGGACTCGATCTTGTTTCAACCCCCGACCACCGAGACCCTGACCTGGGCCGACCTGAAGGCCAACGTGACCTTCGCCCTTCGCGAGAACCCGATGAGCGAGGCGGTGACCAAGCTGTTGTCGGGCACGATCCTGAACCTCAGCATCATTCTCGGCGTGTTCACGCTGCTGCTGTTCCCGGCCCTGGTGTTTCTGATCGTGCGCCCGCTGCGCGCGATATCGACCCACATCGACCGCCTCAAGGACAGCCCGGGTGGACTCGTACTCGACGATCTCGCCGGCATCCTGCCGATCGCCGAAACGGAGAAGATCCGCGAGTCGCTGAACGCCTACCAGTCGCAGCTTGTCGAGGTGCACAGCAGCCTCGAGGAAAAGAGCCACGAGTTGTGGTCGATGGCCCACCACGACGCGCTGACGGGCGCCAAGAACCGGCGTGCGTTCGAGGAGTTCATGCACAACCTGCCGCACGTGCTCGGCGACCGCGACATCGGCGTCTGTTTCGCCTTGTTCGACGTGAACCATTTCAAGGCGATCAACGATACCTACGGACACAGCGTCGGTGACCAGGTGCTGAAGGTCATCGGTGGCCGCATCAGCTCGGTGTTGCGCAAGGGCGAGGAACTGTTCCGCATCGGTGGCAACGAGTTCGCCGTGGTACTGCTGGACTGCGACGAGACTTCGGCGCTGCGCATCGCCGAGCGTTGCCACGAGAAGATCATCGGCCACGACTTCAGCAAGCTCGGCATCCGCGAACCGATGCGCATCAGCGCCGGCCTCGCGATCGCGCACATCGACGACCTCGAGGACCTGCAGACGCTGCAGTGGAAGGCCGACGTGGCGATGTACCGGGCCAAACGCCCGGGACACGCGAACGTCGTCATGTTCACCGAGGCGCTGGCGCGCGATTCGGAGGGCCTGTTCTCGAGCTGGGTCAACACCGCCGTTTACGACGCCGTCGTCTACGGCAAAGGTCTCGAGATGTTCTACCAGCCGATCGTCGACCTCGCCAATGGCAACGTCTGCCACTACGAGGCCCTGGTGCGCATCCGTCAGGACGGTGAATTGATCCAGCCGTCCAACATCTTCCCGGTGATCGAGGCGCGCCGGCTCGAGGTCGAGCTGGACCGCGCGGTGATCCGCAAGGTGCTCGCGGACCTCAAGGACGGCGTCGTGTGCATGGGCACCGGCGTGTCGATCAACCTGTCCGGCCCGACCCTGGTCCACGAGCGGGTGTGCAGCTGGTTGAGCGGGTTCGAGCCGTTCCTAAAGGACTACCGGGTGATGATCGAGGTCACCGAGACTGCATTGATCACGCAGATCGGACTCGCCAACGAGAACCTCAGCCGGTTGCGCGCGCGCGGATTCGACATCGCACTGGACGACTTCGGCAGCGGTTATTCGTCGGTGCGCTACCTGTCCAGCATGCCGGTCGACGTGGTCAAGTTCGACACCACGCTGGTGCAGAGTCTGAAGGATCGCGGACAGGCCAACATGATCATCCACCTGGCCCAGATGATCCTCGAATCCGGCCACCACCTGGTCGCCGAGGGCATCGAGGACCAGGCCACACTCGAATCGGCGCGCGCGGCCGGTTTCGGCCGCGGCCAGGGCTACCTGATGGGCCGTCCGGCCGAGCGCACTGGACTCAAGCGCATCTCGTTCGACAACGTCACACCGTTCCCGAACGACCGCCTCGCCTGATCCGCGTTTTCCCCCGGGCGCGTCGCGGTTGACCGTCGCGTGGCGGTCACATAGCGTCGTTCGAAACCGTCCACCGATGCACCGCATGACCTGCCGTTTTCCGGAATCCCCGTGAGCCGAACACCGCTAGACGCCGAAACGATCGCCAGCCGCCTCGACGAATACCTCGAGGTGGAGTTCACGTTCATCCATACCGACGAGTTGACCGGCGTGCTGGCCGGACTGCCGCGCGACAGCCAGGATTTCGTGCTGCAGTGGACCCGACGTGCGGCGGCGACCAACACCGAACTCGCGTTCCAGTTCGCCAATCGCGCCAAGGAGGCACTGCGCGAGGTCGATCCCGACGTTGTCGCGGCCTGGTGCCTGCATGCGATGGACTGCTACGACACCGCCGGTCTGCAGGCGGCGATGGCGGTCGTGCGCGACCTGGAGGGCTTCGTCGCGGTCGGCCACCAGCGCGCGGCCGGCGCGGTGTACGACGAGGCGGTGCCGATCCTGCTGCCGTTCCTGCAGGGCCTCGAGGGGCGGCGGCTGAAGATCGAGCGCGGCGAATGCGCCTGGACCGACGGCGAGGTGATCTTCCTGCCGGATATCGTCGCCCGCCTCGACAATCGCGACGACAATTTCCAGCTGTTCAAGGCGACCGTCGTCCACCTGTGGGCACAGACCCGTTACGGCACGCTCAACGTCGACCCGGATCAGGCGTTCGCAGGGTACCCCGATGCCGGGCGTGCGCAGGGCGTGTTCCATGCGCTGGAGACGCTGCGTCTCGACGCGCGTATCGCCAGCGAGCTGCCGGGCCTGTACCGGCGCATGCGGGCGTTGAGTGCGGCGCTCGACGACCCGCCGCTGCCCGACGCCTGGCGTGCCGCCGCCGATGATCTGCGCCGTCCGCAGGCGACCGTGCGCCACAGCCTCGACTGGCTGGCCCGCCTGCACGAAGGTGACGATCCGCCGCTGCGCTGTTACCAGGGCCAGCTCGACCCGGCCGCGGCCTGGGCCGCGCGCCTGCAGCGCGTCGAGCGCGACAGGGCCCGCCTGCGCGAGAGCCTGCGCGTGATCGCGAACGAGATTGCCGAGGGTCGCGCCGGCCGCGAGCCGCCACAGCAGTTCGAGATCGAACAGCCGGATCCCGAACGCCCGGACATGCCGCTGCAGGTCGAGTTGTCGCTGTCCGAACAGCCGCTGCCGATCCCGGACAGGGTGCGCCAGCAGCTGACGTCGATCCTGCTCGACCTCGGGGGCATCCCGCCCGAGTACCTGACACCGGCCGGCGAGGGCGAGTACGACCCCGACCTGCTCGAGGAGCCGTCGCTGAACCCGGACGACGTCTGGGCCGGCACCTATCACGAGGAGGGGGCCTACCTGTACAACGAGTGGGACGTGAAACGCCAGGCACACAAGAAGAACTGGTGCGTGCTGCGCGAGATCGACGTACCGGCCGGCGACACGCTGTTCTACCGCGACACGCTGGCGAAGTACTCGGGATTCATCCATTCGCTGCGGCGCACGTTCGAGATCCTGCGCGGCGAGGACCGCCTGCTGAAGCGTCAGAGCGACGGCGAGGACATCGACATCGATGCGCTGGTCGAGGCGTGGGGCGATGTGCACGTGGGTCTCGAGATGACCGACCGCCTGTTCACGCGCATGCACAAGGAGGAGCGCAACATCGCGGTGATGTTCATGGTCGACATGTCCGGTTCGACGCGCGGCTGGATCAACGAGGCCGAGCGCGAGGCGCTGATCCTGCTCGCCGAGGCGCTCAACACGCTCGGCGACCGTTACGCGATCTACGGTTTCTCGGGCTGGACGCGCAAGCGTTGTGAGGCGTTCCGGATCAAGGACTTCGACGAGCCGTGGAACGAACGCGTGATCGCCCGCGTGTGCGGCATCGAGCCGAAGGACTACACGCGCATGGGCGCGCCGATCCGGCACATGGTCGAGAAGCTCCGCCAGGTCGAGGCGCGCACCAAGCTGCTGGTGACGCTGTCCGACGGCAAGCCCGACGACTACGATCTCGAATATCGCGGCCAGTATGGCATCGAGGACACCCGCCAGGCCCTGTACGAGGCCCGCCGCGAGGGCATTCACGCGTACTGCATCACGATCGACCGCGAGGGCCAGGACTACCTGCCGCACATGTATGGCGCGGCCAATTACACCGTGCTCGACGACGTCGCCAAGCTGCCGCTCAAGGTGTCCGACATCTACCGCCGCATCACCACTTGAAGCCCGTGGGGGGCGTGAGGCTTTCCCGAGCCCGCTTTTCGTCGCGAGTTGGCACAAGCGTGAATCCACGCATTGCAATGCAGGCCCGGGATTGGCAACCTCTGCGCAGCCGCGGCGAGCCACGCCGGGCCCCGGACGCGTCGGCCGGCGTCGGCGTCACCGGTATCAAATCCATACGGGGGGACATTGATGAAATCACCTTACTGGGTGCTTGCCGGCGCCTTGCTTGCCGGTACCGTGCATGCCGTACCGCACTACGGGCCGGGCATGATGGGGCCGGGCATGGGGCCTGGCATGGGCGCGGGACCCTATGGACCCGGCCCCGCCGCAGCGCCGGTCGCCGCCGCACCGGCGGTCGCACTGCGCAACGGCGTCGACAAGCTGCTGGCGTTCCTCGGTAGCGAGCCGCGCCCGTCGGCCGACGCACTGGGTGCCTTTCTCGACAGCGAGATCGCACCGTTCTTCGATTTCGAGTACATGGCGGAATCCGCCGGTGGACGCCTGTACGAGCGCATGGGCGCCGACGAGCGCAGCGCCGTGGTCGCCAGCATCAAGCAGTCGTTCCTGGCCAAGATGGCCGAGAAACTCGCCGGCTACAGCGACCAGCAGGTGCGGTTCCTGCCGCCGCGTGCCGACGCGGGCGGACGCACCGCACAGATCAGCGCGGCCGTGCTGAACCCCGGCAGCTATCCGGCGCGGCTGGATTTCCGGCTGTATCGCAAGGGTGAGCAGTGGCTGGTCTACGACGTCGCCGCCAACGGCCGGAGCGCGATCGTGCACTACCGCAACCAGATCATGCGCGACCTGCGCGAACAGCGGATGCAGCAGATGCGCCAGATGACGCCGTCGGCACGTCCGCCGATGCCGCAGATGCCGCCGCGCATGGCGCCGCCGGGACCGATGCCGCCGCGCTGACCGGTACCGCCGGGCCATTGGCCCTGCCTGTCGCCCGGTGCGATCGACGGTCGGTCGCACCGGGACGCCGGGTGCTGTCCCCCGGTCTGATCCGGTTCGATCAGGCCGCCAGCAGGTCCTGCAGGGTTTCCAGCATCGGCGCGGGGTCAGTGTAGTGTACGGCCACCGGCCAATACGCGGCGCCGATGCGCAGACGCAGACTCGGAAAGCTGTCGGCCCCGATGCGCCGCGTCTCCGCCATCTCGGCGTCCAGCTCGGCCTGGGTCTCGGCCGCGTGCAGCTCGCCCGCGAAACGCGTTCGGTCGAGGCCGATTCCATGGGCGAGCGAGATCAGGGTGTCGTCGTCGGACGGATTGCGTGCGTCGAGGTAGTAGGCGCGCTGGATCGCGTCGATCATCGCCGACTCACCCTGCGCGTCCTGATGGCGCGCCGCGATTACCGCGCGACACGCAGGCCAGGTGCTGCGGCGCGGCTGGCAGTCGTGCCAGAAGTCATGGTTGAAACGCGTGCCCGGGATGCGCTCGGCGATGCGCCGCCAGGTCGCCTGCAGCCGGGTGCGCAGTTCGTCGGGCATCGGCCGGTCACTGTCCGGCGCGAGACCACCGAGCAGGCGGCGCACACCGACGCCCTCGGGCAGCGAGTCGCATAGGCATTCAAAGGTTGGGCGAAACCCCCAGCACCAGCTGCACATGGGGTCGTGGATGTAGATGAGTTCGGTGTCCCGGGTCATGTGATCTCCTGACGGTATGGAGGATTTGAACCCACAGGCCGCACCGGGTTCCAATGTGGGCGAAGCACGAGCGGCAACTGACCCGGACATGCCACAGGCGAACGAAACCGACCCCACGCGGCGCACCGGCCGTCACATGATGCTGATCGCCTGGATCGGCGGCATCGCGCTGTTGACCTTTCTGTTTCGCGACGTGCTCGAATCGCGTTTCAATCCGAACGCACAACCGCAGGCCGAAACGACCGCGGACGGCCGTCACCAGGTCGTGCTCGATCGCAATGCGGCCGGTCACTATGTGGCCAGCGGGCGCATCAACGGTTTTCCCGTCACCTTTCTGCTCGACACCGGTGCGACCGACGTCGCGCTGCCGGAGGCACTCGCCGACCGGCTGCGTCTCGAGCGCACCGGCGGCGGCATCAGCCAGACGGCGAACGGTGCGGTCGCGGTCTGGCGGACCGTGCTCGACGAGGTGCGTCTCGGTGACATCCGTTTGAAGGATGTCCGTGCCTCCATCCTGCCGTCGATGGCGGCAGGCGATCCGGTGTTGCTCGGCATGAGTTTCCTGCGCCGGCTCGAGTTCAGTCAGCGCGACGGCCAGCTCACGCTGCGTCACTGAGTGATACAAGGCGCTGATCAAACAAAAACCCCGGCGCCGGGCCGGGGTTTTCGCTGATGTCGTCGCGGTCTCTCAGAGCTCGAAACCGGGCAGCTTCTTCGCCACGCCCTTGAGCTTCAAGGTCACGTAGTCGGGCATGCCGTTGGCCTTGTACGGTGGGTAGGCCTCGCCCTGGATCAGCGGGTACAGGTACTCGCGGCACTTGTCGGTGATGCCGTAGCCGTCGTCGGAGATGAAGTCCGTCGGCATCATCTTCTCGACGTTGGCGACCTCGCTCAACGCGGCCTCGCCGATGCTCCATTTGTAGGGATTCGACGATTCGCGCACGACGGTCGGCATGATCGAGTTCTTGCCCTCGAGCGCCTTCTCGACCGCGGCCTTGCCGAGCGCGTAGGCCTGTTCGACGTCGGAGTTCGAGGCCAGGTGGCGCGCCGCGCGCTGCAGGTAGTCGGCAACGGCCCAGTGGAACTTGTAGCCGAGCGCCTCCTTGATCATGTTGGCGACGACCGGTGCCGCGCCGCCGAGCTGCGCGTGACCAAACGAGTCGCGCGTGCCCTGCTCGGCGAGGAAGGTGCCGTCGGGCCAGTGACAGCCCTCGGACACGCAGATGGTGCAGTAGCCGAACCGCTTCACCCGCTCATCGACCGCCGACAGGAACTTGTCCTTGTCGAATTCGACCTCGGGGAACAGCGTCACGACCGGGATGCCCTCGTCGGCGACCAGTGCGCCGGCGGCGGCGATCCAGCCGGCGTGGCGGCCCATCACCTCGATGACGAAGATCTTGGTCGAGGTCGCGGCCATCGAACGCACGTCGAAGCTGGCCTCGAGGGTCGAGATGGCGATGTACTTGGCGACCGAGCCGAAGCCGGGGCAGTTGTCGGTGATCGGCAGGTCGTTGTCGACGGTCTTCGGCACGTGGATGGCCTGCACCGGGAAGCCCATCTTCTCGGACAGCTGCGACACCTTGTAGCAGGTGTCGGCCGAGTCGCCGCCGCCGTTGTAGAAGAAGTAACCGATGTTGTGCGCCTTGAACACCTCGATCAGGCGCTCGTACTCGCGCTTGTTGGCCTCGAGGCTCTTGAGCTTGTAGCGGCACGAACCGAAGCCGCCGGACGGTGTGTGCCTGAGCGCGGCGATCGCCTCGGCCGACTCCTGGCTGGTGTCGACCAGGTCCTCGGTCAGTGCGCCGATGATGCCGTTGCGGCCGGCGTAGACGTTGGCGATCTTGTCCGGGTGGGCGCGCGCGGTCTCGATGACGCCGGCGGCCGAGGCGTTGATTACGGCGGTCACCCCGCCGGACTGTGCGTAAAAGGCGTTTTTCGCCGTCATCTGTTTTCCCTCTGTATCGAATAGCTCGTGTTTTCGGTGCGGCCCCGACCCCGGCGCGGGCTCAGCGGCGCCTGGTGTCGATGTCGCCACGCTCCCGTGCGACGTGATCCGCCTGGGCCTGCAACAGTGATACCGCGCACTCGGTCAGGTCGTCGTATTCGTGCACGCCGGTGCCGTATTGCTGGTAGCCGCGGTAGAAGAACTGGCAACGGTAGCGCCGTTCGCCGGTCTTGAATATCACGAAGTGGCAGTCGTCGGCCTCCCAGACGAACACCGGGCACGAGGTCAGCTCGCGGTCGGCCGGGTTCAGACGGATCTCTGCGTCGGCGTATTGCAGCCCGACGTCGCGACCGTAACGCTCCTTGAGCGTGGTCTGGACGATCCACTCCTCGGTCTGGGTGATATCAGGGATCGTGCTCATGCTGGTCAAAATTTGGTCAGGGCGCGTGCGGCGGGCCGCCACACGACGAAAAACGCAGGTTTTTTTCAAAAAACCTGCGCACCGTATTCGTTAATTTCCGCCGATCGCCTAAAATCTGCTAAAAATCAGACGCTTCGTTGACAGGCAAATTGATGTGCGATTAGCTTAGTCAACGCGGCAGGGGCTAGCCAATGCAAAACACGCATGCCCCTATAGGGAAATCCTAATTTCCTTATATGGCACGAATCCGGGCGAACCGCAGCCGCAGTCAGCCAGTCATCGTGCGGTGCCGGACAGAACAATAATGCCTTTGAGGAGCCACGATGAGGATCGTTCTTTTGGGCCCCCCGGGATCGGGTAAGTCCGAGCTGTCGCAGAAAATTTCCGACCATTACGGGATGCCGGTCATCACCGTGGGCAGCGTGATGCAGCGCGCTGCCGCCGAGCAGTCCGAACTCGGACGCCTGGCCAAGGAGGCCATGGACATGTCGCGCGTCTCTGACGAGCTGTTGCTCGCGCTGCTGCGCATCCAGCTGCCGCAGATGGATCTCGGCAAGGGGTTTGTCCTCGTCGACCTGCCCAAGAATGCCGGCCAGGCGGACGTGCTCGACAGCGTTCTGAACGACCTCGGCGCCGGTATCGAGGCCGTGTTCAACCTCGAGGTCGATCCGGACGAGCTGATGGAGCGGCTGGTCGGACGGATCACCTGCGACAACTGCGGCGCCCAGTACAATCTGTACGTGAACCCGCCCCTGGTCGACGGTGTCTGCGACGCTTGCGGCGCACGCGTGGTCAAGCGGCCCGACGATTACGAGGAGACGATCAGCAATCGTCTGCGCGTCTACGAAGGGCTGATGGGGCCGTTGCTCCAATACTACGGTCTGAACGACAAGCTGCACCGCATCGAGGCGGATGCCGGGATCCCCAAGATCTGGAAGGTGGTGCGCAAGCTGATCGACGCGTTGCCGCCGAGCACGGTACCCGGCAGCGTGATCGAGGAACCGCCGCCGGCTGCGCCACCTGCTGCCACCAAGACCCCGGCGAAGCGCGCCAACATGATCAAGGCGGCGGCGACCAAGACCAGTTCCGAGCAGCGCGCCAAGCCCGCCAAACCGGTCGCGAAGAAGGCTGCAAAGGCGGCGGGCGGGGCGACGGGCAAGGGCGCCGCCGCCAAGGGTAAGGCGGCGGCCAAAAAGTCAGCTCCCGACAAGCAGGCTGCCGCCAAGAAACCGGCCGCGACGACGACCGCGACCAAGAAATCGACCACCAAGAAGGCGGCAGTCAAGAAGGCGGCAGTCAAGAAAGCAGCCGCGAAAAAGGTCGCGGCGAAGAAGGCCGCCGCGAAGAAGGCAGCGGTGAAGAAGTCCGTCGCCAGGAAGGCGGCCGCCAAGAAGGCCGTGGTGAAGAAGACGGGTTCAAAAAAGGCGTCATCGAAGAAGACGGCGGCCAAGAAGGCCTCGGTGAAGAAGTCCGCCGCCAGGAAGAAGGTGACCAGGAAGACAGTCACCAAGCGTGCTGCCGTCAAGAAGAGCGTGGCGAAGAAGTCGACGGCCAAGAAGACCACCGCCAGCAAGAAGGTGGCGGGGAAGACAATCGCCAAGCGTGCCGCCGTCAAGAAGAGCGCGGCGGGTAACAAGGCGGCCAACAAGGCCGCGGCTAAGAAAAAGACCGCGGCCAAGAAGAAGGTGGTCGGCAAAGCGGGCGCCGCAAGCGCGTCGGGCAGGAAGGCGGCGGCGAAGAAGACGACAGCGAGGAAGACGGTGAAGAAAGCGGCGTCGAAAAAGGCCGCGCGTCGGCGCTGAGGCAGTGGCCACCCAGCGCCCCCGGATGGCGGCGCTGCGGGTCAGTCGAGTGACGGACCCAGTTGGAAATCGATGGATTCGAATCCGTGTTCCTCGAGCAGGGTGACCACGTCGTCGCTGCTGAAGCCGGGTTCCTGCTCCTCGACCTGCGCGATCAGCCCGGTGACGTGACGATAGAGTTCCTGCGCCTCATAGTCCGGAGGAATTCTCAGCAAGCGGATCCGCGCCTTGTCGGTGGCGGGCAGAATCATAAGCCTGGGTGTCATGTTGCGTACCTCGATGGCAATGGCGGCCGGACGGCGACTGGGCGGCCATTCTCTACCAAGGCTTACGCGACCGCACGCCGAAGACCGCGTGCAATTAAGGGGAATGGCCGGGTGTGCTGTGCGCGGCGGCGGGCCTACGCGACGCTCTCGTCTTTGCTCGCGAATGCCGGTTGCAGCCGGATCTCGACCTGCGGCGTTCCGGCGGCCCTGGCGCACGCGATCGGGATGATTTCCGCGGCCGTCACCGGTCGGCTGAAGTGGTATCCCTGGGCGCAGTCGCAGCCGAGCCGGCGCAGGCGTTCGGCCTGGGCACGCTGCTCGACACCCTCGGCGACCACGCTCGATCCGAGCACGTGCACCATTTCGATGATGGTGCCGAGCAGGGCGCTGTCCTGTTCGTTGGACAGGATGTCGGCGACGAACGAGCGATCGATCTTGACGCGGTCGGTCGGCAGTTCGCGCAGCGAGGCGAGCGTCGAGTAACCGGTGCCGAAATCGTCGAGCGCGATGCTCACGCCGAGGTCGTGCAGCTGGGCGAGCGTCGCGCGCGCATCCGGGTGGGTCTGGATCGCGCTCTCGGTGATCTCCAGTTCCAACAGCGCCGGACGCAGGCCGGTGGCAGCGAGTATCGCGTTGACGGTCGAAGGCAGCTCCGGGTCGAGCAGCTGAATCGGCGAGATGTTGACCGCGACACTCATCTCGGGGACGCCCGCATCGAACCATGCCACAGCCTGGCGGCACGCGGTGGTCAGCACCCATTCGCCGAGCGCGTCGATCAGCCCGGCCTTCTCGGCGATCGGTATGAACTCGAGCGGCGGGATCAGGCCACGCTCGGGATGGTTCCATCGCACCAGGGCCTCGACCCCGCAGCAGCCGCCGCCGACGATGTCGAACTGCGGTTGGTAGTACAGCTCGAACTGGCCCCTGTCGAGCGCCTGGCGCAGCTCCTGCTCGATCGTCAGGCGCTGCTCGGCCGCGCGCGACATCTCGGGCGCATAGCGCGCGAAATGTGACTTGGTCGTGTGCTTGGCGGCATTCATCGCGCTCTCGGCCGCCTTGAGCAGGCCGAGCGCATTGTCGCCGTCGTCCGGATAGAGCGCGACGCCGATGCTGACGCGCGGGCTGACCGAGCGTGCGCCGAGGCGGACCGGGGTCTGGATCGCGGCGCGGCAGCGTTGCGCGATCTGCGCAATGTCGTTGTCGTCGTCGACATCGTGAACCAGCAGCGCGATCTCATCACTGCCCAGGCGGGCGGCAAAGTCGCTGCTGCGCAGCAGCGCACCCACCCGCCGCGCGACCGCCTTCAGCAGGGTGTCGCCGGCCTCGTGACCGAACGTGTCGTTGATGTCCTTGAAGCCGTCCAGGTCGAGGTACAGCACGGCGAACCTTTGCCGGTCGTCGCGGTGCCGCACGATGCTGTTGTGCAGGCGTTCGTGAAAATGGTGGCGTGACCCGATGCCAGTCAGCTGGTCGTAGTAGGACAGCTGGTGGGTGCGCGCAACCAGTTCGTCGAGGCGTGCGCGGTGTGCGCTCAGCTCGCTGCGCTGGTCGGCAATCTTCGACACGGCATCCTCGAGGCGCGCCTGCGTGACCAGACCGCCGATGTATTCGCGGACCATGCGCAGTCCCTGGAGGGTCGCGAATCCGGCCAGCAGCGACTCGACGATCAGCAGCAGCCAGCCGGCATCGCCGTCGCGCCACGCCATGTACGCGCTGACGACGAGCAGCGGCAACCACAGCGCGGCGCTGAAACGCAGCCACAGCGAGCGTTCGAGCGTCAGCGACGTAAAGGCACCCGCAATCAGGCCGAGTGTCGCGACCAGTGCGAGCTCGGTCAGGCGGTCGATCCCGTGCACCAGCAGCAGCACGCCAACCAGCGCGCCCCACGAAAAACCGGCCAGATCGACCGACGCGCGGTAGTCATGCGCGAGTTCCAGCGCGCGGCTGCCGGTCGCATCGATCATGCGGCGGCCGATCCGCATGCGCGTGAGCGCGGACCCGAGCAGCAATAGGAACAGCACGCCGACCGGCGCCCAGTACGGCAGCAGCTGTGGGCTGGCGACGAGGAACGCCAGCATGGCCACCGGCGTGGCGAGCGGCAGCGGGCCGGTGCGGCGCGCTATCTCGTGCACGGCGGCATCACTGACGTTGCACAGAAAATCGCCTGGCGTCCTGCAGTCGAGTGCCAGCCAGCGTTCGGCACGCAGCAATGTCGCACTCTCAGGTTGTTTGCTTCGATTGTTGTCCATGTCCATCATCCTTACGCCGTACTCATCGGCGAACTCGCCGATGGGAATGACCGGGACCGTCGGGCCCGTTCTTATCGGCAATTCTGCGTGCACCCGGGTCGGGCCTCGATCGGGGATTGGCGGATTGCGTACATCGAAATTCCTGGTTCCGTGGTGGCCATCGCGTCGTCGCGCGGTTCAATGCACCGATGTGGGTTCGGAGCCGCGCTCGGATGGATCCGCCGACCGGTCGTTCGACGCGACGCGATCGGCGCGCAGCACGCCCTGGGCGATGAAACTCGCCGCTTCGGCCTGGATGTCGAGCAGGTCCCGGTCGTTCCAGGGCAGCTCACGACTGTCGATCCACAATACGTAGCGGGTTCGCGCCTCGACCAGCTGGGCGTAAACGCGCAGGCGCGAACCGGTCCAGCGCAGATTGCAGCCCAGCAGGAAATCCGCGTCGTGCTCTTCTTCGACGTTTTTCGCGCCGTGCGCCCCGTTGTGGCCGTGTTTGCCGGCGGCGCCAAGCGGGGCGAGCATGAACTGATCCGCATCGGCCAGCGCCAGGCACACCTCGCTCAGAAATCCCTTGCAGAAGTCTTTGTGTTCGGCGGCCTGGCTGAGGCAGTCGAACGACTCGATGGCCATGACCGGATGATGGCGGTCCCCGCGCGGGGGCTGTGCCATCGCGCGCCGCTCGACGCTTACCCGGTACGCGCCCAGCGGCAGGCGCAACCGCAGCGGATTGTTGCGCCCGGCATTGTTGTAGTAATGGTCGAGTTTCAGGCGCAGCTTGTTGGCCGTGACCCTGACCAGGGTATTGGTCTGTGGGTCGAAATCCTCACCGCGACCGAACACCTCGATACCGATCGCGTAGCCGCTGAGGTTGCGCTCGCGGCCGGCCAGAGTCTCGAAAACGGCATAGGTCAGAAACTCCTTCAGCCGCTTGGCACTCCGAAACTCGTCGCTGTTGACGATGCGCCGCAGCTCCTGCAGCACCTGTTCTTCATCGATGTTTACGTGTGCGTCCATGGTTCCGCCCTCGCGACCGCCGCCCGCGGTCGCGTCGTCGGACGGCGCGCCACAGGCATATCCGCAGCACTGGACCCCCCAGTGCCTGCTGAGGGAAATGATCGGCGGTCGGCGGTCGGTGGCGTATCGGAGGGTCCCTGATAGCCGGGTTCGAAATCCCTGAATCGTGCCCAGGTCCCACCACCGCCTGTGGGTCCAGGTGGTGGTGGGACCCACAGGCGCGCGCTCGAAGTGTTAGTGACTACTCACATGGGCGGCGGCAATGAAGCGCCGCCAGGCGGCGGGTCAGTCGCCGAGCGAGGTGATGCCCTGGCGGATCGCGTACTTGGTCAGCTCGGCGATGCTGTGCATGTCGAGCTTGTCCATGATCTTCTTGCGGTGGGTCTCGACGGTCTTGACGCTGACGAACAGGCGCTCGGCGATCTCGGCCGTCGAGTGGCCTTCGGCGATCAGCTGCAGCGTTTCCTTCTCGCGTGCGGTGAGCGGTGAGGTGTCACCGTCACCGGACAGCTGGCCCAGTGCGAGATCCTGCAGGATGCCGCCCGATGCCTGTGGGCTCACATACATTCGTCCGGCGACCAGCGCGCGGAGCGCGGTAACGATCTCCTCGAAGGCATCGTCCTTGAGCAGGTAACCCAGTGCCCCTGCCTCGAGCATCTGCTTGACGAACCGGCTGTCCGAGTGCATCGACAGCGCCAGCACGCGCACCTCGGGCTGCACGGTGAGCAGTTGCCGGGTGGCCTCGATGCCGTTCAGCTCGCTCATCGCCACGTCCATGATGACGATCTGCGGTTGCAGCTGGCGGGCGAGCCTTATCCCTTCGCGGCCGTTGCCGGCCTCGCCGACGACCTCGAAGGCACCGTCATCCTCGATCAGCCGGCGCAGTCCCTCGCGCACGATCTTGTGATCGTCGACGATCATGATCCGGGTCTTCATTTCTGTTCCTCGCCGTTTCCCGACCTTTCCCCCATCGGGACCTGCAGCACGACGTGGGTCCCGCCGTTGTGCAGGATCTGCAGATGTCCGCCGAGCATGTCGATGCGGTCGCGCAACGTGAACAGGCCGTAACCGCCGTTAACCCCCGGCTGGGTTTCCGCAGCGGTCTGCCGCATGCCGACCCCATCGTCCCGGATCTCGATGACCATGTCGCCGTCCTGGGTGTTCAGCGCGATCGATGCACGCGACGCGCGCGCATGCTTGACGATGTTGATCAGCAACTCGCGGATCGACTGGAACAGGAACACCCGGGTCTCCTCGCGCAGCCCACTATAGGCCTCGGCGCTGTCGACACGAAAGTCTATCCCGTGTTTGCCGAGGGTGGTCTCGGCCAGCCATTCGACGGCCGGGCCGAGGCCCAGCTCGTACAGTGCCGACGGGCTGAGCTCGACCATCAGGGTGCGCAGTTCCTTGAGCGTGGTATCGACGTCGCGCGTCACGGCGTCGAATTCGGCGGCGTGGCCGGCATCCGCCACATTGCGCAGCCGACCGAGGTTCATCTTGGCAAGGGCAAGGCGTTGCGCCGGTCCGTCGTGCAGTTCCTGTGCGATGCGCCGGCGCTCGCGCTCTTCGGCCAGCACCAGTTCGGCGCTGACCAGGCGCAGGCTCTCGGTGCGCTCCCTGACGCGATCCTCGAGGCCCTGGTTCTGGCGTTCGAGTTCGAGTCGCGCGCTGCACAAGGCCAGGTGGGTGCGAATACGCGCCTTGACTGTCGGTGGACTGATCGGTTTGGCGATGTAGTCGACGGCGCCCAGGCCGAGGCCGTAGGTCTCGCCCTCGACATCGTCGCGCGCGGTCAGGAATATCACCGGTATGTCGCGGCCGAGCGGGTCGCTCTTGATGCGTCGGCATGTTTCGTAGCCGTCGATGCCGGGCATCAGTACGTCGAGCAGGATCAGATGCGGCGGATCGTCGCTGCGCAGGCGCGCCAATCCCTGCTCGCCACTCTTGGCAACGATGATGCGGTAGTCGTGTCGCAGTATCTCGACCAGCACGTCGAGATACTGCTTCTCGTCATCGATAACGAGGATCTTTTCTTTGTCTTCCATCGTCATCCTGCGTGGGGTGGCTGTTCGGCGTCAATTGTTGCGACCAGCTCGGCGAGCGTCGCTGCCGCCGCATCGAAGTCGTAGTCTTCGAGTTCGGTGCACAACTGCCGGTGGAGAGGCCGTGCGGCGTCGCTGAGCCGCACCCCGGCGAGTGCCTTTGCGCGTTGCAGCGACGTGGCGTCACCGGATCCGATCAGGTGTTGCAGTTCAGCAAGCCACTCACCGACATCGGCCGCATCGAGCGCGTCGGGTGACGGTTCCCCGGCTGCGGCGTTGCTGTCGACATAGATCCGGGCCGCATCGCGCGCCTGCGACAACGCGAGTGCCAGGCTGGGCAGGCCGCTGCGGACAGCGGCGATGTCGCTGGAGCGCGCATGGCGCTCGAGCATCGTCACGATCTGCTGGACCGCGCTCGCACCGATATTGCCGGCCACCCCTTTGAGCGTGTGTAGCGCCCGTTCCGCGCGGTCGCAGTCCTCATGCCGGCAGGCCGATTCGATGCCTGCCGTGGTATCCGCAAAGCGTGCGGAGAAGTCGTCGAGCAGACGGGCGTAGAGCGCCTGGTTGCCACCGACACGCATGAGACCGGTGGCGAAATCGATTGCACCGTTGTCGAATTGATTCCGCACGGTGCCGGTGCGATCGGTTGAATCGTCGGATTCACGTGGGCCATCCGGCGGCGGGCTGCCTTCTGCTCCGCGCTCCAGCCACGCCTGCAGCGTCCGGTGCAGCCGCACCGGGTCGACCGGCTTGGTGATGTGACCGTTCATTCCTGCATCGAGCGAACGGTCGGCGTCGCCGGACATGGCGTTCGCCGTCATCGCCAGTATCGGCAGCGAGCCGAGGCCCGCGGACTGGCGGATGTGCGCCGTCGTTTCGTAGCCATCCATGTCGGGCATCTGGATATCCATCAGGACCAGGTCGGGGCGCTCGGCGACGACCATCTCGAGACATTGCATGCCGCTCCCGGCGACCCGGACCTCGAGGCCCATTTGCTGCAGGATCTCACGGGCGACCTGCTGATTGATCGGGTTGTCCTCGACCAGCAGCACCTTGCCGTGCAGACGGTGCAGGGGTTCACCGGTGACGGCGCGCGACGGGTCTTGCTGCGCGCCGTGCTCGGGACGCATGGCGTTTGCCACCGCGTCCAGCAGGTGTGACGGCGTGATCGGCTTGACCAGGAAGCCATCGATGCGGCCCAGTTCCAGACCGGCATCCATCGCGGCGCGGCCATAGGCCGTCATCAGGATGATGCGCGGCTGCACGTCGAGGTCGCTGTCACGCACGGCGTTGGCAGTCGCTATGCCGTCGAGTCCCGGCATGCGCCAATCGATCAGCAGCAGGTCGTATGGCCGGCGTTCCCCGACAATGCGCTTCAGTGCGGCCTCGCCGGAGGACGCGACATCGACCCGGAACGACAGCGACAACAGCAGGTCTCCGAGGACCTGGCGCGTGATCGTGTTGTCGTCGACCAGCAGCACGCGCAGATTCCCCGCATCGAAGCGCTGTCGTTCCGGCAGCGGGGCAGCGACGCCAAACGGCAGTTCGAACGTGAACCGGCTGCCCGCGCCAGGCGTGCTCTCGGCGTGGATCGTGCCGTTCATCAATTCGCAAAGCTGCCGGCAGATCGACAGACCCAGCCCGGTGCCGCCATATTCCCGGGTCGTCGAACCATCGGCCTGCGTGAATGGTTCGAACAACTGCTCGATCTTTTCCGCACTGATCCCGACACCGCTGTCCTCGACTGTGAATTGCAAGCGCAGGGGGTCTGCCTCCTGCGACGCGTGGATGCGTACTACGATGCTTCCCTTCTCGGTGAACTTGGTTGCGTTGCCGACCAGATTGGTCAGGATCTGCGCCAGCCGGTGGGGATCGCCGTGCAGGCGGCCGGGCACCGCCGATCCCACATCGTAGACGAATTCGACCGGCTTTTCGGCCAGGCGCGTACTGGCCATGGTCGCGATATTGTCGAGCACCTCGCCGAGATCGAAATCGATATGTTCGATGCGCAGCTGGCCGGCATCGATCTTCGACAGGTCGAGGATGTCGTCGATCAGGCTCAGCAGCGAACTGGCCGATACCTGGATCTTGCCGAGATAGTCCTGTTGTTGCAGCGAAAGCTGTGTACGGTTGAGCAGGTGCCCGAGGCCGACGATCGCATTCATTGGTGTGCGTATCTCGTGGCTCATGTTGGCCAGGAACTGGCCCTTGAAGCGATTTGCCTGCTCTGCCTGTTCTTTCGCGCGCGCCAGTTCCTGTTCCATGCGGTGACGATCGCTGATGTCGAATATCGTGCCGTCGAGATACTTGGGCTCGCCGTCAGCACCATAGATGGCCTGACCCTTGGCATACACCCAATGCGTGTCCCCGTTGCCGTCAATGACCCGGTACTCGTTCACGTACGGCCGGCGTTCCTCGATGGCTAGCGCTGTGTTCTCTGCAATCGGTTCGATATCCTCCGGGTGCATCAGTTCAGCGAATGTCCGGCGCGGATTGTCCCCGGTGAAATCCTCCGCCGGATAGCCGCTCAGGTTGCGAATCCCGTCGCTGATGAAAAGCATGTGCCAGGGGTGCCGAGGCATGCAGCGGTAAATCGTTCCCGGGATGTTGGCGACCAGCGTGCGGAACTTCTCCTCGCTCGCCTCTACATTCGCCAGCAGTATGCCCTTGACCCTGTTGGCCTCCAGGGCGCGATCCCTGGCCTCGGCCAGCGCCACTTCCATTCGACGACGTTCGGTGATGTTGACGACGACGCCGAGCATCGCGGTCTGGCCATCAAAGACGATCGGTATCGCCGACAGCAGGCCTTCGATCAGCGAACCGTCGCGCGCGCGGTACTGAACCTCTTCACCAAGCAGCTGGCCGTCACGCGCCACCTTCTCGAGGATGTGTTCGCGTTGCCCGGGCCGCGAATAGAAATGCGACGTGTTCATGCCGATGATCGACGCGCCTTCGCCGAACTCGCGCACCGCCTGGGGGTTGGCAAGCAGGATGTGGCCATCGGCGCCGGCAATCGCCACGGCGACCGGCAGCGCGTTGACGACGCGTTGAAACTGCTCCTCGGCGAGCTTGCGTTCACTCAGGTCGGCAATGACGTCGCCGATATAGGCCGGCCTGCCATGCCCGTCGTCGACGACGAAAAAGCTCTGCTGGGTGGGGAATTCCTGACCATCTTGGCGATACATCATCAGTTCGCCCGACCACTCGCCTTGCTCGAGTACCGTCGGGATGATCTCTTTGCGCAACCGCTCCTGATCCTCCGGCGGGTAGAAGCGATCGAAGCTCTCGCCGTACATCGCCATGGCCCTGGCGTCGCCGACCATCTCGTTGAGTGCTTCGTTGACGTAGACGATACGGCTGTCGGGATGCGCCATGCCGAACCCGACGCTGGATTTCTCCGCGAAGCGGCGGAACACCTTGAGGTCTTCTTCATTGGCCTTCAGGGAGGTGATGTCCCAGTTGACACCGAAGAACTGATCGGGGCTGCCATCGCTGCCGCGTACCGCGGTGGCAGCGGCGTAGATATGGCGCAGCGCGCCATCGGTACGATGGATCCGAAAGTCGACGTGCACGTCCTCGTCGCCGTTGAGGACGTCGCGCACGGCGCCGACGGCTGTCTTGCGGTCGTCGGGATGCACGCGTTCGAGCCACTCGCGCATCGACACGCTTTCGCACGGCTCGAAGCCGTAGATCTCCAGCATGCGCTCGTCGAACGTCATGCGGTCACTGCCATCGTTGATGCGTTCCCAGACGCCGAGCGAGATCGCCCTGGCCGCCATCGCAAAGCGCTGGTTGGCGGCCTGAAGGTTCTGATTGAGCCGGCGCACCTCGAGTTCGGTTTCCTTGCGCCGCGTGATATCCGAGTGGATACCGAGTGCGCGCACTGCCTTGCCTGCGCCGTCTCGTGAAAAGACATGACCGCGTGACAGTATCCAGCGGTAACTGCCATCCTTTGTGCGCAGGCGGAATTCCTGCTCGTACTTCGCTCCTGGATCGTTGAGCATGCGCTCGTTGTTCGCCAGCGTGTCGTCACGGTCATCGGGGTGCAGCAGTTCGCGGAACGTCTGGAAGGTGTGCGGCAGTTCGTGATGACCGTACCCGAGCATGGTCATCCACAAGGGGCTGTAGTAGACCCCACCGGTTTCAGCGTTCCAGTCCCACAGCCCAACGTTTGCGGCCTGCAGCGCAAGCTGGAAACGCTCTTCGCTGATGCGCAGCGCCTCTTTCTGTCGGTACTGTTCGGAGATATCGCGCAGCGTTCCACGGCGCAGGATCGGGGCGCCGTGCGCATCCCATGCGACAACCTTGCCGCGCGATTCGACACGCACGAAGTCGCCTTGCTTGTTGCGCACCCGGTACTGCAGCGGCAGTGGCGAGGCGCCGTGATCCGGGGACCCAAGATGGTCGTGAATCGCCGTCTCGAAGGACTTCCGGTCGTCGGGGTGGAGGAGCGCCATCCACTGGGCGTTGGAAACTGGAACCTCTTCCGGTGAATACCCGAGGTGGGTGAAGAATCCGGCGCTGAAATGACGCCTGTCATTGGCCAGGTCCCACTCCCAGATCGCCTCGGAGACGGCCTCCATCGCCGCCTGGAAACGCTCCTCGCTCAGTCGCAGGCGGTCTTTCTGGCGGCGGACGACAAGCGCCCAGGCGAGCATCGCGAGCAGAATCCCAAGTGCGACCAGTACCACCTGGGTGATCCGCCAGTAGTCGATTCGCGCGACGAACTTCTGCCGGCCCCAGGCATCGAGGATCGACTGTTTCTCGGCACTGGTGATGGTGTCGAGCGCGCGATTCAACAACGGTATCAACGGTGCCAGTGCCGGCTGCACGCCGAATGCCAGGCGCGTGTCGAATGGCGTCTTGCCGACGATGTGCACGTTGTTGATGCCCAATTCGCCGATGTGGTAACTGGCCTGCGCCAGCGTCGCGAACAGCGCATCGATGCGTCCCGTCGATACCGCGGTCAAGCCGTCCTGGATGCTCTCTACGTCGACGTAATCGAGCGCAGGGTAGCTGCGTCGGATCGCCGGCACGTATCCGTATTCACGGATAACGCCGATCCTGCGGTCCGAAATCTGTGCGATGTCCTCGACAAACGGCGCATCATCGCGCATGACAATCACGACCGGGCTCGTGAGATAGGACTGCGTGAACTTGAGTACGTGGCGAAGATCGGAGCTGTCGGTCTCGGAGATCATGTCAACGCCGCCTTCGCGCGCCAGCTTGACGGTCTCGATCCAGTTGCTGGTGGGCTGCAATGAGAATTCGATGCCGAGACGCTGTGCCAGCAGGTCGAGATGGTCGGCGACGATCCCGACATACTTTCCGTCCTGGTCGATCGCCTCGTAGGGAAGCCAGTTGGGGTCGCCCGCAAACCGGATGACCGGATGGTCCTGCAGCCAGCGTCTTTCACTGGCAGACAATACCAGGCCATTCGGTTCGGCCAGCGCCCCGACCCAGCGTCTGCGTGCCTGCTGCATCTCGATGTCCGGGATGATCGCCAACACCTTGTCGATCAGCTTGCGCAGTTCGGGCCAGTCGTCGCGCACGGCGAACCGCAACGCCGATGTACCAAGCTCGTGAGGGATATGTGCCATCCTCAGGTTGGTCAGCACGTTCTCCTCGCTGATCCAGTTCACCGTGCCTTGATTGCCGATATAGGCGTCGGCCTGGCCGAACGACAGTGTGCGAAGCGCGTCGGCCGTGGTGGCCACGACCTTCAGACCGATGGTCGGATAATTGTCCTCGAGTATCTCGTGCAGCCGAAAGCCCTTCTCGACCACGACCGTGCGGCCATCGAGGTCGCGCATGTCGGTGACGGGCGGTGCATCATTGCGCGTGTAGACCACGTATCGGGGCGCAATATAAGGTTCGCTGAACAGCATGGACGGTTGCCGTCGCGGTGTCTCTGCAATACTGACGACCACGTCGGTAGCATGCGTCCGGATATCGTCCAGTGCCTGAGTCCATGGTGCATTGACGAATTCGACCTCCAGGCCGAGACGCTGTTGGATCATGCGCAGCACATCGACGCTCAGACCCCGCGCGCGGCCCGCTATGTCAACGAAGTCATACGGTGGCCAGTCACGGGCGACGCGTACCCTGATGCGCGGGTGTTGACTCAGCCAGCGCCGTTCTGCATCGGTGAGGTGCAGATCTTCTGTCGTGAGCGGTGGGGGCGATCCCAGCCAGCGGTCGTAGATCGACAGCGCCTCTTGCGGAGAAACCGCCTCGAGACCCTTGTTCAGGATCGAGGCAAGCATGGCGTCACCTTTGTCGGTCACCAGATGCAGGTGGTTGGTGCCCAGGTACCTCGTCGACTTGAACGGCACGATACTCGAGATGCTGTTGCGCTTGAGCAGGTAGTTCAGCACCGCGTAGGAATCGTAAAGCGCATCGGCACGACGCTCGAGCACCGCCTCGATGGCGTCCTCCTCGCTTGCGACGTCGACGATCCGGATGTCGGGAAAGTGCTTCCGCAGCAGATCCGACAGCGCATAGTCTTTGGGCATCGCGACACGCTTGCCGTTGAGGTCGGCAATCGACCGGACGCCGAGGTCGTCGCGAACGAAAAAGTAGTCGAGAACCTCCAGATAGGGCGGCGAGAAATTGAACGTCCGGTCACGCTCAGCTGTGTAATAGACGGATCCGAGCAGATCGACCGAATGCTGCTTGATTGCGTCGAGAAGGTTGCTCCAGGTGTCGATCCGGTAATCGAACGTCAGGCCGGTCTTGCGTGCAATGAGATCGAGGTAGTCCCGGGTCACGCCGCTGTAATTGCCGTCGGCGTCGATGGAATCGAACGGCGGCCAATCGCTGATAGCGCCCACCCGAATCGGCGAGTTGGCCTTGATCCACTTGCGCTCTTCGGTGGTCAGATCGAGGGCCAGACCCGGTTGCGCAGCGATCTCGTCGAGATCGAAGCGGTACTGGCGCAGCGTCCGATTGTGCGTCTTGCTCAGTGCGCGGTAGTCGATTGCATACGGATCGCGCAGGATTCTCTTGAACAGGCCGACGTTCGCCTGGTTGGCAGCCACCATATTGCTTTCGAACAACAGGCGTTCGTCGGCAAAGTCGTGACCATTGAGGTAGTCGAACAGCATGATCACGCCTTGCGCGCCATCGAAGATGTGGCCGCCGATGTCGACGTCGATCAGCCCCTCATCGAGCCCATCCAGCGATTCCGGTGTCCAATTGATGCCGCCGAACGCGATCGTGTCCGCGGTGCCCAGTTCCCGGTTGTGGCGGGCCGCGAACAGCGCCAGGTTGTCGTAGAAGCTCCATACGATATTGAGTTCCGGATGTTGCTCGCGTGCGGCGTCGAAGGCCTCCACGACGGCAGTCGCACCATCGTTGATCGGCAACGCTTCGATCAGGTTCACGTCGGATCGGGCATCGGCGATTGCGTGCAGACCTTCCAGTCGGCGCTGCATCGGGAGTTCCCTGCTGCCGGCATAGGCAAGAATGTTGAACTGGCTTGCGCCTTTGGCGCGGGCCGCGTCGATCAGTCCGGTCGCGAGCCGCACGCCGGCCTGGCGGTCGTCCGGCGATACCCCACCGATCCAGTAGCGATAGTGGCTGCGCGGCACGATGTCGGGATCGAGCAGCGCGGCGTTGACCAGCAGGGCCGGCGTCTTGCTCGCCTCGGCGATCTCCAGGATTTCCTTTCCGACGCCGGCGTAATCGGAAAAGAGAATGCCGTCGATGCCTTCCGAGGCGACGGCCCGGACCTGCGCGAGCATGTGCTGCGGCGATCGCCCGGCGACATGGATGCTGAGTTCGGCGCCGATGTCGTCGGCGGCGGCCTTCGCGAAATCGGCGAAGTCACCCCAGAAATTGCCCGTATGCGGTATGAACAGCGCGATCCGCTTGGTATCGGCCGGTACGGTGGCCGGGAGCAGGCAGAGCAGCAGCAAAATGATGAATCTGGTGCGTGTCACGATGGCTACCGGTCTCGTCCCTGGGCGATGGATGGACGCAACAAAGCCTCCCGCAACCACGCCGTCGCGCCTTCCACTGCCAAAGTATAGGGAAAGTGCGCGCTTTGGCGGGGACTTGGCTTGTCATGTCAACGCAGCCGGTGCGCGGGTGCGTGCGCTGCGCGTGAGCGTTGCAATTCAGGCGTTGCGGCAGGCGCCGCGGTAAACGGTCGGCGTGCTTGCGAGGCCGTCGGCGTCCGCTGGGGAAATGACGGCGACAGGGGTGGGTTGCCGACTGCGGCTGGGCGACGCGCAAGGGTGGCGACCGTGCAAGCAGGCCGTTCCCGGCCTGGACAAATGGCGGATGTCGAGGACAGGGATGCGCAAGCGTTCCGCGGCTCTCGGGTTCACTGCAGCTCCGGGAGCGCGAACCCGGCGTCGAGGGTTCAGTCGCCGCCCACCGTCATGCGCTCGATCAGCCACGAACCGGTCTTGATGCTGCTCGGGATGTCGTCGTCGCTGCCGACCGCGGCCAGCTGCCCGAACATGTCCCTGAGGTTGCCGGCGATCGTGATCTCCTCGATCGGGTAACGGATCTCGCCACCTTCGACCCAGAAACCGGCGGCGCCACGCGAGTAGTCCCCGGTGACCATGTTCGTGCCGTGCCCCATCAGCTCGGTGACGAGCACGCCACGATCCATCTGTTTCAACAGCTCGTCAAACGACTCGCCGCTGCTACTGATGTGCGCGTTGCGCACGCCGCCGGCGCTCGCCGTACTCTGCAGGCCGAGTTTGCGCGCCGCATAACTGTCGAGGAGATAACCTTGCAGCACGCCGGCGCTGACCAGTTCGCGGTAGCGGGTGGCCACGCCCTCGTTGTCGAACGGCGCGCTGGCCTGGCCGCGCGGTTTGAGCGGATCCTCACTCACGGTCACCCAGTCGGGAAAGATCTGTTCGCCGACCTGGTCGAGCAGGAAGGTCGACTTGCGGTACACGGCATGACCACGGATCGCGCCGAACAGGCTGCGCAGCAGGCTCGGCGCGATATCGGCGCGGAACAGCACCGGGCATTCGCGCGTACCGAGCCGGCGGCCGTCGAGGCGTGCGAGCGTGCGTTCGGCGGCACGTCGGCCGATCGCGGCCGGGTCCGCCAGTGCCTCCGGGACGCGGCTGCTGTCGTACCAGTAGTCGCGCTGCATCTCGTCGCCCTGCTGCGCGATCACGGCGCAGCTCAGGCTGTGGCGCGTGGTCGGGTAGCCGCCGATGAATCCGAGCGTGTTGCCGTAGACGAAACCCGAGCGCTGGGTGTACAGCGTCGCGCCCTCCGAATTGGTGATGCGCGGATCCGCCGCGCGCGCGGCGTCCTCGCAGCGGCGTGCGACATCGGCGGCGCGCTCGGCATCGATGTCCCAGGGATGGTAGAGATCGAGATCCGGCACGTCGCGCGCGAGGAGTTCCGGGTCGGCCAGTCCGGCGGCCGGGTCCTCCGAGGTGTAGCGTGCGATCCGGCACGCGGCAGCGACGCTCTCGCGGATCGCCTCCGGCCGCAGGTCGGTCGTGTTGGCAGAGCCCTTGCGCCGGCCGAAATAGACGGTGACGCCGAGTCCGTTGTCACTGGTGTGTTCGATGGTCTCGGTCTCGCCCAGGCGCACCGTGACCGACAGCCCGGTCTGCGCCGACACCCCGGCCTCGGCCGCGTCCGCCCCCTGTTTGCGGGCCTCCGCGAGCAGGTCCTCGACGATGCCCTGCAGCCGTGCAATCTGTTCGCTGTCTGTCATGGGGGTCCGTGGTCAGGCGGCCGTGCCGCCGACGGTGAGTTGATCGATCTTGAGCGTGGGCTGGCCGACGCCGACCGGTACGCTCTGTCCTTCCTTGCCACAGGTGCCGACGCCGGTGTCGAGTGCGAGGTCGTCGCCGACCATGCTGATGTGGCCCATGACCTCGGGGCCGTTGCCGATCAGCGTCGCGCCCTTGACCGGGCGCGTGACCTTGCCGTTCTCGATCAGGTAGGCCTCGTTGGCCGAGAAAACGAACTTGCCGGACGTGATGTCGACCTGGCCGCCGCCGAAGTTGACCGCGTAGAGGCCGTGTTTGACCGACGCGATGATCTCGTCGGGTTTGTGCTCGCCGGCCAGCATGTAGGTATTGGTCATGCGCGGCATCGGCAGGTGCGCGTACGACTCGCGTCGCCCGTTGCCGGTCGGCGCGACGCCCATCAGACGCGCGTTCATGCGGTCCTGCATGTAGCCCTTCAGGATGCCGTTCTCGATCAATACGTTGTAGCCGGACGGTGTGCCCTCGTCATCGATGGTCAGCGAGCCGCGCCGGTTCGGCATCGTGCCGTCATCGACCACGGTGCACAGCGGCGACGCGACCTGCTGGCCGATCCGGCCCGAGAACGCGGATGTGCCCTTGCGATTGAAGTCGCCTTCGAGGCCATGCCCTACCGCCTCGTGCAGCAGCACGCCGGGCCAGCCGGGGCCGAGCACGACCGGCAGCATGCCGGCGGGTGCGGCGACGGCCTCGAGGTTGACCAGCGCCTGGCGCACCGCCTCGCGCGCGTAGCCGAGTGCGCGGTCGTCGGCGAGGAAGAAATCCAGCGCCTCACGCGCACCGCCGCCGGCGCTTCCCTGTTCGCGTTTGCCGTTCTGTTCGACGATCACCTGCACGTTCATGCGCACGAGCGGGCGCACGTCGCCGTTGATCTGGCCGGCATTGTCCATGACCAGCACGATGTCGTGTGCGGCGACCAGGCTGACGATCACCTGCTGCACGCGCGGGTCGGCACCGCGCGCCGCGGCGTCGGCGCGCCGCATCAGGTCGATCTTCTGTTCCTCGCTGAGCGAGTCGAGCGGATTGATCGGCCGGTACAGCGGTACCGGCGCGTTGCGCCCCGCGACACCCTGCGCACCGTGCTGTCCGGCCTGGGCAATTGCGCGCGCTGCGCCCGCCGCCTCCAGCAGACGCGACATTTCGAGGCTGTCAGTGTAGGCGAAGCCGGTCTTGTCACCGCTGATCGCACGCAGCCCGGCACCCTGTTCGATGCTGTGGCTGCCCTCCTTGATGATGCCGTCTTCCAGCACCCAGGACTCCAGGCGTGCGTACTGGAAGTAGATGTCGGCTGCATCGACGCGGCGGCTCAGCAGGCGGTCCATGACCTTGTCGAGCTGGGCCTCGCTCAGGCCCGGCACGTCGAGCAGCGTCTCGCGCGCGATGGTCAGGCTGTGCGACATGGTGGTGAGACTCCTTCGGGTGGCGTCAGCGGCAGTGCAGGCGACGATGGTCGAGGCACGGGAAGCTGCGCCGGGTGGTGTGCTGGAATTCGGGATCGATCTCGGCCACCACGCAGCCATTGCCGCGTTCGCGCAGCGCGAGCTTGCTGCCCCATGGGTCGACGATCATGCTGTGGCCGAACGTCTGCCGGCTGGCGATGTGGAAGCCGCCCTGTGCCGACGCGATCACGTAGCTCAGATTCTCGATCGCGCGCGCCCGGATCAGGATCTCCCAGTGGGCGCGGCCGGTGATCGCGGTGAACGCCGCAGGCAGCGCAATGACCTCGACGCCGCGGTCGACCATCGCGCGGAACAGCTCGGGGAAGCGCAGGTCGTAGCAGACCGCGATGCCCAGGCGTCCGACCGGGCTGTCGATGACGACCACGCTGTCGCCGGGTTCGATGCTCTCCGATTCGACGAACTGCTCATCGCTCTCGATCAGGTTGACGTCGAACAGGTGTTGCTTGTCGTAGCGGCCGACCTGGCGTCCGCGCGCATCGTACACAGTGCAGGCGGCGCGCCATTTCGAGGCATCGTCGGCCTCGAGCGGGATCGTGCCGCCGACGATCCAGATGCCGAGGCGGTTCGCGAGCTGCGCGAGAAACGCCTGCAAGGGGCCGTCGCCCGGGACCTCCCTGACCGTGTTGGCGTCGCCGCAGGTGTGTCCCATGAAGGCGAAGTTCTCCGGCAGCACGACGAGCCTGGCGCCCTGCTTCGCCGCCGCCTCGACCAGTCGCTCGGTTTCGAGCAGGTTGGCATTGACGTTGTTACCGGAGGCCAGCTGGATGGCCGCCACTTTGATTCTGGATGTACTCATGTTGCCGTCAACATCGATTCAGACCCCAACTCTAACTGCCAGCACTACGGCCGGCAAAGGACTATCGCGCCGCACACCGCTGCTCGACTCGATGTCTACCCTGAGCAATACGGGTGTATCAGTTCTCGCTGCCGGGCAGGTCCGCGCCATGCGGCTTGCCCGATTTCAGGAAATCGATCAGGCCGTTCAACGGTCCCTCCGACCCCTGCTGTTCAACCCCCGGTTCCTTATCGGCAGGCGGTGGCACTGCCGCAGTCGGTGCGTCGACGTCGACCGGGTCGGCGCTGTCGGTCGATGACGGCGTCTGTATGCCGTCGGGCGTCGAAGGCGCGGCGTTTTCGGGCGTCGTAGCCGGCTTGCGGAATGGTTTCAGCAGTTTCGACAGGGTGCCGCCGCTGTCGAGCGGCGTCACCTCGGGCTCGTTCCATGGACCTTTGACTGCGTAGTCGAAGCGATTCAGCTTGTCGACCTGTTTGTCCATGACCTTCTGGGCGACCAGCACCGCCAGGCCGGCAACCGGGCCGCCTGCCAGCGTCCCCGCAATCGGCAGGGTTGCATCGAAGTCCGGCGTGACCATGACCTTCTGGTCGAGCGATTCCGCGACCAGGTCGGTGCGGCCGCGCACGTCGATCCGCCCGGTCGGACCGTCCATGCTGAGATCCTCCGTGGTCGCGATGCCGTGCTCGAACACGAACCCGCCGGCAATGCTGTCGAAGCTGTAGCCCTTCTTGTAGAAATCACTGAAATCGAGTCGCAGGCGGCGGGTCAGCGCATTCAGGTTGAGCAGTCCGACGACCCGCGTGACGCCGGGATCGAGGTCGAGCAGTCGGCCCTTGCCGATCGAGACGTCGAGCTTGCCGGCCAGCGTTCCGCGATGCGCCTGTGCGGGGTTGCCGGGCCAGGTCAGCAGGAATTCACTGGTCGCCGATGCGTCGACCAGCTGGCGCGAGTAGCCGAGGTCGACCAGCAGCTGGCCGAGATCGGCGGTCGCCACATGCCCCCCGAGCTGGGTGCGGTAGCCGCCGCCGTCGTGTGACCAGTGGCCGGCCGCGTCGAGCTGCAGTTGCCCGCCGTCGAGACCGAGCCGCGTGATCTGCAGGCCTTCGGCGTCGGCGAGGGCGCGCAGGCTCAAGCGCCCCAGGTGTGCCGCATCGACCTGCAGGTCGGCGATGTCCAGCGCGAGGCCGGGCAGTGTGGCGGGGTCCGGGCCGGTGTTCGGGTCGGGCGGTGGCGGTGGCGGCGTGCCGTCTTCCGGGGGCAGCGTCAGCGCGAGGCGTTCGAGTTCGATCGTGATGCGACTGCGACCCGGGCGCACGGGTACGACGAAACGCCCGGCGAGGTTGTCGGCGTGCACGACGCCGCGCCAGGCCTCGCTGTCGCGCTCGGCGTCGAGCTCGACCCCGTCGAGGTGCAGCTCATCGTAGTGCGCCCTGTTGATCGCGAGGTTCAGGCTCACCGGCGTGTCGCCGGTGGACGCGGCCGGCAACCTGCCGGCGGCATCGCTCCAGGCGCCGACGTCGACCAGGTCGACGCGACCACTGACGTGCGTGCCGCGCTGGATGCGAGGGTTGGCCCTGCCGCCACCGAGCACCACCTCGATGCGTTGCCCGTCGCGGCTGAACCAGGCATCGAGCTTGTCGCCGTAACCGATCCGTCCTGCCCCTGAGGTGCCGGACAATGGCACCTGGATCGCCAGCGCGCGACTTTCGGGTGCGTGTTTGCCGAGCGGCGGTGGCAGGTCCACGCCGATCCCGCGCAGGTCGCTGCGGATCGCCAGCATGACCGGGTGGGTGTCGCCGGCCGGCACGGCCGGCACATCGACGTCGACGGTGAAGTCGGCCTTGCCGGTGACGATCGTGCCGGGCAGTTCCGCGACCCGCGCCAGCAGCGTGTCGGCAGCGAACGGACCGCGCGCGCGGACACGCGTCATGCCGTTGCCGGCCGGTCCGACATCGACCGCAACCGGCGTACCGAGCATCAGCGCGCGGATGCCGCTGGCGGAGAGACCGTCCAGCGTGAACTGCAGCTTGCCGTCGATGCCGTCGAGGGCGAAGTCCCAGTCGGGGAGGGTGAGCCGGTTGTCGCGGAACATCAGCGTGCCGTCGAGCGCCGTGCTTCCGTCGTGGCCGAGCGGTACCTGCAGATCGAGCTCGAGGCCGGCCGCACCTTCCGCGCGCAGGATCTCGGCGAAATGGCCGAAGCGCGTCCGCAACGCGTCCTCTTTCAGGATGCGCAGTTCGTCGCCGAGCGGACCGTCGACGGCTCCGCGGATCACGATCGGGCTGACCGGGTGCAGGCTCGCGATATGCGCGTCGAGATGGCGCAGCGTGCTGTCGTAGATCCGGCCCGCACTGGCACTGATGTCGAGCTGGTTGCCGTGGAACCGCACGTGCGCACCCAGACCGCTCAGCGCCGGCCAGCCGGCGCGGTAATCGAGTTGCACGTCTTCGGCGTCGAACACGACCTGGAAGCTGCCGCTGCGGGAGTTCTCGAACGCGAACTCATCGAGTCGACCGTGCACCAGCGCGCTGCCGCTGACGACGTGGCCGGATTTGATCGAGTGGTCGAGCCAGTCGACGAGTTTCGGACTCATGATCGCAACAGGGTAGTAGCGGCTGGCGAACGCCGCGTCGCCGTCGCGGAAGTCGCTCTGCAGGTCGAGAAACGCCGGTCCGTCAGACGGCTTTTCGTATCGCAGCCGGGTGACGGTCCTGATATGAGGTGTGTCCGCGACCAGTTCCTGCGAGGCCACCGTGATACCGGTCTCGTCCCGCGCGACCTCGATGCGACCGTCCAGCCGCGCCAGTTCGATCGGGTCACGAAACAGCGATGCGAATCGTATGCGCGCGTCGCGGCTGTCGAGATCGAGCCGGATTCGCTGCCCATCGACGAACGCGCGGCCGCTCAGGTTGTCGACGCCGGGGACCTTCTGCGACGGTTCGCTGCCGACGCCGGCGAAGTCGGTCCGGCCGCGCCAGTCGAAGCCGCCATCCGTGCGTGTGCCGTGCAGACGCAGCCCGCGCAGCTCGCCGCGTGGCGCCAGTGCCGGCAAAAGCCCGGCCAGTTCTGGATCGGGTGGCCGCACGCCGAGAATCGTGCTCGCGTCGTCGAGTCGCAGATAGTCGGCGGCAATCGCGAGCGTGCGCATGCCCTGCGCATCGCTGTCGATCGACAGCGCCAGGTTGGTGAGTGGCCAGCGGTGCCCGGACAGCCGGAGGTCGAGATCGCGCAGGCCGAGTTCGAGGTGTCCGCCCGCGTGCGCCAGCGTGAAGCCCGAGGCGAGTCGTTCGATGTCGAGCGTGTTGCCGGCCCGCGGGCGCAGGGCCAGCCCGGTGACGGCGAAGTCGCCCTGGCTGAACACCGGAGCGGCGCCCTCCCAGCGTGTCCAGCTGCGCAGGTCGAGCATCGCGCTGTCGAGCCCGTAGTAGTCGGGCAGGTAGGCGGCGAGCAGGCGCGCCACGTCGACGCCATCGACCTCGAGGTAGGAATCGCCCGACCAGTCGAGATCACGTAGGCGGCCGCTGACCTGCGCCGCGAGGCGTGCATTGCCGGCCGGGGTGCGCAGTCCGGCGCGCAGCCGGGCGTGGTCGCCGGAACGGTCGAGGGTGATGTCGATGTTGTCGATCGGCAGCGGCGGCCGGTTGCGTTTGCGGTCGTTCCAGATCACCCGGGTGTTGACCAGGCGCAGGTGGGCGGGCAGTTCGGCGCGCCCGTCGATGGCCGGCCCGCCGCCATTGGACAGTCCTTCCAGATGGACCTGGCCGGACACCTCGCGCACCGCGGTCAGGTGCAGACCGTCGAGCGTCACGCGCACGGCATCGGCCCAGGTGCCGCGCAGGAGGTCGAGCGGTGCGAGATCGACCTCGGCTCGCGCCACGCGCAGGTCCATCGGCGCCTGCCCGAGCCGGATGTCGGCCAGTTCGAGCAGCGGCCGGATGCCGTACCAGCGCGCCCGCAGCGTGCCGATCGACACCGGGGTGCCGAGGCGCTCGCTCGCTGCCGCCTCCAGCTGCCCGCGGTATTCGGCCAGCAGCGGGGTCAGCGCGCGCACCGCGAGCGCCAGCACGCCCCACGCGATCAGCAGCCCGACGATGAGTTTCTTCAAGACGCGCAAATCGTTGCCTCGTGACGGCCGGGCCCGACCCGGTCGCAAAGCCACCGTGCGGTCAGATCAGGACCACGTCGTATTGTTCCTGGTTGTACAGCACCTCGGCCTGCAGTTTGATCGGACGCCCGATGAACTGCTCCAGTTCGGCGAGGTTTTGCGACTCTTCGTCGAGCAGGCGATCGACCACATCCTGCGCGGCCAGCACCAGCAACTGTTCGACATCGAACTGGCGCCATTCGCGCAGGATGTCGCGGAAGATGTCGAAACACACCGTCTCAGCGGTCTTCAGCGTACCGCGCCCGCTACAGGTGGGACAGGTCTGGCACAGCACATGTTCCAGCGATTCGCGGGTGCGTTTGCGGGTCATCTCGACCAGGCCCAGCGACGACACCTCGGAGATGTGCGTCTTGGCGTGGTCACGCGCCAGGCAGCGTTCGAGCGCGCGCATGACCTGGCGCTTGTG
This sequence comes from Gammaproteobacteria bacterium, assembly GCA_020445255.1. Taxonomy (GTDB): domain Bacteria; phylum Pseudomonadota; class Gammaproteobacteria; order Chromatiales; family Chromatiaceae; genus Thiosocius. Next base: position 40,541 of record JAGRGY010000046.1, read on the forward strand.
CTCGTCGTCGGTCATGTCGATAAAGTCGATGATGATGATGCCGCCGAGGTTGCGCAGGCGCAGCTGGCGGCAAATGGCCTGCGCGGCCTCGAGGTTGGTCTTGAAGATGGTTTCTTCGAGATTACGGTGGCCGACGAACGCGCCGGTGTTGACGTCGATCGTCGTCATCGCCTCGGTCTGATCGATGACCAGGTGGCCACCCGACTTGAGATCGACCTTGCGCTCGAGCGCCTTCTGGATCTCGTCCTCGACGCCATAGAGGTCGAAGATCGGCCGCTCGCCCGGGTAGTACTCGATCGTGCTGCGCTGGTCCGGTATGTATTTGTGGGCGAATTGCTGCGCCTTCTCCCAGGTCGAGCGCGAGTCGATGCGCACCTTTTCGACCTCGGGATTGATCAGGTCCCGCAGCGCGCGCATCGCGAGCGGCAGATCCTCGTGTATCAGTTGGCGCGGCGGTGTGGTGGCGACACGCTCCTGGATCGATCCCCACAGGCGCACGAGGAAGCGCATGTCGTTGTGCAGCGCCTCGGTCGACACCCCTTCGGCAGCGGTGCGGGCGATGAATCCGGCCTCCATGCGGTTGGCCTCGGCGTATTGCGAGAGCACCTCGCGCAGGCGCATTCGTTCGCCTTCGTCTTCAATCTTCTGCGACACACCGACGTTCTTCACGTTCGGCATGAACACCATGTAGCGCGATGGGATGGAGATGTTGGTGGTCAGGCGGGCGCCCTTGGTACCGAGCGGGTCCTTGACCACCTGCACGATCACTTCGCCGCCTTCACGCACCAGGTCGGTGATCTGCGAGGACTTGTCGCCGTTTGCCGGATGGATGTCGGATGCATGCAGGAACGCGGCGCGCTCGAGGCCGGCGTCGACGAACGCCGCCTGCATGCCCGGCAGCACACGACAGACCTTGCCCTTGTAGATGTTGCCGACCAGCCCACGCTTGGCAGTGCGTTCGATGATGATCTCCTGCACCACGCCGTTCTCGATGACCGCAACCCGCGTTTCGGGTGGGGTGACGTTGATCAGGATCTCTTCACTCATGGAGGCAGTCTACACGTCGGGTCTGTTGCGCGGTGGGAATGCCGGTAGGGGTTGATGCGCCTTCAGGATTCCCAGTCGGCGTGTACGCCGGCCTGATGCAGCAGTGCCATTGTTTCGAACAGCGGAAGCCCCATGACCCCCGAGTAGCTGCCCTCGATGCGTTCGATGAACGCCGCGGCGATTCCCTGCACCGCATAGGCGCCGGCCTTGTCGGCCGGCTCACCGCTGTCCCAGTAGGCCGCGATCTCGGCGTCGGTCAGCGCGCGGAAGAAAACCCGGCTGACGTTCAGCGCATATCGCCTTTCGACACTGGCGACGGCAACGCCTGTCAACACCTCGTGGGTGCGTCCGGACAGCGAGGCCAGCACGTTCAGTGCGTCGTCGCGATCGCGCGGCTTGCCCAGGATCTGCTGGTCGAGCACGACGGCGGTGTCGGCGGCGAGCACGACCCGGTCGGGATGAAGCGCGTGCACCGCAGCCGCCTTGGCCAGCGCCACGCGCTCGACATAGTCGGCGGCCCGCTCGTCGGCGTGCAATGTCTCGTCGACGTGGGCGGGTACTACCTGGTATGCGATGCCGATCTGGTCGAGCAGGGCGGCGCGGCGCGGCGATTGCGATGCGAGGATGATCATGCGCGATGGTACGGGTGGTTCCGCAACAGGCTCCAGGCGCGGTACAGCTGCTCGGCGACGATGACGCGCACCAGCGGATGCGGCAGCGTCAGCGGTGACAGCGACCATTGCAGTTCGGCTGCGGCACGCGCCGCCTCGCCGAGGCCGTCCGGGCCGCCAACCATCAAGGCGAGGTCGCGTCCGTCGGCCATCCAGTCGTCCAGCCGTTCCGCCAGTTGTTCGGTCGACCAACGCTGGCCGCCGACCTCGAGTGCGATGGCGCGCGCGCCCTTGGGTATCGCGCTGAGCACGCGCGTGGTCTCGTCGCGGACGATGCGCGGGATGTCGGCGTTGCGCATGCGCCTGCCGGCGGCGATCTCGACCAGCCGCAGCGTGCATTCGGCAGGCAGGCGGCGCGCGTATTCGTCGAAGCCGAGCTGCACCCAGCGTGGCATCCGGTCACCGACTGCGATCAAGTGCCCGTTCATGCCGGTCGCCCGGGTGGCGTTGGTGGGTTTTCGGCGGCGTGCCACGACCGCCGCGGCAGGCCGTCGGATGGACGCAGCCGTGTCGCGTACCGGGTCAGCTTGCCCCGCGCTCGCGGCTGATCTTCGCCGCCGCGTCGGGGTCGACGCGCCACAGACGTTCGAGCTGGTAGAAATCGCGGACCTTCGCCTGCATCACGTGGACGACGACACCGTTGAGGTCGATCAAAGCCCACTCGCCCTCGCCGACACCCTCGATACCGATCGGCGACTGGCCGGCCTGCTTGGCCTGGAAGGCGACGGATTCTGCTGTGGATTTGACATGCCGGTCGGACGTGCCGGTCGCGATCACAAAGTAGTCGGTGATGCTGGTTTTGCCGCGGACATCCAGCGTGACGATGTCGTAGGCCTTCATGTCTTCGAGGGTGCGGATGACGAGATCGCGGAGTTCTTCTACCTGCATGCCGTGGTCCGGAATCGTGTATGCCGACAATGATAAACCATCAGGCGATCGCGCGCGCCAGCACTCAGTCGTCCATGTCATACAGTCGGTGTTCGCGGATCAGTCCGATCACCGGGTCCGGGGTCAGGAAATCGATGCTCTGACCGGCCGCGACACGCCGGCGGATGTCGCTCGACGCGATCTCCAGCTGGGTCACGGGGCAGAGGGTGATTCCACCCGCACCTGCCGAATCCAGCTCTGCGACCTGGCGTGCGGCAAGCAGCGCCTGCAGCCGGGGGTCGTCGGAAAGGGCGTGTCCGGGTCGCTGCAGCACCGCCAGGTTGGCCAGGGTGAGGATTTCCTCGGGGGCCCGCCAGTCGGGGAAGCCGGCGAACGCGTCCTCGCCGAGCAGCAGACAGAGCGCCCGGTCGGGCTGCTCGTCGTGCAGCGAACGCAGCGTGTCCACCGTGTAGGAAGGGCCTTCGCGCCGCAGTTCTCGGTCGTCGACGCGCAGGCCGGGGCGTCCATCGGTCGCGGCCGTCAGCATCGCGCGGCGCAACCAGCCCGGGGTGGCGGGCTGGCCGCGGTGTACCGCACGCGACAGTGGCACCAGGCGGACATGGTCGAGCCCGAGCCGCTCGCGGGCGTCTAGCGCGATCCGCAGGTGGCCGTGGTGAACGGGATCGAACGTGCCGCCAAGGACGCCGATCATGGCGCCGGTGCGATCTCCAAAGGTTCGGCCGCGGCATCCGTCGCTGCCGCGACCACGATCGAGGCGGCACGTTGTGCTTCGAGCTTCTCGAGGCGTGCCTGCGTAGCCTTCTCGACGTCGGTCCGCATGTCATTGCACAGCTGCTCGTTCTGACCGCAGTCGTGCTCGACCTGCGCCAGCTGCGCTTGCTGCTGCTGCTGCCACCTTGTCCGTACGTCGTCGAAGAACGTGTCGCGTTCTTCCGTGCTGGTGAAACGCTCCGGGACCAGGACGATCTCGATCGCGCCCGGATACTTGTTCATCGCCCCGCTGCCCGCGTCGATCGCGATACCGATCACGCCACCGATCAGGACGTTGCCCAGCGTGGCGCCCTGGAACTTGGAGTCGACCGATTCAGTTGCCGCCTGGTGGCCGGCCAGGCTGCATTCGATGGTGATCGGGTCCTTGTCCTTGTTGACCAGCACGCTGCCCGGCGTCGACGAGATCGCGCCGATGGTCTCGCCGTCGCGGGTCATCAGGCACTTGGCGCCATCCGGAACGCTGGTGATCGTGATCGACTGATCCGAACCCGTGGTCACGGTGGCACAACCGCTCAGGCATCCACCGCAGATCGCGATGGTCGTGAGGGCAAGGTGGGCGAAGTGGGGCTTTCGAATCGACATTGTTGTTTTCCTTCCTGGTTTTGCTAGCGGCCGCTCGGCGTCCGTGGTGGAGGCTCAGGTGCGGATGTGTCCGTCACCGAAGACGATGAACTTGACCGAGGTCAGGCCTTCCAGCCCGACCGGCCCGCGCGCGTGGAACTTGTCGGTCGAGATGCCGATCTCGGCGCCCAGCCCGTATTCGAAGCCGTCGGCGAATCGCGTCGACGCATTGACCATGACCGAGCTCGAATCGACCTCGCGCAGGAAGCGCCGCGCCTTGGTGATGCTCTCGGTGACGATGCTGTCGGTGTGTTGCGAACCGTGCGCGGCGATGTGCGCGATCGCGGCGTCGAGGTCGTCGACGACACGGATCGACAGGATCGGCGCCAGGTACTCCGTATCCCAGTCCGCGTCGGTAGCGGGGATGCAGCGCTCGCCGAGGATCGCGCAGCTGCTCGCGCAACCCCGAAGCTCGACGCCCTTGTCGGCATAGGCGTCGGCCAGCACCGGCAGAATGTCGTCGGCGACGGTGGCGTTGACCAGCAACGTCTCCATCGTGTTGCAGGTACCGTAGCGCTGGGTCTTGGCGTTCAGTGCGACGTCGAACGCCTTGTGCGGATCGGCCTCGTCGTCGATGTAGACGTGGCAGATGCCGTCGAGATGCTTGATCACCGGCACGCGCGCCTCGGCGCTGATGCGCTCGATCAGCCCCTTGCCGCCGCGCGGGATGATCACGTCGACATACTCCGGCATCGTGATCATCGCGCCGACCGCGGCACGGTCGATGGTCGCGACGACCTGCACCGCGTCGGCCGGCAGCCCGGCCGCCTCGAGACCGCGTCGGATGCTGGCGGCGATCGCCTGGTTCGAATGGAAGGCCTCGGAACCGCCGCGCAGCACGGTGGCGTTACCGGACTTCAGGCAAAGTGCCGCGGCATCGGCCGTCACGTTCGGCCGCGACTCGTAGATGATGCCGACGACGCCTAGCGGCACGCGCATGCGACCGACCTGGATGCCGCTGGGACGGTAGCTCATGTCGAAGATCTCGCCGATCGGGTCCGCCAGCGCGGCCACCTGGCGCAGGCCGTCGATCATGCCGTCGATGCGGCCGGCATTCAGTTCGAGGCGGTCCAGCAGGGCGGCATCCAGGCCACGCGCGGCGCCGGCGTCGAGGTCTTTGCGGTTCTCGGCCAGCAGCGTGTTGCGTCGCGCGTCGAGGTCGTCCGCGATCGCCAGCAGCGCGGCGTTCTTGGCCGCGGTATCCGCCGCCGCGAGGATCCGGGAAGCGGCGCGCGCGCGCTCACCCAGCTCGCGCATGTAGGCGGCGATGTCAGCGACCTGCAGGGTTTCGGCGGCGTGGCTCATGGCGATGCCCGTTCCGTAAGCGTCCAAAACACCATTTTACCCCACCGCGATGGCGGGGTGGGATGCGTGCGGGCGCTGTCAGCGCCCCTGCGCCTGCGCGCTGTCGCCGAGGGTCTGCTCCCACGGAAACTTGGGCAGGGTCTGGAAGGCGTCCTGGATACCCTTGTTCCAGGCGTTGCGCACCTTCAGCAGGTAGGTGTCGTCGGCGTCGTAGCGGCAGCGGCAGCCCACCGTGAAGCTGTCCTTCTCGTAGGTCGCGAGTTCGAACGGCGGGCCGACGGTGATGTTCGATCGCGTCGTCGCATCGAGTGATACAAGGGCCAGGCGGGCGCCCTGATTCAGCGACAGCCCCGGATGTACGATGCGATCGAGCGCCGGCTTGCCATATTTGCTCTCGCCGATCTGCAGATACGGTGTCTCGGGTGACGAGGTGATGTAGTTGCCCTGCGGATAGATCATCATGAGTCCATGCGGCTGGCCGGCGATCTGGCCACCGACCAGCAGCGTGGTCTCGCCGCTGACCCCCGACTGCGCCAGGGCGTTGCCGTGTTCCTTCTGCACCGACAGGCTGACCGCGCCGACGTACTCGGCGGCCTCGAACAGGTAGCGTACGTTGGCCAGGTTGGGTCCGCCGGTGGGATAGTCGAGGTCGCGCTGGATGTGGTTGATGACCTCCTGTGTCGTCGCCAGGTTGCCGGCCGACAGGATGACGAACAGGCGATCAGGCGACGGCGTGAACACATGCATCTTGCTGTAGGTGGTCACATAGTCGACGCCCGCGTTGGTCCGCGAGTCCGACGCGAAGACGAGGCCGTCGTCGAGGCTGAGTCCGACACAGTAAGTCATCTCAATTCCGTGTCCGCATGGAGTACGATCCACTAGTATGGAGCCAAAACCCGTATCCGCGGAAGTCCTCTTCCGATGGCACGCGGCTTGCTCTGCTAACCTGATATCGGCTTTCCCGTTTGCGGCCGCAACCCGGCCAAGGTGTGTGCATGTCCATACGCGTCGCGATCCGTCATAGGACCGATTACCTGTTCGATCGCAGTGTCGCGCTGTCGCCACACCTGATCCGCCTGCGGCCGGCACCTCATGTGCGTACACCGATTCACGAATATTCGCTAAAGGTCGAGCCGGCCGAGCATTTCCTGAACTGGCAGCAGGACCCGTTCGGCAATTTCATCGCCCGCTACGTGTTCCCGGAGAAGGCGCGCAAGCTGGTGGTCGATGTCAGTCTCGTGATCGAGATGGTCACGATCAACCCGTTCGACTTTTTCGTCGAGGAGTACGCCGAACATTTCCCGTTCGAGTACCCCAAACAGCTGCACAAGGAACTGAAACCCTACTTCGAATGCACCGAATCGGGGCCCCGGCTGACGGAATGGCTGCAAAATGTGCCGCGCGAGCCCGCCCACATCGTGAACTTCCTGGTCGATTTGAATCAGCGCCTGCAGCAGGAGATCGGGTACGTGATCCGGATGGAGCCCGGTGTGCAGACGTGCGAGGAAACGCTCGATCTGGCCAAGGGCTCGTGCCGCGACAGCGCGTGGCTGCTGGTGCAGATCCTGCGGCACCTCGGCCTCGCCGCGCGGTTTGTATCCGGCTACCTGGTGCAGCTCGCGCCGGACCAGGAGTCCCTCGACGGGCCGTCCGGCCCGACCGCGGACTTCACCGACCTGCATGCCTGGGCCGAGGTGTTCGTGCCCGGCGCCGGCTGGATCGGTCTCGATCCGACCTCGGGCCTGTTCGCTGGCGAGGGGCATATTCCGCTCGCCTGTACCCCCGACTATGTCAGCGCAGCCGCGGTGACCGGCGCGGTGGAAAAGTGCGAGGTGGAGTTCAAGTTCCTCAATGAGGTCACGCGCGTGCGCGAGGACCCGCGCGTGACACTGCCCTACGACGACGAGCAGTGGGCCGCGGTAATGGCGCTTGGGCAGACGGTGGATGCCGAGCTGACCGCCAACGACGTGCGCCTGACCATGGGCGGTGAACCGACCTTCGTGTCGATCGACGACATGGACAGCGCCGAGTGGAACACCGCCGCGCTCGGTCCGCACAAACGCGAGCGTGCCGAGGTGCTGCTGCGCCGGCTGTGGGACCGCTTCGCACCGGGTGGCGTGCTGCACCACGGTCAGGGCAAGTGGTACCCGGGGGAACCGTTGCCGCGCTGGGCCCTGTCATGCTTGTGGCGCGATGACGGCGAACCGGTGTGGGGGCGCCAGGACCTGCTGGCCGATCCGACCGGACACGGTGGCAGCGATGTCGAGGTTGCGTCGGCGTTCGCGCGCCGGCTGGCGACCCGCCTGGGCGTGAAATCCAACAACGTCGAGGCCGGCTACGAGGACGTGCTGTACTACCTGTGGAAGGAGGGCACGTTGCCGGAGAACGTCGATGTGCTTGACAGCAAGCTCGACGACAAGCTCGAGCGGGCGCGCCTGCGCCGGCTGTTCGAACGCGGCCTGGAAAGGGTCGTCGGTTATGCGCTGCCGCTCGGCTGGGACCACGACGCCGGGCGCTGGACGAGCTCGCCGTGGACGTTCCGCCGCGGCCACATGTTCCTGCTGCCGGGCGACTCGCCGATGGGGCTGCGCCTGCCGCTGGATGCGCTGGTATGGGAAAGGCCGGAGCTTCGCCAGCCGCTGCTCGAGACCGACCCGTTCGCGCCGCGCAGCGTGCTGCCGGGGGCGGGCCGGGCGCGCGGGCCGGGCGCGGTCTCGGAGCGTTACACGGCCTGGAGCCATGACGCGCCGACCGGGAATTTCGCGGCCCACGGTCTCAGCGAACAGGGCATGGCCGACGCGGCCCACGAAGGCCCGTGGTTCGTGCGCACCGCGATGGCGTTCGAGCCGCGCGACGGCAACCTGCACGTGTTCCTGCCACCGCTCAGCGACGTGGCGCACTGGCTCGACCTGGTCGGTGAAATCGAGGCGACCGCGGTCGAGCTGGCGCAGCCGATTGTCATCGAGGGCTACCCGGCGCCGCACGACCCGCGCCTGAAACGGTTCTCGGTGACCCCCGATCCGGGTGTCATCGAGGTCAATGTGCACCCGGCGCACAGTTGGCAGGAGATGGTCGACAATACGCAGATCCTGTACGAGGAGGCCCGCCTGGCGCGACTGGGCACCGAGAAGTTCATGCTCGACGGGCGCCATACCGGCACCGGCGGTGGCAACCACGTCACGCTTGGCGGCCCCAGTTCGGCCGACAGCCCGATCCTGCGCAACCCGCAGGTGCTCGGCAGTCTGGTGCGCTACTGGCAGAATCACCCGGCGCTGTCGTACCTGTTCTCCGGTATGTTCATCGGCCCGACCTCGCAGGCGCCGCGCGTCGACGAGGCGCGCGACGACAGCCTGTACGAGCTGAACATCGCGATGCAGCAGCTGCCGCCGGGCGAAGTGCCCGCACCCTGGCTGGTCGACCGCGTGCTGCGCAATCTGCTGGTCGACATGACGGGCAACACCCACCGCGCCGAGTTCTGCATCGACAAGCTCTACTCACCCGATTCGTCCAGCGGGCGCCTCGGTCTGGTCGAGTTCCGTGGCTTCGAGATGCCGCCACATGCACACATGGCGATGGTGCAGGGCCTGCTGCTGCGTTCGCTGGTCTCGCGCTTCTGGCGGCAGCCGTACGATCAGCAGCTGGTGACCTGGGGCACCGAGCTGCACGACCGCTTCATGCTGCCGCACTATGTCGCGCGCGACGTGGCCGACGTGGTGCGCGACCTGAAACGCTGGGGATATCCGGTCGACCCGACCTGGTTCGATCCGTTCGTCGAGTTTCGTTTCCCGCGCTACGGCACCATCAACGTCGATGACATCGAGATGGAGCTGCGGTTCGCGATCGAGCCGTGGCACGTGCTGGGCGAGGAGGTCACGGCGCAGGGTACCGCGCGGTTCGTCGATTCGTCGGTCGAGCGGCTGCAGGTTAAGGTGCGCGGCATGACCGACACGCGCCATGTTGTGACATGCAACGGCCGGCGTGTGCCATTACGGTGCACCGGCGAGCGCGGCGAGTTCGTCGCCGGGGTGCGTTACAAGGCATGGAATCCACCGTCCGGTCTGCACCCCACCATCCCGGTGCATGCACCGCTGGTGTTCGATATTGTCGACAACTGGTCGGAACGCTCGCTCGGTGGATGCACTTACTACGTCGCGCACCCTGGTGGGCGCAACTACGAGACCCTGCCGGTCAACGCGTACGAGGCCGAATCGCGGCGCTTGGCACGGTTCTGGCCTGTTGGACATAGCACCGGCTCGGTGCGCGTGCCCGACGAGGCGCCGTCATGCGATCATCCGTTCACGCTGGATCTACGATCCTTCAACAGCAACAATCACTGAGGCTGCTCGCCGGACAAGACGCCACTATGCCCATCCAACTGACGGAATACGATCCCGGTCCCTTCTTCGACGAGATGATGGCGCGTAAGAACCGCGCCCGTCCGCTGGCCAAGGAGCTGATAGGGCTGTTTCGCAGCATGGACGACGGCGAACTGGCCGCGCGCCAGGACGCCGCCGATCTGGCGATCAAGGAGATGGGCATCACGTTCACGGTCTACAACGAGAACGAGGGCATGATCGACCGCAACTGGCCGTTCGACATCGTGCCGCGGCTGATTGCGAAGAGCGAATGGGACCGTGTCGAGGCCGGCCTCAAGCAGCGCGTCAAGGCGCTGAACCTGTTCATCAACGACCTCTACCACGATCAGAAGATCATCAAGGACGGCGTTTTCCCGGCCGAGGTGCTGGCCGAGTCGAAAAACTTCCGCCCGCAGTGCGTCGGCGTCAATCCACCACTTGGGGTCTGGGCACATATCTGTGGCTCGGACCTGGTGCGTGACACCGATGGCACCATTTACGTGCTCGAGGACAATCTGCGCGTGCCGTCGGGCGTGTCGTACATGCTCGAGAACCGGCTGGTCACCAAACGCGTGTTCCCCGAGCTGTTCGACAGCTACGCACCGCTGCCGGTCGACGACTACCCGACCCAGCTGTACGAGATGCTCGCCGCGCTGTCGCCGCGCAACGTCAAGCGGCCGAATATCGCCGTGCTGACCCCGGGCATCTACAACTCGGCCTATTTCGAGCACGCCTACCTGGCGATGGAGATGGGCGCCGAACTGGTCGAGGGCCGCGACCTGTTCGTCGACGATGACGACGTGGTCTACATGCGTACCGTGTCCGGACCCGTGCGGGTCGACGTGATCTACCGCCGCATCGACGACGAGTTCATGGATCCCGAGGTGTTCCGCGCCGATTCGGCGCTCGGTGTGCCCGGGCTGATGCGCGCGTGGAAGGCGCGCAAGATCGGTCTGGCCAACGCACCGGGCGCCGGTGTCGCCGACGACAAGGTCGTGTATGCCTTCGTGCCCGAGATCATCAAGTATTACCTGAACGAGGAGCCGGGTATCCAGAACGTGCCGACCTATCGGTGCATGTACCCGGACGAGCGCGCCTACGTGATCGAGCACCTCGATGAGCTGGTGGTCAAGCCGGCCAACGAGTCGGGCGGATACGGCATGCTGATCGGTCCGCGTGCGACCAAGAAGGAGCTGAAGACGTTCACCGGCCTGATCAAGAAGAACCCGCGCAACTACATCGCCCAGCCGACGCTGGGCATCTCGACCGTGCCGACCGTGGTCGGTAACTGCCTCGAACCGCGCCATGTCGACCTGCGTCCGTTCATCCTCAGTGGCCGCAGCACCTTCGTGACGACCGGCGGGCTGACCCGCGTCGCGCTGCGCAAGGGTTCGCTGGTGGTCAATTCGTCGCAGGGTGGCGGGTCGAAGGACACCTGGATCGTCGATACCCTCTGAAGCGGAGAGACACGATGCTGTCGCGAGTCGCGGAAAACATCTACTGGCTGTCACGCTACGTCGAGCGGGCCGAGAACACCGCGCGACTGGTACGCGTCAACTCGCACCTGGTGCTGGATACGCCGAGCGGTATCACACCGGGCTGGAAGCCGCTGGTCGACATCACCGGTCTGTCCGATGAGTTCCACTCGGTCGAGCGCGAGGCGAACGAACGCAACATCGTGCGCTTCCTGATCGGCGACGCGAACAACCCGGGGTCGATCCTGTCGTCGCTGATCGCCGCCCGCGAGAATTGCAGAACGGTGCGCGATGTACTGCCGCGCTCTTCATGGGAAAGGCTCAACGAGCTGTACCTGTTCGCGCGGGAGAACGTGCAGGCCGGGTTGACCAAGAGTGGACGCGACCGCTTCCTCGACGAGATCATCTCGGGTTCCCAGCGCATCACCGGCCTGCTCGGTTCGGTGATGTACCGGGACGAGGCGTATTTCTTTTCGCGCATCGGCCGCAATCTGGAGCGCGCCGACATGACGACGCGCATCATTGATGTGCGTTCCACCGACCTGTTTCCCGAAGACCTGCTCGAGTCGCGCTCGCTCGATACGCTGCAGTGGATCAGCGTGCTACGCTCGATGTCGGGTTACCAGACCTACCGTCGGCACGTCGCGATCCGCGTCAGTCGCCCGGCGGTGCTGCAGTTCCTGTTTCTCAATCCGCACTTCCCGCGTTCATTCCTGCATTGTGTCGAGGCGGTCGGCGAGAGCATCGCGCGATTGGACGAAAACAGCCCGGTGGTGCGCCGGATCAATGCCCAGAAACGGATGCTGCGCCGGATCGACATCGGCGAGATGAGCCAAGCATCGCTGCACGAGTTCATCGACGAACTGCAGCTCGGCATCATGGGCGTGCACCAGACACTCGCGCAGACCTATTTCCTGCCGCCACCTGCGATCGAGGAGGCGGGTTGACCAGCACCTAGCACCCGTCGATCGAGGGCGGTTGCAGTGGCATCGGCTTGGATACGGGGAAAGCCAATTCCGCTGGAAAATCTGCGGTGACGGTTTGTCTTCCGCCCACGGTCACTCCGGGTATGTGCTTGTCCTGGTGCGCCGGAACCTGCCCTCCCCGTAAACCGTAGCGACGGCTGTTGTCTACGCTCCAGGTCCGCGTCCAGACTCCCCGGGCGGGCGCGCTCATCCCGAATACGGATGCAGCAGGCAGGTCGAGCGTTATCGCTCGTGCCGCGCACCGTGCGCGCGCGCAGGGAAGCACACCCAACGCGGGCGCCGGCAGCGGAGCCGAAGATGGCCGGGACACCGCGCCGTCCAGTCCGGCGCCCCGTGATGCCAGGATGCGTTGGTGGGGCGGGGCGTGCCGAACACCCGCGTCATCCGGCACGGTCGCCACGCGGTCCGCGGAAATCGCGCCGGGATCTTCGCTGTTTCCGCATGGCTGTCGTCCCGCAAGGCGATCGATAAATCGCAACTCGACCGGGTTGGGCGGTCGATGCCGCCGGATGGCCATGGCGGCCCCGCGCGTTCAGGCGGCGGTCGGCATCGTGCCAGACAGGCGCAGTACGATGTCGGTCAGCCTGTCCCACGGCTGAATCTCACCGACTCCCTTGATCGCGGCGTCGGTCTGCTGGCAGAGGTCGAGCAGCTGCAGCCACTGCGGTGTGCGCAGCCGGGTGAGGGCCTGTTGCACCAGCATGACGCGCTTGCTGAAGACTCTGGCGCGGCTGATCGCCTGATCGGGCGACATCCCCTTGGCGATGTCGGCCGACATCGTGGCCAGCGCGCGCGCCTCGCGATGCAGCGCCCACAGCACGACCGCAGGCGCGATACCTTCGGCGCGCAGCCCGTCGAGAATGTGCAGCACGCGTGCTCCGTCACCACGCAACGCGCTGTCGACCAGTTCGAACACATCGTAGCGCGCGCTGTCGGCGACTGCGGTGGCGAGCTGATCGGCATCGAGCGGGCCGGGCCCGTGCAGCAAAAGCAGTTTCTCGATCTCCTGGCGGGCCGCCAGCAGGTTGCCCTCGACGCGGTCGGCGAGCAGGCGCACCGCCTCGCGTGTCGGCACCATGCCGGTCTGGGTCAGGCGCTTCTCGATCCAGGCCGGCAGGCGCGCGGGTTCGATCGGCCACACCTGGATGGTCACGCCGAGACGGTCGATGGCCGTGAACCACTTGGCGTTCTGCTGTTGGCGGTCGAGCTTCGGCAGGCTGACCAGCAACAGGGTGTCGGGCGGTGGGTTGTCGCAGTATGTCGTCAGTGCGCGGCTGCCTTCGGCGCCGGGCTTGCCGCCCGGAATGCGCAGGTCGATGACCTTCTTTTCTGCGAACAGCGAGAGTGCGGCCGCCTCGGCGGTCAGCTGGTTCCAGTCGAAACTGCCGCCAACCTCGAGCACCTCGCGCGTGCTGTGGCCGGCATCGCGCGCGGCGGCGCGAATGGCATCGCAACATTCGCCGTGCTGCAGCGGCTCATCGCCGCTGACGAGGTAGACCGGCGCCAGCGCCCCGGCCAGGTGTTCGTCGATCCGGTCGGGATAGAGGCGCATCGACGCTCAGTTGCGGGCGGCGACCCGGGCGAGGATCTTCTGGGCGAGTTCACGCACCATGTCCCTGCGCAGCAGCTCGCTTTCACGTTCGCCGCTCAGCACGCCCGCGCTTGGGCGGAACTGGATGCGCATCACGCGCACGGTCTCCTCGTCACCTTCGCTGCCGGCGATGGAGCCCCGTGTCACGCGGATGCGCGCGGACTCCTCGAGTTCGTATTCACTGGCCTTGTTGCGGCTGTCGACCGACAGCACGCGTGCCTCGCTGTCGCGGCGCACGATATGCAGTGTCGCCGCCGCACTGTCGGCAGAGGTCGACAGGGTGCCGTGCACGGCCTCGAGTTGTTGGGTCAGTTCGCGGTGCAGCGTCGAGTAGGGTGACAGCCCGGCGATATGCAGCGGCGATGGCAGGCTGCCGTCGATCTGGCCACGCGGTTGAAACCCGCAGCCACCGGCAAGCAGCGCGGTGGCCAGTGCCAGCGGCAACAGCACACCGGCAGTGAGGTGACGGATTGGCGACTTTCTCGTCATCGAGGACTCCATCAGTTCGCGACGATATTGACCAGTTTGTCGGGCACGACGATCACCTTGCGTACGGTCTGTCCGGCAATGAATTTCTGTACGTTTTCGTTGTCGCGGGCGGTTGTCTCGATCGACGCCTTGTCGGCGCCGCTCGCCACCTCGATCTTGCCGCGTACCTTGCCGTTGACCTGGACCACGTAGGTGATCGTCGCCGATTGCAGCGCATCCTCGTCGACAGTCGGCATTCCGGCACCCAGGATGTCGTTGCCAAAGCTGAGCGAGCGCCACAGTTCGTGCGTCACGTGCGGCGCGATCGGCGACAGCAGGCGCAGAATGATCCCCAGACCTTCGCGCAGCACGGCCGCGGCGCCGGGCCCATCGTCGAGTTTCGTTAACGCATTGCTCATGCTCATGCAGGCGGAAACGACGGTATTGAACTGTTGGCGTTCGTAGTCGTACAGCGCCTTCTGCAGGGCCGTATGCAGTTCGCGACGGGTATCGGCGTTGTCGCCGGCAGCGGTCTCCGCGGCATCGCTGTCGGACAGGCGAACACCGAGTGTCCATAGCCTCTTGAGAAAGCGGTGTGCACCCTCGACCCCCTCGTCCGACCACTCCAGCGACTGCTCGGGCGGCGCCGTGAACATCGTGTACAGGCGTACCGTGTCGGCACCGTAGCGGTCGATCAGCGTCTGTGGATCGACACCGTTGTTCTTCGACTTCGACATCTTCTCGACGCCGCCTGGCGTGACCGGTTCGCCGTCGGCCTTTGCGACGGCGCGCGTGACGCGCCCCTTGTCGTCGCGTTCGACCTCGACGTCGGCCGGATTGAACCATTCCTTGGAGCCGTCTGTACCTGCCCGGTAATAGGTCTCGGCGACCACCATGCCCTGGGTCAGCAGGCGTGTGAACGGCTCGTCGCAGTCGACCAGTCCCTCGTCGCGCATCAGCTTGTTGAAGAAGCGTGCGTACAGCAGATGCAGAATCGCGTGTTCGATGCCGCCGACATACTGGTCGACCGGCAGCCAGTATCGGGCACGTTCGTCGAGCATGGCGTCGTCCGCGTCGGGGCAGCAGTAGCGCGCGTAGTACCAGCTCGACTCGAAGAAGGTGTCGAAGGTGTCGGTCTCACGACGGTCGCCGTTGTCCAGCTCATAGAACGCCGGCAACTTCTTCAGCGGCGAACCGGATCCGTCGACCACGACGTCTTCGGGCAGACGCACCGGAAATTCGGATGCTGGTTCGATGCCGCCGTCGGCCTTGTGAATGACCGGGATCGGACAACCCCAGTAACGCTGCCGCGACACGCCCCAGTCACGCAGGCGGAAATTGACCCGGCGTTCACCCTTGTGGTGCTTTTCGAGCCAGGCGGCAATGGCGTCGAATGCGGCTTCGGAGGTCAGGCCGTCGAACGGCACAGAGTTCGCGAGCACACCTTTTTCGACATGCGCAGCATGCTCGATGCTGCAGTCGTGGCCATCGGGATCGAAGATGACCTGCTTCTTGTCGATGCCGTATTTCTCGGCGAACTCCCAGTCACGCTGGTCGTGTGCCGGTACGGCCATCACCGCGCCGGTGCCGTAGCTCATCAATACGAAGTTGGCGGCATAGACCGGTACCGGTGAGCCGCTGACCGGGTGCAGGGCATTGATGCCGAGCGGCATGCCCTGCTTGTCCATCGTCTCGAGTTCGGCCTCGCTGACGCCGCCGCGGCGGCATTCGTCGATGAAGGCCGCGAGCGCCGGGTTGTCGGCAGCGGCACGTTGGGCCAACGGGTGCTCGGCGGCAACCGCGACATAGGTGACGCCCATCAGCGTGTCGGGGCGCGTGGTGTAGATCTCCAGCACCTCGTCGCTGTGTTCGATGCCGAACGTCATCTGCACCCCGAGCGAGCGCCCGATCCAGTTGCGCTGCATGGTGACCACCTGTTCGGGCCAGCCCTGCAGCCGGTCGAGGTCGTCCAGCAGTTCCTGGGCGTAGTCGGTGATGCGGATGAACCACTGCTCGATGTCGCGCTTCTCGACCGGCGCCCCGGAACGCCAGCCCCTGCCATCGATGACCTGCTCGTTCGCCAGAACGGTCTGGTCGACCGGATCCCAGTTCACCGTCGCCGTCTTGCGGTACGCAAGACCCTTCTCGATCAGGCGCGTGAACAGCCACTGCTCCCAGCGATAGTAGTCAGGGTCACAGGTGGCGAGCTCGCGCCGCCAGTCATAGCCGAAGCCGAGCCGCTGCAATTGGCCCTTCATGTACGCAATGTTGGCGTAGGTCCATTCGGCCGGCGGCTTGCCATGCCTGATCGCGGCATTCTCTGCGGGCAGACCGAACGCGTCCCAGCCCATCGGTTGCATGACGTTCTTGCCGAGCATGCGTTGATAGCGCGCGATCACATCGCCGATGGTGTAGTTGCGCACGTGCCCCATGTGCAGCTTTCCGCTGGGGTACGGAAACATGGAAAGGCAGTAGAATTTTTCCCGCTCGGGATCCTCAACGGCTCGAAAACTGCCATTTTGTTCCCAATACGCCTGGGCCGCGTTCTCAATTTGTTCTGGTTTGTACTGCGGGTCCATCTGCGCCGTTCACCGAGCGGAAACTAAATCGTGGAAGAATACAGCAGTGCACGCGGGGGCGCGATGCGTCACGCGTTTTTGCGCTGGATTAAATATCCGCCAGTTGAATATTGCCGCCCGAACCGGGATGTACGCATATTTGCACGACTGGGACAGTCGCACTGCCCGCCAATTAAAAGTACCGCAAAGCGGACGGAAGGAGACACGCCATGGTCAGCTACAACGAATTGCATCGCCAGAATCACAAGATCACTGAATTGACCAACATCCTGGAGCACCTGCTCGGTGACCGCTCGCTGTGTGATTCGGAAATCACGTGCGAGCTGTTCTTCGACTACGTCGCCGCGGTGAAGGACCACATGGCTGTCACCGACAGCGCGATGTATTCCAAGCTGCTCGGTGCAGGAGATCAGAAACTGAGCAACATCGCCAACCGCTTCATGGGCGGCTCGCGCGAGATCAACCGCATTTTCTCCGCATACCTGAAGCGCTGGTGCAAATTGCGTACGAAGCAACTGGTGATCAGGGAATACGACGCCTTCATGACCGACACGCGTGAGATGTTCGACATGGTTCTGGACCGGATCCAGTCCGAGACCGAGCATCTCTACCCCGCGGTGCGGCGCGTCACCGGCGACGAATTGGAGGTCGCCTGACACCGTGGAACAGGCGTACCGTGCAGCAACTGGCGTAGCGCAGACTAAACTCACGGTATCCCGATTCGTTTGAGGGCACGCGATCGTGAGTGACGAACAGAAAGACCCGGTCGATCGACTCGTCTCGGCGTACGAGTCGATGCTCGAACGCGTCCATGAAGCGGCCGACAATGCCGAGAAGAAAACCCTGCCCTGGCTGCGCGAGTCGCTTGCCGGCGCGCGCGAGAAGGCGGTCGAACTCGGCGAGCTGACGCGCGAGGAGGCGGAGCGGGTGTCGCGCTACGTCGAGCGCGATTTGCATGAGGCGGCCAGTTTCATCGCCGACACGGGACAGGGCTTGCGTGACTGGCTCAGCTTCGACTGGAAACTTGTGCAGAATCGCATGCTGGAGATGTTCGCTGGCATGGCCGACCAGACCAGTCAGGCGCTGCGCGGGTTCGCCGAGCAGGCGCGCGAGGCCAGTCTCTATCACAGCGGCGAGGTGGCGGCGCCCGGCACACTCGTGTGCACCGAATGCGGTGCCGAGATTACGTTGGAGACCACCGGGCGCGTGCCTGAGTGTCCGACCTGCGGCGCCACGCGTTTCCAGAGAAAGGTGACCTCCAGCACCTGAGGCGGCCGGTGCACTGCGGTCGTCGTCAGCCCATCCCCGGGTCGCCGGGCGGGTCGCCCGACAGCCGGGTGATGCGTGCGGCCATGCGGCGAAAATCCATACCCCAACGTTGACCGCGGCGTGCGAGTTGTGCGTCGTCCGGCGATTCGGGCGGCATTCCGCGGAACACCATCACCAGCAGATTGTCGTGGTCCGGTTCCGTTAAGAGCAGGATGTCGGGGCCGAACACCTCGCGCACTTGCTGCAATGCCACGCCGGTATCGGTGGTTTCGTTGACGATCAGGTTCAGCGTGAGCACGCCCTGTGGACTCAGGCGTCGTCGGCAGCGATCGAGAAACTCGTTGCCGGTCAGCCAGTCTGGCGTCGACTGCGCCTCTTCGAGGTCGAGCAGCACGAAGTCATAACGGAATTCGCTGTGTACGACATACTCGCGTACGTCCTCCACCCGAAGGGACCAACCGCTGGTGCTCGGGTCGGGGAAGTCGAAATACTCACGCGCCAGGCGCGCGACCACCGGTGACAGTTCGACGGCCTCGCCACGGATCTCCGGTGCACGGGCGTGGAACCAGCGCGCAATCGCGCCGCCTCCGCAGCCGGCGAGCAGCACACGCCGCAGCGGCAGTCCGAACATCAGGTGCGCGAGCATGAAGCGATTGACGGGATTCGGTAGAACCGCGGCGTCATGGAGATAGATTTCGGTCTGCAGGATCACGTCGTCGAACCACAAGCTGCGGCGGTCCCCCTCCTCCCAGATCTCTACGTGGGTGTCGTCGTGTTCTTCGCGATAGATGCAGCGGGCGAGCATGGGACCCCGAAAATCAGACCAGAAACAGCGTTGCCAGGCCAAGGAACGACAGGAATCCGACCACGTCCGTGACCGTCGTCAGCAGAACCGATCCGGCCAGGGCCGGATCGATGCCGACGCGTTCGAGCAACAGCGGCAGCAGGGAGCCCGTGATCGCTGCGAACACCAGGTTGATGGTGATCGCTGCTGCGATCAGCACGGCGATCTGGGTGCTGTTGAACCACACGCCGGCGATCAGTGCGACCACCACGGCCCAGATCAGGCTGTTCAGTGTGCCCACGGCGAGTTCCTTGAGCAGTAGGGCGCGTGCGTTGCTCGAACTGAGCTGACCAAGGGCGATGCCGCGAATCGCCAGCGTCAGGGTCTGGCTGCCGGCGATGCCGCCCATGCTGGCGACGATGGGCATCAGTACCGCCAGCGCGACGATCTGCGACAGGGTTTCCTCGAAGCGGCCGATCACCCAGGAAGCGAGAAACGCGGTGGCGAGGTTGATGCCGAGCCACAGTGCCCGGCGGCGGGTACTGGCCAACACCGGCGCAAACATGTCCTCTTCCTCGGACAGACCTGCGCGCCCCATGAACTGGTGTTCGCCCTCTTCACGGATGACGTCGATGACGTCGTCGACCGTGATGCGTCCAAGCAGCCGGCCGTCTGCATCGACGACCGGTGCGGACAGCATGTCGTGGGCCTCGAACCGGCGCGCGACCTCGGTCGTCGGCATGTCGGCGTGGATCGGCTGCATGGCCAGGCTCATCGCCTCGGCAACCGTGTCCTCGGGATCGCGTGTGACCAGTTGGGACAGGCGCAGGATGCCGAGATAGTTGTCGTCGCGGTTGACCACGAACAGCTTGTCTGTCGACGTCGGTACCGCGTCGCCGAGCCGGCGCAGGTAGCGCAGCACGACGTCGAGCGTGACTTCTGGCCGTACCGTGACAGCGTCGGTGTTCATCAGGCCGCCAGCCGTGTCCTCCGGGTACGACAGCACCGCCTGCAGCCGGTGTCGGCGCTGGTCGTCGAGCGCGTCCATGACCTGCGCGGTGATTGCAGACGGCATCTGCTGTACGAGGTCGGCGAGGTCGTCGAGATCCAGGTTTTCGGTTGCGGCGAGCAGTTCCTCGGCATCCATGTGCCGGATCAGCTGTGCGCGCACCTCTTCGGTGACGAGCACCAGGATCTCGCCGTCGTGCTCCTCGTCGACGAGATTCCAGACGATCTCGCGTTCGGCCGGAGGCAGCGCCTCGATAAGGTGCGCGATCTCGGCCGGGGCCAGGCTGCGCAGCAGGCGTGTGGCCTCGCGCACCGCGCCCGATGCCAGGATCTCCTGCAGGCGTGCAAGGCGGCTGTCTTCGACGTTTTCTGCCTGGCTGCTCATGCTCGTTTCACTGGTTGGCCTACGCCGTATGTATGTCTGTGGCCCGGTCTGAGCGGGCGTTCTTCGGGTGTGCCGTGTGACGATCAGCAGCCGGCAGGGCATGCAGAACAGGCGTCGCGCAAACAACGTGCGATGCGAATTGGCGGCGGCCGGGTCTCGAAGAGTGTAGCAGTACCGAATGCCGCAGGGCGCGCGATCAGCGAGGTTCGATCAGTTGCGCCAACAGCACGTCGGTGTCTTCGGCCTGCGCTGCGGCGAAGGCTTGGTCGACGCGGCGCACGAGTTCACGTGCGTCGAGCGAGCGCAGTTGTTCGCGGATATCCAGGATGGCATCAGGTTGCATGCTGAAATCGCGCAGCCCCATGCCGACGAGCAGCGGCAGAAAGCGTACGTCGCCGGCCATCTCACCGCACATGCCGACCGCGGTGCCGGTTGCCGTGGAGGCCTGTAGCACCTCGTGGATCAGGCGCAGGACCGCCGGATGCGCCGGGTCGTACAGATAGGTGAGCTCGTCGTCGACACGGTCGATCGCGAGCGTGTACTGGATCAGGTCGTTGGTGCCGATCGAGAGGAAGTCGAGTCGGGTCGCAAAGGCCCGCGCCGCGAGGGCCGCGGCCGGAACCTCGATCATTCCGCCGATCGGGAGACCGCGGTCGAACGCGACGCCTTCGGCATCCAGCTGTTGCATGACGAGTTCGATGATGCGGCGCGCCTGATCGACCTCCCACACATTGGTCAGCATCGGCAGCATCAGTCGCACCGGTCCGAATGCCGATGCGCGCAGGATGGCCCTGACCTGCGGGTAGAACAGCTCCGGCTCCTTCAGGCACAGGCGGATCGCGCGCAGGCCGAGCGCCGGATTTGCAGATGCGGCGCTGTGCAGGCCGGCCCCGGGTCGCTTGTCGGCGCCCAGATCCAGGGTGCGGATCGTGACGGGTTGCCCCTGCATGCCCTCGACGACCGCGAGGTAGGCGGCGAAGTGTTCGTCTTCGGTGGGCGGCTGCGGGCGATTCATGTAAAGGAATTCTGTGCGGTACAGGCCGATGCCGTCGGCGCCATTGGCGCGCGCTTTCGCGACGTCTTCCGCCAGCTCGATGTTGGCGCGTATCGTTACACGCTGACCGTCATGCGTGGCCGCCGGTTCGGCGCGCCTGCGCCGGAGCTCGACGGTGCGTGAGATCGCCGCATCGCGCAGTGCCTCGAACTGGGCCAGCATTTCGTCATCGCAGTCGGCGAGCACGATGCCGAATTCGGCATCGAGAATCAGCGGTTCGCCATGCTGAAGGCACGACGTCGCACCGCGCGCGCCGACCACGGCCGGCAGGCCGAGGCTGCGGGCAAGGATCGAGGTATGCGACATCGGTCCGCCGTAATCGGTCACGAATCCGGCGACCCCCTGGTTCTTCATCAGGATCACGTCGGCCGGGGTAAGGTCCTCGGCCAGCACGATATGCCCCTCGAGGCTGCCGAACTGCGGTTCGTGCTGCTCGAGCAGGATGTTGACCACGCGGTTGACGACGTGGTCGAGATCGTCGCAGCGTGTGCGCAGATACGGGTCGTCCATCTGTTCGAACACCCGCATCAGCGAGTCCCGGTGCTGCTGCAGCGCCCATTCCGCACTCAGCCCTTCGTTGCGAATCAGGTGGATCGGCTGGCTCGATATCGCCTTGTCCTCGATCATCAGCAGGTGGGTGTCGATGAATTCGGCGATGTCGGACGGTGTATCGTCCGGGATCTGCTGGCGCACGCTGCGCAGCTGCTCGGCGGCGGTGCGCAGCGCTCCTTCGAAGCGTTCGACCTCGGCCTCGATCTCGTGTGTGTCTATCCAGCTCGGCGTGACGCACACCGGGCCGCGGCATACGAGATAGGCTTCACCGGTCGCGATCGCTGATGCGCCGCCAATCCCGGTGCCGATGCAGGCGACGCTCACTCGCCCTCGCCGAACTTGTCGTCGATCAGTGCGACTATGGCGCGCATGGCGTCGTCTTCTGCCTCGCCGTCGACATGCAGCCTGAGCACGGTGCCGCGGCTTGCGGCCAACATCATGACGCCCATGATGCTCTTGCCGTTTACCCGCTGCCCCTGCTTCTCGAGGATGATCTCGGCACCGTAGCCGCTGGCGACATTGACGAGTTTGGCGGCCGCGCGCGCGTGCAGGCCGAGTTTGTTCGAGATCGTGATCTCGCGCGTCAGCATACCGAGCTGCCGCGCGTTCGTCCGGTCGCCGATGATGCGGTGCAGGTGCGGCGGTCGCCGTCGAAGCCATGGTCTGCCGTCGTGTTCATCCCTTGCCCTTCATGCGTTGCTCGGCCTGTGTCTGGCAGGTCATGATGCCACGACTGCCACCCTCGGCGGCCTTGCTGGTGAGCGTGTCGAGATCATCGTCGGGGTAATTGAAGACGCGCACCAGCATCGGCAGATTCAGCCCGGCCAGCAGGTTGGTTCGACCGCCTTCACACGCGACTTCCTGCGCGATGTTGTGGGGCGTGGCCCCGAACAGGTCGGTCATGACCAGCACGCCGGAGCCGTGATCGAGCACCTTGAGCATGCTGCGGGCGCGTTCACAGACCGGTTCGATGGCCGCATCGGGCGGCACCTCGAGGCACTTCACCGGTTGCGCGGTCGAGCCGATGATGCGCGTCGCGATGTGCAGCAGGGACGAGCCGACGCCAGGGTGGGTGATGAGCAGAATGCCGACACTCATGGCAGCTCCCGGTGGTTGCGTACGACGTCGCGACCTTGCGATTTCAGGAAACGCTCCAGTTCCTCGATCAGGTAGACCGAGCGGTGCTGGCCGCCGGTGCAGCCCACGGCGATGGTCAGGTAGCTGCGGCCCTCGCGTTCGAAACACGGAATCCAGTGGATAAGGAACTCGCGCAGTTCGCTGAGCATCATCTTCACCTGCAGGTCGTTGCCGAGGAAACTGGCCACCTCGGGATCGCGCCCGGTCAGTGGCCGCAGCTCGGGATGCCAGTGTGGATTCGGCAGGCAGCGCACATCGAACACGAAATCGGCGTTGCGCGGCACGCCATGTTTGAACCCGAACGATTGCAGCATGATCGACATCTCGCCGCGGTCGCGCTCGGCGACCCGCGCACGCACGATCTCACGCAGTTCATGCAGCGTGGTGCGCGACGTGTCGATCGTGAGCCGCGACAGGTCGAGCAGCGGTTCGAGCATTTGCCGTTCGAGCCGGATCGCCTGTTCGAGGTTGTGTTCCTCGTCGGTTAGCGGGTGGCGCCGGCGTGTTTCGCTGAAGCGCTGGATCAGAACATGATCCTCCGCGTCGAGAAACACGACCTCGCAGTCGACGCCGTGGTCACGCAGACGTTTGATCGTCGCCGGCAGCTGATCGAGTTCGGCTCCCGGGCTGCGCGCGTCGATGCCGATCGCGGTCTGCTTGCGGGCCGCGCTCGGGTGACTGGTGATGTCGCGTACCAGCGCGTCGAACAGCGTCACCGGCAGGTTGTCGATGCAATAGAATCCGGCGTCCTCGAGGACGTGGAGCGCGATGCTCTTGCCCGAGCCGGACAGGCCTGTCACGAGAACGACCCGGGGCGTTTCGTTGCTGTTTTGAGGCTTGGTCATGCCTGCGTTAGGGGCCGCGCGGACGACGACATCTGAACCTACAAGTGTAGCCGTTGCGGCACACGGGTGCAGGAACGATCGGCCGGCGATCTGGCAAAACAACCGAAATGGACGCGCGGATACGGCGCGTTGCCCCGCGGGGCTCAGTCCTGGTCCATGATGGCCTGCTGCTGACGCTCGATCAGCATCTCCGCCGCATCGTAGCCCTTGAGTCGCAGCAGGTGGTTGCGCACTGCCGATTCGACCAGCACCGCGAGATTGCGCCCGGGCGCGACGGGCACCGTCACCTGCGGCACGGAGACCCCGAGTACGTCGCGGTCGGTGTGTGCGCCCGACAGCCGGTCCATGCCGGAGATCTGTTCGGCCGACATGCGCATCAGGTGCACGATCAGGCGCAGATACTTGGTGCGCTTGATCGCGCTGTCGCCGAACATCGCGCGGATGTTGAGGATGCCCAGGCCGCGCACCTCGAGAAACTCGCGCAGCAGCGGCGGACACGTGCCGCTGACGATGTCTGGCGCGATCCGGGTGAACTCGGGCGCGTCGTCGGCGACCAGGCGGCTGCCACGCGTGATCAGGTCCAGGGCGAGTTCGCTCTTGCCCACGGCGGGGTCGCCGGTCAGCAGCACGCCCATGCCGAGCACCTCGAGGAACACACCGTGCAGCGTCGTTTTTTCCGACAGGAACAGCGACGCGTAGTACTGCAGGTTGTCCAGCACCTGGCTGTCCGGCAGGGGTGAACGCATCAGCGCGACCCCGTCCCGGTCGGCATGCTCGATCAGCGCGGCGGGCCCCTCGACGCCGTTGACCAGCACGATCATCGCGGGTGCGTTTTCGAACAGCTGCTCGATGGCGCGCTTGCGGCCGTGCGGTCCCAGCCCCTCGATGTAACTCTTTTCGGCCTGGCCGATGACCTGGACGCGGTTGGGATGGATGTAGTTGAGCGGGCCCGCGATGATGCCGGTGCCACTGTCGATGCCATCCGAGATGATGGCCTTCTCGGAACCGGATCTGCCGGCGACCCAGGACAGCTGCAGGCGTTGCGACAATGCCTCGAAAAGGTCGCTGACCTTGACTCTATGCGGCATGGGTCGTGGAGTGGCCGGTCAGGATGGCCAGTGCTTCCTCGGGGTCGGCGTCGCGCAGGCGGTCGCGCAACTCGGTTTCGTTGAACATCCGGGCCAGCGCGCTCAGCAGCTGCAGGTGCTCGTCGGTCGCCTCCTCGGGTACCAGCAGGGCGAACACGAGGTCGACCGGCTGGCCGTCGAGGGCATCGAACTCGACCGGTTCGGCGAGGCGCAGGAAGGCGCCGTGGCTGCCTGTCAGGCCGGGCACGCGGGCATGTGGCAGGGCCACGCCGCCCGCGAGCCCGGTGCTGCCGAGACGCTCGCGTTCGAGCAGGCGCTCGAAGACCGGTTCGGCATCCAGCTCGGTATCGGCCTGCGCGAGCAGGCGCGCGGCATGCTCGAGGACTCGCTTCTTGCTCGATGCCGGATCAGCGATGCTGATGCTGTGCAGTGCGAGGATGCCTTCGGGGAGCATGCGTCCGCCTGCCGGTTCAGCCGGCGGCCTCGGCCGACTCGCGATGCCCGTTGCCGCGGTGACTCTTGACCTTTTCCTTGTGCTTGAGCACCTGGCGGTCGAGCTTGTCGACCAGTGCGTCGATCGCGGCGTACATGTCCTCGTGGACCGCGTCCGCGAATACGTCGGCGCCGGCAATGTGTACGGTGGCCTCGGCCTTCTGCACGAGTTTCTCGACGCTGAGGATCACGTGCACATTGGTCACGTGGTCGAAGTGCCGTTCCAGACGGGCGATCTTTTCGTCGACGTAGGACCGCAGGGCGTCGGTGATGTCGACATGATGACCGGTCAGGTTCACTTGCATAGTTGTTCTCCTTGCGATGAAGCGTCCTCAGGCGAGACGCTTGCGTTCATTCGACGGCGGGATCGCCATCGATTCACGGTACTTGGCAACCGTCCTGCGCGCCACGTTGATTCCCTGGTCGGCGAGAATGGCGGCAATCTTGTTGTCTGACAGTGGTTTGTTGGGTTTTTCGGCACCGACGAGCTTCTTGATCAGGGCCCGGATGGCTGTCGCCGACGCCTCGCCGCCGGAGGCGGTGCTGACGTGGCTGGAAAAGAAGTACTTGAATTCGTAGGTGCCGCGCGGCGTGTGCATGTATTTCTGCGTGGTCACCCTCGAAATGGTCGACTCGTGCATGCTCAACGCCTCGGCGATATCGCGCAAAACCAGCGGTTTCATGGCCTCCTCTCCATATTCGAAGAAATTGCGCTGAAAGTCGACGATTTGTGTGGCCACGCGCAGCAGCGTGTCGTTGCGGCTCTGCAGGCTCTTGATGAACCAGCGTGCCTCCTGCAGGTGGTTCTTCAGGGTGACGTTGTCGGCGCTGTTGTCGGCGCGCCGGATCATGCCGGCGTATTCGGCGTTGACGCGCAGGCGCGGCGCGGCATCCGGATTCAGTTCGACCCGCCACTTGTTGTTGCGCTTGTCGACGAACACGTCCGGTTCGATGTAGCTCGGCTGGGTCGCTGTGACGCTGGTGCCGGGACGCGGGTTCAATGAGCGAATCAGGTGAATAACCGACATCAATTCGTCGCTATTGAGCTTGAGCCGACGGCACATCTGGGTCTCTTCCTGTTGCGCCAGAAGGTCGAAGTGCTCGCTGACCAGCGTGATCGCCTCGCTGCGCCACTCGAAATCGTCGGGTAGCTGGCGCAGCTGGATCAGCAGGCATTCTCGCAGATCGCGTGCGGCGATCCCGGGGGGGTCGAAGGCCTGCACGCGATGCAGGACGGCCTCGACCTCGTCGAGCTCGATGTCGGGGTCGTCGACGCTGGCCAGAATGTCCTCGAGGCTGGCACCGAGATAGCCATCCTCGTTGATGCTGTCGATGATCGCCTCGGCGATCGCCAGATCGCTGGGACTGAACGGGGTCAACTGCATCTGCCAGATCAGATGATCCTGCAGCGACTCGCCGGCGCTTTGCTGGTTGAGGAAATCCTGGCCGTCGTCGCCCGCCGGCCCCACCGCACCGCTGACCGGCGTGATGCTGTCGTAGATGTCGTCCCAGACCGTGTCCACCGGCAGCTCGTCGGGCATGCGCTCGGACTCGATCGATATCTCGCTCTCGTTGTTCGGGTCGTTGCCCGCATCCTGGCTTTCGCGCACGGGTTCTTCGCGGCGCTCGTTCTCGTCGCGGCGTGGGTTGTCCTCGTCGGTCTCGAGCATCAGGTTGGACTCGAGCGCTTCCTGGATCTCCTGTTTCAGGTCGAGGGTGGACAGTTGCAACAGCTTGATCGCCTGTTGCAGCTGCGGCGTCATCGTGAGGTGTTGGCCCAGGCGCAGCTGGATCGTGGGCTTCATTCGGATATTTTCTGGTACGAAATTTGTTTAAGTTCCTCTCGACCTCATTCTAGCGCAACTGCGAGCGATGCATGCGGGGGGAGCCGCAGACCCGCTCGACACCGGCCGGCAGCGTCTGGCAGACGTCCGGGCCGGATTCACAGGCGGAAATTTTCGCCCAGGTAGACCGAGCGGACGCGCGGGTCTTCGAGAATCTCGTTCGGCGTTCCCTGGGCAAGCACGGCACCTTCGTTGATGATGTAGGCGCGGGCGCAGATGCCGAGTGTCTCGCGCACGTTGTGATCCGTGATCAGGATGCCGATTCCACGCCCGGCGAGTTCGGCGATGATGCGCTGGATGTCCAGGACAGAGATCGGGTCGATGCCCGCGAAGGGTTCGTCGAGCAGGATATAGCGGGGCTCGACGGCCAGTGCACGCGCGATCTCGAGGCGCCGGCGTTCGCCGCCCGACAGGCTGATCGCCGGGTTGTCGCTGAGGTGGCCGATGCCGAATTCATGCAGCAGCACGTCGCACAATGCGCGGCGCTCGGTGCGGTCCAGGTCGTCGCGCACCTCGAGCACCGCCATCACGTTGTGGCGCACGCTCAGGCGACGGAATATCGACGGTTCCTGGGCCAGGTAGCCGAGACCGAGGCGGGCGCGCACGTGCATCGGGCTGTCGGTCACGTCGTGTGATCCGATCAGCACACGACCACGGTCGACTGGAATCAGGCCGGCCATCATGTAGAAGGTCGTGGTCTTGCCAGCGCCGTTGGGACCCAGCAGGCCCACGACCTCGCCGGCGGCGACGCGCAGCGACACGCCGTTGACGACGGTGCGTCCGCGGTAAGCCTTGACGAGGTCTTCAGCGGCGAGCTGGCTCATGGCGCCCGATGTGCGTGCCGGCCTATTGCCCCGGCGCCTGGATCGATATCCGCACCCGCTGCTTGCCTTGCGCCGCGGCGCCGGCCTTGACCACCGAGCGCACACGGTCGTACACGATGCGATCGCTGGCCATGCGGTCCTGGCCCTGAATCAGTACCGCGTCGCCGGTCATGACGAGGTTCTCGCTGCCGACCTCGTATTCGACCTGCTTGGCTTCGCCTTTGACGGGGCCTTTGGTCGACTGCTGTTCGAAATGCACCGGTGCGCCGCGTGCGACGATCTTCGACGTTTTGCGGTCCTGCTGGTACACCGTGACGATGTCGGCACGGACGTGGATCGAGCCCTGGCGCAGGTCGACGTCACCCTTGTAGACGCTGATGCCTTTGCCCTCGTCGATGTCGACGCTGTCGGCAGCCAGTTCGATGGGTTGCTGGCGGTCGGATTCGAGTGCCGGCGACAGCGCCGGGGTGAGACACAGGGCCAGCGCCACGAGCAGCGTACGGCCGCGGGTGCCGATCTCCGCCAGGGTGGGTGCTTGATCATTCGGCATGTGTCGCGCCCGGTACATAGTGGCCTTTCACCTGAGACAGAAACTTTATCCGCGACGGGGGCCGCAGCCATGCCTGCATGCCGACGGCGTCGAGCCAGTCGCGGTCGGTTTCTACCCTAACCTTTTCATCTGTTTCCGCATAGTCCTGCTGCGGCTGTACGCGCAGGTTGCGGGTGTCGATACGCACGGGGCGGTTGCGGGCATCACCGTCGCGCATGATCGCGACGTCGCCGCTGAGCAGCACGAGTTCGCCGTCGGCGGAGATCAACGCGCTCTGCGAGCGCACGTCCCAGGGTGGTGACTCGAGTTGGAATACCTGCAGCTGTGGCTGCTGCAGTTCGGTGGTGTCGTCATCGGTGTAGTGGTGCGCGCGCTCGGCCTGCAGTCGATGCGCGGGTTGCCCGGTTTCGTTCATCTGGGTCACATCGAAACCGCGGATGTAGTAGTCGATCTCGCGTGGGCCGCTTTTCTGTTGGGTCTGCTCGGGCGCGGGCGGTTCGGCATCACGCAGCCACCAACTGACGATCGCGGCGGCAACGAGCAGCAGGGCGAGGATGGGACGGTAGCGGCGCACGTGCCGATCAGGCCGTGTACAGCTGCATCAGCCGCTGCAGGTTGCCCTGCGCGTCCATGATGAGTTCGCACACCTCGCGCGCGGCTCCGCGCCCACCACCACTCGGTGTGATCCAGTGCGCGTGCTGCTTGGCGAGTTCGTGCGCGTCCTGTACGGCGATCGCGAGGCCGACCTTGGTCATCACGGGCAGGTCGACGACATCGTCACCGACATACGCGATCTGCTCGTCGCTGAACCCCGTGAGCTGTTTGAGTTCTTCGTAGGCGGGGAGCTTTTGCCGCTTGCCCTGGTAGAGGCGCTCGATGCCCAGGCTGGCCATGCGGATGCGCACGACCTCTGAGGTGCGCCCGGTGATGATGGCGATCTGCACCCCGGTCTCCTGCAGCATCACCATGCCGTGGCCGTCCTTGGAATTGAACGCCTTGTACTCCTGGCCATCGTCGCCGATGAACAGGCTGCCGTCGGTGAGCACGCCGTCGACATCGAAAATGATCAGGCGGATGGCCGCGGCCTTGTGCTGAATGTCCTGCATAGTTATTGCTTCCTGGGCTGGGGTCCGATCACACCACGCCCGCGCGCAGCAGGTCGTGCATGTTGAGTGCGCCACACAGGCGATCATTGGCATCGATCACGAGCAGGGCGTTGATCTTCTTCTGCTCCATCAGGTTGAGCGCCTCGACGGCGAGACGATCGGGCGCGATGCGTTTGCCACCCGGCGTCATGACGTCGGCGACCGTTGCCGCGCGCACGTCGACACCGCGATCGAGGCAGCGGCGCAGGTCGCCGTCGGTGAATACGCCGACCGCGTGGCCGTGGTCGTCGACCACGGCGGTCATGCCGAGGCCTTTCGCCGTCATTTCCATGAGCGCGTCGCGCAGCGGTGCATCGGGATGCACGGCAGGGATCCGCTCTCCCTTGTGCATGATGTCGTACACGTGCAGTAACAGACGGCGGCCGAGGCTTCCGCCGGGGTGCGACAGCGCGAAGTCCTCGGCGGTGAAGCCGCGTGCCTCGAGTAGTGCGATCGCGAGCGCATCGCCCATCACTAGCGCGGCCGTGGTGCTCGCGGTCGGTGCGAGGTCGAGCGGACAGGCTTCCTTGGCGACGCTGACATCGAGGCTCACATTGGCTTCGCGCGCCAGCGTCGATGTCGGTTTCCCCGTCATGCTGATCAACGGCGCCCCCATGCGCTTGATCAGCGGCACGATGGTGACGATCTCGCTGGTCTCGCCCGAATTGGACAGTGCCAGAACCACGTCGTTCGGCGTGATCATGCCGAGGTCGCCGTGGCTGGCCTCGCCGGGGTGGACGAAGAAGGCGGGACTGCCGGTGCTCGCCAGGGTCGCGGCGATCTTGTTGGCGATGTGTCCGGATTTGCCCATGCCGGTGACCACGATGCGGCCCTCGCAGGCGAGCAGGTAGGTGCACGCGCGCACGAAATCGTCGTCGATGCGGGCCTCGAGAGCGCGCACGGCTTCATTTTCTATTTTGATGACGCTGACCGCGGATCGGCGAAGTTCGTCGGCGTTGGGACTCATCGTTGGTCCTTGTTCGAAGTGGGCCGGGCGGTTCAGGCTGCTTGTGCGTGCCAGATCAGCCAGCTCTGGTACGCGATGAAACAGGCCAGCAGCAGGCCGCCCTCCGTACGGTTGATGATGCCATGGGTCTGAGTGCCACGCCCCATGATGAACAGTGCCAGTGTCAGTGCCAGCATGACCAGCATATCGCGTTCGGCGACCTCGGCCGGGATTCCGCCGGGTGCGAGGAGACCGGGCACGCCGAGCACGGCGAGCAGGTTCCAGATGTTGGAACCGACGATGTTGCCGATTGCCAGGTCGTGTTCTTTCTTGATTGCGCTCATGACGCTGGCCGCGAGTTCCGGCAGGCTGGTGCCGATGGCGACGATCGTGAGACCGATCAACAAGTCGCTGACACCGAGCGCCGTGGCGATTTCGACGGCGCCCCAGACGAGCATGCGCGAACTCGCGATCAGCGTGACCAGACCGACGACGAACCAGACCGTCGCCTTGAGATTGCTGAGATCGCTCGGAATCTCGGCCTCGATCTCTTCGGCCAGCGGATCGTGGTCGCGCCGCTTCTGGCCGATGCGGATGAGCGCCAGCATCGTCAGCGCGAGGGCGATCAGCAGCAGCACGCCGTCGATGCGGCCGAGGTCGTCGTCGATCAGCAGTACGAAGGTGCCGACGCTGACGGCGAGCAGCAGCGGGTATTCGCGTCGCAGCATGTCGGACTTCACCATCAACGGCGCGATCAGTGCGGTGGTGCCGAGAATCAGTGCGATGTTGGCGATATTGGAGCCGATGGCATTACCCACGGCCAAGCCGGTGTTGCCTTGTATCGCTGCCATCGCCGAGACCAGGATCTCGGGCGCCGAGGTGCCGAAACCGACGATGGTCAGGCCAATTAGCAGGGGGGGTACGCCAAGGTTGCGGGCGAGGGCGGCGGCACCGATCACGAAGCGGTCGGCACCCCAGACGAGCAGCGCGAAACCCAGCAGGATGGAGCCGACGGCAAGCAGCATTTCAGAGCAATCAGGGGGAAACTACGGGAACGCGGATTGTGGCGAAACGCGTGCGGCTTGTCCAAGTGCGGCCACGGCAACACGCGCGCCGCTGTATCGCGTCGATGTCAGTCGGCACTGACCTTCGTCGCGCCACAGCGGGTGCAGCGATAGCGGGTGACCAGGTGGCCGAGTTTGACGTCGAATACCGAGGCCTTGTCGACTTCCCACTTGTGGTGGCCGTTGCGACACAGCGTATTGCCACGATGGCGTTCGCTGGCTTTGCGCGGCTTGAAAGGTAGAATCTCGCCCATACAGTGTTCCCGCCGTCCCTTGATCCACAGGCTGGCCATGTCGAATTTTAACCCGCCGCGGCGCCTGCTGCTCGGTACCGTGGGCTGGGAGCGCGCCGACTGGCTCGCTGGCTATTATCCCGATGACTTGCCGCCCGATTGGCGTCTGGCCTATTACGGCAACGATTGCGATTGCGTGTTCATTCCCGGCCACGTGTGGCGCGCGGCCGACAGCGACCTGTTGCGGGAACAATTCGCTCAGCGGCCGTCGGGGTTGCGTTGTTTCGTCGACCTGGGTGCTGCGCAGGCACATGAGTGTGCCTGGCTCGAGCTGCTCGATCCCGAGCGCGATGTGCTGCTGGGTGACGCCATCGACGAGCATGATGGGCGCTTCGCGCGATGGCGGGCTGACGGCCGCGATACGTGGCGTGACCCGCGGTCGGGTGCGTGTCTCGTGCTCTGGCAGGCTCTCGAGGACGACCTGCGCGCATGGCGCAGGCGGGCCGAGCAGCTTGATGCGGATACGCGTGCGCTGATCATCGATGGTGACGGGGTCGGACCCGGCCGGGTGGGCGAGTTGCGTACGCTTCTCGAGTTGCTGGGGCGCGCCTGACCGGCCTTGACGCCCCTGGACATGCCACCGACAATCCGTCGTTTGCACAACACTTGGCCGGGATGCACACGGATTGCCCCACCTCTTCCGGCCCCAGGTAGTGATGAGTCCCAACCCCGCCACAACAGATATCCTGGTACGGATTCGCGGCCTCAGGTTCAACCGCGGCAGCAAGGTCATTTTCGACGGCGTCGATCTTGATATCCCGCGCGGCGGCGTGACGGCGATCATGGGTCCGTCCGGCACGGGAAAGACCACGCTGCTCAAGTTGATCGGCGGGCAGTTGCGCCCCGATGCCGGCACGATCGAGGTCGATGGGCTCAACGTGCATGCATTGTCGACGCGTGACCTGTATCGCCTGCGCATCCGCATGGGCATGCTATTCCAGAGCGGCGCGCTGCTCACGGATCTGAGCGTGTTCGACAATGTTGCCTATCCGCTGCGTGAGCACACGCGGCTGAACCCCTCGATGATCCGCAAGCTGGTGCTGCTGAAGCTCGAAGCCGTGGGTCTGC
This sequence comes from Gammaproteobacteria bacterium, assembly GCA_020445255.1. Classification (GTDB taxonomy): domain Bacteria; phylum Pseudomonadota; class Gammaproteobacteria; order Chromatiales; family Chromatiaceae; genus Thiosocius. The sequence goes on from JAGRGY010000046.1 coordinate 73,646, forward strand.
GTGGCGCCCATCATCTGATGCCGGCGCAATTGTCGGGTGGCATGGCGCGCCGCGTCGCCATGGCGCGGGCGATCGCGCTCGACCCGATGATGATCATGTATGACGAGCCTTTCACGGGACAGGACCCGATCTCGATGGGCGTGCTCGTGCGTCTGATCCGGCGCCTCAACGATGCTGCCGACATCAGCAGTATCGTGGTTTCGCACGACGTCAAGGAAACCCTGTCGATTGCTGACCTGGCCTACGTGATATCGGACGGCAGGGTCATCGAGGCGGGGTCGCCGCACAAGCTCAATGCGAGCGAAAACCCATCGACGCGGCAGTTCATCGACGGGCTGCCGGACGGCCCGGTGGCGTTCCACTACGGCGCGCCGGCGCTCGACGCCGACCTGTTCGAGGATGCCCTGTGATCACCTGGCTGGCAACGCTGGGCCGCGCCGGGCTGGCGAGCGCTGCGCGACTCGGGCGCGCGAATCTGCTCATGCTCGCGATGTGGGGAGGGCTGCCGGCCATGCTGCGGCGCCCGCGACTGCTGCTCGACCAGATGTTTTCGGTCGGCGTGCTCACGGTGCTGATCATCGCCGTGTCGGGAATCTTCGTCGGCATGGTGCTCGGCCTGCAGGGTTATTACATCCTCTCCCGCTTCGGCGCCGAGGCGACGCTGGGGGTCATGGTCGCGGCATCGCTGGTGCGTGAGCTGGGGCCGGTGGTGACGGCGTTGTTGTTCGCCGGGCGCGCCGGGTCGGCACTCGCGGCCGAGATCGGCCTGATGAAATCGACCGAACAGCTGTCGGGTCTCGAGATGATGGCCGTAAACCCGCAGCACCGCGTGCTGACGCCGCGGTTGGTCGCCGGGATCCTGTCGATGCCATTGCTCGCCGCGATGTTCACGACACTTGGCGTGTATGGTGGATGGTTCGTCGGTGTCGGACTGCTCGGCGTCGACGACGGAACCTACTGGGCGCAGATGCAATCGCAGATCGATTGGCACGAGGATGTGCTCAATGGCGTCATCAAGTCGGTGGTGTTCGGTGTCGTCTGTACCTGGATTGCCATCTTCCAGGGCTACGACTGCGTGCCGACATCCGAAGGCGTGAGCCGGGCGACCACGCGCACCGTGGTGCATTCTTCGCTGGCCGTCCTCGGCCTCGATTTCGTATTGACGGCGCTGATGTTCAACTGAGCGCGGGAACTGGATATGTCGAAAACCACACAATTGGAAATCCTGGTCGGCGCCTTTATGGCCGCCGGCTTCGTCGCGCTGTTCTTTCTCGCGATGCAGGTGAGCAACCTGGGCACGGTGAATTCGGGCGATGCGTACCGGATCACGGCACGTTTCGACAACATCGGCGGTCTAAAGGCCAAGGCGCCGGTGACGTTGGCCGGGGTCGAAGTCGGCCGGGTGCTGGATATTTACTTCGATTCCAAGGACTTTCGCGCGGTTGCCGTTTTGGGAATCTATTCCCAATATAACCAGATTCCTGATGATACATTCGCCAAGATCCTGACCGCGGGGCTGCTCGGTGAGCAATACGTGGGTCTCGATCCGGGTGGCAGCGAGAGCGTGCTTAAAGAGGGCAGCGAGATTGCCGTTACGCAATCTGCCCTGGTCCTCGAAGAGGTCATCGGGCAGTTCATCTACGGCAAGGCGCAGGAAGGAGCAAACTGATGCGTGGTCTGACCGGAATCCGGACTTTGTTCGCGGCGCTGATCATGCTGTCGTCATGCGCGGTTGCCGCGATTGAGGACCCGCAGGCGCTCGTACGCCAGACCGGCGACAAGGTTCTGGCCGAGGTGAGTGCGCGCAAGGCCGAACTCGAGGCTGATCCGCGGCTCATCTATCCGCTCGTCGAAAGCACGGTATTGCCGCATTTCGACTTCCGCTCGATGTCGCAGTCGGCGCTCGGGCGTTTCTGGCGCGATGCCACCGATGCGCAGAAGGATGGTGTCACCCGCGAATTCCGCGAGCTCCTGGTCCGTACCTACGCCACGGCACTGCTCGGTTATTCCGGGCAGCAGATCGAATACCTGCCGGTGCAGTATGCCTCGGACGCCGACAACGTGATGATTCCGACCCGGATCGCCTCGTCGGGTGCACCGCCGATCCCGATCAACTACCGCCTCAAACGCACCGATTCGCGCTGGTTGGTGTACGACGTGGTTATCGATGGCGTCAGTCTGATCACCAATTACCGCAGCCAGTTCACGACACTCGTGCGCCGTGGCGGTATCGATGGCCTGATCACAGCCCTCGCCGAGAAGAACCGCAATACGCCGGTCAAATGAGTGAAGCGCAGCTGACTGCCGCCGGCGACAGCCGCCTCGAGCTGTCGGGCACACTGGATTTCGCTTCGGTCCCGCAAATCTGGCCGGCACTCGACGCTGCATTGCGCGATGGCACAACCTTGACCCTTGCCCTTGGCGGGGTAGAGCGCGCCAACAGTGCCGGTCTGGTGCTGCTCATCGAGGCGCTCGACGTGGCGCGCGCGCGGGGTTGCACCTTGCATTTTTCCGACATGCCGGACGAGCTGCGCGACCTCGCGCACCTGTCCAACTGCGACGCCCTGGTCGGCAGTGGCAAGGGCGCGACCCAGGGCTCCGCGGCAGCGGCGCCACGCGCCGCCGACGACTGACCTCCCGCATTCCGCGCTTTTTCTTTATCATTAACGCCCTTTTTTTGCGGCTGGGCGCTGCGGGCGTCGGAACCTCATGGACAAACTGATCATCACCGGCGGCAAGGCCCTGTCCGGCGACGTGCGCATCTCCGGCGCCAAGAATGCCGCATTGCCGATCCTGGCGGCGACCCTGCTTGCGGAACAGCCGATGGTGGTCGGCAACATTCCGCATCTGCGGGATATCACGACGACGATGGAACTGCTCGGGCGCATGGGCGTGGAGCTGACCGTCGACGAGAAGATGCGCGTGGAGGTGGATGCGACGCGTGTCGATTCGCCGTTCGCGCCTTACGAGCTGGTCAAGACGATGCGTGCCTCGATCCTGGTATTGGGTCCGCTGCTGGCGCGCTATGGTCACGCCGAGGTATCGCTGCCCGGTGGCTGTGCCATCGGCTCACGCCCCGTCGACCTGCACATCGAGGGACTGCGCGCGATGGGTGCCGAAATCACCGTCGAGGGTGGTTACATCAAGGCCAAGGCGACGCGTCTCAAGGGCGTGCGCCTGGTGCTCGACCTGGTCACCGTCACCGGCACGGAAAACCTGATGATGGCGGCGACGCTCGCCGACGGCACGACAGTGATCGAGAACGCGGCGCGCGAGCCCGAAGTCGTCGATCTCGCCAACTGCCTCAATGCCATGGGTGCGCGCGTCAGTGGCGCCGGTTCGACGACCATCACCGTCGAGGGCGTGAAGGCGTTGCGCGGCACCGAATACAACGTGTTGCCGGATCGCATCGAGACCGGTACGTTCCTGGTCGCCGGGGCGATCAGCGGTGGACGCGTGCGCGTGCGCGACACCGACCCGAGCCAGCTCGATGCGGTGTTGCAGAAGCTGCACGAGGCGGGTGCCGAGCTCGATGTCGGTAGCGACGAGATCGTGCTCGACATGCATGGCAAGCGACCGCGTGCCGTGAATGTGCACACGGCACCGTTTCCTGCGTTCCCTACCGACATGCAGGCCCAGTTCACGGCGCTCAACAGCGTCGCCGAGGGCGTCGGCACGATCACCGAGACGGTGTTCGAGAACCGCTTCATGCATGTACAGGAGCTGCAGCGCATGGGTGCCAAGATAAAACTCGAAGGCAACACCGCGATCTGTACGGGGATCCCGCGTCTGACCGCGGCGCCGGTCATGGCGACCGACCTGCGTGCCTCGGCGAGTCTGGTGCTGGCCGGTCTCGTCGCCGATGGTGAAACGGTGGTCGACCGCATCTACCACGTCGACCGCGGCTACCAGAACATCGAAGACAAGTTCGCCGGGCTCGGTGCGCAGATCCGCAGGATTCCAGGCTAAGCATCATGACGGTATCGATCGAAACACCGCTGACCATCGCATTGTCGAAGGGGCGCATCTTCAAAGACACCCTGCCGTTGCTGAAGCAGGCCGGCATCGAGCCGCTCGACGACCCGGAAACCAGCCGCAAGCTCATCCTCGACACCTCGCATCCGCTGGTGAAGTTCGTGCTGATCCGCGCCACCGACGTACCCACCTATGTGCAGTGGGGGGCGGCCGATATCGGTGTCGCCGGCAAGGACGTGCTCATGGAGCACGGCGGCGACGGGTTGTACGAGCCGCTGGATCTCAGGATCGCGCGCTGTCGCATGATGATCGCCGGCCGGCCGGGCGCGGACACCAGCGCGCGACGCCTGCGTATTGCCACCAAGTACGTCAACGCGGCGCGCGCGTTCTTCGCCGCACGTGGCCAGCAGGTCGAAGTCATCAAGCTTTACGGCTCCATGGAGCTCGCGCCGCTGGTCGGGCTTTCGGACCTGATCGTCGATCTCGTCGAGTCGGGCAACACGCTCAAGGCCAATGGCCTGATACCACTCGAACACATGCACGACATCAGCTCGCGCCTGGTCGTCAACAAGGCCTCGTGGAAGATGAAGCATGCGACGGTGCAGGCGCTGGTGACGGCACTGCGCGATGCGGTGGGCGACTGAACAGCCGCATGCCCGGAACACAGGTGCGGCTCCCGGACGATTCCCGGGTTTGGCCCGGCGCGCGAAGCGCGTATCGTTGCTGCACGACCGCGCGAGCGGACGACCCGTTTCCAACCCGGTGACTGACCATGGCTGACATTCGCAAACTGAACACCGCCGATAGCGATTTCCGCACGCAGCTCGATGCGCTGCTGGCCTGGGAGTCGGTGTCCGACACCGCCGTCAACGATGTCGTCCACGATGTGATCACGCAGATCCGTGCGCGCGGCGATACCGCATTGATCGACTACACCAACCGCTTCGATGGTTGGGCGGCGGCGTCGGCGGCCGATCTGGAGATCCCGCTGGCACGACTCGCGCAGGCATGGAACACCATCCCCGCCGCGCAGCGCGACGCCTTGAGCCATGCCGCGGACCGCGTACGTGCCTATGCCGAACGGCAGAAAATGGAAGGCTGGACCTACACCGAAGCGGACGGCACCGTGCTGGGGCAACAGGTGACGCCGCTCGATCGCGTCGGCCTGTACGTCCCCGGCGGCAAGGCCGCCTACCCGTCGTCGGTGCTCATGAACGCCCTGCCGGCCAAGGTCGCCGGCGTTGCCGAACTCATCATGGTGGTGCCGACCCCGCGTGGTGAGCTCAACGAGCTGGTGCTGGCCGCGGCGCACGTCTGCGGTGTCGACCGCGTGTTCGCCGTCGGCGGCGCGCAGGCGGTTGCGGCCCTGGCCTACGGTACCGAGTCCGTGCCCGCGGTCGACAAGATCGTCGGCCCAGGCAATATCTACGTCGCAACGGCCAAACGCACGGTGTTCGGCCAGGTCGGCATCGACATGGTCGCCGGCCCTTCCGAGATCCTGGTGATCTGCGACGGTCGTACGGATCCGGATTGGGTGGCGATGGACCTGTTTTCGCAGGCCGAGCACGACGAGGATGCGCAGTCCATTCTGCTGTGCCCCGATGCCGCGTTTGTCGCCCGCGTCGAACAGAGTATCGATCGCCTGCTGCCGACCATGAGTCGACGCGAAATCATCGAAACGGCGCTGCGCACGCGCGGCGCGCTGATCGTCTGTCGCGACCTCGACGAGGCGGCAGATGTCGGCAACTTCATTGCACCCGAGCACCTCGAGCTGTCACTCGACGAGCCCGCCGAGTACGCGAAGAAGATCCGTCATGCAGGTGCGATTTTCATGGGGCGCTATACCTCGGAGCCGCTCGGTGACTACTGTGCGGGCCCCAACCATGTGTTGCCGACCTCACGGACCGCGCGCTTCAGCTCGCCGCTGGGCGTCTATGACTTCCAGAAGCGCTCGAGTCTGATCCTGGTGTCCGAAGCGGGTGCCGACACGCTCGGCCGCACGGCCTCGACACTCGCGCGTGGTGAGGGCCTCGAGGCGCACGCCTGTTCGGCCGAGTACCGTTTTGCCGAGTGATCGGCCCGGTAGGTGATCGGACGCGATGAGGGCGCCGGGGTGGGCGTGTTTTCCAGAGCTGGGTACGTGAACGGCAATGTCTGATACTTTGCAAGCGTTGGTCGCACATTGGGTGCGTCCCGAGATCCGTGAGCTGAATGCATACCATGTGCAGCCGGCGCACGGCATGATCAAGCTCGACGCAATGGAGAACCCGTACACCTGGCCCGAAGATCTGCGCGACGCCTGGGTCGAGTTGTTGCGCGTGACCGATGTCAACCGCTACCCGGACCCCGCCGCACGCGCACTGGCGGATCGTCTGTTCGAGGCCATGGCGGTGCCGCACGGCATGCGCATGATGCTCGGCAACGGTTCGGACGAACTCATCCAAATGGTCACGATGAGCCTGGCGGGACCGTCGCGCTGCGTGTTGTCGGTCGATCCGGGGTTCGTCATGTACCGCATGATCGCGACGTTCTGCGGTATGCGCTACGTCGGCGTGCCGTTGACGGCCGACACATTCGCACTCGACCTGCCCGCGCTGTTGCAGGCGATGGACGAGCACCAGCCTGCCGTCGTGTTCCTCGCCTATCCGAACAACCCGACCGGCAACCTGTTCGATGCCGCCGCGATCGAGGCCGTGATCCGCGCGGCACCGGGGCTGGTGGTGGTCGATGAGGCCTATGCGCCATTCACCGACGCGAGTTTCATGTCGCGACTGGGTGAGTTCGACAATCTGCTGGTCATGCGCACCGTGTCCAAAATGGGACTCGCAGGACTGCGCCTCGGCCTGCTGGCCGGTCCGGCGGCGTGGATCGAGCAGTTCGACAAGGTGCGTCTGCCATACAACATCAACGCGCTGACCCAGGCCAGTGCCACGTTCGCGCTGCAGCACAAGGCCGTGTTCGATACGCAGACCGCCGCGATCCGGCGCGAGCGCGAACGCCTCGCCACGGCGTTGGCGGCCATCGAGGGTGTCGAGGTCTATCCGTCAGAAGCCAACTTCCTGTTGCTCAGGGCGCCGACGGGCAAAGCGACGGCTTGGTTCAATGCGTTGCGTGATCGGCGGGTACTGATCAAGTGCCTGGACGGTGGTCATCCATTGTTACGCGACTGTCTGCGTCCGACGGTGGGTACGCCAGACGAGAACGATGCGTTGATCGCGGCGTTGCGTGAAGTCGCCGCGGAGGTGTGAGCGGCAGGCGGTGGCAGCTGCGCGCCGCCGCCAACGCTATTTCTCGACGTTGATCAGCTTGACCTTGACGAACTCAGCCATGCAGTCGCGTATGAACTGTTCGAGTTCGGCACCCTGCATGCCAACGGCCTGACCTTCCTCGCGGCAGTCTGCACGCAACTGGTCGTCGGCTTGCTTGGCGTTGGCGAGCGTGCTGCTGGCAACGCCGGTGATGAGCGACATACTCAGCAGCGCATGTTTGAAAAGGCGGGTAGTGCAGGCTGGAACACACTTCATTTTTAGCTTTGGCATTCAACCGGTTGAGTGACAGAGGCAATGGTAGTCGAATCTCTTGCGCACAGTCCGCAGCCGCCTGAGCAGGTCATCGCGATCCCCGTTGAACACGGCGACGCTGGGGTCGGCGTGATCGAATCGCTGATGGACATCGAGTTCGGCGACGGCCAGACGGTCGTCACGCTGCTTATCGGCAATCTGCCGGCAAACTAAACATTCCTCCAACACGCCGGCGGCAACGTCGATCTCGATCGCGACTCTGTCGCGAGCGGCGTCACCGCGACGGTAGTGGTCGAAGATGCCCATGACGGATCAGCGTTCCCCGAGCGACGGCCGCTCACCGACAATGGCAACCTGATCCTGTTGCGTGCCGTCACGCACCAGGGTCACACTGAGCGGGCTGCCGGGCGGCTTTTCGGCGACCAACCGCAGCATCTGCTGCGAGCTCGTGACGGGTTTGCGATCGAGTCCGACGATCAGGTCGCCGGGTTTGATGCCGGCCTTTTCGCCGGGCCCGCCCTCGAGTACACCCGACACCAGAATGCCCTCGCGCATCGATATCTTGAGTGACTCGGCAAG
>JAGRGY010000046.1:81801-83784 GCA_020445255.1 Gammaproteobacteria bacterium
GCGAGGCGGATGGGTACCGCGAATCCGATACCGTGCGAGCCGCCGCTCTGCGAGAAGATCGCGGTATTGATCCCGACCACTTGGCCGAGGGCGTCGATCAGCGCGCCGCCGGAATTGCCCGGGTTGATCGCGGCATCGGTCTGGATGAAGTTCTCGAAGTCCGTGATGCCCAGTTCACTGCGCCCGGTTGCGCCGACGATACCCATCGTCACCGTCTGGCCGACACCGAACGGGTTGCCTATCGCCATCACCACGTCACCGACCTGCAGCTGGTCCGAGTCGCCAAAGCTGGCGACCGGCAGCCGCTCGCCCGCTGCCTGCAATACCGCGATGTCGGTCTCCGGATCGCTGCCGACGATGCGTGCCGGCATGGTGCGGCCGTCACCCAGCACGACTTGGATCTCGCTGGCACCATCGATCACGTGATTGTTGGTCAGCACGTAACCATTGCCGTCGACGATCACGCCCGAACCGAGATTGTTCTCGCGCTTGTAACGCGGCTTGCTGAGCTGGTCGCCGAAGAAACGCTTGAACAGCGGGTCCTCAAACAGTGGGTTCGTTGTCTGCCGTGTCACTTTGGATGCGAACACGTTGACCACCGACGGTGCCGCGCGTTGTACCGCATCGGCGTACGAAACCGGGCCGCTGCTGCGCTCGACGACCACCGCTGCGGGAGGCGGTGGTGGTTCGCGTCCGACAAGGTCGGGTCGCAGCAGCAACACCAGAAACGCTGCGGCGAGACCGGTGGCGACCGAGGTGAACAGGAAGGTGAATAGGCGATACCACTTCATGCGCATACACTAGCACGAGGTATGACGCAGCCCACACAGGAGCGATGAGCAAACTTCGGGATATTGCCGCTTACTGCGCCGAACGTCTCGACACTGCGGCGTTCGATGATTACTGCCCCAATGGCATCCAGGTCGAGGGCCGGGCCGAGGTGCGGTGCATCGTTTCGGGCGTGACCGCGAGTCAGGCACTCGTCGATGCCGCGGTCGCTGCCGGTGCCGACCTGCTGCTCGTCCATCATGGCTACTTCTGGCGCGGCGAGTCGCCTGTACTGACGGGCATGAAAGCGCGGCGCATCGCCGCGCTGATGCGCGCTGATGTCAGCCTGCTCGCCTATCACCTGCCACTCGATGCGCATGCCGAGCTCGGCAACAACCGCCAGCTCGCCGAGCGCCTCGGATTCGAAGGTGCCGAACCCGTGGGTGGCCTGCTGTGGGGGTGTACGCTGGCAGCGCCGATCAGCGCCGGGGAACTGCATGCGCGCATCGGCGACGCCTTGCAGCGCGAGCCCATGCGTGTCGGCCCGGACCGCCCGCTGCAGCGTATCGCGTGGTGCACCGGCGCGGCGCAGGGCATGATCGCCGAAGCCGCCGCGCGCGGTTTCGACGCCTTCATCAGTGGCGAGATCTCCGAACAAACGGTGCACCAGTCGCGCGAGCTGGACGTCGTCTATCTGGCTGCGGGCCACCATGCGACCGAGCGCTACGGCGTGCAGGCGCTGGGCGACGAACTCGCCGCCCGCTTCGGTCTCGAACACCGCTTCGTCGAAATCGACAATCCGGTGTGAGTGCGGGCTGACCGCGCAGGCTTGATCTGGCGCAGATGAAGCGCCCGCGTGGTCGGCGCGGCGGCACGATCACAGATCCCCTTCCTTGACCGGGGTATCCCCTTGTTGGAGAATTCGCGGTCGTTTGAGGAAATTCAGCATATTCTTAGATTCAGCCTGAATCTGTCCGCTGCCGTTTCCTCCCAATTTCGGGTCTTTGGGAGTCAATCCATGAGTGCAGAAGGCGTAGACCTTAAGAAGCGCCGCTTCCTGACCGCCACCACGGCCGTCATTGGGGCGGTGGGTGCCGGTTTTGCAGCCGTACCGTTCATCGCGTCCTGGAATCCGTCCGAACGCGCCAAAGCCCTTGGCGCACCGGAAGAGGCGGACATCAGCAAGCTCGAGCCGGGTGGCCTGCTGCGCGTCAA
>JAGRGY010000012.1 GCA_020445255.1 Gammaproteobacteria bacterium
TCCTGACTGATCCAGTGGTCGATGAACGCCTGTTGGAACTGCGCGACCACGGGACCTTCGATCCGCAGGTGCGTATCACGCCAGCCGGGTTCGCCACGCCTGCGGTAGCCATCGATCGACTGTCCGGATGGCGAACTCGAATAGGTACCCGAGATGTTGATGCCGCCGACGAATGCCACGGTACCGTCGACGACGAGCAGCTTGCGGTGGTTACGGCTGTTGATCTCCCAATCGTCGTCGAGTTGCGCGGGATTGATCGGGTTGAACTCGACTGTCGCGATACCCGCCTGTTGCATGCGCTGGAAAAATTCCGTGGCGGTTCCGACACTCCCGAGGCTGTCGTAGATCACGTTGACAATGACGCCCTGCTGTCGCTTGCGGATCAGGATGTCGGCGAATCGGCGTCCGATGTCGTCGTCGTGGAAGATATACGTCTCGAGATTGATGTGATCACGCGCCTTCTCCATGGCCTCGAACATAGCCTTGTAGGTCGCAGGACCGTCCTGTAGCAAGGTGAGACGGTTGCCCAAGACCAGCGGATTGCCGCGATTGATGGCCTGCTCGTATCGCAGGTGATGGCGCAGGATCGAGGATGCACCGCTTTCGGCCTCCAGCGCCCCGAGAATGCGGCGTTCGGCAGCCCCTGAAACCGGGTCACCGTTGCCGGAATCGATCTCGACTTTCTCGCCGGCCACCGGAGTGGACGCGAGCGGTTTGTCATCGTGAAGCAGTCCCGCGCACCCGCTCAGCACGGCTCCCACGAGCAGGCCCGCGATCGACAGCGGCCACGGCACGTGCCGTGCGTGCCGCCGATCCGCGCCAGGCACCGTCATCGATGCGGCATGGGTCAATGTTCTGGACATAGGCGGTCGTGCTCCTTCCCGGGTTGTTGTTATGACGCACGACCCGCATGAAGGTCGCGACACGCTTACCCTGTCGGGGTGCAAGTCCCGGGCCACGAGATGGCCGCCATACGTACTTCACGGCCCTGCAGCGCGCTTGGGACGCACATCGCGGCATCCAGCGCTTGGCTGGCACGATACCCGGCGATGGGTGCCCGCACCCCACCCCGATCGGATCGGCCATGCGGCCAGTGCTTCGTGACCATGCGGAAACTCGGCGCATCGCATCGCCCCCGCCAATGTCCGCGCTGGCGCGTCGCCGCGGCGGCATCGCGGCCGGCGGGGCGCCGACGACACACAAGTGGTTCATTCCGGCCACACACGTTGCCTATCGACCCGTGTGGCCAACCTATGGCGCACCCCGCCGACAACGCAGGCGCGGGGTTCGGCATCGCACAGGGGCAAGCCGCACCTCGACGTGGCGCCACTCATCCACAACTCAGGTGCGGCCACGGCTGGCGCGGGTGGCCAGCGGCGTGTCACGCGTCACCTGGCCCGTGTCGGGATCGATAAACACCGGTATCAGCGCGGCATTTATCGCCCCGAAACGGTTAACGAGTCGCAATAAATTCATTTGCAAAACAACCTTGCGGGCGTATCTTTACGCGCATTGCTGCGCCAGAGCAGCGCCGAGAAGAAATGCTCGACCGGTTCGGTTGCAGCTGGCCGATTGATCCGACGGTTCTTTAGCGAAGGCGGAGAAGGCACCGTTTGCGGGACCGTACCGGCCCTGTCCCGAACACTGGAGAGGCTGTCTATTGTGGACACACTGCTGAAATCTGTTCTCGTTCTCGAAGACAATCCGCTCATCGCGATGGATGAAGAAGCGATGCTGAAGAAGTTCGAGAATCCGAACGTCTTCGTAGCGGCATCGGTTGCCGATGCGGAAACCATTCTCGGTGGCAACGCGGTCGATTTCGCCCTGCTCGATGTCGAGCTCGAGGGCGAAACCAGCGAGCCGATCGCCAGCCGCCTGCTGTCGAGCAAGGTGCCGTTCGCGTTCGTCAGCGGATACGACGATGCGGGCGGCCT
>JAGRGY010000013.1:0-17019 GCA_020445255.1 Gammaproteobacteria bacterium
ACCGGGTTGTTCTTGGTGCGGCGCTGCAGCACCTGGATCGCCCGGCGGATCTCGTCGTCGCGGCCGATCACCGGGTCGAGCTTGCCCTGCTCGGCACGCTCGGTCATGTCGATGGTGTACTTCTGCAGCGCCTGGCGCTGCTCCTCTGCATTGGGGTCATCGACCGGCTGGCCGCCGCGCACCTGGTCGATCGCCTTCTCGAGCGCGCCCTTGCTGGCACCGGCCTTGCGCAACAGGTCGCCGATGTTGCCCTTGTCCTCGACGGCGGCGAGCACGAACAGCTCGGAGCTGATGTACTGGTCCTTGCGCTGCTGCGCCAGTTTGTCGGTCTGGTTAAGCAGGCGGCCGAGGTCGTTCGAGATGTGCACGTCGCCGCCCGCACCCTGCACCGAAGGCAGACGATCGAGGGCCTCGCCGAGTGTCGAGCGCAGGCGGTTGACGTTGACGTCACCCTGCGCGAGCAGGTGACGGACCGTGCCGCCCTCCTGGTCGAGCAGCGCGGTCAACAGGTGGGCGGGTTCGATGAACTGATGATCGCGCCCCACCGCGAGGCTCTGCGCGTCGGCCAGCGCCATCTGGAACTTGCTCGTCAATCGATCCATGCGCATGGGAGAAAACTCCGGTAAAACTTGAGGTTACCCTGCATATGGGGTAAAGGACGGAGAAATCAAGGGTTAACCGCCGCTGCGTCGCGTCGGTTGTTCGATCTGGATCAGTTCCCGCCCCAGGCGCGGCGGAGCCGACACCCCGACCCGTACACGGGCGGGGCCACGCTAAACTGACCGCTAACGTCTTGGAGACCCCTGCCGTACATGCAGCAACTGTTGCTCCTGTTTTCCCGACGGCCCTGGATGTGGCTCGGCCTGCTGCTCGCCGCATCGGTGCTTGCCGCGACCCAGGTGGGTCACCTGCAGGTCAAGGTTTCGGCCGAGGAGATGCTGGTCATCGACGACCCGCAGCGCCAGTACTTTGACGAGGTCGCAAAGATTTTCGGCGACGAACGCATCGTGCTGCTGGTGCTCGAGGACGATCAGCCACTGGCAACGGCCCGCACCGAAGCGCTGCGCCAGGCCATCGACCGCATCGATGCATTGCCTTTTGTTGCACGCACCGAGAGCCTGTTCACGGTGCCCCATGTCAAGAGCGTCAACGGCTACCTCGACAAGAAGCCGTACCTCGACACCCTGCCAGACAACGACGAAGCAGCGCGGGCGCTGCTGCAGACCGCGGCGCGCAATCCATTTCTGCGCAATGTGCTGGTTGCATCGGACGGGCGCGCGATCACGGTCGCGATCGTGTTGCACGATGACGACCGACACGTCGACGACCAGCATCTCAACGACGCGCTGGAGGAGGCGATCGCTCCGCTGCGTGCGCTCTACCAGCGTGCCTACGTGATCGGTTTCCCGCAGGTGCGAGCCGAGATTTCCGGACGCATCGTCGACGAACAGACGCATTTGCTGCCGCTCGGTATCGGCGCGCTGCTGATCGTGCTCTTCCTGATGCTGCGCCAGCTGCTCGACATCGTGACGCCGCTGGTGACGGCGGCGATCAGCATCCTGTGGACTTTCGGACTGATGGGCTGGCTCGGCATCCCGGTCAACGTCGTGACGTCGACGATCCCGATCCTGCTGATCGTCGTGGGGTCGACGGAGGACATCCACCTGCTCACCGCGTTCCGCCATGCACAGCGCGCGGGTGCCGCGCCGGCCGACGCGCTGGCGGTCATGGCACGCAAGATGGGGCGCACCGTGATGCTGACATTCATCACGACCTACGCCGGCTTCCTGTCGGTCGGCCTCAGCGGTATCGAGGTGCTGCGCCAGTTCGGCCTGGTGGCGTCCACCGGCCTGCTGTTCAACTTTATCGTCACCATCATCTTCATCCCCGCCGCACTGGCGATTGCCGGCCAGTGGCGGCTCGGCTCGGGTCGTCGGCTGATCGACGGTGACAGTGTCACGTGGCCCGCCCGGTACTGGCGGTTTCTCGAGCAGCAGCGCTGGCAGGTGGCGGTGATCCTGGTGCTCGGTGCGGCGCTTGCCGCGGTGGGCATCCCCCGCATCAAGGTCAATCACAACCCGATCGAGACCCTGGGCAAGAACTCACCCGTTGCCGAGCGCCTGGACCATCTCGATCGCCACTTCGCCGGCCTGGAGTCGTTCTCGGTGGTTGTCGAGTCGGGCATCCAGGATACCTTTCTGCACGCCCGCTACCTCGACGAACTCGTCAAGCTGAAAAAGCACATCGAGTCGCTCGACCCCAACCTGTCGGTGACGGCTTTCAGCGACTATCTGGTGCTGCTGAACAATGCCTTTCTCGAAAGCGACAACGCCGGTCTGCCGAAGAGCAACGATGAGATCGCCGAACTGATGATCTTTCTCGACCACGAGCGGGTCAAAGGTTATGTGACCGAGGACTACAGCCGGGCACGCATCGTGGTCCGCCACGCGATCACGGATGCGGCAAAGCTGCGTGCGTTGTTGCGCGACATCCGCGACTATGCCGATCAGCATCTCGATCCCGGACTGCGCGCGCATGTAACCGGTGACTCGGTGCTTTCGCTGTCTGCAACCCGCAGCATGATCGTCGGTCAGCTGCAATCCGTGTTGCTGATTCTTACCCTGTTCGTGATGATCGTGGCACTGATCTTCACCGATCTGCGCGTTGGGCTGCTGGCCGCACTGCCGAACATCTTCCCGATGATCATTCTGTTCGGCGTCATGGGGTTCGCCGACATTCCACTCAATATCGGCACCACGATGGCGGCGGCGATCGCAATCGGCATCGCCGTCGACGACACACTGCATTTCATGCTGCGCTACAACCAGGAACTGCGTACGTCGAAGAGCCAGGCACTGGCCATGCAAAACACCCTGCGCGAGGAGGCGCTGCCGATCGGATCGACATCCATTGCGCTGACGATCGGCTTCCTCATCTATACCCAGTCTGGATTCACGCCGGTGGCGCAGTTCGGCGTGCTCGGCGCTGTGCTGATCGCCGCGGCACTGCTCGCCGACCTGATCATGACACCGTTGCTGATCTCGTCGCTGCGACTGGTCACCGTGTGGGACCTGCTTTCGCTGCGCCAGCGCCAGCAACTGATTCCGCAGAGTCCGTTGTTCAGGGGGATGCGTCCGTGGCAGATCCGCAAATTCGTGCTGTCGAGCACGCTGCTCGATTTTGCGCCTGGAGAGTACGTGTACGCGCAGGGCGATTCGAGCGATGCACTTTACCTGGTGATGAAGGGCGTGATCGAGATTACGGTGCCGCGCCGCACACCCTCCGGCAGCGAGCCCGTCGTCGACCGGTTCGGCAGCGGGCAGATCTTTGGCGATGTTGCCCTGCTGGCGGGCGAGCCGCGCCACACCAACGCGATTTCTCTGACCCACAGCACCTTGATGGTGTTGAGCCGCGAAGGCATTGCCAACGTCACCCAGTTCCATCCCTTCATTGCATCGCGCCTGTTCCTGAACCTGGCGCGCGACGTGAGCTGTCGATGGGTCAACTTCATCAGCCGCGCACGCAGTCCGCACGGCAACTTCGGCGAGGACGACGAACAGAAATGACCAACATGCCGACTTCCCCCGCAAATCGACGCACCCGACCTGCGATGGGGCAGTGGTTGCCGCAGCGCCTGTGGGGTTTGGCCCTCGCGTTCGCGGCAGCACTTCCCGCACATGCCGAACCCGCCAACCAGCAGGTGTTCTTCGCCGAACCGATCAGCGGCAGGCGCGTAACCGAGTACCAGGTCGACCTGACGACAATGGATGATGGCCGGCACAACTTTTCTGTACCGGCAGACTGCGCTGCGATCGAGCGACTGCTCAGTGATGGCGGTGCTGACCGCAGTCGCGTCGTCGACCGGCGACTGTGGCACAAGGCCGCCGAAGACTGCTGGTTCCACGGTCTGTTGAACCGCCATACCGCGGCGACCATCACCGACTACGTCACCTCTTACGATTTCATGAACGCGCGCATCCGGGACCTGCCCATCGGCATGGGATGCGATTCGGCGGAGGGCCAGCGCCTACCCTGCGAAGCACTGACCGACTACGGCCACGGCATGATCGCCTTTTTCCCATTCTTGCCAATATTGCGTGAAGGCGCTGCGGCGACGCATAAGACTGACGGCGAATGCGCACTGCGTGACGGATTGTTCTTCGGCCGCCTGTATGCGCTGCCCGACGGGATCCGTTGCGATGCCGGCGACGGCAATCCGAGCCTGCGCCTGATCGCCGTCGACTTCGCCGACATCAATGGCGACGGCGTGCTCGACGCCGTGCTGCGATTCGTGCCTGTCGGTCCCGGGGCGGCGCGGTCGCCGCTGATCCTGCCGCTGACCCGATTGAGCCGCGACGGACCTTTCACCGTTCCTGCCGTGGTGCCGACGGCGTCCCGTCAATGAATCGCCGGAGCCTATCGGAGATCGCCCGGCGTCTGGCGCACGATGGTCAGCGGCTTGCAGGGCCCCGTTTCATGACGCAGGCTTCCCACCTTTCTGATAGACCTTGCGCTTGAACAGATCGGTACGCCGACTGACGACGCGATCGACGAAGAGCAGCCCGTCCAGGTGGTCGATCTCGTGCTGCACGGCGCGTGCCTCGTAGCCTTCCATGTCAAACTCCAGCGCATTGCCGTCGGGGTCCTTCGCCACAAGGTGGATTCGCGTGGCACGGATCACATTGCCGGTGTAGTCGGGCACCGACAGGCAGCCCTCGCGGCCGGGTTCGTATCCTTCCCAGTGGGTGATCTCGGGGTTCACGAGGACGAGGTAGCCGTGATTGGGCACCGGTTTGCGTGTGGTCGAGCAGTCGACGATAACGATGCGCCGGAAATGACCGACCTGCGGCGCCGCTATGCCGACCGCGGCCGGGCCGTTGCGACGGGTCTCTTCGAGATCGTCGATAAATGCACGCAAGGCCTGGTCGAATTCGGTTACCGGCTCCGAGACCTGCTTCAATGCCGCATCCGGCAATGTCAGAATGTCGAGAATCGCCACGCCCGTCTCAGCCGATGTAGGTCTCGATGGCCGTCACATTGACGTCGACGCCATCCGCGCGCAGCGGATCCAGCGTGGCCTCTATGCGCTCGACCGGCAGTTCGGAGATACCGGCGATCTGCAGGATGTAGACCGGCTTGTGCGTGGTGCCCGCGACATCGGATTCGAGATCGAGAATGTTGAATCCCGCCGCCGCCAGCGCGGCCGTGACCTGTGCGACGATGCCGGCGCGATCGGCCCCGGTCACGGTGACCTGGATGTTCGGGAGCACGTGTTCATGCAGGTGGGCGCGGATCGGATCCACGTGCAGACACATGCCCTGGCTTTCGACGATTGGCTGCAGGTGTCCACGCAGCGCCTCCTCGCCCAGTACGCCGGACACCATCATCATGATCGTGAAATTGCCGCCAAGCCTGAGCATCGACGTCTCGCCAAGGTTGAGGCCCAGATCGAACAGGCCCTTGGTCACCGCGGCAACGATACCGGGCTTGTCCTCGCCGATCAGCGTCAACATGTACCAGTTGTCAGTCATCGGAATTTCCGTCGAATCGGGTTTGCAGCCAGATCAGACTGGCCATTCTACCGGTGACGCCATCGCGCCGGTATGAGTAAAAGCGATCGGAATCGTTGTACGTGCACAGGCCTCCACCATGAATGGCCGCCACACCACGGCGCTGCAGGCGCAGACGCGCGAGACCGTACAGATCCGCCAGCCAGTGACCGGGGCGATGAGGCAGAAAATGCACATCGGCGGCATCGTCGTCAGCAAGAAACGCGCTGCGCACCTCGTCACCGACCTCGAATGCCTGCGGCCCGATGGCCGGTCCCAGCCATACCAGCAAATCCGCCGCCGCTGCGTCGAAGTGGGCGAGCGTCTGCTCGATCACCCCGGCCAGCAGACCGCGCCAGCCCGCATGCGCGGCGGCGACCGCCGTGCCGGAGCGGTCGCAGATCAGGACCGGCAGGCAGTCGGCCGTCAACACCGCACATACGGCCCCGGGGCGGTCGGCAAAACAGGCATCGGCACACGTCCCACGCCGGTAACCGGCGACGTGCACCGCGGTGCCGTGCACCTGGTCCAGCCACAGCGGCTCTGCCGGCAGACCAAACGCCTCGATCAACCGTGCACGGTTCGCCGCCACCGCGGCGGGATCATCGTCGACGTGCGCGGCAAGATTCAACGCCGCCCACGGCCCCCGACTGACGCCGCCGGCACGGGTCGTCGTCAGCGCCCTGACGCTTGTCGGCGCCGGCCAGTCGGGCACGATGGCGTCAATCTTCCTCATCACCGTAGTCGTCGAAGCCGTCGAACGAATCGAACGTGTCGTGATCGTCGTTGTCGTCGTGGTCCCGGTCCTGCCAATGGATGTCCGCGTCGGCAGCGAGCGCATCGATCACCACACGCATGTCGGCCGGAATCGGCGTCGTGAAGCGCATCGCTCGCCCGCTCGTTGGATGCATGAACTCGAGCCGCTTCGCATGCAGCGCCTGGCGTCTGAAGCCGCGCAACACCGCCTTGAGTTCATCGGATGCGCCGCCCGGCAGCTGCAGCCGACCACCGTACACCGGATCGCCGAACACCGGATGGCGCAGATGTGCCAGGTGTACGCGGATCTGGTGGGTGCGCCCGGTCTCGAGCAGCACCTTCAACAGGGTGTGGCCACGGAAGTGCTCGAGCACGCGAAAATGTGTCACCGCGCGTTTGCCCATCGGGTTGACGGCCATGCGCGTACGCTGGGTGGGATGGCGTCCGATCGGCATGTCGATCGTACCGCCGGCAGGCATGCCACCAAC
Organism: Gammaproteobacteria bacterium; assembly: GCA_020445255.1. Classification (GTDB taxonomy): domain Bacteria; phylum Pseudomonadota; class Gammaproteobacteria; order Chromatiales; family Chromatiaceae; genus Thiosocius. The sequence continues at coordinate 6,794 of JAGRGY010000013.1, forward strand.
CACCAGGGCGCGGTACTCGCGCCGTACTTCGCGCGCGGCGATCGCGCCGGTGAGACGCTTGTGCGCCGCCTGCGTGCGTGCGATGACCATCAGCCCGGTCGTGTCCTTGTCGAGCCGGTGCACGATACCGGCGCGCGGCAGTTCGCTGAGGCCGGGGTCATGGTAAAGCAGCGCGTTCTGCAGCGTGCCGTCGGGATTGCCCGCCGCCGGGTGCACGACCAGACCGGCCGGCTTGTCGATCACGAGGACCTGTGGATCCTCGAACACGATGCGTAGCGGAATCGGCTGCGCAACGCAGGCGACCTGGCGCTCGCTGACCGCGTGCAGTCGCAGCCGGTCGCCGAGCGCGACCTTGTCGCGCGGGCGGCGCTGTTCGCCGTTGACCTCGACCCTGCCGTCGCGCGTCCAGGTCTGCAGCCGGCTGCGCGAGTAGTCGGGAAACAGGGCCACAAGCGCCTGGTCGAGGCGCGCCCCGGCCAGATCGGGCCCCACTTCGGCCTCGAGCGGACTTTCATCGGGGATCTGATGCGTCAACAGCGTTCCGGTATAATGGAAAATCTTTCGTATTGTCGCGGATTTTCGCCGATGTTGCGCTTTTGCTGGCTGTTGATGATCGTCGCGATGGGGCTTTCCGGGTGTTCTGCCTTCACCGACAAGGACGAAACCAAGGGCTGGAGCCAGCAGAAGCTGTACACCGAGGCCACCGATGAAATGAACGCGGGCAACTACACGCTCGCGATCAAGTATTACGAGATTCTCGAATCGCGTTACCCGTTCGGCAAGTACGCGCACCAGGCGCAACTCAACCTCGCCTATGCCCATTACCGCCACTCGGAACCCGAGTCGGCGCTGGCCGCCGCAGACCGATTCATCAAACTGCATCCGCGCCATCCGGCGACCGCCTATGCCTACTACCTGCGCGGCCTGGTCAACTTCAATCGCAGTCTCGGCTTCCTCGACCGTTTCCTGCCCACCGACACATCGCAACGCGATCCGGGCGCGGCGCTCGATTCGTACAAGGATTTCAGCGAGGTGCTGCGCCAGTTCCCGAACAGCGAGTATGCCGAGGACTCCGCTCGCCGCATGCTGTACCTGCGCAACAACCTGGCCCGCTACGAGGTCCATGTCGCCCGCTACTACATGCGACGCGGCGCCTATCTCGCGGCCGCGAACCGGGGCGAATACGTCGTGCAGAACTATCAGCGCACCCCGGCGTTGCGCGATGCACTCGAGGTCATGATCGACGCCTATGAACGCCTCGACATGCCGACGCTTGCCGATGATGCGCGCCGCGTGCTGGCACTGAACGAGCAGAGCGGCGCACTGATTCCTGATCCGCAGGACATCGAGGACAAACCCCTCGGCCTGAAGATCTGGGAGTTCTTCGAACTCGACCAGAATTGATCACCGATTCGCCCTTGCGTCTGCATCGAATCGGCGCGTTCGAGACGATACAACCGGATAGTCGCGCCGTTCAGGGGTGATTGGACACCGCGCTGGAGGGAAAGGCTTGGCCGCAGAGCGCAGGGAAAGTGCAAGTGTGCCTGGACCCGCCAATGCCCCGAAAGATCGGGGGCGGGTGACGAACGCTGCCTTGGGCAACTTGTCTCGATGAGTGTGTGGTCCTCATCCTTGCCAAGTCACACATCCGCCCCGATCGACCGGTGGGACATGCGGGCCGGCTAGATCGCCTCGTCGTCCACCTCGCCGGTGCGGATTCGCACGACCTTTTCCACGCTGCTGACGAAGATCTTGCCATCGCCGATCTTGCCGGTGCGTGCGGCAGTAGTGATCGCCTCGATGCAGCCATCCACCTTGTCGTCGCTGACGACGACATCGATTTTCAGCTTGGGCAGAAAATCGACGACATATTCGGCTCCGCGATACAGTTCGGTATGGCCTTTCTGGCGTCCGAATCCCTTGACCTCGATCGCTGTCATGCCCGTCACGCCGATGTTCGACAGGGCCTCGCGCACGTCATCGAGCTTGAACGGTTTGATGATGGCCTCGACTTTCTTCATCGCTGAATCTCCAGAACTTGCGGAATGGTGGTCTGTGCCCCAAGCGCGACAGTTTAGGGCACCTCTATGGATTCGTCATTCCCGCGAAAGCGGGAATCCATGCGTTTGCCTACTCCGGGTCCCAGCGCAGGCGGGGATGCCGGCAGATCGGCAGTTATCAAATGAACCCTTTAATCAGAATCCGTTGACGATGGGATAGCGACGGTCGCGCCCGTAGGCGCGCCGCGTGATCTTGACGCCCGGCGGGGCCTGGCGACGCTTGTACTCGTTGCGGTCGACCAGGCGCGCGACGCGTTCCACGTCGTTGCGCGGAAATCCCGCACCGACGATATCGTCGACCGATCTGTCCTGCTCGACATACTGCGCCAGCACGGCATCGAGCAGATCGTAGTCCGGCAGGCTGTCGCTGTCCTTCTGATCGGCACGCAGCTCCGCCGACGGAGGACGCTCGATGACGCGCGCCGGGATCACCTCACCGTTGCGGTTGCGCCAACGCGCCAGCCGGTACACCAGCGTCTTGGGCACGTCCTTGAGCGGTGCGAAACCGCCGGCCATGTCGCCATACAGGGTGGCGTATCCGACCGACATCTCGCTCTTGTTGCCGGTCGTCAACAGCATATGCCCCCGCTTGTTGCTGATCGCCATCAGAATGATGCCGCGACAACGCGCCTGGATGTTCTCTTCGGTGGTGTCGGGCGGCGCGCCCGCGAAGGTCGGCGCCAACATATCGAGGAACGCGTTGAACGCCGGTTCGATCGGGATGCTGTGATACGCCACGCCCATCGTGCGCGCCTGCGCCTGTGCGTCGCTGTTGCTGATCTCGGCGGTGTAGCGAGACGGCATCGATACGACCTCGACACGGTCGGCACCGAGTGCGTCGACGGCGATGGCCAGCGTCAGTGCGGAATCGATGCCGCCGGAAAGACCCAGCACGACGGAGCGGAAACCGTTCTTGCGCACGTAGTCGCGCGTTCCGCAGACCAGCGCACGGTACACCTGCTCCTCGCCAACCAGCAGGGGCGTGATCGCCGCGTTGGCAGGGAGCGCACCGTCGAACGGCACCAGCGTCTCGGCGGTCTCGAACATCGGCGCGCGATGCCTGATCCTGCCCTGATCGTCGACGACGAACGAACTGCCGTCGAACACCAGCTCATCCTGGCCGCCCACCTGGTTGACGTAGACCACGCTGACACCGAAGCGACGCGCCCGATCGGCGACCAGCCTTTCACGCTCCAGCGCCTTGCCTTCGTGGTAGGGCGACGCGTTCAGGTTCAGCAGCACCTGCGCGCCCGCCGCGGCAGCGCGCTGCACCGGCAGGTCGAACCAGATGTCTTCGCACACGGTCAGCCCGAAACTGACACCGCCCTGCTCGAACACGACGGCGTGGGCGCCGGGCTCGAAATACCGCCGCTCGTCGAACACGCTGTAGTTGGGCAGCTGCATCTTGCGGTATTCGAGTTCGACCACGCCGTCGCGCACCAGACCGGCGACGTTGTAGCGCACGCCGTCGCGCATCGCGGGGTAGCCGACCACCAGCGAGATGCCGTGCGAGGCGGCCGCGATCTCGCGCAGCGCTGCAGCGACGCGCGTATCGCATGCCGGGCGCAACAGCAGGTCCTCCGGCGGGTAGCCGGTCAGCGTGAGCTCCGGAAACACGACGATGTCGGCACGCCCCTTCACACGCGCGGCACAGTCGATCACCTGGCGGGCGTTGCCGGCGATATCGCCGACCAACAGGTTCAGCTGGGCAAGGGCGATGGTGGTCAAAACGGCCGGGTCTCCGCGTGAACGGCGCCCAAGGTTACACCATCTGGAATGGTCCGGCGCGGACCGGGCTCAGGCCAGCAGTTCGGCCATGCGGGCGCCAATCTGCGCCGGCGAACGCACCGTCGCGACGCCGGCCGCGTCGAGCGCGGCAAACTTGCCGTCGGCGGTGCCCTTACCGCCGCTGATGATCGCTCCGGCGTGACCCATGCGCTTGCCGGCCGGCGCCGTAACGCCGGCGATGTACGCCACGACCGGCTTGGTCACCTTGTCGGCGATGAACTCGGCCGCGTCTTCCTCGGCGCTGCCGCCGATCTCGCCGACCATGACGATGCCCCGGGTCTGGCGGTCTTTCTGGAACAGCGCCAGACAGTCGATGAAATTCATGCCATGGATCGGGTCGCCGCCGATGCCGACGCAGGTGCTCTGCCCCAGTCCGGCGCGCGTGGTCTGAAACACCGCCTCATACGTCAGGGTACCGGAGCGCGACACGATGCCGATCTTGCCCTTCTTGTGGATCATGCCGGGCATGATGCCGATCTTGCACTCACCCGGTGTGATCACGCCCGGGCAGTTCGGTCCGACCAGACGCACGTCGCTGCCGGCCAGTGCCGCGCGCACCTTGAGCATGTCGAGTACCGGGATGCCCTCGGTGATGCACACCACCACCTTGATGCCGGCGTCGGCAGCCTCGAGGATCGCGTCGGCGGCGAACGCGGCCGGCACGTAGATCATGGTCGCATCGGCGCCGGTTCCGGCGACCGCATCGTGCACCGTGTCGAACACGGGCCGGTCGAGGTGCGTCTGTCCACCCTTGCCCGGCGTGACGCCACCGACCAGGTTGGTGCCGTAGGCGATCGCCTGCTCCGAATGGAACGTGCCCTGCTTGCCGGTGAAGCCCTGGCAGATCACCTTGGTTTTCTTGTCGATCAAAATACTCATGTCTAACCCGGATCAGGTACGTTTGGCGCGTTTGCGTCTGCGCGCGGCGGCGACCACCTTTTCGGCGGCCTCGGTCAGGTCGGACGCGGTCTCGAGCGCGAGTCCGCTGTCGTCCAGCAGTTGGAGGCCCTGCTGGGCGTTGGTGCCCTCGAGGCGGATCACGACCGGGACATCGATGCCGACCTCGCGCACCGCGGCAATGATGCCCTCGGCGATCAGGTCGCAGCGCACGATGCCGCCGAAGATGTTGACCAATACCGCCCGCACCTTGGCGTCGGACAGGATGATCTTGAACGCCTCGGCGACGCGCGCCGCGGTGGTGCCGCCGCCGACGTCGAGGAAATTGGCCGGCGAACCGCCATGCAGCTGCACGAGATCCATCGTCGCCATCGCCAGCCCCGCACCATTGACCATGCAGCCGATGTTGCCATCCAGCGTGATGTAGTTGAGGTCGTGCCGTGCCGCCTCGGCCTCGCGCGGGTCCTCCTGGCTGATGTCGCGCATCGCCTGCAGGTCCTTGTGCCGGTACAGCGCATTGCTGTCGAGGTTGATCTTGGCATCGAGCGCGAGCAGGTTGCCGTCCGGCGTGACGACCAGGGGGTTGATCTCGACCAGGCTCGCGTCCTCGCTGTGGAACAGCCGGATCAGGCCGAACAGGATTTTCTGGAACTGCTTGACCTGATCGGCATTGAAGCCGAGCGCGAAGCCGAGTCTACGCGCCTGGTAGGGCTGCACACCGGCTGCCGGGTCGACCAGGGTGGTGATGATCCTGTCCGGCGTCTCGGCGGCGACCTCCTCGATGTTCATGCCGCCGGCGCGCGATGCCATGACCAGCACGCGGCGCGACCCGCGGTCGACCAGCGCGCTGAGGTAGAGCTCCTCGGCGATCGCGGTCGGCTGTTCGACCAGGACATAGCTGACCGGCAGGCCGTCGGACCCCGTCTGTTTGGTGACGATGCGATTGGCCAGCATGCGCCTGGCCTCTTTCTCGACCTTGGCCGGCGAATTGACCAACACGACGCCGCCCGCCTTGCCACGCCCGCCGGTGTGGGCCTGCGCCTTGACCACCCAACGGTCGCCACCCATGTCCTCGGCGGCCGCGCGCGCCTCCTTGGCGGTTTCGACCGCATAGCCAAACGGCACCGGTATCCCATAGCCGGCAAACAGCTTCTTGGACTGGAATTCGTGCAGGTTCACACCTAATGTCCCATCTGGCGGCGGATCTCGGCATTCTGGTGCAGAAAGCCCGGAATCGCAAAAAGACAAATCACTGTTCAGTATTGCGCACCATCATGCATGCACCGGTCGAGGAAAAGCTAGATTCGGGTACGCGACCGGAACCGTCGCAGGCAGTCGATGCACTGCGCGGCGACAGTTCCCACCTGCACCTGTACCTGGTCTACCGGGTCGCCCTCGGCGTCGCGCTGCTGCTGGTCTACTTCGCGATCGGACGCGGCCCGTTGGGGACCTATCTCCCGCAGGTGTTCACGGTCGCCGTACACCTGTATCTCGGCGCCGCGATCGTCGCCCTGCTCATGCACCTGCGCGGCGTCGGCGACCCCGAGAAACAGGGCCAGCTCGCGGTCTTCCTCGATATCGCGCTGATAACGATCATGATGCACGCCAGCGGCGGCGTGCAGTCCGGACTCGGCCTGTTGATCGCGGTCTCGATCGCGCTCGGCAGCCTCGGTCTGGTCGGCCATACCTCGTTGCTGTTCGCCGCCATCGGTTCGCTCGCGGTGCTGACCGAACGCATCTACTCGCACATCGTCAGCGCATTCGCCGACACGGCCTATACCCAGGCCGGCCTGCTCGGCGTGTCGTTTTTCGCCATGGCGCTACTCGCCCACGCGCTCGGCCGACGCGCAACCGAGAGCGAGCAGCTGGCCAGCCAGCGCGGTTCCGACCTGGCCAATCTCGCGCAACTCAACGATTTCGTCATCCAGCAGATGCGCGCCGGAATCCTGGTCATCGACGAGCAGGAGACGATCCAGGTCATGAACGAGGCTGCCTGGGTGCTGCTCGGCATGCCGGTGGCGATGCGCCACTACCCGCTCAGCGAGGCCTCTCCCTCGCTGGCCCTCCAGTTCCACGACTGGTCGCAGGACCCGGGCGCGAATCGACCCGACTTCCGCAGCATGTCGGGCGGCCGTGATCTGCGCGCCACCTTCACGCCGATCGGCGACGGCGAAAACGCCGGCACCCTGATCGTGCTCGAGGACACCGCACGCCTGACCGCCGAGGCGCAGCAGCTCAAACTCGCGTCACTTGGCCGACTGACCGCCGGTATCGCGCACGAGATTCGCAACCCGTTGGGCGCGATCAGCCATGCCTCCCAGCTGCTCGACGAGTCCCCGCAACTGCCGGGACCCGACCGGCGCATGATCGAGATCATCCGCCACAACTCGCAACGCGTGAACGAGGTGGTCGAGAGCATTCTCAAGCTGTCCCGCCAGGACAACCCGCATCCGAAGCCGCTCGTGCTGGCACCGTGGCTGCACCAGCAGATCGACGAGGTCCGCCAAACCCACATGTTCGACGATCGCCAGATCGAGGAAGAGATCGATCCGCCAGGCACGACCGTGTTTGCCGATCCCGGGCAGCTGCGTCAGGTGATCGACGTGCTGTGCGACAACGCCCTGCGCCATTTCGACCGCGAGCGCGACCAGCTCAATATCCGGATCGTCGGCGGCATCACGCCCGAATCCGGTGGACCCTTTCTCGAACTGCGCGACAACGGTCCCGGCATTCCCACCGAGGCGCAGGCCAACCTGTTCGAACCCTTCTTCACGACGCGCAACGAGGGCACCGGGCTGGGCCTGTACATCGCGCGCCAGCTGTGCGAAGCCAACCATATCCGCCTGGAATACCTGCGCCAGCCGCGGGGCGGCAGCTGCTTTCGTTTAAGCTTTCCGAATCCGAGACGCAGCAGGAAGCTATGACGAACCGATTCTTCCCGACCCTGTTTCGCAGCGGATGCCGCCATGCCCGCCACGACCGGGTGCGCACATCGCGGGGGCCGCTACACCGTGTTGGCCACCGCGCCGGGAATAGGCCGCCTTCGCCGCGAGATGGGGGGGCCCGGGCGTCTGCACGGCGATCCACGGTGCGACATGCCTTCTAACCCGCTCGCCCTGATCATCGACGACGAACCCGACATCCGCGAGCTGTTGGAGATCACGCTGTCGCGGATGCAGGTCGACAGCCATTCCGCCGGCACCGTGGGCGAGGCCTTGCAGCGACTCGCATCGGATCGTTATGGCTTGTGCCTGGTCGACATGCGCCTGCCGGACGGCAGCGGTCTCGACGTGCTGCGCCACGCAGCGGCAAACTGCCCCGACATGCCGATCGCGGTCATCACCGCGCACGGCAACATGGAACTCGCCATCGAGGCGCTCAAGGCGGGTGCGTTCGACTTCGTGTCCAAGCCGGTCGACCTGCCGGTGCTGCGGCGCCTGGTCGAGACCGCGCTGCGCCTGGAGCGCGGCAGCGCGGCGCCGCCGGCGGCTGGCAGCGACGGCGAGCTGATCGGAAAATCCTCAGCGATGCAGGACATCCGCCGCCTGATCGAGAAGCTGGCGCGCAACCAGGCGCCGGTTTTCGTCAGCGGCGAATCGGGCACCGGCAAGGAACTGGCCGCGCGCGCGATCCATGCGCGCAGCCCGCGATCTGACAAGCCCTTCGTCGCGATCAACTGTGGCGCGATACCGCAGGAACTGATGGAGAGCGAGTTCTTCGGCCACGTGAAGGGCAGCTTCACCGGCGCCCATCGCGACAAACCCGGCCTGTTCCAGAGCGCCGACGGCGGCACCCTGTTTCTCGACGAGGTCGCCGATCTGCCGCTGTCGATGCAAGTGAAGCTGCTGCGCGCGATCCAGGAGAAATCGGTGCGCCCGGTCGGTTCGGCGGCCGAGGAGCCGGTCGACACCCGCATCATCAGTGCCAGCCACAAGAACCTCAGCGACATGGTCGCGAACGGCGAGTTCCGCCAGGACCTGTTCTATCGGATCCACGTCATCGAGCTTCCGATGTCGCCGTTGCGCAGCCGGCGCGAAGACATCCCGGTGATGATCGACCACATCCTGAGCCGCCTGTCGCAACGTACCGGCATGCCCAAGCCACACGTCGATCGTGACGCACTGAAGACGCTGTACGAGCACGACTTTCCCGGCAATGTGCGCGAACTCGAGAACATCCTCGAGCGCGCCACCGCCTTGTGCGAGAACGACACCATCTGCGCCGAAGACCTCGGCCTTGACCGCACGCCGGACGTCGCCGCACTGCAGGCCGTCGTCGGGCTGCCGGCGGAGGGGCTCGAGGATTACCTGGCCGGCATCGAACGACAGGTTATCGTACAGGCGCTGGAAGCGACGCGCTGGAATCGCACCGCCGCCGCACGCGCGCTCGGCATCAGTTTTCGCGCCCTGCGTTACCGTCTGGAGAAACTCGGCCTGGACACCGATGAGCCGCCGGTTGACGCGGATCGTCAGTAAGTGACGCTGACCGTCAACGAGCGGCAGCGCCGCCGGTATCGCGTGACGCGCCAGGCACGCGTCAAAAACACCGATCGAGCCGTTCGGCGCACGTAAGTGACCGCAATGTGACGAAAAATCGACCACCCCGCTCATTGGCACGCGAACTGCTTAATTGAGGTCACAGGCCATGAGCCGCACGTCGGCGGGCCGCTAAAGTTCGCAATCACTCAGCCGTTAGCATGCGCGACCGCTGATCAAATCCAGGAGACAGTACCGATGAAAAAGCAGTCAGGCTTCACCCTTATCGAACTGATGATCGTTGTCGCGATCATCGCCATCCTCGCCGCGATCGCGATCCCGGCGTACAACAACTACATCAAGGAAGCGCGGATGTCGAAACTGACGACGCACTATGATGACGCCTATCGCGCCATCAAGTCCGAGATGGCACGTCTGGTCGCGCTCGAGGCGCGCGGCGGCACGGTGCCGGCCACTATCGATCAGTTCTCGTACTGGGATAACATCGCCAACCCCGAAGACCAGACGGCACCGGGTGGCGGCCCGGCTTTCGTCGAGGACCAGGGCGCATCGACGACCGGACAGGTCGGCCTGACGGTGTCCGGTGCCACGACCACCGACCTGCACGTTGGCATCTACCGACCGGCATATCTGGATCTTGGGCTCGACAGCGTCGGCGTGGATGCAGCCGAACTGTAACGCATGAGGCGTGCGGGTACCCCGGAGGGTACCCGCCGTTCGTGCGGCAAACGCCGGTCTACAGCCTACCCCGCCGACTTTTCCGTTCACCAGGTCCCTGTACGTTGACCCAAACCGCCACCAGGCTCATGACGCCACCCTACCGCCGGACCGCCGGTATGACCCTGGTCGAGCTGATGATCACCGTGGCTATTCTGTCGGTCATCGTGGCTATCGCGCTGCCGGCTTATAACGGCTACATCCGCGAGGGCCACTTCACCACGATCCGCGCCACGATGAACGGCATGCGTACCGCGGTCGAGGACTA
>JAGRGY010000013.1:17118-28383 GCA_020445255.1 Gammaproteobacteria bacterium
CAGCGCCTACACCTACACCCTCGTCGTCGAATCGACGAATTCCTACGATGTCTACGGCCAGTTCGGATCCGGTGCCTGGGCGCGCTGCGACAACCGCTATCAAACGTGCTGCGATTCCGACACCACCGGCAGCGACAGCCCGATCGCCTGCCCCTGATCCCAGCGAATCCGGTGCGGATTCGGTTCATTCTCTTCCCCGGATGCATTAAAGTCGGGCGATGCCGCTGCCGATGACCTCTGCAGTCGCGCCTTTGTGCCACGCAGCGCACAAGCGCAACGCCCGCCGCCTCCTATACTTGGCGGATTGTCCGTAATCCTGGGGTACCGAGTCTCCTACCGAGCATGGCAACGATTAACCCGATCGCACAACTTGGCGGCATTGCGCGCCGCCTGGTCCAGGACGGCCTGCTGTCCCAGGACCAGGCCACGCTGGCCGTCGACGAGGCGAATTCCGCCAAGCGCTCCCTGGTATCGCACCTGGTCACCTCCGGCCTGATCGGGTCGCGCGAGGTGGCCGTTGCGGCCTCGGCGGAGTACGGCGTGCCGTTGTTCGATCTCGATGCGATCGACCCGGCGACCATGCCGACCTCGCTGGTCGACGAGAAGCTGGTCCGCAAGCACCACGCCCTGCCGTTGATCAAGCGCGGCAACCGGCTGTTCCTCGCCGTGTCCGACCCGACCAATCACCAGGGTCTGGACGAGATCAAGTTCCATACCGGCATGACCACCGACGCGGTGCTGGTCGAGGAGGACAAACTCAGCGCCGCGATCGAACGCTCGCTGCAGGCGCAGGAATCGGTCATGCCCGACCTGCTCGACGACGACCTCGACAACCTCGACATCAGCGCCGAGGACGACGTCCAGCAGGACAAAGAGTCCAATCTCGATGTCGACGACGCGCCGGTCGTGCGCTACGTGAACAAGATCCTGCTCGATGCCATCAACTCGGGCACGTCGGACATCCATTTCGAGCCGTACGAAAAGCTCTACCGCATCCGCTTCCGCCAGGACGGCATGCTGCACGAGAAGGCGACGCCGCCGGTCAACATTGCGCAGCGCCTTTCGGCGCGCATCAAGGTCATGGCACGCCTGAACATCGCCGAGCGGCGGGTACCGCAGGATGGGCGCATCAAGATGGTGCTGTCGCGCAACCGCGCGATCGATTTCCGCGTCAACACCTGTCCGACCGCCTACGGCGAGAAGATTGTGCTGCGTATCCTGGATTCGTCGGCCGCGACGCTGGGCGTCGAGTCGCTGGGTTTCGACGAGCGCCAACGCGACGATTTCATCGCGGCCATCAGCAAGCCGTACGGCATGATCCTGGTCACCGGCCCAACCGGCAGTGGTAAGACGGTCACGCTGTATACCGCGCTGAACATGCTCAACACGCCCGAGGTCAACATCTCGACTGCCGAGGACCCGGTCGAGATCCAGGTCACCGGGATCAACCAGGTCAATGTCAACCCGAAGACCGGGCTGACGTTCGCCGAGGCACTGCGCGCCTTCCTGCGCCAGGACCCGGACATCGTGATGGTCGGTGAGATCCGCGACCTGGAAACGGCCGAGATCGCGGTCAAGGCGGCCCAGACCGGCCACCTGGTGCTGTCGACACTGCACACCAACGACGCACCGCAGACGCTGACCCGGCTCGCCAACATGGGCATCCCGCCGTTCAACATCGCCTCGTCGGTCAACCTGATCCTGGCGCAGCGACTCGCGCGCCGGCTGTGCGAGCACTGCAAGACCATCGACGATGTGCCGCACGACGCGCTGACCGAGGAAGGCTTCACCGAGCAGGAGATCCGCAGCGGGCTGACCGTGTACAAAGCGGTCGGCTGCGAGAAGTGCACCAAGGGCTACAAGGGACGCGTCGGCATCTTCGAGGTGATGCCGGTCAGCGATGCGATGGGCAAGCTGATCATGGAAGGCGGCAACGCGATCCAGATCCGCGATCTCGCCCGCAGCGAGGGGCTGCAGGAACTGCGCGCCTCCGGCCTGGCGAAGGTCAGGCAGGGCATCACCAGCCTCGAAGAGATCAACCGAGTCACCAAGGACTAAGCAGGTCAGGTTATGGCAACCAAGGCAGCAGCGGCTGCGCCCCCGAAGGCCGAGAAGGCGCTGGTATTCAGCTGGGAGGGCACCGACCGCAAGGGCAACCGGGTAAAGGGCGAGACACGCGCCGCGAACATAGCGCTGGCGCGGGCCGACCTGCGCCGCCAGGGCATTACGCCACTGAAGCTGCGCAAGAAGAGCACGTCGATGCTCGCGAACCGCAAGAAGAAGATCACGTCCAAGGACATCGCGATCTTCTCGCGCCAACTCGCGACGATGATGGCGGCGGGTGTTCCCATGGTGCAGGCGTTCGACATCGTCGGACGCGGCCACAACAACCCGTCGATGCAGGAGATGGTGCTGTCGATCAAGGCCGACGTCGAAGGCGGTACGTCATTGACCGCGGCGCTGCGCAAGCATCCGCTGCATTTCGACGACCTGTTCTGCAACTTGGTCGAGGCCGGCGAACAGGCCGGTGTGCTCGAGACGCTGCTCGACAAAATCGCGACCTACAAGGAAAAGACCGAGTCGCTGAAGGCCAAGATCAAGAAGGCGCTGTTCTATCCGACCGCGGTTATCGTCGTCGCGATCCTGATCACCGCGATCATCATGATCTTCGTCATCCCGCAGTTCAAAGACCTGTTCAGCAGCTTCGGTGCAGATTTGCCGGGCTTCACGTTGTTCGTGATCAAGATCTCGGACTTCGTCGCCGCATGGTGGTGGGCAGTTCTGGCGGCGGTGGTCGCCACAGTCGTCACCGCCGCCAATATCTGGAAACGCTCACCCAAGTTCCGCGAGACCCTCGACCGGCTGCTACTCAAGGTGCCGGTGATCGGCATGATCATGCACAAGGCGGCGCTGGCACGCTTCTGCCGCACCACGGCGACGATGTTCGCGGCCGGCGTACCGCTGGTCGAGGCGCTGCAGTCGGTGGCTGGCGCAACCGGCAGCGCGGTGTATGAAAAGGCCGTGTTGACGATGCGCGACGATGTGGCCACCGGCCAGTCATTGCAACTGGCAATGCGCCAGCAGGGCCTGTTCCCGCACATGGTGATCCAGATGGTCACGATCGGCGAGGAGTCGGGCGCGCTGGACGATATGCTGGCCAAGGTCGCCGATTTCTACGAGGAAGAGGTCGACAACGCCGTGGACGCGCTGAGCAGCCTGCTGGAACCCCTGATCATGGTCATACTCGGCACGGTGATCGGCGGTCTGGTCATAGCCCTGTACCTGCCCATCTTCCAGCTCGGATCGGTCGTCTCCGGTCACTGATAGATGGGTTTGACGGACCCGCTGCTCGTCGCGATGGCGCCGTATGCGGCGCTGTTGCTGGGCCTCGTGGTCGGCAGCTTTCTGAACGTGGTCATCCTGCGCCTGCCGCGCCACATGCGCGCCGAGCTGGCCGAGGCGTGTGCCGAACTGCGTAGCGAGCAGGCCGAACCGGTCGCCAACCGCCTGTTCGGCCTCGACTACCTCATCCACCCCCCGTCGACGTGCCCGAACTGCGGTCACGCCATCCGCGCCTGGGAAAACATCCCGGTGCTCAGCTACCTGCTGCTGCGCGGTCGCTGCAGCAACTGCCACGCACCGATCGGCCTGCGCTATCCCGTGGTCGAGGCGGTGACCGGATTTGTCAGCCTGCTCGTGGTCTGGCATTTCGGCACCACGGTCGCCGCGGCGGCGGCGCTGATCCTCGTTTGGGCGCTGATCGCACTGACCGTGATCGACCTCGACGAGCAGTTGCTGCCCGACCAGCTCACGCTGCCGATGGTCTGGCTGGGCCTGATCGTCAACGTCAACGGCACCTTTACCGACCTCACGTCGGCGGTCATTGGCGCCGCCGCGGGTTACCTCACGCTGTGGTTCGTGTTCCAGGTGTTTCGCCTGTTCACCGGCCGCGAGGGCATGGGTTACGGCGACTTCAAGCTGCTGGCGGTGTTCGGCGCGTTTCTCGGCTGGCAGTTGCTGCCACAGGTGATCCTCCTTTCGTCGTTGCTCGGTGCGGTCGTCGGGGTCGCACTGATCGTGCTGAGGGGACGCGACCGCCAGATTCCGATACCGTTCGGTCCCTACCTGGCCGTCGCCGGACTCGTCGCACTGCTGTGGGGTGACGCGATCAACCGCAGCTACCTCCAGCTCGCCGGATTCGGCTGAGGGTGCTGAAGATCGGCCTCACCGGCGGAATCGGCAGCGGCAAATCGGCGGCCAGCGCGCACTTCGTCGACCTCGGCGCCGCGGTCATCGACACGGACGTCATCAGTCGGCAACTCGTCGAACCCGGGCAACCGGCGCTGGAGGAGATCGCTGCCGAATTCGGCGACCGGATGCTCGGCCCCGACGGCCGGCTGGATCGCGCCGCGCTGGGCAAACGCGTGTTCGCCGACACGGATGCGCGCAGGCGTCTCGAGGCCATCCTGCATCCAAGGATCCGCGACGAGATGTTCGCGCGCGCCAAAACCACCGACGCACCTTACGTGGTGTTCGTGATCCCGCTGCTGATCGAAACAGGACAGCAGGCCCTGGTCGACCGGGTGCTCGTGATCGATACACCGGAACCACTGCAGCGTACCCGGGTTGCGGCCCGCGACCACCTCGACGACGCGCATATCGACGCCATCCTGGCTGCCCAGGTCGCCCGTACGGCGCGACTCGAGGCCGCCGACGATGTCATCCTCAACGACGGCTCGATCGCCGAATTGCATGCCGCTGTCGAACGATTGCATCGTCAATATCTGCGCCAGATCCAACATTGACGGCCTGGCGCTTTACCCGGCGGGCGCTGGTGGCCGAGAATAGCTGACCAGCAGGCTCACCGTATTCGTCGCGATGAAGCCGCGCGCCGCACGGCCGGGACGACCCGCACGCACTGGACATGTGGTCGTGGCCGGGTTCGGCCGAACCGGCTGCGGCACGTATGCACCGCGGCAGGCAGCGCGGCGCTCGCGAGCGGAATCAGGTCAGCCGTGCCGGTTATCCGTATCTCCCTTCAAGGACGCACCGTTGGCTGACACGACGATTTTCGAACACCCGCTGAACGAGAAGTGCCGCACCTGGCTGCGTCTTTCACACCTGTTCGAACAGTTCGATTTCCACATGCCGCACGCCAACGAGTGGCATGCACGGGCCGCCGTCACGGCGTTGCTCGACATCGCCAACGTGCTGTCGCGGGCCGACATCAAGTCGGAGCTTCTCAAGGAACTCGATCGCTACCGCCATTCGCTGGCACGCATGGCCAACTCCCCGGGCGTCGACACCGAGAGGTTGAACGAGATCCTGCAGGAGCTCGGCGATTCCTGCCAGGGCGTGCGCGACGTGAACGGCCAGCTGGCGCAGGCGCTGCGCAACAATGATTTTCTGTCCAGTATCGTGCAGCGCAGCAGCATCCCGGGCGGCGCATTCGACTTCGATCTGCCGCAATACCACCACTGGCTGCGTATGCCGCAGCAGACGCGCGCGGTTCACCTCGTCGAATGGCGGCGCGAGGTTACGCCGGTTCGCGAGGCGGTCAACCTGCTGTTGACGCTGATACGCGACAGCGCGGTGCCGACGCCGGAGCAGGCACCCGGCGGGTTCTATCAGAAATCGTTGCCCGGCAACGTCGCCGCGCAACTGGTGCGGGTCGGCATACCGTCGACGGCCGGCATGTACGCCGAAGTGAGCGGCGGCAAGCATCGATTCAGCATCCGCTTCATGGACTGCGACGACTGGCAGCACCCGATGCAGGTCGACGAGGATATCGATTTCTCACTCAGCATCTGCATGATCTGACCCGAAGTGAGTGAAGCACCCATCGAAGTCGCCTGCCCGACCTGCGGCAAACCGGTACCCTGGACCGCACAGTCACAATGGCGGCCGTTTTGCAGCGAGCGTTGCCGGCTGATCGATCTCGGCGAGTGGCTCAGCGAGGAACACCGTATCCCGGGCGATCCTGTGCCCCCCGAGCACTAGAACCTGTCTCACGATCCCCGCACGACCGAGACCACGGCGATTTTGCTTTGCTGAGCGTGGTGTAGCGAACGCTACATGAGCGAGCGGCGACAAAACCCTGGAGCAGGGTCGCCCGATCTGCGAGGAGTTGTGACCGAACTGCGCGGGCAGGATTGTGAGATGGCTTCCAGCGGGTGGCGTGGCGTTGCGAATTGCCCGACACACAATGCCGGTGTCAGCGGTCGTTCGCGATGGCTTCGATCCGCAACCGCCACTTCGCCCCTTACGCTACCCGGTCGACATGGCCGCGACGATGGCGCATCGGACACGCCGCTCGTCAGCGGTCTGCGGCACCGGCATGCAACGGGAAATCGGCCACGGTCGTAGCGCCGGCGTTGACACTGATGCGCACCTGGGATGCATTGGACGCACCCGACAGCGGCAGTACCCAGCCACCATTCCCCTGGCGCAGCTGCCGGGTCGCGGCCGCGTCACCGCCCGGATCGAGCAACACCGCCTCGACACTCGCGACGGACGCCGGATCGATCCCGGCGAGCTTCAGCAGCAACCCACCCTGTTCCGGCCCCAGCACCATGGCCCGTTCCCCGGCATACGCGGCACAGGGTGCGTGCATCGGATCGCAGCCGGATTCGACGCTGAGAAAGTCGACCGGCCGCTCGCGCAGTTCATGCTCGGTCTTGCGCCCGACCTGCCCCCAGCTCAGTACCAGGCCCACCGCGACGATGACGAAGAAGATCCAGTAGCGTCCCATGCTCATGCCGACTCGATCCACAGACCGCGGATACCGGCGACTCCCTGGGCGCCGTGCGCAAACGCGATGTCGAGCAGCTCCGGCGACATGCCGCCGAGGGCATACACGGGCAGCGGCACCGGATCGACCCAGGCCGCGAAGGTATCCCAGCCAAGCGGGTCGGCATCCGGATGGCTGCGGGTCGGCAGGACCGGCGAAAGCAGCGCGAAATCGGCACCGATCGCGGCCGCCCGCATCAGATCGGTCGGCGTGTGGCACGAGGCGGCGAGCAATTCCCCGTGCGCGGCCGGGCGCGTCATGGCGGCGTTCAACTGGCGGCTGCTCAGGTGCAGGCCGTCCGCACCGATCGCCCGCATGACGCCGACATCGCCGTTCAGCAGGACCCGCGCACCCTGTTCGCGACAGACAGCGCAGAACCGACGACCTATCCTGTGCAGCTCGCTGCCGGTGATGTCGAACAGGCGCAGCTGCAGCAGCCGCGCACCCGCTCCCAGGGTCGCTTCCAGGCCGGCAAACAGGCGTCGCTCGTCGCCGATCTGCGGCGGGGTAATGACGTAGCTCGATGGCAGGGTCAGTGCGGCGACGATCGGTACGTCGGCCGGCGGCATCGGATACGTCGCCAGCCGCGCCGGTTCGACCCAGCGCAGTGGCTGGCCTTCGCGGCCATGCGGATCCCCGTGCCATTCCGACACCAGGTGCACCGCCAGAAGTACGCGGCGATCCCCGTAGTCATGCGTGACGCGGATCAACGGGCGATGGCGCAACGGTACGATACCCAACTCCTCGTGCAGCTCGCGGGCGAGGCCATCGTCTATTCCTTCGCCGGGTTCGAGTTTGCCGCCGGGGAATTCCCACAAGCCTCCCTGGTGGGCATCGTCGGCGCGCTGCGCGAGCAATATCCGGCCGGCACGGTCGACCAGTGCCGCGGCCGCGACATGGATCAGGTCCCGATCGCGGGATCCGGGAGGCGCAGTTGGCGGATTTGTCACTGCGGATTGCAACCTCTTGGCGGCCGGTTGATGGCGTACCGGCTAGCGGCCGACCCCTAAATCTCCCGGCCTCGAACCCTGCCCTTCAAGACCGGTACGACGCGTTGATCTTTACGTAATCGTAGGAGAAGTCGCAGGTCAGCACCTCGGTCCCCACGGCGCCGCGGGCAAGATCGATCCGGATCAGGATCTCGCTGCGCTTCATCACGGCCTGACCCGCTTCCTCGGTGTAATCGGGATGCCGCCCGCCGCCCTCGACGATACACACGTCGTCGAGCCAGATGCGGATACGGTCCACATCGAGGCGCTCGACACCGGCACGACCGACCGCGGCGAGGATCCGACCCCAGTTCGGGTCCGACGCGAACAGCGCCGTCTTGACCAGCGGCGAATGCGCGACCGTGTAGGCAACTGCCGCGGCCTCGTCGGCGGCGGCGGCGGATTCGACCCGTATGCGCACCAGCTTGGTCGCCCCCTCGCCGTCGCGCACGATCATCTCGGCGAGCTCGCCGCACACCTCGGCCACGGCCGCCGCGAAGCGCTGCCCATCGTCACCATCGAGGTCGTCGATCACGATGCCGGACGCACCGCTGGCAAGCAGCACGCACGCATCGTTGGTCGAGGTGTCGCCGTCGACGGTGATTCGATTGAAAGAGGTGTCGACGGCACGGCCGAGCAGCGTCTGCAGATCCGTCGCCGGCACGGCGGCGTCGGTCGCGACGTACGCCAGCATCGTCGCCATGTCCGGGCAAATCATCCCCGAACCCTTGGCGATCCCGGTCACGACGACGTCACCACCCGATAGCGAAAGGGCCCGCGTCGCGAGCTTTGGCACCGTGTCCGTGGTCATGATCGCGTGTGCGGCACGCTGCCAGTTGTCTTCGTCGAGGCCGGCCAGCAGGCCGGGGATCGCCTGGGCGAACGGGTCGACCGGCAGATCGGCGCCGATGACGCCGGTCGAGAACGGCATCACCTGACTCATCGCACACCCGGCCATGCCGGCCAGCAGTCGGCAGGTCTCGCGTGCGGCACGCAGGCCAGGCACGCCGGTACCGGCATTGGCGTTGCCCGAATTGATCAACAGGTAGCGCACCGGCCCCTTCGCGAGATGCTCGCGTGCGACGATCACGGGCGCCGCGCAGAAGGCATTGCGGGTAAACACGGCCGCACAGGTACCGCCTTGCGCGAGTTCGAACAGGACGACGTCGTCACGATTCTTGTAACGGATCCCGGCAGCGGCAGTGGCCAGGCGCACGCCCGCGATGCGGCTCATCGCCGGGCACCGTGGGCAGACTTGGAACGGCAGATCGAAGCAGTGAAATCAACGGCAGGCACGGTCAACCCCGCGAACGGTAAAAGCGCATTGTAAGACGATGCGCAAGTCTCACGCATCGCCGACCGCGGGTGCCCGCGTCAGGCGTCGGCCGACTCGGATCAGCTGAGCCTGCCGTGGCAGTGCTTGTATTTCTTGCCGGACCCGCATGGACAGGGGTCGTTGCGACCCACCTTGCGATCCGGCCGGACGAACGGCTTCTTGTCGCCGACGACATCCTCGGCGCCCTCGTCGGTAGGGGCCTCGCCGCCGAATCCTTCGAATGCATCATGCTTGAACTCGAACTGCTCAGGATCGGGCAGGCGCTCGGGTATCTCTGGCGGCGCCTGGATCTGCAGCCGGCAGAGGATCTGGACCACCTCATGCTTGATCGCGTCGAGCATGCCCGAGAACATCTCGAACGCCTCGCGTTTGTATTCCTGCTTGGGATTCTTCTGTGCATAGCCGCGCAGATGGATCCCCTGGCGCAGGTAATCCATCGCCGCCAGGTGCTCCTTCCAATGTGAGTCGAGCGTGAACAACATCACCTCTTTCTCGATCCGCCGCATCTGCTCAGCACCGGCCTGGGTCTCCTTGCCTTCGTAGATCTGCACCAGGTCGTCCAAGATGCGCCGGCGCAGCGACTCTTCGTGCAGGCTGTCATCCTGATCCAGCCACTGCTGCACCGGCGCCTCGAAGGCGAATTCCTCGTGCAGCGCCGTCGTCAGGCCAGGAATATCCCATTGCTCGTCGAGACTCTGCGGTGGGATGTAGCGGTCGATCAGCGAATTGACGACGTCGTAACGAAGATTGACGACGGTTTCCGAGATGTCGTCGACGTCCATCAAATCGTCGCGTTGCTGGTACACGACCTTGCGCTGGTCGTTGGCGACATCGTCATACTCGAGCAGCTGCTTGCGGATATCGAAGTTGCGGCCCTCGACCTTGCGCTGGGCATTTTCGATCGCCTTATTGACCCATGGATGCTCGATCGCCTCACCCTCTTTCATGCCGAGCTTCTGCATCAGCGATGAGACACGCTCGGAGGCGAAGATGCGCATCAGGCTATCCTCGAGCGACAGATAGAAGCGCGACGAACCCGGATCACCCTGGCGCCCGGAACGGCCGCGCAGCTGGTTGTCGATGCGCCGCGACTCATGGCGCTCGGTACCGATCACGCGCAGGCCGCCAGCGGCCAGTACCTGATCGTGGCGCTGCTGCCAGTCGGTCTTCAGGGAATCGATTGCTGCCTGGTCGGCGTCGTCACCGAGCTGGTTGATCTCGACCTCGAGATTGCCACCCAGCACGATGTCGGTGCCGCGACCGGCCATGTTGGTGGCGATCGTCACCGCACCGGGTCGGCCAGCCTCGGCAACGGTCTGCGCCTCGCGCTCGTGCTGCTTCGCGTTCAGCACCTGGTGATCGATGGACGCTTTCTGCAGCATGCCGGAGACCAACTCCGAGACATCGATCGACGCGGTACCCACCAGTACCGGCTGGCCGCGCTCCACGCAGTCGCGGATGTCTTCGATGATGGCTTCGTACTTCTCGCGCTGGGTCAGGTACACCAGGTCGGTCTGGTCGTCACGCACCATCGGCCTGTTGGTGGGGATGACGACCACCTCGAGTCCGTAGATCTGCTGGAATTCGAATGCCTCGGTGTCGGCGGTGCCGGTCATGCCCGACAGCTTGTCGTACAGGCGGAAGTAGTTCTGGAACGTGATCGACGCCAGGGTCTGGTTTTCCTGCTGGATGCGCACGCCTTCCTTGGCCTCGATCGCCTGGTGCAGGCCCTCGGACCAGCGCCGCCCCGGCATGGTACGGCCGGTGAACTCATCGACGATAACGATCTGCCCGTCGCGCACGATGTACTCGACGTTGCGCTGGAAAAGCGCATGCGCGCGCAGTGCGGCCATGACGTGATGCATCAGCATGATGTTGGACGAGTCGTAAAGACTCTGGCCCTCGGCGAGCAGACCCATGTCCGACAGCATCTGCTCGACCTTCTCGTGGCCTTCATCGCTGAGAAATACCTGGCGTGCCTTCTCGTCGACCGAGTAGTCGCCGGGGCCGAAATCCGGTTTGCCCTCGTCGTTGGTGATCGGATCCTGGCGCACCAGCTGCTGCGGGATCGCATTGACCTGCTTGTACAACTCGGAGCTGTCCTCGGCCGGCCCGGAGATGATCAACGGCGTGCGCGCCTCGTCGATCAG
>JAGRGY010000013.1:28481-134938 GCA_020445255.1 Gammaproteobacteria bacterium
CCGTAGGTGATGTCGCAGGCATACGCCTCGGCACGCGTCACCGGGCGCAGGTGCGGGAAGCCACCGGTGTCGCCGCGGTATTCGAGGTCGACACGATACGAAGAGCTGTCCGGCCCCATACCACCCGAGGAATTGATGATGCCGGTGCTCATACCGAGAAAATGGTACAGACGCCCCATCCAGCCGGCATCGCGCCGGGCGAGATAGTCGTTCACGGTCACCACGTGCACGCCGCGGCCGTTCAGCGCGTTCAGGTACACGGCCAGCGTAGCGACCAGCGTCTTGCCTTCACCGGTGCGCATCTCGGCGATCTTGCCCTGGTTGAGCACCATGCCGCCTATCATCTGCACGTCGAAATGGCGCATGCCGAGCACCCGGCGACTGGCCTCGCGCACGACCGCAAAGGCCTCGTTCAGCAGTGCGTCGAGCGATTCCCCGTTTTCCAGGCGACGCCGGAATTCGTCGGTCTTGGCTGCCAGCTCGGCATCGCCAAGGGCCTGCAACTGCGGCTCCAGGACGTTGATCTGCTCGACCGATTTGAGCATCCGCCTCACCAGCCGCTCGTTGCGGCTGCCGAAGATCTTCTTCATCAAGTTGCTGAGCATTCAGTCCCGACCTTCAAAATTCAGGCAAAAAACGAGGGCCGCATGATAACGCATCCGGATCGCTGTACGGCGGTGGCCCAAACACAAAACCCGCCGTAGCGGGTTAGTTGGATATATCGGCAGAGGTTTAGTTCTTGGCTACGAACTGCGCCGGGTTCACCGGCCTGCCGTCGCGATGGACCTCGAAGTGAACGTGCGGACCACTCGACCGCCCGGTGCTGCCCAACAGCGCAATCGTGTCCCCCTTGCTGACCATGTCGCCGACCTTGACGAGATTTTGCTTGTTGTGACCGTAAAGGGTCGAATACCCGTCCGCATGCCGAACCTCGATCAGGTTGCCGAAGCCCGACACCTGTTCCGAGCGGACGACGACCCCCGACGCCACGGCGACCACGTTGGAGCCGCGTTTGCCGGCGAAATCGACGCCCCGATGATAGGATTTCTTGCCGTTGAACGGGTCCGTTCGCTTGCCGTACCCCGACGACATCCAGCCCTTTTCGAGCGGGCGCCCTGACGGCAGCACCTCGGCACGCAGGTTGCGGTTCATCATGACCGATTCAAGCGCGCGCAGCTTGTCTTCGCGGTCGTCGAGCAGGTCCGCCAGGCGCTGCATCTCGCCGCTGAGATCGGCGGGACTCTGACTGTCGCTGGGGATCGCATCCTCGACCCCGCCGACCGGCGGCGCGCTGGCGAAATCGAACTCCTCGCTGTCGAGTTTGCCGACCTCGACCAGACGCCCACCCAGGGCGTCGAGGCGCATCAAATGGGCCTGCAACTCTGCGATTTTCAATGCCATCGCGTCGAGATGGGCGCGTTGCTCCGCCTTGGCATCCGTGATCACGCGACGTTCGGCCGCCAACATCGACTGCATTCGGGCAGCGGCGGCATCGACGCTGAGATCCATGCCATGGCGCTCACCGAGCAGAAATCCCCCCCAGGCACCCAGCGCGGCCAGACCGAGCATGCCGGCGGCGGCGAGCGTGGCCGCACGCGGGACGCAGATGTCGATGCTGCCGGTGCGTTTGCAGAAGTCGGACAGAAAAATGATCTTCATTGGATTCTCGCCAGGCCTTTAGCGCTTATCGGCCCATCACGGTGTACTCTTTAAAACCCGGAACCCGCCGTGAAACCACGACCATGGCCCGAAGCCTAAAATCGGTTCGCCACCTGCTAATCGACAAACCAATGCTCAAAACGCTGGCGGCCGAGATCAGCGCCCAGCGGGTTCTGCTCGACCGCGTTCGCCGCCTGTTGCCTGGCGAACTCGCACCGCACTGTATAGCTGCGCGCATCGACGGTCAGCGACTCGTCGTGCACACGGATTCGCCCGTCTGGGCGAGCCGACTGCGCTTCATGTCGGCTGAACTTCGTATGTTACTCGAAAATGACTTTCCGGCATTGCGGGAAGTCAAGATCAGACTGCTGCCACCGATCGGCGTTCGTCCCCGAACGGAACAGACCGCACAATTCTCGGATATCGCAGCCGGCACCGTTCAGTCGGCCGCCGAAGGCATCGCCGACCCACAGTTGCAGGCCGCTCTGCAACGCCTCGGATCGCGGTTGAAACCACGCAACAGGTGATGCTGCGGTCCCTGCCCCGGATCAGGAGGCCTGCGCGGGCTTCATGTAGGAGATCGGGGCACGCTCCGCATCCCTGAACGTCACCTCTTCCCACGCTTCCGGCTGCGAGATCAAGGCCTTGAGCAGGCGATTGTTCAGGGCATGGCCGGACTTGTAGCCATTGAACGCCCCGATCAGGCTGTGCCCGAGCAGATACAGATCGCCGATCGCGTCCAGGATCTTGTGGCGGACGAATTCATCCTGATAGCGCAGGCCGTCTTCGTTAAGCACACGGAAATCGTCGACGACGATCGCGTTGTCCATGCTGCCGCCCAGCGCGAGACCGTTGGCGCGCAGCATCTCGATATCGCGCAGGAAACCGAACGTACGGGCGCGACTGACCTCTTTGACGAACGACGTCGATGAGAAATCGATGACCGAATTGCGGCGCTCCTCGCTCATTGCCGGATGATCGAAGTCGATGCCGAAGCTGACCTTGAAGCCGTTGAACGGCTCGAAGCGCGCGATCTTGTCGCCGTCCCGTACCTCGATCGGCTTCTTGATGCGGATGAAGCGCTTGGCGACGTTCTGCTCCTCAACGCCGGCCGACTGGATCAGAAACACGAACGGTCCGGCGCTGCCGTCCATGATCGGCACCTCCGGCGCGCTCACGTCCACATAGGCATTGTCGATGCCGAGTCCGGCGAACGCCGACAGCAGATGCTCGACCGTCGAGATACGCACACTGTCCTTGACCAGGGTCGTCGACAGCCGGGTGTCACCGACGAATTCCGCCTTGGCCGGGATATCGACCGGCGAATCGAGGTCGACGCGGCGGAACACGATGCCGGTGTCGGGAGCCGCAGGACGCAACGTCAGATACACCTTCTCGCCGGTGTGCAGACCCACACCGGTGGCCCGAATGACGTTCTTCAATGTCCGCTGCTTAATCATATGGTTCGATCTCCCGATCACAATACCTGGCCATTCAGGCACTTAGTCCCTTCAAGCACGGCAATGTGACGACGCTTTGAGTCGGTGATCCCCCGACAACCGCTTAGGGAATTCCCTAATTATCAGCTTTTATGATCACCCGATCAAGCAAAAATGTCGGCGCTGCCGCGCGTCGCCCACCTGCCGGCCCGGACATCAATCCGCCTGGCGCCGGAGGAACGCCGGAATATCCAGATATTCCATATCCTTACTGGTCGCCGCCTTGACAAACGCCTTGGCGGTCTTCTGTTTACTGCGGGAAGGCATCGCGGCCTCGCGCGAATTGTAATCGACATTTTCGGTTTCCACCGTGTCATTTGCGACCAGGCGCACCGGCTTCAGTTCGACCTCGGGCGGCGCGACGACCGCTGCCGGCGTATCGCCAAGCCCGGTGGCAACAACCGTCACGCGCATCTCGTCGGTCATCTCGGGATCGATGACAGTGCCGACCACGACCGTCGCATCATCACGCGCAAACTCCTTGACGGTGTTGCCGACCTCGTCGAACTCGCCGATCGCGAGATTCAGACCGGCAGTGATGTTGACCAGGATGCCGCGCGCGCCCGAGAGATTGATGTCCTCGAGCAGTGGGCTGCGGATCGCGAGTTCGGCGGCCTCGCGCGCACGCTTCTCGCCACTTGCACGACCGGTGCCCATCATCGCCACGCCCATCTCGGACATCACGGTGCGCACGTCGGCGAAGTCGACGTTGATCAGGCCCGGTCGGGTGATCAGTTCGGCGATGCCCTGCACCGCATTCAGCAACACGTCGTTGGCGGCCTTGAACGCGTCCAGCAGCGACGTCGTCTTACCCAGCACCGACAACAGTTTCTCGTTCGGTATCGTGATCACCGAATCGACATGCTCCGACAGTTTCGCGATGCCCTCTTCGGCGATGCGCAGGCGCTTGGCGCCTTCGAAACTGAACGGCTTGGTCACGACGGCCACGGTCAGGATGCCGAGTTCTCTCGCCACCTCGGCGACGACCGGGGCCGCACCCGTGCCCGTGCCACCACCCATACCGGCGGTGATGAAGACCATGTCGGCGCCTTCCAGCGCCTCGTAGATGCGATCGCGATCCTCCATCGCGGCCTCGAAGCCACGATCCGGATTGGCACCGGCACCGAGGCCACGCGTGACATTCGAGCCGAGTTGCAGCGCGGTCCGCACCTCGGTGTTCTTCAACGCCTGCGCGTCCGTATTGGCGCAGATGAAGTCGACACCCTCGATACTCGAGCGCAGCATGTGATTGACCGCGTTGCCGCCGCCGCCGCCGACACCGACTACCTTGATGACAGCACTCTGGCTATCCACATCCATCAGTTCGAACATGTTTCTCTCCTCCTGCTAGGCGGGCCCGATCGAAGTCGATCCCGGGCCCGGTTGCCGCTGTTTACCTGATTAGAAATTGCCCTGGAACCAGCTCTTCATCCGGTTCCAAACCGATCGCACACCGCCACCGCCTACGTTCTCTGGGGTCCGCACCGCCCGGTTGCTGTGGCCGAACAACAAGAGCCCAACGCCGGTCGCATGGATCGGGTTGCGCACGACATCCACCAATCCGGTCACGTACTGCGGAATACCCAGTCGGACCGGCATGTGAAACACCTCTTCCGCGAGGTCGATCAGACCCTCCATCTTCGCGCTGCCACCGGTCAGCACGACGCCGCCGGCGACCAGATCCTCGTAGCCCGAACGCCGCAGTTCGCCCTGGATCAGTGTCAGCAGTTCCTCGTAGCGCGGCTCGACCACCTCGGCCAGCGTCTGCCGACTGAGCCGACGCGGCGGCCGGTCGCCGATGCTCGGCACCTCGATCGTCTCATCGGGACTGGCGAGCTGGGTCAGCGCACACGCGTACTTGAGCTTGATCTCGTCGGCGTGCTGGGTGGGAGTACGCAGCGCGACCGCGATGTCATTGGTGACCTGGTCGCCGGCGATCGGGATCACCGCGGTGTGGCGGATCGATCCACCGGTGAACACCGCGATGTCGGTCGTGCCGCCGCCGATGTCGACCAGGCACACGCCGAGGTCCTTTTCATCCTCTTCGAGCACCGAGTAGCTGGACGCCAGCTGTTCCAGGATCAGGTCCTCGACCTCGAGACCGCAGCGCCGCACGCACTTGATGATGTTTTGCGCGGCGCTGACCGCGCCGGTGACCATGTGCACGCGCGCCTCGAGCCGCACGCCGGACATACCGACCGGGTCGTGGATGCCTTCCTGGTTATCGATGATGAATTCCTGCGGAAGGATATGCAGGATCTTCTGGTCGGCCGGGATCGCCACCGCGCGCGCGGCATCGATGACACGTTCGACGTCAGAGTGTGAGACCTCGCCGTCCTTGATCGGGACAATGCCGTGTGAATTCAGGCTCGACACGTGGCTGCCCGCGATGCCGGCGTACACCGAGTCGATCTCGACGCCGGCCATCAGTTCCGCCTCTTCCACCGCACGCTGTATCGACTGCACGGTCGACTCGATGTTTACCACGACGCCCTTCTTGAGGCCGCGTGACGGGTGCGAGCCGATGCCGATGATCTCGATCTCGTTGTCCTGTTTCACCTCGCCGACGATCGCCACGACCTTGGACGTGCCGATATCCAGGCCGACGATGATGTTCTTGTCACTGCGTTTGACCATCAGACCTTTTCCCGCGAGTCGTTTGCCGCCGCTGCGGCCTTTGCATCCTCGTTGTCGCGCCAGCGAACCGCGAAGCCGTGCGCATAGCGCATGTCGACACGTTCCGGCAGGTGCTGCGGATCGGCGACCAGGCTCGGGTATACGCGCAGAAACTGCGCCAGGCGCTGGCGCTCGTCTTCGCGACCGAGTGACACCGTCAGTCCACCCTCGAAAACCATCCACCAGTGCCGTCGCTGGTCGAGCTCCACGCTACGGATCTGAAGGTCGCGCAGGCGCGCGGCAGCGACCGACGACTGGAAGAATTCGACCACACGGCGTTCACTTCCCTCCGGTCCGTGCAGCCTGACCAGACTTTCATATCCTGCGGTCGAATCCGGTCGGAAGACGTGGCCACGCACGTCGATCAGCCCGTCGTCCCCCCAGCGTGCGAGCGGAACGTGTTCGGTTACCGTCATGCTCAACTTGTCTGGCCATACTCGTCGGATGCTGACGTCGTCGACCCATGCCATCGCCAGGATCGCCGCACGCAGGCGCTGCATGTCGCAGGTGAAGAAGCCACCATCGATCGCGGCGCTCGCGGTGTCGCGCACCAGCGCGTGCGTCAGGTGCTGCAGCTCACCCTTCACCTCGACCACGCGCAATGGCAGCCGACCCGGTTGCGACAGATGGTGATACCCGGCGCCGACGCCAGCGACCAGCGCGAACAGACCAAAGGCACCGAGGATGCCGGACCAACCCATCGTGCGAAGCACGCCGGACTTCGCCTTCGTTGCCGGTGCCTTGCGCGACCTGGCCATCAGCGTGCCTCCAGCGTCTGCGCCAGAATGCGCCACACCAGCTCGTCGAAGTCGATGCCGACGGCCCTGGCGGCCATCGGCACCAGGCTGTGGCCGGTCATCCCCGGCACCGTGTTGACCTCGATCACCCAGGGCCGGCCTTCACCATCGGCGAGGATGTCGACGCGCCCCCATCCGCTCGCGGCCACCGCATCGAAGGTGCGCAATGCCAGCGCCTGCATCTCGCGTTCTGCGGCTGCATCCAGGCCGCACGGGATCAGATAGCGGGTATCGTCGGCGTGGTACTTGGCGTCGTAGTCGTAGAAATCGTGCGGCGTCTCGAGCTTGATCAGCGGCAGCGGTTCGCGACCGAGAATCGCCGCCGTGTACTCGGCACCGGTGACCCAGCATTCCGCCATGACATGGCTGTGATAACCGGCGGCGAGCCGCCATGCGGTACGCAACTGGTCCGCGTCGTTGGCTCTCGACATGCCGATGCTCGATCCCTCGAGAGCCGGCTTCACCATCAGCGGAAAGCCGAGCCCGATTGCGGCATCAAGGTCGTCTTCAGAGGCGATCAGCGCGAATCCGGGCGTCGGGATGCCGAGCGACTGCAGCAACAGCTTGGTGCGGTACTTGTCCATCGCGATCGCCGAACCGAGCACACCGCTGCCGGTGTATGGCAGACCGATGACTTCGAGCGCACCCTGGATCACACCGTCTTCGCCGCCGCGCCCGTGCAGTATGTTGAACACGCGGTCGTAGCCGCCACGCGCAAGGACGTCGAGCACGTCGCGACCGGCGTCTATGCCATACGCATCGACACCACGCCGCTGCAACCCTTCGAGCACCGCCGCACCGCTGACCAGCGAGACGTCGCGCTCGGCGGCCCAACCACCCATCAGCACTGCAACTCGGCCGAAATCCTGTGCCTGTAGCGTCATGCGCGTTCCCCTACCATGTGCACCTCGGTCTGCAGCCGCACGCCATGCTGTCGCTCGACTTCGTCTCGCACGTGCGCGATCAATGCCTCGATGTCGTCCGCCGTCGCGCTGCCGGTGTTGATGATGAAATTGGCATGCTTCGGCGACACCTCGGCGCCGCCGACGCGGTAACCCTTCAGTCCGCTGGCCTCGATCAGGCGCGCGGCATGGTCGCCAGGCGGGTTGCGGAACGTCGAGCCGCAACTGGGCTGCCCGGTCGGTTGGGTGGCGGCACGCCGGTCGAGCAATGAGCGGATCGCAGCCTGTTCGGCGGCGACGTCGCCATGCTCGAGACGCAGCGTACAGTCGACGAACCATTCGTCGACCGCGCCGCGCACCTCGCGATAGGCGACGATAAAGTCAGCCGGAGTGCGCTTGCGTGTCACGCCATGGCGGTCAATGGTCGTGACCGCTTCGACGATCGGCCAGGTCGCACCGCCAAACGCGCCGGCATTCATCGCCAGCGCACCGCCCATCGTGCCCGGGATGCCGGCCAGGAACGCGGCACCGGTCAGGCCCGCACGCGCGCACTCACGCGCAACCTTTG
This sequence comes from Gammaproteobacteria bacterium, assembly GCA_020445255.1. GTDB lineage: Bacteria > Pseudomonadota > Gammaproteobacteria > Chromatiales > Chromatiaceae > Thiosocius. Next base: position 36,583 of record JAGRGY010000013.1, read on the forward strand.
CACATGCCGCACCGGCCTCGACCCAGACCCGATCGCGGCGCACCTCGATCGTGTTGACGCTCTTCTGCAGCAGGATCACGGTGCCGGCGAAGCCGCCATCGCGGATCAGCAGGTTGCTGCCCAGCCCGAGCCACAGCAATGGCTCATTGGCCGGCAGCGTGACAAGGAAGCCGGCCAGATCCTCGATGTCGGCCGGCAGATACATCTGTCGCGCATGCCCACCAACGCGCCAGGTGTTGTAGCGGGTCAACGGTTCGTCGCGGCGGAGTTCGCCGCGCAGCTGCGATTGCACCGGTGCCGTCATCATCGCTTGCCCTTGCCGACCGGCGTCAGCGAGCGACGCGAGGGCGTCGTGTGTGCGCGCTGTTCATTGCGCGGCGGCAGGGTCATGCGCGCGACCAGGCCCTCACCGCAACCCATGTGCAGCCGGAGCGAACGATTGTTCTGTTTCATCGGCATAGCGCCTCCGCCATACCGGCCGAGACCTGCCCGATGTTGCCGGCACCCATGGTCACGACGATGTCGCCGTCGTGCACGATGTCGCGCAGCACGTGCGGTAGCTCCTCGATATCGTCCAGGAACACCGGGTCGACCTGTCCACGCGCACGGATCGCGCGGCTCAACGCGCGGCCGTCGGCACCGGCGATCGGCGCCTCGCCGGCTGCATAGACCTCGCTCAACAGCAGTACGTCGACACCCGAGAGGACGGCGACGAAATCATCGAACGCATCGTGCGTACGGCTGTAGCGATGTGGCTGAAACGCCAACACGAGCCGGTTGTCCGGCCAGCCGGCACGCACGGCGTCGAGCGTTGCGGCCAGCTCACGCGGGTGATGCCCATAGTCGTCGACCAGCATGAATCCGCAGTCGCCGATGCGGCAGCCCGAACGCGCCTGGAAGCGGCGGCCGATGCCCTGGAACGCTGCCAGGGTGGTCTGGATGGTGGCGATGCCGACGCCCATCTCGCGCGCGACGCTGATCGCGGCCAGCGCATTCAGCACATTGTGTCGACCGGGCATGTTGAGAGTTACCTCGAACGCATCCGCACCAGGCATCTGAACCGTGAACCGGGTCGTCATCGCCTGCTGGCGGATATCGACAGCACGCACGTCAGCATCGTCGACGGTACCGTAGGTGACGACCTTGCGCGTGACCTCCGGCAACAGGTCGCGGATGTTGTCATCGTCCAGACACATCACGGCCTCGCCATAAAAAGGCAGGTGATGCAGAAATTCGAGAAAGGTCGCGCGCAGGCGCGCGAAATCGTTGCCGTAGGTCGCCATGTGGTCTTCGTCGACATTGGTGACGACGGCCAGCATCGGCTGCAGATACAGGAACGAGGCGTCGCTCTCGTCGGCCTCGGCCACCAGCACCTCTCCCTCGCCCAGATGTGCATAGCTGCCGCGCGAGTTCAGGCGGCCGCCGATCACGTAGGTGGGGTCCAGGCCGCCCTCGATCAGCAGGCTCGCGATCAGGCTCGTGGTAGTCGTTTTGCCGTGTGTGCCGGCCACGGCGATGCCGTAACGGAAGCGCATGATCTCGGCCAGCATCTCGGCGCGTGGAACGACCGGGATGCGCCGCTCACGTGCGGCCATCACCTCGGGGTTGGCCTCGTTGACCGCGCTCGACACGATGATCGCATCGGCGCCGGCAACGTTGTCGACGGCGTGCCCGATGTTGATCGTCGCGCCCTGCTCGGCCAGACGCACGGTCGCGGCGTTCGGTTTGATGTCCGATCCCGAAACCTGGTAGCCCAGGTTCAGCATGACCTGCGCGATCCCATTCATGCCCGCGCCGCCAATGCCGACGAAGTGCAGGTGACGCATGCGCCCCATCGCGCCGGCGGCATAGCGCGGCTTGTTCGTCCGCGGTCCGTTCATGCAATCACCTCCGCGCAGACGTCGGCGACCCGCGCGGCGGCATCGCGCCGCGCCAGGCCGTAGGCACGCAGCGCGATCGCATGCAGTGCATCCCGGTCCGACATCAGGTCGGACAGCGTCGCGGCCAGCGCCTGCGGGGTCATGTCGCGCTGCTGCAGCAGGCGCCCCGCATCGGCGTCCGCAAGGAAACCCGCATTGACGGACTGATGGTCGTCGACCGCATACGGGAACGGCACCAACACCGCCGGCAGCCCCGCGGCCATCAGTTCGGACACGGTCAATGCGCCGGCCCGGCAGATCGCCAGATCGGCCCAGCGATAGGCCGCATCCATGTCATCGATGAACTCGACGATCTCGGCATCGACCGCGTGGGAACGATAGGCCGCGGCGGTCGCTGCATGCCGGTCGCGCCCGGCCTGGTGGCGCACCTCGGGCCGCAGGTCTTCATCGATCAGCGCCAGCGCGGCCGGTACCCCCTCGTTGAGCGCCTGCGCACCCTGGGAACCACCGAATACCAGCAGGCGCAGGCGACGATCGCCGATCGGTTGCGGGGCTGGCAGCGCCGCGATCTCGGCGCGGATCGGGTTGCCGGTGACACGCGCGTCGACGGCGGCGGCAAAACTGCCGGGAAACGCCTGCAGCACACGGGTCGCGAAGCGCGCAAGCATGCGGTTGGTCATACCAGGTATCGCATTCTGTTCGTGGATCACGAGCGGGATCCGCAGCAGCCGGCTCACGACCCCGCCGGGCGCAGTCACGAAGCCGCCCATACCGAGCACAACCGCCGGGCGACGGCGGCGCAAAACGCCGGCGGCCTGCCGCATCGCGTGCAGCAGGCCCCACAGGGCGAGCAGACGCCGGGCGAGTCCTTCACCACGCACGCGCTGCGCCTCGATCGTATCCAAGTCGAAGCCGTGCGCCGGCACCACGCGCGACTCGAAGCTGTCCGGTGTGCCCAGCCAGCTGATCTGCCAGCCACGCGCGGCGAGCTCGGCCGCCACCGCCAGCGCGGGGAAAACATGCCCGCCGGTACCGCCGGCCATGATGGCTATGCGCGTTGCCATTGTCCCTCCCTGGCGATGTCCGCGGTGCGGTTCTCGTAACGCACGCGCAGCAGCATGCCGATGGCCATGCAGCACACGATCAGGCTGTTGCTGCCGTAGCTGAGGAACGGCAGGGTCAGCCCCTTGGTCGGCAGGAGCCCGACGTTGACGCCGATGTTGACGAACGCCTGCATGCCGAGCCAGAGGCCGATGCCGTAGGCAACGTAGGCGGCAAAGCGGTCACCGCGCAGCTCCGCGGCGATGCCGATCGCGTAGGCGCGCCATACGATCAGTCCGAACATGCCGATCACCAGCAACGTACCGAGCAGGCCGAACTCCTCGCCGATGACGGCCATGACGAAATCGGTGTGCGCCGCCGGCAGATAGAACTGCTTCTGAATGCCGTTGCCGAGACCGACACCGGTCCACTCACCACGTCCAAATGCGATCAGCGCAAGCGTCAACTGGTAACCCGAGTCGCGCGCATGTTCCCAGGGGTCGAGGAACGAGGTGACCCGCGCCAGGCGGTACGGCGAGATCCATACCAGTGCAACGAGTGCACCGATCGCCGCCGTCAGCAGCGATGCGAACTGCCACAGCGGCGCCCCACCCAGGAACAGCATGCCGAACGCGGTCATCAGCAGCACGGTCGTGGTGCCGAAATCGGGCTGCATCATCAATGCGGCGCAGGCCAGCACGAGCAGCAGGATCGGCTTGACGAATCCCCACACCGAGTACGCGACCTCGACCTGCCGACGCACGAGGTAACCGGCCATGTACAGCACGATGAAGACCTTCATGAACTCCGAGGTCTGCAGGCTGAACGGTCCCGCGGCAACCCAGCGCAACGCGCCGTTGGCCTCACGCCCGAGGCCCGGCACGAAGACGAGCAGCAGCAGCGCGAAGCCGACGAAATACAGCACCGTGCTCCAACGCTGCCACCAGTGCGTCGGCGTGCGGAACACCAGCCAGCCGAACACGACGCCGATCGCGAGTGCCGCCAGGTGGCGGTTGACATAGTGCAGGCTGTCGCCACCCGATTCACCGACGTGCATCGACGCTGAGGCCACCATGACGACGCCGAATGCGATCAGCACCGTGACCGCGGCGACCAGTACGCCGTCCATGCCCGGCATGCTGATTTGTACAACACCCCACGGACGCGCCATCGAGGTCATCGCGCACGCCTCCGCACCGCCTGCATGAAGCGTTCGCCACGCTCGACGAAGCCCGAGAACATGTCGAAACTCGCGCAGCCCGGAGACAGCAGCACACGATCGCCCCGCCGTGCCCGTTCTGCGGCCAGCGCGACCGCGTTGTCCATGTCCTCGGCATCGATGCGGTCGATTCCGGCCGGAACGACGGCGGCGATCGCCGGTGCGTCGCGCCCGAGCAACACGACGGCACGTGCATGGCGCTCGAGCACCGGGGCCAGATCACGGAAATCCGCACCCTTACAGTCGCCGCCGGCGATCAGCACCGTGCGTGAATCATCACCACGGTCGAGCCCGCGCAGCGCGGCGATCGCGGCACCGACGTTGGTTCCCTTGCTGTCGTTGTACCAGGTGACCCCGTCGATCTCGGCGACGAACTCCGTGCGATGCGGCAGACCGCGGAATGCGCGCAACGCAGCGAGGATCGCGGACAGATCCAGCCCCAGTGCCACCGCCATCGCCAGCGCCGCCAGCGCGTTGGCACGATTGTGCAGACCCGGGATCAACAGCTCGGCGACCGCCAGCAGGGGCTGCTCGCCGCGGCACAGGTACTCGTCGCCATCGAGCGAACAGACACCGAACATCTTGTCGCTCTCGGTCTCGCCGAGCGTGAAATACCACGCGTCGTCGCTGCCGCGCATCGCCGCGACCAACGGATCGTCGGCGTTGTACACCCCGACCCCGGCACCGTGCAGCACACGCGCCTTCGCCGCCGCGTAGTCGCCGACTCCTGCGTACCTGTCCTGATGATCCGGGCTGATGTTCAGCACCGCCGCGACTGCCGCCTGCAGCGAATAGGTGGTCTCGAGCTGGAAGCTCGACAACTCGAGCACGTACAACTCCACCGTATCGTCGAGCAGGTCGAGCGCCGGGGTGCCGAGGTTGCCGCCAACCGCGACACGCACGCCGCTGGCCCTGGCCATCTCGCCGAGCAGCGTGGTCACCGTGCTCTTGCCGTTGGAGCCGGTTATCGCGACAACCGGGGCTTTGGCCGCCTGCGCGAACAGCTCGATGTCACCAACCACCGGTACGCCACGGCGCTGCACGGCTGCGATCTGAGGCGTGGCGACCGGCACGCCCGGACTCACGACCAGGCGCTGCGCGGAATCGAACAACTGGTCGTCGAACGGGCCGAGGAACACGGCGATGTCCGGAAACTCCGCGTTCAACGTCGCCAGCCCGGGCGGGGCCTTGCGGCTGTCGGCGACCGCGACCTGAACGCCCTGGCGCGCGAGGTAGCGCGCCGCCGACAGGCCGGTCGCACCGAGCCCGACGATCAGTGTCTTGGCGGAGGGGTCGAGCTTGCGATGCGCCTGCACCATGCCGTGCGACCTCAGCGGATCTTCAGGCTGGCCAGACCGACCAGCACCAGGATGACCGTGATGATCCAGAAGCGCACGATCACGCGCGGTTCCGGCCATCCCTTGAGCTCGAAGTGGTGATGCAGCGGCGCCATGCGGAAGATGCGTCGCCCAGTCAGCTTGAACGACGCCACCTGCAGCATCACCGAAACCGTCTCCACGACGAATACACCCCCCATGATGAAGAGAGTGATCTCCTGGCGCACTGCGACAGCGAGCGTGCCGAGCGCGGCACCGAGCGCAAGTGCACCGACGTCGCCCATGAACACCTGCGCCGGATAGGCGTTGAACCAAAGAAAGCCGAGACCCGCACCCACCAGGGCGCCGCACAGCACGGCGAGTTCGCCGACTCCTGGCAGGTGCGGGATCAGCAGGTAATCGGAGATGCGTGCATGCCCCGAGGCATAGGCGAACACGCCAAGCGCTCCGGCGACCAGCACCGTCGGCAGGATCGCCAGACCGTCGAGGCCGTCGGTCAGGTTGACTGCGTTGGATGCGCCTACGATGACGAAATAAGCCAACAGCATGAACAAGGGGCCGAGGTCCACGACGAGGTCCTTGACGAACGGAACCAGCAACTGGGTCTCGGCCGGCAAAGTCGCTCCCGTGTACAGCGCGATGGCGGCCGCCGCACCCAGCAGCGACTGCCACAGGTATTTCCAGCGTGCCGCGAGGCCGCGCGCATCGCGCAACACCAGTTTGCGGTAGTCGTCCCACATGCCGACCGCACCGAACGCCAGCGTCGTCAACAACACGGTCCACACGTAGCGATTGCTCAGGTCGGCCCACAACAGGGTTGCAACTGCGACCGCGACCAGGATCAGCGCACCACCCATGGTCGGTGTGCCGGTTTTCGACAGGTGCGACTGCGGGCCGTCGTCGCGCACCGTCTGGCCGATCTTGTACTGGCTCAGCCGCCGGATCATCGCCGGGCCGACCATGAACGAGATCACCAGCGCAGTGAGCACCGCGAGGATCGTGCGCAGCGTGATGTAGCGGAATACACCGAAGCCGCTGTCGAACTGGGACAGGAATTCGGCAAGGCTGATCAGCATGAGACCTCCGCGGCACGCAGCTGACGCACGACTTCGTCCATGCGTGCCGAGCGGGATCCTTTGACCAACACCGTGTCGTCCCCGGACAACCGCGCGCCGAGATAGGCCGCGAGTTCGTCGCGGGTCGCGAAATGCCTGTGCCCGACACCGAAAGCCCGCCCCGCCGCCGCGCTCATATCGCCTACCGTCAGCAAGCCGTCGACGCCGAATTCGGCCGCACGGACACCCAGCTGGTGGTGCAACGCGACTGCGTCGTCGCCGAGCTCGGCCAGGTCGCCGAGCACCAGCGTGCGGCGTCCCGGCGCCGACGCGAGCACGCGCAGCGCGGCAACCACGGAATCGGGGTTGGCGTTGTAGCTGTCATCGATCAGGCGCGCGCCGTTGGCACCGGTCATCGGGCACAACCGCCCGGGCACCGGCGCGAGACCGGCCAGCGCATGGCGTGCGTCATCGAGATCGGCGCCGACCAGCAGTGCCGCCGCGATCGCCGCGAGTGCGTTCATCCGGTTGTGCTCGCCGGCGAGCTGCATGCCCAGCTCGACCTCGCCTTCCGCGCACACCACCGGGAAGCGGGCATGGAAACGGTTGTCGTGCCAGACGATCTCGTAGTCACCGGCAGGGCTCGACACATCGGCCGGGTTGACGATGCCGAAGGTACGCTGGGCGAAAGCGCCGCCGAGTTCGCGCCACAGCGGGGCGAACGCATCGTCGGCGTTGAACACGAACACCCCGTCCGGTCCCAGGCCGTGGATGATCTCGGCCTTGGCGCGCGCCACGCCTTCGATGCTGCCGAAGCCCTCGAGGTGCGCACGACCGGCGTTGTTCAGCACCGCCACGTCGGGCTGCGCCAGTCGACTCAGGTAGTCGATCTCGCCGGCGTGGTTGGCGCCCATCTCGATGACCGCGAACGGCTCGTCACGCAAGCGTGACAGCGTCAGCGGCACACCGATGTCGTTGTTCAGGTTGCCACGCGTCGCCAGTACTGCGCCGCGCCGGCCGAGGATCGCGGCGATCATCTCCTTCAGCGTGGTCTTGCCGTTGCTGCCGGTGATCGCGATCAGGCGCGCACGGCAGCGCTCGCGCCAGCCGCGACCGAGCTGTCCGAGGCCGCGCAGGGTGTCGTCGACAATGACGCTCGACAGGTCGCCCGGCGCCTCACGGCCGACCAGTGCCCCGGCCGCGCCGCGCGCCTGCGCGATGTCGAGATAGTCATGGCCATCGAAGTTCGGACCGTGCAGCGCGACGAACAGCTCGCCCTGGCGCAAAGTGCGCGTGTCGGTGCTCACGCCGTCGAATACGCAGTCGACACCGTGCAGACGGCCGTCGACCATCCGAGCCAGTTCCGACAGCCGCAGCATGCTCACGCCTCACCCCCGAGCGCGAGCTGCACCTGCTCGATGTCGCTGAACGGACGCCGTTCGCCGGCACTCTCCTGGTAGTCCTCATGGCCCTTGCCGGCGACCAGCACCAGGTCGTCCGGGCGCGCGGCGGCGATACTCGAGCGGATCGCCGCCGCACGATCGTGCTCGACGCGCACCTTGTCGCGCTGCTCGATGCCGCTGAGGATGTCGGTGACGATATGACGCGGGTTCTCGCTGCGCGGATTGTCGTCGGTCAGCACGACCAGGTCGGCGAGGCGCTGCGCGACCTCGCCCATCTGTGGGCGCTTGCCGCGATCGCGGTCGCCACCGCAGCCGAATACGCAGATCAGGCGACCCTCGACATGTCCGCGCAAGGCCTCGAGGGCCTGTTCCAGCGCGTCGGGTGTATGCGCGTAGTCGACCACGACCCGCGGACGCCGGGGTGCGACGAAGGCCATCATGCGACCGGCCACGGCCTGTACGCGGTTGAGTGCGGCCATCGCCGCGCCGGGCGGCATGTCCCACGCCAACAGCACCGCGAGGGCCAGGCACAGGTTGGTCGCGTTGAACGCACCGAGCAGGTGACTCTGCAGTTCCCCGGGGCCCCAGCTCGACTCGAAACGTATCCGCAGGCCGTCCGCACGGGTCTCTACATCGCGGATCTGCAGGTAGCGATCACCGAGTCGAACGGCGTCGTTCGCGTGACCGACGCAGACGGTGAAGACCCGCGGCCGGACCTCGGTGGCGAGATGCGCACCCACCCCGTCGTCGACGTTGATCACCGCGATACTCAGGCCCGGACGACGGAACAGGCGCTTTTTCGCTTCGGCGTACGCCTGCATGCTGCCGTGGTAGTCCTGATGATCGCGGGTCAGGTTGGTGAACACCGCTGTATGAAACGGCACGCCGGCGACGCGCTCCTGATCCAGCGCGTGCGACGACACCTCCATCGCCACCGCACGCGCGCCGCGGCCGAACAGCTGTTCGAGCGTCGCGTGCAGGTTGACCGCATCCAGCGTCGTGTGACTCGACGGCGCCAGATCTCCTGGGAAGCCGTTGCCGACAGTACCGAGAACCGCCGTGGGTACGCGCGTCGACAGCGCCTGGGCCAGAAAGCTCGCGACGCTGGTCTTGCCGTTGGTGCCGGTCACGCCGACGATCCGCATCGCCTGTGCCGGCTGGCCGAAAAACCGCGCGGCGATCTCGCCGGCCTGGCGACGCAGTCCGGGCACCGCGATCACCGGCACCTCACCGGCCAACGCCGCGATGCGGTCACGGTCCCACTGCCCGGCGGGCTCGGCCAGGACCGCCACCGCACCACGGCCACGTGCGTCGGCCAGGTGGTCCAGCGCATGTCCGCGGGTGCCCTGCAGGGCCAGCCACAGACCTTCGTCGCCGACCTCGCGGCTGTCGAGCGCGATCGAATTCACTACACGATGACGTGCCCACTCCATGCCCGACAGGGCCGGCAGAAGGTCGGCCAGCAGGATGCTCTTTTGATCGGTGCGGCGCGGCATCATCGCGCCTCTCCGGTCTGGGCCACACGCAACGAAGGTTCGAGCGCTAGATCGGGCGCCACGTTCATCAGGCGCAGCGTCTCGGCCATCACCGCCGAAAACACCGGGCCCGCCACCTGTCCACCAAAGAATTTGTCGCCCTTCGGGTCGTTGATCATCACCACCAGGACGACACGCGGATCACGCGCCGGCGCCATCCCGGCAAACAATGCGACGTGGCGGTCGTCGCTGTAACCGCCCGGGCCGAGTTTCTCGACCGTGCCGGTCTTGCCCGCAATGCGGTAGCCGGTGACCGCGGCATCCGGCGCCGTACCTTCGGCCGACGTCACGGATTCAAGCATGCGTCTGACGTTCGCCGCCGCTTTGCCGGAGAACACGCGCCGTCCCGCTGGCGGTTGGTCGCGCTTCAGCAATGTCGCCGGCACCAGAACGCCGTCATTGGCGAGCGCACCATAGGCCTGCGCGAGCTGCAGGGTCGTGACCGAGATCCCATAGCCGAACGACAGCGTGGCATGGTCGATCTGGGCCCAGCGCCGGTAGTCGTTAAGCTGGCCCGACGCCTCGCCCGGAAAACCGAGTTCGGCGCGCTCGCCGAAGCCGAGACGGTGCATGGTCTTCCAAAGCGTCTCCTTGTCCATCTTGAGCGCGATCTTGGCCGCTCCGACGTTGCTCGACCGGCGCAGGATCGTCTCGACGTCGATGGTCTTGTTGTTGTGGTGGTCCCTGACCTGCCCGCCGCTGACGCGGAAGAAGCCGGGAGCGGTGTCGATCGACGAGCCGACATCGATGACGCCGGCATCGAGCGCCGCGGCCACCGTGAACGGCTTCATCGTCGAACCCGGCTCGAACAGATCGGTCACGGCGCGGTTGCGCAGGCGCCCGTCGCGGTTGGAGCGGTCGGCGTTCGGATTGAACGACGGCTGGTTGACCATCGCCAGCACCTCACCCGTGTGCGCGTCCAGCAGCACCAGCGAACCGGATGTCGCGCGGTTGCGCTTTATGGCCGCCTTCAGCTCGCGGTAGGCAATGAACTGCAGGCGCTGGTCGATGCTCAGCGCCAGGTGATTGCCAGCACGCGGGCTGCGGATGTTCTCGACGTCGTCGACGACCTGCCGACGACCGTCGCGCAGCACCAGCTTGGCGCCGGGCTCGCCGCGCAGGTCGCGGTCGTAGGCCAGTTCGACACCCTCCTGGCCCTGATCCTGGACATTGGTGAAGCCGACGACGTGGCCGAACACCTCGCCCGCCGGGTAGTAGCGCTTGTACTCGCGTTCGACGTACACACCCGGGATCCCGTTCGCCTTGACCACGTCCATGACGTGCGCGGCCTCCGCCGGCGGCAGACGCGGCTTCAGCATCAGGTACGACTTCTGCGCGTATTGGGTCAACCGCCGTTTCAGGCCACCGGCGTCGATGCCCAGCACCTGCGCCAGCATCGCGATGCGCTGCATATCGTTACCGAGTACGCGCGGGTTGGCGGTGATCGAGTCGACCGGCGTGCTGAGCGCCAGCACGTCGCCACGACGATCGGTGATCAGGCCCCGATGGGCAGAAACATCCACGCGTGCGAGGTAGCGATCCTCGCCCTCTGCCTGCAGAAAGTCCTTCTCGATGATCTGCTGGTCGAACGCCCGCCACACCAGCGCACCCGCGGCCAGCACGAACAACGCAAGCACGGTGTAACGCCGACCCCTGTAGCTGGGCAGAGCCTGTTCTTCACGACGCACCCTACGTGCCCGCTTTTCGCGCCGTCCCGCCACTAACGCACCACCACAATCTGTTCCGGCTGGGGCACCTGCATCTGCAGGCGGGCATGCGCGATGTCGTCCACACGCCCGAGCGCGCCGCTGGTGGCGAGCTCCAGCTGCAGACGACCCCATTCCATGTCCATCTGATCCTTGAGCTGGCGGACCTGCTGCAGGTCGACAAACAGCGAACGCGACATATTCTTCGCATGCACGACGGCAACGCCGCTGACCACGACCGCCACGATCATCAACACCAGCGTTATGGCCTGGCCGCGCGTCACACCAACACCTCGGCCACACGCAGCACCGCGCTGCGGGCGCGTGGGTTCGTCGCCAGTTCGGATTCGCCGGCCCGCTGCGATTTCCCCAGCACGCGCAGGCGACCCAGCGTTTCGGCGTGCGTGACGGGCAATCCCTTGGGCAGGCGCGGGCCGCGCTCGGCGTCGCGCATGAAGCGCTTGACAATGCGATCCTCGAGCGAGTGGAAACTGATCACGACGAGGCGCGCACCGCGCGCAAGCACATCGAGCACGCCGCGCAGACACTGCTGCAGGTCGTCGAGTTCGCGGTTGACGAAAATCCTGATGGCCTGAAAGGTGCGGGTCGCCGGATGCTTATGCTTTTCCTTGACCGGGCAGGCCTGCGCGACCAGGTTGGCGAGTTCGCGTGTCGCGACGATCGGATGCTGGGCGCGCCGCGCGACGATCGCTCGCGCGATTCGGCGCGCAAACCGCTCCTCGCCATAGGTATGCAGCACGTCAGCGATTTCCCCCTCATCCGCGCCGGCCAGCCAGTCGGCGGCACTGGCCCCGCGTGTGCGGTCCATGCGCATGTCCAACGGACCATCGCTGAGGAAGCTGAAGCCACGCGCCGCGTCGTCGAGCTGCGGAGAAGACACGCCGAGGTCGAGTAGCAGGCCATCCACGCGCTTGAGCATGCCAAGCCGCGCAACCTCGTCGGGTATGCCGGCAAAACTCCCGTGCACGATGCTGAAGCGCGGGTCGCCACCGAACCGCTGCCGTGCGGCCACAATGGCCTCATCGTCCTTGTCGAAGGCGAGTAGCCGGCCACGCTCGTCGAGCGTGTCGAGAATGCGCTGACTGTGCCCGCCGCGACCGAAGGTGCCGTCGATATAGAAGCCATCGGGGCGGATGGCGAGCGCGCGCACCGCCTCGTCGAGCAGCACCGGCAGGTGTTCGCCACCGGATGTGCTCACAGCGTGATCCCGTCGAGCTGCGCAGTGGATCCGCTGGTGTCGTCCGCGACCTGGTCGAGCCAGTTGTCGAGATTGCCCTGCCAGGCCTGTTCGTCCCAGATCTCGAACTTGTTGACCTGACCGACCAGCGCCACACGCTTGCCGAGGCCCGCATAGCGGCGTTGCTCGGCCGACAGCAGGATGCGCCCCTGGGCATCGATCTCGATTTCGGAGGCATTGCCCAGCAGCAGACGCTTGAGGGCCTGCGAACGGCCATCCATCGCCGGCAGCTCGGCGAGCTTGAGCGCGACCTTGCGCCACTCGTCGTCCGGGAACAACCATAGGCAGCGGGCCTTGGAGATCGGGTTGATGGTCACCGTCACGCGCGAGGCGCAGCACTCGGCGAGCGCATCCCGGTGCTTGACCGGGATCGCCAGGCGCCCCTTGGCATCCACATTGAGTGTATTGACCCCCAAAAACACGGCCGTGCCGTCTCCTCCTGGTGGTAGGTAATCCCCCCATTTCCCCACAATTACCCACCTAAGATTTCATCTTAGGTTCCAGCGGCCCGGTGGTCAAGCGCCAACACAAGAAAAAAATGCTTATGCCTCAGTGACTTAGAGGAGAAAACGAAAACGGCAGAAACGGCCTTAAAACAGACCTCTAACCGCTCGACTTAAAGTGAAACATTAAGAGAAAGCAGCCCTTGTCGGGTCAAAATGCGAACTTTATTCGCATTTTTGCCGCTTTGGTGGGGGAGTGTGGAGTCGGCCTGTAAGCCGGGTTCTGTCGAGGACGATCATTCATCTGGGGCGTCCGTCACCGGACGCCTCGAGCGACCTACCCGGAGACGCCTGCGGGCCGCAGGCTGCCATTGGCATGTCTCCCTATTTGGTCTTGCTCCGGAGGGGGTTTACCGTGCCGTCTCCGTTGCCGCAGACGCGGTGGGCTCTTACCCCACCGTTTCACCCTTGCCCGGTACCGGCGGACCGGCACCGTCGGCGGTCTACTCTCTGTTGCACTTTCCGTCGACTCGCGTCGCCCAGGCGTTACCTGGCCTCCTGCCCTGTGGAGCCCGGACTTTCCTCCGCCATCCCGAGGGATGACCGCGATCGCCCGGCCGACTCCGCTCGCCACCCTAGGGCAAGGCGCCGCGCCTGGCAAGCGCCCATCGGGGGTCGGACGGGTGATACCGCGTGGCCGTCATCCGGACCCGGATACGGCCGCGGCCAACTCCAGCGCACGCCGATACAGGTTGTTGCGCCGACCACCGCTGATGCGCGCCGCCAGCGCCGCGGCCTGCTTCACCGGCAGTTCCTCGAGCAGGCTGCGCAACAGGTCATCGACGGCGATCTGGCACTGTTCGCCCGCGTCTTCGGCCCCCGCCAACAGCAGCACGAACTCCCCGCGTCGCTGATCGGGATCATCGCCGACGCTGACCACCACCTGCGCCAGCGGTGCGGCAAGCACAGTCTCGTGCAGCTTGGTCAGTTCGCGTGCCAGCACCAGCTGACGCGCGTCGCCGAACACGGTGCGCATGTCCTCGAGTGCCTCGACGATGCGGTGCGACGACTCGTAGAACACCGTCGTCGCGGTCTCTCTTCGCAGCGCCTCGAACAGCGCCAGCCTTGCGGGCTGGCGACGCGGCAGGAACCCCTCGAAGCGGAACCGGTCGGTCGGCAGGCCCGCCACCGACAGCGCCGCAATCAATGCACTGGGGCCCGGTACCGGGACGACCGCATGACCCAGCGCACGACTGGCGCGCACCAACGGGAACCCGGGGTCGCTGATCAGCGGCGTGCCGGCGTCGGAGATCAGCGCGACCGACTCGCCGGCGGCCAGCAGGTCGAGCACGCGGCGCGTCGCCGAATTCTCGTTGTGTTCGTGCAGCGCGATCAGCGGTCGCTGGATGTCGAGGTGTTCCAGTAACGGCCGGCTGTGGCGCGTGTCCTCGGCGGCGATATGGTCGACCCGGCGCAGCACGTCGATCGCGCGCAGCGTGATGTCGTCGCGATTACCGATCGGTGTCGCAACCACGTACAGTGTCCCGCCTGCGTTTGACACCCCATGGCCCGCCTTTGGATACTCGTCATCCCATCCTGACCGCAGCCGTTGTTCCATGCAAGCCGCCACCTTTCGCCCGCTCCTGCTGTTCGTTCTCGCCGCACTGATCGCCGCGTGCGGCCAACTGCCCGAGCGTCCGTCGGGTCCGGGGCCTGTCGATCCCGACATCGCGCGCGCCGCTCAGCTCGACGCCGCCGGCGACCACCTGGCTGCCGCGCAGCTCTACCGTGCACTGGCCGCGCGTACGCCGGCCATCGACCGCCGCGCCCGCTATCTGCTGAATGCCGCCGAAGCGGCCAAGGCGGGAGGCGACTGGGACGGTACGCGCACGGCCCTCGAACAGCTTTCGCCGATGCCGCTGCAGCCGACCCAGGCGCTGCAGCGGACGCTGTTGCAGGCCGAGGTGCTGCTGCAGGAACAGCGCGCCAGTGAGGCCATCGAACTGCTTGGCGGCATGCCCGACGCATCGCAACCGGTCACACTGCGCATCCGTCATCAGACCGATGCCGCCACCGCCTACCGACAGATGGGCAATCTGCTGGAGACGGCGCACACGCTGCAGAATGTCGATGCCCTCCTGACAGATACCAACGAGCGTCTGCAGACCCAGACCGAGATCCTGCGCTCGCTGGCCCTGCTCAACGAGCAGGTGCTGATTCAGCTGCAGCCGTCACCGCCCGGCATCGCCGGTGGCTGGATGGAACTGGCGCTGCTGGTCAAACGCTTCGGCAGCGATCCAACGGCATTGGCGCCGGAGCTGGCCGGATGGCGCCAGCGGTTTCCGGATCACCCCGCCCTGCCCGATCTGCTGAGCAACTATCAGCAGCGTCTGCAGGGCCAGCTGCAGCAGGTATCGCGGATAGCGGTGCTGCTGCCGCAGAGCGGCACCTATGCGACGGTCGCGGCGGCGATCCGCGACGGCATCGTCATCAGCAGCTTCGAGATCGCCGAACACAGGCGACCGGAGCTGCGCTTCTACGATGCCACCGACCCGGCCGGCATCTGGCCGTTGTACACGCGCGCCGTCAACGAGGGGGCCGAACTGGTGATCGGGCCACTGCAGAAGGACGCCGTGTCACAGCTGCTGCGCGCCGGCGAGCTACCGGTACCGGTACTGGCACTGAACCAGGTCGAGATGCAGACGGCGCCGCCGCAGAACATGTACTTCTACTCCCTGTCACCCGAGGACGAGGCCCGCCAGGCGGCCGAGCGGGCGTGGCTTGACGGCAGTCGACGGCCGCTCGTCCTGGCCCCGCAGGGCACCTGGGGCGATCGATTGAGCGAGGCCTTCGAACAGCGCTGGCGCGCGCTCGGCGGGCAGGTGGCGGCAACGGGCCGCTATGATCCCCAGGGTCACGACTACACGGACACGCTGACCCGGATACTGCTGATCGATCAGAGCGAGGCACGCAAAAACGAGATGCAGCGGCTGCTCGGCCGCCAGCTGGAATTCGAGCCACGCCGGCGCGACGACGTCGACGCGGTCTTCCTCGCCGCCCGTCCGGTGCAGGCCCAGGGGATGCGACCGCAGCTGCAGTTCCACCACGCCGGCGATCTGCCGATCTACGCCACATCGGATGCCTGGATGGGCCAACTCAGCGCGAGCCAGGCCGAAGACATGAAGGGCATCCGCCTCGCCGACATCCCCTGGATGCTGTCCGGTGACAACGCGCAGGGCGCAGACGACAGCCGCGAAAACGTCGCCCGCTATCTGCCGAAAAGCGCGTCCGGGTTCGCCCGCCTGTACGCGATGGGCATGGACGCGCTGCGTCTGGTTCCGCACCTGAAGCGTCTGCAGAGCACCCGCTACGAGTCGCTGGACGGCAGCACCGGCAATCTCTACATGGACGAACTGAACCAGATCCACCGCCAGTTGATCTGGCTGGTGCTCGACGCCCAGCCGGAGATCCTCGGTTACACGCCACGCCTCGATCTACAGGGCGGCATCGAGCAGGTTGCACCCGCCCTCGCCCCCGCCCCCCCTTCGGCGCCGCCGCCGCCATCAACCTGACGCGCAATGGGCACGGCGCAGGACGCGGGTGCACGCGCGGAGGACGACGCACTTCGAATGCTGATCGGCCGCGGGATGACGCAGGTCGGACGCAACTACCGCTGCCGCGGTGGCGAGATCGACCTGATCATGCGCGACGGCGCCCATCTGGTGTTCGTCGAGGTGCGCTTTCGCCGCCGGCGTGATTTCGGCGGCGCACTGTCGAGTATCGATCGGCGAAAACGCGAACGACTGGTCACAGCGGCGCAGCACTATCTCGCCACACATGCCTGGCGCGGTCCATGCCGGTTCGACGTGGTCGCCTTCGACGGCCGTGACGAATGCCACTGGATCCGTGATGCGTTCGGCACATGATTGATCGACCGCCACCCCGGCGCGTGCGAAACTGATCCGGTCAGAGGCCATGCGAACAGACGGCACCGTGAATCCGACCGACCGAGTCACTGCGCTCTTCGCCGAGAGCATGGAGACCAGCGCCCTGGCCGCGGCAGCGCAGGCCGAACCGATCGCCAACGCGGCGGCTGCGGTGGTCAGCTGCCTGCTCGGGGGCGGCAAGGTGCTCAGCTGTGGCAATGGCCGTTCGGCCGCGGACGCGCAGTATTTTTCCGTGCAGATGCAGCACCGTTTCGAACGCGAGCGCCCTGGCCTGCCGGCGATTGCGCTGAATTCCGACGCCGCCATGCTGACCGCGATCGCGATCGATGACGGCATCGGTGCCATCTTTGCGAAACAGGTCAGCGCACTGGCCCATCCGGGTGACGTACTCTTCGCAATGAGTGTTGACGGTGGCGCAATCAATACGGTGGCCGCAGTCGACGAGGCGCACGAGCGCCAGATGCGCGTGATCGCCCTCACCGGACGCGACGGAGGTGAACTCGCGACCCGCCTGCGTTCCGACGACATCGAAATCAGGACGCCGGCCGGCGAGCTCGCGCGCATCCTCGAGAACCATCGCCTGGTGATCCATTGCCTGTGCGATCTGATAGACCTTCAACTGCTGGGTGGTTAAAAGAAAATGGCCGAAGACCTGTTCACGATTCGAAACCTGTTCATTGCTGCGCTGGCGCTTGCGCTGAGCGGATGCGGCCCGGTGATCGTTGGCGGCGCGGTTACGGGCGCCGCCGTCGTACACGACCGCCGCACCACCGGTACCGTCGTAGAAGACCAGGAGATCTACCTGCGCGCGATCACGATGCGTAGCCAGAACGCCGAACTGAAGCAGAAGAGCAACATCAACGTCGATGTCTACAACCTCCAGGTGCTGTTGACCGGGGAGGCGGAAAATGCCCAGATCGTCGAGGACTTCGCGCGCCAGGTGGCGGCGATTCCGCGCGTGCGGCACGTGTTCAACGAGGTCATCATCGGTGCGGAGGCGACCTGGACGGAGTCCACTGCCGATGCCTACCTGACCTCGCGGGTAAAGGTTGCATTGTTCAACGTGAAGCTCGAAGGCTTCGATCCGACCCGTGTCAAGGTGACCAGTTCCGCGGGCAGCGTCTACCTGATGGGGCTGGTGACTCCGCAGGAGGGAGATGCGGTCACCGAAGAGGTGCGTTTCGTCAGCGGCGTCAAACGCGTGGTGAAACTGTTTGAATACCTCGAATGACGGATCCACTCTGCGGGAATCGCTGCACGAGCCGCTGCGCAAGCGGCTGCAGGCCGCGTTCCCAAATGGCGACCTGCTGACCGATCCTGGCGACTGCTGGTCTTACGGATACGACAACAGTCGCCGCCAGGCGCTGCCGCAGGCGGTGTGCTTTGCGCGCGAGGCGCAGCAGGTCGTCGAACTGGTCAGCCTGTGCCGTGAATACCGCCTGCCGCTGGTAACCCGCGGGCGTGGTACCGGCACGACCGGCGCGACCGTCCCGGTGCTCGGCGGCATCGTCCTGTCGATGGAGCGCTATCGCACCCGCCTCGACATCGACCCGGCCAACCGGCTCGCCCGGGTGTCGCCCGGGTTCACCAATCAGGAACTGCAGCAGGCCGCAGCGAGCCACGGCTTCTTCTGGCCGCCCGATCCGACCAGTGCCGCCGTCAGCACGATCGGCGGCAACCTCGCCTATAACTCGGCCGGACCGCGCGCCGTCAAATACGGCACGCCGCGCGACAACACGCTCGGCCTGCGCGCCGTGACCGGCAACGGTGAGATCCTGCGTACCGGCGGTGCGACCACCAAGGGCGTGGTCGGCTACGACCTGACACGGCTTCTGATCGGCTCCGAGGGCACATTGGCGGTCATCACCGAGGCGATTCTGAAGCTGACGCCGCTGGCCGAGAGCAGGCGTACGCTGCAGGCGGTGTACCGCGACATCCACGGCGCGGCGCAGGCCGTCTCGCGCATCATGGCGCAGCCGGCGACGCCGTGCGCACTGGAATTCATGGACCGTGCCGCGATCGACATGGTGCGCGACTTTTCCGACCTCGGTCTGAGCGCCGACGCCGGGGCGCTGTTGATGATCGAGGTCGACGGCCCGGCCGCCGGCATTGACGCACTGGCCGCACAGGTGTCGACTGCGGCCGACGGTGACGGCTGCCTGCAGGTTGACGTCGCCCGCAGTGATGACGACGTGGAGCGCCTGTGGCGCACGCGCAAGGCGCTGTCGCCGGCATTGCGCAACATCGCACCGAAGAAGATCAACGAAGACGTGGTCGTGCCGGTGTCGCGGATCCCGCAGCTGATCAATGGCCTGGATGCCCTTGCCGCCCAGTACGGTGTGACCATCGTGAACTTCGGTCATGCCGGCAACGGCAACATCCATGTCAACCTGCTGGTTGATCCCGACAATGCGCAACAGATGGCGGCAGCAGACCCGTGCCTGGATGCAGTGTTCGAACTGGTGCTGGCGCTGGACGGGAGCCTGTCCGGCGAGCACGGCATTGGCTGGGTCAAACGCAATTTCGTCGACCGCGAACTGGACGCCGCCAGCCTGCGCCTGATGGCAGCGATCAAGCGCCAGTTCGATCCCGACAACATCCTCAACCCCGGAGTCGGCTTTCCCGCCGACTGAGCAGTGCCGGGGCACCGGCGCCCCCCGGCTCAGCTGTTTCCGAGCGCGTCCAGCAGGCGTTGGTGAATACCCTCGAAGCCGCCGTTGCTCATGATCAGCACCTGATCGCCGGACGCAGCCATGGCAGACACGTCGTCGACGATCGCCTGCGTCGTGTCGCCGACGACGAGGCGTGCACCGAGTTCACTCAGCGTGCTGCGCGCGTCCCAGCCGAGATTCGGCGGCGCATACACCCATACCCTGTCCGCGACAGCCAGCGAACCGGCCAGCAGCCCGGCGTGCACACCCATTCGCATGGTGTTGGAGCGCGGTTCGAGCACAGCGAGGATGCGCTGCCCGCCGACATGCCGGCGCAGACCTTCGAGCGTCAGGCGTATCGCGGTCGGATGGTGGGCAAAGTCATCGTAGACGCTGACTCCGCGCCGCTCGCCGCGCAGTTCCATGCGTCGTTTGACGTTGCGGAAACGGTTCAGTGCCTCGATTCCGACCGTCGGCGGCACGCCCGCATGCCGCGCTGCGGCCAGTGCGGCGAGCGCATTGGCGACGTTGTGCTGACCGGTCAGCGTCCAGTCGACCCGCCCGACATTCTGGATGTCGCAGATCACGTCGAACGCACTGCCGTCGGCGGCCGTGTCCGCGGCGTGCCAGCCGGCCTCGAACGTCGGATCGAAATGCTCCACCGGCGTCCAGCATCCCATGTCCAGCACATCGTGCAGGTTGCCGTCGTTCAGCGGCGACACGATCAGGCCGGAAGACGGCACCGTGCGAACCTGGTGGTGGAACTGTCGCTTGATCGCGTCGAGATCGTCGAAGATGTCCGCATGGTCGAATTCGAGATTGTTCATGACCAGGGTGCGCGGATGGTAATGCACGAACTTCGACCGCTTGTCGAAGAATGCCGTGTCGTATTCGTCGGCCTCGACGACGAAGAACGGCGCCTCACCGGCACGTGCGGACACGCCGAAGTTTTGCGGCACACCGCCGATCAGGAAACCCGGCGCGAGTCCCGCATATTCAAGGATCCATGCCAGCATGCCCGATGTCGTCGTCTTGCCGTGCGTCCCCGACACCGCAAGCACCCAACGGTCCTGCAACAGGTTCTCGGCCAGCCATTGCGGACCCGACACGTAGCGCAACCCGCGGTCCAGCATGTACTCGACCGCTGGATTGCCACGCGACATGGCATTGCCAACGACCACCTGATCGGGTGGTGGATCGAGGTGTGCCGGCTCATAACCCTCCATCAGGACGATGCCTGCGGCCTCGAGCTGCGTGCTCATCGGCGGATAGACGTTTGCATCCGAACCGGACACTTCGTGCCCGAGCGCGCGCGCGATCAGTGCGATACCGCCCATGAAGGTGCCGCAGATGCCGAGGATGTGGATCTTCATTCAGTCGTTCACCCGCATGTTGACGGAGCGCAAAGTTCGCACGGATCGGGCGGACCCTCAAGCCATCGGTTTGGCGAACCGGACCATCGCAGCGGATCCTGCAGGACCCGGCAGGCCGGACTCACGCAACCAGTGGAAAAACACGCGCGATGATATTGAACGCCATCATCGTGTAGGCCAATACAATGACGACACCGGCGAGCAGTGGAATGTCGAGCGCATGGCGCAACACATTGCCGAGGGCCACGTGCAGCCAGATCGCAACGACGAGGTCGACCAACATCGCGACGTCTGTGACACCGAGCAATTGCGCTGGCGCCCTGACCACGAGCAGGACCAGACCGGCAAGGGCACCGAGCCCGAAGAAAGCCGTGGCGGTCTGCTGCCAGCGCGCCGCAAAGCCCTTGAACTGCAGCAACACGAACAATAGGGTCGCGGTCAATACGAGATCGATCAGATTCGCACCCAAAGCGGCCCGAACGCCACCGAACATCGGCGCGCCGTTGATTGCGCCCAGCACGACGCTGGCCAGCGCCATGAGCGACAGCAACGCCGAAGATACCGGCACGTCCTGCGGGCCGCGGCGCAGCCTCGCAAGGTCAATGAGGAACAGCAGCAGGGCCTGCATCCAGTTGATCCCACGACGTGAAAGAGGCCTATCTTAGCCTGCATGTTGCATCGGTCGATCGGGGGCCGGTGCAAGGTGCCGGCCAGTGCGCCGGGACCGGCAGGCAGGCCATCCGATGTTATCCTTGCACATCCAACAGGATTTCCCCCGATGCGTGAAGAATACGTGGACAGCAGCGAGGCGCTGCAGAGGCTGTGTTCGGCACTCGCCGGCAGCGAGTGGCTGGCTGTCGATACCGAGTTCATTCGCGAGAAGACCTACTACCCGCGGCTGTGTCTGATCCAGATCTGCAACGGTGACATTGCCGCCTGCGTCGACCCGCTCGCCATCGACGACCTCGGGCCATTGCTCGACGTCCTGTACGACGGCAGCATCCTGAAGGTCCTGCATGCCGCACGCCAGGACCTGGAGATCTTTCTGCACGACTTCGGCCGCCTGCCGATGCCGGTGTTCGACACCCAGCCGGCTGCCGCGCTGCTCGGGCACGGCGATCAGATCGGCTACGCCAACCTGGTCAAGCTGCTGCTCGACGTCGAGCTGCCAAAGGACCAGTCGCGTACTGACTGGTCGCGGCGCCCGCTCGATGAGCTTCAGCTGCGCTATGCCCTCGACGATGTCGTCTACCTCGGCCGCCTGTACCTGCACATGCGCGGACACCTGTTCGACCGCGAACGACTGCAATGGCTGGCGGCGGATTTCGCAACGCTCGCCGATCCGCAGACCTATTTCCCGAACCCGGACGACATGTGGCAGCGCACGAAAGGTCGCCAGATGCTGCGCGGTCGGCAGCTCGCGGTGCTGCAACGCCTGGCCGCCTGGCGCGAACGCGAGGCGCGCGCCCGCGACCTGCCGCGCAAATGGGTCCTGAAAGACGACGTGATGATCGAACTCAGCCGGCGCATGCCGCGCGACGCCGCCGGTCTGGCAAAGATACGCGGCATCGAACCCGGGCTGATCCGGCGCGAGGGCGAGGCCCTGCTGAAGCTGGTCGCCGCGGCCGCGTCGCTGCCGCGTGAAGAATGGCCACGCGATGCCGGCAGACCCGCACCACTGACGACCAATCAGGATGCGATGGTGGATCTGTTGAGTGCGGCCCTGCGCCTGGTTGCGGATCAGCATCAGCTTTCGACGTTGGCGATCGCATCGCGCAAGGACCTGGAATGTTTCGTGCGCGGCGAAGCGGATTGTGCCCTTCACGAAGGCTGGCGACAGTCGCTGGCGGGGGATGTGCTCGGGGCCGTCATGAACGGCGAACTACGCCTCGCGGTGGGGCCCGACGGCGTGCACCTGGAGCGCGCGGATCACAACGCGGCGTGAACGTGCGCGTCGCGCGGGCGTATGCGCTACCGGGGCACGTAATGATCAGCCGATCACGCGATTGACACGCAACACGAAAGGCACATGCTTGAGACGCCGGATGATCCCGGCAAGATGCTTGCGGTCGCGCACCGAGATCACGAAACGCAGGCTCGTGCTGAGCCCGTCGCGCTCCTCACTGCGAACGTCCTCGATGTTGGCGCCCTCCTCGGCGATCAGCGACGCGATGGTCGCCAGCATGCCGCGCTGATTGCCGGCATCGAGACGCAATGCGGTGGAGAACTCGCCCTTGACCTCGTCCGACCACTGCACGTCCAGCCAGCTTTGTCCCTGGCGGCGGAAATCGCCGAGGTTGGGACAATCCTGATGATGCACGACGAGACCGCGGCCTGGACTGAATATTGCGATTACCGGATCGCCGGGGATGGGCCCGCAGCACTTGGCGAAGCTGACCACCATGCCCTCGGTGCCCTTGATTGTCAGCGAGCCTGCCGATCCACCGTCGGGTTTCGGGTGATCGTCGGGCTGCAGCAGCATGCGTGCGACCAGCTTGGCCATGCGGTTTCCGAGACCGATCTGTTCGAGCAGTTCGTCAAACCCCGGCATGCCGATCTCCGCCAGCAGCTTGGTACGTTCCTCATCGCCAATGCTGGCAATACCGCGCCCGAGCGCCTCGAGTTCCCGCTCGAGCAAGCGACGGCCCAGTTCGACCGCCTCTTTCTGCTCGAGTCGTTTCAGGAACGAGCGGATCGTCGCGCGTGCCTTGCCGGTGACGACGAAATCGAGCCACGCCGGATTCGGTCGGCTGTTCGGTTTGGTGATGATCTCGACCGTCTGCCCGTTGCGCAGCTGCGAACGCAAGGGTGCCAGACGGCGATCGATGCGCGCGGCAACGCACTGGTTGCCGACGTCGGAGTGCACCGCGTAAGCGAAATCGATCACGGTCGCGCCTTTGGGCAACACGAAGATCTGGCCGCGAGGGGTGAACACGTAGACCTCGTCCGGAAACAGGTCGACCTTGACGTGTTCGAGAAACTCCATTGAGTTGCCGGAGTCCTTCTGCACCTCGAGCAGGTTGCGCAGCCATTCGGCCGCGGCGTCCGGCGTCAGTGCGCCCCCACCGGTGTCCTTGTAGTGCCAGTGCGCCGCGATGCCCTCTTCTGCGACACGATGCATCTCGCGCGTGCGGATCTGGATCTCGATCGGCAGGCCGTGCGGGCCGAACAGCACGGTGTGCAGCGACTGGTATCCGTTTGCCTTGGGGATTGCGATGTAGTCCTTGAAACGACCCGGCACCGGGCGGTAGAGATTGTGCACGACGCCGAGCACGCGATAACAGGTGTCGACCGAATCGACGATCAGACGAAACGCATAGACATCGGCCACCTCGTTCAGTGACAGCTTCTTCTCGAGCATCTTGCGATAGATGCTGTAGACGTGCTTTTCGCGGCCGTAGACCTCGCCGTCGAATCCCTCCTGCTGCAGGCGGCTGCGCAGCACGTCCTCGATGTTGCCGACCACCTCCTTGCGGTTGCCGCGGCGTTTGCGCAGTGCGGCGCGCAGGATCGTGTAGCGCCATGGCCAGTACGCGGCCATGCCGAGCTCCTGCAGTTCATGGCGGATGCTGTTGATGCCGAGACGGTTGGCGATCGGCGCATAGATGTCGAGCGTCTCGCGCGCGATGCGGCGCGCCTTGGCCGGCGACATGACGCCCAGCGTGCGCATGTTGTGCAGGCGGTCGGCGAGCTTGATCATGATGACCCGGATGTCCTTGGTCATCGCCAGCATCATCTTGCGGAAGTTCTCGGCCTGCGCCTCGGCGCGCGAACGGAACTTGATCTGGGTGAGCTTGCTGACACCGTCGACCAGTTCGGCGATCTCCGGGCCGAACTCGCGTGCAAGCTGTTCCTTGGCGGTCTCGGTGTCCTCGATCACGTCGTGCAGGATCGCCGCCATCAGGCACTGGTGATCCATGCGCATGCCGGCGAGGATGCGCGCAACCGCAACCGGGTGATAGATATAGGGTTCGCCAGAGAGACGGTTCTGGCCGTCGTGTGCCTCGGCGCCGAACAGGTAGGCCCGATAGACCTCGCGGACCTGATCGTTGGTCAGGTAGCTCTCGAGATAGGAGCAAAGATCACTGATCAAAAACCGGCCACCGCCCCGGTCGGCCTCGACATAGTCGGGAACCGCCGCTGGCGCGTGGCTTATCTCTGACGGCGATGCATCCACCTCAGTCCTCAGTCATCATCGCTTCCCATGTCGACGACGCCGAGTTCACCGGCCAGCGCGGCGGCCAGTTCCTCGTCGATCGAGTCGACGCTGTCTTCGGGCTCGGCGACCGTTTCCTCGGAGATCAGGCCCTCGGCGATCTCGCGCAGCGCGACCACGGTGGGCTTGTCGTTTTCCCACGGCACCAGCGGATCGACGCCGTTGACCAGCTGGCGGGCACGGCGCGACGCCAGCAGGACGAGATCGAAACGGTTGTCGACGTGGGCGAGGCAGTCTTCTACGGTGATGCGGGCCATGGCAGCAGGGAAACTCCAAAAAAATCGTTAGCGAACGGATAATTATAGGGTTTCGCCGGTCACTGTCCAAGCATCTCGCCGAGGGCCCCGGCGAAGCGCCTCGCCTGGCGGGGTTCGCGCAGTCGCTCGGCGCCCACGACCGTCCGCAAATCGTTGAGTGCCGTCGCGAAATCGTCGTTGATGACCAGATAGTCGTATTCCGGGAAATGCGACAGCTCGCTGCGCGCGTCGCGCATGCGTCGCTCGACGACCTCCGGGCCGTCCTGCCCGCGCGCCGACAGCCGTGCACGCAACGCCTCGATGCTGGGCGGCGCGATGAACACCGATACCGCCTCCGGGAACCGCCGGCGCACCTGGCGGGCGCCCTGCCAGTCGATCTCGAGAATCACATCCAGGCCACGCTCGAGCTGGTCGCGCACGGCCGCCTCGGCCGTGCCGTAGAAGTTGTCGAACACCCGGGCATGTTCGAGAAACGCACCCTCGCCGATCAGCTGCTCGAAGCGCTCGATGTCGACGAAATGGTAATGCGCGCCGTCGACCTCTCCCGGCCGCGGCGCGCGCGTTGCATGCGACACCGACATGACCAGGCGCTCGTCACCCGGCACAAGTTCGCGCAGCAGGCTGGTTTTGCCGGCGCCGGACGGCGCCGAGATGATGAACAGGATTCCGCTCGCCGACACGCCGCCCCCTACTCGATGTTCTGTACCTGTTCGCGCATCTGCTCGATCAGGACCTTCATCTCGACCGATACCGCCGTGGTCTCGCTGTCGGCCGACTTCGACCCCAGCGTGTTGGCCTCGCGATTGAGTTCCTGCATCAGGAAATCGAGCCGCCGCCCGACCGGCTCGTTTTGTTTCAGTACGCGTTCGACCTCGTCCAGATGGGTACGAAGGCGGTCCATTTCCTCGTCCACATCCAGACGCTGGGCGAGCAGCGCCATCTCCTGTTCGAGGCGCTCGGCGTCGAGATTCCCGGCGACCTCCTGCAGACGCGTGCGCAGGCGGTCGCGCACGCCGTCGAGCACCTGCGGCATCCGCACGCGTGCCAGCTCCACCTGCTCACGCATGGCGACGACGCGCTGCGCGATGAGTTCGGCGAGGCGCTGGCCCTCGCGCTCGCGCGTCTCGATCAGCGTCCCCAGCGCCTGCTCGAATTGTGCAAGCGCGGCCTGCTGAATCGGCGTGAAATCCTGCTCGCCACCCTCGAGCACGCCGGGCCAGCGCAGGATGTCCATGATGCTGGGCAGATGCGAGCTGTGCAGCCGGTGTGCCATCTTGTCGGCGGCGGCCAGCAGCTGATCGACCAGACGCTCGTTGACGCTGAGTTCGACGCCGCCCGCGCTTGCCGGGCGAAAACGCAGATTGCATTCGAGTTTGCCCCGGCCCAGACGCGCGGTGACGCGTTCGCGCACCTGCGGCTCTATCGCACGCAGTTCCTCGGGCAGGCGCACGGTCGCCTCGAGAAAACGGTGGTTGACCGACCTGAGCTCCCAGGTCAGCTCGCCGAACTCGGCGTGCTGCTGGTGGCGGGCGAACGCGGTCATGCTTCGAATCATACCGGCCTCGTCTTAGTCGGCCGCATCCCAATGACGCGGACCATTGCGTGTATCATAAGGTGCAACGCACACCAACGCACCGTGACCCGACCGCATGTCTCCTGCCTCGCGCGACAGTCTCCCGATCGGCACCGTGCTGGACTGTTACCGGGTCACCAAGCTCATCGGTAGCGGAGGGTTCAGCCTCATCTACCTCGCCGAGGACGAGGACAACCACGACGAGGTGGCGATAAAGGAATACTTGCCGAAGCGATTCGGTGCACGTATCAGCGGCCTGCGCGTGGCCGCGATCAAGGAGGACAAATATGAGAGTTTCCAGCGCGGGCGGCGCCTGTTCTACCAGGAAGCCCGCGTGCTCGCGATGCTGCGTCATCCCAACATCGTCAATGTGCGCAACTGCTTCCTGGCCAACAATACTGCCTATCTGGTCATGAACTACGAGCCGGGCAAGAACCTCGGCCGCTACATCAAGAAGCGCCAGGGGGGTCTCAGCACCAATTTCCTGATGACGGTGTTCCCGCCGCTGCTGGATGCGCTCGAACTGATCCACAGCCGCCAGCATCTGCACCTCGACATCAAGCCCAGCAACATCCATCTGCGTCCGGGAGGCAACCCGCTGCTGCTCGATTTTGGCGCGGCGTACCACCTCGACGACGTCGGCCACAAGAAGGCCCAGGTGGTGACCCCCGGTTTTTCACCGATCGAGCAGTACTATGCCTCGGCCCGCGTCGGACCGTTCACCGATGTCTACGCGATCGGCTCGACGATGCGGGCGTGCATCGAGGGCAAGCCGCCGCCGTCAGCGGTCGAGCGCCATGCGCAAGACGCCATCCTGCCCGCGATCGAGGCATTCGGCCGCTTTTATCCGCGCGAGATCCTCGAATCGATCGACTGGGCAATGCAGATCGATGCGGCAAACCGGCCACAGACCGCGGGTCAGCTGCGCGATGCACTGCTGGGGCGGATCCGCGTGCCGCGCCAGCCGGAACCGGTGCAGGACGGCCAGGCATGAACGGCGCGCACCGCCTGTTCGACGCAGCAAAAGGCACGCGGATCGGCGATCGTCCGGACAACCAGGATCGCAGCCTGTTCCTCGCCAGCCCGGAGACCCTGCTGGTCGGCCTCGCCGACGGCCTCGGCGGGCATCCACGTGGCGAAGTGGCGGCGCAACTGCTGGTCGACGTCAGCGAGGCGATGTTCCGCCAGCAGTCCAAGCCGCTGCCGGATCCCGAGACCTTCATGCTGCAATGCGTCGGCAAGGCGCACAGCGCGATCATGCGTTTCGGCCGCCGCCAGAACCCGCGGATCGCACCGCGAACGACCGCGGTGCTCGCCGTGATCCAGCAGGGGATCGCGTACTGGGCCCACGTCGGCGACAGCCGTCTCTATCTGATCCGCGACGGCGCCGTGTTCAGCCAGACCAGCGACCACACCCAGATCCGCTACGTGCGCCAGAGCGAGACCGAGGCATCCCGACCACGGGCCAGCCTGACGCGCTGCCTCGGCGGGCTGCCGCAGCCGCCGACGACGACCTGCGGCCCACCGACACCGCTGCAACCC
The DNA here is from genome assembly GCA_020445255.1 of Gammaproteobacteria bacterium. Taxonomy (GTDB): domain Bacteria; phylum Pseudomonadota; class Gammaproteobacteria; order Chromatiales; family Chromatiaceae; genus Thiosocius. Next base: position 65,019 of record JAGRGY010000013.1, read on the forward strand.
GGCGACACGCTACTGCTGTGTTCGGACGGGCTGTGGGGACAGGTGCCGCGCCAGACCCTGCTGGCCACCCTGAGTGACGCGACTTCACCGCTGCACGAGGCCCTGGCTGCACTGATCGAGCAGGCGACGAGGGCCGAAAACAGTGACAATGTCACCGCCATCGCGCTGCGCTGGCTGGCCGAGCCGGTATCCGGCGGCATCGATGCGGGACTGGTAGAACCACCGGTCGATCCGCAGCTGGAACACGCCATCGCCCACCTCAACCAGGTGATCGGGCGCGTCGACGATTCCAACTAGACGAGGAAAAACCATGCGACCAAGCGGACGCGCGCCCGACCAGATGCGCCCCATCTCGTTCACGCCTAACTACACGATCCACGCCGAGGGTTCCGTTCTGGTCGCGTTCGGCAACACCAAGGTGATCTGCACGGCCAGCGTCGAGGAACGCCTGCCGCGCTGGCTCAGGGACGAGCAGCGGGGATGGATCACGGCCGAATACGGCATGCTGCCGCGTTCGACACATACACGCATGGGACGCGAGGCAGCACGCGGCGGCCAGGGTGGACGGACGATGGAGATCCAGCGTCTGATCGGGCGCGCGCTGCGTGCCGCGGTCGACCTGAAGAAGCTCGGCCCGCGCACGGTCACGCTCGACTGCGACGTGATCCAGGCCGACGGCGGCACACGCACCGCATCGATCTCGGGGGCGTTCGTGGCGCTGAGCCAGGCACTTGGCAAACTCCAGGCCAACGGCGTGTTTGAGCAGAATCCGGTGTTCGGCAACGTCGCCTCGGTATCAGTGGGCATCTACAACGGCGTGCCGGTGCTCGACCTCGACTACTCCGAGGATGCCTCTGCCGAAACCGACATGAACGTCGTCATGGACGACCGCGGGCGCTTCGTCGAGATCCAGGGGACGGCCGAAGGCGTGCCGTTCACCGGGGACGAGATGGCAGCGATGCTGCAGCTCGCGCGCACCGGCATCCAGGACATCATCAATGCCCAGAACGCCGTGCTCGGCGGCTGATCGCGCAACGGAAACCGCGACCGATGAACACGTCACAACGCATCGTGCTGGCCACCGGTAACAAGGGCAAGGTCAAGGAATTCGGCGAACTGCTCGCGACCCGCCGCATCGAGGTCGTGCCGCAATCGGACTTCGGCGTACCGGACGCGGACGAAACCGGGCTGACCTTCGTCGAAAACGCGATCCTGAAGGCCCGCAACGCGTCGGCGCACACCGGCCTGCCGGCGATCGCAGACGATTCGGGGCTGGAGGTCGACTACCTGAACGGTGCGCCGGGCATCTACTCGGCACGTTATGCCGGCGACGGCGGCAGCGCGGCCAACAACGCCAGGCTGCTGGACGCTCTGCACGGCGTCCCCGATGCCGAGCGCGACGCGCGTTTCCAGTGTCTGCTGGTCTACCTGCGGCACGCCGACGATCCGACGCCGGTGATCTGCCAGGGTACCTGGGAGGGCCGTATCCTGACCGCGCCCCGGGGAGACGCCGGCTTCGGGTACGACCCGCTGTTCTTCGTGCCGGGCGAAGGGGTCAGCGCGGCGGAACTGCCGGCCGAGCGCAAGCATGCGCTGAGCCATCGCGGACAGGCGCTGCGCTGCCTGCTCGAACGTTTGAGTGTGGTCTGAACGCGCGTCGGCGCTTCACCACTGCCACAGGATCCACTGGTTGACGTTGTTGCGCACCGGCTCGCCCGGCTGGTAGTCGAGGGAGCCGTCACCGTTGGTGTCAACGAAGTAGTACGGCGGCCCGACGCGCGGCACCACCCTGACCATGACCAACTGGCCGTTGCGCCGATATTCGTACACGGTCTCCTGCCCTGTGCGCCGGATCGTGACTTCGGGTTCGAGCGGTTCACCGGACTGCACGGGCGGCGGTGGAGGTGGGGCGTCGACCGGGATGCCGTCGTCGGCGAGCGAGGTTCCGGTAATCGCCAGCAGCAGGATCACCGGCAGCGGCGTATGGCGGCAATTGGATCGGATCGACAAGGCGTTTACCCCCGGATGATACTTCGACCGCGATGTCGAACCGCGGCACTGTCGTCAGGTGGCAGATAGTTTGACACGGAAAACCGGCGCGAATGCGGTTTTCCGTACCGCTCATAACTCGAGAAGGATCTCCTGTTCGTCTTCTGACGGCTCGAGGCTGCGGGTCTCGTAGTGATCGAAGATGGCCCGAACGATATCGTCGGGCTCATCGCACACCCGCATCAGGTCCAGGTCACCGGCACTGATCGTGCCCCAGGCGACCAGGGTGTCGCGCATCCAGTCGAGCAACCCGGACCAGAAAACCGAACCGACCAGCACGATCGGAATGCGGCGGGTCTTGCCCGTCTGCACCAGTGTCAGGATCTCGGCCAGTTCGTCGAGCGTACCGAATCCGCCCGGCAATACCACATAGGCCGAGGCATACTTGACGAACATGACCTTGCGCGCGAAGAAATGGCGAAAGTGCAGCGAGATATCCTGATAGGTATTGGGCCGCTGTTCCTGCGGCAGCTCGATGTTCACGCCGATGCTCGGCGACCGGCCGCTCTGCGCACCCTTGTTCGCCGCTTCCATGATGCCGCCGCCACCACCGCTGACGACCGAGAAGCCGGCATCGGACAACAGGCGCGCGGTTTCCTCGGCCTTCACGTACCAGGGATCTTCCGGCAGCGTACGCGCTGAACCAAACATGCTGACCGCCGGCCGGATCAGGCACAGCTTCTCAAAGCCCTCGACGAACTCGGCCATGATCTGGAAGATGCGCCAGGACTCGCGCTGCAGCTGCGCATCGGCCACCCGTTTCTCGATGCGTTTACCCATGATCTCGGTCATCTGTGTCGGTCAGCCTCTCACCGGTGGCGCGCAGGGTCGTTGTCTCGTCGTCGCGTCGGGGATCGGTACGGTGCCGCAGGCGCACCACTTGGCCACCCTCCCGTCGGCCGGTAGCATTGTAGCCTGTCACGGCGCGGGACCAGCGGTCCCGGAAAACGCGGGAAACACTGCATGAAGACGACTGTCATCGGGTTGGGCGCCATGGGTGCCGGCATGGCCGGCAACCTGTTCCGCGCGGGCCATCTCAAACACGCATGGAATCGATCCACGGAGCGTGCAACCGCTGCAGCAGCACTGCACGGATTCGCGCTCGCCGACACCCTGGAGCAGGCGGCCGCACAGGCCGACCTCGTCATCACCTCCGTATCGGCCGACGGCGACCTGGCCGAGATCTGCGATCGCCTGGCCAGGGTCATGACTGCCGGGAGCATCGTCCTCGACACGTCGACGGTCAGTATCGATACCGCGCGCCGCGTTGCAGAACGTCTCGAGGCGCACGGTCTGCACTTCCTGGACGCACCGGTTTCCGGGGGCAAGGAAGGCGCCGAAAAAGGCACCATGGTCATGATGGTTGGCGGTGATGTCGCCGTGCTCGAACAGATCATGCCGGTGCTGGAGTCGATCAGCCGCAAGGTCGTGCACATGGGCCCCGTCGGCAGCGGGCAGGCTACCAAGGCGGTCAACCAAATCATGTGCGCCGGCATCAACCAGGCCGTGGCCGAGGCGCTCGCATTCGGCCAGCATCAGGGCCTGGACATGGACAAGGTGGTCGACGTGGTCAGCAGTGGCGCGGCAGGAAACTGGTTCGTCGAGCACCGTGGCCGCAGCATGACGCGCGGCTCGTTCGCACCCGGCTTCCGCGTTGCACTGCATCACAAGGACCTGACGATCTGCCAGGCGATGCTCGCCGCCGACGGCGTGCAGCTGCCGATGGTCGAGATGACGCTGGTTCACTACGAACGCCTGATGGCGGCAGGATACGGTGACGAGGACATCTCGGCCCTGTACCGGATCAAGCGCCCGCTGTTCGGCGAAGATGTCTGACGATCCCGTCAGCACCCGGCGATGGATGACCTGAACGCGCGCCAACGCGAGGCCGTGCGCCACCTCGACGGTCCGCTGCTGGTGCTGGCCGGCGCCGGCTCCGGCAAGACGCGCGTCATCACGGCAAAGATCGCGCGCCTGATCCGGGACGCCGGCATCGAGCCGCACCAGGTCACCGCGGTGACCTTCACCAACAAGGCGGCGCGCGAAATGAAGTCGCGCGTCGCGAGGCTGCTCGGCGGCGACGGCGGTCGCGGACCCACCATCTCCACCTTTCACACCCTCGGCCTCAACCTGTTACGGCGCGAGCTCGCCGCCGCGGGCCTGCGCGGCGGCTTCAGCATCTTCGACGAGCAGGATGTCGAACAACTGCTGCGCGAACTGGCCAAGAAGAACGAGGCGGACAGGGACACGCTGCAGCGCGCCCGGTCGCAGATCTCGCGCTGGAAGAACGATCTGGTCGATCCCGAGGACGCGATGCGTTCCGCAGAAGACGATTTCGAGGCCTTTTACGCCGCGCTGTACGGCGCCTACCAGCGCGCGCTGCGCGCGTACAATGCGGTCGACTTCGACGACCTGATCCTGCTACCGGTCACACTGTTGCGCGACGACCGTGAGTTGCGCGAGCGCTGGCAGAACCGGATCCGCTACCTGCTGGTGGATGAGTACCAGGATACCAACGGCGCACAGTACGAGATGGTGCGTCTGCTGGTCGGTGTGCGCGGCGCGCTGACCGTGGTCGGTGACGACGATCAGTCGATCTATGCCTGGCGCGGCGCACGGCCGGAAAATCTGGTCCGCCTGCGTGAGGACTTCCCACGCCTCAAGGTGATCAAGCTGGAGCAGAACTACCGCTCGACGTCGCGCATACTGCGCGCCGCGAACCAGCTCATCGCAAACAACGAGCACGTGTTCGACAAGCGCCTGTGGAGCGAGCTGGGCCCGGGCGAGATGCTGCGCGTTGTCACCTGTCGCGACGAGGACGACGAGGCCGAACGCGTGGTCAGCGAGATCGTACAGCAGCGGTTTCTGCACAACACCCCCTATGGACACTTCGCGATCCTGTATCGCGGTAATCACCAGGCCAGGGCGTTCGAGCAGGCGCTGCGCACCCAGGGTCTGCCGTATTTCCTCAGCGGCGGCACCTCGTTCTTCGCGCGCGGCGAGATCAAGGACCTGATGGCCTACCTGCGCCTGATCGCCAATCCCGACGACGACAGCGCCTTCCTGCGCATCGTCAATACACCACGCCGCGAGATCGGCACGTCGACGCTGGAGACGCTGGCCGCCCATGCCGCGCTGCGCCGGTGCCCGTTGTTGCCGGCGATCGACGAACTGGCGCTGGCCGAACGCCTCAAGCCGGGACCGCTGGCAAGGCTGCGTGAATTTGCCGCCTGGGTCGGCGACCTTGCACGACGCAGCGAATCGGCACCCGCCGCCGACCTGTTGCGCCAGTTGCTGAACGACGTCGACTACCGCGACTGGCTGGCGCAGACCAGCGGCAGCGACAAGACCGCCGAACGGCGCTGGCAGAACGTCGAGGAGTTGCTCACCTGGCTGGACAAGCTGCAGCAGGATGAGCGGCGTGGCGACGGCCTCGGCGCAGCGGTCGCCCACCTGTCGCTGATGGACATCCTCGAACGCCAGGACGAGGAGTCCGGCGACGACCGCATCGCCCTGATGACGCTGCACGCGGCCAAGGGCCTGGAGTTCCCGCACGTGTTCCTGGTCGGCATGGAGGAGGATCTGCTGCCACACCGCAGCAGCATCGAGGAGGACAACATCGCCGAGGAGCGACGCTTGGCCTACGTCGGCCTCACGCGCGCGCAACGGACCCTGGTCATGACCTGCGCCGAACACCGGCGGCGCGGCGGTGAGCGGGTGCGCTGCGAACCGAGCCGCTTCCTCGCCGAGCTGCCCAGCGACGACCTGCGCCGGGAGGGACGCGGTACCCAGCTGTCGGTGGAGGAGAAGCAGGCGCGCGGCCGCGCCAGCCTGGCGGGGCTGAAGGCGATGCTGCGAGAATGACGGGGTGCGATGCAACCGTCCGGCAAGAAAAAGCCCGGCAACGCCGGGCTTGCTGGAATCCGGCCGCGTGGATCGTCGCGGCTACTGCCCCTGACTGACGATGTAGGCCACAGCCGCCTCGATGTCGCCGTCGGCCAGGTCCATGCGCCCGCCCTTGGGCGGCATCGCGTTCTTGCCGTTCAACGCACTGTGCACCAGCGTTTCCATTCCCTGGGCGATGCGCGGCCCCCACGCGGCCTTGTCGCCCAGCTTCGGCGCACCGGCCGCGCCGGTCGTGTGACAGACGAAACAGGCCGCGTCGTATACCGATTTGCCATGCGCGACGTCGGGGCCGGCGCTCGCGGTGGAAGACGCTTCCGGTGCCGCGGCGCCCGGCATCACGGCGGCCGCGACCTGCTTGGCCGCGCTGACGGCGTTGTCCGCCATCTGTTTGACCGCCTCGACCGGGCCGGCCGGTTCGGCTGCGGCTGCGGCCGCAGGCGCGGCCGATGCCGCGGCGGCAACGTCCACACCGCTCTTGTCGAGCATGTGTTCGATCGCGGCCTTGATCTCGCCGTCACTGACCATGGCCCCACCCTTTGGCGGCATGCCGCCCTTGCCGGCGATCGCACTCGCGGTCAGTCCGTCGATGCCACCGGCAGCGGCCAGGCGCTGCTGCCAGGCGGCACCGTCGCCGATCTTCGGCGCGCCCAGAACACCCGCGCCGTGGCAGGCATTGCACGCCGAGGCAACGATTTCCGCGCCACTCTTCGGCGCGGCCGGAGCGGCATTGGCGACGGCGACATTGACCGAGCCGACCGGCTTGATGCGTTCGGCCACGATGGCGCGCAGGCGGGGATCCGGGCCGCGTGCCTCCTCGACCGAACCGGTAATGAGGTGAGCCAGGATGAAAATGATGACGGTAAAGGCCACGAGGGAGCCGAGAATCATCAGGAACATGCGCAGAAAGGCACTGTCGTTATGTGCAGACACGGTCGTCGCTCCTAGGATTTACAACGTACGGGCGGGCGTGGCCCAAAAAATGCGGGCTGCAGTATAGCGGTTCGGCCCGGTCGGCGGTACTCCGGGGCCAGGCCGGTGGCCGGTTTCCCGAACAACGTGCCGCTCGGCACCGCCCCAAACACTTACGCCGAGGCACGCGATTGAGGGCCGGCCGGCGTTACCACGAACGGGCGAAAGACGGCTGCACGCCATGGAGGCGGCGGACGAAAGGAATGCCACTGGCGTCCGCTCTGAATCGAGCGGCCATCAGCACGGGATCGCGCATCGCTTTGGCGCGCGGGTGGCGTTTCAGGTGTCGCGATTTGTGTGGAACACGACGCTAACGTACGAAACTGCGCCGGTATTCGCCGAGTTCGACCAGTCCCTCCAGGTCCCTGACCTCGATCTTCTGACGTTCCCAGACGACCAAGCCGTGCTCGCGCAGCTTGCGCAGGACCCGGTTGGTGTGCACCGGCGTCAGGCCGGTCAACTCACCGAGCATCTCCTGGGTCATCGGGAACGGCATCACGCGTCCGTTCTCCGAGATTGCAGCCAGGGGCTCGAGCCGGTGGTAGAGATCGGCAAGGGCGTGGGCGATACGCTGTTCGGCCGACTTGCGCCCCAGTCCCAGCACGTTCGATTCGCACGACGACAGGTAGCGCGAGTGGATCGCCGTGATCTGGCGCGCGATGTCCGGCTGGGCGTCGATCATCGTGTGGAGGTCGTCCTGACGGAATCCACACACCACGACATCGGTGATCGCCAGGGCACCGTGGCTGTAGGTGGAATCTCCGGTCGGTGCGTAACCGACGAAATCGCCCGGCAGCGCAACGCGCAGGCCCTGGCGACTGCCGTCCGAATGGGTACGAAACAGCAGCAGCCAACCGGAGAACAGCGTGTAGGCCATCAGCGCCGGCGCGTCCTCCACGTAGAGCGTGTGGCGGGCACGCAGCTCGTACTGGGCGGTACGGCGCGACTGCGCATCGTGCAGATAGTCTTCCGCGACGACCTGAAATAGCGCCCGCTGCCGAATCGGGCAGTCGACACATCGCATCTGCTGCTGGCGTACTTCTGTCACTTTATGCCGCTGCACCTCTGACCGCCGGTAGTGTGTCCGCATGTTAAGTAATAGTTAAGGATAAGCCACATTTGGTGCGCTTGGCATCACCCCGCCCCAGGGGACGCAGCATCGACGTCATCGTGTAGACTGGCGCATTCCCGTTACCGTCACCCACCCGATGAGCACTGGCACCGCCGCGCCCGCACTCCAGATCGATACCCTCAGCTGCGCGCGTGGCGACCGCGTGCTGTTCCGCGACCTGAGTTTCGCGATCGCGGGCGGTGAGCTGCTGCACCTCAAGGGGCGGAACGGCAGCGGCAAGACGACGCTGCTGCGTGCCCTGGCCGGGCTGTTGCTGCCGGAGAGCGGCGAGATCCGCTGGCAGGGCGAGAACATCCGCGCTCTGCGTGAGGAGTATGCCCGCCACCTGCTGTACCTCGGCCACCTCAACGGCATCAAGGGAGACCTGACCGCGGTCGAGAACCTGCGCATCGCGGCGGTTTTGGACGGCTTCGAGCTCGACGAGACGCGGGCATGGGCGGTGCTCGACGAGATCGGCCTGCGCGGCCACGAAGACCTGCCTACGAAGCATCTGTCGCAGGGCCAGAAACGCCGAGTGGCGCTGGCGCGCCTGCTCGCCAACCGCGCCAGCATCTGGATCCTCGACGAACCGTTTACCGCGCTCGATGTGGCGGCCGTGCAGCTGCTGCAGGACGTCATTCACCGCCACGTCGCCGACGGCGGCATGGCAATCGTCACGACCCACCAGGAGGTCGCGATGATCGGGGCGCATACGCGCACGATCGAGCTGGGGCGGCGCCATGTTTAAACCGCTGTTCTGGGTGATCCGGCGCGACCTGACGATCGCGATGCGGCGGCGTTCGGACGTTTTCACGACGCTGATCTTCTTCGTCATCGTCGTCAGCCTGTTCCCACTCGGCATTGGTCCCGAGCCCAACACGCTGCGTCAGATCGCCCCCGGCATCGTCTGGGTCGGCGCGTTGCTGGCGTCGATGCTCGCGCTCGAGCAGATCTTCTCCGCCGACCACCGCGACGGTACGCTGGAACAGATGCTGCTGACGCCGCAGCCGGTATCGGTGCTGGTGGTCGGCAAGGTACTGGCGCACTGGCTGGTCAGTGGTGTGCCGCTGGTCGTCATGGCGCCGATCCTCGGCCTGCAGTACGACCTGTCGGTCGACGTGCAGCTGATCCTGGTGGCCTCGCTGTTGCTCGGCACGCCGGCACTGAGCCTGATCGGCGCGATCGGCGCGGCGCTGACGCTGGGGTTGCGATCCGGTGGCGTCCTGCTGGCCCTTTTGGTGCTGCCATTGTATATACCCGTGCTGATCTTCGGCGCCGGGGCCGTCGAGGCGACCGCGTCCGGTCTCGGCGGACAGGCCCACCTGTCGATGCTCGCTGCGATCCTGGTCGGCAGCATGGTGCTGGCGCCGCTCGCCACCGCAGCGGCACTGCGGGTCGCCGAAGACTGAATTTCGGGCGCGTGGGAAAACACGGAAACTTCCGTGTTTTGCGTCTGTCTTGGTATATCGGTAACCTCAGCCGCCCGTCGCAAAAATCCGCCCCAGGTCAAGGAAATGGGGACGCAGGCCCGCAAAATGAGCGGGTTGAGAATACAAAACGGGCCCGGTGATTTCGGTCACGGCGCCGGACGACAAAAATAGACAGACTCCGAGGCACGATGTCTTCCAGACTTATCAACTGGTTCAAGTTCTCATCACCGGCCAGTTTCTACCCCTTGGCCCGCAAGATATCTGTCGTTTCGACGGTGATTGCAGTGGTGCTGATCGTGATCGGCCTGTACATGAGCTTCTTCGTCGCGCCGACCGACTACAAGCAGGGCGAGGGCTACCGCATCATCTTCGTCCACGTGCCGGCGTCCTGGATGTCGATGTTCATCTACGTGGTCATGGCCGGCTGGGCGGCGCTCGGGCTGGTGTTCAACACCCGCCTGTCGGCGATGATGGCGCAGGCCCTGGCGCCGACCGGCGCGATGTTCGCGTTCATCTCGCTGTGGACCGGGTCTTTCTGGGGCAAACCGATGTGGGGCACCTGGTGGGTGTGGGACGCGCGCATCACGTCCGAGCTGATCCTGCTGTTCCTGTACCTCGGTTACATGGCGTTGCGCGCGGCGATCGACGACCCGCGCCGTGGCGACCGCGCCAGCGGGATCCTGCTGCTGGTAGGCGTCGTCAACGTGCCGATCATTTACTACTCGGTGAAGTGGTGGAACACCCTGCACCAGGGTTCGACGATCAAGATGAACAACCAGACCACGATGGACGAGACCATGCTGATCACGATGCTGATCATGACGCTGGGTTTCTGGGCCTACGCGATCGCTGTCGCGATGGCGCGCGTGCGCACGGTGATCCTGGAGCGTGAGCGTTCGTCCACCTGGGTACGCGGACTGACCGCGGCGGAGATCTGACATGGCCGAATTCTTCCACATGGGCGGCTACGGGCTCTACGTCTGGGGCTCGTTCGGCGTCACGGCGCTGTGCATGATCGCCGAACCGCTGCTGTTGCGCGGCCGTTCGGCATCGATCCGGAAACGCATCGCGCGCATCGCACGTCTCGACCAGGAGGCACAATCATGAAAGCCCGACACAAGCGCCTCGGTATCGTCGTCGTCGGCCTGGCCGCGCTGGCCGCCGTCGCAGCGCTGGTGCTGAACGCATTCGAAGGCAACCTGTCGTACTTCTTCTCACCGACCGACGTCGCCGACGGCAAGGCCCCTTCCAATCACATATTCCGCCTCGGCGGGCTGGTGGAAAAGGGCAGCGTCACGCGCCGCGAAGGCGACCTCACCGTCAATTTCGTCGTCACCGACATGGCAAAGAGCATCCAGGTCGCCTACAGCGGCATCCTGCCGGACCTGTTCGCCGAAGGGCAGGGGGTGATCGCACAGGGAAAGATGGGGCCGGACAACGTGTTCATCGCCGAGGAGGTGCTGGCCAAGCATGACGAGAACTACATGCCGCCCGAGGTCGCCGAATCGCTGAAGAAGACCGGCAAGATGGGTGAGCCGCATCCCGGCAACCAGAATGGGGGCAAGCCGCTGTGATACCTGAACTCGGTCAGATCTCGCTGTTGATCGCGCTGGCGCTGTCGGTCATCCAGGCAGTCTTCCCGCTGCTCGGCGCCCAGCGCGGCGTCACCCGCTGGATGCTGCTGGCCTACCCGGCCGCACGTCTGCAGCTGCTGTTCATCTTTATCTCGTTCGCATTGCTCACGTACAGCTTCCTGACCCACGATTTCAGCGTGTCGTACGTGTGGCAGAACTCGAACACCAGCCTGCCGACGCAGTACCTGTTCTCGGCCGTGTGGGGTGGCCACGAAGGGTCGCTGCTGCTGTGGGCGCTGGTGCTGTCGATCTGGACCACGGCGGTCACGCTGTTCAGCCGCAGCATCCCGCTGGTCGTGATCTCGCGCGTGATCGGCGTGCTCGGCCTGGTCGCGGTCGGCTTCCTGCTGTTCCTGTTGCTGACCTCGAACCCGTTCGACCGTCTGCCGATGCCGCCCGACAACGTCGGCCGCGACCTCAACCCGCTGCTGCAGGATTTCGGCCTGATCATCCATCCGCCGATGCTGTACATGGGCTACGTCGGTTTCTCGGTTCCGTTCGCATTCGCGATCGCCGCGATGCTGGGCGGGCGCCTCGACGCGGCCTGGGCACGCTGGTCGCGCCCTTGGACCAACCTTGCCTGGCTGTGCCTGAGCATCGGCATCACGCTCGGCAGCTGGTGGGCCTACTATGAACTCGGCTGGGGCGGCTGGTGGTTCTGGGACCCGGTCGAGAATGCCTCGTTCATGCCCTGGCTGGTGGGTACGGCACTGATGCATTCGCTTGCGGTCACCGAGAAACGTGGCGCATTCAAAGCCTGGACCGTATTGCTGGCGATCTTCACCTTCTCACTGAGCCTGCTCGGAACCTTCCTGGTTCGTTCGGGCGTGCTGACGTCGGTGCATGCGTTCGCCTCCGATCCCGAACGCGGCGTTTTCATCCTGATGTTCCTGATGGCCGTCGTCGGCGGCTCGCTGACGCTGTATGCGGTGCGCGCCAATCAGGTCAAGAGTTCGGTGCGCTTCGAACTGATCTCGCGTGAGACCGGTTTGCTGCTGAACAACGTGCTGCTGGTCGTCGCGGCCGCCAGCATCCTGCTGGGCACGCTGTACCCGCTGGCGGTCGACGCGCTCGACCTCGGCAAGATCTCGGTCGGCCCGCCCTACTTCAACTCGGTGTTCATACCGCTGACCGCGCCACTGGCGGTACTGGTCGGCATCGGCGCGATCGCACGCTGGAAACGCGACACCTTCGCGCACCTGTGGCCCCGGCTGCGCATCGCGGCGATCCTGGCTCTCGTGCTCGGTATCGCGGCCGCCGTCGTCCTGGCGCCCTACTTCGTCTGGCAGGCCGCACTCGGCATCGTGCTCGCGCTGTGGGTGGTCGGATCGACGCTGGTCGCGATCCGCGAACGTCTGCAGCCGCACGGCAACTGGCGTCAGATACCGCGCGGTTTCTGGGGCATGGTGCTGGGCCACTTCGGCATCGCCGTGTTCATCGTCGGCGTCACGCTGACCTCGATCTACTCGACCGAGAAGGACGTGCGCCTGGTGCCGGGCGAGACCTACGAGATGGGTGGATACAGCTTCGAGTTCCGTGGCGTCGAAGAGACCAAGGGCCCCAACTACACCGCCTACCGCGGGCACATCGTCGCGACACGCGACGGTGATCCGGTCGCCGACATGCATCCGGAAAAGCGCATCTACCTGGTCCAGACCATGCCCATGACCGAGGCCGCCATCGATCCCGGCCTGACCCGTGACCTGTTCGTCGCCCTCGGCGAGGACCTCGGCAAGGGCGCCTGGAGCCTGCGCATCTATCACAAGCCGTTCGTGCGCTGGCTGTGGATGGCCGGCGTGTTGATGGCACTGGGCGGCGGACTGGCCGCGACCGACCGACGCTATCGCACACTGGCCAGACGCGCGCAGGCGGTCCGATCGGGCGCCGCCGGGGCCAGGGCATGACGCGGGCAGCCATTCCGCTTGCGATCTTTCTCGCGCTGGCCGGGTTGTTCTGGTACGTGCTCGGCAAGATGAACGAGGGCGAGTACAACCCGCGCGACGTGCCGACCCAGTTCATCGGCCGTCCCGCTCCGCCATTCTCGTTACCCGACCTGTTCGATCCGACCCGCCAGGTGACCTCGGCCGAGATGGCCGGCAGGGTCTGGCTGCTGAACGTCTGGGGCACCTGGTGCCCGGAATGCTGGAAGGAGCATGAATACCTGCTGCACCTGGCAAAGAACGAGAACGTCCCGATCATCGGCATCGACTGGCGCGACGACGCCAACGAGGCCAAGGCGATGCTGGCGAGGCTCGGCAACCCGTTCCACCGCCTCGGATTCGACGCGCACAGCAACGCCGCAATCGACTGGGGCGTCTACGGTGCGCCGGAAACCTTCCTGATCGATGCCGAAGGCGTCGTGCGCGAGAAGCATACCGGCGCGCTGACACCCCAGGTCTGGAACAGCAAGTTCAAGCCCTATTTTGCCAACGGAGGCGCCTCTTGAGCCGCACCCGATCCCTGTTTCTGGTAGTCGGCCTGCTGTGCAGCACGCTGGCGTTCGCGCGCGTCGAGGTGCACGAGTTCGACACCCCCGAACAGGAGGCGCGCTACAGCAAGCTGATCAAGGAACTGCGCTGTCTGGTGTGTCAGAACCAGAACATCGCCGATTCGAACGCCGAACTCGCCGTCGACCTGCGCCGCAAGACCTACGAGATGGTGCGGCAGGACAAGTCCGAGGACGAGATCACCGGCTACATGGTCGAACGCTACGGCAAGTTCGTGCAGTACGATCCGCCGCTCGACCTCGAGACCGTGTTGCTGTGGAGCGGACCGTTCCTCATCCTGCTGATCGGCGTCACGTTGCTCATCCGTACCATCCAACGCCGGCGCAGCAATCCGACCGTCACGGTCGACGCCGACCGGCTCAAGGCGGCCGCGGCGCTGCTGGAAACCGAGCGCGACACGAGAAAGTCATGACCCTATTCTGGATAATCGCGGCCGCCATGATCGTCGCGGCCCTGGCCCTGCTCGCGCCCACCCTGCTGCGCAGCCACGCCGCCCGGGAAGACGCCAGCGAACGCTTCAACATCGAGATCGCGCGCGAACGCCTCGCCGACCTGACGAGGCAGAAAGACGCCGGTGAACTTTCCGACGAAGAGTACAACCAGGCCCGCAACGAACTCGAATTGGCGCTGGCCGTCGACCTCGAAGGCACCGCGCGTCCGGCGCCCCAGGCGCAGAGTGGTGGACGCTGGGCATTGCTCGCGGCTGCCCTGCTGGTACCCGCCATCACGATAACGATCTACCTGCAGATCGGTTCGCCCAATCTGATCGAGGCGAGACCCGCCGCACCGCCACCGGTCGCGAGCCACGCCGGCAACGCTGAGATGCCGTCGCTCGACGTGCTGGTCAAACGTCTGCGCGACCGCATGGAGGCCGAGCCGGGCAATGTCGAGGGCTGGTTCCTCCTCGGCCGCACCTACATGCGACTGCAGAACTATCCGGATTCGGTATACGCCTTCGAAAAGGTCGTCGAACTGCAACCCAACGACCCCGCGGGTCTGGTATCACTGGCGGACGCATTGACGATGCGCGACGGGCGCAACATCGGTCAACGCGCCACCGGGCTGCTGCAACGTGCACTCGAGATCGACCCGAACAACATCACCGCATTGTGGCTGCTCGGCATCGGCGCGGCCGACCACGGTGACAACGCCAAAGCCCTTGCGCTCTGGCAGCGCGCGTACCCGTTGCTCGATGGCCAGCCGCGGATGCAGACCGAGCTCGGCCAGATGATCACCCAGGCGGGCGGCACACCGCCATCGAGCACCGCACAGCTGCCGCCGATCATGGCCCCGGCCACTGCGGCAGTGTCAGGCGCCGGGACCGGCGCACCGGGTTCGGAATCCGGCGGTGCGTCGGTCGTCGTCGATGTCGCACTGGCCCCGGCCCTGCTTGCCAACGTATCGCCCGACGACACGGTATTCGTGCTCGCACGCGCAGAGAGTGGGCCTCCTATGCCATTGGCGGTCGCCCGCCACCGCGTGTCCGAGCTGCCGTTGAAGGTCACGCTGACGGATGCGATGGCCATGATGCCTGCCATGCGCCTTTCCGCGTTCCCACGCGTCAAGGTCAGCGCCAAGGTATCCAAGAGCGGCCAGGCCGGTACACAGCCGGGCGACCTGCTCGCCGACGACGTGGTCGTCGAACCGGCGACGACGAAAGACGCCGTGTCGCTGCTGATCGATCACGTCGCCCCCGGTTCGGGGGCGGTGACCGGACAGGCCGCGACGGCGCCACCGGCGGTCGGCGGGGCATCGGTCGGCGTCCAGGTTGCATTGGCGCCCGAACTGCTGGACAAGGCGGCCCCCGACGATACCGTGTTCGTGCTGGCGCGCGCCGAGAGCGGACCGCCGATGCCGCTGGCCGTAGCGCGCCATCGGGTGTCGGAGCTGCCACTTGAGGTCACGCTGACCGACGCCATGGCGATGATGCCGACGATGCGCCTGTCCGCGTTTCCGCGCGTCAAGGTCAGCGCCAAGGTATCCAAGAGCGGCCAGGCCGGAACCCGGCCGGGCGATCTGCTTGCGGACGACGTCGTCGTCGAGCCGGCAAAGGCCGACGGCGGCGTGCAACTGCTGATCAACCGCGTGGCGCAGTAGGCGCGCTGCGCCGGCCCGGCGCAGGGGCTCCGCGAAATCAGCCCATATAGCTCAGCGCCTCCGGGCCGGGATTGGGCAGGCCGGCGATCTGCCACAACTGCCGACAGGTTCCGAATGAACGTTTGACCGCGTCACGTTCGACCCCCAGCCGGTGACACATGTTGCGCATCGGCGGCATGGCGCCGAGACGGAAATACTTGTCGCGTACGAAGTCGATGATCATCCACTGGGTCGCACCCAGCCCGCCCAGCCCGTGACTCTGGGCGAGGCTTTGCGCAATTTCTCGGTTCCACTGCCTGCGGTCGAGCAGAAAACCGTCGTCATCGAGCGGCAGTGCCGGAATGCCACCGGCCTTCGCCGGTTGCGTCGCTGCTGCAAGGGGCATCGTCAAACTCCTGAACCTGACCAGTTCCTGTTGAATACATGTCGACGTGACATCGGGGCTCGCGAGCCGTACCCCCCGAAGTCCGTGCCGGAAGCATAGACTGGTTATTTTGATGTGGTCATATATTTATTCGATGATTTGGATTGTTTTCGCGAACCCGCTGACCGGTCACTCGAACAAGGGCGCCCGTCGGCACATCCCGGTAACGGAAATCCGCCGGCCACACCGGCTGCCTGACCCGAGTGGGCGACCGGTTCGCCGCGTCCCGACCTCGCCAAGCCAGGCATCGCGGTGCCGGTTCCGGGTCGACGGCGCTGTCGACGGATGCGACCGGCCGACGACTCCGGGGTCCGAGCGTCTTCCGGCATCACGTGACGATCACCCAGCATGGCGCAGGCCGAGCAAACAGATCCACTCATCACCACTGCCCGAACACCTCAACCGCACGTGTCGTGCAGCGCGACACGGCGCGTCGAGTCCCTGCAGACCATCGCGATGCAGAGAAATGAAGCGAATGCAAAGGACTGTCGACGGGCACGCGGTCGATTCTGACAGCGTCGTTGTTATCGCACCCCCAATCGGAGAGAATTGGCCGCCCGACCTTGCGGCAACCGTGACGCAAACCGGAGAAGCCGCGCAGCGGCGTGAGTACAGCCCGCCGTTCATAGAACGGCCCGACGTCGCAGTGACGTCGAAACGACGATCAGTTCGAGCGCCCGTAGCTCAGTTGGATAGAGTACAGCCCTCCGAAGGCTGGGGTCACAGGTTCGAATCCTGTCGGGCGCGCCAATTCCCCTTACCCAACCTCGACGCCGTCAGCGGGCGCGACCGGAATTCCCGGACACACTCCGCATGATCCGCCCAAACGGTTGGACTAGCCTGAATGCAGTCGCAATACATCCGGGAGCTTGCCGATGCGCCGCCTTTTGATCGCGTCAATGCTATGCGTCGTCGCCGCTGGAGCGTCGGCCGCCGACAGTCAGCCACGTGCCTACATCATCAGCCCGGCCGACGGCGCTGTCGTGAGTAGCCCGGTCACGGTCGTATTCGGCCTGGAGGGGTTCGGCGTCGCACCCGCAGGAACGCAAAAAGAAAAGACGGGCCACCACCATCTGATCATCGATGCGCCGTTGCCGGACCTGGGCAAACCGATCCCGGCCGACGAACACTACCGCCACTTCGGCGGTGGACAAACCCAGACCTCGGTCGATCTCGCACCGGGTAGACACACGCTGCAGTTGTTGCTCGGGGACCACGCCCACGTGCCGCACGCGCAGCCCGTCTATTCCGACGTCGTCACGATTACCGTCAGATAGCGCCCCCAGCCGGTCGGGCGGGTACCTGTGTCGCCCAATTCCGACACCCGCATACCGTGGCGAAAAGCCGTTAAGGACTCCGCGCGCCGACCCGCGGGATCTTCCACATCCGGTGGCTGATACCGGTCACAGGCCATTTGTGCGGATCATGGCTGCGACCGCCGCGACTCGCGTGACGCGTCTGCCACGAGACGATCGGCCTCGTGCTGCAGTCGGCTCAAACACGAGCCGGCACGCTCGACATCGCGGTCGGAAACCGTCTGTTCCAGGTGCCGCAGCGCCTCCGCCAGTGCCGGCAGCGCGCATGCCGCTACGGACCCGCTCAAGCGATGAACCAGCTGCCATATGCGCTCCCAGTCGCACGCTCCGTAGCGGTCATGAAGCGTGGACAAGACCCCGGGTAGCTGGGCCAGCAACCGCGCAAACAACTCGTCTGCCACCGCGGCGTCGCCACCCGCAATGCGGACCGCCGCCTCACGGTCGCGTACCGAAAGGGAGCGCGCATTGCCCGCGCCTTCCGTTAGCGGCACGCCCGGTGACGGTGGCTCAGGCGCTACCGCTACGCCCTGAATCACGCGTCCCAACACGTCGCAAAGCAGTCCCTCGCTGAGCGGTTTGACGAGACAGGCGTCGATGAATGGGCTACCCACCAGGCGTTCCTGGACGCTCGCGTCCGCGGTCAACACGATGACTGGCGAAGCGGCATAGCGGTCGATGGCACGCAGTTGTCGCGCGAACTCGATTCCGTCCACACCCGGCATGTGCATATCGACGAGAAACAGGTCAATGTTGCGTCGATGCGCGAGGCGCAGGGCGACCTCTCCGTCGCTGGCCAGCAGCGTCTGCGCGCCGTGCGCGCGCAACAGCCGGTCGGTCAGATCCAGGTTGATCTCGTTGTCGTCGGCAATGAGGACGATGAAGCCGTCCAGTCGCAGCGACGACTCCGGGTACTGCGAGGGTTCCGCCGCCGTGCGGCGATCGTCCCCGAGCAAACCCCTGACGGCTCCGGACAACAGGCTGGCGCGCAGCGGATAGCGCTGCGCACAGCAGTCCGGCTCACCATCCAGCAGACGCTCGAGGTCCTCTCCAACGACCGTTACCAACAGGCAGACCGGTGCGGTCGAGACGCGGCGGATCGCGCTCAGTGCTGCAACGATGTCGCCGCGTGTCGGCTCGCCTGGCCTTCGCACCAGCCAAAGATCGGGCTCGATGGCCTCCAGCCTATCCGGCACGTTCTCCCAATGCTGAGCCGTAAATCCGGCACGCGTGAGCATGTTGATCAGCGCCCGTGCCGACAGGGGATGACGGTCGACGATGGCCACGCGGCGCGCCGGACCTGCCATCTGCACCGTTTCTCGGGGACTGCGCTGCCGCTCCACGTCGAACGGTATTCGGACCGTGAAACGCGAACCCTCCCCCACGCGGCTCTCGAGCGCGATCGAACCACCCATGGCCTCGACCAGCGAGCGCGCGATGCTCAGACCGAGGCCAGTACCCCCATACAGTCGCCGTGTTGACGCAGGCCCCTGCGTGAACGGCTGGAACAGTCCCCCGA
Organism: Gammaproteobacteria bacterium; assembly: GCA_020445255.1. GTDB lineage: Bacteria > Pseudomonadota > Gammaproteobacteria > Chromatiales > Chromatiaceae > Thiosocius. The sequence goes on from JAGRGY010000013.1 coordinate 83,978, forward strand.
TCGCTTCCTCCGGGATACCGATACCGGTATCGCTGACTGAGACGATCAGCTCGACATCGGCACCCGCGTCCGGATCCTGATCGGCAACCGGACCCGTTCGGGCATGCAGCAACACCTCACCGTGCTGGGTGAACTTCACAGCGTTGCCGACAAGATTGGTCAACACGTGCCGCAGGCGCGTGACATCGCCGAGCATTCGCTCGGGTACGTCCGACTCGACGAGCGCTATCAGATCGAGGCGTTTTTCCTGCGCCTGCGGCGTCAACAGGCCGATCACGTCGTCGACCGCTTCACGCGGGTCGAACAACACGCGCTCGATTCGCACCTGACCCGATTCCATCTCGGAGAAATCGAGAATGTCGTTGATGATCTCCAGCAGATGATTCGCCGAACGGATGATGGTGTCGAGGAATTCACGCTGGCTTTCGTCAAGCCTGGTCTTTTTCAGCAGCCCCGCGAAACCCAATACCCCGTTCATCGGTGTCCGGATCTCGTGGCTCATGTTGGCGAGAAACTCGGATTTCGCCGCGTTGGCGTCGCGCTCGCGGGCCCTCGACCGCTCCAGGTCGACGTTCCTCAGTTCGAGTTCGGTGAGCGCCGCACGCAGGTCCGCGGTGGCCTGATCGACCCGCCCGCGCAGGTCCTGTGCCGACGATGCGATGCGCTCGGACATGCTGTTGAAGCCGCTCTGCAGTTCGCCGATTTCACCGGACGTCGGCCGCTCGATCCGCGTCGCCAGGTCGCCCTGCTGCACCCGGCTCACCACCGCGCGCAACTCCTCGATCGGACGCACGATCTGGCGCGCGGCAAGGATCGCGAGCAGCAACGCCAATACCACCGAGAACGCCGTTATCAACAGCGCATTGCGTTTGACGCGCTGCCTGGCCTGAGCGACAGCACGGTCGCTGAAGGTCACGCTGACGACGCCGAGCACGGGTTCGTCGGCAGTGCCTGGATCGTCGATCTCCAACACCGGAGCGACGACCGTTGCCTCAAACTCACGCAACATCTCGCCGCTGTCGACACCGTCCGAGCGGTACGATTTGGCCGCAACGCGGTCGTCGCGGTTGCGGATCTCGCAAGCGCGGATCTCACGGTCGCTGTCGAGCAGGCGTTCGCACGCAACCTGCAGCATCGACGTGTCACCACTGAACAATCCGATAACGGCCACCGAAGCCAGCTGCCGGGCCTGCGCATCGCCGCGTCCGTCGAACGCGGCCTGCAGGTCGTCGATGCGCGTGTTGACGGCATACGACGACAACAGGAAGGCAAGCAGTCCGATCGGCAGCAAGGCCGTCAGCAGGATTCGCCCGAAGATGGTCTTTGGTGGAAACAAGCTCATCGTGCCGCGCCCTCCAGTCGGTGCAGCAATGTGTCCTCGATCAACGACGGCAGACGCAGTGACTTCGCCACGTCTGCATTGATCGCCACGGAAAAAACAGTGCCGTAGTCCGGTGGTGACAGCCTGCCGTCACGCCGAAACGAGCGGATGCGCTGCGTGATCGCAGCCCCGACATCGGGCGGCGATGCGAACACCGCAGCGGCCGCCCCGGCCTTGACCATCGCGCGCGAATAGCCGACGACCGGTATGCCGGCGCTGTACGTGGTCAGCAGGATCGAATACACGGTGTTGCGGTTGAATACCGCGGGGTCCGGCAATGCCAACAGCACGTCGATGTCGTCCACGAGGTGGCGCAGCGACGGACCCACCGCGCCCGAGTCCGCCACGTCCGCGACCTGCAGCACGTAACCCAGATCGTCGGCGACGCGTTCCAGCTCCGCACGCCGGGCACGCGAGACATCACCGAGCATCACACCGACGCGCCGTGCATCGGGTACGACCTGGCGGATCAGCTCGAACTGCCGCAGCGACGGCTGGTCGATGTACAACGCGCTGTCACGGTGCTTGTCCGGTGCGCAGCAATCCGCAAGTTCCTGCCATACGGTCAAGGGCAGGAAGCCGTAGAGCCTCGGCGTGCTTCCGGGGGTGCGTGCGACGATCTCGCCGGCATCACTGCCGACCGCGACAACCAGATCCGCGGCGGCATCGACCGCCGCGATCTGCCGTGCATCGAGACCGATCGGCGTTACCTGATAGGCGTCGACGCAGTCAACATGACAATCCGTACCCAGTGCCTTTGTGATCGATTCCCGGACCGCCGCGACGCGCGGATCGTTCTGATTGCCGACCAGAGCGACCCGCATCGGTGGCGAATCGGCCGCGTGCGCAACCGTGCCGTGGCACAAGGCGACGAAGGCGAGCATCGCCAGACCCACCGAGCCACAGGCGCGGACAAGGGCAAGGAACCTCATGGGCGACGGCCGCCGCTCAGCCCGGCCGGGCAGACACGATCATCGCAGGCTGACCTTGACCTGCGCATAGATGCGGCGTTCAGCGAGGTTGCCGTTCACGTCGGAGCCCGTGGTGGGCGTGAACTCCCAATACGGATCATCAAAGATGTTTTGCACGTTGAGCGACAATTCGATGTCGCCGTTTTCTTGTCTCAGCCGTTTGCTCAGCCGGGCGTCCACCCGGCTCTGTTGATCGACGTGGAACCCCTCGCCAAGCCATTCCATCCGCGACACATAGTTCCAGGTGCCGCTGACCTGCCAACCATCGCCGAACCGCCGCGAACCCAACAGTGTGAGCGTGTGTTCCGGCACACTCTCCTTCGCCGGTCGCGGATTGCCGCGGCTCGACGGCGTCGGATTCCCAAATGCGTCGATTCGGAACAGGTAGCCACCCTGAGCCCTGGCGTAGGCATAGGCAAGGTGAATCAGCGAATCCGTGCTCGGGCGCAGCCGGGCCTGCAGTTCGACCCCGCCGGTGCTGACCGCGCCGGCGTCGTCGAAGCGCAGCGGCGCACCCGGCAGACCTGCATCACGGAACGAATAAAGCACGTGGTCGACCTCGTGACGGAACAGACGCAGATCGATGTTGCCGTCGACCGACGGCAGTTCGATCATGTAGCCAAGCTCGTAGCTGTTCACATCTTCCGGCTTGTTGTCCGCCGTCCCCAGCAGTTCGATCGCATCCGGCGAGGCCGGTGTCAGCAGAATGTCCACCTTGAGTTCGCCGTGCTGTTCGAGCACGGTCGGCATGCGGTAGGCGCGTGCCGCGCTGACGCGCAGCGTCTGATTCGTCATCAACTGCCAGTTCAATGCAACGCGCGGTGACAGGTATTCGCCAAACGCGTCGAATGTCTCACCCATCAGGCCGGCGTTGACCGCCAGGTCGGGGGTGGCGTGCCATTCCACGTTGGCGAACAGGCGCGCCATGTCACGCTGGATCTCGTCCGCGGTATCGAACACCCCTGCACCGCTCGCCTGGTCGCGACGCAGGCCGGCGCCCCAGGAGACGCGCCAACCCTCGGCCGGCGACCAGCGGTGCTGCACCTCGATGTCGTAGCGGTGGGTGGACAGGCTGTAGTCGATGTTCAGTGGAAAACCGGATCCGGGATCGACGAAGGTCACGTCGTCGGGGCTCTGGAAGGCATTGTGAAACGCCTGAACCCGCACATCCTGATCATCCGAGATCGCGTGCTCCCAGATCAGCTGCTGGTAGCTCGACCGGAACAATCGGTTGCGTGGGATGCGGAAGGCCTCGCTGTGGAAAGGGGTTTCCCTGACACCGGCATTGAAGCTCCAGGTGTCACGCGCCGCGGCATGATAGACGCCGCGGAAATTGAACAACCGCGACGTGCTGTCGTCGAACTTGTCGGGAAAACCACTGTTGCCGGCATAGCTGGCGGTTACCCCGAAGGCGAACTGATCCGCGCGCCCGGACAAGGCGAGCTCGCCTTCGCGTGTCTTCGCGCTACCAACCATCCCCCGGAACATCGCGCTGTCAACGGACTCTGGACTGCGCGTGATGATGTTGATGGTGCCGAGGAAGGCATTCGAACCGTAGGCGGCAGCGTTCGCGCCGCGTACCACCTCGATGCGCTCGATCTCGTCCAGCGTCAATGGCAGTGCCGACCAGATCACGCCGCTGATACCCGGGTTGTAGACCGGGCGCCCGTCGACGAGCACCTGCATGCGCCGCGGAAACTGGTCGGCGAAGCCCTGGTAGGTGGTGATGGCGTCGATCCCCTCGGTGTAGGTGACCTGAAACCCGGGTACCAGGCGTAACAACTCGGCCACGTTCACGGCACTCGAGGCCTCGATCAGTTCGCGGTCGATCACCGTGATCGCGACCGGCACCTCGTTGATCGGCTGGACCAGGCGCGACGCGCTGAGGACGGTCGGCATCGGGGCAAAAAAATCCGCCTCGGTGAAATCGAAATCGCCGTCACCGGCGTGGGCATGGGCGGCCGCCACCCCCAGCAGACCGGCCGCGAGGAATGACGTTAGACGGGATCTCGACATGTCGGGTATTCAGGTCTTGTTGTTACAGGAAGTCATTGTTCCGGGGCATTATTCCAGATCTTCGACACCAGGTTCAGTGCGCAGGGTTTGTGACGCCGGTGTGGAACGGGGCGACTGCACGTGGGCGCGGATTCGCCGCATCGCAGCGACTGCTTCCCCGTACCGACGATGGGGTCGTCGCAGGCGGCGTGAGGCGACGCCCGCGCGTCTCTGTACGATACCGTCCGCACAATGCGCAGAACCCGGTTCTCGAATGCGGCGGGCCGCGACTCAAGCGTGGCGGCCTTCACAGATTGGCGGCGTAATTGACCTATAGTTCCGGTCACGCAAAGACACGAGGTATGGATCCGTGCGCAGACTCGCCTACATCGCCTGTTGCACCCTGTTGGCCGTAGCATGCGCGCCGGTGCAGCAAAAACCCGAGGCCCCGACGACCCGCGCCCCGGAACGTCCGAAGGCGGAATTCGACGGCATCGCGGCGCTGGGACAGACGTCCCCACCCGATCGCGATGCGATTCGCGAGAAGTTTCGCTATGACCGCAGTATCCGCACGACCGCGTACCCCGGTCTTCGTTACTACTTCTACGACCCTGAACGCCGGCGTTCAGTGGTCGGGTTCGCGTTCGAGAACACCGGCTCGCCGAAGGTCAATCCGGTTGGCCTGAAAAAAACCGGGGCACGCCGCGAGTACGCGTTCATGTTCGCCGACCGCGCGCGCGAAAACATCTACCTGGCGGTGAACGACGACGTAAAACTCTCCGGCCGCTTCAGCCACGACAACATGTTCCGCGAGCTGCATTTCTTTCCACGCCGCCAACTGCCGTCGCTCGCAATCGACAATACCGCGCACCAGTATCGCGTGACGCTGCCGACCGGCGAGCCGGTACTGTTCGATCAGGACACCCTCGAACTGGCCGGCGGCGTGTTGCGCGAGGCCCCGATCGACTTCAACCGCAGCCGCCACCAGCGCCACAACCCGGAGGTGCGCTACCAGGGTCAGTATCTCGCGATCACGGTGGCGCAGCGCGGCGAGGCGCCGAGGCGGGCCAGGGTGTGGGGTCAAACCAAGTTCGCCGAGGCCTATTATCCGGCCAAATACCGCAAACCCTGCCGGTTGTCACCGGCGCACATCTGGGACCAGCGGCCGAAACGCGGTGACACCGACCCGACGCTGCAGATGTTGTTCAAAACCGACGCGCAACTGTTCGCGACCGTGGAGCGCCAGTGTGGGTGGGACCTGTCGGCGCTGAAGGGGGATGCGCCGGTGCTGGTCAAGGCCAGCGACTGAAACCCGGCCGGCCGACTCCGGGCCGACCGAATGGGTCGCCGCACGGCGTGCGGCTCAACGGATCAGATGACGCACGTCGGCGATGCGCCGGATCGATGGCCCGCCCACCTGCAGGTCCGACGGAAGTCCCGCAAGTGCCGCCCGCGCGGCGGCATGGCTGGCAAAGCTTCCATAGATCAGGCTGTACAGGCTTTCGCCGTCGTCCGCGTCGTACAGCACGCCGAACGGTTCGCCGCCCAGCCTGACCGCAACGCGCTTCAGCTCCGCCTCGCTGCCGCGCCTGGCGAGCTGGATCGTGTAGCGCCCATCCTGACTGTCCCACCATGACGAGGGCGTGAACGAAACACCCTGCGCATCGGCATGCGGCGACATCGGACGGCCACCGGCTGCACCGTTCGACGTGTCGCGGCCGGTCACCGGCGGTGCCGGGCGATGGCCGTCGATGCGTTCGGACCAGAGGGTCTGTACGCCGACGGCCAGGCTGGCGGCGCGGTCCGACAACGAACGCAACCCGGTGCCGAGGGTCTGCACGATCCCGTCGGCGCGTGCATACCCGTTCGCTGCGACATCGCGCACCTGTTGGATCCGTGCCGCGCGCTGCTGTGCCGGCTGCAGAGCGAACCAGCCGCAGGCAACCGCGATCAGCAGCAGCACCATCAGAGACAGGACCCGAGCGGGGTGACGACGCGCGCCCCTGTGACGTTGCCGGAAGTCTGCCGTCGGCGCACGCATCGGCACCGCAGCCGTCTCCACACCTTGCCGATCGTCAAGCTGGGGCGTGTCGCGCCGCTGTCGGCTACCCATGATCTTGCGCCGCAGGCGTTCGTTCTCGGCGCGCAGCGCGGCGATTTCCTCGGCGTGCGAGGGCGAGCCGGCGTCGTGCGCGGGGTCACCGTCGCGCATCCCGTCCGGGATCGGATCCCCGGGCAGCAATACGCCCGGATCGTTTCGGGCGAGATCGGCCGCCGCGGTCCCGATTACCCACTTGGAGGGAAACAGGGGGCGTTTTTCGTCGATCGGATTCGGGTGCGACATCGAAAACTCGGTAGATTCGGTGACCCGGCGGGCCAACTGCCATCAATTTACATTAGATTACGCTAATACACTAATCAGTACGTTCTTGACTGTGGGGATCGCGACGCGCGACGCCGATCGGCATATCCTGCAAATTTAACTGGTATTTCAGATGCTTAGAAATCCATTCCCCACGGCCACCGCAATATTCGTCCTTCAGGTGTATCGTCAGTTTTTCGTCGATCTGCAATTTTCTGTCGAATCCCAGATGCGAAGCGGGCGACTGCCCCGCATTGCGTATCAGTAACTGATGATGTTTTGAGGAAGGTCAAGGCGCGGCGACGGCCTCTGCACCACACTGAGTCCAACGCCGCACAATCGTTCCCGAGGGTGCTGCGTAGAGATCTCACTCCTCCTGACTATTGAGTTATTACCCGCCGTCCTTCGGCGGGTTTTTCTTTGCGGTGGTGGCCGTCTGATCCACCGCGGCGGCCACATCGTCGGCGAAATCGGCCAACAGTTCGCCCAGGGCCGCCACGTAGGCCCCGTAGCCCGGCTGCGCGACCGCGCGGCGGTAGGTCGCCCGGCGCACTTCGAGCACGTCCGCCGTTCGGTCGTCGATCAGTGACCAGGCAAGATCGAGTTCAACGTCACCACCGATGCGTCCGTCGAAGGTGCGGATCTCGAGCGCCAGCCGGTAGTCGGTGCTGGCCACGATGCGGCTGGGATACGGGTAGATGCGTTCCGTGCCCAGGCGTGCGGCGAGCCGCGCCCCCAGTGCCCGCTGAATCTCCTCGTCGAGCGATCCACCCCAGCGGTTGAACTCATCGACGCTGAGGCGATTGCCGCCATCACGCGTCACGATCTGCGGCCGATCGAGGTATTGCGGCAGATCGATCGGACCGAGCCCCAATGACAGTTGGCGCTGCGTTGCCGCAGCGCCGGTCGATGCCGATTCCGTGCCGAGCGTGTAGAAGTGGGCCTGCGGCGTGCTCGCGCAGCCGACCACACACAATGCCAGCATCAACGCTGCCAGACGTGCAAAGGTTTTCATTCGCCGGGTCCTCCCTTGCCGCGCAGCAGGGCCTCGGGATGCCGCTCGAGGTAATCAGACATGATCCGCAGCGAGCGTGCCGCGGTACCAAGTTCCTTGAATATGCGCAGTGCCTCGCTCTGCAGCGGCGAATTGGTCGCCAGCACCTTTTCCAGTGCGACCAGCGTTTTGCGCGTCTGTACCAGGGTCTGATTGAGCTCGGACGCAGTCTCGCGGTCGATGCGCTCGAGCAGGCTGTTGGTTGCCTCGGTGGTGTCACGCAGCGCCGCAAGCGTCGCCGCGAGGTCACTGCCCATGCTGTCCAGCGGCAGCCGGACGAGCTTGCCGAGCAGGTCGCTGAGCTGGTCCAGCGCGGTCGGCACGGTGGGCAGGCGCGGTGCCCCGGCGTCCCACACGATCGAACGCGGCGCGTCGTCGGGATGGAAGTCGAGGTCGACATACAGCGCACCGGTCAGCAGGTTTCCGTTCTTGAGCTGGGCGCGCAGACCCTGCGCCACCAACTCATCCCACAGCTGCCGGCGGGTCGCGGCATCTTCGCTGCCACCGAGTCGACCCGACTCGATCGCAATCTCGACCGGAATCTCGACGCGTCGCTGCTCGGAATCCATACGCAACTTGATGCCGGTGACCTCGCCGATCCGGATGCCGCGGAACTCGACCGGCGCACCGACGACCAGGCCGCGCACCGATCCAGCGAACAGCAGTTGCCAGTCCTCGCGCTGGGCATATTGCGGCGCCATCGCCGCGTCGCGATCGGCAAACAGGCGAAACTCGGTTTCCGGCTGCGCACGCGCGTCGGACGGCGTGTTCGGCAGGTCGTCGAACGCGATCCCACCCAACAGCACCGATGCGAGTGACTCGGTGTCGACCCGGATTCCGCTGGCATCCAGCGACAGACCGATGCCGGACGCGTTCCAGAAGCGCGTATTGGCATTGACCCAGGCATCGTGCGGGGCGTTGACGAATGCCTGGATCGCGACGCTGCGGTCGTCGCGCAGGGTGTAGCCGACGACTGTCCCCACCTCGATGCCGCGATAGAGTACCGGCGAGCCCGCGGCCAGCGACCCGAGCGCATCCGCCCGCAGTATGAACACGCTGCCACGCTCGACGGCGGTCACGACCGGTGGCGTCTCGAGGCCATCGAATGCGCGCTGCGGCGTGTCGCCCGCGGACAGATCCGCGGCGATATAGGCACCGCCGACCAGCGTCGCGAGCCCGGAGACCTGGCCTCGCGTCAGGCGCGGCCGCACCACCCAGAAGCGCGCCTTGTCGTTGATGTAGTCGCTCAACGCCGCTGCCAGGCGCGCGCGCACCAGCACGCGGGCGAGATCCGGCGCGAGATCGATCGCCTCGACCACACCGATGTCGACGTCCTTGTAGCGCACGCGGGTCTTGCCCGCCTCCAGACCCTCGGCGGTCTCGAAGCCGATCGTGACCAGCGGTCCCTGCTGGGTGTACGCGCGATAGCCGAGCCAGGCGGCCGCAAGCAGCGCGACCAGCGGAATCAGCCAGACCAGCGACACGCGTCGCTCGCGTTCCAGGCGCGCCTCGGGCAGGGCCTCGGGCAGATCGTCGTCGCTGCGCGGCGTGTCAGGCATGTCGAGTCACCGCATCGTCCCAGATCAGGCGTGGATCGAACACGTGCGCCGCGAGCATCGTCAGGATCACGACCGCGGCGAAAAACAGCGCGCCGAACCCGGCCTCGATCTGCGCGACCGCGCCGAGATGGACCAACGCGACCAGGATCGTCACGACGTACACATCGACCATCGACCAGCGGCCGACGAACTCGGTGAAGCGGTACAGTCGGGTGCGGTCGAGTCTGCGCGAGGGCGAGTGCCGCTGCACCGAGACCAGCAGGTAGGCGAGGATCACCATCTTCACCAGTGGCACCAGGATGCTGGCGACGAACACGATCAGCGCCAGCGGCCACATGCCGTGCAGCAACAGGTATTCGGCGCCGCTGAGGATCGTGTCGGCGCGCACCTGTCCGAGCGACGTGACGTGCATGATCGGCAGCACGTTGGCGGGCACGTACAGCATGATCGACGCGACCAGGAATGCCCAGCTGCGCGACAGGCTGCGTGGGATGCGCCGGTGCAACGGCGCATGGCAGCGTGCGCAGCGCGCATGTGTATGGGTCGAGGGCCAGCGGTTGACCAGGCCGCAGCTGTGACAGCCGACCAGATCGCGCGCCAGCGCCGTCGGGCCGGGCGCGTTCATCCGACCCGGTCCCACAGCCGTTGCGGATGCACCTGGGTCGCGGCCGCGGCCAGCACGATCACCAGCACGCCTAGCGACCACGCGGCCGGACCGGCGACGATGGTCGCCTGCTCCGCCAGCTTGACCGCCGCGACCAGCACGCCCAGCAGGAATATCTCGAGCATGCTCCACGGCAGGATACGTTGCACGAGGCGCAGCGCCGCGACGAATGCCGGCGGTCGACGGCCGAACTGCAGCGGCAGGTAGATGTAGATCAACAGCGCGATGTGCAGCAGCGGCGCGAGCACGGTCGTGAATAGCACCACGCTGGCGAGCAGCGGCGCGGGCTGTGCGTAGAGCTGGCGGATACCGGCCAGCAGGTAGGCGGTATCGTGCTGTCCACTGAGGCCGAATTCGAGCAACGGAAAGACATTGCTGATCACGAACAGGATCAGCGCGGTGATGCCGAGCGCCAGTGGCGCGGCAACCGGGTCGCGTCCGCCGTGATCGAGCACGCAGCCACAGCGGCGACAACGCGCACGGACATTCCTTCGCGACGGCGGCAGTCGCTGCAGCAGGTCGCATTCATGACATGCGACCAGATCGTGATGATGCAGGAGTTGCGCTGACATACCGGGCACAGACTACCAAACGCCGCGCCGTCGCGCCGCGTCGCGATGACGAAACATGTCCCGATGCCGGAACCGGATGGCACCGACCGGTGGCAGCCCCGGCGCAGCCGGTCATACGTTCGCGTAGTGCACACGATCGCCGATCCAACGCCGGATCAGTGGTGCGACACGCTCCGGGTGTTCGCGCAGCAGCCGGTCGGCCAACACCTGCACATCGGCGACCATGTCCTGATCGCGCAACAGATCGGCGATGCGGAACTGCATCTCGCCGGTCTGGCGGGTGCCCAACACCTCGCCGGGGCCGCGGATCTCGAGATCGCGGCGCGCGATCTCGAAACCGTCGGTGGTCTCGCGCATCACGCCGAGCCGTTCCTGGGCGATACCGCCGATCGGCGGGTGATACATCAGCACGCAATGGCTCTGCTGCGCACCGCGCCCTACCCGGCCACGCAGCTGGTGCAGCTGCGACAAGCCGAGCCGTTCGGCGTTTTCGATCACCATCAGGCTCGCATTCGGCACATCGACACCCACCTCGATCACGGTGGTCGCGACCAGCAGGTCGATACCGCCGGCCTTGAACGCGGCCATCACGGCCTCCTTGTCGGTCGCCTTCATGCGTCCATGCACGAGGCCGATACGCAGGCCGTCGAGCGCCTCCGTCAACGCGGCGGCGGTGTCTTCGGCGGCCTGTGCCTGCAGCGCCTCCGATTCCTCGATCAGGGTGCAGACCCAATAGGCCTGCCGCCCCTCGCGGCATGCCAGCGCGACGCGTTCGACCACCTGGTCGCGGCGGCTGTCGGCGACCACCACGGTCGACACCGGGGTGCGCCCCGGCGGCAGCTCGTCGATGACAGACAGGTCGAGATCGGCATACGCGGTCATCGCCAGCGTGCGCGGTATCGGGGTGGCCGTCATGACGATCTGGTGGGGCACCTGACCGGATGCACCCTTCTCGCGCAGCGCGAGCCGCTGGTGCACGCCAAACCGGTGCTGTTCATCGACGATGACGAGCCCGAGCCGCCGGAACACGACGTCGTCCTGGAACAGGGCGTGGGTCCCGACCACCAGCTGCAGCGTGCCGTCGCCAAGCCGGTCGAGGGTCGTCTGGCGGCGCCTGCCCTTGTGCCGGCCGCTGAGCCAGCCGACCTCGACGCCGAGCGGTTCGAGCCAGCCGGCCAGGTTGCGCAGGTGCTGCTCGGCCAGCAGCTCGGTCGGTGCCATCAGCGCCGCCTGACAGTCTGCCTCGATGCAATGCAGCGCGGCCAGCGCGGCGACCACGGTCTTGCCGGAACCGACGTCACCCTGCACCAGGCGCAGCGCCGGATGCGGTTGTGCCAGATCGGCGTTGATCTGGGCCAGCACGCGCTGCTGCGCGGCAGTCAGAGCGAACGGCAGGTCAGCAAGCAGGCGCCGCTGCAATTCACCATCGCCGGCCAGCACAGGAGCACCACGCCGGCGCTGCCGCTGACGCAGCACGCGCAGGCTGAGCTGGTGGGCAAGCAGTTCCTCGAACGCCAGGCGGCGCTGTGCCGGATGACCGGCATCCGACAACAGGCGCTGCGACTGGTCCGGCGGCGGTCGGTGCAGCAGGCGCACGGCATCGGCCAGTTCGGGCATCGTGTAGTCACGTCGCACGGCATCCGGCAGCAGCTCCTGCAGGCCACCGCGTCCGAGCAACGCCAGCGCGTGCCCGGTGAGGTCGCGCCAGGTGAGTTGATGCATCCCTTCGGTGGTCGGATAGATCGGCGTCAGTGCCTGTTCGACCTCGACCGTCGCGTCCTCGTCCACGCGCTGGACCTCCGGGTGGACCAGTTCGAGCGACTGCGGACCATTGCGCACCTCGCCGAAACAACGCAGCCGGCTGCCGCGCGCCATGTTGGCCTGCTGGGTCGCACTGAAGTGGAAGAAGCGCAGCAGGATGCTGCCGGTGCCGTCGGCCAGCCTGACCAGCAGCGAACGCCGCCGGCCGTAACGGATGTCGGCGAGTTCGACCTGACCCTGGATGACGGCCTGGTCACCGGCACGCAGCGCACCGATCGGCACGATGCGCGTGCGGTCCTGGTAGCGGACCGGCAGATGGAACAGCAGGTCCTGCACGCTGAAGATGCCCAACCGGGACAGGCGCTCGGCGTTTTTCGGCCCCACCCCCTTCAGGGCGGTGACCGGCGTCTCGGCGAGCGTGGCGGCGTTCTCGGGCACGCCGGCAGGATACGGAACGCCCGGGTCGGCAACAAGCGGACCGGCAGCGGCGCGGCGATCTCAAGGCATCGCGGGCGTCAACCGCTAACAGAAAGACCACCCGGCACGGTTTCGTGGCTGGCGGAACGACGGCAAGACCCGATGTCTGTGCCACCCACCCGCGCTAACAAACACAACACAGGTCCAACGAACATGTTTGGAATCGGCGCCTCCGACGACGAGCCGCTCACGCAACGGCCGCGGCGCGAGGACATTGCCGCGCTGGCGCCCTATGCAGATGCCGACCGCAATACGCTCGACACGCTGCTGGCGGCGTCGGCGCTGCGCTCGCTCGACAACGCCCGGGTGCCGTCGAAATGGTTCGAGGGGCACGCCCTGTTCCTGCATTCCGGACAGGTCGAGATCCGCCTCGAGAACACGCGTCGGCTGTTTCTGTCCAGCGTGTCGCCGCCGGCACGTTTTCCGCTGCCTCCTGCGGCAGTTGCAGGCATCAGCGCCCTTGGGACAGCGACCCTGCTGCAGGTCCCCTTTTCGCCAACGGCGAACACCGATGCGATACGCGCCGACTTCACCGTGCATGGATCAGACCCCTTGCTGGCGACACTGTCACGCATCATGCGCAGGAAACTCGATGACGGTGACATTCCGCTGCCCAGCATGCCGGAGCTCGCGGTCAGACTGAACGGCGCGTTGCGCGAACGCGGCGCCGACCGCGACGACCGCGACGTGGCCAAGCTGATCCAGCTCGACCCGGCATTGGCGACCAAGGTCATCCATGCGGTCAACAGCGCGGCCTTTCGTTTTGCCCGCAGAGCCGACAGCGTGCAACAGGCGGTCACCCGGCTCGGCCGCGAACGCATCCGCAACCTCGCCGTCGGCTTTCTGCTGCGCCATGCCTTTCACACGAACTCGGCGGTGCTGCGCAAGCGCGCCAACGCGCTTTGGCTGCGCAGCTGTCACATCGCGGCAATCAGTTTCACATTGGCCCGGCAGCTGCCGATGCTCGATGCGGAGCGCGCGATGCTCGCCGGTCTGATCCATCAGATCGGTGCACTGCCGATCCTTGGCATGACGGACAGGAACCCCGAACTGTTCGGCGGTACCGCGCTGGTCGACCGGGCCGTCAACGCATTCGCGCGCCCGCTCGGCCGCTTCGTGATCGAGCGCTGGCAACTCGGCGACGACATGCTCGATGTCGTGCAGTACGCCGGTGATTACCAGCGCATCGGCCACGCCGTACCGGATTACGCCGACGTGGTCGTACTCGCCCAGCTGCATGCGGACATGGGACGGCCGGGCTTTCATCACCTGCCCCGCTTCGACAGTCTCCCAGCGTTCCGCAAGCTCGAACTTGGTCGCCTGACACCGCGCAAGTCGCTGCAGGCGCTGGCGGATGCGGAGCAGGAGATCCTGGAGCTGCGGCGCATCCTGTCGGGCGGGTCCTGACCTGCGGTGGCGCCAGGCCGCGCCGCCGAGACGACGGCCGGATCCCGCATCCGCGACATCCGACGTACAAACACTGCTGCGCGAGGCACGACGGCGTTAAACTCGCACAACGCAAGACGAACGTCGGATGACCATGACCCACCAGGAGACCCTGCGCCAGCACACGCGCGGCCGCGGCACCTACGACATCACTGCGGAGGTCCAGCGCGTGGTGCGTGAATCCGGCATGCGCACCGGGCTGTGCCACGTGTTCGTGCAGCACACCAGTGCATCACTGATTATCTGTGAGAACGCCGACCCGACCGTGCGCAGCGACCTGGAACGCTTCATGACACGGCTGACGCCGGACGGCGACCCCATCTACGATCACACGCTCGAGGGCCCGGACGACATGCCGGCCCACGTGCGTTCGATTCTGACCAAGATGGACCTGACGCTGCCCGTCGGCGAGGGACGCTGCACGCTCGGTACCTGGCAGGGGATCTTTCTGTACGAGCATCGCCACGCCGCCCAGCAGCGGCGCGTGGTCGTGACCGTGCAGGACTGACCGGGTCGCGTACCCGGCCCGCCGCGCACTTACTTCTTGAGGATGGCCAGGGCCTTGGTGAAGCCCTTCAGCGACAGCGGCAGTCCGATGACCTGCTTGTTCGGCGCCGCGATCCGGATGGATGCCGCATCACCTTTCTTCATGGCATCGATCATGGCATCGGGTATCGGTGTGGCGACGGTCGTGCAGCCTTCCTGGGCACACAGGAAGAACGGCATCTTCAACGGATCGACCCCCTCCATCACCAGCGCCGCCCCTGGCGGGAGCAGCGTTCCGAGCGGCACCGTCACGACCACCAGCGGCTCCTTCTGCTCCGGGCGATACGCCACGCGCGCACCCAGCACGAGCTGTTTGGTGTCCTTTTTCGTCACGTTCTGAAAGACGAAGCAGAATTCCTCTTTGCCGTCAGGCGACTTTTCACACTGGTAGCCCCAGTCGTCGAACGACTTGCCCTTGTTTTCCTCCGCGGCCGCCGCCTGACTCAGCATCACGCCGGAAAACAACACCAGGGAGGCGACAAAGTATCTACGCATCTTCCAATCCATCTGTGAAACAGGTGCGCGCAGTCTAGCGGCAAAGCCGTGCAACGAGAAATCCCGCCATCGAGCGGATTCCCGGGTTGCGACGCAGGCACGGCATGGGTCTCGCATTTAATAGTCTCTTTCTATCAACCAATTTCGAATAAACAATTTCAACAATCGTCATGCCCCGCTGATACTGCACCCGTGCCAATTAGTTTTTGATGATATTAGGAGTTACAAATGAACCTGCAGAATCGTGAAGGCCAGCGCGTACCCAGCGTCGTGTTCCGCACCCGCCGCGACCACGAGTGGGTCGACGTCACCAGCGACGAGGTGTTCAACGGCAAGACCGTGGTCGTGTTCGCGCTGCCCGGTGCCTTTACGCCGACCTGCTCGTCGACCCACGTGCCGCGCTACAACCAGCTCGCGCCGGCGCTCAAGCGCCACGGCGTCGACGAGATCGTCTGCGTGTCGGTCAACGACGCGTTCGTGATGAACGAGTGGCGCGCCGAGCAGAAGGCCTGGAACCTGACCTTCCTGCCTGACGGCAACGGCGACTTCAGCCGTGGTATGGGCATGCTGGTGCCGAAGGAAGACCTTGGCTTCGGCGAGCGTTCGTGGCGCTACTCGATGCTGGTGCGCGACGGCGTCATCGAAAAGATGTTCATCGAGCCGGACCAGCCGGGCGACCCGTTCGAGGTGTCCGATGCCGACACGATGCTGGACCACATCGCGCCAGACGCGAGCAAGCCGCTCGACGTGACCGTGTTCACCCGCGAGGGTTGCCCGTTCTGCGTGCGTGCCAAGGGGATGCTGCGCGACGCCGGCATCCAGTACGACGAACTCGTGCTCAACCGCGACTACAGCGAGGTCACGCTGCGCGCGGTCGCCGGGGCCTCGATGGTCCCGCAGGTCTTCATCAACGGCGCGCACATCGGCGGTTCGGACAGGCTCGAGGAATACCTCGGCCAGCGCGAAAAGGTCGCGGCCTGATCGCCTGACAAGCCAGTTGGGCTCAGCCGCTTGAAGCGAAAATTCGTGGGAGCGCATCAAATGGGGTTGTCGACCGAGGCAGCTGGTCAGCCTGCGCAACGAGGTCGATGAACACAGATGATCGCTATCCACGGATTCGCAGCCAAGCAGCGTTACGTCCGACGGGCCTGCCAACCCCGCTGAAGCAAACCGGCGTGCGGGAGGGTCACCTCCCGCGACGCCACCGGGCAGGCGCCCGGCGAGAATCCGGAGTACAACGATGAACACCCATTTCGATCTGATCGCGATCGGCGGCGGCAGCGGCGGGCTGGCGGTGGCTGAGAAGTCAGCCCAGTTCGGCCGGCGCGTCGCGGTCGTCGAGTCGCACAGGCTGGGCGGCACCTGCGTCAACAACGGCTGCGTGCCGAAGAAGGTGATGTGGTACGCGGCCAACCTCGCGCACGCCGTCGACGATGCCGGCCATTTCGGCATCCCGGCTCAGCGCGCGAAGACCGACTGGCAAAAGCTGGTGCGCGGACGGCAGGACTACATCGGCAGGATCAACCGCTACTGGGACGGCTATGTCGACGATAGCGGCATCACCCGCATCGACGGCGACGCGCGCTTCGTCGACGCGCACACGATCGAGGTCGACGGCCGGACATACAGTGCGGACCACATCGTGATCGCGACCGGAGGCCGGCCGATCGTACCCGCGGTGCCGGGAGCCGAGCTGGGCATCACCTCCGACGGCTTCTTCGAGTTGACCGCGCAGCCACGCAGGGTGGCGGTCATCGGCGCCGGCTACATTGGTGTCGAACTGGCCGGCGTATTGCGCGCACTGGGCAGTGAGGTCACCGTGGTCGCGCTCGAGGCGCGCGTGCTGGAGACGTTCGACAGCATGATCAGCGAGGTGCTGATGGACGAGATGCGCAAACAGGGCATCGCGCTGCGCATGAGCTTCTCCGTCGCCGGCCTGGCCAGGACCGACGCCGGCATCGCGCTGGACGCCAACAATGGTGAGCGCCTGGACGGCTTCGATACCGTCATCTGGGCGGTCGGCCGCGCGCCAAACACGCGCGGGCTGGCACTGGACAGGGCCGGCGTCGAGATGCGGGCCAACGGCATCGTGCCGACCGACGCGTTCCAGAACACCAACGTGCCCGGTGTCTACGCGATCGGCGACATCACCGGACGTACGCCGCTGACACCGGTCGCGATCGCCGCCGGTCGCCGGCTGGCCGCGCGCCTGTTCGACGATCAGCCGCACAGCCGGGTCGATTACGACAACATCCCGAGCGTCGTGTTCGCGCATCCGCCGGTCGGAACGGTCGGGCTCACCGAGGGCCAGGCGCGCGAGCGACATGCCAGGGTCACGGTGTACAAGACCGATTTCACGCCGATGCGGCATGCCTTGTCGGATCACGGCGTGACCACGGCGATGAAGCTGGTGTGTGCCGGCGAGGAGCAACGCGTGGTCGGCATCCACCTGATCGGCGACAACGTCGACGAAATGCTGCAGGGCTTCGCGGTCGCAGTGAAGATGGGCGCGACCAAGGCCGATTTCGACAACACGATCGCCATCCACCCGATCAGCGCCGAGGAACTGGTGACGATGAAGGTGCCTGAACCGGAGCCCGAGACGCACCACAGCATCGACAGCGGCGTGGAATGGAAAGAGGCGATTTGATGCACGGAAAGCGGGGCGCATCGGCGCCCCCGCGGCGGCTGCGGCACCATGCACACTGATGCGATAAGTGTCGAACGCGTGACCCCCGATGGCGCGAGCCTGGACGCGATCAACCGGGTCGTCGAAGGGGCGGTCATGGGTTGGCGGCTGGCCGAACGCGTCAAGCGCCTGGTGCTGCCGAGCTACCTCTACAGCGCCGCCGAACTCACCTACCTCGACGTCATCGTCGCGCGCGAAACGGCGGGCATGGTCGTCGGCGTCGCCACGCTCGAATCGGCGGCCGCGATCGACTGCCCGCACGACCGGCGCGGCCTGCTGCTGCACGGGTTGTACATCGCACCTGCATACCAACGCCGTGGGATCGGAAAAAGGCTGCTCGACGAGGTGTTTGCAGTGGCACACGCGGCCCGCGTCGATGGCGTACTGGTCAAGGCACAGCACGCTGCCGAGCCGTTCTTCGTCGCCCGGGGATTCACCGTATTGGTGCCCACCGATCCGCAGCGACAGTATGCCCACCGCTTGTGGCGCGCCGTGCGCCGGGCCTGAGTCGGGTAGACCGCCTGAGCGCGTAGATGCCGGCGCGACCGCGAATCCGATGGTGTTGTCCCCGCTGGTGGCGTCCCGGCGGATCACCGGCATCAGCAGGTTCCGAACACGCTGCGTGCACAGTGGATTTCGTCGCCCACGCCGCGCCACCCTGGGCCTGAGGGAATCGGGCACGTACGGCCCGACCCGGGTCACGCGTCTAGATCCGGGATCAACATGCTCTCGAGTTTGGCGATGGCGTCCTTCAGCACCAGCTTGCGCTTCTTCATGCGGCGCAGCTGCAACTGGTCGACGTGGACGCTCTCGGCGAGTCGGTGGATGGCGTCGTCGAGGTCGCGATGTTCGATGCGCAATTCCGCAAGGTGAGCACGCACCTTCGGTTCGTCTTCTTCGTCTACCTGCATCGCTGTTTCCGCATCACGTGCCCGGAGCCCCCATCTGGTCGATCTTACGCGAGCGCCGGCGCCGGCGTCCCGTGGTTTGTCGTCGCGGGAACGGCGTGCCGGGCCAGGACTGCAGCCGCCGGTTCGCGGCAGACCGCTCACGACGACGTGTAGAGCGCCTGGTGTCAGGTGTAATCGTCGCGTTCGAGACCGTACTTCTTCATCTTGTCATACAGCGTCTTGCGCGGCAGACCCAGCGCCGCCATCGTGTCCTTGATGCAGCCGTTGTGGGCCTTCAGCTGCTGCTCGATCAAGCCGCGCTCGAAGCATTCGATCTGCTGCGGCAGCGACATCGCCGGGGCCGCGGCCGCGGCTCCGATCATCTGTTCGACATCATAGCCGCACGACTCGCCCAGCAGCACGTAGCGTTCGGCGGCATTGCGCAGCTCGCGTACATTGCCCGGCCAGTCGGCCAGCATCAGACGGTGCAACTGCTCAGGCCGCGGCGGCGGCGGTTCGCGCTGGTAGCGCGCCCCGGCGACCAGAACGAAATGCTGGAACAGCAGCGGGATATCCTCGCGCCGCTCACGCAGGGGTGGAATATCGATCATCACCACGCTGAGGCGGTAGTAAAGGTCCTCGCGGAACTCGCCGCGTGCAGCGGCCTCGCGCAGGTCGGTCTTGCTGGCCGCCACGACGCGCAGGTCGAGCGAAACGAGTTCGTTCGACCCGAGGCGCTCGATCGCGCGCTCCTGCAGCACGCGCAGCAGATGGACCTGGACGTTCATCGGCATGCTCTCGATCTCATCCAGGAACAGCGTGCCGCCGTTGGCGTGCTCGAACTTGCCGATGCGGCGCGTGCGCGCGTCGGTGAAGGCACCGGCTTCGTGGCCGAACAGCTCGCTCTCGATCAGGTTGTCCGGCACGGCGCCACAGTTCACGGCGACGAGATTGCGCTCGCGCCGGCGACTGTTCTCGTGCAGCGCGCGCGCTACCAGTTCCTTGCCTGTACCGGTCTCGCCGTTGACCAGTACGTCGGCGTCGGTATCGGCGATCTGCGCGATCGTCTGGCGCAGGCGTTGCACACCGACCGTGTCGCCGATGATGCGTGGGCCGGGCTTGCTCTGCACCGCCAGTTCGTTCTTCAGCCGGCGGTTCTCAATCGTCAGGGTGCGCTTCTCCAGCGCACGTGCGACCGTGTCGACCAGGTCCTCGACCGCAAACGGCTTTTCGATGAAATCGTAGGCCCCCGCGCGCATGGCCTCGACCGCCATGCTGACGTCGCCATGCCCGGTGATCAGGATCACCGGCAGATCGGGATCGATCGCCCGCGCATGCTGCAGGAACTGCAGGCCGTCGATACCCGGCATCCGGATATCGCTGACGATCGCACCGGGCCAGTCCGCGTCGAGGACGGCAAGTGCCCGGTCGGCACGTTCGAATGCCTGCACCCCGTACCCGGCGAGATCGAGGGCCTGCGACGCGGCGACGCGGATGTGCTCCTCATCGTCGATCAGCATGACCTGCGGGTTGCCGATGGCGTTCATCGCACGAGCATACTGCGCCGGTGCGCCTGATTCACCTGCCGAAACCCGTGCGGGCGGCGTTGACGACCCTGCGCCATCGGGTTGCCCGGATTATCGACACGCGCGCCAGCACAAGACACGTTCACATGCACACAGCCGTTCCGACGACAGCGCGCACAAGGTGGCAGTGGCGTGTGGGTGGGGGCAGTGAGGGTTACTCAGTTATCCGCATGGTCCACTAGAGCTTCTTTTTCAGCGTGAAGGCACCACGGACCTGACCCGCCTTGTACCCGCGTGCCTGGTCTTCAGGATACAGTGCGTCGAGGCGCTCCGCCGTCTCGGCATCGATTTCCTCACCATGGCATTTGAGGCAGGGCATCTTGTCCAGAGGCGGCATGACGATCCCTTTCATGAAACGAAAGTATCTGTCACCTCCCTCCTCGACGACCTCGGAATAGACCAGCGCATCCGGCCCCTCACCGTTGGCGCGTCGTTGCGCGAACTGCTGAAGGACCTGAGTCTCCCAGGCATCAGGCGCGTTGCCCGGATTCCGGGTCTTCAGGCTGGTCCGGCCGACATCCCAACCCGACTGTTGTGAATGCTTCATCGCGATCGCAGGTGCGAGCCCGTGGCAGACCCCGATCGCGGCAACGGGGCCACCGGCCGTCATGGCCTTGACCAGTTCACCCTTCAACTCGTCGAAAAACGCACCGGTGATCTTGCCGGCCTCCGCCTTGTATTCGTCCATGTCGGCCGTGACGGCGAACGGAAGCGCCGACAGCACGACCGTAGCGACAAACTTTTTCATGTCTCCTCCCCAGATGTTTCGGGTGCCTCGCCATCGGATTCTGTTCCAGGCACGACAACGCCGTGGGCGCATGCCATCACCGCCTGTGTCCGCCACTGCCCGGGCGCTCCGAATGCGGTCGAGCGGCAAAAGGGATCGGGGGCGACCTGCCGTGCGTTCGCCTGCCGCCATGGCTGTTGCGGTTGCGAAGCGCCACATCGTACACGCCTGCCGGGCCGGACGAAGCGTTCGCTGCCCACCGAGGTCGGCGTCGACCCACCGGCCGCGGTTCGAAGCCGCAAAACCCTGCGCGACCGGCGCGGCTGCCGAAATACCTTCCGCACGCCGGCATGGCAGATCCACCGGTGATATGGCGACCGGGTCTGCGCACGCGTTCAGGTCGGCGAAGAGGCCTGGCAGTTCGGACACACGCCGGCGAACACATCGTCGCCGAACCGCTGGTCGATGAACGCGCCCGGCGTACCCCAACGCCCGTCGTCCAGCTGGTAACTGGAGCACAGCGTGCACCTGACCGCATAACCCGGCGCATCTACACGGGCGTTGTGCGGTCGATTGCCTGTCGACGCCGCCTGCCGCAGCGCAGCGATCTCGCGCCGCGCACGTACCAGGTGGCGCAGCACCAAGACGACGCCGCCGAGCATGAAGCCGAATGCCCCCACGAGCAGTTCGTCGGCCTGCCATGGCTCGAACGGGCGCGAGCCGTGCCAGAGACGTTCGCTGAGATCCGTGATCGCAGCAAACCCATAGGCCAGCACGGCGGCAATCGCCGCACCACCGAGGATCGACCACCACATGAAGTCACTACTGTCGTTGTTGGTTGTTGTATCCATATCCAAGTCCCTTGACCTTGTGATCGACCAGTACCTGCAGGCCGCCGTACGTCGTTAGTAATGATGCCCGCAACCCATTCGTCGGGTCAAAATCGGCGCCCAGTCAGGTGGCCTCTTTCCACGCCACCAGCGTCAGCGAGAACGCTGCACCGCCGCCCGCGGCGTTGGCAACGGTCAGCGTGCCGCCGAGCCGCTGCGCAATCGTGTGTGATATCGAAAGACCCAGCCCCAGGCCGCTGTCGCTGGTCGTGAAAAACGGATCGAAGATGCGATCGAGATGCTCAGCGGCGATGCCCGGGCCGCTGTCGGTCACCTGCAGTCGAACCAGCCCGGCCTCGGACCGGGCTCGTACGCGGATTTCCTTTTCGACGCGATCTGCAAGCGCGTCACAGGCGTTGCCGATAAGGTTCACGAGAATCTGCTCCAGCTGCACCATGTCGGCAGCGATGAATAGATCGTCGCCCACGATTTCGATGACCAGGTTGACACCGGCGCCGTCGATGCGGGTACGCAGAATGCGCACCGCGCCATCCAGGCACGCGCGCAGCGACACCCGGATGCGCTGTCCGCTGGCCTTGCGTGAAAACACCTTCAGCTGGCCGCTGATCTGTGCCATGCGCAGCGTCAATTCACTGATCTGCTGCAGGTTCCATCCCGCCTGTTCGAGATTCTCGCGCGCGAGGTAGGTGCGTGCATTGTCGGCATAGGTTCGCATCGCGGCGAGCGGCTGATTCAATTCATGGTTGATGCCCGCCGCCATCTGACCGAGTGCGGCCAACTTCGCCGCCTGAATCAGTTCGTCGCGGGTGCGCTCGTGGTCGTCGACCTCCTGGCGCAACAGCCGGTTCGCCTCGGTCAGGTCGACGGTACGCCGGGCGACCCGATGTTCGAGTTCGACCAGTGCCTCCTGCATCGCCGCACGCCGCTCCGCCTCGCGCTCGCGCATACGACGCCGGCGGCCCGCGTACAACCAACCGGCGGTCGCAAACAGCATGAGCAGACTCAGCGTAAGCAGACGGGTCTGCCATACCTGCGGCGCAACCACCTGTTGCGAGACCAGCAGTTCGACGCGCCACCCGGCCTCGGGCATTTCGGCCGCGCGGCCGATGTACCCCGCGCCGCCGGGCGTGCCGATGCGCAGTTCACGCGCACCCGACGGCAGGTGCCTGACCTCTTGGTAGTGCAGCGGCGCGAGCTCGGTATCCGGGTAGCGCCGCGACGCGCGAATGCGTGCGATCGCGTCGGCGCTCATTGGTCGCAGCGTCCGGTAGCGCCATTCCGGGCGGGTGGAGACAAAGATGACGCCGTCCGGGTCGGTCACGATCAGGTCGGTGCCCTTGTTCCGCCACGCGTTCTCGAGCGTATCGATGTCGATCTTGACCACGACGACGCCCAATGGCTTGCCGGCATCACCGACCGGGTAGGAAAAGTAGTAGCCGCGCCGGCCCGAAGTGGTGCCCAGCGCGTAGTAGCTGCCCGGCCGGCCCTGCATGGCCTCCTTGAAATACGGCCTGAACCCGAAGTTTCGGCCGACGAACGTCGGCTCGTCCTGCCAGTTGCTCGCCGCCACCGTGACGCCGCCGGCATCCATCAGGTACACGTCCAGTGAACCGGCGATGCGGTTGACGTGCGCGAGAAAGCGATTGACCTGGTCCTGCTGCGCACGGTTGTTGGGTGCGATGAGCAGGCTCTGCAGCCGGAAGTCGTCGCCCAGCAGCGGCGGCAGGTAGGCGAAGCGATCGAGTTGACCCTCCAGGTGCGAGACATACAGATCGAGTTCCTGACGCGCCTTGAGCTCGATGTCCTCGAGCAGCGCCGCCCGCTGCAGCCAGCCCACGTACCACGAAAGCGCAAGCGCGCCCAGCGCCAGCAGTATCGCGACGGCGGCACCGCCGATTCGGTGCAGACCGGAACGCTCAGCGGTCGAGTTCGAGGACGCCATCCATCTCGACATTCACATCGCGCGGCAGCGAGGCAACACCGATCGCCGCACGCGCCGGGTAAGGCTCGTCGAAATACTCGGACATGATCTGGTTGACCAGCGCAAAGTTGGCCAGGTCGACCAGGAACACGTTCAGCTTCACGATGTCGTTGAGACTGCCGCCGGCCGCCCGTGCAACCGCCTGCAGGTTGTCGAGCACACGCCGGATCTCGGTCTCGGTATCGCCATCGACGATGGTCATGGTCTGCGGATCGAGCGCGATCTGGCCGGATAGGTACACGGTGCTGCCGACCTTGACCGCCTGCGAGTAGGTGCCGATCGCCTGCGGCGCCTGGTCGGTCTTGATGATTTCACGGGACATCACGGGTTTCTCCTCTGGACTGTCTCTTCCTGGGACTGGCGTTCGCCCCCACAAAGACGCACGACCGCAGCCATCTGTTCCGCGCGGCCGTTGGACGGAGCGCAGGTGGCGGTCTGCGTGCGGTCGACTATGCTGGTGACATGCGCAGACTGTATCGAATGGCTCCATCGCTGCCCACCGCAACCGCATTCGCACTGCTTGCCTGCCTGCTGTCCGGCTGCGCCGACGACGCGCCGCCGGCGAAGACCGCCGAACCGAAATCGAACGTCTACCTCGAGGCCGTGCAGAACGCCGAGGCCGCACGCTATCAGGTCGAGCAGCACAATCTCGAGGAAAAACGCATCGACGAACTGCTCGGCCGCGGCAACCCTCAATCACCGCGCTGACGCAGCACCCCGATCAGCAGCAGCGCTGTTGCAAGGATCACGACCGCGGCGTTGCCCCAGCGTATGAACGGCGTCTCGCCCGACAGCGGCTGCATGTTCTCGGTCAGCGTGGCGCGCGCGAACTGTGGCGCGACGCCGCGCAATGCGCCGTGTTGATCAATGACGGCCGAGATGCCGGTGTTGGTCGCCCGCAACAGGTATCGTCCGCTTTCCAGCGCACGCATGCGCGCGATCTCGAGATGCTGGTGTGGCGCCAGCGATTCACCGAACCAGGCGTCGTTGCTGGCATTCACCAGGAAGGCCGCCTGCGGCAGCGCGCGCCGAATCTCGCTGGCGTAGGCATCCTCGTAGCAGATGTCGACGCCGGCCGGGTATCCGGCCAGCAATGGCAGTGGCTGTTGTTCGGGCCCGGCGGTGAAATCGGACATCGGGATCTGCAGCCAGTCGAGCACCGGCCTCGTCCAGGCGTCGAACGGCAGGTACTCGCCGAACGGCACCAGGTGGCGCTTGCGATACAGCGTGCGGCCGCCGACGCCGAGGCTCAGCATGGCATTGAAGTATTCGCCGTTGCGGTCGCCGTCGACCAGTCCGAGCAGCACGTCGCGGCCCTCGTGCTGCAAAGCGGTATCGAGCGGCGCGAGCAGGTCGGCCTCCACCTCGGGCATGAACGCCGGCACTGCTGTCTCGGGCCAGATCACCAGACGGCTGTCCGGCACCGCGTCGGTCATCGCCAGGTAGAGTTCGAGGGTATGCCGGCGCATGCTGCGCTGCCATTTCTGTTCCTGCGGAATATTGCCCTGGAGCAGACTGACACGCACCGGATCGCCGGCAGGTTCGACCCAGTCGCGATCATGCAAACCCAGCGCGCCCCCCCAGAGTACCAGCAGCGCGAGTAACGCGGGCAGGCGCGGCAGCAGGTTGATCAGCGCGGCGGACAGGGCAGCGGCCAGACTCACCAGATACACGCCGCCGACCGGGGCGAGACCGGCCAGCGGCAGGTCGATCTGGCTGTAGCCAAACGCCAGCCAGGGAAAGCCGGTGAACAACCAGCCGCGCAACCATTCGACCAGCACCCACAGCGCAGGCAGAATCAATACCAGCCAAGGCACGTCCGAGGCACCGCGCAGGCGTTCGCCCAGCCAGCCGGCCAGGCCGAAATACAATGCCATGAAGGCGACGAACAGCAAGGTCGCCGCTACCGCCAGCGGCATGCTGGCGCCGCCGAACTGCGCGATGCTGATGCGCAGCCAGAACACGCCGAACCCCATCAGGCCGAGGCCGAATGCATAACCCGTCCACAGGTTGATACCGGGACGCGCCGGGTTGCGCCACAGGTGGAACAGGAGTGCCAGGGACAGGACAGCCACGGGCGCCAGCGAAAACGGCGCGAATGCCAGAACCCCGAGTCCGCCGGCGGCGAATCCCAGCGCCAGTTGGCCGATGACCGACCGTGGCGCCAGCGTCATCGCGGGGCGTTGCTGGCGGAAGAAGGCGCTGTGTCCTGCCCGTCCGAATCCGGCCTGGGGGTGGTGATTCTTTCGACGTGCAGCAGACGCACGCGACGGCTGTCGGCACGAATGACCCGGAAGCGGAAGCCGTCGACAACGACGGATTCGCCACGCGCAGGCAGGTGCCCGAACGCGTTGACGACGAGGCCGCCGATCGTGTCCACGCCGCCGTCATCCAATGCCACGTCGAAATACTCGTTGAACTCCTCGATCGTGGTGTGCGCCTTGATCGTGTACTTGTTCTCACCACGCTTGAGGATGAAAGCGCCTTCATCGAAGTCGTACTCGTCCTCGATCTCACCGACGATCTGCTCGAGCACATCCTCGATCGTGACCAGCCCGGCCGCGCTACCGTATTCGTCGATGACGATCGCCATGTGGTTGCGACTGGCGCGGAACTCGCGCAGCAGCACGTTGAGGCGCTTGCTCTCGGGCACGAACACCGCGGAGCGCACGATGTCGCGCATCTTGAAGCGCGGCGCGCTGTCGCCGCAGTACTGCAGCAGGTCCTTGGCGAGCATGATGCCGACCACCTCGGCACGGTCATCGGCGATCACCGGGAAACGCGAGTGCGCGGATTCGGTCACGATCGGCAGCACCTGGCCGAGTTCATGGTCGCGTTCGACCACGACCATCTGTGCGCGCGGGATCATGATGTCGCGCACCTGCAGGTCGCCGACCTGCAGCACGCCCTCGATCATCGCGAGTGCTTCGGTGTCAAACAGCGCCTTCTCCTTGGCCTGCTTGAGCAGGGCGATCAGGTCGCCACGGTCTCTGGGTTCACCCACGACACCGGGGAACAGGCGTTCCAGCCAGCGCGCCGCGAGATTCCCCGCACTACTTCGGTCTTCGCTCATGGTGTCTCGTCGTCAGCATAGGGGGCCGGAAAGCCCAGCCCGGTCAGGATTTCGGTCTCCAATGCCTCCATCGCAGCGGCATCGGCGTCGTTTTCATGATCGTGGCCCTGCAGGTGCAGCATGCCGTGCACGACCATGTGCGCCCAGTGCGCCTCGGGCGATTTGCCCTGCTCCGCCGCCTCGCGCAGCACGACCGGTGCGCAGATGACCAGGTCGCCGACATGGCTGTCGCCGATGCCGGGCAGCGGTTCGCTGGCGAACGAAAGCACGTTGGTCGGGCGGTCCTTGCCGCGATAGTCACGATTGAGCCGGCGACTCTCGCGCTCGCCGGTAATGCGCACGACGACATCGGCGGACCGCGACTCGGCGCGCCACGCGGCACGCGCCCAGTCCTTGAGCAGACGTGTCGACGGCACACCGCCGCCGGCACCCGCCCGCTGCACCGAGACGCCGAGCTCAGTCACGCGGCTGCTCCCGCTCGAATCGGTCGTAGGCCTGCACCACCTTCTGCACCAGCGAGTGCCGCACCACGTCGCGCGCATTGAAGAAGGTGAAGCTGATTCCGTCGACCTCGCGCAGCACCTCGACCGCCTGACGCAGGCCGGACTTCTGCCCGCGCGGCAGGTCGATCTGGGTGACGTCGCCGGTGATCACCGCGGTCGAACCGAAACCGAGCCGGGTCAGGAACATCTTCATCTGCTCGGTGGTCGTGTTCTGCGCCTCGTCGAGGATGATGAATGCCTCGTTCAGCGTGCGCCCACGCATATACGCCAGCGGGGCGACCTCGATCACGTTGCGTTCGATCAACTTGTGTACGCGCTCGAAACCGAGCATCTCGTACAGCGCGTCGTACAAGGGGCGCAGATAGGGATCGATCTTCTGCGCCAGATCGCCGGGCAGGAAGCCGAGCCGCTCGCCGGCCTCGACCGCCGGACGCACCAGCAGGATGCGGCGGATCTGATCGCGTTCCAGCGCATCGACCGCGCATGCGACGGCGAGATACGTCTTGCCGGTTCCGGCCGGACCGACGCCGAAGTTGATGTCGTGCGTCAACACCTTGTGCACGTACTGGGCCTGGTTCGGCCCGCGCGGCCGCACCAGGCCGCGGCGCGTCTTGATCACACTCTCGGGCACCTCGGACGACGTCTCGTTCAGCGCGTCGACACCCGATTCCTGCAGGTACAGGTGCACACGCGCCGGGCTCAGGGCCTCGTCGGCGGTCGCGCGATACAGGCCGCGCAACACCTGTGCACCGGCCTCGATCGCACGCGGCTCCCCGAGCAACTGGAAACTGCTGCCGCGGTTGTTGATCTCGATGCCAAGCCGCGACTCGACCTGGCGCAGGTGCTCGTCGAGTTGCCCGCACACATTGCGCAGGCGCTCGTTGTCTTCGGGTTCGAGGACCAGGTCGAGGGATTCCGGGTGATCAGACATGCTGCGACGGGCGCGACGACAGGAGATCGGGGTTGCCGGACAGGCGGCGGGATGCGACGTCCATCAGGCGCTGGCCACCCCTGCGGCGACACCGACGTGGTCGAGCAGCTCACCGCGCAGCGAGTTCGGGTTGGCCGCGGTGATGCGCACGTCGGCGAAGCGGCCGATCAACTCCGCCGGTCCGTTGAAATTCACCACGCGATTGTTCTCGGTGCGGCCGCTGATCTCGTCCGGATCCTTGCGCGACGGGCGATCGACCAGCACGCGCTGCAGCGTGCCCACCATCTGCCGGCTGATGCGCTGTGCATTGTCGTTGATCACATGCTGCAGACGCGCGAGGCGGGCCTGCTTGACGGCCTGCGGCACGTCGTCGGACAGCTCGGCGGCCGGCGTGCCGGGACGGCGGCTGTAGATGAAGCTGAACGAGTGGTCGAAGCCGATCTCGTCGATCAGCGCCATCGTGTGTTCGAAGTCCTGCTCCGTCTCGCCCGGAAAGCCGATGATGAAATCGGACGACAGGCTGATGTCCGGACGCACGGCACGCAGCCGACGGATCTTCTGCTTGTAGTCGAACGCACTGTGGCCGCGTTTCATCGCCAGCAGGATGCGGTCGGATCCGGACTGCACCGGCAGGTGCAGGTGACTGACCAGCTCCGGCACATCGGCGTAGGTGTCGATCAGCGCATCGGAGAACTCGACCGGATGCGACGTGGTGTAGCGAATGCGCTCGATGCCGTCGATCGCGGCGACATAGCGGATCAGCAGCGCCAGATCGGCAATATCGCCGTCGTGCGTACGACCGCGGTAGGCGTTCACGTTCTGGCCGAGCAGATTGACCTCGCGCACGCCCTGCGCCGCGAGCTGGGCGACCTCGGCGATCACGTCATCGAACGGGCGGCTGATCTCCTCACCGCGCGTGTACGGCACGACACAGAAGGTGCAGTA
The DNA here is from genome assembly GCA_020445255.1 of Gammaproteobacteria bacterium. Taxonomy (GTDB): domain Bacteria; phylum Pseudomonadota; class Gammaproteobacteria; order Chromatiales; family Chromatiaceae; genus Thiosocius. Next base: position 113,437 of record JAGRGY010000013.1, read on the forward strand.
TTTCGAGCAGCCCTCCATGATCGATACGAACGCGCTCGGACCCTCGGCACGCGGCTCGGGCAGGCGGTCGAACTTCTCGATCTCGGGGAAGCTGATATCGACGGTGGGCTCACCCACCGTCTGCGCGCGCGTCAGCATCGCGGGCAGGCGGTGCAGCGTCTGCGGTCCGAACACGATGTCGACGTAAGGCGCGCGCGCGCGGATCGCGTCACCCTCCTGGCTGGCGACGCATCCGCCGACGCCGATCACGAGTCCCGGACGTGCACGCTTCCAGTCCTTCCACACGCCGAGCTGCGAGAACACCTTCTCCTGCGCCTTTTCACGGATCGAGCAGGTGTTGAGCAACAGCACGTCGGCCTGCTCGGGATCGTCGGTCAGCTGCAGACCATGGGATTCATGCAGTACGTCCTGCATCTTCTGCGAGTCGTACTCGTTCATCTGGCAACCGAAGGTGCGAATGTAAAGCTTGCCCGCCATCGAGCGCCCTGAATTCCCGGTCAAATCGTCAAAGGGCCGACGATTTTACGACTGGAATCAGTAGATTGCACCTGCTTCGGTGCGGCACCCGGCGGGCGGGCCTGCACCGCCAGGGGGCAACACGGGCGTGAACCGCGCCGGCACACCCGGTTCCGGGCCTCACAAACCGACGAGTACGGCCCCAAACCCCTGTCGCCGTACCACGTTCAGCAACTCGCCGGCCCTGACCCCTTCCGGGTCGTAGTCGACCAGCATCAGGTGCCGCGCGCGGTCGTTGACACAGGCACAGTAGACTCCCGGTACGAAGCTCAGATTGCGCTCCAGCGCGTGGATGGCATCGTCGGCGAGCTCGTCGTCGAGATGTATGACAACGTCAGAACAGTGATTGTGCATCGGGTTGCTCCGTTGATGAGTCGCACGACCGGTCGCCGCTTGGCTAACGTCTAGTCGACGGGTGCGGTGCGGCAATCGGGGGAAACCCTAACCCGGGCACACCGCGATCACGTGCCCCGCCGCGGGGCAGGCGTCCGTTTCGGGTGCATGCCCCCCGAGCCCCCATTCGCACCGGATCGCCGGCAACGGTCCGACAGCCTGTTCAAGCGTCCAGCCCGTCCGTCCGCTACAGTAGCACGACCGGCACCCGTGCGACCGGCCACGCAGACCCCGGTCTCCTCCCCCAAGAATGCAAGGCACCCGAGACCTTCCATGGATCATCTGATTGCACACCGCGGAGAGCCGGAACACTGGCCGGAAAACTCGCTTGCCGGATTCCGGGCTGTACTTGCGGCCGGCAGTCCATACGTCGAAACCGACATCCAGTTCAGCGCCGACGGCGTACCGGTGCTGTGCCACGACGAGTCGCTGCTGCGCGCGACCGGTCGCGACATCCAGATTGCAGCGACACCGCTGGTCGAGATCCAGGCCATCCCGGCGGGCGAACCGGGGCGCTTCGGCGATCGCTTCGGCGACGAGCGCATCCCGACCCTGAACGAGTTCGGCAACCTGCTGGCGCAGTGGCCGGCTGTACGTGCGTTCGTGGAATTGAAAGCGGCCGGCATCGGCGCAATCGGCGTCGAGGCCGCGGTCACCGCGACGACGACGGCGCTGGGACCGCACGCCGGCCAATGTATCGTGATCTCGTTCGACTACCCGGTGCTCGAGCACGTGCGCAACCGTCACCCGCTGCCGATCGGCTGGGTGCTGCCGGAGTGGTCGGACGCCAACCGCACCCTGGCCGACCGACTGGCCCCGGAGTATCTGTTCGTCGATCACCGGCGCGTGCCCTCGACGCCGCAGCCGCTGTGGCCCGGTCCGTGGCGCTGGGTGGCCTATACCGTCAACGCCCGCGACGAGATCGAACGCCTGCTTGCACGGGGATTCGATCTCGTCGAGACCAACGACATCCGCCGCCTGATGCCGGCAACGCACGCGCCGGCGTGAGCATCGTGCGGCGTCCGGGTTACATCGCGCGCGCCGCGCGGCGCTGCATCACCACGCCGGCGATGACGATGCCGATCGTGACCAGACCGACCAGGATCGATGCCAGCGCGTTGATCTCGGGGCTGACACCCAGGCGCACACTCGAATAGACGACCATCGGCAGCGTCGATGCGCCCGGACCGGACGTGAAGCTGGCGATGACCAGGTCGTCGAGCGACAGCGTGAACGCCAGCAGCCAACCCGCCGCGAGCGCCGGCGCGATCAGCGGAATCGTGATGACGAAGAACACCTTCCACGGCCGCGCACCGAGGTCCAAAGCCGCCTCCTCGAGCGACGGATCCAGGCGCACCAGGCGCGACTGCACGATCACCGCGACATACGCCATCGAGAAGGTCACGTGGGCGATCGTGATCGTGGTCATGCCGCGCCCGGCCGGCCAGCCGACCAGCTGCTCCATCGCGACGAACAGCAGCAGCGACGCCAGGCCCAGGATCACGTCCGGCATCACCAGCGGCGCGCCGACCATCAGCGCCAGCGCCTGGCGCCCGCGGAAGCGGCCGAAGCGCACCAGCGCGGTGCCGGCCAGCGTGCCGAGGATCGTCGCCAGCGTCGCGTTCATGACCGCGATGCGCAGGCTGACCCAGGCCGCGCCGAGCAGCTGGTCGTTGTGCATCAGGCTCGCGTACCACTTGGTCGAGAACCCGGCCCACACCGTGACCAGCCGCGACTCGTTGAACGAGTACACGATCAGCGACACGATCGGCACGTAAAGGAACGCGTAGCCGAACGCCATCAGGCTGAACACCAGCGTCGGTCGACGTGCGCTCACGCGTCCTGCTCCTTCTCGCGCGAGCGTTCGAACAACAGCACCGGCACGACCAGCAGGGCGAGCAGCGCGACCGCGACCGATGCCGCGACCGGCCAGTCGCGGTTGTTGAAGAACTCGGTCCACAACACCTTGCCGATCATCAGGCTGTCCGGCCCGCCGAGCAGATCCGGGATCACGAATTCACCGACCGCCGGCACGAACACCAGCAGCGAGCCGGCGACGATGCCGGGCATCGACAGCGGCACGGTCACGCGCCAGAACGCGCACACCGGGCGGCAGCCGAGGTCGGCGGCGGCCTCGAGCAGGCTGGCGTCCATGCGCGACAGCGTCGCGTACAAAGGCAGCACCATGAACGGCAGGTAGGCGTAGACGATGCCCAGATAGACGGCAAAGTCGGTATGCAGCAGCGCCAGGGGTTCGTCGATCACGCCAAGCCACAGCAGGAAGTTGTTGATCAGGCCGTTGCCCTTGAGGATGCCGATCCAGGCATAGATGCGGATCAGGAAGCTGGTCCAGAACGGCAGGATCACCAGCATCAGCAGCGGGATGCGCAGGTTCTCGCGCGCACGCGTGATGCCGAGCGCCATCGGATAGCCGATCAGCAGACAGGCCAGCGTCGCGGTCGCAGCGATGCGCAGCGAGTTGGTGAACGCATCGAAGTACAGGCTGTCCTGCCACAGCAGCATGTAATTGGCAAAGTTCAGCCGCAGCTGCAGCGCGCCCTCCTCGGCCCAGCTCAGCAGGTCCGAGTACGGCGGCAGCCCGATCACGACCTCGGACAGGCTGATGCGCGCGATGATCAGGAACGGCAGGCCGAAGAACAGCGTCAGCCACAACAGCGGGATGCCCGCGACCGCCCCCTGGCCGAGGCGCAGGCGCCGGCGCAGGGCCTGGCCGAGCCGTGTGACGCCCTTACTCGAGAAGGGCGACGGCATCGTCGGCATTCCAGCACACCCAGGCCTGGTCGCCCCAGCTCAGCGGCGCCGCGCCACGCCGCGCGCGGTTGGTCAGCTGGGCCTCGACCAGCGCACCGCCGGCGATGCGCAGGTGATAGATCGACACGTCGCCGAGATAGGCGATCTCCTCGACGGTACCCGTCAGACCGTTGTCGCACGGTGGCGGTGGCTCGGCGAAGATGCGCACCTTTTCCGGGCGCACGACGACAGCGAGCGGCGTGCCGGGGATGACGTCGTGCTGCGCGCGCACGCGCAATTCGGCACCGGCATCGTCACTGTGCACGGTGAGCGTGTCACCCTGCTGGTCGACCACACGGCCCTCGAACTGGTTGACCGCGCCGATGAAGCCGGCGACGAAGCGGTTGTTCGGATGCTCGTAGATCTCCGACGGCGTGCCGACCTGACGGATGCGGCCCTCGTTCATGACCGCCATCCGGGTCGACATCGTCATCGCCTCTTCCTGGTCGTGCGTGACCATGATGAAGGTGATGCCGAGGCGCTGCTGCAGGTTGACCAGTTCGAACTGGGTGTGCTCGCGCAGCTTGCGGTCGAGCGCGCCGAGCGGTTCGTCGAGCAGCAGCAGTTGCGGCTGCTTGACCAGCGCGCGCGCAAGCGCCACGCGCTGTCGCTGGCCGCCGGACAACTGGTCCGGCTTGCGCCCGCCGTAGCCCTCGAGCTTGACCAGGCGCAGCATGTCGGCGACCCGGTCGTTGATCTCGGCGCGCGGCACGCGGTCCTGGCGCAGGCCGAACGCGATGTTGTCGGCCACGCTCAGATGCGGAAACAGCGCATACGACTGGAACATCATGTTGACCGGGCGGCTGTACGGCGGCAGCCCGGTCACGTCGTGACCGCCGATCAGCACACTGCCCTTGTCGGGTTTCTCGAAGCCGGCCAGCACGCGCAGCAGCGTCGTCTTGCCACAGCCGGATGCGCCCAGCAGCGAGAAGAACTCGCCCGGGTAGATCGACAGCGAGACGTCGTCGACCGCGTAGTGTTCGCCAAAGGTCTTGGTGACGTTGCGGATCTCGACCAGGGGCGCGGCGGACGGATCCTGCCACGCCTCCAGTTCAGGTCGCGGACCTGCCATCGATGATCAGCGTCCGGCCTTGACCCGGGTCCAGGCGCGGGTGCGTGCGCGCTGCGCCGCCGGATCCAGTTCGGCCGGCGAGATCAGGCGCTGCATGACCTCGGGCGGCGGGAAGATGCCCGGGTTGTTGCGCACCTCAGGATCGAGCAGCGGCAGCGACGGCGGGTTCGGGTTGCCGAACGACACGTAGTCGGTGATCTTGGCGATCACTTCGGGGCGCAGGATGAAATCGATGAACTTGTGCGCATTATCCGGGTGCTTCGCATCGGCCGGGATCGCCATCACGTCGACCGCCAGCACGGCGCCCTCGCGCGGGATAGCCAGTGCGACCTCGACGCCATTGTTGGCCTCGGTCGCGCGGTCGCGGGCCTGCAGGATGTCACCCGAGTAGCCGTGCACGACGCACAGGTCGCCGTTGGCCAGGTCGTTGATGTACTGCGACGAATGGAAGTAGCGGATGTACGGCCGAACCTTCTGCAGCAGTGCCGTCGCGGCATCGAGATCGGCCTTGGCGGTGCTGTTCGGGTCCTTGCCGAGGTAGGCGAGCGCGGCGCTGAACACCTCGGTCGGGTCGTCTAGCATACTGATGCCGCAGTCGGCCAGACGTTCGGCATTCGCCGGGTCGAAGATCAGCGCCCAACTGTCGACCGGCGCCTTGTCACCGAGCCGTTCCTTCACCTTTGCGACGTTGCGGCCGAGACTGGTCGTGCCCCACATGTACGGCACGACGTGCGCGTTGCCGGCATCGATGTCCTCGAGTCCGTGCATGATGACCGGATCGAGGTTGCCGTAGTTACTCAGTTTCGACTTGTCCAGCGTCCGGTAGATGCCGGCCTTGATGTGGCGCTGCGCGAACGGGCGCGCGGTCGGGAACACCAGATCGTATCCGCTGTGTCCGGCCAGCAGCTTGGCCTCGAGCACCTCGTTCGAGTCGTAGACATCGTAGACGACCTTGATCCCGGTCTCGTTCTGGAACTGTTCCAGCACCTCGTCGGCGATGTAGTCGCTCCAGTTGTAGACGTTCAGCGCCGGCTCCTCGGCGGCAACCGACTGGACACCGAACAGCACACCGGCCACCAGGCCGAGAAAAGACAGACGTATCACCGCGGGAGACTCCACGAATGTTGAGGACATGAACCTCAATAAGATGCACCTTATACGCGCTTTCGTCACCAATCTTTTTGCCGGTCGGCAGCCCATGCGGGCCATGGCGGCGACAAGCGGCCCCGACGCGATGATTCAGGTGGGTTCGACACCACCGGCGGGGTGCGCCGGCTGCACCAGGACGGCGCGGAAGTCGTTGACGTTGGTCCGTGTCGGGCCGGTGACGACGGCGTCGCCGAGCGCACCGAAAAAGCCGTGGCCGTCGTTGGCGGCGAGCGACGCATGCGGGTTGATGCCGGCGGCCCACGCCCGTGCCAGCGTGTCCGGCGCGACCAGCGCACCGGCGATCTCCTCGATGCCGTCGACGCCGTCGGTATCGCCGGCCAGCGCATGGATCCCGGGCACGCCGTCGAGCGCGATCGCCAGCGCCAGCAGAAACTCGACGTTGCGCCCGCCGCGCCCGTCGCCGCGCAGCGTGACCGTCGTCTCGCCACCCGACAGCAGCACGCACGGCGGCCTGAACGGCATGCCGTGACGCGCGACCTGCAACGCGATGCCGGCCATGACCTTGCCCACCTCGCGCGCCTCGCCCTCGAGGCTGTCACCGAGGATGTGGGCGTCGATGCCGGCGTCGCGCGCGACCGCGGCGGCGGCCTCGAGCGCCATCTGCGGCGTCGCGATGAAGCGGGTGTCGACGCGCGCCAGGCGCGGGTCGTCGGGCTTGATGCTCTCCCCCTCACCGCTGTCGAGCAGCGCGCGTGCGGCGGTCGGCAGCGCGATGCGGTAGCGATCGACGATGGCCAGCGCGTCGGCGCAGGTGGTCGGATCGCCGACGCTCGGCCCGGACGCGATATCGATCGGGTCGTCGCCGGGCACGTCCGAGATCAACAGGTTGACCACGCGTGCCGGATGGCAGGCCGCGGCCAGCCGACCGCCCTTGACCGCCGACAGGTGACGGCGCACGCAATTCATCTCCGAGATCGACGCGCCGCAGCGCAGCAGTTCGCGGTTGACCGCCTGCTTGTCGTCCAGGGTCAGGCCGTCGAGCGGCAGCGGCAGCAGCGCCGAGCCGCCGCCGGAGATCAGGCAGATCACGAGGTCGTCGGCGGTCAGCCCGTCGACCAGCCCGAGCATGCGCCGCGCGGCCTCCAGGCCGGCCGCGTCCGGCACCGGGTGCGCGGCCTCGACGATCTCGATCGATTCACACTCGACCCGGTAGCCATAGCGGGTGACGACCAGGCCTTCGAACGGCCAGCCCCAGTGCGTTTCGAGTGCGCGCGCCATCGCCGCCGACGCCTTGCCGGCGCCGATCACCAGCGTGCGCCCGGCCGGACGCTCCGGCAGGAAGTGCTGGATGCAGACGTCGGCCTGCGCCGACGCGATCGCGGCGTCGAACAGGCTTCTCAGGAGTATGTTGGGGTCGATCCGCATGGCCGCAACGATAGCAAGCCCGAGCCATCGGAGTCGTCTGCCGATCCATTGCCGGCGGGCACATGGCGATGATCGCCGCTCACATCCGGATCACGACGGCGACATTCGTCTTTCTCGATTGCCGGCGCCCTTCGCGAACACCAGCAGCAGCCCCGACCCGAACAGGTACAGGGCCGCCGGCAGCGGAACCGGGCTGCCGAGCGTCAGGTTGTCGATCCCGAAATAGCCGATCGACGTCGCACCGCCGTCCTCGAGCCCGAAATGGATCGAGCGGATCAGATCCGGCGACGTGATGCCGAAGAACGCCATCGAGGCCGTGGTCGCCGTGTCCATGACGATGTCCTGCGTCGACCCGTCGCCGAACGTGACGAATGCATGATAGGGCTCCGTCTCGATGCTGTTGAAGAACTCGAGGCCGACACCGTAGACGCCGTCCGCACTGCCGACCGACGTAGTCGTGAACGACAGCAGGAACGAGCCGTTGCAGCCCGCGCAGTAGATGTTGCTGGCTGTCGAACCCGAACCGTCGCCCGCCGTCCCCACGTAATTGTTGTTGTCGAAGAACGTCGTGACGTAGTCGGTCTCGCCGACGACGGCGCTCATCGTCATATCGTCGGGTATGGAGGAATAACCCGGGGCCTCGTAGTCGTCGACGACCGACGTCGCCAGCGTGGCCTCGAATGTCGGGCGGCCGGCATAGACAGTGGCCGCATGCGCAGGTGCGGCGCCGAACACCGCGGCGATAGAAACGAGGGTAAAGACCCGATAGAAGTGAATCTGATGCATGCCATCCTCCCCGGCGCGTCCGTCCCTGCCGTTTTTATCGATCCCTTTCCAATCCCGATTCTGGACCTGATTCCGCGAAACCAAAAAAAATCAGGTCGCCTCCGCTGGAAGTGCGTTCCTGCAGTACCACGGGAGGGATCCCACCGACCCCGCCGTCAACACCCCTCCCGCGCCGTTGACCGAGTCGACCGCAGCACGTAGCGTGGTCGCGACGCCTGTAACCTGCTGACCCCATGCCGCACGTGCAAGATTCCGTCGACAAAAGCCATGCCTGACGGCATCACCGTACTCGGATATGCGGTGCGTCCGCGCGCCGTCGCACTCTATCTGGGCCAGCTCGCGTTGATGCTGGCGGCGCTATCGTTCGTACCGCTCGCGGCATCACTGGCCCTCGGTCAGTATGCCTACAGTACGCGATTGGCGATCGTCGTGTTCGGCCTGCTGCTGGTCGCGCTCCCTGGACTGAGGATCAGGCCACCCGAGCGCATCCAGGTCAACGAGGCGCTGGTCGTCATCGCGCTGGCGTTCATCGCCTCGCCGGTGCTGATGAGTTATCCACTCGCCAGCGGCAACCTGCCGTTCGTCGACGTGCTGTTCGAAAGCGTATCGGCGATCACGACGACGGGCCTGTCGACGGCCGGCAGCATAGAACACCGTGCGCCGATGTTCCTGTTCCTGCGCTCGTGGATGCAATGGTACGGCGGGCTCGGCATTGCCGTGCTGTCGGTCGCGCTGTTGATGGGCCACCAGGCCGCGGCGCGGCGCCTCGCCGAACCGGTCGAAAACGAGAACATCGCGACCACGGCGCGCACCCAGTCGCGCCAGCTGCTGCGCGTGTATGTCGCACTGACGGGGCTCGGCATCGCGCTGCTGTGGCTCACCACCGGCGACGCGTTCACCGCCGTCACGCACATGCTGGCTACCTTGTCGACCGGCGGCTTCTCGACCTTCGACGCCAGCCTCGCCGCACTGCCGCGCAGCGCGGCCTGGGTCGTGACGCTGTTCGCGCTGCTCGGCGCCGTGCCGTTGCTGCTGCTGTTTCACGCCGCGGCCGGACGGCCGGGTGAGCTGCTGCGCGACGCCGAGGTGCGTGCGCTGGTCGGCTGCGTGGTCCTGTTGACCGGCCTGCTCGGCATCAGCCTGCACGCATCAACGGGTTCGGCCTGGAGCGACGCGCTGGCCGATGCCGCGCTGCTCGGCGTGTCCGCGCAGACCACGACCGGCTTTGCGGCGCTCGATGTGGCTTCGCTCGATCCGACCTCGAAGCTGCTGCTGATCCTCGGCATGCTGGTCGGCGGCGCCAGCGGTTCGACGGCAGGTGGCATCAAGCTGTTGCGCCTGCTGGTGTTCCTGCGCCTGCTGCAGTATTTCCTGCGCCGCACAACACTGCCGCCGCACGCCGTGATCGAACCGCGCCTCGGCGGCCGCGCCCTGCAGGCGGCCGACGTCGAACGCGCCACGTTGATCCTCGGCCTGTTCGCCGGCGTGCTCGGGCTCTCATGGCTCGCGTTCGTCGCGCACGGCCACGACGCACTCGACGCGCTGTTCGAGGTGACGTCGGCGCTGTCGACGGTCGGCCTGTCGACCGGCATCAGCGCGCCGGATCTGGCACCACTCCTTAAACTGCTGCTGTGCGTCGACATGCTGCTGGGCCGCCTGGAGATCCTCGCATTGCTGGTGCTACTCTACCCGCGCACCTGGATCGGCAGGCGGGCCTCCTGACATGCGAGCGGTATTCATCGGCGCGGGCATCCTATCGCTGACGACGGCGCGGCTGTTGCTGAAGCGCGGCCACGAGGTCGTCATCATCGAACGTGACAAGGAGCTGATCAGCGAGTTGTCGCAGGAACTCGACTGCGGCTTCCTGCACGGCGATGGCAGCAAGCCGGCGATTCTGCGCGAGGCCGACCCGGTGCACACCGACACGCTGTTCTGCCTCGCCGACAGCGACCAGGCCAACATCATCGCCAGCCTGGTCGGCAAATCGCTCGGCTTCCGCCGCGTCGTCACCAAGATCGACGATACCGAGTTCGAGCACATCTGCCTCGAACTCGGGCTCGAGGACACGATCATCCCGGCGCGCACGATGGCGCGTCACCTGGCCGACATGAGCGAGGGCCGTGACCCGATCGAGCTATCGACGATGATCCGCGACGAGGCCCGCGCCTATTCGTTCGTCGTGCGTGACGAGCAGATCGGGGCATTGGCCGCCCTGGCACTGCCGCCACAGACGCGCGTGATCTGCATCTACCGCGATGGCCGCATGATCCTGCCCGACGCCGACACCGAGCTGAAATCCGACGACGAGGTCGTGCTGCTGACCCACCGCGACAGCCTCGCCGAGCTCGACAGGCAGCTCGGCGTACCGGCTTGACCGGCGACAAGACCGCGGCACATCGCGCCTATCCAGGCCGCCGGCGCGGGACTATCGTAAACAGTACATCCGTGCACACCGGCGGTCGCGCCTGCGCCGAGTATCGCGCCGGCGAAACGTTGGCACATTCGCTACAGCCGTATCAGATCGGTCCATGCCTGATTCATCGTCCACAGAACCGCGTAACGGTATGCCGAAATCCGACGCACCGATTGGCCACATCGACGAGGTGCATGGCCCGGTCGTCGTCATCACGTGTGACCCGCTTCCGCCCCTGCGCCAGGCGCTGGTCGCGGCCGCCGACGGCGAGACCTACTGGTTCGAGGTGCACCAGCATCTCGACCGCCGTCGCGTGCGCGCCGTGGCATTGCATCGCACATCCGGCCTGAAACGCGCGCAGCCGGTCTACGATACCGGCGCACCCGTGCACGTGCCGGTCAGCCCGGACTGCCTCGGTCGCGCGGTGAACATGTTCGGCGACCCGCTCGACGGCGGTTCGCCGCTACCGGCAGCGCAGATGCGCAACATCCGTGGCGAACCGTTGCGTCTCGTCGACACCGTCGCGCCGAGCGAGATCCTCGAGACCGGGATCAAGGTGATCGACCTGTTGTGCCCCTTCGTGCGCGGCGGCAAGACCGGCCTGTTCGGCGGGGCCGGTGTCGGGAAGACCGTGCTGGTCATGGAGTTCATGCACGCCATCGTCGCGCTGCACCGCGGCGTGTCGGTGTTCGCCGGTGTCGGCGAGCGCATCCGCGAGGGCCATGAACTGTGGCACGAGCTGGCCGACGCCGGCGTGCGCGACAAGGCGCTGCTGGTGTTCGGCGAGATGGACGAGTCGCCCGGCGTGCGTTTCCGCGTCGGCCAGACGGCGCTGACCTATGCCGAGTACCTGCGCGATACGCTGGCGACCGAGGTACTGTTCCTGATGGACAACGTGTTCCGCTTCGTCCAGGCCGGCAGCGAGATATCCAGCCTGCTCGGACGCATGCCCGCCGCGGTCGGCTACCAGCCGACGCTCGACACCGAGGTCGCCGAGATCGAGGACCGGATCAGCTCGACGCAGAATGGCGCGGTCACGTCGGTGCAGGCGGTCTACGTGCCGGCCGATGACATGACCGATCCGGCGGTCACCGCGATCCTCAGCCATCTCGACACCACGGTCGTGCTGTCACGCGCGCAGGCCGGCAAGGGCATCTATCCGGCCGTCGATCCCCTGGGATCGACCAGCAAGATGATGGACCGCCACACCCTGGGCGACCGCCACTACGCCATCGCCGAGGCGGTGCGCGAGCATCTGGCGCGCTTTCACGAACTCGAGGATGTGATCGCGATGCTTGGCATGGCCGAACTGTCGGCGCGCGATCGCCGCATCGTCATGCGCGCACGCAAGCTGCAGCGCTACCTCACCCAGCCGTTTCATGTCACCGCCGCGCACACCGGTATTGCCGGGGTATCGGTGCCGCTGGCCCAAACGCTCGACGATTGCGAGGCCTTCCTGCGCGGCGACTTCGACAAGGTCGCCGAAGAGGCCTGCTACATGCAGGGCGCCATGGCGCGGGGCGACACGTGAACAGGTTCACGCTCGACCTGCGCGACGCGCGCGGCCACGAACAGGTGGACGGTGTGACGTCATTCATCGGCAGCGACGACAGCGGCACGTTCGGCCTGATGGCCGGGCACGAGCGTTTCATGACCTCGCTGCGTTTCGGTCTCGCCCGATTTCGCGTCGGCGACGACGACTGGGAATATCTCGCCGTTCCCGGTGCGCTGCTGTACTTCCACGACAACCGGCTCGAACTGAACACACGGCGCTACCTGCGCGACCGCGACTACGAACGCATCAGCCACCTGCTGTCGACGCAGCTGGCGGCCGAGGAGGACGAACTGGCGGCGGTCCGCCACAGCCTGCGTCGACTCGAAGGCGAGATGCTGCGTCGCCTGTGGGAACTGGGCCGTGACGGGAGGGCTTCGCTGTGACTGCGAATGATGGCCGACACGACCTGCTTCGGCACGTGGAGCAGGATGCCCGGCGACTGCGAAAGGCCGCCGGCGAACGCGACAGCCTGCTGGTGCAGACGGTGTACCTCGGCACACTCGGACTGGTGTTCGTGCTGCCGGTGATCGGGGCCGCCTACCTCGGACACTGGCTGGACGGCATGATCGCCGGGTACTCGATGCGCTGGACGCTGAGCCTGATCGCGCTCGGCCTGGTCGTCGGCGCATTCAACGTCTATTTCCTCATCCGCAGCCGGGATTGAGACAACGCGATGCCACAGGAAGAGATCTTCGCCCACACGCTCGTCCAGCTCGGGCCGCTCGCAATCCGCGACAGCCTGGCGACGACCTGGCTGATCACACTCGTTCTTTGGCTTGCGTGCACGCTGCTCGTTCGCCACCTGAGCGATGCCCCCGGCATGCTGCAGACAGCGGTCGAGGGTATCGTCGTCGGGATCGAAGACGCAATCCGCCAGGTGTTGCCCGATGACGTCGCGCGCGTGCTGCCGTTCATCATGACGCTGTGGATCTTCCTGGTCGTTGCCAACCTCGCCGGCCTGATCCCCGGCCTGCACTCGCCGACCCGCGATCCGTCGGCGACCGCGGCGCTTGCGCTGCTGGTGTTCCTGTCGGTGCACTGGTTCGGCATCCGCTCGCAGGGCCTGCGCAACTATCTCAAGCACTACCTGACACCGTCTCCGATCCTGCTGCCGTTTCACATCGTCAGCGAGATATCTCGCACACTGGCACTGGCGGTGCGCCTGTTCGGCAACATGATGAGCCTGGAACTCGTCGCGCTGCTGCTGGTCTGGATCGCCGGCCTGCTGGTACCCATTCCAATCCTGATGCTGCACATCGTCGAGGCGCTGGTGCAGGCTTACATATTCGGCATGCTCGCGCTGGTCTACATCGCCAGCGCGATCCAGACCCGGCAGCCGGAGACGGCAAAGCCTTCGAACGAGGAGTAGAACATGACTGACATGACCTGGGTGGTACTCGGATCGACCGTCGCCGCGGCGCTGGCGATCGCGCTCGGCGTGATGCTGCCTGCGATCGCGATGGGGCGCGCGATCAGCCAGGCACTCGACGCGCTCGCGCGCCAACCGGAGGCGGAACGTTCCATTATGCGTACGCTGTTCATCGGCCTGGCGATGATCGAGTCGCTGGCGATCTACTGTCTCGTGATCGTGCTGATCGTGCTGTTCCGCAACCCACTGCTCGAATACCTGCTGAAGTAGGACACCGGCGATGGGCTTCGACTGGTCGACGTTCGTCCTCGAGATCGTCAACTTCCTGATCCTGGTATGGATCCTGAAGCGGCTGCTGTATGTGCCGGTCATGGCCGCGATCGAGCGTCGACGGCAGAAGGTGGCCGCGGTGCTGGCGGAGGCCGACGCCGGCCGGGACGAGGCGGAACGTCTGCGCGCCGAGTACGAATCGCGGCGTGAGGACTGGGATCGCGAACGCACCGCCGCGCGTGCCGACCTCGAACAGACGCTGAATGCCGAACGTGAACGTCGTATCGCCGACATCGATGCCGAGATCGCGCGGCGCCGCGAGCAGGCCGCGATCGTGGACCGCCGTGAGCGAGACGAGGCTCAGCGGCACACCGAACAGCAGGCGCTCGCACTCGCGGCGGGTTTCGGCGCCCGTCTATTGGGCCGTATCGCCGACCCGGCGCTCGAACGGCAACTGGTCGACCTCTTCGTCGCCGACCTTGGTGGTCTGCCGGATGGCGAACGTCGGACATTCGCCGCCAACATGGGCAAGGGCGGCGAGGTGCGCATCACCAGCGCCTGGTCGCTGGACCCGGTGCAGCGCGCCGCAGTCGAGGACGCGCTCGCAGACGCTGCCGACGGCCCGCTGACCTTCAGCTACGCCGAGGACCCCGAGCTGATTGCCGGGCTGCGCGTCGATGCCGGCGCGCTGGTCATGCGCGCCAATCTGCGCGACGAGCTGCAGTTCTTCGCAGCGGCCGGCCGATGAACGGCGACGACCCGACCGCGGATACGCCGCTTGCGCGCGTCGCCGCCCAGTTGGCAGGCTACGCGCCACGACTGCGGATCAGCGAACAGGGCGCCGTGGTGTCGGTCGGCGACGGCATCGCGTGGATCCGCGGTCTGCCGTCGGCCGCGGTCGACGAGGTCCTTGAATTCAGCGACGGCAGCCGGGGCGCGGTGTTCGACCTCGCGTACGACATGGTCGGCGCCGTGCTGCTGCATCAGACCGATGCATTGACCGCCGGCACTTCGGTGGCACTGACCGGCCGTCAGATCGACATCCCGGCAGGCGACGAACTGCTGGGCCGCGTGATCGACCCGCTCGGCATTCCACTGGACGGCCACCCGTCGCCCGAATGCCGCGCCCGGCAACCGCTCGATGCACCGTCACCGCCGATGATCCGGCGCGACTTCGTTCACGAACCGCTGTACACCGGCATCAAGATCATCGACAGCATGATCCCGATCGGACGCGGCCAGCGCCAACTGATCGTCGGTGACAAGGGTCTCGGCCGCAGTGCAATCGGCATCGACACGGTGCTGAATCAGAAGGACACCGGCGTACGCTGCGTCTACGTACTCGTCGGTCAGCGCCGCTCGTCCATCCTGACGACGATCAACGTCCTGCGCGATCACGGCGCGATGGATTACACAACGCTGGTCGTTGGCGACGCCAGCGCATTGCCGGGGCTGAAATACCTCGCGCCCTATGCCGGCTGCGCGGTCGCCGAACACTGGATGACGCGCGGCCACGACACGCTGGTTGTTTACGATGACCTGAGCACGCACGCACAGGCCTATCGCGAGCTGTCGTTGCTGCTGCGCCGCCCGCCCGGCCGCGAGGCCTACCCCGGCGACATCTTTTTCCTGCATGCCAAACTGCTCGAGCGCTCGACCTGCCTCACCGCAAACGAGGGCGGTGGCAGCATGACCGCGCTGGCTATCGTCGACACCCGCCTCGGCGAGATCGCGTCGTACATCCCGACCAATCTGATCTCGATAACGGACGGTCAGATCTATCTCGATCAGGGCCTGTTCTCTGCCGGCTTCCTGCCGGCAATCGACATCGCGCGCTCGGTGTCGCGCATCGGCGGCAAGGCGCAGCCGCCGGCGATCAAGCGCGAGGCCGGGCGCATGAAGCTCGACTACCTGCAGTTCCTCGACCTCGAGGTCTTCACGCGCTTCGGCGCTCGCCTCGAGGCCGGCATGGAACGCCAGTTGAAACGTGGTGCGGTGCTGCGCGAGCTGCTGCGCCAGGAGCGCCTCGACCCGCTGCCGATCCGTTTCCAGCTGGCCTGGCTGGTGGCGTTCAACGCGGGTCTGTTCGACGGCGTCGACGCCGATGCACTGCCGCGGGCGCTCGCCGTTCTGTGTCGCGCGGTCGACGCGTCGCCGCTGCGCCTCGACGATGCACGCGACGACTGGGTCACACTGGTGAGCGGCGCGCTCGCGCACGGCACGGAACAGCACGATGAGCCGGCGGCATAGTATCGACACCCGTATCAGCGCGCTCGGCGACATCGGCAAGATCGTGCGCGCGATGAAGAACCTTTCCTACATGGAGACACGCAAGCTCGCCCGTTTCATCGAGGCACAGCAACTGGTCGTCGACGGCATCGATTCCGCCGCACACGATCTTCTCGACCACCACGCCGCATTGCTTGAGCCGCCGCCGCAGGCGCCGGCACCGGCGCTGTGCGTCCTGATCGGCGCCGAGCGAGGATTCTGCGGCGGCTTCAACGACGGCGTGCGCGACGCACTCGACGCGTGCACGTCGAAAGACGGCCCGGCGCACCTGATCGTCGTCGGCAGCCGCCTGGCCGCATCGCTGGTGGGCGACGCGCGCGTCGTCGACAACCTTGCCGGCGCGTCGGTGGTCGAGGAAGTTCCGACCGTGCTGAGCCTGCTGGTGCAGAGCCTGGACGCCATCAACGCCCGCTTCGGCACGCTGAACGTCGACGTCGTGCACTGGGACGCCGCGACGGACAGCGTGCAGAGGGTACGCGTGCTGCCGCCGTTCCGGCGCGACCGCAACGCCGTGACGTCACGCCACCCCTACCCGCCCCGCCTGAACCTGGCGCCGGCGCATTTCCTCGCGCAGCTGGTCGAGCACTACCTGTTCGCGACGCTGCACGCACTGCTGTACGGCTCGCTGCAGGCCGAACACCAGCAGCGCATCCGCCACCTCGAGGGCGCCCTTGGGCGCATCGACGAGCGCGTGCGGGACCTGACGCTGACCCGCAATACCGTGCGCCAGGAGGAGATCACCGAGGAGATCGAGCTGATCCTGCTCAACCGCGGCGACGACAACGCACGGCCCCCGGCCAACTGAGCGATCGCCGGCAGCTCGCCGCCGGACGGCACCCCCCGCCCAACGTCACCCGGCCACCTCTGCAAAGATTACGAAACGGCAACGAAACCGAGCCGTGGACGGGTATAGGCTTCCATCCGAAGTAACGACCGCGGCATGCCGCGGCGCTGGATTTGCTGCCTCGGGAGGCTGCCGTGATCGACCTTGCCCATATCCACCCCATGCTGGTCCATTTTCCGCTGGCCCTGTTGCCGGTCGCGCTGACCACACAGCTCGTCGTGCTGTTGCGTGGTGGCCGGCTGTTCGACCGCTCGTGCGGGGCGAACGCGGCGATCGTGCTGATCGTCGTCACCGCCGCTACCGCGATCGTCGCGGCAGTGTTCGGCGACGTCGCGCTGGACACGGCCGTTTCCGTCGGGGTGCCGACGGTGAAACTCGAAGCGCACGAGGAACTGGGTCAACTCAGTGCCGTGGTGCTGATCGGACTGGCATTGATCAATGGCTGGTTCTACCGCCGCGGTCCATCCGGCCCGGGCATTTCGTGGGCCAGCCTCGCAGCGGGAGTCGCCGTCCTGGCGGTGTTGCTGACCACGGCGTGGTTTGGCGGCCACCTGGTCTACGACCTCGGTGTCAACGTCGCGCCACCTTCGTGATGCCCGCGCCGACCGAACCCGCAATGCGGCACGAATCGGCGGCAACAATCAACCGCAAGGTCCGGGGCCGCCGGTCTTTGTGACGGGCACGATCGCGCTGGGTCGCGCGTCAACCGCCCCACCGCGCTGACCAGCCCACCCTGTCCCCCCACCCGCGATGTCGGTGGCAAGTGCCGACGTGCGCCCTATACTCGACGGATACCGGCTAAACGAAGAGTCCCTGAACCAGCCGCGCACCGCTGCGCCGACTGAAACCGGGAGGTGAAAATGTCCACCGCTGCGACGCACCGGCACGCGAAACGCGCGGTCCTGCGCGGCACTCTCGTGGCGGCCTGGATGGTCATCGTCGCCCACGCGCATGCCTTCGAGCAGCACACCGCTCACGGCGGTCCGATCAAGGGCCTCGCGCTGTCGCCGGACGGTCGCTGGCTGGTCAGCACCAGCTTCGACTACACGGCGGTGCTGTGGTCGCTGCCTGCGCTCGATGAACGCCGGCGCCTGGTCGGTCACGAGGCCGCGGTCAATGCCGCGGCGTTCTCGCCCGACGGCCAGCTGTTGGCCACAGCCGGCGACGATGCACGTATCCGTATCTGGCGTCTCGCCGAGTTGCTCGACGACCGCCGTGAACCCGAGCCCCGGGTACTCGACGGCCACACCGCCAAGGTCGTCCACCTCGCGTTCTCGCCCGACGGCATGACGCTCGCGTCGAGCAGCTGGGATCACCGCATCGGCCTGTGGTCGGTACCGGACCTCAGGCTGCGCACTTTCCTGGTCGGTCACGACGGCCCGGTCAACGTGAGCCAGTTCAGCGACGACGGCGCGTCGCTTTACAGCGCCGGTGCCGACGGGCACATCCGGCTCTGGTCGGTCATCGACGGCCGCCAGCTGACAAGCCTGACCAATCACGGCTGGGGCATCACGGTGATGGCGGTCGACGAGGCACGCGACCTGCTCGTCTACGGCGCCTCGGACGGCGCGATGCGGTCACGCTCGCTGAGCGGCACGCGACCCGCGGTCGACTATGTCGTCGAAGGCAAGCCGGTGCTGGCGCTGAACGAGGACCGCGCGACCGGACAACTCGCATTCGGCAGTTCCGACGGCCGCGTCGTCATCGTCGATTCCGCCACAGCCGGGATCGTGCACGACTTCCACGCGACGAGCGGACCGGTATGGGCGCTGACCCAGCTGCCGGGCGCCGCGTCACTGGTGTTCGCCGGCCTCGACGACCACATCACCCGCATCCCGCTGGGCGACGGGGTCCAGGATGCCGACGACCCCGCCTCCGCCCGACGCTTCCACCCGGTGCGCAAGCTCAGCAACGGCGAACGCCAGTTCGCGCGCAAGTGCAGCATCTGTCATTCGCTGGACAGCAGTGACCGGCGACGCGCCGGCCCCAGCCTGCGCGGCATTTTCGGCAGAAGGGCGGGCAGCATCGACGACTACCCCTATTCGCCCGCGCTGGCGCATGCCGACGTGGTGTGGGACGAACAGACCATCGACGCACTGTTCCGCGACGGACCACAGGTCGTCACACCCGGATCGAAGATGCCGTTGCAGCGCATCACCGACAGCCGCGACCGACACGACCTGATCGAGTTTCTCAAGACCGCGACCGGCACACCGACGACGAACTGATCGTCGGCGGGCGCGGCACGGCAGCATACCCCGCACGCATGCCGGCACCCCGGACCAGGCAAGCACCGGACGGGTACCAAGGCAGGAGGCACACATGACACAGGCCGCCGATGACATGCTGTTCACCCCGATCCGGATCGGCTCACTGGAGCTGCCAGCGAGACTGTTCAAGACCGCGACCGCCGAGACGCGGGCCGACGACGACGGCTTCGTCACCGACGCCGTGGTCGAGTTCTACGACCTGATCGCACGCGGTGGCACGCCGTTGATCATCACCGGCAACCTCTACATCAGCCGCCAGGCCAAGTCGGCGCCACGCCAACTCGGCGTCGATGCCGACGACAAGATCGCTGGCCTCAGGCGCGTGACCGACGCGGTGCATGCGCGCCGCGGCCGCATCTTCGCCCAGCTCAATCACTGCGGTCGCCAGGTTGTGCCGGATTTCGTCGGCGCGACGGATGTGATCTCCGCCTCCGACGTCAAGGACCTGCTGACCGGCACACGCCCGCGCACTGCGTCGACAAATGACATCCAGACCATTGTGCGGCAGTTCGCCGACGCCGCGGCACGCTGCCGCGAGGCCGGCTTCGACGGCGTGCAGATGCACTCGGCCAACGGCTACCTGATGAGCCAGTTCCTGACGCCGTACACCAACCGCCGCAATGACGGCTATGGGGGCACACTCGAACACCGCACGCGTTTTGCACGCGAGGTGCATCGCGCGATCCGTGAACGCGTCGGCGCCGATTTTCCCGTGATCATGAAGATGAACGGTGCCGACCGTCTGCCACTGCGCGACGGCCTGAAAACATCCGAGCTGGTCGAGGCGGCGCTGATCATGCAGAACGACGGCATCGACGCGGTCGAGATCTCGGTCGGCCACTACGAATCGGGTTTTCCGATGGTGTGCGGCACCTTCTTCCGCTGCCTGCGCAACATGGTCGACGGCAGCATGCGGCACCTACCGCCGGTCAGGCGCACGCTCATGCGCGTGTTCTGGCCGGTGGTCGCGTTGGCGTCGAATCTGCTGTGGAAGGGACGTGAGGGCTTCAACCTCGATTACACGCCGGCATTCAAACAGCGCCTGCACATCCCGGTGATCTGCGTCGGCGGCTTTCGCACGCGCGCGGCGATGGAGCGGGCGATCCGCAGCGGCATGTGCGACGCGGTGTCGGCCGGCCGGCCCTTCCTCGCCGACCCGTTGCTGTTCTCGCATATCCGCGACAATCAACCGGGGCCGCGCTGCGTCGACTGCAATGCCTGCGTCGGCCACCTCGGCGCGCAGCCGGCAGATTGTTATCACCCAACGGTGCGCGCGGAAAAGGATCGCATGTTGGCTGGCATGGCCGCAAAGTGACCGGGGCATGCGGGTGTATCCGCATGCACGCTGGCGCCGTTGGCTTCGATCGAATGCGCGTCAAACGACATTGACCGACTTGCGATTTTGCGCACCGGGCGGTGGTACGACGCGCTATCGCTGAACGGACCCAATCAGCGCCTGCCGTACGCAACGACGCGCCACTTGGCAGCCCACTTTCTGTCGCTTTCATTGTCAGGAAAACTGACACCCAAAGCCTCGCACGTCCCCGGGCGTGGTCGGCCGATCACGCGAGTGCGGAAAGTGCGGCGACGGCGCATTCGCTGGCTTGGCGGCCAGCCACTCCTGTGCCGAGGCCAGCGCCGCGCCGCGCCGCGCAGCAGATAGGCCGCAGCACGCCCCGACTGCTCCCATTCGAGCGCCCGTTCACCCAGGCGCGTGTGTTCGCGCAGCCAGTCGAGGTCGCTGTTGACGGCGGCAATGAGCTTCGGCAGGCCGCTGACGGCATGTGCGCCGTCGAACGGCACGGCGTTTATGGCGCTGAGAGCGTCGGGAATCTGCGCGAAATCGACCGCGCGCCACAGCACGGGAATGATGCGCTTTGACAACCGCCGCGCCTCGCCGATCTCCCACGCACAGACCTCCGAGGCGACACGGTCGGGCGACAGCACGAACAACAAGGTATCGCATTCGACGATCAGTCGACCCAGGCGTTCGCGCCACGCCTCCCCGTGGCCGATACCGATGCGGTCGATGAGGATCTGAAAATCAGCCGACTGCTCGAGCGCCGTGACCAGCTCGTTCGCAAACGCGAGATCCACGCGCGAACAAGAGAAAAACAGCTTGGATCGTGCCTTGTCTTGCATTTGCCATCCACGGCGCGTTCGCAATCTACGACGGGTTCGTCAGCAGACCGTCGGGTTTCCTCACGCTGCATTTCCCAAGGTCACATGCAACGTAGCAATCGTCGATGGCATCGCCGTGCAGTGCAGTGCACCGGGAGCGATGCGGCGCCAATGGTTTGCGATCGATGTTGTGCAAGATGACGCTCCCCTTATGCGACCGGCGCCGCGGCACGTCACGCGCCGATGGCGCGGGCGCGG
>JAGRGY010000013.1:134990-147253 GCA_020445255.1 Gammaproteobacteria bacterium
GGCTGCGGCAGTCGACGCGTAAGCTGCCCCAATCTCGCGTCCCCCACGCGGAATTGCGCAATATCGGGGCATCTGCAGATGGACCGGTCGCCGACGGATGCCCGCAAGTCACGCACTCCCGCGCTGGCTGTCACCTTGGCATCAAATTTGTATGTAAGCATTTCGCCATGTTCTCAAGATGAGCAGATTTCTGGTCAAAGGAGTGTCACGTTGAAATGCCCCGTTGTTGTTTGTTGCGGTGCGCTGGCCATCAACGCTTACCTACAGTCGGCCCGGGCCGACGACATTGGCTCCGAACCTTCAGAACATGAAGTGGTGGAGCAGCTCCCAGAAGCCGGAGAGACACGCGTGATTTCGTTCCCCAGCTTGAGCGGAGACGACATCCTCATGATGGAGTTTGTCGTCACCGAGGATATGCTGGCGAATTCCTGGTCGCTGAACGACGTGTTCGTGGCGGCCAAGCTGGAGGCGCGGAGTCGCAAACTGGCCGTCAAGAGCGGCAACAAGCCGTTCGAGGATTCGGTGCCCGCTCCACAACACGACGACGTTTCCGCTGAAGACGACGACTGCGATTGAGCACGCCGGCGGGAAGGACGTCGAAGGGTCGAAGCGTTCGACAGCTTCGCCCCGGCCAACGCCGGCAACGCCGTCAGACCGATGGCTGCTGGTCTTCCACGACCGGGGTGAGCCGCCCTCATCCGATCGCTCCTCGCCGGATAGCCGCAACCGACGGTGCCAATCCGCTCTAACGTTCCGCCGCGCGGCACTGGAAAAAGTGCTCGGTACCCTACATCTGTTCTGAGCCCTTTTCCGCTGTGTCGAAATGCCCATCGCGTCGGGCCAGGAATCTTCCTTGTCCCGGAGCTCAGCCTGTCCTGGAAAGCGCCGGTCGCCACCGGATGGGTCTGGGGAATAGGCCCAATCGCGTCAGGACAAATGGAAAGGTCAGGAACGCCGCCATCGTGAGCAGCGACACCAGGAACCGACCGAGGCTCTCGAAGTCCCGCTCCCGTAACAGCTCCAGGCCGGCGAGCAGTTTCATCACACCGAAGGCGATCGCGGTGCCGCCGAGTTGCCCGAGCAGGTGCAGCATCAAGCCCACGCCAAACCCTGTTATCAGCCCGCCGAGACGCCGGGCGTAGATCCAGGAAACGGCGGCCGCAATGATCGCGCCGCCTGAGATGCCGTTCGTCAGCAAGGCCGTGACGACGTCCGCGATCCGGATGCCGACAAGGTATTCGAGCGCGCCAAGAATCGGTCCCGACAACATGATCGACACAACGAATCCAAGCACGGCTGCACCCACTATCGGCCAGATCAGCCACCTGTCGAACAGCATCCGGAAAAACATCGACACGCCGATCGCCATCGAGACATGACCGACGATGTCGTTGAACACCAACGCGTGCAGCACAGGGTTTGCGAGCGCCCGGTCCAGGCCGTACTGGTCCAGAAAGAAGGACAATAGGCCGTCGGCGATCCGCAGACCGGCGGCGAAAACCATGGCCAGCGTCAGCCCGCGCAAGGCCTTGGTCGGAACACTGTCCGATGTCAGAAAGTACAATGCCGCCAGCATGGCTGGAAGCCAAACCCATTCCCAAAACGCCAGCGAGATCACCGCGCTGATCACAACGCCTGGCAGGTCGACGTTTCCCGATGGTGATGCGATGCCCGGAATCGGCTTGGCCGCCAGCAGGGCGGCAACCGTCACCCAGAACGGAAAAGCGTAGCGCGAGGGTTTGCGCCACATGCCATCGACCAGCAGGGGTCGCATGCCGCCGGCATGGTGCGTCGACGCCATGGCGTCGCCATGCGACGACCGAAACGCCGCATTTCCGTCGAGAGACAGCAACCTGATGCCACCGGCAAAAGGAGGAAGCTGCGGCAGGACTCCGCGAAGCATTCTCCGCGAAGCCTCCCAGATCGAACTGAAACGCTTGAGCCGTCTTCCTGGTTTGAAACCGAAATCGAGGTGGAACCGGTTTGCCGGGCGCACGAAGACGGTCTTGCGTGCGAGTGCCGGATCTGAGGCAATCTGAGTCAGCTCCCACAGCGTCGACGGTTGGGCGATCGGAATGACGACGATTCGTTCCGCCAACGCACTCAGCCTGCGGAAATCATCCTGCCAGTCCTGGTCCGTGGTCATCACCTTTCCTGCGCCGAGGCGACGTTCGGTCTTGCCCAGGGCGACCAACGGGGCAAAGCCGTCGAGGGCGTGGGCCGCCGCGCGTTCCGCATCGCGTGGATGCCCGAGCTCGGCGAGATCGGACGGTGAGACTAGCACCTGGCCGGGATCGCGAACGCGACCGTCGGCCAGCAGTTTGGTGTCGGTGAAGAACGGGCGGATGTACAGGCTGAAGGGCGCGTCCGGCGTGTCGTTGCCGCGCAGGCACGCGATCAGTTCTGCGGCGAAGCGATCCCGATCCTGCTGAACGTCGCGGAACTCCCGTCGGCGCAACCAGACCGCCAATGCAAAGCATGGAACCAGTATGGCCAATGCCAGGGATGCGATGGTTGCCGTGCCCTCGAGGCCAAGCACATCGTGTCCGCGCACAGCGACGAATGCTGTCACGAACAGGCCGGACATGCCGATGTACACCGACGGGCTCCTGGCGCGGCTCAAGACGGCCTTGGGTGGCGCAATCACGACTGGCATAACCTGTTCTCTTGCGGTTCCCGTGGCGGTAAATCCGGATCCGAACCGGTGTCGGCGCACGGAACCCCGGCTTCGCTCACCTATCTGGTCGCGGTCACAGTCTAGAGGGTATCTGCAACCGTGCAATTTGGCGTCGACGGCCCCTGGCCCGCAGACCGGTACGTGGTCACGCGCATCGCGTGTTGTATCGCAGATCGCCTGCCCGCTGATCCCTGTCATGACAGGTATCGCGACGCCGCCGGATGTTTCAGCCCCGGCAAGTGAGAGCGGGCGGGTCGCAGACCTGTTGCGAACGGTCGGGTTGGCCGGAAACGATTCCGCCCGGCCGTTGCGACACAGCGGGCTCGAACGAGGGTTCGGGTATTGAACCCATGCGAATGGCGAAGCCCGTCCCAATCACCACCCTGTGCCGACCCGGCCCGCCGATCCGCACACACACCTCGGCGGCCGGTGGCCGACGCCGGTGCTCGTCGCGTCCGAGGTGCGCTAATCTTGGTCTTCCAACGGATCGCCGTGAAAACTGGGCAGCATCCGTCTCCCCCGCCACCTCACCGAGGAGAGCCCCGATCATGTCCGACGTCATCCTGCTCGGCACCCGCAAGGGCACCGTGATACTCGATCGCACGCCATCGGGCTGGCGACCCCGATCCATGGCCCACGCCGGCATCCCCGTGTGCTACGCCGCCCGCGACCCGCGTGACGGCACCCTGTGGGCGTCGCTGGATCATGGCCACTGGGGCCCCAAGCTGTCGCGTTCGCACGACGGGGGCAAGCGCTGGGAGGATGCGCCGTCGATCCGTTACCCGCAGGGTGCGCGCTACATCGTCAAGTACCTGCCGACGCCGGACTTCGATCCCGGCGCGCCAACGGGGCAGCCTGAATACGCGGACGCCACCGTGTTCAAGATCTGGAATATCGCGTTCGGCAGCGCGGCGCAGCCGGGCCGCCTGTATGCCGGCACGATCCCGGGCGGCCTGTTCATCAGCGACGACGGCGGCGAATCCTGGGAGCTGAACCGGCCGTTATGGAACCACGAGAGCCGTGGCGGCGACCTGTTCAACGGTGACGCGACGAGCGAGAACCGCTGGGGCGGCACACCGGCCAGCATCGATTACGGCGTGTTCGAACCGGGTATCCATTCGATCGTCATCGACCCGCGCGATCCCGACCATATCCACGTCGCGGCATCGTCGGCCGGGGTGCTCGAGACCCGCGACGGTGGCAGAAGCTGGGCGGGTCGCAACCAGGGCATGTTGATGGACTACCTGCCTGATCCGGCGGCCGAGTGGGGCCACGATCCACATTTCGTCGCCGGCTGCCTGGACCAGCCGGACCATCTTTGGCAGCAGAACCACTGCGGTGTGTTCTACAGCGACGATGGCGCGCGCAGCTGGTGCAAGGTCAGCGTGCCGGAGGACGGCGTCAATTTTGGCTTTCCGATCGCCGCGGACGCGCGCGACGGGCGCACGGCATGGGTCATACCCGCGCACGGCGACGCGCAACGCATGGCGATCGATGGTGGGCTGTCGGTTGCACGAACCACAGACGGCGGCCGGTCCTGGCAGACCTTCCGCACCGGCCTGCCACAGCAGAACGCCTACGACATCGTCCTCAGGCACGGCCTGGACGCGGCCGGCGACAGCCTGTGTTTCGGTAGCACGACCGGCAACGTCTACCTGTCCGACGACCGTGGTGAGAGCTGGCGCTGCATGGGCAACAACTTTCCGCCCGTGTACTCGGTGCGCTTCGGCTGATCGTCATGCCCACGGTAAAGATGACGACGCACCTGTTCCGCTTCTTCCCGGCGCTCGAGAACCGCGAACTCACGGTGCCGGCTGGCTCGGTGGCCGAGGTCGTGCGCGCGGTCGACGTGCTCGCGCCGGGGTTCAGCGACTACGTGCTGGACGAGCGCGGTGCGCTACGCAGGCACGTCAACCTGTGCGTCAATGACGCGATGGTTGTAGACAGAAAGACGTTGTCGGACCGGGTTGGAGACGATGCGACGGTGTATGTCTTCCAGGCATTGAGTGGCGGATAGCGGATTACGGCCAGGAGCAGCAGGTCGCCAACCCTTGGCTGCAACCATCCGAACGACTGCTGTACTTCGTAAGCTGCCCGAGGGCCAATTCACACTACTCGGCCGAAGCTGTCGTTGGGGATCAGTAGCGGCAACGGCCGCAGCCCGTCAGTAACCGGACAGTGATGGGAAACACCTGCTTGATGTCTGCTTTGTGAACGCGCGACCGGCAGCAGTGCGACCATTGCTACCGATCGAGAAGAATGACGGTCAATGTCAGGTTGCAAGGCGCAACGGTCGTTCAAGGCAACGGCGCACCGGCAAATCTACGGCCAGAGCTACCGTTCCGTATGCTGACTCGGCCAAGACCGCAGTAGATTGTCTACCGGTCATAGGCTGAGAAGGCCAGCCGACGGGCAGCTTCATGGTTTCAAGGGGGCAATGGCGCGAATCTTGATGTCATTTGGACTCCAGGTGATAGTTCCCCCGACACAGGGAATCCCGCATTTCTCGGATTACAGGAGTAGGGTCACTCGAACGCCAAAGTCCGGGGAACCTACAGTGTTCTTGCGGTTATGTAACGCTGCTCCTGCGTCTTCCCTTCGAACCCCCATGCGTCGGCACGAACATCGTCGATGACGATATATGACGCACGAGCCAAAGGGCCGATCAGGGCCTGCATCGCGGGGAACACCTTGTCGACGTAGGCGGCCTTTTGATCCTTGGTATTTGTGCCCTCGGTAATCTTGATGTTGAGATAGAAAGTCGATGGGGCATCGTCGGCCACACGCGATCCACCCACAAACCACGTTGTGGCTGGTACGAAATCGATGCTGATCGATGTCACCTCCTTACGTTTGCCGAGAACGCTGCCAGTTATCGCAAGCAGATCCGCTGCGACGCGTTCAGCGAGGACAGGATCGGCATCACCGGCGATGCGTACGTACAAGTAGGGCATGACTTGCCTCCAGAAGAATGGGACTTACGAAGAAGCGGCGTGGTGGCGTGCATCAGCCGCAATGGCTGCAGTCATTGCGCTTCGGCAAGTGCCACAACGCGGAACGCACGACTCGCTGCAGATAGCCTTTCGCCGCGTGTATAGACGCCGCCAGGTAAGCACTGCGCAGCTTTTTCACCTGATCGTTGATGTAGCTCTGATCGCGCGCCGGGCCGGCAGAATGCGCGTATTCGAAGATCGTCGAATGGATTCGGCGCACCGAGGGGTCTCGGTCGATTCGGTCGAAGTGGTTCATGCGAATGTGCTCCGTGTGATTAAGTCATCAGCTTGATTCGCAGAGTAGGCTCGGCTAATGTATTTGATAAGAGAATCTTTTAGATAGAAATAATCGTTTATTCGAATATATTCCCATGCCCAATATCTCCACAGAGCTGTTGCGCACCTTCGTTGCCGTCGTCGAGGCCGATGGGTTTCTGCGAGCCGCAGAAAGGCTGCACAAGACGCAATCGACGGTAAGCCAGCAGATTCAGCGCTTGGAGGAGGAAGTCGGTACCAAGCTGTTCAAGCCAAACGGCCGCAAGCGCGCCCTGACCACGGCGGGCGAGACCTTCCACGGTTACGCACGCCGGATGATCGATCTGCAGGAAAACGCCTTGGCAGCCATCACCAGTCCGCAGCCCGCCGGGCAGCTACGCCTGGGCGTCAGCAACAGTTTGTCAGACGGGCCATTGCCGACGTTGCTCACGCGATTCGCGCGCACCTACCCCAACGTCCAGGTGAACGTCCGCACTGGCTTCAGTGCCGGACTTGTGGCCGGATTCGAACGCGGCGAATTCGATGCTGTTCTGGTTCTGGATGAGCCGGGCAGCACGCGCAACGGCATCGTGCTTGAAACAAGCCAGATGGTATGGATCGGCCCGGAGTCGTTTGAATGGGATCGAGGCCAGCCGCTACCCATCGCGTCATTCGATAACCCTTGCGGCTTTCACAAGGCCGCGACGACGGCACTCGATCGCGCCCGGGTACCCTGGCGGCTCGTCTATACGACGTCGAGCGTAACCGGTTTGATCGCTGCGGTACGCGCTGGGATGGCTGTCACCGTGCGCACGCCACATTCGCTGCAACAGGGCACGTCTTTGGTTCAAGCAGCGTTGGGACTGCCCGATCTGTCATCGCTGGACATCGTGTTGTTGCGAGCGCGATCGATGCCGCTGGGTGGTGTGCTCGAGGGCATTCTGGAGGAAGGATCACTGTTTGGAGCTTAAGCGTAAAAAGCCAATCCAGTCGCACGCCTCGTGGCTGACTGGTTAAGCTACGTTCAGCGGGATTCCCCGTTGTCGTCCACTTGAACGGGGCCGACCTCGGAGCCGGTTCCGTTGTCTAACGACAGCTTCGGGCGAGAAGTGTGTAGTGGCCTTCCGGCAGCTTGCGAAGTGCTGCAGTCGTCCGGATGACCGAAATGATGGGTTGTTTGACCAGCCGCAGTTGGCCGGATGCACGCATTCGTCGCGGCGCCCGAAAGCGGCCGCACGAGCCCCGGTACCCATGATGGCGCCATCGTGCGGCCACAATCACCGGTCAGATCTCGGTCTGCTCCGAAATCTCCAGTGCGTCATCGACCTCTATCCCAAGGTACCTCACGGTGCTTTCCAGCTTGGTGTGGCCAAGCAAGAGTTGGACAGCCCGTAGGTTCTTGGTTCGCTTATAGATCAGCGTCGCCTTGGTCCGCCGCATGCTGTGCGTGCCGTAGACCGTCGAATCGAGTCCGATGGCGGTGAGCCACTGGTGGACGATCCGGGCATACTGACGCGTCGAGATATGCGGCGAGTTCGCCAGGCGACTGGGAAACAGATAGTTCTCCGCCTTCAGATTCGCCGTTTCGATCCACGCGGAGACGGCCGACCTGGTGGGCTCCGTCAACTCAAACTGCACCGGCCGTTGCGTCTTCCGCTGCACGACCATGGCTCTGGGCAGGATCTGATCCGCGTGCATCACGTCCCGAACCCGTAGACTCACCAGATCACAGCCGCGTAGCTTGCTGTCGAATGCCAGGTTGAACATGGCTAGATCGCGGATTTGGTGCTGGTTCTGGAGATGGAATCGAATGGCCCAGATATCCTTCGGCTTCAGGGGTGGCTTTTGGCCGACCAGTTTGCCTTTGTTCCAGGGCTCGTGGGTTTGATTGGTTTCCATGTCAGGCTCCCTCGTTGTGGATGGGAGCCTGATTGTGTTGCCGAAACGCAAATGGCCGCTTTCAGGCGCTCAGGAGAACGCGTGCATCCGGCCAGGAAGAGTCATTCGCCGGTTGGGGGAGATCACCCATCAGATTGCTTTGGGGGATGGCGGCCGGGCAGGGAACGGGTGCTCGCGGCTAGGGCCGACACCTGGAATTCGAAACTGGGTAGCCGATCGGCCGGCACCAGCCCTCGGTTCACGTGATCTGACCCCTGGATTCCCGTTGTGCTCGATAGTGACAGTTACCGCACAACGCGACCGATGCCGAAATCAGAAAAATCCACGGTTGCGATAACGCCGAAATCCGGCAATCCTTAACCCCGTTCGAGACCTCGAAAATGCCCTGTTCGAGTGGTCTCAAACAGCTGCCTGGATCCATTCAGCGGGACTTTGATAGGAGCGGACTTTATGAACACCCTGATGAGGAAAGGGCGCAAGATATATAACGTACTGGAAGCGTTCCTCGAGAAAGTAGAACGCGCCACTTCATCACCAGCGATGTCGTTGCAAGAACTGTTTGCTAGCCAAATGCATTCTTTGCTAATGATTGTTGCATACGCGGACTGGAATGCGGATGACAAAGAGGCGGAGTTTATCAACTATGTAATACCACAATTTGGTCAAGATGATGACGTGTGCCCTTTTATTATTGAATATATGAATATCGGTATAGAGCAGAGCGCATTAATGAAGGAGATAGCTTACGACACATGGGTAGTTCAGATGGTAAGTGCAGCCGCTGGAGGGATTCAAGCGGCAAAATTTATTGATGGTATTGAGTCGATCGGCCGTCTGTTGATAGCTGCGGATGACGATATCGCCGAGGAGGAGGTGCGCGAATTAACTGCGATTTGCGCTTCGCTTCGGCGGAGTGTTGAAGACTCGACCAGCGAAGAAGATTCAGCAAAGGAGGCAGTGCATGCTCAGGGATCCGCGCCTGGGGATATGTCAAAGGCGACTGAATCGATAGATGTTCTGTTGCATCAGCTGTACGAACTCATCGGGCTTCCCCTTGTGAAGCAAGAGGTTGAGGAGTTATGCAATCTGATGCGTGTGAGGAAACTCCGTGAACAATCCGACCTTCCCGTTCCGCCAATGAGTCATCACCTTGTCTTTACAGGCAATCCAGGGACTGGGAAGACAACTATTGCTCGACTTTTGGCGAAGATTTATCGGGAGATTGGCTTACTTTCCAAAGGCCACCTAATCGAAGTGAGTAGGCACGCGTTGGTTGGTGGATTCGTCGGGCAAACGGCCATTAAGACAAAAGAGGCGATTGATAGGGCGGTGGGAGGGGTACTGTTTATTGACGAGGCTTATACGCTTTCAATTGATGGCTCGGAATCCGATTATGGTCAGGAAGCGATAGATACGTTGTTAAAGGAGATGGAGGATCTGCGGCATGATATTGTAGTGATTGTCGCAGGATATCCAGAGAAGATGGATAGATTTATAAACTCCAATCCTGGATTGTCTTCCAGGTTCAGCAAGAAGGTCCATTTTGCTGATTATTCATCTGACGAATTGTATCAAATATTTTGTTTGATTGCGGATAGGGCTGGGTACGTACTATCCGCTAGTGCTGCCAACGCAGCCGCTGATGCCATCAATGATCTTGAAAAAAGCAAATCCACCCATTTCGGAAATGGCAGAGAAGTTCGGAATCTATTCGAAAAAGTCATCCAACGACAATCTAATAGAATGGTGCAAATACCGAATCCGTCTCGCGACGATTTGCAGTCGATTCTTGTTGAAGATATAGGCATCTAAACTTGATTCGCTTTTCAAATGCAAGAGTATGCTGCGTCGCAAAAAAAAATTGTGCGACATCCAAATTTGTAGCCCCGACGGTGCAGTGCGCTGAAAATCGGTTGATTGTCAGCTTTGGTCGCGGAGCAGCCAATCAGCTTGGCGAAAAGCAGACGTTCGAAGGGCCTTTTCTGGCTATGGCCGGTAACCGTCCCATAGCAGCCGTTGCCTGGCGCGGTTCGCAACGACCGCTTCGGCCGATTTGCCGTCGACTAACGAATATTTCTGAATGCCATCTTTGTGAGCAGAAAGCTGCCGGTCACTGTAATCTCGACGTTACCCCTTGTTGAGTAGCGGCTTGGTTTAGAGTCCAGGGTTAAATGTAGCCACCTTCACAGCGAGCTGCTCGGCATGTTCGGCGGGCGTCAGCCCGCCAAGTGTCTTCTTCGGTCTTTCCTCATTGTACTCACGGACCCAAGTTTGGATTACCACCCGAGCGTGGTTGAGACTGACGAACCAATACTCGTTGAGGCATTCGTCACGGAGTCGTCCGTTGAAGGACTCGATGTAGGCGTTCTGGTTGGGCTTGCCCGGCTCAATCAGGCGCAGGGCGATGCCGTGACGATGCGCCCAGGTCAACATGGCCCGACCGGTGAACTCCTTGCCATTGTCGGTCCGGATGATCGAAGGCCTTCCGCGGAGCGCACAGACCTCGTCCAGCAATCGCACCAGATGGTCGCCGCCGATCGCGTGCTCTGGTATCACGGCCACTGCCTCGTGCGTGGCGTCGTCGACGATGGCCAGGCACTTGAGCGCCCGACCTGAGGCAACTCGGTCGAAGACGAAATCCATCGACCAAACTTCATTGGCCGCACCAGGTCGGATCAGCGGCTGACGATCCCCTGCCGGGATCTTCTTCCGGCGACGTCGGCGCACCTGCAGTTTCTCTTGTGCGTACAGCCGCTCCACGCGCTTGTCGTCTAATCGCGGTCAACCCCAGTATCGCCAGAATCAGTTCGTTCGAGCTCATTGTCGTCTCCGAGGTCAGGTGTGCCTGCCTCAACATGGTGCCAGATGTCGCTTGGGCCTACCTATGTGATTGACGTAGTCCGATCACTGTCGGCTATTAAGCGCGTCTCGGAATGACCCAGGCAACGAACTCGGGAACTGTTTCTTTATCTCATCTAAGCAGCGATCGGTTCGCCAAGCGTGCAATCGAATGACGTGCCGTCGGTCCACATTCGATGCATCACAACAGCCAACCGCCTTGCCAGCGCGACCTTGGCCTTCTTGACGCCGATTCTGCGTCTCAGCTGGTGTGCCCACACTTGTAGCGGCGATGTCGTCTCGCTCCGCGTCATCATGACATGCGCAGCTTCGAAAAGTTGGGTACGCGCCATTCGGTCACCGCATTTTGAGATATGACCTGCACGATCCACCCCTCCGGATTGGTAGCGTCGCGGTGTGAGGCCGAGATAAGGGCCAACATCAGCGGAGCGCATGAATCGGTTAGGATCATCTATCGCCGTCATGAACGCTAGCGCGGTCAGTACGCCCACGCCCGGGATCGTCATCAATCGCTGACAGATATCGCTTTCCTTGGCCATTTGATCAACCGCACGATTGTAGAAACGGAGTTGAGCGGTTAACGATCGCCAGATCTCAAGCAGCGAACCAACGACAGGCTCCAAGCTCTCGTCCGACTCAATAGCTTGGTGGACCGCGTGTTCGAATCGGCTGCCTTTCCCAGCTGGAAAAACAATCCCAAATGTCTTCAACACGCCGCGGATCTGCGAGTACAACGCAGACCGCATCGAAACAACACGCTTTCTCGCTGTCAGCATGAGCCGGATGCGATGCGTATCCAGACTCTTCACGTCGACGGCTCGAAACCACCCGGCACGGACGACCTGCGCCAGAGCGTACGCATCATTGCGATCTGTCTTGTTGACCTGAAGCGCAATCGCAGCGTGCACATGCCGCGCATGCAAACAGACTACCGGCAAACCTGCCGCTTTCAGTGTATGCCAATGCCAAACTGCCAGTGGCCCAGTCTCCAGTCCAACTCGCAGTGCACCAGCGGCTTGTTTCTTGACCGATGCGATGATGTCTTCCGGATGGCTACGGCAGCATCCTTCCCAAACAATCCCGCCTGCATCGTCAACAACGCAAATTGACGTCGCTTTCTGAGAGACGTCCAATCCGACATATGTATTGCCCATCGCATCGTCCTCGGCTTACTGTCCTATCGGTCAGTATTGCAGGGCTGAAGCGATTACAGCATGTGATTGACCCGATGCCCGGCCTGGCGCAGCTTGAGGTAGATCATTGGGGCGCCATACCGGCGATACCGCTGCGCCATGTCCACGATCTGCTGGCGCAACTCAACGTTACCGTCCGGCCTGGGCACGTAGCGCAATGCCGAAGCACTCATGCCGACGACCCGCAGCGCATGCCGCTCGCTCATCCCGCGCTGCTTCATGAGCCGCACCACTTCCCGACGGGCCGGTGCGGTCACCACTTTTTTCGCAGGACTTCTTTCGTCACTTCGTTCTCCAGCAGGGCTTCGGCGAGCAGCTTCTTCAGCCGCGCGTTTTCCGACTCCAGCGTCCTGAGACGCTTCGCGTCCGACACGTCCATGCCACCGA
>JAGRGY010000047.1 GCA_020445255.1 Gammaproteobacteria bacterium
GCTGCGGCGCGGTGCAGCCCTCCAGGTAGCTGACGTAACTACCCTCGTCGGCGACGATCAGCGTGCGCTCGAACTGCCCGGTGTTCTGCGCGTTGATGCGGAAATAGGTCGACAGTTCCATCGGGCAGCGCACGCCCTTGGGCACGTAGACGAACGTCCCGTCGGTGAACACGGCGGCATTCAGTGCGGCATAGTAGTTGTCGGTGTGCGGCACGACCGAGCCCAGGTACTGCTGCAGCAGCTCGGCATGGTCGTGCATCGCCTCGGAGATCGAGCAGAAGATCACGCCGGCCTCGGCGAGGTTCTCGCGGAAAGTCGTCGCGACGGACACGCTGTCGAACACCGCGTCGACGGCGACACCCGACAATGCCTTCTGCTCCTCGATCGGGATGCCCAGCTTCTCGTACGTGCGCAGCAGTTCCGGGTCGACCTGGTCCAGGCTGTCCAGCGTCGGCTTCTTCTTCGGCGCGGCGAAATACGAGATCGCCTGGTGGTCGATCGGCGGATAATGCACCGACGACCACGCCGGAGGCGACATGGTCAGCCAGTGGCGGTAGGCTTTGAGCCGGTACGCGAGCACCCATTCGGGCTCGTGCTTGCGCGCCGAGATGAGGCGGATGACGTCCTCGTCCAGTCCGGGCGGAATGACATCGGTCTCGATATCGGTGACGAAACCGTGCTCATACCCGCGCGCGACGAGCTCATCCATATCGTTGGCAGTGGAACCCATGACTTCTCCAAAAATACCTAGCGGAATAGTCAACAATTATTTTGGACCGATGGCAACCGATTTCAATGGGCTGAAACTGGGGTTTATGGCGCCAGGGCCACCCGCATGTCGGCGCGATCGGTGTCGAATCCGCGTCAAAGCCACGCCAACCCCGCCGAACAGCACCCCAAACACCCGTGCCGACCGAAATCTTGTCGAGTAGTGCCGATGCGTTGCTGAGCGCGCGCGGCCTGCGTAAGGCCTATGTCAGCGGCGGAACACGCCAGCTGGTCCTCGACGATCTCGACCTCGATCTGGCACGTGGCGAGATCGTCGCCGTGATCGGCGCCAGCGGCAGCGGCAAGACCTCGCTGCTCAACCTGTTGTGCGGCATCGACAGCCCGGACGCCGGCGACGTCGTGATCGACGGCATCGATGTACATGCCCGTCGCGAACCGGACAAAACGCTGTTTCGCCGGCGCCACGTCGGCTTCGTGTTCCAGTTCTTCAACCTCATCCCGACGCTGACGGTGCGCGAGAACCTCGCACTGCCGCTGGAGCTGCTCGGCCGGCCGCAGGCCGAGATCGCCATGCGCGTCAGCGGCCTGCTCGATGGCATAGCGCTGGCCCACATCGCCGAACGCTTTCCCGACACGCTGTCCGGCGGCGAGCAGCAGCGGGTCGCGGTCGCCCGCGCGCTGGCCCATACCCCGTCGCTGCTGCTTGCCGACGAACCGACCGGCAACCTGGATACGCACACCGCCGGCAACGTCACGGCGCTGCTGATCGACATGACACGCGCGCACCGCGCCGCGATGGTCATCGTCACGCACAGCCCTGCCGTCGCGGCCTGTGCCGACCGCCAGCTGCGACTCGCCGACGGGCGCCTGGTCGGCGTGTAGTGCGATTGCCCATCCCGAAGCTGCTGTTTCTCGCCGGTCTGCGGCATTTGCTGCGCCAGCGCTCCCAGGCGCTGCTGGCGCTGACCGGCGTCACGCTCGGCGTTGCCGTCGTGCTCGCGATCGACCTCGCCAACCAGAGTGCGCGCGAAGCGTTTGCCGACTCGGCCGCGGCACTGCGTGGCACCGCGACGCATCGCCTGGTCGGCGCCACCGGCACGCTCCCGCAGCAGCTGTACGTCGACCTGTTCCGGCAACCGGGTCATCCGCCGATGGCGCCGGTGATCAGCGCGCGTGTCGTGCTCGACGGCATACCCGGACGGCCGCAGCTGGTCGGCCTCGACCTGTTCGCCGAACGCGGATTCCGTACCACGCTCGAACGGGCCGTCGACACCGGCCTGTCCGCCAGCGACTGGCTGACCACGCCGGGCGCCGTGGTCGTGAGCACCGGCGCGGCCGCGCGACTCGGTGTCGACGTGGGCGGCACGCTGACGCTGCGCCGTCGCGGCACCGCGCAGACGCTTCAGGTGGCCGCGCTGTACCCCGATCATCGGCTTGCCACCCGCGACCTGCTGATCGTCGACATCGCGACCGCGCAGGCGATCACCGGCCTGGACGGCCGCCTCAGTCACATCGACCTGATTCTCGACGATGCCGCGCGTCACTGGTTCGATGCACGCCTTCCACCCGGTGTTTCACTGGTCGACGCGCGCCGCGAGATCGACGGCATCACCGGCATGTCGGCGGCGTTCGAACTCAACCTGACCGCGATGAGCCTGCTCGCACTGCTGGTCGGCATGTTCCTGATCTTCAACGCGATGAGCTTCACCGTCGTGCAGCGCCGCAACGTGCTGGGCCGCCTGCGCGCACTTGGCGTCACGGCGTCGCAGTTGCAGGTCCAGGTGCTGACCGAGGCGCTGGTGCTCGCGCTGCTGGGGACGCTGCTCGGTGCGCTGCTCGGCCTCTGGCTTGGTCAGGGCCTGACGGCAATCGTCGCATCGACGATCTCGTCGCTGTACTACGAGGTCACCGTCGACGGCGTACACATCGCCGCCGGATCGCTGGTCAAGGCCGCCGTGCTCGGTACCGGCGGCACGCTGCTCGCCGTGCTCGCACCCGCGCGACGGGCGGCCGCGACCCCGCCGCTGACCACGCTGTCGCGTTCGGCGCTCGAGGCGTCGGCGGCGCGCCTGGTCGGTTCGACCGCGGCATTCGGCGCCCTGCTCGCCACCGGCGGGCTGCTGCTGGCCCTGCGCGTTCCGGGCGGCGTCGTGCTCGGCTTCGCCGGTTTGTTCGCGCTGCTGCTCGGTGCCGCCATGGCGACACCGCAGGCATTGCAGGGGGTGCGTCGATTGCTGCACCTGCTACCCCTGCCGCGCACCGCGCGCATGGCGGTGCGCGACACCGGACGCCACCTGTCGCGGCTGGCGACGGCGTCGGCGGCCCTGATGGTAGCGCTGGCGGCGAGCCTCGGTGTCGCGGTCATGATCGACAGCATGCGCAGCTCGGTCGACGCCTGGCTCGGCGATCTGCTGGCCGCGGATCTCTACGTCGCAGCGCGCGACGACCAGGACCATGCACCGCTGCCGCCGGCGCTGACGCGACTGGCGGCCGAGTTGCCGCAGACAGCGGCGATCAGCCGCTACCGCAGCGTCCATGTGGCCATGGGTGGCAGACCGCTGCGCGTCGTCGCGGCCGAGCTCGCCGCGCCGTCACGCCGCGGCTTTCGCCTGCTCGATGACGACGGCGACAGCTGGGCGCGCTTCGACGACGGCGGCGTGCTGGTCTCCGAGCCGCTGGCGCATCGCACCGGGGTCGGCACCGGCGGCACGCTGACCCTGCCGACCCCGGATGGACCGCAGGCATTCAGGGTTGCGGCCGTGTTCCAGGACTACGCCAGCGAGCACGGCCGCGTGTTCATGCCGTTGGCCGACTACCGACGCCTGTGGCACGACCCCGACGTCGACACGCTCGCCCTGTTCGCCCGCGCCGGCGATGTCGCGGCATTGCACGCGGCCGCCGTCGCGCAACTGTCGGAGGTCGACGACCTGATCATCACGGCAGCGGCGGAGATTCGCACCGAGTCGCTGCGGATCTTCGACCGCACCTTCCGCATCACCGAGGTACTGCGCTACCTGTTGCTGCTGGTCGCGGTGATCGGGATCCTCAGTGCGTTGATGGCGATCCAGCTCGACCGCCGACGCGAATACGCCGTGCTGCGCGCACTCGGCATGACGCGCGCGCAGATCAGCCGGCTGATCCTGGCACAGTCCGGGCTGCTCGGCCTGGTCGCGGGACTTGCCGCGGTCCCGACCGGCCTGCTGGCCGCCTGGGTGCTGACCGACGTGATCCAGCTGCGGGCATTCGGCTGGAGCATGCGCTTCGTCGCCAGCCCGGGGCCGCTGCTCCTCACCGTGATGTTGGGCGTACTGGCCGCACTCGCCGCCGGCCTCTACCCGGCCTGGCGCTCGGCGCGCGAGGACCCGGCGCCGCAGCTGCGCGAGGAGGCTTGATGCGGAAGACGATCGTCGTCGTTCTGATGATGTGGCTGGCGGCATGCAGCGGTCCCGACCGGGAGACGCCGGTCGACGATGCGATCGCCCTGCGCAGCCGCATGGCGACGGCACCCGATCCCGGCTTCGAGCGCGCGACCACGCCACGACCGTTCACGTTTCCGCGTGATCACGGTCCGCACCCGACGTTCGCGACCGAGTGGTGGTACCTGACCGGCAACCTCGTCGCCGACGACGGTCACCGCTTCGGCTACCAACTCACGCTGTTTCGCATCGGGCTCAAGCCCGGCCAGTCGGTCGACGATTCGGCATGGCGGACGCATCAGGTCTACATGGGCCACCTCGCCGTCAGCGACATCGACGCCGGCCGCCAGCACAGCGCCGAACGGCTGAGCCGGGCGGCGGTGGGGCTCGCCGGCGCCCAGGCGCAGCCGTTGCGCGTCTGGCTCGGCGCATGGTCGATCAGCGGCGGCACAGAGACCTTCCCACTGCAGGTCGAGGCCGGACACGACGACATCGGCATACGGCTGCGGATCGGGCGCGGTGACCGGCCGCTGGTACTGCAGGGTGACCACGGCCTGTCGCGTAAGGGTGACGCTGCGGGCAATGCGTCGTACTACTACTCGCTGACCCGGCTGCCGAGCGACGGCCGGATACAGATCGGCGGGAACACCTATCGCGTCGCCGGACAGTCCTGGCTGGATCGCGAATGGTCGACCTCGGCACTCGCGCCCGACCAGGCCGGCTGGGACTGGTTCGCGCTGCAGCTCGACGACGGCCGCGACCTGATGTTCTATCGCATGCGCGGTCGCGACGGCCTTGCACAGCCCTTCAGCAGCGGCACGCTTGTCGCGGCGGACGGTCACGCCACGCCACTGTCGCTGGCGGATGTCGATGCCCGGCCGCTGCGCTACTGGCAGGCCCACGACGGTGTCAGATACCCGGTCGAATGGCAGGTCAAGGTGGCGGCGCAGGGTCTCGATCTGCGTGTCAGCGCGGCGTTCGACGCGCAGGAGATGCGCCACACGGTGCGCTACTGGGAAGGCGCGGTGACGGTCACCGGCAGTCAGCGCGGCGTCGGCTACCTGGAACTCGCCGGCTACGCCGACTGAGCCACGACAAGCCATTCAACATCGCAGCCGGCGTCGCACCGCATCGGCGAGGTCGGCCTGATCCGGCAGGACGGACAGGCTCACAGACCGTTCCGACATGTCCAGTGGATCACGTGCAATCAGCTGCTGTTCGAGTACTGCGATGTCGGCATCGGACACATTGCCGGCCTTCGACCGCCGCCGCACGATACGTTCGCGCAGCATGTCTGCAGGCGCTTCGAAATCGAGTATCAGGAACGGCACGCCGAGTTCGTCGGCCAGCGCACGGAAGCGTACGCGCTGGGTGCGATCGACGAACGTCGCATCCACGACCGCGACCAGTCCGGAACCGGCGATCGTGCGCGCCAGCTCGGCGAGCCGGTCATAGGTCCGTGCCGTCATCGCCGCGGTGTAGCCTCCCTGCGCGGTCACGTCGCGATCTGCGTCGACGCCGAGCAGGCGCTTGCGCTCGACATCGGCGCGCACACGCACCGCGGCCAGCGGCCCCGGCAGGTGCGCACTGTGATGACTCTTGCCGCTGCCGGATACGCCGCAGGTGATCACGATCGCGCCGCGCATCGGTGCCGCCAGTCGTTCGGCGAGGTACACGTAACTGTCCACCTCGGCCTGCACCGAGTCTCGCCCGTCCGCAGCGCCGAGCTGTTGCAGACGGATCGCAGCGATCTTCGCCCGCACCAGCGCACGGTATACCTCGTAGAAACGCAGCAGTCGCAGCGCCGCGTAGTCGCCGGTGAGGGCGAGATAGCGGTCGATGAAACGGTATGCGAGATCGGACCTGCCGCGGTGATGCAGGTCCATGGTCAGGAACGCCACGTCGTTGATCGTGTCGATCCAGCGGAACGCGGGATTGAACTCGATCGCGTCGAACACGACGGGCCGACCATCGATCAACGCGACGTTGCCCAGGTGCAGGTCGCCATGACATTCGCGCACGTAGCCGTCGCGCTTGCGCTGCAACAGCAGGTCGCGCACGCGTCGCGCGGCGTCCGCGGTCCAATCCTCGATGCGCATGACCCGCTGCGCCGTGTCGCCGCCACCTTCCTCGAGCTGACCGAAGTTGTCGTGCATCGGCCACCAGACCGTGTCGGGGTCACCGTAGATCTCGCCCGGCGGACAGGGCGGCGCGGCAGTGTGAAACGTGGCAACCGCATCGGCGAGCCGGTCGATCAGCACACCGTCGATGGTGAGCCGCGGATTGCTGAGCACCGCGTCCGGGTCGAAGCGGCGCATGCACACGGCCCAGTCGATCGGCGCACCGTCACCGTCCATGCGCGGCTCGGCGATGCTGCCGGTCACCGCGCACACGCGCTCGTAGACCTGCGGTGCCAGACGCCGATTCAGGCGCAGCTCCTCGTCGCACGCCGCCTTGCGGCTGGCCAGCGAGACGAAGTCGAGAAACCCGAGGTTCAGCGGCTTCTTGATCTTGTACGCGTGATCGCCGGCGAGCACGACGGTCGAGATGTGGGTATCGATGCGCGCCCGGTGGGCGCCGCCCTGAGGCCAGCGTTGTGGATCCAGCAGCGAGCGCACCAGCGCTTCGTGCCCGTCAACGGTCCTGATCTCCATGTCACTTCGCCCGTGCCGCAACACCTTACCCGGCTGATCGATCGGTGGGTCGACGCCTTGACTACCACGATAGCGCGCCATCGGCACGCCGGGCAGTCGTTGTCCGCCAACCGTGTCGCGGCGGTCCGGATTGCGGATTCACATTGCGATGCAAATCAGAATTTCATAGACTGGTAATATGTCGTTTCGGATGCTTTCGACCATGCAAATCGCCGCCAACCTGTCGCCACCCATCACGTCGGACTTCGACCTGATCAGCCGACTGCTGCCGACCCGGGGCACGCGCCTGCTCGAACTCGGTTGCGGTGCCGCGTTCACGACCCGCATGCTGGCCGAATCGCTGCCGGTCAAAGAGATCATCGCCATGGAAGTCGACGAGATCCAGCATCAGAAAAACCTGCTGATTCCCGACCTGCCGAACGTAACCTTCGCGTTCGGCGGCGCCGAGTCGATCGACCTGCCGGATGCCTCGGTAGACGCGGTCATCATGCTCAAGTCGCTGCACCATGTCCCGCTGACCGCACTCGACGCGGCGTTGGCCGAGATCGCGAGGGTGCTGCGCCCGTCTGGCCTCGCGTACATCTCCGAGCCGGTCTACGACGGCGATTTCAACGCCATCCTGCGCCTGTTCAACGACGAAAAGGTTGTCCGTCAGGCCGCGTTCGACGCGGTACGCCGTGCGGTCGACACCGGCCTGTTCGAGCTGGCCGATGAGATCCACTTCGGCAGCGTGTC
This sequence comes from Gammaproteobacteria bacterium, assembly GCA_020445255.1. Taxonomy (GTDB): domain Bacteria; phylum Pseudomonadota; class Gammaproteobacteria; order Chromatiales; family Chromatiaceae; genus Thiosocius. Next base: position 7,535 of record JAGRGY010000047.1, read on the forward strand.
GCGCTTCAACGGTTTCGCGGAATTCGAGAGCCGGATCCTCGGCGCCACGCATTCGACGTTCGACGTCGACGAGGCACTGCACGCGCGGGTCCGGGCGGCCTTCATGCCGCACGTCACGCGGGACGGAATCGCCGAGTTCGTCAACCCGATGCGGGTCGATCTGCTGCGCAAACCTGCGTGAGCGGGGCCCTCAGACCGGCCGACTGAAACGATCTGACACGATTGCTGGTCTATCCTTCGGCGAACCCCGGCCGTCTGACGGGGTAGCTCTGGAGACGACAGCATGTTGACCCTCGTTCTGTTACGGCACGGCAAATCCGACTGGGACGCCCCCCATGACAGTGACCACGAGCGACCGCTGACCCACCGCGGCCGCGACGCCGCGCGCGCGATGGGCAAGGTGCTGGCGCGCCTGGACCAGATCCCCGACCTGGCGGTGAGTTCATCGGCCGTTCGGGCCCGCGACACACTGCAGTTCGCGGCCCGCGCGGGGCGTTGGAAGACCACGATGCGCACCGACGGCGCGCTTTATGACAGCTCGGCCGCCGATGTGCTGGTCTGGATCAAGGCGATCGACGAGGCGCCCGCGAACCTGCTGCTGGTCGGCCATGAACCCACCTGGTCGGAACTCGCCGGGCGCCTGATCGGCGGCGAGGCCTTGCTGCGGGTACCCACCGGCGCGATGCTGCGGATCGATTTCGATGCCGACGCGTGGGCGCAGATCGCATTCGGCGACGGGGAACTGCGCTGGCTGATGCCACCCCGCGTCGCCACCCGACTGCTCGGCGGAAAATAGCCGGCTCAGCGCTGTTTCCAGGTCCCGCCCTGCTGGTACCAGTAACCGGACAGCGCCTCCTGCACCCAGACCTTCGCGAACGTGGATCGCACGTCTCCCTCCCACTCCGGGTGGCCGTTGGCGCGCGCGATCTCGCGGTACAGATCCGCACGGTCGGCGTTTTCGTCGGCTACCAGCTTCTTCAGCTTGTTGCGGTCGCCGAGCGCCACGGCGGCGAGATCGCGCACCGCGACCGAGCCGTTGGCATCGAAGCCGATCGCGCCGCTGCGGTAGAACGGTGCGAGGCTGGACTGGCGCTGCTGCATGCTGGCGCGGATCGCACCGATGCCGGCGGTGTTTATGTTGATGTCAGCCTGGCCGGCCTGTGCGGGCGCCACCAACAGCTCGAGCGTGCGGCCGAGGCCGACCAGCAGCCACTGCGACACACCCGACTCCGGCTGCACACTCGATTGCGGCTGCCCGGCCGGCGGCCCCTTTTCACCGTCGCCCTCGCCCTTGAGCACGTCACGCACGATCGTGCGAGCGGCCTCCTCGGCTGCTGCGGCCGGGAAATAGATGTTGATCGTGACGCATGCACCGAGCACCAACGCCAACAGCGGATAAGCAAGCAGTCTGCGCATTGTTTCGTTCCCTTTTTGCGGCGCCGTCGCGCTACTGAATCGTGACCCCTTCGACCCGGATCTGGCGCAGGCGTTCCACCAGATCCTTCCACGCCACGCTCCGGTTGCGACCGATCACGTCGATGCGCGGCAGGCCACTGCCCCGCACAAGGTAGTAGCCGCCCTCGTCGCGCGCAAGGCCATCGAGCTCGGCAACGTTGCCACGCAGCAGGATCCTCAGATCGATCGCCTTGTAATTGAATTCCTCGAACAGGCCGAGGAAGGTCGACGACAGCCCGGCCGGTACGCCGCTGCCGAGTTCGGTCAGGTTCTGCACCGCGCGCTGACTGATGCGATGCCGGGAATCGTCGTCGGCCGGCGTGTACAGATGCAGATCGAACTGTTCGGGCTGCCATGCCAGCAGGCGCAGGTCTTGCAGATCAGCGTCGAGCCGCCCCTCGATGCGTCCGAACGCGAATGTCGATGTGACCGCGGCGAGGCTAAGGCCACGCAGGGTCGCATTCGCCTCGAGCGCGGGCAACCGGCCGAGCGGGTCGGCAATGGTCAGACCATCGACCACGATCCGTCCGTCGAACGCCGCGACCTCGAGTCCCCCGCCGATCGAGAACACGCGGTCGACATAGCGCATGTCGCGCAGCTCGCCGCTCAGCGAGCCGGCGAACGGTGGCCAGTCGAGCGCGTGTGTCAGCTGATCGAGCGACACGTCGCGCACGGCCGCGCTGGCCGTCCAGCGCGGTCCCGTGTCCGTCGCCAGGGCGTTCTGCATCGCAAAGGCGTTCAGCGCCAGCGAACCACCGAGCACCGGGATCACGATCGGCTCGACCAGGTCGACACGATCGCCTTTGGCCCTGATCTCCACGTCGAACGCATCGCTGCCGATCCGATAGACATCAAATCCCTCGGTCTTCAGCCGTGACACCGGTGCCGGTTCGTCGCGCGTCCAGGCGACGTGACCCGCGGTACGGCGCAGCGCGAAGCGCCGACGGTTGTCGCGCAACGCGAGATCGGTGAGTTCGAGGCCGGCCTGTTCCACCCCGTCGGCATCGTAGTGCAGCACGAAACCGACCCGACCGCTGACCTGCATGTCATCAGCGGCGGTGCCGAGCAGATACGGCTGCGCCAGTACCTCGTAGACACGCTGCGCGTCGTCCGAATGCACCGCAACGGTCAGGTCGGCGAACGTCCAGTGCGCGGTGTCGAGGATGCCGGTGCCGGTCAGCTGCAGGGTCTTGTCGAGCACGATCGACCAGCTGTCGAATACGAATCGGCCGCGCGCGGCATCGAACGTTCCGCCGGCATCGATGTTCAGCGCCGAGTGCGCAGCATCGACGTGAAGCGGTTCGGAATAGACCTCGCCCTGCGGCCAGCGAACGTGGCTGTCTACGACCCACGTACCGCCCCGCCGCCGCGCCGTACCGTCGAGCTTCACCACGATGCCCTCGCCGGCCTGGCTGCCGTCGGCCGAGGCGTAGGTCAGTCGGTCGACGACGGCATCGACCCTGGCCTGCTGCACCTCTGTTTCCCGCACCCGCATCTCGACCCGACCACTTACCCGTCCGTCTCCGCTCCAGCCGTGAGGCATGCGCAGGGCCGCGTCGAACTGGCCGAGGCGCTTGACGCTCAGACGGTTGACGCTGACCGCGGCGCGCCAGTCCGGTCCCTGCGCATCGAGCTCGACCGCCAGGGTGCCCGCGGCGACCGTGAGCCCGGCGATCGCCACGTGCAGGCTGCCGTCGTGCAACCAGTCGCCACGCCAGGTGGACGCCTGCGGCTGCCACGGCGTGGCCGCGGCATTCACCTGGCCGTCGCGGCAATGCCAGCCGGCATCGTCGTGCACCGCGGCGGCACAGCTGAGCTGCAGATCGGTGACCGTACCGGTCGATCCGGGCAACTGCAGCGACGCGACATGCAGCGTCAATGCGATGTTGTCGCTCGACGCGCTGGTAACATCCATGACCATGCCGTGCGCGTTCCAGTCCGCGCCGGCGATGTCATCGATACCGAAGGAGAGCGATATCCCGGCGCACGCCGTCGCCGGCACGCCGACCAGCATCAGCGCCGTCAACAGCGCCGAGCCTGCATACCGCAACAATGGAAAAATATGACGTGGCTTGACCATCGCACGCCGCAATGTGCGGTTCCGCCGACGCAGCGTCAAGCCACGCCCCGCGCCGACGACGCGTGTCACACGCGATTCAGCTCACGTCGATCACGTCTCCGGGCACACGCACCCGGCCTTCCATCAGCACGCGCGCGCTGCGGCTCATGACGACCTTGTCGACGACCCAGTCGCCGTCGCGCTGGCTCGCCGCGGCGCCAACGCGCAGTGTGCCCGACGGGTGGCCGAACGTAACCGCCTCGCGCCCGCCGCCGCCGGCGGCGAGATTGACCAGCGTACCGGGGATCGCGGCCGCGGTGCCGATCGCGACGGCGGCCGTACCCATCATCGCGTGGTGGAGCTTGCCCATCGACAGCGCGCGCACGTTGAGGTCGATATCAGCCGCGTCGATCGGCTTGCCGCTCGATGCCGTGTAGCCCTGCGGCGGCGCGACGAACGCGACCTTCGGCGTGTGCTGACGCGCGACGGCCTCGTCCACCGAGCCGATCAACCCCATGCGCACGGCGCCGTGTGCGCGGATGGACTCGAACATGGCCAGCGCCCTGTCGTCGCCGTTGATCGCGTCCTGCAGTTCGGTGCCGGCGTAGCCGATGTCGGCCGCGTTGAGAAAGATGGTCGGGATGCCGGCGTTGATCAGCGTGGCCTCGAAGCGGCCGACGCCGGGCACGTCGAGCTCGTCGACCAGGTTGCCGGTCGGGAACATCGCACCCTCGGCATCTGCCGGGTCCAGAAACTCGATGCGCACCTCGGCGGCCGGAAAGGTCACGCCGTCGAGCTCGAACTCGCCGGTCTCCTGCACCTCGCCGTTGGTGATCGGCACGTGCGCGACGATGGTCTTGTGGATGTTGGCCTGCCATATGCGCACGACCGCCGTACCGTTGTCGGGTACCCGCGCGCGGTCGACCAGCCCGCTCGCGATCGCGAACGAACCGACCGCCGCGGTCAGGTTGCCGCAGTTGCCGCTCCAGTCGACGAACGGCCTGTCGATCGACACCTGGCCGAACAGGTAGTCGACGTCGTGGTCCGGGCGGCCGCTGCGTGCCAGGATCACGGTCTTGCTGGTGCTCGACGTTGCGCCGCCCATGCCGTCGGTGTGTTTGCCGTACGGATCCGGGCTGCCGATCACGCGCAGCAGCAGCGCGTCGCGCGCCGGCCCCGGCACCTGCGCCGCGGCGGGCAGATCGTCGATGTTGAAGAACACGCCCTTGCTGGTCCCGCCGCGCATGTAGGTGGCGGGGATGCGGACCTGCGGTTTCGATGTCATGGCCTGTACCTCACGCCACCGCGCTGGATTCGAGGAAGTCCTGGGCGAAGCGCTGCAGCACGCCGCCGGCCTCGTACACCGACACCTCTTCGGCGGTATCGAGGCGGCACGTGACCGGGATCTCGACCGTCTCGCCGTTGCGCCGGTGCATGACCACGGTCAGTTCGGCGCGTGGCTTCCGCTCGCCGATCACGTCGAAGGTCTCGGTGCCGTCGATCGCGTAGGTCGCGCGGTTCTCGCCCGATCTGAACTCCAGCGGCAGCACGCCCATACCGACCAGGTTGGTGCGATGGATGCGCTCGAAACCCTCGGCGACGATCGCCTCGACGCCGGCCAGGCGCACGCCCTTGGCCGCCCAGTCGCGCGAAGAGCCCTGGCCGTAGTCGGCGCCGGCGATGATGATCAGCGGCTGACCGCGCTGCATGTAGGTCTCGATCGCCTCCCACATGCGCGTGACGTTTCCGTCCGGTTCGACACGCGCCAGCGAGCCCTGCTTCACGTTGCCGTCGTCGTCGCGCACCATCTCGTTGAGCAGCTTCGGGTTGGCGAACGTCGCGCGCTGCGCGGTCAGGTGGTCGCCGCGATGGGTCGCGTACGAGTTGAAGTCCTCCTCCGGCAGCCCCATCTTCGCCAGGTACTCGCCGGCCGCGCTGCTCGCCAGGATCGCATTCGACGGCGACAGGTGGTCGGTCGTGATGTTGTCACCGAGCACGGCCAGCGGACGCATGCCCGTCATTGTGCGCTCGCCGGCCAGCGCGCCTTCCCAGTACGGGGGCCGGCGGATGTAGGTGCTGGTCGGCCGCCAGTCGTACAGCGGACTCTTGGCCTCCTCGACCGCGCCGAGGTCGAACATCGGCGTGTAGACCTGGCGGAACTGCTCCGGCTTCACGTAGGCGCTGACGATGCGGTCGATATCCTCGTCACTCGGCCAGATGTCCTTCAGCGTGATCGGCCTGCCCGCGCTGTCGTGGCCGAGCGCGTCGTGCTCGATGTCGAAGCGCACGGTACCGGCGATCGCGTAGGCGACGACCAGCGGCGGTGAGGCCAGGAACGCCTGCTTGGCATACGGATGGATGCGGCCGTCGAAGTTGCGGTTGCCCGACAGCACCGCGGTCGCGTACAGGTCACGGTCGATGATCTCCTGCTGGATCTTCGGATCGAGCGCGCCACTCATGCCGTTACAGGTCGTGCACGCATACGCGACGATGCCGAAGCCGAGTCTCTCCATCTCGGCCAGCAGGCCGGCCTCTTCGAGGTAAAGCCGTGCGACCCTGGAACCCGGCGCGAACGACGACTTGACCCAGGGCTTGCGCAGCAGGCCTAGCTGGTTGGCCTTGCGCGCCAGCAGACCGGCGGCGACGACATTGCGCGGGTTCGAGGTGTTGGTGCAGCTGGTGATCGCGGCGATGATCACTGCGCCGTCCGGCAATTTGCCGGCCTGTTCCTCTGCCAGCGCCTTGTCGAGATCGACGGCGATGCCCCGCTCGGTCAGTGCCGACGTCGGCAGGCGGCGGTGCGGGTTGGACGGGCCTGCCATCGTGCGGTCCACGGTCGACAGATCGAACGCGAGCACGCGCTCGTACGTCGCTTGTTCGAGCGCATCGGCCCACAGCCCGGTGGTCCTGGCGTAGTGTTCGACCAGCGCGACCTGCTCCGGCTCACGTCCGGTCAGCTTCAGGTAGTCGATCGTCTGGCGGTCGATGTAGAACATCCCGGCCGATGCGCCGAACTCCGGCGTCATGTTCGAGATCGTCGCGCGGTCGCCGATGGTCAGGCCCTCGGCACCTTCGCCGAAGAACTCGAGGTAGGCCGACACGACGCGCTCCCTGCGCAGGAACTCGGTCAGCGCGAGCACGATGTCGGTCGCCGTGATGCCCGGCTGACGACGCCCCGTCAGCTTGACGCCGACGATCTCCGGCAGGCGCATCATCGACGCGCGTCCGAGCATGACGTTCTCGGCCTCGAGCCCGCCGACGCCGATCGCGATCACGCCGAGCGCGTCGACGTGCGGGGTGTGGCTGTCGGTGCCGACACAGGTGTCGGGAAACGCAACGCCGTCGCGCACCTGCACGACCGGCGACATCTTCTCCAGGTTGATCTGGTGCATGATGCCGTTGCCGGCCGGGATCACGTCGACGTTCTTGAACGCGGTCTTGGTCCACTCGATGAAATGGAAGCGGTCTTCATTGCGGCGGTCCTCGACGGCGCGATTCTTGGCGAACGCATCCGGGTCGTAGCCGCCGTACTCGACCGCGAGCGAATGGTCGACGATCAGCTGGGTCGGCACAACGGGGTTGACCTTGGCCGGATCGCCGCCCTTGTCGGCGATCGCGTCGCGCAGGCCGGCCAGGTCGACCAGCGCGGTCTGGCCCAGGATGTCGTGACAGACCACGCGCGCCGGGTACCACGGGAAGTCCATGTCGCGCCGGGTCTCGACGATCTGCCGCAACGCGTCGTCGAGCAGCGCCGGATCACAGCGCCGTACGAGCTGCTCGGCGAGCACACGCGAGGTGTAGGGCAGGCGGTCGTAGGCCCCCGGTTCGAGCGCCTCGACCGCGGCGCGCGTGTCGAAATAGTCGAGGTCGGTGCCAGGGAGATGCTTGCGGTAATTCGTATTCATCAATGGTTCTCGAAATGTCCCGTGAGGTGCGACAAGCGAAGCGCATTGCACCCTGTATTGCCGTGCGTGAACCTGGGTTGCACCATCGGCTGAAGGGTCCGTCTATCGATTCGTCGTTCCCGCTTTCGCGGGAACGACGGCCGTTCGAGTATTCAGGGTTCCCGTGCGGGAGCTTCTGACGATTCGTGACACGATCATCTCGGCACCAGGTTTTCGCATGTCTGCGTTGCAAAGCCTCTCAATAGCCGGCCTTCACGTGCGCCTTGCACCTTGAGCTCAGAAATCCGGTCGGCCATTTCTGATCGCGCAGAATCGTTGGAAGTCCCCTCGACCCACCCCAAGGTCATCAACGCTGGTCGATCGGTACGAACGTCAGGTTCTCGGGACCGAAATAGTTCGCCGACGGGCGGATGATCTTGCCGTCCTGGCGCTGCTCGATCACGTGCGCGCCCCAGCCCGTCGTGCGCGCAATGACGAACAGCGGCGTGAACATGTCGGTCGGTACGCCGAGCTGGTTGTACGACACGGCCGAGAACCAGTCGAGGTTCGGGAACATCTTCTTGATCTCCCACATCACCGACTCGAGTCGCTCGGCGACACTGAACATCTTCATGTCACCGTTCTCCTCGGACAGGCCGTGCGCGACGCGCTTGATCACATCGTTGCGCGGATCGCCGATCGTGTACACCGGGTGGCCGAAACCGATCACGATCTCCTTGCGCCCCACCCGCTCGCGGATGTCGGCCTCGGCCTCGTCCGGATCGTTGTAGCGGCTCTGGATGCGGGACGCCTCCTCGTTGGCGCCGCCATGCTTCGGCCCCCGCAGCGCGCCGATCGCCGCCGTGATCGCGGAGTACATGTCGGCGTTGGTGCCGGCGACGACACGCGCGGTGAAGGTCGACGCATTGAACTCGTGCTCGGCATACAGGATCAGCGAGGTGTGCATCGCGCGCACCCACGAGTCGCGGGGCTTCTCGCCGTGCAGCAGGTGCAGGATGTGGCCGCCGACCGTCTCGTCGTCGGTCTCGACGTCGATGCGCCGGCCATTGACGGCATAGTGATACCAGTACAGCAGCATCGAACCGAAGCTTGCGACGAGCCGGTCGATGATGTCGCGTGCCGCGGCCTCGGCGTGGTCGTCCTTCTCCGGCAGACAGCTGCCAAGCACCGAGCAGCCGGTGCGCATCACATCCATCGGGTGGGCCGACGCCGGCAGCGCCTCGAGCGCCTGCCTGACCGCGACCGGCAGGCCGCGCAGGCCACGCAGCTTGCGCTTGTACGACGCCAGCTCGGCGTGCGTCGGCAGCTTGCCATGAACCAGTAGATAGGCGATCTCCTCGAACTCGCAGGTCTCGGCGAAATCGAGGATGTCGTAACCGCGATAGTGCAGGTCGTTGCCGGTCCGGCCGACCGTGCAGATCGCGGTGTTGCCGGCCGCCGTCCCGGACAGCGCGACGGATTTCTTCGCCTTGGGCAGGACTTGTTCACTCATGTTCGGCTCCTGGTGGTCTGTGCCCGACGCCCTGTCGCGCCGGCATGGTCTTGTCATGCGGGACGGGACGTCAGCCCTCGCCGCCGGCGAAAAGCTGATCCAGCTTCTGTTCGAAATCGTGGTATCCGAGGTAGTCGTACAGGTCCATGCGGCTCTGCATGATATCGATCACGTTCTTCTGCGTGCCCTCACCGCGCAGCGTCGCATACACCTTCAGCGCGGCCGCGTTCGCTGCGCGGAACGCCGACAAGGGGTACAGCGCGATGCTGACGCCGACGCCGCCGAGCTCCTCGGTCGTGAAAAGCGGTGTCGAGCCGAACTCGGTGATGTTGGCCAGCACGGGCACCTTGACCGCGTCGACGAACTCGCGGTACTGCGCCAGCTCGGTCATCGCCTCCGGAAAGATCATGTCGGCGCCGGCCTCGACACAGGCGCAGGCACGGTCGATCGCCGACTGCATGCCCTCGACCGCGAGCGCATCGGTGCGCGCCATGATGACGAAGTCCGGGTCGGTCTTCGCGTCGACCGCGGCCTTGATGCGGTCGACCATCTCGGCCTGCGCGACGATCGCCTTGTTCGGCCGGTGGCCGCAGCGCTTCTGCTGCACCTGGTCTTCGATGTGGATCGCCCCGGCACCGCACTTGATCATCGAGCGCACGCTGCGCGCGATGTTGAACGCACCGCCCCAGCCGGTGTCGACATCGACCAGTACCGGCAGCGAGGTCACGTCGGTGATGCGCTTGAGATCGGTCAGCACGTCTTCCATCGTCGTGATGCCGAGATCCGGGATGCCGCAGGAACCGGCCGCGACGCCACCGCCCGAGATATACAGGGATCTGAATCCGGATGCCTCGGCCAGACGCGCATGGTAGGCGTTGATCGCACCGACGCACTGCAACGGCTTCTCGGTCGCGACGGCGTCGCGGAACTTCTTACCTGCGGATTCGATCGTCATTCGGTTTCACCCTTGCGTCTGATGTTCTTTGAGGAGGCGCTCGACGTTCTCGCGTGACGCGCGGATGTGGGCGCGCATCATCAGCTCGGCCATCTCCGGATCACGGCGCTCGATCGCATCGACGATGTGGCCGTGTTCGACGAACGCGCGCGGACCACGCTTGCTCGGCATGCCAAACTGGTAGCGGTACAGCCGCACCACGTGGTACAGGTCGTTGCACAGCAGCTCGACCAGGCGCTGATTGTGACTGCCCTGCACGATCCGGTAGTGGAAGTCGAGATCGCCCTCGCGCTGAAAATAGGCATGGCCGGTGTCGCGGTCGATCTGCTCGCCATGCTGATCGAGCAACGCACGCAGCTCGGCGATCTCGGCCGCGCTCATGTTCTGCGCCGCGAGCCGCGCCGCCATTCCCTCGAGTGCCTCGCGCACATGGAAGATCTCGAGCAGCTGCGTGCTGCTCATCTTGACCACGCGCGCGCCCACGTTGGCCCGGCGCACGACCAGGCCGCAGGCCTCGAGCCGGCCGATCGCTTCGCGCAGCGGCCCGCGGCTGATGCCGTAGGCGCGTGCCAGTTCCGGTTCGCTGATCTTGCTGCCCGGGGCGATGTCGCCCTCGATGATCGCCTCGCGCAGCAGCGAGAAGATCCGGTCCGGGATCGTGCCGGCGTCGTGCGGCGTGGCAGCCGGATGCGGGTTCGGGTGCCCCGTCATCGTTTCAACCGCGCGCATAACCCATCGCCTGCAGGGTGCCGCGTATCTCGTCGAGGATCACGGGGTCGTCGATCGTCGCCGGCACCTTGTAGCTCTCGCCATCGGCGATCTTGACCATGGTGCCGCGCAGGATCTTGCCCGAGCGCGTCTTCGGCAGGCGCTTGACCACGCCGACCAGCTTGAACGCCGCGACCGGACCGATCTGATCGCGCACGCGCTTGACCAGTTCGCTGGCCACGTCCTTGTCGTCGCGATTTACACCCGCCTTCAGCACGATCAGCCCCAGAGGCATCTGTCCCTTCAGCGCATCGGCGACGCCGATCACCGCGCACTCGGCGACGTCGGGATGACCGGCCAGCACCTCCTCCATCGCACCGGTCGACAGGCGGTGCCCGGCGACGTTGATGACGTCATCGGTGCGACTCATGATCCACAGGTAGCCGTCGGCGTCGCGATATCCGGCGTCACCGGTCAGGTAGTAGCCCTTGTACTTGCTCAGGTAGGAATCGATGAAGCGCTGGTCGTTGCCCCACAAGGTCGGCAGGCACGACGGCGGCATCGGCAGCTTGATCACGATGTTGCCCATCTCGCCGTCGGGCATCTCGTCGCCCTCCTCGGACAGGATGCGCACGTCGTAGCCCGGCATCGCCACGGTCGGCGAGCCCGGCTTGATCTCCATCGGCTCGATGCCGAGCGGGTTGGATGCAATCGCCCAGCCGGTCTCGGTCTGCCACCAGTGATCGACAACCGGCTTCTGCAGCTTGTCGCGCGCCCAGAACAAGGTGTCCGGATCGCAGCGCTCACCGGCCAGGAACAGCGCGTCCATGCACGACAGGTCGTATTTCTTCAGGTGGTCGCCGTTGGGGTCTTCCTTCTTGATCGCGCGGAACGCGGTCGGCGCCGTGAACAGCACCTTGACGCCGTGTTCGCTGATCACGCGCCAGAACGCGCCGGGATCGGGCGTGCCGACCGGCTTGCCCTCGTACATGATGGTCGTGCAGCCGGCCAGCAGCGGACCGTAGACGATGTAGCTGTGGCCGACGACCCAGCCGACGTCCGACGCCGCCCAGTACACGTCGCCGGCCTTGACGTTGTAGACGTTCTTCATCGTCCAGTGAATCGCGACCGCGTGCCCGCCGTTGTCGCGCACGACGCCCTTGGGCTGGCCGGTCGTGCCGGAGGTGTACAGGATGTAGAGTGGGTCGGTCGCCTCGACCGCCACGCACTCGGTCGGCTGCGCCTCGGCGACGACGGCGTCCCAGTCGAGATCGCGGCCGGCGACCAGCGGCGCCTCGGCCTGCGGCCTTGCCTTGATGATGCACGCCGACGGCTTGTGCACCGACTGATCGATCGCGGCGTCGAGCAAGGGCTTGTAGACGACGACGCGGTTCGGCTCGATGCCGCACGATGCGCTGACGATGACCTTGGGCTTGGCGTCGTTGATGCGTGTCGCCAGTTCGTTGGCGGCGAAGCCGCCGAACACGACCGAGTGCACGGCGCCGAGGCGCGCCGTCGCCAACATCGCGATCGCGGCCTCGGGGATCATCGGCATATAGATCAGTACACGGTCGCCGGCGTTCACGCCCTGGGCGCGCAGCGCACCGGCGAAGGCGGCAACCTCGTTCTTCAGGTCGTCGTAGGTGTAGGTGCGTTGCTGGCCGGTGACCGGCGAGTCGTAGATCAGCGCGGCCTGCGCTCCGCGGCCGGCGGCCACGTGGCGGTCCACCGCGTTGTAACAGGTGTTGATGCGGCCACCGGTGAACCAGCGCGGCGCCGGTCTGGCATCGGAATCGAGGACCTTGTCCCAGGGCTTCTCCCAGTGCAGCGCCGCCGCGGCCTCGCCCCAGAATTTGTCCGGATCGTTCAGTGACTCCCGATACAGCGCCTCGTAGTTCGCCATGTGTCCCCCTCGTGTCGATGGCCGGACCGGCGGTTCTGGCCTCGACAGGGGCCTCCCGCTTGCCCCGGGACCGGCGGTCCCGAGGGGTCCAGATTAGAATTGTCGACAATACTAGCGGCTGATGAGGAAAAATCGAGGGAAAACAGGGTTTCCTACTATTGGTTTTTTAAATATGTCGACATTTATGCCGGCGCGACTGGGAACAGGTTTCCTGTCCGCTGATCGGGACCGGCCCGTGGCGGGCTTCAGGCACCGGCCACCGGCCCCGGGGTGCAGGGGCGCACACCGGGACGGACAGGAGCACCCGGCGCCGCGAATTCACCGTGCCGAGAGTTCGCCGCGTTTGGCCTCCAGCACCCCGAGTAGTCGATCGAGCGACCCCAGCAGGTGCGCCGCGTCCCGGTAGGTGTACGGCTCGAGCACCCAGTGGTATTTCCGGCGCAGGTCACTGAACATGCTCCACGACTCCTGCCCGGCAAGGACGATCGGCTGTATCGGGACGGCGACGTCCGGCGCCACGGCCTGTATCTCCTGCGGAATGCTGCGCGGATCCGTCAGGTCGGCCACGACGTACCGGGCCATGCGCGCCAGCAGCGTGACGGTTTCGGTAATGTCGCGGTCTTGCGGAATCTCGAAGTCGAACACGACCGGTGACAGGTCGCGCTGCCTGAACGCATCGCGCAGCCGGTCCAGCACGGCCTTGCGCTCGACCGTGAAGCGACCGAGGATCAATACGACCTTCGACGTGATGGTATCGATGACGCCGCGTATCTCCTCGTTGTTCAACAACAGGTAGATGAACTGCGCGACGTTGAGGTTGTCCACCGTCACCACCGGCTCGTTGTCCGAGGTGATCACCAGATCCTGCTGGTCCGCGGGCCTGCCCTGCAGACCCCACGCCGCGATCCCGTACACGCGCGCGCCGGACAGGCGGGCGCCGTCGATCCGCGTCTCGGTCAGCACGCTCACGCGCATGTCGACGCCGCGCAGGTCGGCCAGCGTGAGATCGGTGCGTTTCAGAAAGACCCTGTACAGATCGGCGCCACGCAGATCGGCACCGCGCAGCGAGGCCCGATTCAGGTTCGCACGGTACATCTGGGCACCCTGCAGATCCGCACCGGCCAGCACGGCATTGCGCAGGTTGGCGCGTCGCAGGTCTGCGTCGTGTAGGTTCGCTCCGGTGAGGTTCGCGCCGCGCAGCGTCGCGCCCTGCAGCACGGCACCCTCGAGGTCGGCACCCGCCAGATGCACATCGCGGAGATCCGCGCCGGCGAGGTCCACACCGACATCACGGTTTGCCGCGCGCCACGCGTTCCAGTCATCGACGTTGGTCTTGAGTACGTCGAGCAACGCGTCACGATCGGTTTGCATCAGCCACTCCCACGCCGGAAATCGACCGCCCGGTCCGGTCGTATCGGTCGCACGGTCGCAGCAAAGCCGCGGCGCATGCCGGTCGCGAAAGACGCATCGTGTCAGCCCGCACCGGGCGCTATTCCAAACGCGTTCGCCGCGCAGGCCAGCTCCTGCAGACGTTGACGCAGCAGCGCCGTTTCCGCCGCCGCGACCGCATCGATCCGTTCCGACAGTCCCTGCATCTCGCCGAGCACCGCCTCGTCTTCCACGCACAGGGTACCGGATTCGATGAACACGGTATCCGCGTTGGCCGCGAAGAGGTCGAGCAGCGACGCGACCAGTCCCATCCATTCCTCCCTCAGCTGCCACGCATGGGCCTGGGAATCGATGTGCGCCTGCAATCGCGCCAGTGCCTCATCCAGTCCGTCGGCCGCCAGCAGCTCACCGCGCGCGGCAATGAGCGCCTGTTGGTGCGATGGAACAAAACGCGAGAAGTAGACCTTGTGCGCGCCCAGCAACTCGTTCAGCCTGGCGAGTCTCGCGTGCGACCTTCGGCGACCGTCGGCCGACGCAAGTTCGTCGGGCTCAAAGATCTGCGCAAGATCCAGTTCAGCCTGGGCGCGATTCATCTCGGCGGCGAAGGCGGTCGCGGCAGTGACGTAAGTCCTGGCAACGGCCAACAACGATTCGTTCATGTCACGTCAATCCGGGGAACGCATCGCCGCCACCAGCGACCTCGACGGCATGGTAACGCCGATGCCGTCGCGATTCCCGCCGTGCGCCTGCACAGGAATGACACGGCCCGAGCCGGGGTCGAGTTCGAGTCACCGCAACGGACGCACTGTTTGCCACGCCGGTCCACGCCGCACAAGGCACCTGATCGATACCGGGCCGCTCCGTCACGCGCCGCTTGGGCAGGCCATGCGGTCGACCGGTCGGCGCCTCTACCCCCGTCGCTGTCCACCCGACCGCTCACCGGGTTTCCGCAGGATCTCCCGCGCGCTCAACAGCAACCCGGGCAGCATACCGCTCAGGAAGGTGTACCAGTAGATCTCGGCGGATCCCTGACGGCCCCAGTTGTCCGACAGCAGCAGGATCAGCAGCGCGCCGAGCGCGCCGAGCGCAGATCCCCCGAGCGCCCACAGGACACGCGCCGCTTTGGAACCCGCGGTGTATCTACCGGCCGCAAACACCCCTGCACCGCAGCCGAGGACAGCCAGCTCGATCATGATCTGGGAACTGCCGACAACCGTGCTGCCCGTCTTCAGCAGCGCCCCACCCGTGCCGCCCACAAACACGATCAGGACCGGTGCGATGAACGCAAGTATCTTTGCGCTGACGCCCGCCTTGAACAGCAGCTCGGCCACCTCGAGCGCCAGGACCGCCCCGATGCCGATGCCGATCGCCTCCGGCAAATCATGACTGAGTGGTTTCGCGAACGGCGGGGAGAAGATGTTCCATGCGAGATTGTCGAAGTAAGCGAAGGCCACACCCGCCAGAACGCCGAACATCACACCCCTGAACAGGGCCAGCGCGTACATGCCGGGACCGTGCGAGAGCGCCCCTTCCGTTCCCGGACCGGCGCTGGGCCCGCCGGACCGCAGCGGTTCCTGTTGTGCGTGTTCCCCTGTCGCCTCGCCGGATTGCGGAGCGCGCGCGTGCAGTGCCTTGGCCTTCTCCGGCGGCGGACCCAGGATCGCCGTGATCGCCGACACGAGCCGCAGGAAGGTCGGGTCGGTCGCCGCGCCGTCCCAGGCCGACAGGTCGGCGGCCTGGAAGGTCTGGAAGCCGAGCGGCGGCAGCACCTTGTCGATCAGGATCGGAATCAGCACATCGCGCTGACGACCGATCTCGGCCTCTTCCAACACCCAGTGCGACCCGATCGACCGTTCCGACCAGACCACGACGACACAGCGCGCGCGATGCACCTCGGTGTCGATCACCTTGCGCCAGGTCTGGCCGACCGGGATCTCCGGATCCCAGAATACCGACCAGCCATAGCCCTCCAGCGCATCGGCAATCCTCTGCGCCTTTGCCCGGTCGTCCTTTGCATAGCTGATGAAGATGTCACTCAATGCCGCTCACCCGCGAAATGCGCCAGCCTGGCCAATGGAACCAAAACCACGACCGGCGACGCAATGCGTGAACACACAGGGCATGTCCAATGCCCGGCTGGTTGCAGAACCTGGTGGCTGCGCAACTCTGATTCCGGCAGGCTGATGAACGACTCCGCATGTACGGATAACTCCTACAGGGCGTCGACGGTGATGCCGGAGCACTTCACCGTCTGACCGAATACCGTCCCGAGCACCCCATCCAGCGACGGCAGCAGCTTAAAGTCATTCTTCTCCATCTCGGGCACCGTTGCAGCACTCCGCCCAATCCCTCGTTCAGGCATGACCGCGCTAGGCACCTGAGGCCTGACTGCCCGAGCCAGGAACACCCGATTCGGCGTTCTCACCACCCGTATCGCGCAACGCGACGTCTGCGTCGAATGACCGGCCACAGCACCGTCCGGTGCGACGCCCATTGCCCGGTCAGCTTCGCGATTCAGTTGTTCGTTATGAAGTTTGAGATGTAATCGACCACGTCACGCTCAATCCCGAGAAAGCCATGGTAGGACTTGGCGTCACATGGCTTCGACAGGGGCCGGTCACCCCCACTGAACATTTTGACCTGCACGTTTCGCGCGTTCACGAGCAGGCCGGCAATCCTTTCTGACCCGTCCGGCGGCGTAAACTTACAACCGTCATCCGTGTGGCCCACGATCAGAGTGGGTATCACGATCTTCTGTAAATCCATTTCGGTGACCGGCGTGCCCTTGTTGTTGCTGACCGACATGCTGGACGTGAGGATCAAACCATCGGGCCGTTCTTTCGAATTGATGGCCAGGTGTGCCGCCGACTCCGTTCCACGACTTGTCCCAATCAGCCATACGGGAACATCCGCCTTGTCTCTCAGGTGCCTGATGACACCGTCCATGTCGACGACGTGCTCCGCCGAATCCCTGAAGCCATAGTACATGCCGTCACCGCCCTGCCTGTCAGACGGCGCATCCACGACGGCGACCTGGAAACCATTCTGGACGAACAGATCCCGGGTCCTGACAAGAAAGTTGCCCTTTCCCCAGTCGATGGTCGGCGACCCCAGGAACGAAGACAGGTTCAACGCACCCTTGCCCCCGGCAAACAGGATCACGCTCGCCTTCGGCTGATCCGGCGCAATCAGGATGAATCGCTGCTCGACTCCCGGCCGGGTCGCGAGGCTTACGAGTTCAGCTGCCTGTACACCGCTGTTCGCAACAACGAGTAGGGCAAAAACAAGGCATCCATAAAGGCTCTTGGTCACGATCCGTTCCTGGTTCGGGTGTTTTCCCATGCCTCGGGCAAGACCGATCCCGCATGGATTGTCCGGTCGGTCAGCAATGACCAGGCGATGCCGGAACAGGCGCGGAAGACGACGGGA
>JAGRGY010000014.1 GCA_020445255.1 Gammaproteobacteria bacterium
GTGCTGCCGACGCGGCTGCCGAACCTGCTGGTCAACGGCTCCGGCGGCATCGCGTTCGGCATGGCGACCAACATCCCGCCGCATAACCTCACCGAGGTGATCGATGCCTGCATCCGGGTCATCGATGAACCGCACGTCTCGATCGAGGACCTGATGGAGATCGTGCCGGGACCGGATTTCCCGACCGCCGGCATCATCAACGGCATCGCCGGCGTGCGCGCCGCGTATCGCACCGGGCGCGGCAAGATCTACATCCGCGCCCGCACCAGCATCGAGGATATGGAACACGGCCGTCAGCGCATCGTCGTCCATGAGCTGCCGTATCAGGTCAACAAGGCACGTCTGCTGGAGAAGATCGCCGAGCTGGTCAAGGACAAGAAGCTCGAGGGCATCAGCGAGCTGCGTGACGAGTCGGACAAGGATGGCATGCGCATGGTCATCGAGTTGCGCCGCAGCGAGGTGGCGGAGGTCGTGCTCAACAACCTGTTCCAGCAGACCCAGATGCAGAATGTGTTTGGCATCAACATCGTCGCGCTGGTCGACGGGCAGCCGCGTACGCTGAACCTGAAGCAACTGCTCGAATACTTCCTGCGTCACCGCCGCGAAGTCGTCACGCGGCGCACCCTGTTCGATCTGCGCAAGGCGCGTGAGCGTGCGCACACGCTCGAAGGTCTCGCGGTCGCGCTGGCGAACATCGACGAGGTCATTGCGCTGATCAAGGCCGCACCGAGTCCGGCCGAGGCGAAGAAGCAGCTGGTCGAGCGTGCGTGGCAGTCGGGTACCGTGGAGGCGATGCTGGCGCGCGCCGGCGCCGATGCGTCCCGACCGGAAGACCTGCCGGCGGGCTATGGCCTGACCGACGAGGGCTATCGCCTGAGCGAGACCCAGGCGCAGGCCATCCTCGACCTGCGTCTGCAGAAACTGACCGGACTCGAACAGGACAAGATCATCAATGAGTTCCAGGAGATCCTGGACAAGATCGCCGATCTGCTCGAGATTCTGTCAAGTCCCGATCGGCTTATGCAGGTCATCAAGGACGAGCTGACCGGGATCCGCGAGCAGTTCGGCGATGCACGGCGCAGCGAGATCGTGCTCAATCAGATGGACCTCACGCTGGAGGACCTGATCACCGAAGAAGACGTGGTCGTGACGCTGTCGCACCTCGGCTACGCCAAGTCGCAGCCGATCGGCGATTATCGCGCGCAGCGGCGCGGCGGGCGCGGCAAGACTGCGACGACCACCAAGGACGAGGACTTCGTCGACAAGCTGTTCGTCGCCAATACCCACGACACCATCCTGTGCTTCTCGAGCCGCGGCAAGTGCTACTGGCTCAAGGTCTATGAATTGCCACAGGCGGGGCGAAACGCGCGCGGCCGGCCCATGGTCAATCTGCTGCCGCTGGAGCAGAACGAACGCATCAATGCAATCCTGCCGGTGCGAGAGTACACGCAGGACCGTTTCATCTTCATGGCCACCGCCTCCGGCACGGTCAAGAAGACGCCGCTGGTCGATTTCTCGCGGCCACGTTCGAACGGCATCATCGCCGTCGACCTGCGCGAAGAGGATCAGTTGATCGGTGTCGACATCACCGATGGCAGCCAGAGCATCATGCTGTTCACGTCGGCGGGCAAGGCGATCCGGTTCAAGGAATCCGACGTGCGCGCGATGGGGCGGACTGCCTGCGGCGTGCGCGGCGTGAGGTTGGGCAAGGATCAGCGCGTGATCTCGCTGATCATCGGCGACGACGGCGACGTGATGACGGTGACCGAAAATGGCTACGGCAAGCGTACACCGGTCGAGCAGTTCCCGATCAAGGGCCGCGGCGGCATGGGCGTCATATCGATAAAGACATCGGAACGCAATGGCGCCCAGGTCGGCGCCGTGCGGGTGGACGAGAACGACGAGATCATGTTGATCACCGACGGCGGCACGCTCGTGCGCACGCGCGTCGCGGACGTCTCGCAGATGGGCCGCGACACGCAGGGCGTCACGATGATCCGCCTGGCGAAAGACGAGAGCCTGATCGGAATCGAGCGGATCGAGGCCCTGGAGGGCGAAGAGCCCGAGCAGACCGAATCAGGGGACCTTCCTGACACTGAATGAGCCGGGTGTCGCGGACCGCGACGATCGCGCCCGACAGGCTCGCAACGGTGGCTCGGTTCGGACCTGCGGATTGAACGTCGCCGGGCGCGGCCGCGCCAGCATCCGTTGAACTTTGTGAATCAATCGAAGAGACAGAGATCCAAAATGACGCGCGTTTACAACTTCAGTGCGGGTCCGGCGATGCTGCCGGAGGAAGTATTGCGGCAGGCACAGGCCGAGATGCTCGACTGGCATGGCTCCGGTATGTCGGTGATGGAGATGAGCCATCGCGGCAAGGAATTCATGTCGATCGCCGAGAAGGCGGAGGCCGATCTGCGCGAGCTGATGGCCATTCCGACCAACTACAAGGTGTTGTTCCTGCAGGGTGGCGCATCGGCCCAGTTCGCGATGATCCCGATGAACCTGATCGGACGTACCGGCGAGGCCGACTATTTCCGCACCGGCTCCTGGTCGAAGAAGGCGATCTCGGAGGCCAAGCACTTTGGCGGCGTCAAGGTCACGGTCGACAGCGAGCATGACGGCAGGTTCACCAGTGTGCCGGCCGCGGACGGCTTCGCGGTCTCGAGCGATGCCGCTTATGTCCACTACACGCCGAACGAGACCATAGAAGGTGTCGAGTTCCCCTACGTGCCCGCCACCGGCGCGGTGCCGCTGATCGCCGACATGTCCTCGACGATCCTGTCGCGACCGGTCGACGTCTCGAAGTTCGGCCTGATCTACGCGGGTGCACAGAAAAACATCGGCCCGGCCGGCCTGACCATCGTGATCGTGCGCGAAGACCTGATCGGCGAGCCGCTCGATGGCACGCCGACCATGTTCAAGTACGCGACGCACGCCGACAACGGCTCGATGTACAACACGCCGCCCACCTACGGCTGGTACCTGGCCGGGCTGGTATTCGAATGGCTGAAAAGCATTGGCGGTCTCGCGGGCATGGCCGCAGTGAACGAGCGCAAGGCGTCGGCGTTGTATCGCGCGATCGATGCCTCCGGTTTCTACAATAATCCGGTCGACCCGGTCTGCCGGTCCTGGATGAACGTTCCCTTCACGTTGGCCAATCCCGAACTTGACGGCGACTTCCTCAAAGGTGCGGGCGAGGCAGGGTTGAAGACGCTCAAGGGTCACCGCTCGGTGGGCGGCATGCGCGCGAGCATCTACAACGCCATGCCCGAGCAGGGCGTCGAGACACTGATCCAGTTCATGGCGGAATTCGAACGCACGCGGGGCTGAGCGACTGGGGGCCGGGCTCCCGGGCGCGACGATCGCCGGCGCCGGACCGGTGCTTTGGCGCACCGCGACCTGGCCCGGCGCCGGCGCAGCCGAGACCGTCCGGCATCCCGGGTCGTTCTGCGACCTGGAAGAGTGATTCGGATCAAAGCAAAAGGATACAGGGTAGATGTACAAGATTCAGACCTTGAACAACATTTCGGTTGTCGGCCTCGACCGGCTTCCGCGTGACTGCTACGAAATCGCGTCCGAGCTGAGCAACCCGGATGCGATCCTGGTGCGCTCCGCAAAGATGCACGAGATGCAGTTGTCCCCGTCGGTAAAGGCGATCGGGCGGGCCGGTGCCGGGGTGAACAACATCCCGGTCGACAGGATGACGGCCGTTGGCATCCCGGTGTTCAACGCGCCGGGCGCCAATGCCAACGCGGTCAAGGAGCTGGTCCTCGCCGGCATGCTGATGGCGGCGCGCAACATCGGACAGGCATGGCGTTTCGCGGTCGACCTGAGTGGCGACGACGCCGTGATCAACAAGGAGGTCGAGGCGGGCAAGAAGCACTTTGTCGGTTTCGAATTGCCCGGACGCACGCTGGGTGTCATCGGTCTCGGCGCAATCGGCGTCAAGGTCGCGAATGCCGCACGTGCGCTGGGCATGAAAGTGATCGGCTACGACCCGACCATCACCGTGCGCGCGGCGTGGGCGCTCGATGCCGATGTCCAGCAGGCGCTGTCGGTCGATGATCTGGTCTCACGATCAGACTTCATCACCTTTCATGTCCCGCTCACCGATGCGACGCGCAACATGATCAATGCCGACCGTCTGAAGTTGATGAAGAAGCAGTCGGTACTGCTCAATTTCGCCCGTAACGGCATCATCGACGACCAGGCGGCGGTCGCGGCGCTGGATGCCGGCAAACTGTATGCCTACGTGTGCGACTTCCCGAGCAACCTGCTCAAGGACCATCCGCGGGTCATCACCCTGCCGCATCTCGGCGCATCGACCTCCGAAGCCGAAGAAAACTGCGCCGTGATGGTCGCCGAACAGGTACGCGATTGGCTCGAGAACGGCAATGTCAGCAATTCGGTCAACTTTCCCGAGATCAACCTGCCGCGCGCCGAGAACGGCCACCGCCTGGCCGTCGTCAACAGCAATGTTCCGAATATGCTGGGCCAGATCTCGACCGACCTGGCCGAGGCCGGACTCAACATCATCGACATGCTCAACAAGTCGCGCGGCGACATCGCCGTAACGCTGATCGATGTCGAGGGTGATCCATCCGATGCCGCCGTTGCGCGTATTGCCTCGATAGAAGGGGTGCTGTCAGTGCGCACGCTCGGTTGTGGCTGATGCACCCCCGGCGCCGGAGCAGGCTAGAATCCCGCCATGAGCGAAGATGAGCACCTCGCGGCCATACGCGACCAGATCGACGCGATCGACGAGCAGATCCAGGATCTGCTGAATGCGCGAGCGCGCGCCGCGCAGGAGGTCGCGAGAATCAAGCTGTCGTCGGATCCGAACGCGGTCTTCTACCGCCCCGAGCGCGAGGCGCAGATCCTGCGTGAGGTGAAGCGGCGCAACGTCGGTCCGCTCAGCGCGGAGGCCATGGCGCGTCTGTTCCGTGAGGTGATGTCCGAGTGCCTGGCCCTGGAACTGCCGCTGAACGTCGCGTTCCTCGGACCGGAGGGCACGTTCACCCAGGCGGCGACGCTCAAACACTTTGGTCATGCGGTCAAGGCCATCTCGATGGCGGCGATATCGGACGTGTTCCAGGAGGTCGAGAGCGGCAGCTGCCACTATGGTGTGGTGCCGGTGGAGAATTCGAGTGAGGGCGTCGTCACGCATACGCTCGACATGTTTCTCAATTCTCCGCTGCAGATCTGTGGCGAGGTCACGTTGCGCATTCACCACAACCTGCTCGGAAACGGCACGGACATGAACCAGATCAGGGTCGTGTATTCGCACCAGCAGTCGTTGGCGCAATGTCGCGGCTGGCTCGACCGCCACCTGCCATCGGTCGAGCGCGTACCGGTCGGCAGCAACGCCGAGGCCGCGAAAATGGCGTGCAATGCGCCGGGTGCGGCCGCGATTGCCGGCGTGACAGCGGCTGAGCTGTACGGCCTGCAGGTGCTGGTGCCGAACATCGAAGACGACCCCGGAAACACGACACGATTTCTGGTCATCGGGCAACAGTCGGTACCACCCTCCGGTGACGACAAGACCAGTCTGTTGCTGTCGACGCGCAACGAGGCCGGTGGGCTGCACAAGTTGCTTGCGCCGCTGGCCGAACACGGTATCAGCATGACACGCATCGAGTCCCGGCCTTCGCGGCGGGGAAACTGGGACTATGTGTTCTTCGTCGATGTCATCGGGCATCGCGATGACGAACAACTTGCACCGGCGCTGGTTGCGTTGCGCAGGCAGGCCGGTATGTACAAAGAGCTCGGTTCCTACCCCAGGGCGGTCCTGTGATGCGTGCGCGTCGGAACGACCGCTGCAGCGCGGCGCCCGCAGATCTTCACGCCGGGGCGTGCAGCGAATGAGCAATCGCTTCATTGAGCTGGCGGCACCGGGGCTCGCGGCACTCAAGCCCTATGTGCCAGGCAAGCCGCTTTCCGAACTCGAACGGGAGTTGGGTATCCGTGACTCGATCAAGCTGGCGTCGAACGAGAACCCGCTCGGCCCCAGCCCTGCCGTGCGGCGGGCAATCGAGGCGGAACTGGACGACCTGACCCGCTATCCGGATGGCGGGGCGTTCGCGTTGCGCCAGGCCATCGCGGAGCGTCACGGTGTGAGGCCGACGGCTGTCACCGTCGGCAACGGGTCGAACGATGTGCTCGACATGGTCGCACGCGCCTTCCTGTGGCCGGGGCGCGAGAGCCTGTTCTCGCAATACGCATTCGCGGTCTATCCGATCAGCAGCATGGCCGTTGGCGCACAGGCGGTCGTCGCGCCGGCCAGGGACTACGGTCACGATCTCGACGCACTGCGTGCCCGGGTCACCGATCGCACCGGCGTGGTGTGGATCGCCAACCCGAACAACCCGACCGGCACCCTGCTCAGGGAAGGCGAGCTGCGCGAGTTCGCCGTGTCGCTTCCCGCCGACGTGATTTGCGTCATCGACGAGGCCTATTTCGAGTATGTCGACGACGACGCCTACCCGGATACCAGTCGCTGGCTGGCGGAGTTCGACAATCTGATCGTCACGCGCACCTTTTCGAAGGCATTCGGACTCGCGGCGCTGCGGGTCGGCTACGGGGTGTCGCATCCGGATGTCGCGGACCTCCTCAATCGCGTGCGCCAGCCGTTCAACGTCGACAGCCTCGCTCAGGTGGCCGCACTGGCGGCATTGAAAGACGACGATTACCTGCGGCGCTCGGTCGCGGCGAATGCGCGTGGAATGCAGCAGCTGGTCGATGGCGTCGAACGTCTGGGTCTCGACTACATTGCTTCATACGGGAATTTCCTGACCGTCGACCTGGGACGCGATGCCGGTGAGGTCGACCGTGCTCTGCTGCGCCAGGGTGTGATAACGCGGCCTATCGCGAATTACGGTCTGCCGGAACATCTGCGCATCAGCATCGGCCTGGAAGCCGAGAACGCGCGCTTTCTCGACGCGTTGGAGCGGGTGCTTTGACCCGCAAAATCCGCCGACTCGTCGTCATCGGCGTGGGCCTGATCGGCGGGTCACTGGCGAGGGCGCTGCGCAAAGCCGGGCAGGTCGACGAGATCGTCGGATGCGGGCGGGGAAAGGCCAATCTCGAGGAGGCGGTCGCTCTCGGCGTGATCGATCGTTATACACACGAGATCGGGGATGCAGTCGATGACGCCGATCTCGTGTTCCTCGCCGTACCCCTCGGAGCAATGCGCGATGCCTTTGCGGCAATGCGTGACCGCCTTCCGGCCGACGCCATTGTGACCGACGGTGGAAGCGCCAAGGGCAGCGTCGTCGAGGACTGCCGCGCGGCCGCACCGCAACTGCTCGCGCGCTTCGTCCCCGGGCACCCCATTGCGGGTACCGAAAACAGCGGGGTCGCCGCATCGTTCGCCGAGCTCTACCACAATCGGCGCGTGATTCTCACGCCGCTCGAAACGAATTCGCCGGAATCGGTCCAGCGGATACGCGAGATGTGGCATGCGTGCGGTGCCGACGTAACCGAAATGACGGTTGGCCACCATGACGAGGTACTCGCGGCGACCAGTCACCTGCCGCATATGCTCGCGTTCGGCTTGGTCGACATGTTGGCACGCATGAAGGAGAACGACGAGATATTTCGCTACGCTGCCGGAGGCTTCCGCGATTTCACCCGGATCGCATCGAGCAACCCGGTCATGTGGCGGGACATCTGCATTGCCAACAGGCAGGCACTTGGCCCGATGCTCAGTGCATTCGCCGGCGAACTCGAATTGCTGGCAATGCGCATCGGAGACGCCGACGGGGATGCGCTGCTGGAGATCTTTGAACGGGCCAAAGCGGCCCGGGACCGCTATGTGGACGGCCTGAAATAGGCCGGCGTGGACGCTTGCGCGTGCCGGGTGTGGACGCCCGCGGTCAATCCGGATCGATCTCCCAGCGGCCGAGGATCAGACGCGCGCACACCATTGCCGTCAGCAGTACGGTGACGTACGCGAACACGATGTCGCTGAGAAAATGGGCGCCCTGGACGATGCGACCGAGGCCGACGACACCACCGATGATGCCCCCGTACACGAGCCAGCGCCGGTCGCGTAGCGGCCAGGCCAGGGCGAGGAAGAAAAAGCCCATGGCCGCGTGTCCGCTGACGAATGAACAGTTTTTCGCACACTGATTCGACGGAGCGAAGGCCGGGGTGAAGTGTTGTGTGCCGCCGAATTCCTCGACCTGGGCAGGGCGCGCCCGTCCGATGCTCGTCTTCAACACTTCGTTGACGATCGCGCCGGGTCCGACCAGAAGGACGACCAGCAGAAAAAGGATACCGCGTCGAACCCGGCTTTCCGCGCGGCCGCCCCAATACCAACTGGCGGCGAACAACCAGACCATCAGCGGAATTGCGACGTGCGGCATGTAGAGAAACACCGCGTAGTTGACGCGTGCCGGCAGGCTGTCCTTGAGGAAGAACCCGGAATCCGCGTCATAGAACAGGTCACTGACGAAAAGGTCCGTCTGGGGAATCAGGTGGAACAACAACGCCAACGCGAGCAGTACGATGAGGATCAGGAGTCCATTGAGAAGTCGCATGGCGAGATTCCGGGCCGGTTGTATTGTGGATGCGATACGCCGACTGCACGCGGCGCGGCCGACGTCCGCAGCAATCCGGTGAATCCGTTGGGTGAGTGCGGGTTCCGTTTTCCGGCGGTGCGTCACCGATATCTCGCTGGCGTATGCCATGCGGCTGGCTGACAATTCGGCCTTTGCACGGCCCGGTCGGCGGGCGGCTGACACAGCGGAAGCGAGATGATTTCACGGTTTGGTCGGCAGCTCAAATGGATGGTCGCCATCGTGCTGCTGCTCGCCCTGGCGGTGTGGGTCGAACGCACGGTGGGGTGGCGCGAACTGTTGCGGCCCTGGACGCGGTTTCCAGCATCGGAACTGGTTCTGCTGGTGGGGCTGACGGCCGTGAGCTACCTGACCCGGGCGATGCGCCTCTACGACCTGTACCATCCGCGGCTCGGCGGCGCCTTCCATCGCTATCTACGCATCAACGTGCTGCATACGACCCTGCTGAACCTGCTACCGATGCGCATGGGGGAAGCGGCCTTTCCGGTGATGATGAAGCGCAATTTCGGTGAGCGATACGCGAACAGCGTGGCGAACCTGGTTTGGCTGCGCGTAGCGGATCTCTGGATCCTGTTGTGGCTCGGGTGCGTCGTGTTTGCGATCAAGGGTACATCTTGGCTCTGGCCCATCGTCGTTGCCGGCGTCATCATGCCGTTGTTGTTGCAACCTCTGCGCGCCTTTATCCTGCGCGCCAGCGACGGGAACCGAAACAGGGCGGCGCGCCTGTCTCGACTGCTGGTCGAGGGACTGCCAAACGGCTACACACGCTATCTGCGCCTGTTATTCTGGGGGCTTGCGACTTGGTCTGCGAAGCTTGCAGCGTTCGTCAGCATTGCCGGGTTCTTCGTCGCCGGACCCGAATATGCACTGCTGCCGGGGGTGATTGCGGCGGAGATCAGCAATGCGTTGCCGATTCAGGGTCTGGCCGGATTCGGCAACTACGAGCTGGCCATGGTGATGGGCGGAGCGTGGTCCGGCATCCCGACAGAGGGGTTGCTGGCGGCGGCGGTCAACCTACACCTTTTCATACTGGCCTGCACGCTGTTGTTCGGTGCGATGGCGTGGCTGATCCCAACGGCTGAACATCGGGGTTGAAACAACATGTCTGCTGCTGTGAATGAATTGCCGGCGTCGCCGTCCAGGCCGACCAGCCTGTCGGTCGTGATCCCGCTGTACAACGAGCAGGACAACGTCGAAACGCTGCTCGCGCGTGTCCACGAGGGGCTCGCCGACTGTGACCTGAACTGGGAACTGATCTGTGTCGACGACGGCAGCAGGGACGCCACCTGGGACCGGCTGCTCGAATGCGTCGGACGCCATGGCGCGTATATCAAGCCGCTGCGGCTGGCGCGCAACTTTGGCCAGACTGCCGCGATGCAGGCCGGCATCGATGCCGCACGCGGCGAGCTGATCGCCACGTTGGACGGTGACCTGCAAAACGATCCCGCGGACATCCCGCGCATGGTTAACGAGCTGATCGAGCGCGATCTCGACCTCCTTCAGGGTTGGCGGAAGGCGCGCAAGGACGGACTGGTGATGCGCAAGATCCCCTCGCGTATCGCCAACCGGCTGATCGCCAAGGTGACCGGCGTGGCGCTCCACGACTATGGCTGCAGCCTGAAGGTCTACCGTGCGTCGGTCATCAAGAAGATTCGCCTGTTCGGCGAGATGCACCGTTTCATCCCGGTCTGGGCCGCGACCGTTACCAGCCCCGCGCGGATAGGCGAGACGATCGTCAGCCACAAGGCACGCACGGCCGGTGAATCGAAGTACGGCATATCCCGAACGTTTCGTGTGCTGCTCGACCTGTTGGCGATGTTCTTCTTCCTGCGTTATCGCGCACGACCGGGTCATTTCTTCGGCAGCATCGGCTTGGCGCTCGGTGCCGTGGGTACGCTCATCATGACCCACCTGACGATCGTCAAGTTTGCATTCGGTGAACCGATTGGCGAACGCCCGCTGTTGCTGGTGGGGTTTCTGTGTCTGATCGCTTCCGCGCAGTTCCTAACGACGGGCGTGTTGGCGGAATTGCTGGCACGGACATTCTTCGAATCCAGCGGACGTCCCGCCTATACGCTGGCCGATGGCGATGTGTTGACGGATGCGTGGTATCAACCTTGAGCGGGCGATCGGCGGGCTGCTTTTGTCCCGGTGTCGCTAACAACGTCGGGCGCCTGTCGTGACCGAGGCCCGCCGCGGACAAATCGCGTTGGCCGCGATCGTCCTCATACTGGCGCTGTATCGTGGCCTGGTGATCCTGCTCGGCGAACTGCCGTTGTTCTACGACCAGGCCTACTACTATTACTGGTCGTTGAATCCCGACTGGGGCTATTTCTCCAAGCCGCCGGTGGTCGCGTGGCTGATCGCGCTGACGACCGGGATCTGGGGTTCCTCAGAGCTCGCGGTCGACGTTGGCGCGATCATCCTGTACTCCCTGACGTCCTGGGTCGTCTACCTGATCGGACGCGACCATTTCGGCGAGCGGGAAGCCATCTGGGCTGGGATTTCGTTCGCCGCGATGCCCGTGGTCGGCTTCAACTCGCTGTTCGTCTCGACCGATGCGCCGCTGATGTTTTTCTGGGCGCTGAGCGTGCTGTTTTTTGGTCGGGCGGTGCGGTCCGACCATTGGCGCTGGTGGCTGGCGACCGGCTGTGCGGCCGGCCTCGGCATGCTGAGCAAGTACAGCATGGGCGTGTTGGCGGTGGGGTTGCTGGCCTTCCTGCTTACCTCCGCCGAATCCCGGCGGCGGCTGTTCGGTCGACGGCTGTGGACGGCGGTCGTACTGGCAGCTTTGATACTGCTGCCGAACATCCTCTGGAACGCACGTCACGATTTCGTCAGCTTTCGCCACACGGCCGAAATCTCCCAGCTCGATCGCGCGCTGTTCCATCCAGATCACCTGCTCGAATTTTTCGCCATGCAGTTCGGCGTGTTCGGTCCGGTCTTTATGGGCCTGTTCGTCTGGCTCGCCTTCCGGCGATCGAGCTATCGTTCGGAAAGCGATCGGCTGATGATCTTTCCGGCGCTGGCGATGCTGGGTGTGATCGGTCTGCAGGCCCTGCTGAGCCGCGCCTATGCCAACTGGGCGGCGCCCGCCTTTATCACCGCAACGGTGCTGGTGTCGGCGTGGCTGGTGCGCGCCGGGCGCGAACGTCTGCTCGTGTCCGCATTGGCGCTGAATCTCTTACTGCTGAGCATCTTTTATCATTATCACACGTTCGCCGAGGCGGTCGGTGCGCAACTTCGCAAGGGCCAGACACCCTATGCGCGCGTCCTCGGATGGCGTGAACTCGGTGCCGAGGTTTCCACCAGAAATCGACTGCATCCACGAGCGATCCTGTTGAGTGACTCGCGAAAACATCTCGCGTACCTGTCGTACTATGCACAGCCGCGCACCATGCAGTTGGCATGGTGGGGACCGCAGGGCGGACCCGCCCGCAATCACTACCAACTGGTTGCCGACATCTCGAAGTCGTCAGCGGACGAATTCGTCTATGCGGGCCCGCGTCTGCTCGCCCCGAACGAGTTGGCGATGTTCGGCAGTCACGAGTACCTCGGCGAGGTGGCGGTACAGCCATTGGCCGATCTGAAGCTGTCGGCGCATCTTTATTACCTGAAGGATTTTCACGGCTACCCGCGGTGAGTGGGGACGAGGCGCCGGCGCGGCGTTGCGCGGCTGCCCGGGTCAGCGCTTTCCCCAGCCGGTGACGGCGGTCACCGGCACGCACTCCATGTCGACATAGTCGCGGAAGGGCGCCTGGATGGCCTCGATCAACGCCTCGTCTTCTGCCTCGAGTAGCGCAAACGTGCGCGACCGGTCGTTGGCCGCCCAGTCTCCGTGAAGGGTGACGCCTTCGGGTATGTTGTCGTAGAAGCCCTGCGCCAGCCTGCCCAGCGTTTCGAACTGTTCCGGTGTGAGGTCGGTGCGGCTGCGGCTGATCAACATATATTTCATCCACGATCCTCCAGTAATTCGGGTCAACCGCCGGCGTGGCCAGCGTGCCCCGGAGAGTACCGCGTGGGCAACGCGGGGCGAAGTGGCTGCGCGCAACACGAAGGAGATTCGCCGATGTTTTCGCGTAGCCGCATGGTGCTACGATTGTCGGCGCTCCGATCCGAATCGTGGACGTGAGCGCGGCAAAAAGGGGGAAACGAAAATGAAGTCATTGCCTGAATCGGCGCGTTTGAAGCTCGAACTGATGTTCGACGGTGTCCGCTACAGCGATGCGCTCGGCAAAGCGGCCGAACACGCGTTTCCCAATTTCTACCCCTACCGTTTTCACGAGGGCGAGGAGAATCCCACCGGTCAGCCGAAGGCCACGATCCCTTATCTGATGGCATTCGACGACGGCACGATGATGCGCGTAAAGGGCAATTGGAAGTCACCGTGGAAGGTCGTCGGAGACCGCGCCCGGGGGTACCGGCTACACAACGGTGACGATATCGGATCGGACCTGGCGATCGAATTCGACCCGCTGCCCAAATGGATGCAGCAACAGACCTCCGACGGCTTTCCGATGGCACAGGCCGGCGTCAGCCTGCATGGTGACATGGCGGTGATCAACATCGCGCCTGGCTGCGACTACTTTCTCGAAAAGGGGGCGAACGGACACTCGATGCGGTGCAGCTTCTGTGCCTATGGGGCGCCCAACGCGAGGGTCTCGCACTATCAGCAGGTCAGCGGTCAACCGGGTCTGCCGGACATCACCTACCAGCGGATGAAGGAGACGCTTTCGCTGGCCCTGCAGGACCGTGCAATAGGTCACATCTATCTGGTCGCCGGGTCGCTGACCGATTGGCGCCTCGAGGCCGACCGTTTCATCGAGGTGGCGCGTCACGTGCAGGAGGTCAACCAGCACCGGGTGCCGGTAACCTGCGGTTCGGGTGCATTGCCGAAAGAAAAGTTGTTGGAACTGCATGGGCTTGGGCTCGTCGATGCCGTGTGTTTCAACCTGGAGATCTGGGGCAAGGACCTGTTCGAAAGGGTGTGCCCTGGAAAACAGAAGTTCGTCGGCTACGAAAACTGGATCCAGTCGCTGGAAGACGCCGTTGCGCTGTGGGGCAGGGGCCGTGTGTATTCGGCGATGGTCGCGGGAATCGAGCTGGAACCAGAGTTCGAGATGAACTGGGAGCAGGCGGCCAAGCGGGCGATCGAGGGTGCAGACGCGCTGTGCCGCAAAGGCATCATCCCGATCTACTCGCTGTACTGGCCAACCGGCGGACAGGACCACCCGGACTACCTCAGCCGACTGCGAAACTATTTCGAGCGCCTGAATCTGGAGCACCATGCCATTCGACAACGCGAAGGGCTCGAAGTGTGGGGCGGGTTCATGTGTCATCAATGCGCCTACATGCAGATGGAATGTGACATGGATCGCGCCAAAGCTGGTGACGCCTAGTTCGGAGCCATCGCACCGGCGGCGGCCTATGCCACCAGGGTATCGGGCCGCCGCCTGGGTTACGGCGTTGAGCGGCACACGACGAGCTGGCGGCAGCTGAATCATGCACACCGCCGAACAGGACCCGATCCAGATGGCACGGAAATGGCGTGATGCCGGAAATGGCGTTGCGCTGGCGACCGTCGTCGATACCTGGGGCTCTTCACCACGTCCGGTCGGCAGTCATCTTGCGGCACGCGCCGACGGGCTGTTCGCCGGCTCGGTATCCGGCGGTTGTATCGAGGGTGAAGTGGCGCTCATGGCGAAAGCCGTGATCGGCGATGGCCTGCCGCGACAGCGCTCGTTCGGTGTCAGCGACCGACAGGCCTGGAAGGTTGGCCTGGCCTGCGGCGGACGTGTTCATGTGCTGGTGCAAAGCCTGGACGGTGCCCGGTGGCTCGACACGCTCGACGCTGCGCGCACCGCGCGACGGGCCGTGGCGCTGGTGATCCGGCTCGCTGACGCCCGCCTGTGCCTGTGGCAGGACGGGTGTTGCGAAGGGCCGCTCCGACTGGACGACGAGGTTGCAGACGAGGTGGCATCCCGCGTCGCGGCCGACCGTTCGGGCCCCCTCTCCGGCGACAACGGCCTGTTCCTTCGCGTGTATTCGCCGCTGTCGCGGTTGCTCGTGGTCGGCGCGGTGCACATTGCACAGGCGTTGATACCGATGGCGGATCTGGCGGGGTTCGATGTCACGCTGATCGATCCGCGCGACGGGTACGCCAGCCCCGAACGTTTCCCGCACGTGGCGATGCGGGTCGACCCACCGGAAAAGGCACTCGCGGCGCTGTTGCCGGATGCGGGGACGGCCGTCGTGACGCTGAGCCATGAGCCGGAACTCGACGACCAGGCATTGGCCGCCGCCTTGGCCAGTCCGGCGTTCTATGTGGGCGCGCTGGGTAGCCGCCGCACGCACGCACTGCGCGTCGAGCGGTTGCGCAAGACCGGGATAGACGATGCCTCGCTGACGCGTATCCATGCCCCGGTGGGACTCGAACTCGGCGGCCGCCAGCCGGCAGAGATCGCGGTCGCGATCCTCGCCCAGATCCTGCAGACGCGATACCGGACGCCGCGTTGACGACGGCGATCCCTATACGGTGCTGCCGCGGCAGCCTGTCGCCGTGCGACGCCGCGTGTCTTCGCGCGCACGTTTCGCTGCGGGTATGTCACCGGTGGAAACGGGTAGATGCACAAGCCTGAGGTCGAATCAGCGCGCATCGCGGCGATCGTGCTGGCCGCCGGCAGGTCGCGTCGTATGGGTGTTTGCAACAAGCTGTGCTGCGAGATCGCGGGTGTGCCCATGGTGCGCCGGGTGATCGACGCGGCGGTGGGAAGCGCGTGTGTTCAGATAGTGGCGGTCACCGGCCATGATGACCGGTCTGTCGTGGCGGTCCTGCAAGACGCGCGCATCTCGCTGGTTCACAACGCCGGTTTCAGCGAGGGACTGGCATCATCGATTCGCTGCGGATTGCGTGCGCTGGATCCGGAAATCGACGCAGCGTTGATCGTGCACGGCGACATGCCATACCTGACGTCGGCACACCTCGATCGCATTCTCGCGGCGTTCGACCCAGCCGCGCCGGGAATCGTTGCGCCGGTCCGCGCCGGCCGTCGCGGCAATCCGGTGCTTTGGCCACGACGCTATTTCGGCGACCTGCTCACATTGCATGGTGACCAGGGTGGGCGCCGGCTCACCGAGCAACATGCCGCCGATATCGTGCCGGTCGAAATTGAGGATGATGCGATCTTTGCCGACATCGACACCCCCGCCGAACTCGCGCGTGTGGTAGGAGATTCCCCCTGACGCAGGTTCCCGAAGCGCCGGCCCGACCTTGTCTGTTCCGCGCTGCCGGCAGGTCGCGCGGCACCGTAGAACGGCCATTGCTTTCCCGTGCGCCGCCGTCGTTGGATGGTCCTCGAGGTAGGCTCGCGCAGTAACGGTGGCGCAGCGTACAACGTGCGGTCGGATGACGACCTGAAACGACACGCCGGGCATTCGTAGTGTGACCGACGTCTCAGCGGGGAGGGTGCACGTGCCGAAACGGATGCGGCGGGGCGGCGAGAGGTCGATGCTCGGCGGATGGACACATTACATGCCACGCGATGCCGGCGTGCGGCGGCAGGCATCGGAATTGCGCAGGATGGATTGACGCGACCCCCGATCGTCCGGATACGATCCGCTGCGCGCGAGACAGCCTGGCGGAGACGGCGTTGATGTGCATTGATCCCCCAGCCCTCCGATCGGCGTGTCGCCCCGTTTGCCCCGTATGACGGACCCGGGTATGGAAGGTCACCACATCATCCAACAGCGACCAATGCTCGCCTGGCTGGGACTCGTGCTCGTCGCGCTGGGGATCGGTGCGCGTTTCTGGGATCTCGGCCGCATGGTTGTCTGGCACGATGAAGCGTTTTCGGTCGTGCGTGTGCTCGGCTTCGATCACGATGCGGTCCTGCGGGACCTCTACACCGCGGGCCGCGACCTGTCGGCGGCCGACCTGTTGCGCTACCAGACACCCGATCCGACGTTGGGCTGGGCGGACGCCTGGCATGCCATGCGCGGGCATCCCGAGCACGCCCCGCTTTTCTATCTGTTGGCGCGTATGCCGGCGCTTGCAGCGGACACGGCAATCGTCGGAATTCGCGCGACATCGGCGCTGCTCAGCGCACTGCTGATCCCGGCCATGGCATGGTTCGCGTGGGAATTGTTCCAGCGGCGCTCGGCGGTTTGGCTGGCGGCCATCGTTGTCGCGGTGGCGCCGCTACATCTGCTGTATGCGCAGGAAGCGCGCGAATATGCACTGCTGGCCGCCATTGTTGCCTCATCGAGTGCGGCGTTCCTGCGTGCCCTGCGACGGGATTCGTGGGCGGCCTGGTCACTGTATGCCGCATTGGTTGCACTGGGCTTGTACACGCACCTGCTGATCGGGTTGTCGCTGGCGGCCCATGCGCTTTATGGACTGGCGGCAACCTTTACCGACCGAATGTCGTTGCGGCGGTTCGCCAGGGGTTACGGGTTCGCTGTGGGCGCAGCGCTGCTTGCGTTCGTGCCGTGGATTCTGGTGATGCTGGACGGGTTGCAGGCGCTCCGCCATTTCACCGCATGGATGACGATGCCCGCGCGCCCCGGACAGCTGCTCACGGCATGGGCTGCCGGACTGTCGCGACCCTTCGTCGATCTGCCCGCATGGCCGTTGGCCTGGCTTGCAGTGATGCCATTGCTGGGTGTTGCCTTCTGGTATCGTGAGCGATGCCGTGACGGGCGACTGCTGTGGTTGATGGTCCTGGTTCCGTTCGTCGTCGTCGCCGGCCCCGACCTGATGACCGGTGGGCGGCGTTCGCTCGAGGCACGCTACCTGATGCCCGCGTTCCTGGCGATCGAACTGCTCGTGGCGGGGGCATTGAACCGTGGCCTGGCCAGCGGGCCGTGGTCGCGGCGTGTGGCCACCGTCGCACTCGCAACCCTGGTCGCCCTGGGGCTCGCATCACAGTGGCGGATACTGCAGGCGGAGAGCTGGTGGTCCAAGTCTTACAGCGGGCGAAATGCCGCATTCGCGCGTCTGGTCAATGTGACGGACCGGCCGATGCTGCTGGCGAGCGCAGGCGACGTGAACCTCGGCGAGCTGTTGTCACTCGCTTACCACCTCGATGGGAAGGTGCGACTGCGCCTCCGCGAAGACATCAGCGCGCCGATTCCCGCGGATGTAACGGCCCTGTTCGCACTGCTTCCGGGAGACGCGCTGCGCAGGGGCCTCGAAGACGACTACGACATCCATGCATTCGACGGCACCTGGCAGTGGTTCGTACTGACACCGCGTATATCGGGTTAGCCCGCGTCTGCGGGTTGCCTGCAGCTTCCGAATCGCGTCGTCCGGTCAGGAGACGAGGAGGGTGGCTCGGCGACGCAGGGTTTCCACGCGTCGGTTCCACCACATGCCGGTGAGAATCAGCGCTGCGGTCGCAACATAGAACGTCAGCTGCATGCCACTCGGTCGCGCTTCATAGCCGACCAACAGGTGAAGCAGTTGCCCTATCGCCGACTCCGTCGACAACCAGCTCGACGTATCCCAAATCGGTTGCGACCAGGTCTCGACAAAATCACCGCGTGCCAGGTAGCGCGCCGACTGGCCAGCCAGTCCCGCGGCGAGCAGAACGATCAACGCGCCGGTCACCTGGAAAAAGTACCTGAGCGGTATGCGGGCCAATCCGGCGTACAGCACCCAACCGATTGCGCCGCCAACGACCAACCCGACGATGCCGCCGAGCCATAGCTGTACCAGTGATGTCTGGTCACCGAGTGCAACACTGTAGACGAACAACGCGGTTTCGGAACCTTCGCGCAGTACCGCCAAGGCGATCAGCATCACCAGCGCGGACATCTCGCGCCGTCCATCCTGCACGGCCGCACCAAGTGCACGCGCCTGGGTCGCCATCTGGCGGCCGTGGCGCGCCATCCAGATGTTGTGCCACCCGAGCATCAGCACAGCCACGCCGAGTACGGTCGCGTTGAACAGTTCCTGGCCTGCACCATCGGCCAGTTCCGCGATCCGTCCGGTAAACGCGGCCACGAGCAGTGCACCACTTACGCCTAACAGTATGCCGACCACCAGGCGCGGGTTGCGTCCCGCCAAACCGCGCGTTGCGGCGGCGACGATGCCAATCAGCAGGGCCGCCTCGAGGGTTTCGCGGAAGACGATGAGCGCGATGCCTAGCATGGTGTTACTCCGCGACGATCACGCCACGTGCCGTCTCTTCGTGGAATTCGCCGACGAACGCATAGCGGCCTGGGTTCAGCGGTCCGAAGCGGATGGTTCCGGCGCTATTGCCGGCGATGATCTTCTCCTGGTCGAGGTCATGGCTTTCGAACTCTTCGGCGCTGGAATCGCGATTGTCGACAGTCAGCTTGATGCGCTGACTCGCCGGGACATGCAGTTCGACGGGTTCGAAACGATGGTCCCGGATAACAACGGTGGCCTCGTAGGCATCGGCCGCGAGCACAGCGACCGGCAGACAAAGCAGGATTCCGGCAAACAGGAGATGGCGGTTCATCAGGTCAATCGCTCCACGTCATAAATCGTAATACGAGTGCGAATGATAACGCTTCGCAATACGAGACGTCAAACCAAGGCCCTGGCGACCGCATGACAACGGCGAACGCCGTGCAGCGTTGCGGAACGATCCAAGAATCCCCGTCATCGATCTGCCCGCTGTTGCACGGCACGATCGATTGCCCCTGCGGCTGCGCGCCCAACGACCGGAATTCGCCTGGTGAACGATCGTGCGCAGGCGAGCGGGAAACCCGTGCAGGCCGAAGGTCTGGTAGCCGCGAAGACGCCGCGTTCCGGGATCTGGCTTTGCCAATCGGCGGATCGGAGGACTTTACAACGACGTCCCACGCACCTGTCGCGCCTGCTCCGGATCAACTTTCAGAAAAAAGAGCGCGCAAACAAGGACATGCCTCTACCAGAGAAGAGCCCGTAGCACGCGTCACAGCGAAACCGACGCGGATGTCACCGAACGGCGTGGGTGCAGGGTGTCAGGCGGTTTTACAGCACCGCGAGGGTGGGATTGCTAAGTATATGAATTTACAGATTAAATGTGGTGGCTTGATTCTTGCGCGCCGTTCCCAGAGCATACGAAAAAAATAAGGAACCCAAAGATTGGGACGCGTGCGGCGCAATCTGACCTGGTTACGTTTGCCGGAACATTGGGGACCGTCTTCGGCGAACTGCAAATTCGGCCACTTCAGGCGCGCATTCCGTACATGAGCCTCGGTAGCTTGATCCGGAACGATGGCGTAGTCGCCGCCCCTGAGAATCCAGGCCGTCAGGCACTTCGCAGTAGCGCCGCAGCCGGCACATGCGCGCAACGCACTTGCACCTCGGATGATCGGCGGACAGATCCGTGCATTGCCTTGGTACGCGTGCTCCACAGGTTGGCATGGCCGACGGTTTGCGACGTGAAACGGATCGCAATGGGTTCTCTTCCATCCCAGTCTGGTGGCCGGCGGTCTGTAATGCGTGGACTCGACGAGGGATGCAACGCGATCGGAGCGATGACAAGGCCTGCACTCAGAGCCTTCCGGGAACACCAGAGGCAAGGGCGCGGTTGAGGGGTTCGGTTGCGTGCCCGGTGCGCCCGTCGAATGAGGTGGGGCGCCGGTTGGTCGACCTCGCACGGCGAGACACATACCCAAAGGACATCTGCTATGGCGCTCGATGAAACTCGCTTGCGGAAGCTGATCAGGCGATTGGCTCGACGGAAGGAGGTGGACGCCACACCCAGTCCGACGTTCACGAGACGGCAGCTCGCGAAACACCTGAAGGAAGTCCTGCCCGAACGCCAGAAGCCGACCTACGAGGCGCTCGAACCGCGCTTCCTGCTCTCTGCAGATCTGATGCCCCAGGTCGACTCGGTGGTCATGCAGGGTCTCGACGAACTCAAGTCGTGGACCGTCACGCTGGCCGAGGTCGAAGAACTCACCCATGCGCTGCCGTTGGTCGACATGGCGGTTCTCGACGCCTTGGATGTACCAACGCTGGTTCAACAGAACCTGCTCAACCCGCTCGCTGACTACTTCGCGTCGCTGCCAATCGGCGACGAGGGTACGACCGACGGCGTTGTCACGGCACTCTCGCTGTTGCCGAGTGCAAGTGGGGACCTGATCGGGAACGCATTCGTCTTCGACGTCGCGTTCGACGTGACTAACAACGCGCTGGCATCACTGGATCTCGGCGCTGACGCAGCAGCGCAGGGGATCGAACTGGCTCAGGCGACCGATGTCGGCGTCGAGGGAGGCGTGCAGTTCCACTTCGCGTTCGGCGTGGATGTCAGCGACCAGGTCATCGATATCACCGACTTCTTCATCGTCGCGGACGCGCTGTCGCTGTCGCTCGGCGACGACGGGACGCCGCTGGCGT
Source organism: Gammaproteobacteria bacterium (assembly GCA_020445255.1). GTDB lineage: Bacteria > Pseudomonadota > Gammaproteobacteria > Chromatiales > Chromatiaceae > Thiosocius. The sequence goes on from JAGRGY010000014.1 coordinate 20,938, forward strand.
TTCCCTTGCGGTACAACTTCGTCGACGCCGACGTCGAAGGCGGGGAACTCGACCTCGATGCGCGCGTTGTCCTGGGCCTTGATGAACTCGACTCGAACAACGACGGCCGCATTTCCGTGGCTGAACTGCAGGCCAAGTCCGCCGGACAACTGACCGGCGTGGTCGCCGGCGGCGATGCCACCCTGGTCATGCCGCTAACCGTCGATGCGCTGCCGTTTGCAGCGATAGGCAACCCGAGCGTCACCGTCGGCACACCCGAGGTCTTTGCGCCACTCACACCCGGTGTGACGTTGAATGGCGATTTCGGCATCATCGACGCGCACAACGACGACATTCGAAGTGCATTGCAGGACGGTCTGAGCGGTCTCGCCACGGCCATCGCGGAAACGGCGGACACAGGCCTGCTCGCGCGCAGCCTGTTTCCTGTCTACGGGTCGCTGAACGACTTTCTGGATGTCGGTGACATCCTGGATGTGCATATCGCCGGCGTGGTTGCCGACTACCTGTCAGCCAATACCGTCGCGGATGGCGATGCACTTGCGGCCGCAATCGCCAGCCATAGCGGGCTCTATGGCGACATCGACCTGGACCTCAGTGCCAGTGCGTCGGTCGCCGATGACGTGCTGTCCCTCGATCTGTCGATCCTGGCCACGCGCACGTTCGCGGATGCGGCCATCGGCCTCGGTGTCGAGTTGTCGGATTTCCTGCAAACCGACGAGCTGTCGGGACCCCTGTCGGTCTTGCTGGATTGGGATTTCCGCGTGGACCTCGATCTGGCCGCGCTGGCGAGCCCGTCCGATGCCGTCCGTTTTGCATTCGACACACCGGCCCAGGCGCGCCTCACGGTCGACTTGCCCGATATCGCATTCAGCGCGCTGACGGGGTTTCTCGGTCTTGATATCGGCAATGTCGACGGGGTGCCAAGCAGCATCGCGCTCGATGCGTCGGTCGATCTGACGTTCGCCGCCACGCCGATCACACTTGCCGCGTTGAAGGATCTGGCAGCGGCCTCGCGTGCAACGCAGAGCGGTACGGCCAATGCCAGCTACGTTCTGCGCGGCACCTCTTCCATCAGCGGCGCCGCCGACGATCCGTCGAATCCCGCCGTGATTACGTTCAGCGATGACATCTACGATGCCAATGCAGGTGTGCTCACCGAGAACTACGCCGCGCTCGGTATCACCGATTTCGCCAACGCCGAGTCCGCCACGGCAGTCGGTGCTATCAGCAATCTGCGCGACTTTCTTGCTGCCTATGCCGACAGTACGGTGTTCAGCGACGCGCTACCACTTACCCAGTCACTGCAGCTGAACGAGTTGCTGGTGCAGGACAGTGCCGGGCAGCCAGACGACACGATCGACCTCGTCGCGCTGATCGGGCAGAGCCTGGTGGATCCGCTGACGACCATCGACACCAGCGGTGACGTCGATGTGGAGATACCGACGTTCGCGTCCGCGCAGGAATTCTTTGCATTGCTCGGCGGACTGGTCAGCAACGTGCAATTCGACGCTGCAAACCACACCCTCGATTTCGACATCAACGTGAACGGAAGGCTCGACCCGCAGACGTCCACGGTGAGCCTGCTCGACGCCGGTGAACTGCATGCCGTGGATTCGTCGAGCGAGGTGACGGCGGTGGCCGATGTTGCGCTGTCGGTGAGCCTCGGCCTGTTGCTCACACCCGCGGGTGCAAACCTGGGACCGCTGTCGTCGACTACGCTGGTCCGGGATCTGAACGCTGGCCGCGGTGTCATGACGGCTGCCGGGCAGACCGACATCCTGTTCACCGTCAGCAGCGGTGAGCAGTTCGAGGTCGATCTCGATCACGATCCGGATACGGGAACCGTCGGCGAGTTGATGGACGCCATCCAGGCCGCCGCAGATGCCGCGCTCGGTGCAGGTGCGTTCAGCGTTGGATTCAATGAGCCCCTGAACGGTCTGATGTTCACCGACAAGACCACTGGCCCTCAGACATTCGCGATCGAGTCGGTCAACGGTTCGCTGGCGCACTTTGGACTCGGCCTGGTCGGTGCACCGGCCGAGCAGATCTACACCGGCTCGACCGACTGGGTGATCAGTGGGCTGCCGCTGCATGGCGACACCACGCTGCGTCATGTCATTGTCGACGCGCTCGATTTCTCGGGCCAGGTCGACATCGATGCGCCGCAGATCGACGGTACGGCACTGTGGCATGCGCTCGAGCTCGATGTGACCGGCGGCAGCGGGCATGCCGACTACGATTTCTCGATCGCGCTCGGCGAGCCGGCCGACGGTGCTGACGGCACGACGGATCTGGACGAGCTGCTGTCGGGTCTGACCGATCCCGCCAGCCTCGTGCAGAGTCGAAGCGACATCGCCTCGTCTGTGCTCGACCTGCCGCTCCTGCCCAGTGGCGATTTCGTCGCGACCACGGGTTTTGCGCCCGTGCTGCACGTGGTCGCCGCGGATGCGGGTGATCCAACCACGTTCGATCTCAGCCTCGGATCGGCTGCCGGCAACGTCGACACCCTGTTGTCCGTGGTCGAACAACTCGATGTTGCCGACGCGATCGATGCATTGTTGGCGATCGGCGACTACCTCGACGAGCTCGCGACGACGCGCGCCATGCTGTCCACCGCGATTCCGGGCCTGGGTGAAAGTGTCGCCGAGCTGTTCGATTTCGCCGGCCAGTTCAAGTCACTTGCGAGCGACATTGCGGCGCAGAACCCGGCAACACTGCAGGCCTTCAAGGCGGCGCTTGCCGCACAGTCGAAGATTGCCGGACTGACGATCGAACTGGAACAGACAGCCGGGGCCGAGGGATTGCGTTTCGATTTTGGTGTCGACTTCGCCGACACGGTGCGGCAGGTGCCGCTGCATCTCGATCTGGGCACGCTCGGCGCGGACCTTGCGGCGCTCGGCCTCGACCCGGTCGGCATCGTCATGGACGGCGCCGGGGTGAGCCCGATTGATGTCGGCGCGAACGGCAGCCTCAATCTCGGTTTCGGCATCGATCTCACCGACCCTGCAAATCCCGGTGTCTATCTCGCCGACACCACGCGTCTTGATTTCTCGTTGATCGCGGAACAGCCGCTGGTCAATTTCGAGGCCCTTTTTGGTGCTATGTCCGTCGACGTGGTCGGCGGCGTGTTCGCACTGGACGGTGACGGCGGCGGCAGCGGCACCGATCCGATCGACTTCGCGTTGAGCTTCAGCCCGACGGCGACGGGTCGCTACGCGATCGGCGCGGCGGCCGCGGCAACGAATGTAACCACGAGCGGCGGCCAGCTGCTGATCGATCTGCCGCTGGCATTCCCGGCCGAGGTGTCCGCGCCGCAACCCAACCTGACCGTGGGCGTCAGTGACATTGCCGATATCACAGGCACCACGTCGGTGAGTGGCCCCGACGTTGCCGATTTGCTGACCGGTTTCTCGGTCCTCGACAACCTCGACAGTTTCCGACGTGGCTGGGATGAGCTCTGGCAGGCCCTCGATGGCCAGCTGAAGGATGCCGTGCTGAACCAGCCGCTGCCGATCCTGGGCACGCAACTGGCCGACACGCTCGACTTCTTCGATCAGATCCGCACCAAGGTCAGCGACAACCTCGCACTGATCGGCAGTCAGCTCACCCCGGACCTCGTCCGCCAGGCGCTTTACGATGCATTCGGTCCCGGTGGTCTCAACTGGTTGCAGCGCATCGGTGGTGGGGTGCCGTCGCTGGCCGACATCGGCATGAGCAGCAGCACGTCCGAGGTCGTGTTCGATCTCGACCTGTCGATGCCGGCGACGATGCTCGACAACATCGCGATCGACCTCGCATTGCCCGGACTCGGGCTCTCGATCAGCGAACTCGCGGCGGCCTCGGTCAGCGTAAACCTGCCGTTGACCGTCGGCATCAGCCTCAGCGACGGCGTGTTCGTCGACACGAGTGCGCTGAACGAACTGACGATCGATTTCGCCGCCAACCTCACCGGCCTCGACGGTGCCGCCGGTGAACTGGGCTTCATGCCGGTGCTGGTCAGCGAGAACCCGGACGTCGCCGATTCGAACAGGCTGAACGGCAGTTACTCGATCGACCTGCTGGCCGGTGATACGCGCCTGTCGCGCAATGACCTGATGGTGGCCGAAACCGGTTCGGTGTTCAGCGTCACGCCCGGCGGCAACGCCCGCATCGACCTCGAGATCGAAACCGATTTACCGGATGGCGCGGTCTTCCCTCCCTACCGGATGGATCTCGACATCGATTGGGATCTTGCCACAGATGACGTGTCGGTCGTGTTCACCGACATCGAGTTCGACCTCGTCGGCCTGCTGGTCGATTTCGCGCGGCCGCAGATCGATCGTATCGATGCGGCGCTGTCGGTGCTGGATCCGCTGTTCACACTGCTCCAGGCCGTTCCGGAACCGTTCAACCTGCTGGTCGGGCAGAACTGGGGTGACCTCGTCGCGGCCTTCGGTGGCGTCAACAACACGTTCCAGTTCGTCGAATCGGCACGCATCCTCGGTGAACTCGCCAACGACCGGCTGCCGGCGCTGGCGGGTATGAATGGCGAGGTGTGGATCAGCCTCGGCGGCATGACGATCGACAGCGCCGTCGCGCGCGGACTTGCCGAGGGCCAGCTCATTGCCTCGTCGCAGGAACGGTCTTTCCTGCCGGCGGGTAGCGACAGCGTGAGTGCCACGGATGCGTTCGTCGATCTGCTGAACAATGGTGACTCCATTTACGGCGATATCTGGAAGCTGGCGCACGACAGTTCGGCCAGCGCTATCGCCAAGCTGGCCGCCGAGATCTTCGTCCAGACCCAGGAACTGCCCGGGCTGTTTTCGAGCGGCGACGTGTCCCTGACGGCCGGCGCCGGCAGCTTCTTCGGCGTGTTCTCACTCGGCTTCCCGGTTTCCATTACGCGCGTCGTCGGCGCGTTGATCCAGGACAGCTTCGTTGCGCCGATTCATTTCCTGGCACTCGAACGGCCGACGTACAGCTTCCGTTTGCTGCTCGGTGAGACCACGTTCGGCCGCGACCTGGACGCCGCCGGCAACGAGACCGGCACCGCACTCGACCTGACACGCAGCCTGCTGCTCGACTACCAGATGCCGTCGTTGAGCCTGATCGTCAACGTCAGCATCCCGACCAGCCCCGTACAGCTGTTGGCTACTTTCCTGACCGGGGCGGGTAACGCGCTGCAGTCGCAGGATGCCGATGACGTCAATGCGCGTGCGGAGACGAAGCAGGACAAGACCGACAATGGCGACCAGCCGAGCGAATCCAAGAAGCAGGCCGATGCCAATTCGGAGAAGAAGAAAAAGAAGTCGTTCTCGCTGGCGGATATCGTGGTCAGGGTGTATGTCGATGCGGCCTATGGCATTCGCTTCGATGCCACCGGGCTCGACGTCTTCAAGCGCACCGGCGATGCCGATGCGATCAAGGAGGGCTTCTACCTCGACGACACGGTGGGCCCGAAGAACACCATCGACACCTTCCGTGGCCCCGGCAACCAGATCGTTCCGGATCCGAACAACGTCGAGGTCAAGATCGGCATCGGTGTCGACCTCGGCATCACGTTCCCGACCAAGGCGATGCTCGGTTTCGATCCGGTCCTCTACGTCGGCCCGGTCATCCTGGCCAGCGTCGTGCCCGAGTTGCGGATCGGTTACACCTGGGACCTGCTCGATCCTGACAACACCGGTGACAGCAAGCTGCGTGTCCGCTTCAGCGAGTTCGATTTCCTGACCGTCGGTGCCGCGGGTCTGGGTAACCCGACCAACGACGTGACCGACGAACAGGCGAAGGGGGCATACGGCGGCGGACTGAAGTTCGAACTGGCGGTCACCGCGTCGCTGTCGATCGGCTTTCAGTTCCCCGATCCCGTGGCGAGTTTCTTCGCCGGAAAGCCGCGCGCGGCACAGATCAATATCTTCACGGCTGCGCTGTCTTTCGTCAGTCCGCCGCTCGAGTTCGAGTTCGCCAGCGCGCCCAGCGCCGACATCGCGCTCGCCAGCAAGAACGGCGGTACGCTGACACTGAACATCGGTGCACTGGCTGCGGACCGGAACTTCCAGACCGACGTCATCGACGAGCAGTTCCTGATCGGCGCCGGCGACACCGCCGGCACGGTCATCGTCTCCGCTTTCGGCCTGTCGCAGACCTTTACCGGCATCACCCGGATTGTCGCCGATGCCGGCGACGGCAACGACGTGATCGTGATCCAGGACGAGGTCACTGCGACGGTCAACCTGCTCGGCGGCGACGGCAACGATCGCCTGTTTGCCGGCGGCGGCATGGCCACGCTGCGCGGCGGCCGCGGCGACGACGAACTCTACGGCGGCCTCGCCAACGACGTCATAGAGGGTGGCGTCGGCAACGACACGCTGTTTGGCGGCGATGGCAACGACATCCTGCGCGGCCAGGAGGGTGCCGACGAACTGCACGGCGACGCTGGCGACGACCAGATCTTCGGTGGCACGGGTGCGGACCTGATCGACGGAGGCGCTGGCGACGACACGATCTCCGGCGGTGATCAGAATGACGTGATCCACGGCGGTCGCGGCGCCGACCGGATCACCGGCGATGCCGGTGACGATCTGATCTATGGCGATCAGGGTGCCGATGACATCGACGGAGGCGAAGGCGCCGATCGCGTCTATGGCGGCGACGGCGCCGACCTGATCGTCGGCGGGGCCGGCGACGACGAGCTGTTCGGCGATGCGGGCAACGACCAGATCAGCGGCGACCTCGGCGCCGACTACATCGAGGGCGGCGCAAACAACGACCTGATCTTCGGCGGCGAGGGCAACGACACGCTGCTCGGCAACGGGGGTGGTGATCACATCGAGGGTGGGGCCGGCGCAGACACGATATTCGGTCACGTCGACGCGTTCGGCGACACCGTCGAGGCGCAGGAGAGCCTGGCCGGCGATGCCGGTGACGACCTGATCTATGGCAACCAGTTCGCCGATTCGATCGGCGGCGGTGACGGCAACGACACGATCTTCGGCCTCGGCGGCAACGACTGGCTGTTCGGCGGCTTTGGCGACGACGATATCTACGGCGGCGCCGGCAGCGATGTCATCTGGGGCGGCTTCGCCACCGCGGAAGTCACGCAGGCCGATTTCGATCTGAATGTCGCAGCCAATTTCACGTTGCCGCCGACATTCGAGCTGATCGAGGCGCAATTCCCGACCGGCTATGCGCCACCGATGATCACGCCCGCGGTGCTGAACGGGCAGAACGTGGAAGGGCGCCTAGGTGACGGACGCGACAAGTTGGTCGGCGGTGACGATACCGACTTTCTGTTCGGCGGAGACGAGGCCGACGAGTTGCAGGGCAACGCGGGCAACGACTATCTCGATGCGGGTGCCGGCGACGATGTCGACGTGCATGGTGGGGCGGGCGACGACGTCGTGCGCGGCGGTTCGGGCCGGGACTCGCTGCACGGCGACACCGGCATCGACCAGCTGTACGGCGACGGCGACGACGACAACCTGTTCGGCGACGCCGGTGTCGACGGCCCCGGCGGACACAGCCTGGCCGGGCAGCGTCTGTACGGTGGCGCCGGGCGCGACAGCCTGTTCGCGTATGCACCGACGTCCGATACCGCGGCCGAGAAGGACCTCACCGGCGACCAGTTGTTCGGCGGATCTGGTGGTGACTACCTGTTCGGCAACCTGCGCCAGGAGCTGCTGGTCGGCGAGAGCGGCAACGATTTCATCGGCGGTGACCTGCTGCGCGGGCCGGCCTACGCCGACAACCTGATCGCCGATATCGAGGGCGCAGACGACGAACTGCGTGGCGGTTCGGGCGAGGACCAGCTGCTTGGCGGTGGTGGCAACGACGTGATCTGGGGCGGCGCCGACACCGACTGGCTCGAGGGCCAGAACGGCAACGACCTGCTGCTCGGCGGTGGTGGCATCGACATCATCGTACTCGACATCGGGCCGTTGCCGTCACAGACCGATCCGTCGATCGGCGTGCGCCCGTTTGACGCGCTCGGCGACGAATTCTACGGTCACTACGGCGACGAGGCCGAGGGCGACGTCGCCGATGACAACGCGACCGATATCCTTCTGATCGAGGGCACGGCCGGCGACGACGTGATCCGGCTGCGCGAATCGGTGGCGGGTGAGCAAATTCTCGACACCGCCGGCGCGCCTACCGGCGGTGTCGCGGTCGGTGGCCAGCTCGCCGTCGAATACAACGATGCGCTGCTCGAGGCGATCTGGCTCGACGAAAGCGGCGCGCCGCGTATCGAACAGTTCCGCGTCAGCGGACTGCTCGGCGACGACGAAATCAGCTTCGTCCAGGGTGAGGGTGCACTCGACCTGTCGTCGTTGGCTGATCGCAGTCGTGATTTCGTCGGCGTGTTCGACGGTGGTCCCGGCGACGACTTGCTGATTGGATCGGAGGCGCGCGACCGCCTCGACGGCGGCAGCGGCAGCGACACGTTGTTCGGCAACGCCGGTGACGACCGCCTGTGGGGCGACGGCGGTGTAGGTTTCACGACCGATCTCGACATCCTGTATGCCGGGCAGGGCAACGACGACCTGATCGGTGGCCAGGGCCGCAACGAACTCTATGCCTGGAGCTTCGATCCCTACCTGGGCGGTGAATTCGGGGTATTCGTCGATCCGATCAGCGGTGCGTTGTTCGGCGACAGCGCCGGCGGCACGCGCGAGCGTGAGGACACCGGGCTGAACCGCCTGCTGGGCGGGCTCAACGACGATCTGTTGTTTGGCGGCACCGGACTCGACTTCATGTATGGCAACGGCGGCAGCGATACCCTGTACCGCGCCGACGGATCGCTGTTCGAGAGCCTCGACGGCGGCATAGCCGGTGATGACTGGAAGGAATACGCACGTAGCACGAACAAGGTCTGGTACGTCGGTGCGAGCAATGCCGACGACGTCATCACGGTCGACTACGTGACCGAGCCCGGGCTGCTGCAGGATCACCACCTGGTGACCCGGCTGACCAACAACAACGGCAGTTTCAGTTTCGACGCCCAGGTCCGCCTCGACTTTGCCGCGACCGATGAAAACGGCAACCTGATCTGGGATGCATCGGACCTGCTGCTGGATCTCGATCCCCTGCGCACCAACGACCTGCAGGCGCGCAACGAGGCGCTGGCCGCATTGCAGCAGCACGAGGAACAGCTGGTCGGCAAGCTGTTGCCGGCCGAAGGCGATTTCCTGGCGATCATCATCGATGCGCTCGATGGCGACGACCACATCACCGTCGGGCCGACGGTGCAGAAGTCGGTTTGGATCGACGGTGGCGCCGGTGATGATCAGATCGAGATCCTCTCGGGCAACGCCATCCTGACCGATGTCAGCGAATTCGTGTCGCGCAACGAGACGGCGGCCGAGGCCTATGTCCTGAGTCAGCAGGCCGTGTTGCTTGCGGCACGCTCGGTCAGCGCGGACGGCCGCCTGAACCGCACGGCGAATTTCTCCATCGCCGTCGGCAACAAGGATTTCGTCGACGTCCATCTCGCGGCCACACAAACGCTGGACAACGTCAATGTGCAGGACCTGATCGACGACCTCAACGAGGCGTTGAATTCGGCGGGTCTTGGCGCCGACGTGCAGGCCCGCGAGACCGGGGGGCGTGTCGAGTTCTATACACTTGCCCTCGGCAACGGGACTGCAATCCGCCTGCAGACGGCGACCGCCGACAGCACCGTCAGCGAGCTCGGATTCGGTGATCCGGCATCGACTTCCGTTCAACAGATCGTCGAGAACGCCGGCAATGCACTCACGCGCAGCGCACGCTTCACCGGTTTGACCATCGACAGCCCGACGGATGTCGACTACTACCGCTTCGAGCTCGTCGATGCGCTGGGCGCCGATGCGGCCCTTTCGGTCAGCAGCATCAGTCTGGCCGACGGCATGGTCGTCGAGATTCTCGATCCCGGCGACGAGCATGTGATCGCCACCAGCAGTGACGGCGTTGTCTCACTCGACGGTTTTGCGGCCGGGGAGTACCTGTTACGCGTCACGAGCAACCTGATCCCGACCATCTACACGCTTGATTTCGATTTCAAGGACGGCAACGATCCGCTGGTTCTGGATCTCGCGTCGAGTTCAGATGTGGTACGGCGCGACGTCATGCTCGGTGGCGCCGGCAACGACATCCTGATCGGTGGCGCGGGTGAGGACTGGGCCTTCGGTGGCGAGGGAAATGACGTACTGAGTGGCGGCCCCGACCGTCAGGCCAGCGACCTGCTGTTTGGTGAGGCGGGCAACGATATCTTCCAGATCATCCCCGATGCGCTGCCCTTCGTCACCGGCACCGAGCAGACGCTGATACCGACGCAGAGCGACCAGCTTTTCGGTGGTGAAGGCGACGATCAGGTGCTGTTCCTCGGGGGCGACACCGACCGACAGGGCCGTCCGGTGCCGGATTCGGTCGCGATCCGCTACAACCGCTTCCTGCAGCGCTACGAGTTCACGGCGCTGGTCTGGGACACGACCAACCAGGAGTTCGTGCAGAAAACCGAGGATGTGCCGGTCATTGTGACGGCCGCGGTCGACGCGCCGATCGACGGCCGCCTCGGCGCCGATGTGCACTTCACGCTGACGATCGACGATGGTCCGAGTTTCGCCGTGACGGTCGAAGCATCCGCAACGCAAGACAACGGTGATGTCGCCGATCTCGCGGACGACGTGGCGGCTGCGATCGGCAGCGCGCTGCAGTCGGCCGGCATCGCCGACGAACTCGTGCGCGTCGACAACGAGGGACAGCGCCTGCGCATCGTCCGGCTCGCGACTGGCGCCGATGCGTCGCTGGAGGTGACGGCCGACGCAGACGAACTGGAGAGCGACGCGAGCGGTAACGCGACCAACGCGCTCGGCTTCCGCCTGGTGCAGACCGCGGTCGGCACGCGCGCGATCTTCGAACAGTACTATGCGTACTACCAGGCGCACGACGTCGAGCAGTCCGTGATCAACACGCGAGACGGCGACGACACGGTACATGCCGATCCCGAGTACCGGTTCCCGAACACGAGCAGCGAGTGGGGCATCGATCTCGGCGATTTCGAGCAGGGTGGAACGATCTCCGCGCTGACGATCATCGGCGGAGACGGCGCCGACCGCCTGTTCGGCGGGCCGCTCGACGACACGATCGATGGCGGTGCCGGCGCGGACGTGATATTCGGTGGCAGCGGCAACGACGACATTATCGGCGGCAGCGGCAACGACCTGCTGTTCGGCAATAGCGGTCTGGCCCCGGATACGCTCGAGCTCGTGACCAACAGCCTCGGCACCGCCGCCAATGATACGTTCGATTTCGCGGCAGCTCTGCCGACCGTCGTGCCTGTTGACAACAGTTCGGCTTTCAACGAACTCATCCTGAGCTTCCACCTCGGCGATCCGGCGGACTGGTACTACATCAGAACCCCGAGCGCGCTGAAGGCATTCGGCGGCGCCGAGGCGGCGACGCTGCTGGGAGAGATGCTGACCGTGCAGGAAATGCACGAAGTCAACGAACGGTTGGTCCCGCTCGATGGGGCGATACTCGAAAAGAAACTCTTCGCCGCGGTTGACACCGACGACGGCGCGGGGCTGCGCCTGGTGCCGGAGGAGGAGTTCGCCGGGGTGCCCGACTACTACCTGATCCAGGTGGAGAATCCGGACGACACCCAGACCCGCCAGTACCGCTTCGAGTTCAGCGCTGAACTCGGGTTGATCAATGACGTCGCGGTGCGCAATGCGGACCGCCTGTTCGACAACGCGGGGGTCGGCGCCGAGGCGATTGCGCTCGCGCTCGGCGATATCAACAATGACGGCATCACCGAGTTCGCAACCGCGGTCAGCGAGGGGCTTGGCAACCCGTTCGATCTGTTTACCGTGCCCGCGGGTGTGCATCCGGCGAGCGTAATCGAGCCCACCCGGGTGACGATTCAGATCCCGGAGACGGGGCAAACGGTCACGCTTTCGCTGCCGGCGCCGATCCTGCAGGATTCGATCTTCGGATCGCGCAGCGTCATCGGCACCCCTGGTGATTTCAACGGCGATGGATTTACCGACATCACGGTCGCGGTGTCGATCCACGATCCGGATGCGCCGGGCGCCGGCGTGTTTCCGGACGAGGGCGTCTACATCGTGTTCGGCCGAGAGCAATGGCCGGACGCGATCGATCTGGTCAACGATGCCGATGTCGTCATCAAGGGTTTCGACAGCGGCGTGCCGCTCGGCGTCGCGAACGGCGGCAATCTGAACGGCGACGGGATCGACGACCTGGTCGTTTCCATCGGTGGCGAGTCGCCACTGGTGCAGATATTCCATGGACGTGTCGACTGGTCCAACACGACCGAACTGTTCACGGCCGATTTCCGCTACGCCAATGTCGACGAACCGCGCCCCGATCCGCGCAGTGACGGTTCACTGCTGTTCGACGATTCGCTGGTCGCCCTGCCGAATGCGGCGCTCAATGGCGTCAGCGACTACACGGTGGAGTTCTCGCTGCGTACCAGCGATCCGACCGACATGTTCGTGTTGACGGCGGCGAGCGCCATCAGCAGCACCAATGAACTGCTGATCGGCGCGCTGAATTCGACCACGCTGAGGGTGCTTGACAAAGGGGTCACCTACGATTTTGGCGGCCTGTCGAACATAGCCGATGGCGAATGGCATCAGTACTCGATCGTGCGGGACGCGGCCAACGCGACATTGAGCCTGTACATCGACGCGGTATTCGTGCAGACCCTGACATTGTCGAACACCCTGGCGCTCGCCGTTGATCCGTCTGGTCTCTACCTCGGTCAGGATCAGGACTCGGTGGGTGGCTCGTTCGACACGAATCAGGCCCTGCGCGGCGAATTGGACGAGTTCCGAATCTGGGAAAGGGCCTTGAGCGAGGAAGACGTCGTAGCCGGCTTCAACGATCTGCTGGTCGGCAACGAAGTCGGCCTGCGCGCCTTGTACCGGTTCAATGAGGCGAACGGGGACGCGGTAGTCGACGCCACTGGAAACGCGTTCGATGGTGTGTTCGAGGCACGCGATGTTCCGGGGAACGTCAATGCCAGCACGAGCAAGCCGCTGCGCATCGTCGACGGTTTCAACCTCGGTACGCCGGGTGTCGGCAACCCGTTCGTGCTGTCGGATGAGCGCGCCGCGGATTCTGGTCATAGCGACGAATTCAGTCTCCGGTTTGCGCCGACCGGCGCCGCGACGCCGGCGGTTGCCGAAACCGTCGTGCACCTTGACTTGAGCACGGTCGCCAACGCCGTCCTCAGTTTCAACTATTTCCTCGACAACGGTGGACGCGACGCGATTGATCAGGCGCGTGTGGAACTCGTCCGCAGCAGCACGGCGCCTGGCGCGGGCGAGGTGGTGGCGGTGCTGGCGAGCACTGTTGCCGGAGATGCGCCGGTTGAACTGCTCAACGGCAGTGGTGACTGGCAGCTGGCGGCGGTCAACCTGCACGACTATCTGGGCCAAAGCGATCTCGAGATTCGCCTGGTCTACGAACAGAATGGCTCGCCCGCGGCGGCGAATGCGTTCGACGGTTTCTATGTCGACGATGTATTCGTAACCGCCGAACGCAATACGACGCCGGACGAGGTGCTCTCGGTACCAGGTGAGCGGGGACTGCAGTTCGACAACGACGTGGTGCTGCTGCCCAACGAGGTCCTCGAGGGCCGCGGCGATCTGACGTTCCAGTTTGAGTTTCGCCCGCTGGAGCCCGGGGTTACCAAGGGCACGGTGCTATGGGCTTCGAGCGATACCCAGGCGGACGCGTTCGGCGTCACTTTCCGGCGCAGCGGTGCGAGCAGCATCATCGACGTCGAGAACAACGACACCAACCGCGAATTCAATATCGCCGGGCTGTTCGATGATGGCCTGTGGCACGACATTACGGTGGTGCGGCACGTCGCAACGGACACGGTCGAGGTGTACGTCGACGGTAACGCAATCGCAATGACGGCGATTTTCGGATTGCCGGGGATCGATCCCATCACGCTGGCGACGAACGGTATCGTCGTCGGTCAGGAACGCGACGGCTTCCCGCCGTCGTTCACTTTCGACAGCAACGAGACACTGGAGGCCGTGGTTCGCGACTACCGGTTCTGGGACAGTGCGTTCGATGCCCAGCAGGTGGCGGAAACAAAGGTTGAAGACATAAATGGTGACGAAGAGGGGTTGATCGCCTTTTACCGCTTCGACGCCGAGTCGGGCGATCCGGCTGCCGATTCGTCGGTAAACGGCTACGACGCGAGGCTGGGTTCATTGAATGACAGTGTGATCCCGAACCTGCCACCGCCCCAGCAGCCGGTGTTCTTCCACGCGGCGCCGAGTGTCACGCGCGTTGGCGACCTGAATAACGACGGGCTCGACGATTTCGCTGTGTTGGCCGAGGCGCGTGGTGAGATCTATGTCGTGCCGGGAACGGTCGGTCGTTACGCCGACTTGATACCCGAGGTGCCGCGCGTGCCGAGCGCGGCGTTCGAGTGGACGTTCTCGGGCAATCTCGACGACACAGGCGACAAGAGCGGCGGCGCGCCCGTGAAGAACGGTACGCTTGCCGGCGATGCGTTCATCAGCGACGGTTCGCTTGTGCTCGACGGTGTCGGCGATCACGTCAACACCGGGCTCGATGGTGTCGATCTTTCGCAGGGGCTGACGATCGAGGCAATCATCCGTCCAACCGGCAATACCGGGCCCTATGGCGGCATCATCGTCAATTCGGAGGGCGCGTTCGAGGTCGCGCGCTGGAACGACGGCACGATCCGCTGGGCATTCGCAAACGCGTCGCCCGGCTGGGTCTGGATCGATACCGGTTACATCGCGCCGACCAATCAGCCAACGCACCTGTTTGTGGCATACGATGTCTTGTTGAATGAGGTGCGCACGTTCGCCAACGGTGAACTCGTGCATACCTATTCGATCAGCGGGAACATCGGCGACGTCAACCTGGCGCAGAACGAGTTGTGGATCGGCAACCGCTCCGGCACGGAGCATGCGTTCCTCGGTACGATCGATGCGGTGCGGATCTATGAAGGTGCGCTGGACCAGGACGATGTCGACGGTTTCACCGCGCCCGCCGGCCTGAACCGGATCATCGGCGTCAGTACGATCCGGGCGGAAAATAACCTGATCGGTATGGCAATCCAGTCTGCCGGTTTTGTCGACGGTGACAGGAATGCGCAGGGGCAGGCTGTACGCGGCGAAGCGGACTTGCTGCTGACGCCCATGGCGCGCGCTCTCTTCACCGATCCGCTGCAGGCCTATAAACGCGACTCGTACTTTGTTCGCGGCGAGGGACTCCTGCCCGGCGGGAGCGTGCAACTCGAGCAGTATGGTGTCGTCATCGAGGCCGCCGACGTGCGCGGTATTGGAGACATCAACCGTGACGGCTTTGACGATCTCGGCGCGATCGCGTTCGAATCCGCACCCGGCCTGAACGGCGATGGTGAGATCCTGCACCAGGTTGTTCAGGTCTTCGCCGGCGGCAAACCGTGGGCGCAGGGTCAGGAAGCTGCCGCACCGTCGTTCGTGTTCGAACCCGATGCTGCGCCGTTTTTCGCCCAGGGGTTCGGCGGTGCCGACGAAATCACCATTCCAGAGGTTTTCGCATTCGCCGGCACCGGTTTTACCGGCGCTGCATTGAATTCGTTCGTTCTCGATTCGAGCGATTCCGCGTGGCCCGCCCAGGCGTTCGCGGATGCCCTGGGGGGCAGTGCGCGTGTCATCGACGGGCTAGGGGCGACGCTCAGCACCACCTACCGTTTCGACGGTGTCGGACAGAATCCCGGGCCGCTCGACTCCAACCGTAGTTACGACATCCTCATCAGTGTCCCCGACGTCACCGCGGCCGGCCTTCAGCTGTCTGCACTCGCCGAGTACGTCGTCGACGGTGCGTCGACGCTCCGGTTCGATTTACCTGCGGGCGAGCCCGATGAAGTCACGCCGGACGGTGTGCGCTATTTCCGACTCGGTGAGATTGCGCCCGACAGTTCGGGTGTGATCTCGGTAACCCTGCGTTTCAAGGACGCGGTGACGCAGACCGACCAGCTGTTCGAAAACGATGGTGGGTTCGATGTCGCGATCGTGACCGGAAGCGCCGACGGTGGATTCGCGAGCCTGGGTTCGGCGCGCGTGACCTACGATTTTGGTGATGGCCTGGTTGTGGATGGTGGAGGTCCCGACCTGCGTCTGCACGCCCTGGACAGCGGCGGGGGCGACCCATTCGCCGACGTCGACGTCCTGGTCAGCGACGACGGGGTGAGCTTCACGAGCATCAAGGCGAGCGAGATCGCCGGTACGCCCGACGTCGACCAGCGCGTCAGCGCCACCTACGATCTTTCCGGCAGTGGGCTGTCGGCGGTGCGCTACGTTCGCGTTCAGGGTACTTCGGCGAGCGAGCCGGGCGCGGGAGGCTTCCAGCTCGATACGCTCGAAGCGATTAACGTGGCACCCTCCGGAATACTCGTCGCGGATGCGGTCCAGCTCGTCGAACACAATGCGAGCCTGCTCATTGCCGAGCCGTTTGGCGACAACACGCATCTCTACTACGGACGCGAACTCAGTGATCCGCTCGGTGGAAACACCGGCTCGGGTGCACGTGGCGACGTCACGCCGCTCATCTACGATCCGGCCACGCCGTTGTCGACGACCGCAACCAGCAGTGCGGCCCCCGACGTGTTGACGACGGGTCTCGACGCCGACGTGTTGGGTGGGTTCGAGGGCGCCACGGTAAACCAGGCACTGGCAGGCTCTGTTGGCCTGGGCGACGTCAACGGCGACGGCGTCGACGACCTGGCGCTGGTGGCCGCTCAGACCGCCTACCTGTTCCTCGGACCGGTCGACCAGGATGGGATCGAGAACGTAGCCGATGCGGCGGACATCGTCATCGATCTGGCGAGTCTCGGCGCGATTGCCCAGTCGTCCGGCGATTTCAATGGCGACGGCAGGAATGATCTCGCGTTCGTGAACAGGGCCACGGGCCTGGTCACGGTGTTGACGAATTTGAACGATGCCCCGCGCGTCCTGGATTCGGGTTCGATTGCCGGTCTACCCGCGACGTCGCGCTTCACGATCCAGCTGGATGCCAACGCGCTCGGCACCGGTCAGGTGAGTTTGCACGCGCTGAACTGGGATGGGGACGACAAGTCGGACCTGCTGGTTGTCACACACAGCCCCATCGGCAATACGGTCGGCCATATCTTTGGCGGCAGCGACATCACCGATACGAGCAGGACGGCCGGCGTACCGTTGGCACTGTCGGCGGCGATCGGCGTCCTGTCGATCGGTGACGACGACGCGGGCCGCCTGGCCCTCGCGACGCAGCTGCTGAACGGGTTCACGCCGTCGATCAACGACATCACGACCGTTCACGCCATCTCGGCGCGCGTCATCGGTGACGCCGACGGTGATGGACGCGACGACATCGTCATCGCCGATGCGGGATTCCTGCACTTCGAGAACGGACTCGCCGGGATTCCGGATGCCGGCCGCACCTATCTGCTGTCGCAGCAGGAGGTCAACGGCGGCGCGAAGGAACTCGGATTCACGTCCGCAAAGGCGGGTGTCAACGGCGTCATCATTGCGGACCTGACGCCGCAGGGTCGTGCTGCGAATCCGTACCAGCTGGGTCGCGACGCCGATCTGTCGCTGGTCGTGGCCGACTGGCCTACCCCGGTGAACTTCACCGTGACGGCCGCTGCAACGTCCGACAACACGACATTCGCCGATCTGGCCGCCGACATCGAGGCGGCGTTCATTGCCACGGGCGAGGCCTCCGGCAATCTGGACGTCACCGAGTCCGCCGACGGCCGCATCGTGCTGTCGTACACGTTCCCGTTGAATTTCGCGCTCAACCTTCCCGGACTGGCCGAGCAGGGGCCGGCCATCGATCTGCGCCACGACAGCGCACGCATCTGGCAGGGGTTCGCGCTCGGGGGTCCTGTTTCGGTCGTCGGCGATCTGAACGACGATGGTTTCGACGAGATCGCGTTTGCACGCAATGTCGAGGGCGGGACATGGGCGACCGGCAGTCTGTTTATCGTCAGCGGCGGCGTCGATCTCGGTGAGGGCGCGCTGTTCCAGGCGCCGTCCGACGATGCCGACTTCGTGTTCATGCGTCCGGACGCCGCCGGCCTGTCGGTCGGTACCGGCTACGCGACAGCGCCGACGGCGACGGCCGGCGATTTCGATGCCGATGGCCGGATCGACCTTGCGGTCGGCATTACCGCGAACGTGCTGCAGACGCCCTTCAGCGTCATCGATGCCGATGAACGCGGCGAGGTGTTCGTGTTCTGGGGCGTCGGCGAGCGGGCGGGTACGTTGTCGCTCGACGGCACAACGGCCGATGCCAATGGTGATTTCCATCTGCTGGGTGAATCGGGCGGTGATCGCTTCGGATCGCTGGGTGCAACACCGAACCAGGACCTCAATGGAGATGACATCGCCGATCTCGTCATCGGTGCGAGTGATGCCGATGCGTTTGCGACCGGCCTGCGCGCGGGCGCAGGCAAGATATACGTTTTGCATGGAGCGGCGCGTGGCGTCGACTTGCCGGACACGTTCATCGAGCTCGGCAACCGCCAGATCACCGGCAGTGGACTGTTCCTCGTCGATCGCGGCCTTGGGCGCGCCGAGGTGTTTTCGGGCACCGACGATTTCCTGCTCGCGGCCGGCAGCGACAACTGGTACCGCTTTACGACCCAGGGTGACGGCAATGGCAATTCTCTGATCGAGTTGCTGCCCGCGCACGAGGACAGCGCCTTCTCGATCCGTGCGACCAGCGACAACGGACTGACGCCGAATGGCGGTGGGTTCGGTGTACAGACACCGGGAAGTGCCGTCGTCGCCGGGGAGACGCGCCAGACGTTCCTAATCGGCGGTGTCGACGACGATGCCGTGGTCTACGAATTTGATCTGGCCTCGTTGCTGGAATTCACCGGTGACGATGTGTTCTTCACCGATATCGAGCTGGTCCTGCCGTTGCTGCAGCCGGCATCGGCCGATGCGCAGTTCAGCATCGGTGTGCTCGCTGCTGAAGGGGATGGCGCGGCGGATGCCGGCGACGGCGTGGGCGAGCTGCTGTTGAGTGCCACGGTTGATGTCGCCGCGGGCGCCAGCGAGATTGTCGCCAACCTGAGCACGGCCATTCGCGCAGTGCTGGCCGAGAGCCATACGCGTATGGCCCTGCGGATCGAGGCGCCGGTCGGGGTCCAGCAGCCGGAACTCACGCTGCTGAGCGACAGCGTGATTGGCGCGGGTGCGCCGCGTCTCGATGTCGTGACCAATGTCCAGGGTGTCGTCGGCGACCTGTACGATGCAGACGGCCGGGTGCTGTCCGAGGGTCGGTCGATCATTTCGATGCGCGATCTCGCCGCCGGGACCTATTTCCTGAAGGTCTACAGCACCGACCCGTCGGCGGGCGACATCGATCTGACGATCGAGGTGCGTGCGCCGATCGCCGGCGAGACGCACGCCAGCGATGGTGAACCGGATCGTGACACGATCAGTGGCGACGAAGGTGAGGACGTTATCGTCGGCAACGATGGTCTCGACCGACTGATCGGCGGCAGCGGTGTCGACCGTTTCGTCGGCGAGACGATCGAGATCCGCGATTTCGACGCGCTCAACGAGACGCGCGCCGCGCCGGTGTTGGCCGAGAACAGCAACCGGACCCAGTTCGAGGCGGATCCGATTGTCGAGATCGCCGACCCGGCGCTGAAGGGCCTGATTGCGAACGCGCTCGGTTTCAATGTCACCTATGGCGCCGACGGCGCGCCGGTCGTGCACGGTGACATCCACGCTTCCGATCTCGCGACCCTGGTGCGACTGAATGCCAGCGGCGCGGGGATCGAGAGCCTGCGCGGACTCGAGGCGGCGATCGGCCTGCGCGCGCTAACGCTCGGCAGCAATCCGTTCGGCTACGTCGATACGACAGCCGATCCGCTGGACTCGACGAAATGGATCGGCGCACTCGAGCCGCTGGCGCCGAGTCGCGCCGACAACGGCGACCTGGTCGGGCTGCTCAACATCAAGGCCCTGAGCCTCGACTTCGATGTCGTGACCCATATCGTCGGCTACTACGCGTCGTCGGATGTCTATGTCGCGCCGCCGACGCATTTCCTCGGTGAAATGACGTCGCTCAACTACCTGAGCATGGACGGCACCTTGATCGCTGGGGGCTTCGCGCCCGAGCCGTTTGCCGACGTGACCTTCAACGACGGACTGAAACAGCTGACCAACCTGAAGTTCCTCAGCATCGATTCCCCCGGAAGCGCAGGCCTCGACGATCTCGCCGGAATCGACCGGTTTGCGGACCTCGAAGTGTTGTCGCTGCACACCAACAGCATCACCGATGTGTCGCCGCTGGCGGGCCTCGACCGGTTGCGTTATGTCGACCTGAGCCAGAACGCCATCGCGAACATCGAAAGCCTGTTCGGGCAGCGCGTCATCGACGACGGCGATTTGGGCTACTCCGAGGTCGGCGGCGGGTTCAGCGGCAACCTGGCACCGGTGGCCAGTGCCTTCGAGGGCGACTACCGTTTCCGCTCCGTCGACAGCGGCGACGTGTTTGGTGCAGCGTGGACCTTCGATGGTCTCGCGCCTGGCGACTACGAGGTCTTCGTGACCTGGAACGAAGCGGAAACGCGTTCGACCGATGTCGCCTACTCGGCGCTCACCGAGGCCTCGGTGGTCACGCTGGGCAACGTCTTCAAGGATGGGCTGTCGCCGTCGAATCTGCCGGCACCGTACGCACGCGCGGCATCGATCGTCACGATCGACACCGCCACCTTCGGTACCGCCGGCGTATCGATCATCGGTGACGACGGCGACGCAGACCTGTTCTACGGCGCGTCGTTCACGACGGAGGTTTTGCCGGACGGTGTTGCGGTGTTGCGGATCGAAGGGGATCTGCATATCGGACCCGATCAGATCAATGTGATCGGACCGTATGCGCTGTCCATCGAGGTGACCGACGACGTCTACATCGACGAAGGCACGGTGTTCAACCTGTCGGCAGTCGGATCGACGGCAGGGGCCGGTGGCGGCGCCGCGAACAGCGGGCAGGGAGGCGGCAGCGCCGGCAATGCGGGTGTAGGCGGCGTCAATGCCGGCGCCCAGGGTGATGGTGGCGCCGGCGGCGCGGCCGGCGGCGCATTCTGGGGAGACGGCAAAGAGGGCAGCGCGGGCGGCAGTGGCGCGAGCGGCTTCGCGGGGACGGCCGGCCAGGGCGGCACGACGGGTCTTGCAGGCGGCGGCGGCGTCAACAACGACAACGGCGGCGTCGGCGGCACGGCCGGTGCGGCCGGGACCGGCGGTACGCGTGGCTACGGCCAGAGCGGCGGGTCCGGTGGCGGCGAAGGCGTGGCCGGGCGCGATGGTTCGAGCCAATCCGGCGGCGACGGTGGTGTCGGCGGCGTCGGCGGCAGTGGTGCCGGTGGGCAGAACAATGCCCTCGATGGCGACCCGACCGCGCTGACCGGTGGTGCCGCGGGCGGCAGCGGTGCCGGCGGTGGCGGTGGCGGCGGCGGTGGTGGGGGTTCTGCCGGTTCCGGTGGCGGTGGCGGCGGCGGTACCGACGGCGGCCTGTTCACCGGCGGTACGGGTGGATCGAGCGGTGGCGCAGGGGGTGATTTCGGTGGCGCCGGCGGTGCCGGTTCTGCCGGTACCGCTGGTGGTGACGCGGGAGCCGGCGGTGGTGCCATGGAGATCGTCGCGGGTGGCACGATCAATGTGCTGGGTGCGAGTTTCCTTGCCGAGGGCGGTGACGGCGCCAACGGCCAGGGCAGCGGTGCGACCCCCGATTCCGGGGGATCCGGCGATCCGGGAACGCGCGGCGGCACGGCTGGCTACGACGGCGGCGATGGTGCGGCGGGTGGCGCCGGTGGCGACGGCGGACGCGGCGGTGCCGGTGGCGCCGGCGGTGGTGGTGCAGGCGGTACCGTCAAGCTGTTCGGTTCGGTCGTCAATGCCAGCGATATCGGCGTGTTCGCTGGCGGTGGTGCCGGCGGCGTCAACGGCAGCGGTCAGATTGGCAACGCCGGTGAAGACGGCCGCTTCATCGTCGGCAGCAACACCGATGTACAGATCGCGGGACTTGTGCAGACGACGCAGGGCGTCGAGACCTACAACGGCAGGGTGGCGACAAACCCCTATGCGGGTGGCATCGACACCCCCTTCCTGCCGGATCTCATTGGTGATGCGGCACCCTATGGTCTGATCGATCCTTCCGTGCTGGGCAATGGTGTGACCGATACCGCGCTCGAATTGCTCGATGCGGTGGTGTTCGACAGTGCACCCACGGGAGCCGAGGCGGCACTGATCCGCGTCGATCTTGGGCCCGAGGCGTTCGGCTTCGGCGCCGATTTCCAGTTGCGCGACGCCAATGGCAACCCGATCGACTACGACCTGCTGCTGTTCGCCAATCTTACGGCGGATTCGATCTTCAATCCGATGCTCGACACCGGCTTCGGTCTGATGTCGCTGCAGACTTACGACGACGCGACCGGCACGGGCGTCGATCTGTCGGAGCTCGTCGGCTACGGCGTGTACGCCGTGCTGCTGCCGAGTACCCAGTCGACCTTCGCCGTCAGCGCGACGATCGACAGCGAGGATCTGACGGCGAGCACGGGCAGCCTGGCGGATGGCCAGGTGCTCTACCTGAGTCCGGCGGGACGCCTGTCCTCGGTCGACCAGACGCGCGCGCCGGAGGGTATCGATCTTGGTGGACAGACGTGGCAGTCGATCGGCACGGTGACCGTGGCCGAGGGATCCGCACAGGCGCGCATCTCGGT
Source organism: Gammaproteobacteria bacterium (assembly GCA_020445255.1). Taxonomy (GTDB): domain Bacteria; phylum Pseudomonadota; class Gammaproteobacteria; order Chromatiales; family Chromatiaceae; genus Thiosocius. The sequence goes on from JAGRGY010000014.1 coordinate 43,673, forward strand.
CGAATCCGCTGCGCCGGGCATCTTCAGCGCCGATGCCGTGCGGCTCGTGTCGCTGACGCCGGTATTGCCGAACCTCGAGCAGCTGAATCTGACCGACAACCCGCTCGACAATCGCGCACATGAGCTGTTCCTGCCGGAGATCGTCGTCGAACCGGTGCTGACGCCGCAGTCGATCACGATCTCCAGCGATCCGCTGAATGCGACCATCACCGGTGACGGCGATAACGATCCGTTCGCGTTCTACGGCACGCCGTTCACGGTTTCCGCCGCCAACGGGCTGACGACGTTCCTGATCCTCGGCGATCTCGCCATCGGTCCCGACAACATCACGATCACCGGACCGAACGCGGTGTCGATCATCGTCTCAGACGACGTCACGATCGCTGACGGGGCCACGTTCGATGCCTCGGCGGTGCTGAATCAGGCAGGACCGGGCGGTGGCAGTGTCGGCGGCACAGGTGGCGGCGGCTCCGGTGGCAGCGGTGGCAGCGGTGGTGCAGCCGGCTCGAACGCCGGCATCGCCTCCAATGGCGGCGCCGGCGGCTCGGCCGGCGGCGGCGGTGGCGGCGGCGGTTGGTCGGGAGGAGGAAGTGGCAGCGGCATACCCGGCGCGTCAGGCGCGGCGGGTGTTGCCGGGCCGGAAGGCGCCGGCGCCTACCAGAACGCTGAAGGCGCGGGGGCGGGTGGCGCTTCCGGTGTGGGCGGCACATCCGGCCAGCAGGGCTTTGGTCAGGCCGGAGGTGCCGGTGGTCGTGGTGGCAACGGCGGGGTCTTTTCGGGCAGCAACGGCAGTCCCGGAACCGCGGGCCGTGCTGATGCGGGGCTGGCCGGCGGTGCAGGCAGCGGCGGCGGCGCCGGCCTCGGCGGCAGCAATCTCGTGACCGGGAGCGAGATTTCCGGCGGCGGCGCCGGCGGTGGCGGTGGTGGCGGCGGCGGTGCCGGCGGTGGTGGCGGTGGTTCCGGCGGCTCGGCCGGCGGTGGCGGCGGTGGCAGCGGCGGTGCGCTCACTGCGTCGGGCGGTGCCGGTGGCCAGGGCGGTTCCGGCGGTGCGGGTGGTGCCGGTGGCACCGGTGGCACGGGCGGTGCCGGTGGACTGGCGGGTGCAGGAGGCGGTGCCTTTGAGATCATCGCACTCGGTGATCTCAGCGTGGTCGGCGAGACCAGTTACCTTGCGCTCGGCGGCGACGGGCAGGCGGGGCAGGCCGGCAACGCCGGCGGCGCGGGACTCGGTGGATCCGGTGGATTCAGTGGCAGCAACGGCGTTTCCGCCGCAGGCGCGACCGGCGGTCGTGGTGGCAACGGCGCGACCGGAGCGGCCGGTCAGAGTGGTGGCACGGGCGGAACCGGCGGTGCGGGCGGTGGTGGTGCAGGTGGCACGGTCAAGCTGGTTGGCTCGACGGTCGATGTCGGCACCCTCAGCGTCAACACTGCGGGTGGTTTCGGCGTCAACGCCGGCGGTTTGGGCCGGTTCATCTTCGGCAGCAACGTCGCGGCCTCGTTGAGCGGCTCGACGCTGGACGCGCAGGTCCTCGGTATCGCCGGTTCGCAGGGGGTCAATCCGTTCCTTGCCAGCGGTGGGTTCACGCCCTACATCCCTGATCTCGTCGATGGCGCCGAACGTTTTGGCCTGACCGGGCTCGATGCGCGGACCTTGTTCGCACCCGACGTCTTCAACGCGGCGCCTGCCGGCGTCGACGCCGTCGTGCTGCGCACCGATATCGGACCAGCGGGCTTCGATGACGACTTCGTTGGCTACGATGTGATCATCCTGGCGAACCTGTCGGGCAACACGATCAATGCGCCCCAGCTCGGCGTTGGCGGTGCAGGGTATCTGGTCGATCTGCTGCGCGGCGGCGATGTGCGCAACGAGCTGTTCGGCGGCAGCGCCGAAACCGTGGCAACGCTGGCCCCCTATGCCGTCTACGTGACCCTGATCCCGGAAGGCGAGTCAATCGTCAACGTGGCGGGTGATGGAATCGCGGCCACGGCGATGGACCTGCAGAACAACCAGGCGCTGTTCCTGGCGCCCGGTGCCGGTGAGGTCGGCCTGGCGCGTGTGTTTGCGCCCGCCGCGAACCTGGATCTGAACGTCGACTACACGCCCAACGAGGCGCCGTCGATCGCGTTCGAGTCGGTGTGGGGAGGCGACAATTCACTCGACTTCAACCATCTGAATCCGGTCAATCTCGGCAACCAGTACGTGGCGGTTGCGGAGACGTTCACGGCGACGAACGGTCTGTCGTTCGAGGCATGGATCAAGCCCACCGGTCCCGGGCATCCGACGAGCGGAGGCATCATTCTCAACTCCGAGCTGGAGTTCGAGATCGCCAGATTCGTGGACGGCTCGATACGGTTCGCGATCAACGGTCCGACCGTCGATGGCGCCACGGGTTGGACCTGGCACGACACGGGATACATCGCCGAGCTCGACACCTGGTCCCATATCGGCTTCAGCTACGATCCCGTCGCCAGCAAGATCTCCTTCTATGCGAATGGCGAGCTGGTCTACGAGGCCAATACCGCTGGCGCGTTGACCGATGCCAGTGCCCTGGAGATGCGCATCGGTGGACGTGCCTCGCAGAGCCAGTATTTCGCAGGCGAGATCGGCAGCGTACAGATGTACAGCGCGCCGCTTACGCAGGCGGAGACACAGGCAGCGATGCATGGCGAACTGGATCTTGACGATCCCGACCTCTACGCCGCCTGGGACCTCGGCAATGCGGGCGGGACGGCAGTCGATCTGAGCGGCAACGGCAACAGCGGCACGTTGGTCAATGGACCGGTGCGCGTCGATTACTCCGATGTCGCGGCCAGGATTTCGGTCAGCGACCCGGATGTCGGCGATCTGGAGTTCCCGATTCAGGTCTTCAGCAACAACCCGAACGTCACGGCGTTCTTCGACGGCGAGTATGTGCGTTACAGCACGACACCCGGATTCGTCGGTAGCGCGGTGTTGACGATCGTCGCCAGCGATGGTCCGTCGACGTCGCTCACGTATGACTGGCGCGGCAGATCGGATGTCGCCCGTGTCGAGGTCAGCATCGGCACGAATGCGATCATCGGCACGGTGTTCGATGATCTCAATCAGAACGGTGTGCAAGACCCGGGTGAGGGCGGCGTCGACGGAGTCGAGGTGCGCTTGTCCAGCGGTCAGATCGCCTATACCGATGCGAACGGGCTCTACCGCTTCCCACGCATCCTGCCGGGTGTCGTGATCGACGAGAGCCAGGCGGCCGTGGTCGAGGCCGAAAATGCATTGACAGGCAACAGCCTGATTACCGGCGGTGTGCTCAGCCAGAGCAGCAGTTCCGGCGTGTCGAAGGCCATCGTGGTAACGGATCCGTTTTTTGGTTCGGACGTGGTAACGGTTTTCGGGACTCGTTTTGAATCCCATCAAACCCAGATCGAGCTGACGATAACGGCGGACGCCATCACCGATACGATCGTACTTACCAGCGGCCAAGTGGCGGACAACACGACCATCGACGATCTCGTCGCCGATCTGCAGTCGCTGGTCGATGCCAGTGGACTGAACGGGCTGGTCGCGGTTTCACACAACGGCGACCGGATCGCGCTGACGAACACGAGCGGCATACTGCCCGCCTCGATCATCGTCGAGGCACGGACACGTGATTTGACGTCCGTGAACGAGGTCTACCCGCTGCAGACGGTGTACATCGACACCTTTATCGGGCCGGTTCCCGCGCTCGTCGATCCACCCGACTCCTCGAGCGGTTCGAACATCGTGGCGAACGGTGGTCTTGGCTTCCTCGTACGCCAGGAGACGTCCACCAGCGACGCGCATACCGTTACGGTGATCCCGCCGGCCTTCGCCACGGTGACCTCGTTGAGTAACGAGGCGACGTTGGTGTTCGGCACGCCGGGCTCGACGTACTCGAACATCGATTTCGGGTTGTCGACCGTCGTCCATGTCGATGCCGGTGAGGATCTGGTCGTCGAGGAGGGCGAGACGGTGAGTCTCACGGCCGTTGTCAACGACCCGAACGTCGCCAACGGCAGCAACTTCAGCTACCTCTGGCACGTCGATGCCGATCCCGACGACGCGGGCGACGTCATCACACCGATCGCGGATGGCACGGGTCCGACGTTCGATTTCGTCGCCCAGCACGACGGCAGGTACCTCGTCACCCTGACCGTCACGGATAACGACGACGGCGGCAGGCAATACGTCGACACGGTGCAGGTCGTCGCGACGCGGGTCAACAAGGCACCGACCGCCGCCGACGACAGCTACAGCGTCGACGAGGACGGCGTGCTGGTGATCGATGCGACAGGCGGCGTGGTCGCCAACGACAGCGATCCGGACGGGGACGTGCTGACAGCGATCCTGCAGACGCCGCCGGCGCACGGAACCTTGAGTTTCAACGCCGATGGCAGTTTCACCTACACACCGGATGCCGACTTCAACGGCAGCGACAGCTTCACGTATGTCGCCAATGACGGAAACAAGCTCAGCAATACCGCGACCGTCGATATCACGGTGCTACCGACCAACGATGCCCCGGTGGCAGCCGCCGATGCCTATGCGACCAACGAAGACAGCCCGCTGATGATCAATGCCGCAGCCGGTGTGCTGGCGAACGACAGCGACATCGACAGCGGCGATGTGTTGACGGCCGTGCTCGTCAGCAACGCCAGCAACGGCGTCGTAAACCTGAATCCGGATGGTTCGTTCACCTATTCGCCGAACCTGAATTTCAACGGGACGGACAGCTTCGAATATCGGGCAAACGACGGTGGTGCGAACAGCAATGCCGTGCTCGTGACGTTGACGGTCAGTCCGGTCAACGATGCGCCGGTCGGGACAGTGGATTTCTATGTCGTCGATGAAGATGGAAGTTTGAGTGTCGATGCGGTTGGTGGACTCCTTGCAAACGATATTGACGTGGATGGTGACGTCTTAACCGCGCTCATGTTGACTCTGCCGAGCCACGGAGTGCTCGCGCTGAATCCGAACGGTTCGTTTAGTTACACGCCAGATCCAGATTTCAACGGCGTTGATTCGTTCCGATACTTCGTCTTCGATGGCAGTCTGGTTGGAATTCCATCCACGCTGGCGTTGATTGCCGTCAACGCGGTCAACGATGCGCCGCAAGCCACTGATGACAGCTACGCACTTTCGCAGGACGGCGTGCTGACCGTGGATGCCGTGGCGGGCGTGCTGACGAACGACACCGACGTCGACGGCGATAACCTTTCCGCAACACTGGTCGCGGCGCCAGAAGCTGGCACAGTCGTTCTGAATGCAGACGGTTCGTTCACGTACACGCCGGATGCCGGTTTCTTCGGCACGGACAGCTTCTCCTACCTGGCGTCTGACGGTACGGATGACAGTAACATCGCCGTGGTCGAGCTGGACATCGCGCAGGAAACGTTGCGTGTCAACGAACTGGTCGCTACCAGCGACGGGTTTACCGCGTCCTTCAATCTCACGCTCGATCCAACACCGCTCAACCTCTACAGCAGCGAAGCGATCGGTGTCGATCCCGCCGACGTCGTACTCGTGAATGGATCCGGTAGTGTGATCGCGGGTTCGCTGCTCGTCGGACCGGATGGCGACACGGTCCGGTTCCTCGCGACCGGCGGCCCGCTGCAGCCCGGAAACTACACGGTGACATTGCGCAGCGGCGGCGGTTTCGCCAGTACGGACGGTCGTCAGCTTGACGGCGACGGGGACGGTGCCGGTGGCGACGATTTCAGTGCCGAGTTCGTCGTCGCCGCACCGCTCGGCGTCGTTGTGTCAGCGCCGGACTTCATGCGTGGTCCGGGCCAGGACGTCGACATTCCGGCTACTGCAACGGGTATTCCGATCCGTATCAGCGATGGTGCCGGCGTCACCTCCGTGTCGTTCGAGTTGAGCTACGATCCGGGCCTGCTGCAGATCACCGACGTGTTGGCCGCGCCGACGCTGCCGGGCGATGCGGTGATCAATGCGGACCTGAGCAATCCGGGCGTCGCCATCATCGGCGTCACGAGTGCCACCGGACTGCCGGCGGGCCTGTCTTCGATCGTCTTGCTCGAGGCGAATGTTCCGGTCGACGCGCCGTACACTGCAAAGCACGTACTCGATATCCACAACGTGTCGATCAATGGCGGGGCGATCGCGGCGACCGAGAACGACGGACTGCATCTGGTCGGATACCTGGGCGATACCACGGGCAATGCCGTCTACACCTCGCTCGACAGTACGAGGATGTCGGCACTGATCGCGGGGCAACAGTCCGGATTTGGTGCCTACCGACTTGTGGATCCGGTCATCGTTGCGGACACCAGTGGGAACGGAAGCGTCACTTCGTTGGACCGCCTGTTGCTGCTTCAGGAGGTTCTGGGTGTCGACCGTCCCGAAATACCGAATATTCCGAATGTCGTGGAGCCCATTGTGTTCGGCGGTCCCGATCCCTTGGTCAACATCGGCGCGGTTTTCTCAGCGGATGCCGGCGGTCTCGTGCGGGTGCCGGTCAATCTCGATACGACGATGGATCTGGAATCAGTCGAACTGCGCATTGCGTATGACCCGGTCGCGCTGAGCGTCGAGGCCGTTTGGAACGGCAACGTTACGGGCGAATTCACGCGCCTGGTGCGGTATGACACGCCGGGATTGATCACCGTCGACCTGTCGGCACTCGAACCGCTGGGGCCCGGGTCCGGCAGTTTGATCGAGATCGATTTCAGGGTGGCTGGCGATCAGGCCGGGCAGACCCTGTTGCTGGATCTGCAGTTCGCGAGACTGAACGAGGGCAACCTCGAACTCAATCCAGAGCCGGCAGAGGGTCGCGATGCGACCGACGGATACATCCGGGTGGCCGCCGCGGAAGTGCAGCCGGTCGTGGACGCGGACGCCGAGGCAGCAACGGAATCCGTCGTCGACGAACCCCTCTACGTGGTTGTTGCCAATGGAACCCAGACGCGGTTGGCCCCGGCGGCAGCCCTGTCTGTCGAGGTGGACGAGTTCCAGGCGATCGGCACATCCGACGAGACGCTGGAGCTGACAGCCGAGACGAGTGACGGGGACGATTCAACCCCGCCGCCGGCATCCGCGACGGTAGCCGCTGGACATGAAGGTACGACGACACCGGTTCCAGACGTCTCCTCGAACGCCCCACAGGAAGCGAAACACGGCCCAGTGCCGGCCTCTGAATTGCCCGTGCCTCAAGTAAAATGGTTTAATATCGTCAATAAGTTGAGAGATGTACCGCATGTTGTTTCTGATAGCAGCGGCGGCTGGATCACACGCTTCGTGACGAACCCGAAAGGGCTGGGCTCCACCCCACCGCACGACAGCGACATTCGGATCGATTTGGAGGACCAGGTCGACAATGACAGTACCGAAAGCGAACATCGACTTTGGCATCGCTGGAAGGTAAGGTAACGTAAGCTAAAGAGCTGAAATTAAGGAAAAAAAAGATGAGAAAGCTCGCACTACTTTGGGTGTTTGTCGGGATGCTCGGATCCAGCGCGCTCCCGGCGGCGACCGTCAGCGTCTCGGCGGGCCCGCGATCGTCTGCCGACGTGGTCACGCTGATCTATGCCATCGATGGGATTCCGGACGGAGACTTGCTCGAGGCTCTCGTGTTGGGGGGCGACATCAGCTTTGATACGTCCCGCCTCGAATACACGGGAGACGTGAGGAAGATCGGCCTGCTGGACGCAACCGAAGGTTCCGCTACGCGGCGTGCATTCTTCGTGGACGGCGGTGTGGGCGGTCCTCCAGCCGGACCATTGACCGTCGATCTTACTGCAGGCTACGGGTTGGGGTTCGCCGTGCCGGCAGATGGCGGTGACCTGTTCGAGATCGATTTTCGCCTGAAGGACGGCGCGGTGGCCGGCGATGCACGGGTCGATTTCCACATCACGACGTTGGGCTTGGACGAGTCGGCCGACCAGATGGTGACGGCGTTGGTACAGGTCGGCGTTGTTCCGGTACCCTCGATGGCCATCCCGTTTGTCGCATCCATGATCGGATTACTGGGATTCCGCCGTCGCTGCGCGCGAGTTATCGGCCGATCGCAGTAGGAAGCCAGCACCGCAGCAACCCTTGTCGTAATCAGGAGTATCGTCAATGGCCGTATCCACGAAGCAGTCCAAACCCAAGGCCGCGGCAACCGGAGCCGGCACCAAGATTCGCTGGAAGACAGACAATCTGAAGAACACCTACGCGAACGTCTGCAACGTCACCAGCACGCGCGAGGAGGTGGTTTTCCTGTTCGGCATCAATCAGGCGTGGGAGCGCGGTCAGGAGCAGCTCGAAATCGATCTGACCGACCGCATCATCATGAGCCCGTTTGGCGCCAAGCGCTTGCATCAGTTGCTCGGCAACCTGATCAGCGAGTACGAGACGCGCTACGGCGCGTTGAGTGTCGATCAGGCCGCGCCCGACATCACGAAGAACTGACGACGGCCGGGTCGGGATAGCAGGCGCACCGTCCTGGCGTTCCACTTCCCCCGCGAATGGACGAGCACCGACCCAATCTGCACGCGACGGTCATCGATGACGAACGTCTGACGGAAAGCGACCACGTCGTCTGGTCGCGTTTCGTCTCCGCCCGGAGCACCCCCGAGTTCTGCCAGAGCTGGCTCCTCATCCAGTGTCGCCGGATCGACCGCGTGCGTGCCGGCGTCGTTCTGTTGCAGGAGCCCGGAGGCCCGACCTACGTACCCGGTGCGATCTGGCCGGAGTCGAGTCAGGACATGCGGCACCTGACGGCGACTGCGGAATCGGCGCTGCGCGAGCGGCGTGGCGTCGTGTGTCCGGCTGCGGCGGACGCGGGCGGCACACGCCACGAAATCGGTTACCCGGTCGAGATTCCCGGTGCGTTGGTCGGTGTCGTCGTGCTCGAACTCGACCATCGTGCGGATGCCGAGCTGCAGCTGGCGCTCAGGCAGCTGCACTGGGGCGTTGCGGGGCTGGTCGCGCATTTCCTCGAACGGCACATCCGCGAGTCGGAGACGGTGCAGCAGCGCGTCATGAACGTGCTCGATCTCGTTGCCACAGCGGTCGAGCAACAGGGCTTCAAGGCTCAAGCGAGTGCCCTGGTCACCGAAATGGCGACTCGGCTCGACTGCGATCGTGTCGCGATCGGTTTCACCAAGCGTGGTCAGGCGCAGCTGGAGACTCTGTCGCACAGCGCCCATTTCAAGACCGAGGCCAACCTGGCGCGTGCGATCGAGGCGGCGATGGACGAAGCGATCGACCAGGAGGCCGCCGTGGTCACGCCACCCGTCGACGGCGGTGTTGCCGCACGTATCCTGCGTGCAAACGAGGCTCTGTCACGCATGACGCAGCATAGTGCCGTCGCCAGTGTTCCCTTCCACCATGATGGCGAATGGCTCGGTGCGATCACGTTGGAGCGTCAGGCCGGTCACCCTTTCGAACTGACCGATATTGAGTTGTGCCAGGCGGTGATGGCGCTCGCGGGTCCGGTACTGAGCATCGCGCGCCGGGAAGATCGCTGGGTCGGCGCCAAAGTGGCTGCCGGTGCCGGAGACATGTTCGCCAGGCTGGTCGGCACCGGGCACCTGGCATGGAAGGCGGTGGCGCTGGCCGTCATTGCGATTGCCGTCGTGTTGAGCTTTGCGACCGGCGAATACCGGGTGCGCGCAGAGGCGACGACCGAGGGTGGGACCCTGCGCGCGATCGTCGCGCCATTCGACGGCTTTATCGCCGATGCGCCGGTGCGTGCCGGCGACGTGGTCGAGGCCGGGCAGCTGATGGCGGTCATCGACGACCAGGACCTGCAGCTCGAACGCCTGAAATGGGACAGCCAGCGCGACCAGTATCTCAAGGAGTTGCGCCAGACCAAGGCCGAAGGGGACAAGGCGCGCATCGGGATTCTGTCCGCGCAGCTGGCGCAGGCAGAGGCGCAGCTCGAACTCGTCAACGACCAGCTTGCGCGAACGCGTCTGGCGGCGCCGTACCGGGGCGTCGTCGTTGCGGGTGACCTGAGCAAGAATCTCGGTGCGCCGCTCGACAAGGGCGAGGTGCTGTTCGAGCTGGCCCCCCTCGACGACTATCGCATCGTGATGCAGGTTGACGATCGTGATATCACGGCGGTCGCAACGGGCCAGCAGGGTGAACTTATCCTTGCGGCGGTTCCGGATGCGAGCTTCCCGATCGAGATCACTGCGGTGACGCCGGTTGCGGCTTCGGAGGAGGGCATCAATTACTTCCGGGTCGAAGCAGCGCTGAAACAGTCGTCTCCACGGCTTCGTCCGGGCATGGAAGGGGTTGCCAAGATAGCGATCGGTGAACGCAAGCTGATCTGGATCTGGACCCACCGGTTCACGGAGTGGGTGAGATTGTGGCTGTGGTCATGGTGGCCCTGAGTTCGGTGTATCAGCGTGTCGACGTCGCTGTTTGATCCCAGCTGGCACCGCGTCGCGGCGCTGCGTCCGCGCATCCGGGGACATGCGGAGTTTCACCGCCACGTTTATCGTGGTGACGTCTGGTTCGTGCTGCAGGATCATTCATCGGAACGTTTCCACCGCTTCGCTCCGGCTGCCTATCGCGTGATCGGACTGATGGACGGCCGACGTACTGTCCAGCAGATCTGGGACGCACTCGTCGAGAGTGACTCCGAATCGGTGCCGACACAATCGGAAATCATCCGCCTGCTGGGACAGCTTCACGCCGCCGATGTGCTCATGTCGGATGTCTCGCCCGATACGGCAGAACTGCTGCAGCGTTACCGTAAGCGCTTGCGCCAGACACGCTGGCAGAAGTTCAAGACGCCGCTTGCGATCCGAATCCCGCTGCTCGACCCGGAACGCTTCCTGACCGGACTGCAGCCGCTGGTCGCGCCGCTGTTCTCGCCGTACGGCGCCGTCGCCTGGCTGCTGTTGGTCGCCACCGCCGCCGTCGTCGCCACCGAGCACGTCGCCGAGCTGACCGAAAACGTCACCGAGCGAGTTCTGGCGCCGCAGAACCTTCTGCTGCTGTGGCTGACCTTTCCGGTCGTCAAGGCCTTGCACGAGTTCGGACACGCGTTCGCCACCAAGGTATGGGGCGGCGAGGTCCATGAGATGGGCGTCATGTTCCTTGTGCTGATGCCGATTCCCTATGTGGATGCATCTGCGGCGTCGGCGTTCCGGCAGCGCCACCGGCGTGCCATCGTCGGTGCCATCGGTATGATGGTCGAACTGTTGCTGGCCTCGCTGGCACTGTTCGTGTGGTTGGCCGTCGAGCCGGGCGTCGTGCGCGCTATCGCCTACAACGTCATGCTGATCGCCGGTGTGTCGACGGTGTTGTTCAACGGCAATCCACTGTTGCGCTTCGACGGCTATTATATTTTCGCCGACCTCATCGAGATTCCCAACCTCGCCGCGCGGTCCAACCGCTACGTGCTCTATCTGGTGCAGAAACATCTGCTCGGGATTTCGGACATTGAGTCCCCGGTCACGAACCCGTCCGAGCGGCGATGGTTTGTGTTCTTCGCGATCGCATCGTTCCTGTACCGCATGTCGGTGTATTTCGTGATCGTGCTGTTCATTGCCGGAAAGTTCTTCTTCGTCGGGGTGCTCCTGGCAATCTGGGCGGCTGTCAGCATGCTCGTCTGGCCAATTCTCAAGGGTTTGTGGTTCGTCGCGGCGTCGAGTCGGACGAAGCAGGTGCGCACGCGGGCGCTCGGTGTCACCGCTGCATCGCTCACCGCCATCGCACTGTTGCTCGGCGTATTGCCGCTGCCGTATTTTTCCAGGGCGGAGGGCGTCGTCTGGATCCCGGATCAGGCGATCGTCCGCGTCGGCACGAGCGGTTTCCTTGCCGAGGTGCTCGCCAAGAACGGTGCCCCGGTCGCCGCCGGCGACCCGGTGCTGCGCTTCGAGGATCCGCTGTTGAGTGCGAGGATCGACGTCGTGCGGAGCCAGTTGAGCGCGGCCGAGGCAAGGCGCAGGGCGCTGCAGGCCGATGACTATGCGAAGGCACAGATCGCGGAAGAGGAAATCGAGCGCCTGCGGGGTCGCCTTGCCGCCTTTCTCGAGCGGGAACGCGACCTGGTCGTGCATGCGGAGCAGGCCGGCACGCTGTACATTCCACATGCGGTCGATCTGCCGGGCCGCTATCTCAACCAGGGTGCCGAGGTGGCGTACGTGGTCGACGCGCGGAAGGCGACAGTCCGAATCGCGGTCGCCCAGGATCAGGTCGACCTGATTCGGCGCCGGGCCGAGTCTGTCGACCTGCGTTTTGCGGGGGCGCTCGAAAGGGATGTCCCAGCACGTTTGGTGCGCGAGGTGCCTGCGGCGACGGATCAGCTGCCGAGCGCGGCGCTGAGCCTGATGGGCGGTGGCGACATCGCGACGGACCCGCGCGCTGGCGACGAGGTTCGCGCGCTGCAAAACATTTTTCTGTTCGATCTCGAGCCGGACGTGCCCCTACACCTCGATCGCCTGGGTGAGCGCGTGCATGTGCGGTTTGATCATGGTCGTTCACCGTTGGCGACGCGCCTGTACCGCAGCCTGCGACAGCTGATGCTGGGGCGCTTCAATGTCTGAGGTCAGTATTCTGCCGATCAGTCCGAACGGTGTGTATGCCGAGCGTCGCCTTCCGGTCGAGTCGGCGTTCGAGCGCTGGTGGCGCCGCTGGCTGGGGGGCGGCATGGCGCGGTCGGTGAGTCGCGACTATGCGGAAATGCTCGCCTTGGCACACAGCCACGCGGATGAACTCGGTCGATCGAGTGATTCGACGCTGCGCGCGCGGATCGAAACGGCCTTCGAGTCGCTGCGCGCGGGCAGCTGGCAGCGACCGGATTTCGCCGAGGGGTTCGCCGTGCTTCGCGAGGTTGCGGGTCGTACCTTGGGCAAGCGGCATTTCGATGTGCAGTTGATCGGTGCCGCAGTCATGCTGGAGGGGAAGCTCGCCGAGATGGAGACGGGAGAGGGCAAGACCCTGACGGCGGGGCTCGCCGCGGCGGCGGCTGCGCTGAGTGGTGTTCCGGTCCACGTCGTCAGCGTCAACGACTACCTGGTCGAACGTGACGCGGAACAGCTGAGGCCGTTCTACGAATGGCTCGGACTCGAGGTGGGAATCATCGTCGAAGGCCGATCCATCCCGGAGCGCCAGGCCGCCTACGCGTGTCCGATCTGTTACTGTTCGAACAAGGAACTGGTGTTCGATTACCTGAAGGATCAGATCACGCTACGCGGCAGCGGTGGTCCGATCGCACTGAGCCTGGATCGGGTCTATGGCGCCGAAAACCGGCAGTCGCGATTGATATTGCGCGGACTGCATTTTGCGATCGTCGATGAGGCGGACAGCGTGATGATCGACGAGGCGCGCGTCCCAGTGATCATCTCGCGTACCAACGACGCGGATGCGCTGGCCGGGCGCGTCGTCGAGGCCATTGCCATAGCGCGCGAACTGCGTACCGACGATTACGTAGTGAACCGCGAGCGGCGCAGTGTCAAGTTGACTGACGAGGGACGGCTGCGCCTGCTCGAGATCAGTACCGGCTATGGTGGTTTCTGGCGACGCGCACAGTGGCGTGAGGAGAACGTGCGTCAGGCACTGAGCGCGCTCTATCTGTATGATCGTGACGAGCACTACCTGGTCGATGACGACAAGGTGTTGATCATCGACGAATTCACCGGCCGCACCATGGCTGACCGATCCTGGGAGCAGGGTCTGCACCAGATGATCGAGGCGAAAGAAGGCGTGACGATTACCGGTGAGCGTGATGCGATCGCCAAGATCAGTTACCAGCGGTTCTTTCGTCGATACATGAAACTGGCCGGTATGACCGGAACCGCGTCCGAGGTGCGCGGCGAGTTGCGCGCCATCTACGCGCTGGATGTCAGGCGCGTCCCGACCAATCGGCCGAGCCGACGCGAATACCTGCGTCCGCGGTATTTCCGTTCGCGCGACGACAAATGGGCGCAGGTCTGTGCCCGCGTGGCGTCCTTGCATGCCACCGGGCGACCGGTGCTGGTGGGCACGCGTTCGGTCGCAGACTCGGAATGCGTCAGTCGCGCCTTGCATCGTCAGGGCGTCGCCCATGAGGTGCTGAATGCCCGTCAGAACAAGGAGGAGGCGGCGATCATCGCGCTTGCGGGGCAGCCCTTCCGGGTTACCGTGGCGACGAACATGGCGGGTCGAGGGACGGATATCAAGCTCGCCGACGCGGCGCTCGCAAGTGGCGGTTTGCACGTGATCGCCACCGAATACCACGAGGCGGGCCGTATCGACCGGCAGCTGTTTGGACGGTGCGCGCGACAGGGCGACCCGGGCAGTTGCGAGACCTACGCCTCGCTCGAAGACAGCCTCGTCGTCAACCATGCGGGTTGGTGGATGCGCCTGCTTGTTCGGCTTGCCGGCGCCCGCCATGCACAGAGGGTTGGACGGTTGGTTTTTCTCCGGCTGCAACGCAGGGTCGAAAGCCGGCATTCCGATATCCGGGCCCGACTGTTGTCGAGCGACGAGCAACTTGAACAGATGCTGGCTTTTTCCGGGCGGTTGCGATGATGCCTTCTTTCGACTTGTGTCGTACCTATGCGTTGTGCGGCATCGTGTTGCTTGGCCAGTGGGCGGGTGACGTGATCGGGGCGGAAAGCGTGGGTTGCGCCATAGAGCCGAACCGCAGCGTCAAGCTCAGTACTGCGGTGGAAGGTGTGTTGTCGGAGGTCAAGGTGAAGCGCGGCGACATCGTCAAACGCGGCGACGTTGTGGCCGTCTTGCAATCGGGGGTCGAGCGGGCCTCGGTCGACCTGGCCAAGGCGCGTGCGACGTTGCGTGCCGAAATCGATGCCCGGCAGGCACGGGCGAAGGCGGCGGAAAGAAAGCTCCGGCGTGCGCGGGAGCTGCTCGATCAGCACTTCGTGTCGTCGGAGGAGGTCGATGATGCCGAAACCGAATACGAGGTCGCGAAACGCAACTACCAGGCCGCGCAGGAAAATCAGAAGCTTGCGGCGCTCGATGTCGTACGTGCCAAGGCGCAGCTGGCGCTTCGAACCATCGCAAGTCCGATCGACGGTATCGTCGTCGATACCTTCCTGAGTGGCGGCGAGTTCGCGCAGGGGCAACCGATCCTCGAGATCGCCTCGATCGATCCTTTGCATGTCGAGGTCATCATGCCGATGTCGGCCTATGGCAAGGTCGAACCGGGTATGACCGGTATCGTGATGCCAGAACAGCCGCTCACGGGGGAGTTCGAGGCGAAAGTCGCGATCGTTGACCGAATCGTCGATGCGGCGAGTGGGACGTTCGGTGTCCGCCTGTTGTTGGAAAACCGCAGTTTCTCACTGCCTGCGGGCATCGAGTGCCAGGTGCGTTTTACGGATTGATTTTTGGGTACACCAAAACCGTGGCGGCGGATCGGTGATGTCGGCATTCGACCGTGGGCGTATCCGTCTCATGCAGCCTAAGATTGCAGGTTCGCGGTCTGGACTGGCCTGCCAAGAGAGGTCCCCGGTTCTATCGGGCAGGCAGTAGAAGCTCGACGAATCCGCGAGGCCATCGGGGAGCCTCCAGATCGTGTTACCCGCGAGGCGCGTCGACAGGAGAATCCCGATGGGCCAATGGTAAGGCCGGCATCGCGCTGCTTGGCACGATCGCATGCTCATGATGATCGCGATACTGCCGAAGCATGAGGTATCGCAGGCAGCGAGATACATCGTGCGCAAGAGCGCCCATTATCCGGCCCAAGACCGGGGCGAACAGCCGGCATACGCTGGCCATTGGCTGTTCAGACCGAAAGTCGTCGGAGGTGTAACAAGTTGTTAATCTGTCAAAGTACGATTTCGGTCCTTAGAGCTACCGGGCCCTGATGGGCCAGGCTTTTCATGCCGGTCGACGCAGTGTATGACTTGAATCAAGTTTCCAAATCGCTCAGCGCAGTTCATGATGTCTCGACGACGTAGCAAAGCGTCTACACTCACGCCTGGTATGCGGTAGGAGGTTAGGGGCATGCATAAGACTCTCATGGAGACCCGTCGATGAAACTGATGCACATGGCGATAAGTACCGAGTTGATGCGCCATGGCATGACCATGCTGGACTTCTTTACGGAGGCCGTTCGTTGCAACGTCCCCGGGCTGCCTTATGCCGACGAACAGGACGTGATCACCGGGCGCATTTCCATTCGCGATGTCTACAAACGCATTGCCGTACCGGACAGCCTCCTACCTCTGGCGGACGCCTTGGGCGACGTTACCGACAGTCTCGACCTGCCGGAAATGAAGGTCATGGAGATGATGCGCAAGCCGGTAGAGGACTTTCTACTGGATTACATGCCGACGGTGTCGCCACAATCCTCGGTGGTCAAGGCCCTGGCGCTGATGGAGCTGCATAACAGTAGCTACGTGTTCCTGATCGACGATGGGGTCTACCAAGGCGTGGTGTCACGCATGGTCATTGCCCGGCGCATGTTGGCGTGCGTCAACGACACAGGTTCCGGGCTGGACTCGGGCCCCCGGGAGTAGAGCGTACAAAGATGGAACAAACGGCCACGTCGTTGACGACACCGATGGTGATCGCGGGCCTGATTCTGTTGATCGCCTATGTATTGATCTTCAGCGAGGTTATCCATCGCACGCTGGCCGGAATCATCGGTGCGGTATTGATGGTGCTCGCTGGGATGGTCTGGGGGTTCTACGGTCAGGACGAAGCGGTCACCGCGATAGATGCCAACACAATGTTTCTGCTGATCGGGATGATGATTTTGGTCACCCTGCTCAGACCGACGGGAGGATTCGAATACATAGCCATCCGCATGGCAAAGCTGTCCAGAGGCAGTCAAGTGCGCCTGCTGGTGTATATCTCCACCACCGTGACGGTCATCAGCCTGTTCCTGGACAACGTCACGACGGTGCTGGTGTTCGCGCCGCTGACGGTGGTCATCGCCCGGATGCTCGCCATCAACCCGGTGCCATTCCTGATGGCCGAGGCACTGTTGTCCGATACCGGCGGCGTGGCGACCCTCGTGGGCGATCCCCCGAACGTCATGATCGGCAGCGCCGCAAATATCGACTTCAACCGTTTCCTTTTTCACATGGGGCCAATCGTCCTGGTAGCCTGGGGCGCAACCCTGCTGCTGATGTTATTCCTGTATCGGCGGTATCTCGCCAGCCCCATCGAGGGGGTGCTCGACCTGGACGAGTCGAAGGTCCTGAAAGACGCGCGCAGCCTGTGGAACGTGCTGGCGTCGATCGGTGTGGTGATCCTGCTGTTCTTCATCCATCACCATTTCCATCTATTCCCCGGCTATGTCGCGTGGATCGGCGTAGCCCTGGCGCTGGCCCTGGTGCGCCCCGACCCCGACAAACTCCTGCGCGAGCTGGACTGGCCGGTGCTGATGTTTTTTGCCGGGCTGTTCGTCATCGTGGGCGGCGTCAAGTCCTCCGGTCTGCTCGACCTGCTGGGCGCCGAATTGGCCACGATTGCCCAGAACCCGGACAAACTGTTGTTTACCGCTCTAGTATTCATGTGGGTGGCGGCCTTTCTCAGCGCGGCCCTGGACAACATTCCTTTTACGGTGACGATGATTCCCGTCATCCAACACCTGGAGACCCTGGGTGTGGATGTCATGCCGTTATGGTGGGCGCTGGCGCTGGGTGTCGGTTTGGGAGGCAACGGTACCCACATCGGCTCCACCGCCAACGTGATCTGTGTGGCCGAGGCTGAACGGACTGGCGTGCCCGAGTACCGGATCACACCACGGATGTGGCTTAAGATGGGCACGCCGGTGATGCTGACGACGCTGGTCATCTCGAGCGTGCTATTCGCCATTTTCTTTGATTTCTATCGGGGCTGAGTTGGCCGCACTGGACCGTGGAAAAGACCAAAGCGACCACCAGTATCCTTTGCCGACTTTCTGCTGCGGCCGCCGAATCCCCTCTCCGGGAACAGTCGCATTGAAAGGCGGTGGATCCATTGCGGACGCGTTGCCACACCGGCTGCAGCGAGTCCCCCGCAATTGCGGTGTCTCACTCCCATCACGACGACAAACGCCGGAACACGCTGGCCGCATTTCCGTTGATGCTGCTTGGCATTGCCGTGGCCAGCGTCTATATCTACTGGCGTTATCTTTAGACCTGAGGGCGCTTTCCCGTCACGACACAGTGCGGGCAACGGCCTCACCAGCATCCGCAGCGTAACCCGGCCCTACCAGGAAAAGGCATCATGGACAGTCACCCGAGCGACCTTCGCGAGCGGACGCGCACCGGTATGTCGATCGACGCCCTTAAACGGGCATTCGACGACAACCTGTTTTACCTGCAGGGCCGTTTCTATGACGTCGCGACCCTGAACGATCAGTACATCGCCGCTGCGTACACGGTTCGCGACCGCCTGCTGGAGCGGTGGATTCGCAGCGCCCAGACGTACAAGGAGAACCAGAGCCGGACGGTCTGCTATCTGTCGGCGGAGTTTCTGCTCGGACCCCACCTCGGAAACAACCTCGTCAACCTGGGCATCATGGAAAAGGCGCGCGAGGCGGCGGGCGACATGGGCCTCGATCTGGATGCGATCCTCGAAGCCGAGGAGGAACCCGGGCTCGGTAACGGCGGCCTGGGCCGCCTGGCCGCCTGTTACATGGACTCGTTGGCGACACTGCAGATTCCGGCCATCGGCTACGGCATTCGCTACGAGTTCGGCATCTTCAAGCAGCACATCGAGGACGGCTGGCAGGTCGAGATCACTGACGCCTGGCTGCGCAACGGCAACCCGTGGGAGCTGCCGCGGCCCAAGCTGCGTTTCCCGGTGCGTTTCGGCGGCCATACGGCCCACTCGCAGGACCCTTTCGGCAGATTGCGGGTGGAATGGATCCCTGACCTGGTCGTTCACGGCATGGCGTATGACACGCCGATTCTCGGCTATGGCGTGAACAACGTGAACCTGCTGCGCCTGTGGAAGGCCGAGGCCAGCGAGTCATTCGATTTTCGTGCATTCAATCGTGGTGACTATTACGGGGCGGTGAATGCCAAGGTCAACGCTGAGAACATCAGCAAGATCCTTTATCCGAACGACGAACCGATGGTTGGCAAGGAACTGCGCCTCAAGCAGCAGTATTTCTTCGTGACCTGCTCGCTGCAGGACATGCTGCGGCTGCACCTTCGTTACGAGAAGGATCTGAAGACATTCCACCAGAAATTCGCAGCCCAGCTCAACGATACGCACCCAGCGATAGCGATTCCCGAACTGATGCGCCTGCTCGTCGACGAGCACGGCATGGTTTGGGACGATGCATGGCGCATCACCCGCCTGACGTTTGCCTACACCAATCATACCTTGCTGCCGGAGGCACTCGAGACGTGGCCGGTCTGGTTGTTCGAGAAACTGTTGCCGCGCCACCTCGAGATCATCTACGAGATCAACGCGCGGTTTCTCGACGATGTGCGCATGCGCTTTCTCGCGGATGAGGAGCGTATCGCCCGGATGTCAATCATCGACGAGAACGGATCGCGCTATGTCCGCATGGCGCATCTGGCCTGTGTCGGAAGCCACGCGATAAATGGCGTCGCGGAACTGCACACCGAACTTCTGCGCACGACGGTGCTCAAGGATTTTCACGACCTGTGGCCCAATCGGTTCTGCAACAAGACGAACGGTGTCACGCCGCGCCGCTTCGTGTTATTGAGCAACCCGCGCCTGTCTGCCTTGCTGGACGAAGTGGCAGGGCACGACTGGGTGACCGATATGGATCGCCTGCATGCCCTGGAGCCGCTCGCCGGTGATATCGCGTTCCAGGCACGATGGCGTCTCGTCAAGCAATCCGCCAAGGCCGACCTCGCACGCTGGCTCGAGAGCACCAGTGGCGTGCCGGTCGATCCGGCATCGCTGTTCAGCGTCCAGTCGAAGCGGATCCACGAATACAAGCGCCAGCACCTGAACATCCTCCACGTCATTGGCCTGTACCTGCGGATAAAGCGTGGCGAGACCGATGGTCTGGTTCCCCGGACCTTCCTATTCGGCGGCAAGGCCGCACCGGGGTACTTTTTTGCGAAGCTGATCATCAAGCTCATCAACAGCGTCAGCGCCGTTGTGCGCCAGGATGCCGCCGTTCGTGAACTCCTGAACGTCGTGTTCATTCCCGAGTTCAACGTCAAGACCGCACACCGGGTATATCCGGCCGCGGACCTGTCGGAGCAGATCTCGCTGGCCGGGAAAGAGGCTTCGGGGACCGGCAACATGAAATTCGCGATGAACGGGGCGCTGACCATCGGGACACTCGACGGCGCCAACGTGGAGATCCGCGATGCCGTCGGACATGACAACTTTTTCAAGTTCGGGTTGACGGTGGAGGAGGTTGCGGAGCTGCGGCAGGACGGTTACCGACCGTATGAACACTACGAATCCAACCACCAGGTAAAGGATGTGATCGACCTGATCGACTCCGGCCTGTTTTCGCACGGCGACAGGGATCTTTTTCGTCCCATCACGGCCAATCTTCTCTACGACGACCCGTACATGGTGCTGGCCGATTTCCCCTCGTATCTGCAGTGCCAGACCCGTGCAGCCGATACCTATGCGGACCCAGGCGCATGGACACGCATGTCGATCCTCAACGTTGCACGCATCGGGCGGTTCTCCTCCGATCGTGCAATTCGCGAGTACTGCGAGGAGATCTGGGAGGTCGCCCCGCAGCCCGTGGAGATTACCGCGCCCGATCACTAACCTTACCCTGGCGGAGAGGTTTGGATTGTTCCGGTGGGCACGGTTCAATCGACTACTTTTCTTAGATATTCAAGCGCGACCGGAAGGAAAGAAAAATGGAAAAGGCGGATATTGGCCTGATTGGACTCGCGGTCATGGGGCAGAACCTGGTCCTGAACATGGCCGATCATGGGTACCGCGTGGCCGTCTACAACCGGACAACGAGCAAGGTCGACGAATTCGTTGACGGGCCGGCGAAAGGCACGACCATCGTCGGGACCCACAGCCTCGAGGAACTGGTCGGCGTGCTGTCGGTGCCACGCAAGGTGATGTTGATGGTGAAGGCCGGCGATGTCGTCGACCGTTTCATCGACATGCTGGTGCCGCTGCTCGATCCGGGTGACGTGATCATCGACGGCGGCAACTCGCACTATCCTGACAGTACCCGGCGCACCAGGTACCTGCGGGACAAGGGTCTGCGCTTCATCGGCACCGGGATATCCGGAGGCGAGGAGGGTGCGCGCAACGGACCGTCGATCATGCCGGGTGGCGATCCCGAGGCCTGGCCGCTGGTCAAAGACACCTTCCAGTCGATCGCGGCCAAGGTCGACGGCGAGCCCTGCTGCCAATGGGTCGGCCAGGAAGGGGCCGGGCATTTCGTCAAGATGGTCCACAACGGCATCGAATACGGCGACATGCAGCTGATCTGCGAGGCCTATGCGCTGATGGCAGGGGCGCTGGGGATGAGCCACGACCAGATGCACGAGGTGTTCGGGCGTTGGAACACCGGGGTGCTCGATTCTTACCTGATCGAGATCACCGCCGACATCCTGGCCAAGAAGGACGAGGACGGCGAGCCGCTGGTCACCAAGATCCTCGACACGGCGGGCCAGAAAGGCACCGGAAAATGGACCGGCATCAGCGCATTGGATCTCGGCGTGCCGCTGACATTGATCGGTGAGGCGGTGTTTGCCCGTGTCCTTTCGTCCTTGAAGGATGAGCGCACGCGTGCCGCGGTAAGATTCGGCGCCCCGCAGAGGCGTACGCCGGAGGCGGGCCGCGATTCGCTGCTCGACGCCCTGCACGACGCGCTCTACGCGTCGAAGATCATCTCGTATGCGCAAGGCTTCATGCTGATGCGCGAAGCCGCCAGGGATCAGGGCTGGGAGTTGAACTATGGTGGAATCGCGCTGATGTGGCGCGGTGGTTGCATCATCCGCAGCAAGTTCCTGGGCAATATCAAGTCAGCATTCGACAACAATCCGCAACTCGACAACCTGTTGCTGGACGACTTCTTCGCCTCGGCGATCGAGGATGCAGAGGCCGGATGGCGGCGTGCATTGATGCTGTCGGTGGAACAGGCGATCCCGGCGCCGGCGTTTGCCTCGGCGCTGGCCTATTTCGACGGCTACCGCAGCGAGCGCCTGCCGGCCAACCTGCTTCAGGCGCAACGCGACTATTTTGGCGCACACACCTACGAGCGCGTCGATCGACCGCGTGGCGAGTTCTTCCACACCGACTGGACCGGCCATGGTGGCAAGGTCGCTTCGACGACCTACGAGGTGTAGGCATGAGCTCGTCCATCGATTCCTGCACGTTCGTCATCTTCGGCTCTACAGGCAACCTGTCGCGCATCAAGCTGATGCCGGCGCTCTACCAGCTGGATGCGGCGGGTCAGCTGCCGGACAACTGCCGAATCCTCGCCACCGGCCGACGCCCCTGGGACCGTGAGCGCTGGCTGAGCGAGGTCAGGGAGATGCTCCAGGAAGGTGTGAAGAGTGGCGTCGACACCGAGGTGCTGAAGCGCTTCGAGAGCCGGCTGGACTACTTCCTGGGCGAGATAGGCGATGCGGACATGTATGTCAGGCTGGCCGATTTTCTCGCCCGGCAGCCCGACGTGTCCTCCAACATAGCCTTCTACCTCTCGATCCGGCCCGCCGAGTTCGGCGTCGTCACCGAGAGTCTCAGTCGCGCCGGGCTGTTGAAGGAGGACAACGGTTGGCGCCGCGTCGTTATCGAGAAGCCGTTCGGCTACGATCTCGAAAGTGCCCAGGCGCTGCAGATTCGCCTTGCACGGTTTCTCGATGAGCACCAGATCTATCGCATCGACCACTACCTCGGCAAGGAGACGGTGCGCAACGTGTTGGTGTTCCGCTTCGCAAACGTGATGCTCGAACCGCTGTGGAACCGCAATTACATCGATCATGTCCAGATAACGCACTCGGAGCACTTCGGTGTCGGCAGTCGCGCGCCCTATTACGACGGTGCCGGCGCGTTGCGCGACATGATCCAGAGCCATCTGCTGCAGCTGCTGACGCTGGTGGCCATGGAGCCGCCGGTGTCGATGGAGGCGGAGGCGCTGCGCGACGAGAAGGTCAAGGTGCTGAAGTCGGTCAGGCCGATCCCGGCCAACGCCGTGCATTCGCACGCGTTTCGCGCCCAATACGGCGCCGGGAGGGTCGGTGGCAAGACTGTGAAGGGCTATCTGGAAGAGGATGGCGTGCCGCACGACAGCGTCACGGAGACCTACGCGGCCCTGAAGGTCTATGTCGACAACTGGCGATGGCGCGGCGTGCCCTTCTACCTGCGCACCGGCAAGCGGATGGCCGAGGGTGTGTCGAGCATCATGATCCGGTTCCGTCAGCCGCCGACCCAGTTCTTTCGCGACACCCAGATCCAGCAGATGGAGCGCAACTGGGTCGTACTCGGCATACAACCGTGCGAGTGCCTGCGAATCCAGCTGACGGCAAAAGTGCCCGGACTCGAGATGCAGACCCGCGAAGTGAGCCTGGATGCCGGGTTCCGCGATCAGAGCGACGTCTACGCCGACGCTTACGAGGGCCTGCTGCTGGACATCATGGAAGGCGACCGTTCCTTGTTCCTGCGATATGACGAAGTCGAATACGCCTGGCGCATCGTCGATCCGATACTGCGTGTCTGGTCGACTGAACGCGACTTCATCACGAGCTATCCGGCGGGGAGCTGGGGGCCGGAGGAGAGCCGGCGACTGTTCGATCGCGATATCGACTACTGGCGGCACAGCCTCAAGATCGCAACGTAACCGCCGGCGCTTAGCCAGCGGGGTTGCGCGTCACGCGCACCGCTGGCAGGCGTACTGCTCCAGTTTCAGCGTGTCCTGGGTGAAATTGCGGATTCCTTCAGCCAGCTTCTCGGTCGCCATGGCATCGTCGTTCAGCTGCCAGCGGAAACTGGCTTCGTCGACGGCCAGCGCCGGGACGTTCATCGTGCGGGCCCGGTCGGCGTCGAGCTTTCTCGACACCTCGCCCTCAGCGTCGCGCAGCTCCTGCATCAGCGCGGGTGCAATGGTCAGGTAGTCACAGCCGGCAAGTTCGAGAATCTCGTCGCTGTTGCGGAAACTGGCGCCCATCACGACGGTGGAATAGCCGTGTCGCTTGTAATAGTTGTATATGCGCGTGACCGACTTGACTCCTGGGTCGTCGGCCGGCGCATAGGTGCTGACACCCTCCGCCTTCTTGTACCAGTCCATGATCCGACCGACGAAGGGTGAAATCAGCGTGACACCCGCCTCGGCGCTGGCAACCGCCTGCGCGATGCTGAACATCAGCGTCAGGTTGCAGTGGATGCCACGGCGTTCCAGCTGCTCGGCGGCGCGTATGCCTTCCCAGGTCGATGCGATCTTGATCAGGATGCGGTCGGGTCCGATACCGGCCTCGCCATACAGCGCCATCAGGCGCTCGGCATGGGCGACGGTCGCCGCCGTGTCGAACGAATTGCGGGCGTCGACCTCGGAGGACACTCTGCCCGGAACGATCTTCAGTATCTCGACGCCGAAGTTGACCGCCAGCTTGTCCATCATGTCGCGCGCCATCTGTTCCATGTCGTTGCTGCCGGAACGGGCGTAGTCGATTGCGTCTCCCAGCAGGTGCGCATACTGCGCCTGCTGGGCCGCCTTGAGCAGCAGCGACGGATTCGTGGTGGCGTCGGTCGGCGTGTACTGCGCGATTGCGTCGATGTCGCCCGTGTCGGCGACGACGGTCGTCATCGACTTCAACTGATCCAGTTTGTTCATCGCGACTCCCTGCGTAGTGGGCTGCATTGGGGACAGGTGCGGATCAGTTGTCGCGCATGATCTGGTCGTCGTACTGCACCTCGAAGTACAGCTTGTGCTTGGCCTCCTCCTGCGCGAGCCCCAGAAACATCTGCTTCAACTCGGGATCATCGATGGTACGAGCCATATCGCTGTACAGCCGGTAGGCAGCCTTCTCGCGCTTCATCGCCACGATCAGCGCATCCTGCAGGCTGATGTCCGCGGTGGGTTCGATATCGACCAGATAGTCGGAGACCTTCAGGTCCTGCACGTGCTGGTCGGCCTTCAGCAGCCGGTCGCCGAGCTTGACCGACTTGAGCTTACCCTTGTGGCGCATCTCCTCCTGGCTGAAGCTCAACAACATCTCCTTCATCCAGGCACTCTGCGCGCGGTCGGCGAGGCTGCTGTAAAAATCGGCGGCCTGCTGTTCGCGCTCAATCGCGAAATCAAGAATCTCGTCAACTGTGTTCATCTGTTTCCTCCGCTGCGATGGCCTTTCCGGCGCCGCCGGGGATTATGCGTCCGCGCTCCCGCCCAAGAAGCGATGGATGCCGCGTGCGGCGTGATGCCCATCTTCGATCGCACTGATCGCATCGGCGCGGCTGTTGGCGATGTCACCGCCGACGAACAGCTTGGCCAGTCCGGTCTGCTGGTAGTCGCCGGGAACGAACTTGTTCCACTTGAACTCGATCTGCTCGCGATAATCCGATGGAATGAAGTCGATCTGCCCGCCCTGGCCGATTGCGGCGATGACGCAGTCGTACGTCTCCTCGTGCATGCGGTCCTCCTGCAGCACCGGCCGAGGGCGCCCGCCCTTGTCGTCTGCGACCATCTCCGCCTCGCCCCAGACGATGGTCACCTGGGCTTCGGACGCGGCAGGCTTGATCTCGACCGGGATCGCCTGTGCGACCAGCGTGCAGCCCTCGGCCTGCGATTCGTGGATCTCGTCCGGGTCGGCCGGCATGTCCTCGATGCGGCGCCTGTACAGCACGGTGACCTCGGCGCCCATACGGCGCGAGACGCGTGCGGCGTCCATCGCCACGTTGCCGCCGCCGATTACCGCGACCTTGCGGCCGATGCCGGGATCGAGCCCGTTGGCGACGTCGTCGAGCACCTTCAGGCCGGACAGCACGCGCGGGTGCTCTTCGCCGTTGATGCGCAATGCCGACGGCTGGTTCAGGCCGACCGCGAGGAACACCGCGTCGTGTGTGTCGAGCAGGCTCTGGAACGTCACGTCGCGCCCGACCAGCGTGTTGAAACGCACCTCGACGCCGAGCGAGCGGATGTAGTCGATGTCCTTGTCGAGCTGGTCGTCCGGCAGCCGGTAGGACGGCACGCCGTAGCGCAGCATGCCGCCGGCCCGCGCCTGTGCCTCGTACACGGTCACGCCGTAGCCAAGACGGCGCAGATAGTAGGCCGCGCTCATGCCGCCGGGTCCCGCGCCGATCACGCCGACCGTCCTGCCGTTGTCTGACACGTCGTCGCCGAGGATCTCGCGGTAGCGTTCGGCCGGCACGCGGTCGACAATCGCGCGCTTGAGGAAGCGGATTGCGATCGGATCGCCCTGATAGCCCATCACACACACCGTCTCGCAGCGGTGCGTGCAGATGCGTCCGCAGGTCGACGAGAAGGGGTTGGTCTCGTACAGCAGACGCAGCCCGGTCTCGTAGTCGCGCTTGCGCACCGATCGAATGTAGTCGGGCACCGACATGTGGGCAGGGCAGGTCGCCACGCAGATGCCGCACTCGACACAGCGGTCGGCCTCGAGCACCGCCTGCTCCTCCGTGTAACCCTTCATCACCTCGTCGAAGCCCCTGACGCTCTCGTCGGGACCGAGCATCTCCATCTCGATGCGATCATGGACGAGCAGGTGATAGTCGTCGTCGCGTCGGTAGCCGAGGCTGTTCTCGTTCCATGGCATCGGATCCGTGCCGGCCGTGAAGTGGAACGCGTCGGGGTCTTCGGTGACCCAGGCGTAATGGTTGCTGAGGTGCAGTGAGCGCGTGGTGCAGATGTCCACGCACAATGCGCACCAGCAGCAGCGCCCGTAGTCGAAACGCGGGCGCAGGCCGCTGTCTCCGGGACGCTGCTCCAGGCCTTCGACAGGCACCATGTCGATCGCGCGGTTCTGGCAGATCGACTCGCAGGTGCCGCAGCCGATGCAGTCCTCGCTGTTCATGTGGAAGCCGCGGTAGCGCGGCGCGCCCGGGCGGTCCTCGATCGGGCGCTTCTGCGTGTAGGGCTTCTCGAACGCGCGCTGCCAGACGTAGAACGGTGAGATCAGGTCCTTCAGGCTCATGGGGTTACCTCTCGATCTCCGGCGGATAAGTGTGCAGCGAGACCATCAGGCCGGCGGTATCCGCGATGTTCGTGCCGACGGCGAGCTTTTCCATCAACGCGATCGCATGCGTGTAGCTCGGGCCACGCACGTGCACCCGGCGCACGTACTCGCTGCCGTCGGTCACCATGTAGTAGCCGTATTCGCCGCGCGTGCACTCGGCCTTGACATAGGTCTCGCCGGCCGGCACCTCCCAGTGCAGCACGTTGGGCATGCGTGCCTGGAACGGCCCCTCGCGGGGTGTGCGCTCGAGGCACTGGCGCAGCATGCGGATGCCCTGGTGCATCTCCTGATAGCGCACCCAGGAGCGCGCGTAGGCATCCGACTCGGTCGCGGTGATCACGTCGAATTCGAGCTGGTCGTAGACCAGGTAGGGTGCGTCGCGGCGCAGGTCGCGCACGAAGCCGGCCGCGCGCTGGTTCGGGCCGGTGATGCCGTACTGGTCGACCATCTCGGGCGCGATAACACCGAGGCCCTTGGTGCGCTTCTTGAACACGAAGTTGTTGAAAAGCACCTTCTCGACGTCGAACAGCAGCTTCTCGACGCGGTTCAGCACGTCGTTGCAGCGCTCCTCGAAGCCTTCCGGCAGTCGACCGCGCACGCCGCCGGGTACGATGTACATGTGATAGACGCGGGCGCCGGTCATTTCCTCGAACAGGTCGAGGATGTAGTCGCGGTGCGTGACCGTCCACTGGTAGACGGTGCCCTGGCCGAACGCGGCGCCGATGCCGCCGAGCCACATCAGGTAGCTGGCGAGGCGCATCAGCTCGAGATTCAATGTACGGATCCACTCGGCACGTTCCGGCGACTCGATGCCGGTCAGTTCCTCCACCACCGCGGCGTACAGGTACTCGTTGAACGTCGGCTCCGGCACGGCGATGCGGCACACGATCGGGAAGTTCTGGATGAAGGTGCGCCGCTCCATCAGCTTCTCGAAGCCGCGGTGCAGATACCCGACATGGGTCTTGCAGTCGACGATCTCGTCGCCCATCGTCGTCAGTTCGAGCGCCATGTTGCCTGTGATGCCCGGATGCTGCGGTCCCTGCCAGAGTTTCAGGTACTTGCCCGAACTCAGGTCGACCTGGGGTGTCGGTTCGAACATCTCAGTTCCCCCCTTCCGGCGCATCGTCCGTGTGGGTCGGATACAGTTGCTGCTTCATGTGCTCGCGCGGATCCTCGGTACCGCGGCCGTCGCGGCTGTAGAAGCGCGCCAGGCTGAATGCGGCGGTGTCGAACTCCTTGCGCATCGGCGGGATCTGGTCCCAGCCCTCGAGGCAGAAGTCGTCGTCCAGCCGCGGGCTGCCCGGGAAGCGGATGCCGTACATCTCGCGGAGTTCGCGCTGGTAAGTGGCTGCCTGTGCCCACATGTTGTGAATCGATTCCATCTCGGCATTGTCGCGGTCGAGGTCGACGTGCATGCCCAGCGTGTGCCGCGTGTCGTAGTTGTGCAGCATGTAGTTCAGCGTGAAGATTCCGCGCTCGATGTAGTCGATGTTGGTCAGGAATGCCAGATGGGTGTAGCCGGCGTCGTCGCGCAGTTCCCGCAGCAGGCGCACAGCCTGGTCCTTCGGCACTTTGAAAAAGGTGAGGTCGGCTTTTTGTTCGTTGACTTCGCTGATGCGGTAGTTCGTGCCGAAGCGTTCGAGCAGATCGGTGGCTGTGGACATCGTCGTCACCAGTTGTAGTCAGGCATGTTCCAGTTCTTGATCACGCGCTTCTGGTTTGCCTTGTACCACTCGAAGTTCTCGACGTAGCGATTGGCGCCGTCCGCGCGGCCTTCCTTGATCTTCTTTTTCAGTTCGAGCACGCCCGCCATCAGCACCTCGGGGCGCGGCATGCATCCCGTGATGTAGAGGTCGACCGGCAGGAACTCGTCGAACTTGTTGATGGTGTTGTAGCTGTCCCAGTACATGCCGCCGTTAATCGTGCAGGACCCGAGGCCGACCACGTATTTGGGCGCCGGCATCTGCTCGTAGGCGCGGATCGCGCGCTTGAGCGTCTTGACCGAGAGGTAGCCCGAGATGACGAGCAGGTTGGCCTGCCGCGGCGTCGGGCGCCACTGGATGCCGTAGCGGTAGGCGTCGAACCGCGGCGTCATCAGGGGCCGCATTTCGATCGCGCCGCAGCCGGTGCCGAAGCCGAGGATCCAGAGGCTGTGCGCGCGGGCCCAGTTGTAGAAGTCTTCCACGATCTTGAAGTAGGACTTGGCGTGGACCTTGGGCGGCTCCTGGCAGAAGTAGTCCTGCAAGGGGTCGATGTCGATCACCTGGCCGTCGGGCGCGGTGACCTGGTGGGGGCGCATTTCCTCGCGCAGGGGAAACTCTGTCTCGGTGTCCTTCTTGAAGGACTTGTCCATATCTTTCATGTCGTTACACCGCCATGATTGCGAGGATGCCGACCGGCAGGCCCCATTTGAGGAAGAAACGGATGCTCTGTTCGACCCGGAAGCGCGGGTGAACCACACCGATGAACACGGTCACGAAGTAGAGCGCGAAGACCTTGACCGCGAAGGCGCCCCAGCCGGTTGCCCCGCCGAAGAACAGGTTCATGTAGATGATCGTCTTGGCGATCGGGAAGATGACCCGGTTGGTCTGCATCAGCGCGAGATAGGCCGAATGGTACTCGGTGGGCGGGCCGATCGGGATTTCCTGCGGCGCCAGCACCACGTCGAAGGGCGAGCGCATCATCGTGCCGACGAAGCCGAACATCGCCGCGATCACCGCGAGCGGGTTGGTGAACAGGGTCCAGTTGAAGATCGAGCCCTGCTGCGCGGCGACGATCTCGGTGATGTTCAGCGTCTGGTATTGCAGCGAGATCGAGAACACCGCGAGCGCCAGCGGCAGTTCGGCGGCGGTGACCTGGGCGAGGCCGCGGCTTACGCCGATGGCCGAATGCGGATGCCCGCTCTCGCCCGCGCCGAGCGCCATGCCGAGGGTACCGAAGAAGATGAAGTAGAGCGCGAGGATGAGGTCACCGGAATAGGAGAAGTTCTGGTGCATCACCGAGCCGTAGATCGTCGGTACGAAGAGGATGAGGCCGAGCCCGCCGGTGAGCCGGAAGACCGGGCCGAGGTAGAACATCACGCCATGGGTGATCTTCGTGCGCAGCGCCCAGTTCTTCACCAGGTCGATGTAGTTCTGCCAGACCGGGATGCCGTAGCGGCCGCCGACGCGGGCGCCGATCTTCTGCATGATCGCGGTCATGATCATCCCGTAGTTGAGGATGATGAACACGGTCAGAAGCGCGTAGGGGATCTGGATCCATTCGAAGGTCATGACACGCCTCCCGCGGCGATGATGTAGACGGCGACGACGAAGAACAGCACCTGAACCGCGTAGGTCTGTCCGTTACCGGTGTAGAGCCGGCGGGTGAAATCCGCGGTCGCGTGGAAGCTGTCGGAGACCCCCTCCCAGAACCGGGTAACGACCGGGGCTTCGAGGAAGCCGAGCGCCTTGCGGTAGGGGGCGAAGAAGTTCCATGCGAAGTGGGTCGTGTTGGGCTTGAACGGGCGTTCGGCCGAGAACACGATGTTGAACTGCTTCACCTTCACCGCGTCGTGGTTCTTGGCGATGAGGATCGCGAGCACGGTGACGAAGGTCACNNAGCTGTCCCAGTACATGCCGCCGTTGATCGGGCAGATGCCCAGGCAGACCACGAATTTCGGCCCCTGCATCTGTTCGTAGGAGCGGATGATGCGCTTCAGCGTTTTTACCGAGGCGTAGCCGCCGATGATGAACACGGAGGCCTGGCGCGGCGTGGGACGGACCTGCACACCCATGCGGTAGGCATCGAAGCGTGCGGTCATCAGCGGGTTCAACTCGACCGCGCCGCAGCCCGTGCCGAAAGCGAGCAGCCACAGCGAGTTGGCGCGCACCCAGTTGATGAACTTCTCCACCACGGCGACCGGGTAGGGCTCGTACGGCACGGGTCGGGCGTCCGAGAACAGGTCCCGGTCCTCCGCGCTCAGACCCTGGTTCATCAGCGGACCGAGGGCGTATTTGTGTGTGTCCATCGGTTTCCTCCTTGCCGCGTTCAGGGCAACAGGACGGCCTGCGTATAGGCGATGGCTGCGACACCGATCAGGGTCGGGTAGCGCAGGAAGAATCGAATCGACTGGTCAACGCGATAGCGCGGGAAGGCCGCGCCGACGACCACCGCTACCATGTATATAGCCCAGGTCTTGATCACCAGCTCAATGAGGTTCGTTGCGCCCCCGAAGAACAAGTCCATGAAAAGTATCAGTTTTGCACCGGCAAACACGGCACGGTTCATGGTCATCATGGCCAGGTAGGAACTGTGGTATTCGGTCGGCGGGCCGATCGGGATCTCGTTCGGGGCCATCATGACGTCGAACGGCGAATAGCCGGTCATGCCGAGAAAAGCGAGCATGGCCGCAGCGACCGCCAGCGGGTTGGTGAACAGGGTCCAGTGGGTCACGCCGCCCTGCTGCGCCGCGACGATATCGTTGATCGACAGCGTGTCGTACTGCACGACGATGGCAATGATCGCGAGCGCGAACGGCACCTCGTAGGCGGTCATCTGCCCCAGGCCGCGCGCGATGCCGATCGCGCTGAAGGGGTGACCGCTCTCGCCGGCGCCGATCGCCATGCCGAGCTGGCCGAAGAACATGAAATACATGGCCAGCAGCAGGTCGCCCGCCATGTTGAAGTTGCTAAACATCTCGCTGCCGAAAAGCACCGGCACGAACGCCAGCGTGCCGATCCCGCCCGCCAGGCGGAACACCGGGCCGAGATAGAACATCGCACCGTGGCTGACGGCGGTGCGCTTGCCGAGGTTCTTGAACAGGTCGATGAACGGCTGGTAGACAGGTATGCCGATGCGCCCCTGCACCTTCGCAAGCGTGCGCGCGACGATGCCGGACAGCAGCATGCCGTACAGCCCGACGATGGTCAGGTTGAGCAGGAAATAGCCGATCTGCAGGGGCCAGTCCAGCGTCATGTCGAGCCTCCGACCGCGAGATACAGTGCGACGAGGTAGAGCAGTACGTACAGTGCATAGGTCTGTCCGTTGCCCGTATAGAAGGTGCGCAGGCCACCGCCCAGGGAATGGCTCCATTCGGTGACGCCGTTCCAGAATGCAGTGGCGCGCGGCACGATCAGGAAGCCGAGCGCGCGTTCGTAGAAACGGTAGAAGTCGTACGCATAGTGCGTGGTTTCGGGGGATTCCGGGCGCTCGGCCGCAAACACGATATTGAACTGTTTGACCTTCTGCACATGCATGAAGCGGGACAGCACCAGCAGCATCAGGAGCGGCACCATGAACACCGCGCCGACGACGTTGATGATCATGAAGCCGTCCCAGTAGCCGAGCCCGCTTTGCACCAGCGTGCCGTTGACGACCAGCGTCTGCGGTGCGTGCCCGGCCATGATCTCGGCCAGCGGGCCGACCAGCCAGTTCGGCTGCACCGAGAAGACCAGGATGACCAGGACCAGCACACCCTGCGGAATCAGCAGTGGCAGCGGAGCCTCGCGCAGGTCCTTGTGGGCGCGCTTGCGCTGGCCGAGGAATACCGTGTGGATCATGCGGAACAGGTACAGGAACGCAACCGCACTGGCGAAGAACGCAAGGCCCGCCTGCCAGTACCAGCCCTTTTCGAGCAGTGCGTTGATCAGCAGCCATTTGCCGCCGAAGCCGGTCAGCGGCGGCACACCGGACAACGCGATGATCGCGATCAGCATGGCGAAGAAACTGAACGGCATGTTCTGGATCAAACCGCCCATGCGGTACATCTCGCGTTGACCGACGCGCAGGATGACGCCGGCCGCGACCAGGAACAGCAGGCCTTTGAACAGCAGGTGGTTGACCGTCAGGTAACCGGCGGCCACCCATCCCATATGGGTGCCGGTCGCGAGCGCGGCAATCATGTAACCGACCTGACCCATGCTCGAGTAGGCGAGCATGCGCTTGATGTCTTCCTGAAAGATCGCCATCAGTGCGCCGAAGAACGCGGTCAG
This sequence comes from Gammaproteobacteria bacterium, assembly GCA_020445255.1. GTDB lineage: Bacteria > Pseudomonadota > Gammaproteobacteria > Chromatiales > Chromatiaceae > Thiosocius. Next base: position 76,654 of record JAGRGY010000014.1, read on the forward strand.
CAGGCCGACCCAGCCCACGACGTACATCACCGCCGTTGCCGCGCCGCCCTTGACGCCCAGCTGCATCACCGCGATGAACAGGCCGAAGATCGTCGCCTTGCCGAGTACGGCCGACAGCATCGCGGAGAAATCGTCGTCTGCTTCGGCATAGGCGCCCGGCAGCCAGACATGCAGCCCGAGCGCCCCGGCCTTGGTCAGGAAGCCAACCGCGAGCAGACCGAGCACCCAACCGGACCCCTGCTGCACCCGTACCAGGTCGGCCAGCGCAGCGGAGCCGGAATGTGCGTAGGCCAGGCCGAAGCCGGCCAGCAGCAGGAACGCCGAACCGAGCGAGAAGATCAGGTAGCTCAGCGTGAAGGGTGCCGCTCCGCGGCCCATACACAACAGCATGTAGGAGCTCAGCGTGATGAACTCCCAGGCGACAAAGAACTGCAGGCTGGTTTCCGCCTGCAACAGCCCGCCGAACGACAGCAGCAGCAATGTCAGCAGCGGATAATAGCCATGACGGCTGTCGTCGCGGTACAGGCTGGCCGCCGCGATCAACAGGCCGCCGCCGAGCAGCAGGATGCCGAACAAACGATGGAGGCCCGCGAGTTCAGGGGCGATGAACACGCTGTAGATGGCGACGATGGCCAGCGTCAGCATGGCCTTCAGCCGTCCCGGCAGGCCGTCGACGAGCATCAGTGCAATTGCGACGTATACCGGTAGCAGTGTGGCCAGCGTGTCGGGCCCGAACGAGCGCGCGGCGATATGGCCGCTGCCGAACAGGCCCAGCACGGCGAATACCACCGGCAGCAGTTGCGGCATCGCCGGGGTCGAGGCGGTCTCGTCGGCGGGTTGCATCGCATGGCCGAACCAGCGGAACAGGTACACCGCCTCGACCAGCGAACCAATCAGGATCAGGGCCACCCAGGCAGACATGCCACCCGCTGACAACTGCATGACCAGTTCCCATTTCGCCCAGAAACCGGGGAACGGCGGCAGTCCGGCCAGCGCGGCGAGAAGCAGTCCGAACAGCACCAGCAGCAAGGGACGCGCACGCAGCCCATGCCAGTCCGCAATGTTCTCGCGGCTCAGCGCCCCGGCCAGCCAGAACAGACCGGCCTTTGCGACCAGGTGATTGACGAACAGTCCGCCGACCACGAGCGGGATCGCGGCTGTCTGGTCGAGTCGCGTCAGCAGCAACAGCGCCAGGGCGACCAGGCTCACCTGGCCGATCGACGAGTAGCCGAGCAGCCGGCGGGCCTTCTTCTGCTTCAGACCGATGATGTTGGACACCAGGAAGGTGGCGCCGGCTATGGCCGCCATGGCAGGCAGGTAGGGTGCGGTCAGCGGCAGGACCTTGTACAGCGCGAACAACGCGCCCGCCGACACGCCTACGGAGACCATCGCCGCTATGCCCGGCGGAACGCTTTCGTAGACATCCAGGCCCCAGCCATTGGCCGGGTAGGGTTTGAGTTCGATCACGACGCCGGCAACCAGCAGCGCCATCGCCACCATGCCGATCGGTCCCTGCACGAGCCCGACCTGCTCACGCATCCCGTCGATGTTCAACGTACCGGTGAGGTAATAAAACAGCATCACGCCCAGCAGGAAGAAGGTCGATGCGAGCGACGTGGCGATGATGTACTTGAATCCGGCGGTCAAAGCGGCGGCGCTGCGTTCCAGGCCGAGCAGGCCGTAGGTCGCGATCGCGGTGATCTCGATGAAGATGAACAGGTTGAACAGGTCGCGCGTCATGATCATGCCGTCGATGCCCATCGCCAGGATCAGGAACGCCGACATGGCCGCAGCGCGATCGCGCAACAGGTCGCCGAGATACCAGCCGCCAAGCAGCGCCGCCAGGTTGACGCCGGCCACGAACAACGCCTCTTCGAGACCGAGCCGCAGGTTGATCGAAAACGGTGGGCCGAAACCGGCCGTCTGGATCTCCTGCGCGGCGGCCCCGTCTGCCAGCCACATCAGCCACAACAAGGGCAGTAGCGCCTGATAGGCCAGGGTCAGATGGAACAGGCCCCGGCGAATCGCCGGGCTGCGGCCGTCGACAAGCGGCAGCAGGAAGCCGATGCCGAGCCCGACGATGACAAGGTTCAGCGGGTTGATCAGGGCGTCTACCATTTGCCGTCCGTGCAGTCGTCGATCGACAGGGTCTTCTTGTGCGTGTGGATCTGGACCGCGTAGGCCAGCATGACCGCCGTGATGCCCAGTCCGATCACGATGGCCGTCAGCACCAGCGCGGAGGGAATGGGGTCCACCACCGTGTTGACCGCCGTGGCCCGTTCGACCGCGGCGTCGATGATCGGCGCAGTGCCTCCACGCGTGTATCCGAGCGACACCATGATCATGTGGATGCCGGTATCGATCAGCGAGAAGCCGATGATGATGCGGATGATGTGCTTTCGGACCAGCATGCCCCACATGCCGATCAGCAGCAGTCCGAAGCCGGTTGCCAGCGTGATCGCCGACAGTGAAAGCTCATTCATGGCGCGTTTCCCTTGAAGCGCTCGAGCACCGCGCTGAGCTCGGTGCCGACCTTCAGACCGATGAAGGTGTAGATCACCGGGATGGCACCGGCACTGAACAGCCGGCCGTATTCACCCAGCGGCAGTACGCGGTTGTCGAGGAAGCCGCCGGCCAGCGCGATCCCGAGTACTCCGATCACCACGTAACCGAAACCGGACAACGACTCGGTGGCGCTGAGCAGGCCATGACGCAGACGCGACTGGGGCAGCGAGAGGAACAACAGCAGCGTCGCCGACGCGATCACGGCGCCGCCCTGGAAGCCCCCGCCGGGTGTCAGATGACCATTGGCGAAGATGTAGACGCCGAGCAGGATGACGATCGGAAACAGGTACTCGACTGCCGTCTCGACGATCTCGCTGGCGCGTTTCGGCGGCTCGGCCGCGTCGGTGCCGCCGCCGAGTGTCAACAGCAGTCCGACGGCGATTGCCGACAGGAACAGCACCGTGACCTCGCCGAGCGTGTCGAGGCCGCGGTAGGTGACGACGACCGCCGTCACCAGGTTCGGCGCACCGAGTTCGTCCGGACCCTGTGCGACATACCGCCCGGGCAGCGCCTCGAGCGCAGTCTTCTCGACGTAGTTGCCGGCCACGTCCCAGAACATGAAGGCCAGCAGGATCAGGGTTAGCACGATCAGCAGACGTTTTGCCATGGCGATTTCCGGCTATGCCCCGTCGCCCGGGCCCTCGATCTCTTCGAGGCGGTCCACGACGGTCTTTTCGGTACGCGGCACGTGCCGCGCATGCGACGCACGTGCCAGGGCATGTGACGAAACCGGGTTGGTCATCAACACGAACAGCACGAGAAGCAGGAGCTTACCGGTCCATTCCGGGTGAAACAGGCACAGGCCGAGCAGCACGAGGATCGTGCCCAGGGTCGAGGCCTTGGTGCCGGTCTGGATGCGGTTGTAGCTGTCCGGCATACGCAGCACGCCGAGGCCGGCGGCAAACAGGAACACAGCGCCGGCGAGCACGATGATGCTGCCGATCAGTTCACTCATCGGGATCGTGCTCCTGGCGGCGGGTGCGGTTGATGGCGTAGAGAAAGATTGCCGTCGACAGGCCGCTGCCGATCGAGGCCTCGGTCATCGCGACGTCCGGCGCCGAGAGGATCACGTAGCTGACCGACGCGAACAGGCTGGTCAACCCGGCGGCGATTACCGCGCTGACGATATTGTCGAGGCTCACCGCGGCCAGCGCCCCGACCAGGATCGCCACGCAGACCAGCAGGGTAAGCCAGGCCATCGGGTCCATTCAGAGTCCCTTTTCCAGGTACCGCGCCACACCGAGCACACCGAGGAAACTCAGCAGCCCGTAGACGATTGCCACGTCGACATAGATGAACCGCCCTGCGAAATGGGCCAGCAGCACGATGATGGACAGCGATACAACGGTGAGCAGATCGACGGCGATGATGCGGTCGGTTTCGGTCTCACCCTGCACCAGTCGTATCAGGCCGAACACGATGGCAAAACCGATCAGCACCATCGCAAGTCCCAGGATGTAACCGGCAACTTCAGCCATAGATCACGCTCAAGTGTCGTTCGAAGCGCTCGGCGATCGCGCGTGTCGCGCCCTCGAGGTCTTCGGCCTCGACGTCGATCCAATGAACGAACAGCGAGTCGCCGTCGATATCGACGACCAGCGTGCCGGGCGTCAGCGTGATCGAGTTGGCGAGGACCATGCGTCCGGTGCGTGACCTGAGCCGCGTCTTGATCTCCACGATGCCCGGGTGGATATCGATACGCGGCGAAAAAACCAGCCGGGCCACGTGCAGATTGGCGCGTACCAATTCCTGTGCGAACACCAGCAGATAGAGACCGGAATGGATCAGTACCTGTGGGGTGACCCGGATATCCGCGTAGGCGTTGCTGAAACGCGACAAGGCGAGGCTGATCAGCGTGGCCAAGACCAAACCGGTGACCACCACCTGGGTATCGAGTGAGGCGTTGGCTATCAGCCACACAGCAATCAGGGTTACCCAGAGATTGAGTGCCATCCGGGTGTCAGTCACGAGAGGTGATTCCCCAGCTCAGTGTGGTCGTGGATTTCGGTGGCCGCGGCATGGCGGACGCCTTCTTCGTTGCCCAGATGGATACGAATAAGCACTGTTGTACAAACCAGCCGCGACGAAATCCATAGCAAGAATGACTGAAGAGCATACACGCTACCAGAGCAGTATCAAGGGTCGAACCGAACGTTTCGGCATGCGGATGGGCGACGATGGCGTGACGGCCAACCGCAGCGACAGAATATGAGGCGGAGCGGGTTGAAATGGGCTTTCTTACCGCACTCAATCGCGCCAAGCCCCGGTGCGGTGACCTGAAGGCGGGCACCGGTTCCGCGCTGGCGTGCGCTGAAAAATCGTCGGTGCCCCTTTTCGGGCCGACGTGCGCACGGCATGGGCGCACGTACCGTTCGATCGGGTACCCGGATGGCGCTGCCATCGTTTATGGCGTTTCTTCGATCGGCCGAGGCGGCGGCCGTTCGACCGTATCGTGGCCGGCTTCGTGCCACTGCAGGTGCTGGTGCGCTTCACAACCTCGGTTAAGATTTTGGACGCGGCACGGCCGCGGTAAGACATCGCTACCCGGGTCACCTGCGTGTCAAACACGTTGAAACGGTGGGGTTGGTGCGAGGCTGGTGATGACCGGTCGGTCGCACGCCCCCACCGAAGTGGTTGCGGCGACGCGCGCGATGGCAGCGTAGGTGGACCGTGGAGTGCTACCGGCGTCGCCAGTGCGCGGCGCCACGAACCTTCAAGGCGACCTACTCGACGCGGCGGCTTCGGCTGCTTACCCCGCTGGCCCCACCGGGCAGCGATTACGGGAAAGCCGGGATGTGTGGCTCCGTGCCCTCGATGTCGGCCTCCGGATGATGGCTCTTCACCAGGGTCTCGATTTCTTCGACCCTGGTGCGGGGAACGTCGACCATGAAGAGGATGTTCCCGTTCTGGACTGCGGATTCGAACTGTCGAATCTGGCTGTTCACGACGTCGACGCCGATCATCGATGACAACCAGGCACCGACCCCGGAGCCGAGCAGCGCTGTCGCCAACACCGCGCCGCCACCGAGCACGAGTCCGGCGGGTGGAAACGAGACCGCGGCGATGCCGGCCAGGGTCCCGGTTACACCGCCGACCGCGAGGCCGCGCTCGATTGCGGGAATCACATCGCTGGTTTGCAGAAACGAGGCCTTTGGTAGATCGCCGAGTGGCGCACCCTCGCGGGCGACGACGTGGATCTGCCGCTCGCTGATGCGTGCCAGCAGCAATTCATCGGTGACACGATTCGCGGTGTCGAAGTCGGGTACCAGAAAGTAGATTCTGCGCATACGTCCTCCCCTGAGTGTGAACCGGAAGATCGTGCCGTCGATGGCGCATGACGGCAGCCCACATGCGGTACCGGATACCGTACTCGTACTAGTACAAGCGTAGCCCACTCCGACCCGGCCGACCGGCCAATCGGGGGTTGGGATCGGGACACGGGAGAGCCCGGGGGCAGAATCATCTGGACGGTCCTTCGATACCGGGTCCTTCACCTTGGCGTGCATCTGCCAGTGCCTTTTCCAGTCGACGCACACATCGGCCGACCATGCCGCGTGGCCGGCGAAAGGGCCGGACATTCAAGGTATTGCCGACTGCTAGAATAAGGGTCTGGCGCGCGCGCCGTTCGCGGGCGGAAGCACTACTCGGGGTCGCACGCTGTCCCGCGACCTGGCACACACTCAGGCACTCTGGATTTGCTGATGACAACACCTTTTCTGCAACGTGAATTGATCGTAGGGCTTGACAGCGGCGAGTGGCGCGTCGATTCGATCGACCCGGATGCGATGATCCTCGGTCCGGTCGATTACGGCTGGTCCCGCTACCGCGAAAACCGGGATGTGTTCACGTTTGGCGAGGGATTGCTGGCCAGCAGCGCCATTCCCGGAACGCGTCGCATGGTGTTTGCCGCCTACAGTCCGCAGTGGGAGAGCTTCTACATCTCGTCGATGGGCGGCGCGGCGTATACCTTTCAACACGTCGGGGTCAACTACGTCTGCCTGCAGGGCCGGTGCGCCGAGCCGAGCGTGTTGCTTCTGCACAACGATGGCGATGCATTGTCGGTGACGCTCGAGCCCATGCCGGACTACCCGGAGATATGGAAGGGCTACCAACCGCGATCTGAACTCTGCGACGAAGAGAACGTGATTGGCATCTACGCCCTGCAACACGCGATCTTTGATCGATTCGCCGGAAGGTTCGACCCCAAGCGCGCCCGTGCGTTCGTCGTCGGTCCCTACGCCGAGCGAACCCGTGAAGGCACCATTGCGTCGAGCACGCTCAAGAAAGGAAAGTTCACCGCGGTGGTCGACTGGTGTGGCCGCGGTGGTCTCGGCAGTCGACTACTGCAGCAGCACAACATCCTCGGCTGCCTCTTCGGCGGCAATTATCACGATCCACACGGCCCGAGGGCCAGCGACACCGATCCCTATTTCGTCGAGCATTTTGGCGACAAGGGGGCAAAGGTCGACCGCGCCGCGACGGTCAAGTATTACCTCGATCCAAAGATCAATACCGGCGGCACGCTGGGCGTCAATCTTCACAACATCGGCGACATGCTGATGACATTCAATTACCGCAGCACGCTGTGCAGCAACGACGAGCGGGCAAAGCAGCACAAGGATTTCATCGTCAATCACTACCTCAAGCAGTACAACGAGGAGACCATCGAGACCAAGTCCTTCGATCATTGCGGGGAACCCTGCGCGACCGCGTGTAAGAAACTGAACGGCAAGTTCAAGAAAGACTACGAGCCCTACCATGCCCTGGGCCCCCAGGTAGGCGTGTTCGATCAGCGCGCTGCGGAGCTGCTGAACGATCACGCGGATGCGATGGGCATGGATGCGATCCAGGCGGGTGGCACGCTGGCGTGGATCATGGAGTGTGTCGCCGACGGATTGATCGACCCGGAACGGTTCGGCTTTCCGCCCGCCGAGAAGTTGAGGTTTGGTCGATTCACAGCGTCCACCGATGAATTCGACCTGGTCGCGGACAGCATGCGTAACGCCCGTTACGCGATGGCCTTGATCGACGCGATACGGGACGATGAACGTGCCGCATTGTTCCGCGAGGGAATTCGCATCGCCGCGCATGAACTGAACGAAATGTATCCCGAGCACAATCCGCTGTGCCGCGCCGTGTTCCTGTCCAACGGCGAGCAGGGGCACATGGTGCCGAATCAGTACTGGGTGCCCGGCATGGGCAGTCCGATGCCGCTGATGGGCAAATACTATGTGTATTACGGCGGCGGCTACATCACGCCCGAGGATCTGGGGCGCAAGAACGTCGAACGCATGGTGTACGAGCTGATCAACGACAATTGCGGCATCTGCCGCTTCCATCGGCAGTGGTCCGAACCGCTCAGCGGCGTCATCATCAATGACCGGTTCGGCCTCAACGTCGATTTCAAGGCGCACCATTTCGAACTGGCGCGTCAGATCCACGAACACGAAAACGGCAAGGCGGTGCCCTGGGAGACCCAGCGCATGGCGGATCTGTTCGAGGGCTACATGGACTATTGTCAACGCTCCGGATCGGAGGACAACAGCATGTTCCGCTGGCAGGGGCACAAGGACAGCCTGGTCACTGCACAAGCTTTCTGGCAGGCCATACTGGAGGCGCAGAGCAAGGCATTCGAAGGCGGCGTCGACGGTATAGCGGACGTGCGCACGCCGGCGCAGTACCGACAACATGTCGGAGGCTAGCGGCATACGGGTTACCGTGCGGTTGTTCGCCGGCCTGCGCCAGATGCATCTCCTGGACGCGTCGGGTGACGTTTACCGGTTGCACCTGGCAAACGGTTCCACCCCGGTCGATCTGTGTGCCTCGCTCGGGGTAGACCCGTACCAGGTGCATATCGTCATCCTGAACGGCGAGATGATTCACGAATACGCGCGCGCGGTCACGCAACTCGAGGACGGCGACTACGTCGACCTGTGGCCGGAGGTGGCGGGAGGGTAGCGGCCTGCTCCGTCATCCCGGTGGAGCACCGCCGTGTTCGTCGGCGCGGCGGGCGCACGGCCGTAAAGACCAGACCATCGGCGCACGTGTCAGACGGCATGCAGACGGCATGGTGCGCAACCCGCAGCCCTGTTCGCGATGCCGGCAGGGTTCGAGGTGCCAACTCCGCTGAATGCATCAGCAAAGGAAGTCATCCGTCGAGCCTCTGCGGGCGATTGCATTCCCCCGGGGTTTTGACGCGCCGTTCGGGCCTTTTCGTCGCGGCGCGCGATTTTATCGTCGAAATACCCCAAGAAAATTGTCAGATTGTTTAACAGTCGTGCGGAGCAGGGCGGATGGCTTCGATGCGAGGGTTTTGTTTGCCCGACATTTTTTCCTCGCGGTCCCCGTTTTGCATGGTTGTCGGTGACTGCATGTTGAAAGATCGGGTGAAGGTCATGTCGAAGCACATCGAAAATGTCGCATTTCTTGTACTTTTGCTGGCCACCGGGTCGACAGCACTCGCCTTACCCATGTCGTTCACTGACCGTGCGGCGTTTGACGCCGCACTCAGCGGGCTGTCGGTGAGTACCGAGGGTTTTGAAGGGGTCGCCGACGGTACCGTCATTACCGATGGTGGCTCGCTGGGCGACATCACGTTCAATTTCCCGACACTCTCAGGCTTCGGCGTGAACATGCTGGTTACCGGCGCGTTCCCGGCCCCTTCCGGAGTCAATACGCTGGGCACGGACGACGGCGACGTCTTTCAGGACAGCGACGATTTCGATATCAGTTTCGCTGCCGCCAATGCGATTGGCATGTTCGTCGTTTCGGTCGACCCGCTGATCGACGGCGATTTCGAGCTGACGGCCGGCGGCATGACCGCCAGCCTGCTCACCGCGGATCTGTTCGCAACACTGTCGGATGGCAGTGCGGTCTATTTTCTCGGCATCGTCGACACGGCGGCGACCTTTTCGCAGGCGTCGGTGACCACGTCCCATACGCCGGGCAATTTCTTCACCTGGAATGTCGACGACATCGTGACGGCACGGGAGCAGGCACCAACAGTGCCGGTGCCAGGCGTCCCGCTGCTGCTGGCGACTGGGCTGCTTGGCCTCGCCGTGCGCCGCCACCTTGTTTGAGCAGCGAATGCAACGTGTCCTTCTCGCGGTGCCGCGGCAGCCAGCGTCGGAAGGCACGCAACGAATTGATGTCGACAAGCGACTGCCGTGACCCGACGCCGGGCGCATTGAATGCACTGCAGTAGCCCGACAGCCGAATCGTCTCGTCGCCAGTGCCGGTGACCGGTCCGCCCCGCACTGGGTTCCGCATCGTTGGGCCAGAGGAACAGCACATGAACATGCCTACCCGAGCTTTGATTCTGACCGCACTGGTCGGCAGCGTTTTTGCGGTGCCGGGATACGCCGACCGTGTGTCGCTCGTCACCATCGACGCCAAACTCGACACCCTGTTGGCCTCATCGGGCGGTGGCGGAGACGGCGTAGTGTCCATCAACCAGGACTGTGCCGTGACCACAGGTTGCCATGCCGGCGACGTACCCGGCTTTCCGGTCACGACCATTCAAGGCCAAAGCTACCGCCTCACCAGCGACCTCGACCTCACGTCGACGCCTGACTCCGACGCCGTACTGCTGGAGGCGGAAACGACATTGGATCTGAACGGTTTCCGCATCGTCGGCGGTACGACATGCAGCGGGACTCCGGCGACCTGTACACCGGCCGGGATTGGCGACGGCATCACAGGCGGCGAGGGCGCTCGCGTGATGAACGGCAGCGTTGTCGGCGTGGGTGGCGTCGGGATCCGATTGCGCAATCGTATGCAGGTCGAAAACATGCTTGTCTCGGAATGCGGCGATGACGGGATGCAGGGTCAATGTCAGGGCTGCCGTATCGTGGCCAACCGCGTGACCTTCAACGGCGACCGCGGCATTCACGCGGCGTTTGCGAGCAGCCAGGGGGCGCTGATCCAGGGCAACACGGTTGCCGGGAACAACTTCGTCGGAATCGATTCGTGCGAGCGCTGCATGCATCTCGACAACGCCGTGTATGCGAATGGCGGGTTCGGTCTGCGTAACCTCGGTCTGGGCGGCAGCGCCTATGGTCGCAACACCTTTTATGACAATAACGGCGGCGGCGACCAGGTCGAGGCCGGAGGCGTGGAGATCGCGCCCAATGTCTGCAGCGGCAATACGATCTGTCCGTAGGGACCAGGCGCAGGGCAAGTGCCGAACGTGATCAATGGGACTGGCGATGGGTACGCGAGGACACCGCATGCGCCTGCCGCCTTTCTCTTTCACGGCGCCGCGACGGGGCGATCGCCTGACAGGTCGCATGCCGAATGAGCGATGCGCGCGATTCGTGGGGCATCGGGAATTCATGCGTGGCCGACAAGGCGGCTGATGACCCGGCGCTTTCGAGCGCGGTGTGCCATTGAGAAATGGGTGGACGCGGCCGAAATATGCGGCCGGCGTCCTCATGCTTCAGGCAGCAGTCGCCGCGCGGCAACAGGCTTCGACACCATCCGCCGGGTGCCGTGTCGAACCCGCTTCGCCGATCGCAGGCGCCACCGTTCTGACCGGAATGCAAAAAGGTCAGCGCCAGGCTGACCTTTTTCTGCTTTGGTGGAGGCGGCGGGAGTCGAACCCGCGTCCGCAAGCCCTCTGCCTTCGGCTCTACATGCTTAGTCGTGTCGATTTTTTTTAACCGTATTGCCGCCCGACAGACAGGGCATACCGTACGGCGATTCCGGTTGGTTTTAGCAAATCGGCCCCGGACAAGCGTCATCGCGATCTTGTGAGATATGACGCCAGAGTGCTCCGAAGAGCGCCGGACGCACAAGCACGGCTCCGGTCTGACGGCACCCTACCGGGTATTAAGCGGCGAGTGCGTAGTTGTCGTCGTTGGCAACTATAAGTTTGCGAATTGTTTTACGAGGTAATCCGCACCTCGGCATGCACCTCAGGTTTCGCGACCCACGTCGAATGCCGTGTCGCCCCCGAAATCATCAAATCGGACCAGCCGAGCGGTCCGAAGTTCCCGGATTATAGCGTCAAGCGGTCTTGAAGTTGCGCTGCTTCTCGCGCTGCCAGTCGCGCTCCTTTTCGTCGGCGCGCTTGTCGTGCAGCTTCTTGCCCTTGGCCAGCCCGATCTCGACCTTGGCGCGGCCGCGTTTCCAGTACATCGCCAGTGGCACCAGGGTATAGCCCTTGCGCTCGACCAGGCCGATCAACTTGCTCAGCTCCTCGCGGTGCAGCAACAGTTTGCGGGTGCGCGTCGGGTCGGGGTGGACATGGGTCGAGGCGGTCGGCAGCGGCGATATGGTCGCGCCGAACAGGAAGGATTCGCCGGCGCGCAGGGTTACGTAGGCCTCGGTCAGGTTGATCTTGCCGGCACGCAGGCTCTTCACTTCCCAGCCTTCGAGCGAGATGCCGGCTTCGTACCTGTCCTCAATGAAGTACTCGTGGCGCGCCTTCTTGTTCAACGCGATTGTGGAACCACCACCGCCGGATGCGCTTTTTGCCGATTTCGCCATGGCGCGCGAGTGTATCACCGGCGTGCAGCGCCGTCCCGACGGCGCCTTGTGCGACCTGGATCGATCCGCGAGAATCGCCGGATGCTGGGTACGAATCAGGCACGGGTACGGTCGTTCGCATGACGGAGAAACGGGTTTCGCTGCACGGTATGTGGTCGTCGCGCCTGGTGTTCATCCTGGCCGCGACCGGTTCGGCGGTGGGGCTTGGCAACATCTGGAAGTTCCCCTACATCACCGGACTGAACGGTGGCGGGGCGTTCGTACTGGTCTACCTGATCTGCATAGCGATCATCGGCATTCCGATCATGATGGCCGAGGTGCTGCTCGGCCGCCGCGGCCGCCGCAGCCCGATCAACACCATGATGGAGCTGGCGCGCGAGGCCGGCAGCAGCCCGCGCTGGTCGTGGCTGGGCTGGGTGGGGGTCGTGGCCGGAATCCTGATCATGTCGTATTACAGCGTGATTGCCGGATGGGCGGTTGCCTACGTCCTGGACGCGGCCGATGGGGCGTTTGTCGGGTTCGACGGCGATTCGGCGGGCGCGCACTTCGGGGCGATGGTTTCGAATCCCGGCACGCTTGCCTTCTGGCACGCGATCTTCACGATTCTCACCGTGCTGGTCGTCGCGCGTGGCGTGCGTTCCGGCCTCGAGCAGGCGGTCAAGGTGTTGATGCCGGCGCTGTTCCTGCTGTTGGCGCTGCTGATGGGCTACGCGGTCAACACCGGGTATTTTGCCGACGGTCTGCATTTTCTGTTCGACCCGGACTTCTCGAAGCTGACGCCCGAGGGTGTCCTTACGGCATTGGGACACGCCTTCTTCACCCTCAGCCTGGGCATGGGCGCGATCATGGTCTACGGCTCGTACATGCCGAAAAAGACCTCGATCTCGAAGACCATATTCACCGTGGCCATCATGGACACGCTGGTGGCGCTGATGGCCGGAATGGTGATCTTCCCGATCGTGTTCGCCAACGGCCTGCAGCCCGCGTCCGGCCCCGGCCTGGTCTTCGTCAGTCTGCCGATCGCATTTGGCGAGATGTCGGGCGGATTGTTGTTCGGGACCCTGTTCTTCGTGCTCGTGGTGTTTGCCGCATGGACCTCTGCCATATCGCTGATCGAGCCGGCGGTCGCGTTTCTCGTCGAGAACCGCGGCATGCGCCGCACCACCGCCGCCGTGCTGATTGGCGCGTTCTGCTGGGTGCTTGGACTGGTCACCGTGATGTCGTTCAGTTCCTGGTCATTCAGTTTCGAGTTTGCCGGCGCGACCAAGACCGACGGCATGTTCGACGTGCTCGACATCCTCACCTCGACTTTCATGCTCCCGCTCGGCGGCATGGCCATCGCGATCTTTGCCGGCTGGATCATGCAGCGTGCCGATACCGTTGACGAACTGGGTGTCGGGGAGGGTGCGGGTTACCGGGTGTGGTACACGCTGGTGCGCTATGTTTCGCCGTTTGCGGTCGGTATCCTGATCCTCAACTCACTGCACCTGTTGCCAACCTGACCGGGGGAAGGTGTGCCGAGAGTAGAGAAATCCGCGCTGGTGCCGTATCCGGCCGAGTTCATGTTCGAACTCGTCAACGACGTCGAGTCCTACCCGGCGTTTCTGCCCTGGTGTCGCAACGGGCGGCTGCTGTCGCGCGATGCCGAAATGCTGTGCGGCGAGATCGAAGTGGCGCGGATCGGCATTCACCAGACCTTTTCCACGTGCAATCGGCTGTATCCCTACGAGCGCATCGACCTCAAGCTGAAGGACGGACCGTTTCGCCGCCTGGAGGGGAGCTGGACGTTTCAGGCGTTGCGCGAAGACGCCTGCAAGGTGGTGTTGATGATGGAGTTCGAGTTCTCGGGTCGCCTGATCGACGTTGCTTTCGGTCGCTTCTTCAACCAGGCGGCAAACTCGCTGGTGGATTCGTTCGTGGCCCGCGCCCGGGAGTTGCACGGTGGTTGACGCCAAGATAACGGTCGAGATCGTCTATGCGCGTCCGGGCGAGCAGACGCTCGAGCAACTTCGCGTTCCGGCCGCCGCGACCGTACGCGACGTCATCACCACATCCGGCATCCTCGAGCGGTTTCCCGAGATCGATCTCGCGGTGAACAAGGTCGGCGTGTTTGGCAGGGCCACGTCATTGACGGCATCGTTGCTCGACGGTGACCGTATCGAGATCTACCGCCCACTGGTCGCCGATCCCAAGGAGGCGCGCAAGAAACGCGCAGCCGAGGGCAAGCAACTGAAGAAAGGCGCCCGCGAACAGGGGTGAACTGATTTCGGCGAGACCCGGGGTCAGTCGTCGCCGACGCCGACCGTCTTGAGCGCGCGGCCCCACAGCGTCGTCGCGGGTGCGTCCCAGTCGGGGACCGTCACGAGGATCTCTTTTTTCGCCTCGGTGCGCTCGGATTCCGGCTGTGGCCTCAGGTCGCCGGCGATCCGGGTCAGACGATCGCCTTCGAAATAGACCGTTACGCGCTTCGACTCGGTGGGCTTGCTGCCCTTGCCGAACGTATAGGCATAGTCCCAGCGATCGTTGTGAAACACGTCGGTCAGCATCGGCGAACCCAGCAGGAAGCGCACCTGGCGTTTGCTCATGCCCGGCTTGAGCTGGTTGACCTGCTCCTGGGTGACGATGTTGCCCTGCTGAATCTCCGGGCGATACACCAGCGGCGCCGCATCCAGCGCATTCGGGATGACCTCGGTAACGCTGTTCAGCGAGCGCAGGCCGTCGCCGACCGTGCTGCAGCCTGCACCGGCCATGGTTGCAGCCAGGGGAATGAAAATGAGAAGCTTGCGCATGTGGGTCTGGGGGTCGATCGTGTCTCTGCGGCCGCCGAAATGATAACGGATACCGGGTGGAGAATACATCGCCTGGAGGTGAGCGTGGAGAACCAGGAGATTCGCAAGGCTGGCCTCAAGGTCACGTTGCCGAGGGTTAAGATCCTCGAGATTCTCGAGTCGAGCGACTCGCGGCATATGACCGCCGAAGACGTCTACAAGGCCCTGCTGGAGCGAGGCGAGGAAATCGGCCTGGCCACGGTCTACCGTGTGCTGACTCAGTTCGTCGGCGCCGGCCTGGCGGAGAAGCACCACTTCGAAGGCGGCCAGGCGGTGTTCGAACTCGATCGTGGTCACCATCACGACCATATCGTCTGCGAGCAGTGTGGCCGGGTCGAGGAGTTCGTCGACGATACGATCGAGAAATGCCAGAAGCAGATCGCGGAGAGAAAAGGGTTCGCGATTCGCGACCACTCGCTGATCATCTACGGGCACTGCACGCGGGAGAACTGTCCGCACGCGGCTGCCGACTGAACGGCTGAGCGTACCCCATCAACCCGGGCAACCGGGGAACGATCTGCGGGACCGATCGGCACGCCGATCTTCACCACGTAGGCGATGCAGAATGGCGTGCAGCCGCGACATACCGTCTGATCCATGCATTCCGGCCTGACCCCGGCGACGACGAAGCAGTCGAGGCCGACCCGCGACGTGATCAGACAGCGCACGGCCGTCTTGACCAGGATGATGCCGAACCGGATCGAGCCTCGCGCCGCGGACGCCGGACGCCGAAAAGGCCGCGCTGACCGCGTCACTGCCGTTGAGTGCGACCGGCAGCGTCAGCAGCAGCATGCCGATGCGGCGAGCATGACAGATTCCGGCCTGTTCATTGTCGAGTCCTCCAGGGCGGCATCACCGGTTCCTGTTGGCTTGCGCTGCGAGTCGGCGCGGGGGTGCCGGATTCCGCACGCGTGTGCGGAGCGACAGGCCGTCTGCCTTTGTTCAAGGGCGTTCTTGCAGCAGCGGTCCGGCAATCGCGGCGCGAAAACCCCGAATTCGGCGCAATCCGATGCGATGGTGCGTGGATGCGCGTTAAGATCGCACGCCCGATGGACGTATCGTCGATTCGGGTAGTCGTGCAGGGGCCCGCTCCGGTATCGAGGTCGATATGAGGCTGTCCGAAACCCAACGCCTGCAATTGGCGCATCGCTCGGTGCGCCGTTTCACCGATCGTGCCCTCGAGCCCGCGCACCTCGAGCAGCTGATCCGCTGCGGCCAGGCCGCCGCGAGCAGTAGCTTCATCCAGGCATACTCGGTGGTCCGTGTGGTCGATACCGCGTCGCGCGCGGCGATTGCGCGCGCCGCAGGCGATCAGCAATGGATCGTGGATGCGCCCGCGTTCCTCGTGTTTTGTGCCGACCTGCGTCGCGTGCAGCAGGCCTGCCTCGCCGCCGGTGCAGGTGCAATCGACGGCTACGCCGAACATGGTCTCGCGGCCGTCGTCGATGTGAGCCTGATGGCGCAGAATGTGCTGCTGGCGGCCGAATCGCAGGGCCTGGGCGGCGTGTTCATCGGCGGCATACGCAACGCGCCGCAGATCGTCGTCGACGTGTTGCGGCTGCCTTCACTGGTCCTTCCCGTGTTTGGCATGTGTCTGGGCTGGCCCGACGAGACGAACGACGTCAAGCCACGTATGCCGGTGGAAATGGTGCTGCACCAGGACGTCTACCGCGATGCGTCGCCGCAGCAGATCTCTGCATACGACGAGACGATGCGGTCCTATTATGCTTCCCGCAGCGGTGGCGCCCGGTCGGCTGACTGGAGCAGTGTGACGGCGCGCGCGGTGCAGGGTAAGCAGCGTCGCCACATGCGCGAGTTCCTTGCCGCCTGTGGCTTCTTTCGCGCCTGATCCGCGCTTTCGACCGAGGCTACGGAATCCGCGGCGGTACGCGCGGAAACTCACCGAGGTATTCGGCACGCCACACGTCGCCTGTCTGACGGCGTTCCACGGCGCCGGTGAAGCGATAGCGATGCACCAACACGCGCAGGTAGCGCGGTGCCTTGTCGGCGAAGGGATTCTCGGCCAGCAGCGACGTGACCGTCGGGGAGTTCTGTGATAGCCGCCACAGGAAGCGCTCGAACCACGGACGCATCGCCGGGTTCTGCGAGGGGACGAACCAGATCATCCAGTCGAGTCGCGGGTGCAGTGGCACGATGAACCGCGGTACGTCGCCCGGCGAGTTCGGCTTGTACCTGAAGCGGTAGCGCTTCCACTCGACGCCGTCCGAACTGCCCTGGATCGTCAGTTCCTGGCGTTCGGTCTGCATCGTCGGAAAGATGTGGAACACGTTGCCGAGGCCCCAGGCCCGCACCCAGTTCGCCGGGTGGCGCCAGGTCGCGGGTGGACGATCGGCGACGAATTCCCATGCGGTGTAAAGGCTCGTCGGAACGATCAGGGCCGCTGCGAGCGGCAGTGCGATCAGCGTCGCCAGCGGTTGCCGCGATCCGCCAATGGACGGGCGCCACGGAAGGATGCGCTGCAGTGCCTGGTCGTCGAGCAGGTACAGGCACAGCGCGATCGTCAGCAGATTGATGAAGTTGTGATTGCTGGTCGCGATGATCAGCAGTTGGAAGCCGATGGTGAGCACCGCCGCGAGGATGCGGAACGGGCGCGGCAAAAAGATGAAGAATGGCACGACGAGCTCGACGAGCAGGGTGGCTCCGGTGCCCGTGACGAGCAGCCAATCGGGGAGCAGGTGGGCGTACCAGCTGCCCACATGGGGGAGAGGCTGGGTCTCGAAGTAGTGGTTGAGCGTCGTCAGGCCGGCCCAACTGGGATCTCCACTCAGCAGTTTCGAAAGCCCCGACAAGAAACGCAGTCGGAACAGCAGCCAGTGAAACAGCAGGACCGTAAGTCGGGTCGGGCCTGAGACCGTGAAGATCGCGATGAATCCCGCCTCGAGCAGCAGAAACTCCCACTGGAAGTTGAAGAAGATCTGGCCGACCCGGTAGAGCGAAAGATAGAGCAGAAACAGCACCACCAGCGACAGCCTCGGGCGCCAGCCAATCAATAGCGTGAGCGCGAAGCCGCATCCGACATAGCACGTCCAGAGCAGCGTGGTGTCGCCGTGTTCGATCCAGAACAGCGTGGGGAACCGGATCCATGCCAGCGGGCCGATGTCCCCAAACAGCCGGTCCAGGTACTCGCCCGCCGGCAAGATCCCCTGCTCACCGACCAGGCCCTGGATCTCGAGCGCGGTCGAGACGAAGGCCGCAAGATAGATCAGCGCCAGCACCCGCAAAAAAACGGCGTTCGCCAGCCGGTATCGTTCGTCCGTCCCCAACAAGGCCGGAAGCCAGGACTGTGGTCTGAACACACTGCACCCCGCGGCGAATGCATCGCCCGCTGATGTACCCGAATTTAAGGGATGCCGTCAGGCAGAGGTAGACGGAAAACCGCCTGTACGGTCAAGTTTTGGCGCACGTTGCCGTCATCGATTCGAGGTTGGTTTGACGAGAGGCGCAGCATGCCGTCGGTTTGGGAGCAGATCTCGGACAACGTTTCGCTGGTGACGCTGCCGGACGTTTACCTTCGGCTGAAGGCGGTGCTGGACGACCCCAATTCCTGTATGGCCGACGTGGCCGACGTGGTCGGCAACGACCCGGCGCTGACCGCCCGCCTGTTGCGCATCGTCAACAGCGCCTATTTTGGGCTCGCGGCCGAGATCGATACCGTGAACCGTGCCGTCAATCTGCTGGGCACCCAGGAGGTGCACGACCTGGTGTTGGCGGTATCCGTCGCCCACAGCTTCGCCGGCGTCTCGCCGAAGACGATGGACGTGCAGCGATTCTGGCGGCGCAGCGTGTTCTGCGCAGTCGCGGCCAGGGAACTCGCGGGTTTGTGTAACGTGCTGGATGCGGACCGCCTTTTCGTCGGTGGTCTGCTCAGCGATATCGGCCACCTGTTTCTCTATGAGTACGCGGGCGAAAAGACCGAACAGGCCGCGGTGCTCGCCGCGGCACAGGGCGTACCGCTGTTCAAGGCGGAACGTGCCGTGTTGGGCGTCGACTATGCCCAGGTCGGGGCCGAACTCATGCGTCGCTGGCGTCTGCCGCAGACCCTTTGGGAACCGATCGAGGCGCATCCGGAACCGGGCCGTTCGCACGAATTTGCGCTGTCGACCAGCGTCGTGCACATCGCGTCACTGATCGCCGCGGCCTGCGATCGCGGCGACAATGTCGACGACGCGCTCGCTGCGGCGGCAAACAGCGCCTGGCATACGACGGGCCTGTCCATCGATGCGAGCGTCGCGATTGTGCCGAATGTCGAGCGCCAGGTCGGCGAAGTGGCGGAGATGTTCTTTCCCGGCCACAAGGCGGCGTAAGCCACCGTTTGCCCAACGTCACGGGTCGGCGGATCCACCGCCGGCACGCCCGTCCTTGACCTCTCGCCGACGTCCAGCGTCGTTGCGGCATGCTTGTGTCAGAAAACTTTACATCAGACAATAATAAGAAAGATTAAATAAATTGTATAATTGATTAATAAGAAACATAAAAACATAAATCAGGAACGGAATTTGCTGCTGCTGCCGCATGGTTGGGGCTTTGGCAAGACAGACAGGTTCCGCGGTCGCAAAGGCCGTGCTCGTTTGCGTCTTGCTGGTGCCGTTGTCCGTAATCGCCAAGCCTGCCGACTGGACGCTGCAGGGGCTGCAATACCTGCACGGCGAGGGGGTGGCTCGCGACGTCGACCGCTCGATCGTCTACCTGTGCGCCGCGGCCCGCCACGGCGACGGTGCCGCTGCGCATGAACTGGGCTGGCTGTATTTCCAGGGAGCCGACGTCGGGCGTGACGATGCGCTTGCATTGTCGTGGTTCGAGGTCGCCGAACGGCACGGTGTGTCGACGCCGGCACGCACGCGGCAGCGCCTCGACGGCATCGCGGCAAGGGAGCCGGCGTGCGTCGCCAGTCGCGGGATCGACCTGGAACTGGATGACCGGCGTCGCGCCAAGCTGGCGGTCGCGATCTACGACATCGCTCCCGCGTACGATCTCGATCCCGCATTGGTCCTCGAGGTGGTACGGGCCGAGTCCGGTTTCGATCCGGGGGCGCGTTCGGCCAAGGGTGCGCTGGGGCTGATGCAGCTCATTCCGGGCACGGCAAAGCGCTTCGGGGTGAAGAATCCGTTCGAACCCACGCAAAACCTGAAGGGAGGCATGGCCTACCTGCGCTGGCTTCTGCAGCGTTTCAATGGGGACCTTACCCTGACGCTCGCCGGCTACAACGCCGGCGAGCGGGCGGTCGAACGGCACGGTGGCGTGCCGCCATACCCGGAAACGCAGGATTACGTGCGCAAGATCCTCCGTCGCTATCAGGACGCGCTTGGCTGAAGCCCCGTTCGCCGTGGGCAGCGAATCGCCCAATTGCGTGTTCAGCACAGGGCTTCTTGCCTGAGTTAACGCCTACGCTGTCGGTATGCGTGCAACCCGTTTGCCGTTCTTGCTTTGCTGCCTGCTGGCCACGAACCTCGCAGCGGACGATGCGGCCGCTGAGGGTGTGCAGTTCGTTTTCGAACGGGCCAGCGATGCGGAGCTGAACAATCCACACGACATCAAGCTGTCGCCCGACGGCCACTACCTGTATGTCGCCGATGTCGGCGGAAATCGTGTCGTCGTGCTCGATGCCATGTCGCTCGAGACGGTCGACAGCTTCGGTGGAGGCGAACTTTCCGGTACCCACGACATCGACTTCGACAGGTTCGGCAATGCCTATGTCGCGGACACGCACAACGGCCGCATCGTGGTCTACCGCATGCACGCAACCCATGGGCAGATGGTCGGCGAGATTCGCGGCCGTCTCGCCGGTCCCGAGGGTGTGCTGGCACACCCGAACGGCATGATCTACGCGAGCGGTGCGTGGTCCAATAATGTGCTCGCCTACCAGGACGGTCGGGTGGTTCACGAATTGGGTGGATTGTCCGGGCCACACGACGTCGAGCTCGCCGCGGATGGCAATATCTGGCTGGCCGACGCTGGCAACGACCGCATCCTGCTGCTCAGCCAGCAACTCGACGTGATGCGTGAACTCGGCGGTCCGGCCTACGCGTTCGATGGGGTTCGCTATCTCGATCCGCTGCCGGACGGCGGGTTGCTCGCGGCCGACAAACACACGCACTCGGTCAAGCTCATCGCGCCCGATGGGACGCTGTTGGCAACGCTGGGTGACGGTCGTCCAGGCCTGGGTGAACACCGGTTTCGCACGCCGGAGGGTGTCGACAGCTTCGGTGATTGGGTCTGGATCGCTGATTCGGGCAACCACCGGATCGTGCGTTACCGCATCGTCCGCTGACCGCCTCGATCCATCGTCAATAGCGACCGTGCTGGTGGCTGATGTAGTTCGACATCTCGACGAACTGCGCGTTCATCCGGCCGACGATGCGGTGGATCGCGCGGATCAATGCGCGCATGACCTCGAATACCAGTTTCGGGTCGGTTGCCAACAGGTCCTCCAGGTCCGCGCGCGACAAGCTGATCAGTTCACACTTGCCGTCCGCGCGAATGGCGGCGCTGTGGGGCACACCGTCGATAAAGCCGAGAATCCCCGCCAGGTCGCCGTCGTGCAGGTTCTGCAAGGTGACGTGCTCGGCACCGGCGGCGGTGCGGAATACTTCGAGTCGACCGCTGACGACGATATACAGCGCGTCGTCCGTATGACCTTCCTCGAGCAGCATCGCACCCTGATCGAGGCAGATCGAACTGGCGACGGCAGCGAGCGTGCGACACTGTGCATCACTCAGATCGGTGCCCAGTGGGGATTCACGAATGAGTCTGGCGCTGACGATCGGGTCACTGGGGTCGCTGGACATAGGCGGTCTCCTCGATTCGCGCTATTTTCGCCTGAATTATATGTGCCGTCGGAAAACGCGCCCTGCGCTAGATCAGGTCGTTGCGCATTTCCGGCCGAGCCGGCAGGCCGACCAACGGCAGCAACATGTAGCCGATCGCTGCCAGCCCGGCCAGGTCGCGAAAACCCACCTCCGCACCGAGCAGCGGCGTCGACGCGGCGGCGACCACCGAGGCGCAGCCGTTTATTCCCCAAGCCCAGGGGAGCAGCGCCGGTGCGCGCCGCTGGACGGCGCGCAGGCCGACCGGAAACGGGATCCCCATCGCAAAGGCGGTCGGCGACAGCAGTATTGCCGCAATGGCGGCGCGTGCCCACAACGGCAGTGCCGCGGCCTCGGTGAGAACCAGGGGCAGGACCAACATGTAGAACAGACCTGACACCGCGATGACCGTGCACGCGAGATGTAACAGGGACAGGTCACCGGCAATGCCGCGGCGTTGCGCCCAGGCGCTGCCGAGACCGGCAAACAGCAGGAATCCGGCGAGCACCAGGCTGGTGGCGTACAGCGGATTCCCCAAGAAAGTCTGCAGGTGGTCGATCCAGGCGATCTCGAGTGCAATGAACGCCGCACCGATCAGCCCGAAGTGGGCGAAAGTTGCCAGACGGACGCCCGCGCCTGCGGACTCCCGTCCAACACGCCGCAGCAGCAACAGCGGGGCGATGATCAGCATCAACGAGGTCACGCCGGTCACCGCGATTACGGCCACGCCGATGAGCACGCCGGTGTCGATGCCGGCCCAGTCAGCATCATGCTGGGTGCGGATCGTCTGCAACCATTCGCGCCAGCAGGTCGACAGCCAGGGAAATGGGCGGTCGTCACTGATGGCGTCCGCACGATGTCCCTGGTAACAGTCACCGCGATACGCGTCCGCGAGCATGGCTCGCGCCGCTCGGTAGAACATCGGTACGGCCTGATGCTGGATGCGGCTGGCGTCGGCCTCGCGCATGCCGGGCAGCCAGACCAGTTCGAACGCCAGGGTTTGGGCGAAGTTGCGGACTGCCTGCCGTTCCGGCCAGCTGACCGATGATGGCGATACGAGAATCACGAACCGGTTCCAATCCCGCAGCATCACGATGTGATCGCCGGCATCGGTGATGCCGTTT
Organism: Gammaproteobacteria bacterium; assembly: GCA_020445255.1. Lineage (GTDB taxonomy): Bacteria > Pseudomonadota > Gammaproteobacteria > Chromatiales > Chromatiaceae > Thiosocius. The sequence continues at coordinate 99,484 of JAGRGY010000014.1, forward strand.
TGCGCGAGCGCGCCGCGTGCGGTGGCAAGCAGACGCATCGACAACCGCGGTGGCAGCCGGGTCGGGCCTTCGACGACCATCACACCGTCGCTGTCGAGCTGACGCAGGTAGCTCGCAAACGCCTGCAGCGTGACGTGATGATCCGAAGCCAGTGCGTCCAGTCCGGCCGGATCGGCGTCGACGGCGAGGCTGATCAGGTCGAACCGCTGTCCGCTCGACGCGAGGAAGGCACGCGCCGACTGGGTATGCCAATCGACCCGTTGCCGGTCGCACACTGCCCCCTGCAGTTCGGCGTAGTGCCCGCAGACGATCGCGTACAGCGCTGGCCGCGGCTCCACAGCAACGACGTGTCGAGCGCCCAGGTCGAGTGCCTGGACGACGCGCTCACCGGTCGCCGCGCGCAGCACCGCGACCTCATCGATCGGCCTGCCCAGCGCAAACGGCAGTGCCCCGAGCGTCTGGGAGAGATAGGCGGAGGACGTCGACCCGGCGCGGAAGTCGGCGATCGTGCCGGCGCGGTCGCCGTCGACAAACACGACCCGCTGTGGCGGCGGCAGCGCCGTCGCGAGCAGGCTGAGTCCGGGTGCGCCGCGGGTCGGGACGACGTCGTTGCCGACTACCGTGATGCGTCCGCCGATGCCGCTTTCGTGGATCTCGACGCGCGCCCCCGCCGCTGCCAATGCGCGGCTGAGGTCCTTGTACGGCGACGGCGACAAGTGCATGGGCATGTAAAGGATTTGAGCGACGATTAGAAGAAGCCCGATAACGGTCACTGCACGGGGATGCCAGTCAAGCGCCAGCGCGGCGAGGGTTGCGGCCAAGGCACCGACCGCCGGAAGGGCCGCGATGGCGGTTTCCGGATCGGTCGTACGCAACGCGATCAGCAGCAGGACGACGCCGACGGCGGCACCGAGGAGGTCGGCCGCATACAGGCCGGAGAGGGACTGGCGCGAGGTCCACAGTGCGAGCCCGATGCAGTTCGCGGCAAAGAAGAACGGCGTCGCGAGTACCAGGAAGGCACCCGCCAGTACGGCGATCTGTCTGGGATCCCACGCAATTGCCAGCGGATCCAGATCAATCTGCTGTGCGCCATTCACACACAATAGGGTCGTAATGCCAAACAGCCAGGCCTGGGACACGAACGTGGCTGCAACGTTTGCGCGCAGCCGCGCGCCGAACAGTGCCAGGAACGTGCCACTGGCACCGTAACCAAGCAATGCGAGGCTGATCGCGATCGCGACCAGGTGGTGCCAATGAATGATCGCAAATGCGCGTGTCAGGAGGATCTCGTAGGCCAACGCGGCCGCCGAGATGAGCGCCACGCCCGCGAAAGGCGGATGCGTGCCACGGTTGGCAGTTGCGGCATCGGGTAAACGCATCGCCGGATCAGCGCGCCCCGGTCAGCGGCACGAAGGTTACCGGCATGAGTTCGTGCAACTGTATCGTGCCATCGGCGTCGCGTTCGACAATGACCAGTTTCTGCGTCGTGTAGCGGTCGCCGACCGGTATCACCATGCGTCCGCCCGGACGCAGCTGCTGAATCAGCGGCGGCGGAATGTGGTCGTTGGCCGCCGTAACCACGATGGCGTCGAATGGGGCCTCGTCCGGCCAGCCAAAATAGCCGTCGCCGACCTTGATCCGTACCCCGTCGTATCCGAGTTCATCCAGTGTGACGCGTGCCCGCGTGGCCAGTTCCGGAATGATCTCGACGCTGTATACGTGAGCACCCAGCGCAGCCAGCACCGCCGCCTGGTAACCCGAACCGGTGCCGAGTTCGAACACCTTGTCGCCTGGACGTAGCGCCAGCAACTCGGTCATGACTGCGACGATCAATGGTTGTGAGATCGTCTGCCCGTAGCCAATCGGTACCGGTCGGTTGTCGAACGCAGCCTCCCGGTCCCTTTCGGGGATGAAACGGGGTCGCGGGACCTCGCGCAGCGCGGCGCCTACGCCGGGGGACAACTGGGCGAAACCGGTCTCTGTGTGCAGGATGCCGATCAGTTGCTCGACCTTGTCCCACAATTCGCCGCTCGCTTCCGACGGCCAGGGCACGGCGTCCGAAGCGAGCGCCGCCCCGAACAGATTGACCGTAAGCAGCAGCCAACCCACTGGGGGCATGTGCTGAATCGACATCCGTGCCTCCCTCCTCGCGGGCCTTCGTCATCGAAGGAAGTATGCGGTATGTCTGCCACGGCGTGGCGGGACCGGGACGCGACAGCGCAGTGTCGCCCTGAACCGGCGGCGCTGAGCGCTTCGCGACCATCCGCCCGGCGCGCTCGATGATCAGGGCAGCGACAGGAAAAGCAGGTTGAACAGCAACAGCGCAATGCCCACGAAACCCATGCCACGGAACATGCGGTCGCGCCACAGGCGACGACGCGTGAACACATCGGTTCGATTGCGGATTTCGTCACCGCTGCGCTGCAGCGTTTCAGGGTCCACGTACAGGCGTTCGTGGCGGAGATCGATGGATTCGATCGCCGCTATCGCCGTCGCGAGCTCGGTGCGGTAAAGGCGATCGTCGATGTCGACCAGCCGATGCCGCAACAGTTCGTGCACGTGCATCATGGCCGCGTCGCGGTCGCGGAAGCGCGCAACATAGCGCACGGCGGGGTGGTGCGCTGCCGCGCCCGCCTCGCCGCTTGGACGCGTGCGCGACGCGAGGATGCGCACGAGTCCCTCGTGGTCGGGATGTGTCTGTACCGAAAGGTATCCGGTGGGCATGGCGGGTCCCCGTGCCGCGTGCTGATCCAAGTCTGAACGGGCGGGACAGTGATTTCCAGACGGCGCTATGTGTCGTCGGTCGAGCGATCGGCTTGCGGCCACAGGCGGCGCACGACCTCGGTTCCCTCGGCGAGGGTGTGGCAGGTGTTGATGAAATCGGTCGGTGGCGCCACGCTGTCATCGAGGTGTGCGCCTTTTTCTCCGCGCCAGGCGTACACGGTCTGCACAGCGGTCGTGGCGACCGGGCCGAGCAGTTCGACCAGGTGGGTGCATCCCCAGCGGCCACCCAGCAGCAGCCGCACCTTGGCCGTCCACCCGGGTTCGATGCGTTGACCGACCAGCTTGTTGAAGCGATCGGGAAAATGCGGACACGCGGGGTAGGGTGCATGCACGGTCTTCGCCGTCAGCGCAATCACAGTCAGGTCCGAATCGACGGTCATGCGCAGCCACATCTCGTGCAGGTGCTCGCCTGGCAGGATCTTTCCGCGTCCGAAGGTCTCCATTTCCTCGGTCCGGGTATCGACCAGGCTGCCTTCAATGTCCCAAAAACCGTCGTTACGGTGGAATCCCTGGCACTGGATGCGCCGGGTATGCACAAGCTCACGCGCGACAGGGGGCGGAAGAGACATATAAAAAAGTCCGAAAAACAATAATTTACGAAATAATTGTTGCGTAGCAACATTTTTTTTCGCGCTGGGGCTTGACTTTTGGTCGGCCGGACCGATATTGTGCATTGCAGCAATGGTGCGCTGCACAAATTCGATGTCCACACGACCCGGGAGAACCTGTCATGAACAGTCAATTTATCGAGATGGTAAACCAGTTCAACGAGAACGTCTTCGCTTCGGCCAAGCGCCTCGGTGAACTCAACATGCGTACCTTCGAGCAGCTTGCCAGCAAGCAGGCGAAGGTCATGAATGAATGTTTCGAGTCCAGCGCCAAGCAGGTCGAAGTGATCGCCGGCGCGAAGGACTACAAAGAGGCGCTGACCGCACAGGCGGACCTGATGAAGCGTTGCAACGAGAAGTTCCTCGCCAACCTGCGCGAAACCACCGAAATGATGACGGCGGTACGCGATGAACTGTCGGGACTGGTCGAAGAAGCGGTGAAGTACACCAGCGAAAGCGTCGAGAAAGCCGGCGAGATGGCTACCAAGAAGGCTGCCTGATGGCGGTTTCGACGGGGTGGTCGTGACGACCACCCCGTCCGTCGGATTTCGACTCGCTTGATCACTACATTCAACTGGGGAGTACTTGAATGACCAAACGCGTTGCCCTCGTCACCGGTGGTACCGGAGGCATCGGTTCTGCCATCTGCCGCGAATTGTGCAGCAGGGGCCACACGGTCGTGGCCGGCTATTACCCGCCGGAGAAGGAAGCGGCCGAGGCTTGGCAGAAGCAGAAACGCGACAAGGGATTCGACATCGGTCTGGCGGCGATCGACGTGTCCGACTTCGCGGATTGCGAACGTGCCGTCAATCAGATCGGCGGCGAGTTTGGCGGCGTCGATATTCTCGTCAACTGTGCCGGCATCACGCGCGATGGCACGTTGAAGAAGATGTCCGAGGCGAACTGGACGGCGGTCATCAAAACCAATCTCGACGGTGCCTTCCACGTTACCCGGCATGTCATCAACGGGATGCTCGACAGGGGCTGGGGTCGCATCGTCAACATCGCGTCGGTGAACGGCCAGCGCGGCCAGTTCGGACAGGCCAACTATTCGGCCGCCAAGGCCGGCATGCATGGTTTCACGATGGCTGTGGCGCTCGAGACGGCGACCAAAGGCATCACCGTGAACACCGTGTCCCCTGGGTACATCGCCACGGCAATGACCGAGGCCATGCCCGAGGAAGTGCTTAAGTCGATCATCAACAGCATCCCGATGCGTCGCATGGGAAGCCCGGACGAGATCGCCAACGCCGTCGGCTGGCTGGCCAGCGAAGAGAACTCGTACACGACCGGGGCAAATATCCCGGTCAATGGCGGCCTGTTCGCGAGCCACTGATTTCTTCAAGAACCCTCCTTGCAGAGGATCTGCCCCCTCTGCTCTCGCTTAGGCGCCCCTCGCGGGCGCCAGCTTTTTACGCCGCGTGGCCGCGTCGGTGGCTGGAGGCGACAGGACCGAGACGAAACCCGGGAGAAATTCGACTAGGGTAGGTGTAACGACAAAAATGAGTGACCACGGCGGGGATTCCGCCCTGGCCGAGCCCCTACGCATAGGGACCCGCGAGGACCGGAGAGTCAGACGAAAAGGCGGGTCGATGCTCTGTGAGAGGAAGGAGTGACCATGAGTATTTCGCCGCCCAGTTATAAACAGAATCGGCTGAAACAGCTGCGGGCATTCTGCAAGACCGTCGAAACCAAGAACATTTCACGTGCGGCCGAAAAGCTGTTCCTTACCCAACCCACCATTTCACTGCAGATCAAGGCGCTCGAGCGTGAACTGGATGTCGTGGTGTTCGAACGCCATGGGCCACAGATCCGGATAACCCCCGACGGCGAACTGTTGTATGAGATCGCGAAGCCGCTGATCGAGGGAATCGACAACCTCGCCCAGACCTTCGCCAGCAAGAGCGGGCGTCTGGATACCGGTGAACTCACGATCGTCGCCGGTGAATCGACGATCCTGTATCTGCTGCCGGAGTTTGTCTCCTGCTTCAAGGAGCGCCATCCGGGCATCCATATCAAATTGCTCAATGAGACCGGCCGCGACGGGCTCACCAAGTTGCGTTCGGATGCGGCCGACTTCGCGGTCGGCCCGATGGTTGATGGCCAGGCCGATCTTGAGTACAAGCCCCTGTTCTCGTTCGAACAGGTGTTGATCGTGCCGCTCGATCATCCACTGGCAAGGCGCGCCAAGGTGACACTGGAGGACATCAGTCCGTTCGGCCTGATTCTGCCCCCGCGGCAGTTGAATCACTGGCGCACGGTCGACCTGGTGTTCGAGCAGCACGGGGTACCGTACAGTGTCGTACTTGAGGCCGGCGGCTGGGAAGTGATCAAACGCTACGTGGAGCAGGGCATGGGCATTTCGATCGTCAACGAGATCTGCCTGACCGGCAAGGAGAGGCTGGCCGTGATCCCACTCGAGGACTACTTCCCGCGTCGGACCTACGGCGCCGTCACGCGCCGTGGAAAGTTTCTCACGCCACCGGCGCAGGCGTTTCTCGACGCCATGTCGACGCTGCAATGCAAGCTGCCGTACAAGCTTGCGGTCGCACATGGCCGCGAGGAGGTCGTCGAACCGAGTGAGCTCGATCCGCGTCATGTGCCGACCAACATTGACGACCTCGAGTAGCGGCCCCGGCGCACCCGGCGAGCGGAGAACCTGAGCGGTGTGGTCCGATCTGTTGGCGCTCGTCTGGTTTCTGCTGTGCTGGGTCGGCTATACGCGCTACGCAAAGAAGCGCTCGGCGAGCGAGATCTGCCTGGCCAGCGTCATGCACATGTATCGGTGCGAATGGATGATGCAGATGATGTACCGAGACAATCGGATGTCCGACATGTCAGCGGTCAGCACCCTTGAACGCAATGTGTCGTTCTTTGCCTCCAGCGCGCTGCTGATCCTGGCCGGCATCCTCACGCTGTTCAGCTATCTCGACCAGGCGATCGTGTTGTTCTCGGACCTGCCGCTCTCGGTCGAACAGACTCGTCCGCAATGGGAGGCCAAGATCCTGCTGCTGGTGGTGATCTTCGTCTACGCCTTTTTCAAGTTCACCTGGAGCATGCGCCAGGTGGGATTCGCCGCGGTGCTGATCGGGGCAGCGCCGGACGCGAACGACCCGGACATCGGTGAAGCCGAGGTGCGTGAGACATCGGAACGCGTTGCGCGCGTGGTTTCGATGGCAGCCCACCACTTCAATTTCGGGCTGCGTTCGTACTATTTCGCGTTGGCGGTCCTGGCCTGGTTCGTCAGTCCGTGGTTGTTCGTGGCGGCGACCACGCTGGTGGTGTTGGTACTTTACCGGCGTGAATTCCATTCTTCCGCACTTGCGACCTTGATGGCCAGCCGTTCCGGGATAAACTGAGCACCCGCGATCCCAAACCGGTCAGTATCCGTTTGCATCCTGACCCATCTCTGCCGGTGGCCTACCGGTGACATGCACGGACTTGGATCGCCGCTCATCCGGCCGGAGGTATTGGCTTGGACCTGTTCGTTTACGGGACATTGATGGTGCCCAAGATCATGCGCGCGGTGTGCGGCTATGCGCGTCCCGGCCTACCGGCGCGCCTCTGGGGACATCGGCGCGGGCGCCTGGCCGGGGAAACCTATCCGGCGATCGTGCCGAGTATCGGCCATCATGTCGACGGCCTGCTCTATCGTGGTGTTTCCCCACGTCAGATCCGTCAATTGGATCGTTTCGAAGGACCGATGTACCGACGCACACTGGTCCGGGTGGAGGTGGACGGTGTTCGCTTTCGCTCTGCGGTCTATCGACTTGCGCCCACCTATTATCGACGCTTGCAGCGCGGCGCGTGGTCGTTGCAGGGCTTCGTCGCGCGTGACCGTGCCGCGTTTGTCACTACCTACCGCGGGTTTCACGGCTGAGACCGGGGGCAGGCCATGCACGACGAGCGTGAACTGATCGAAGGCTACGAGGAAGACCGTCCGGCCCTGGATGTCGCGTGTATCGACGCGAGCCTGCACTATGCAGCGCTTGTGTCGACGACAGGTAATCACTGCCAGGTGTGGCGCAGTACGCGTAAACGGCTCGGCGACAACGATCCGGACGCCCACATCGAGTTTGTGATCAAGTATCCGCGGGACAGTTTCAATGTCGGCGATGCGCGTATCCTGGCGCGTCACTATCGGGTATTGCGCAAAGCGCTCGGTGACATCGTGCCCGAGGCCTTGTTCGTGATTTCGGAGATCGACGGAGAGACCAATCTGTTCGTGCTCGCGCACGCGGTCAACATCTGGTTCAACATCGCCAATCCGCTCAACCGCGACGAGGCGATCGGCCTGCTGCGCGACCATCCACTGGCCTGGGCGCAGCTGAAGACCTTCGTGCATGCAGCAAAGCGCTGGCGCGAAGGCGACAACGCACGGGTCATCGATCTGTTCGGGCTCGACAACCTGGTCATGGACAACCAGCGACAGATTCGTTACATCGACAGCTTCTACGTGTTTTTTTTCGAGGAACTGTTGCACCTGCTGGGCGGCGAGCGCGACTACGATCTCGAGGAGAAGATCGCGACCTCGCTCAAGCGACTGGCGTATCTGGAGGAGATCCTGGCGTTCTCGGATCCGGAAGGCTGACCGTCAGGCGCGCGTGCGGCCACCGGCGTCGAACGCGGCGAGATCGTAGCGCTCGATGATCTGCCGGATCAGGCGAACGTATTCGTCGCCCTTGGCAGAATAGGCTTCCAGGCCGTCGGCGAGCGCATGCCCGTCGAGCCCGCTGCCATCGGCCCGCATCCGGGCGCGGGTCGTGCGCAGGCCCTTGTACGCGGGATGACTGTTCAACGTGTGCATGTAGTAGCGGATCGACTCGGCCTCGCTGTCGAATCGGCGCACGAGGTGCTTCTTCCCCGGCGAGCGCTTCAGCGGCACGATGCCCTTGCTCTCGTCGAAGGTCCAGATACCGAACAGGTTGTTGCCCTCGCGCGCGAAGCGCGATGTCCCCCAGGCGCTCTCGTTCGCCGCCTGCGCAAGGGCAAGCGACGCCGGTACCTCGTCGACCTTGCGCAGCAATTCGCGGCGCGCATCGGCATCGGTGAGCACGTCGCCGTCGACCCGGTACGCCTGTGCCAGGGCAGCGAGCGTCGCGCGCTCGGCTTCGTCCGCCTTACGACCGCCGGCGAGGCCTTCCAGCGTACGCCGGGTGTCGCGGCGGAGGGCGCGCAAACGACGGTTCTCGGCCTCGATCAGCGGCATCAGGCGATCGAAGAAGGCGGTGCGGGACGCGTTTGCGGCTGCACCCGCATCCCCTTCCGTGCCTGGTGCCGGGGCCAGGTTGGTCGGCGTTTCGACGTCCCGGCTGATTGCCGGTGCCGCGCGTTCATCGCGGGGCACGGTGTGTCGGGGTAGCTGTCCGCGATCGAAACGCGTCGCGGGCAGGGGTGTGTACCCGTAGCGGTAGGCGAACGACGAACCGGGCGGCGGCAACTGGGGCCGGTAATAGACCGGCACTGTCGGCGTGCCCCAGCCTCCCGGATAGCCGGCGGGTGGCGGGTAGGGCGAGAACGCCGCTACTTCACCGGTGTGCAGCCACGCGAGGACGGCGAAAATCGACAGGTGTGTAGAACGCACGGAAGAATTCCCGGTCCAGCGAGACGTGCCACGTATTATACATAAGAAAACGCTAATAAACGAATGTATGTCGGGAACCAAACGACTCAGCGGCTCTCCCGGTACCAGCTTCCATCCGCCTCACGCCGGATCCAGTTGTGGCTGTACCAGCCAAATCGCCCGGTATCGCCGACCGGCAACGTGCAGTTGGTGCGGTTGCGTCCCACGTTCAAACGCCCCTTGGCCTGGATGACGACGCCGCCGGACGGCTGATCCAACCATTCATAGCTGACCTCCGGGCTGCCGTTGAAGAAGCAGGTCAGGTCCTCGCGGTTAGGGACCTCCGGCGCGAACACCAGCGTCAGCGCCGGCTGCCATTCGTCCAGCGGTACGACTGGATCGGTCGGGAACGCACCAGTGATCGGCAGGGGCAGGCTGTTCACCTTGTTGGGAAACGTGCGCATGCCGGCGTAGAAGCTGGCCATCGGAAATCGCGGCAACGCGCGCAGGTCGGCGGCGTGCCAGGCAGGGCCCGATTGTTGACCGAATGCGACAAACCCCATCGACTCGACGATCGACCTCAGTTCGTCGTTGTATTCGCCGTAGGGGTAGGCGAACAGCGTCGGCCTGGTCCCGAGCTCCTCCTGGATGCGGTTTTGCGCCGTCAGGATGTCGGTGGCGACGCGCTGCGCCCAGTCTTCGGCGGATTCGTCGTCAGCCTGTCGGATCAGGTGGTCGTGGGTGTGACTGTGGTTTTCGAACCGTATACCGGCAGCCTGCATTTCGCGGACCTGATCCCAGCTCACGTGCGAGGAATAGCCCCGGTCGACGGCCTCGGTGCTGACGAACACCGTCAACGGGTACCCATAGCGTCGGGTGCGCGGGAACGCCTCGGTGTAGGCCGAGACGTAGGCGTCGTCGATCGTCAATGCCACGCACTTGTCCGGCAGCTCACGGCCGTCTTGCAGGTGCTCGACGACCTCGGTGAGTGGCAGCACCACGTGATCGTGGGTCAGCAGGTAGTCCAGGTGGTCCTGGAACTGCTGCGGTGTGACGCTGGTGATGCCCGGCGTCTCGTCGCTGATGTGGTGATACTGCAATATCACGCAATGATCCGCGGCCGCCGTTCCAACACTCCAAGCAGCGGCCAACGTCGCCGCAACAAACCTCAAGAAAGTCACGTGAAACCTTTAAATCAGCGATACACGGGTCGACGCTCGATTCGAGTCGGAGTGCCTCGCCCTGCCACGCGGTGGCCGACCCTGTTGATGGCACGGTTCGCGGACGACACACCTGCGTCGCCCGAAAGGGTGGGCATGGTAAACCACCTGGGCCCTGCCGTGCGTGCCGCTGGCAGACAGGCGCCGGGACCGACGCCCAGACAGGCCCCGTGGCGCCACGGCGGGTTGCGGTCAGCGGATAACCCGTAGCGCGCTAGGGCGAAGGAGAGGGGTTCTTGAGATTGTTGCCGACGAGCTCGACGAGGCTCTCGATGCCACGGTCCCAGTCGGTGCGCACGGCACCGGCCAGCAGGTTGACGCGGCAGCTTCCGCACGCGGTGACGACGGTTTGCGCCCGCGTCGCTTCCACCTGTTCGCGCTTGAGGTCGAACGCGGCATTGCGCATCGGCTCTGCGCCCTCCATGACGAACAGTCCGGCGCCGCCACCGCAGCAGAAATTCGTCGCGCGGTTGCTCGGCATCTCGTCGAGATCGACGTCCAGCGCCGCGAGCACGGCGCGCGGTTCGGCGAACACGCCACCGTGCCGTCCGACCTTGCAGGGATCGTGATAGGTCACGTGTTTGTCACGGCCGATGGGCTCCACCTTCAGGCGACCGGCCTGGATCTCGCGCCCGAGGAATTCTGAGATCGCCATCACCTCGAACGGCAGTGGCCCCCCATGCTCGTTCGCGCCCTCCCAACGCATCGCCGGATAGGCATGGCCGCACTCGGGGACGATGACGAGCTTCGCGCCGAGCGCGATCGCCTGGTGGGTGATGCGCTCGGAGGCGCTCTTCTGCACCTTCTCGTAGCCGGACAGCAGGCCGAAGTTGGCGCCTTCGAATGCACAGGTGTGCAGAGTCCAGTCCACGCCCAGGTGATTCATGACCTTGACCGTGGCCTCCAACGCATCGTTGAACAGCAGCACATCGATCGTCGACGTGAGTACGAGGATGTCGGCCCGTTCCTTGTCGACCGGCACCTCGTAGCCGCGAGCGCGCAGTTCCTCGACTGCGGTGCATAGCTGTTCAGGCCCGACACCAAACACGGTGCCGTGCTCGCCCTGTTCCTGTTCCACCGCGCGCAGCCCCGCCGGTATCAGGCCTGCCTCGGCCAGTCCCTGTCGGGTCACGTTGACCATCGACGCGATGTCGATGCCCATTGGACAGGCCAGGCCGCACCGGCCGCACTCAGTACACGATTCGTAAACCAGGTACTGCGTCGCCTCGAGATCGGCCTCGGTGATGTCGGCTTCGAACAGTCGGTGGAAGAAGCGCAGCGGCGCCTTCTCTCGCCGGTAGTAACGCTTCAGCAGATCGAGTTTGTGTATCGGCGTGAGTTCCGGATCCTCCGTCTGCAGATAGAACTGGCATGCCTCGGCGCACAGTCCGCAATGGATGCACGATTCGAGGTGTGTCGCCTTGGTGGCGTCGAGCTTCGCCGCAAACACCGCCTTGGCACGGGCCACGCGTTCGCCATCGGGGCAGTCGGTGGGACGTGCCCTGTTCGGCAGGTTGCGGATCTGTTCGCCGAATCCGCGGAATACGTTCATGTCGACTGCCATGACGATTCAATCCTCGTGTCGGGGACGTTGCCCGGCGGCAGGGCGCATCGCCGTGCTGTCGACGCCCGCGGTTGATGTTGGGCCGGCCACCATTCTAGACAGACACCCCGCGACGGCCGTAGTGCGCCCCACTGAATCCTCTGCTGAACGGGAAGGTGAAGGTATGGATCAAGGTGCTGAACGGGAAATAGATCAGCAGGAGTTCGGCGAGGAAGAAATGCAGTACGCGCAGCGGCTCATAAGACCTTGCCAGCGCCAGGCAGCCGGTGAGCATGACGACGAAGATCAGGATCGAGCCTATGTAGTCGCCGCGCGCCGAGATGCGTCGCGTCACCGGGCTGATCAGGCGATGCAGTATCAGTAGCAGCAAACCGAAAAAAGCGAGTTCCGATGTCACGACGAAGGCCCATTCGGGCATCGCAGGCCAGCCGAAACCGAGAACCTTTTCGCGATAGAACTCGACATGCGGGGCGGCGAAAAACAGCAGCGCGAACAGGCCGACGTGAAAAAGGTAACCGGCGACGACCTGCAGCTTGATCCTCGACCAGAACTCGCGACGCGGGAAGAAACGTCGGATATTCGTGGCGACCGCACCGGAGGTTCCGGAGGCACGCGGTACGCTGTAGTCGGAATGCCTGCCCATCGTCAGCATCCCGATAAGCCGCCAGAGTGACCCGACGGCGAACACGATCGCGGAAAAATACCAGAACGGCCCGTCGACGAATTCAGCGAAGCTCAATGCGTGTTCCTCCGTACCAGGCGGGTCATGCGTTTTCGGATGACGTCTGCAACGGCGGGCGCTGGGTCGGATGCCCCGCATCGGGTGCCGCCGCCACCGCTTCCCGGTCGCCCGTCACCTCTGCGTACCAGACGTCGTGATGTACCTTGGCCCATGCCTCGTCAACATAGCCGGTCCGCATGCCGTCGAAGCTGCCCTCGGATCCGATGGTGCCGATATAGATATGTCCGAACGACCCGACGATGAAAAGCACCGTGGCGATGCCGTGGACGATCAGGGCCAACTGCATCACGTCGCGTCCCTGTCCGAACACCGGGAAGACCAGTATCAGACCACTGACGGATGCGACGATGCCCAGCACGACCACTGACCAGAACCAGATCTTCTCACCGGCATTGAAGAAACCCGCGCTGACGTGCGCGTTGCCAATGATGCCGCCACCCTTGAGGAGCCATACGAAGTCGCGACCCGCCGGGATATTGCGCGCCACCCAGCGCACCAGGAGCAGCAGTACCGCCACCGGAAACAGGGGGCCGAACAGGTTGTGTCCCTCCTTGCAGGCGCTGGCGATGACACTGAAGGCCTCGGGCCCGAATACCGGCAGCACGACGAACCGGCCAAAGAGCAGCGTGAGGCCGGTTGCGGCGAGGAAGATGAACAGCACGGCGGTAAACCAGTGAATCGTGCGGTCGTAGTCGGGGAAGCGGCGTATCCGGCGCCCCGAACGACCGCCCGGAATCCGGACCTTGCCGCGCACCAGGTAAAACAACAGTATCGCGATCGGTACGCCGACGATTACCCAGCCCGCGACCCGCATGAAGTCCTTGCGCCGGTACTGGCGGAACTCCTCGCCGCTTGCGTTGATCATCTGGGCCGCATCGACGTTGTGGACCTGGGTCGATGCGTTCAGTGGTGGGCCGGCGCCGCGCTGACGTACCGCCCGCCACAGGTCGGTCGCGGGATTCGGCACGTCGATCGGGTACGTCTGCGGTGGCGGAGGTACTGTCGATTCCGCGGCGAATGATGCGGAGATTCCCGCCAGCAGTGCGATCACCAACGCTGACAGTGTGAGGAGCTTGGACAGCACACGCTTCGACATCGAGAAGGTCCTTTGCCGGTATGCACCAGACCGGATCGGGGCGAACGCGGCATCCCGCGCCGCCCCTCACCGGGTTGTTTCGCAGCCGCCGAGGGGGAAGAAGTACGGCGGCTGCGACCTGCCGTCAGCCTTCGCCGCTGACTTTGCCTTTCGGCGCCTGCGGTGCACGCAGGCTGGCCTTGTCGTAATTGACCCCCCAGTCGAGTACCGATGCGCCGCGATTGATTACGCGCTTGCGGTAGATGTCCGAGATGACGTTGGCATCGCCGGCGAGCAACGCCTTGGTCGAACACATCTCGGCGCACAGCGGCAACTTGCCCTCGGCGAGTCGGTTCGAGCCGTACATCCGGTGCTCGTCGGCGCTACCCGGGTCTTTCGGCCCGCCGGCGCAGAAGGTGCACTTGTCCATCTTGCCGCGAGACGCGAACGCCCCGGCCTTCGGAAACTGCGGCGCGCCGAACGGGCAGGCGTAGAAGCAGTAACCACAGCCGATGCAGATCTCCTTGTCGTGCAGCACCACGCCATCTTCAGTGGTGTAGAAGCAATCGACCGGACAGACCGCGGCGCACGGCGCGTCAGCGCAATGCATGCACGCAACCGACAGCGATCGCTCGCCCGGCTCGCCATCCTTGATCGTCACGACGCGGCGGCGGTTGACGCCCCAGGGCACCTCGTTCTCGTTCTTGCATGCCGTGACACAGGCATTGCACTCGATGCAGCGTTCGGCGTCGCAATAGAATTTCATATTGGCCATGTTTCGTGCCTCCTCAAGCCTTGTAGATGCGACACAGCGTGCACTTGGTTTCCTGCATCTGTGTAACCGAGTCGTAGCCGTAGGTCATCGCTGTGTTGCAGGCCTCGCCGAGCACGAAGGGGTCACACCCGGCCGGGTACTTGCTGCGCAGGTCCTTGCCCTCGAAGTGGCCGCCGAAGTGGAACGGGGTGAAGGCCACGCCGGCACCGACCCTGCGCGTGACCATTGCCTTGACCTTGATCTTGGCGCCCTCGGCACCCTCAAGCCAGACGTCGTCCCCGTCCTTGATCGCGGCGTTGTTGGCATCGCGCGGATGGATCTCGACGAACATGTCCTGCTGCAATTCGGCGAGCCACGGATTGGAGCGGGTTTCGTCGCCGCCGCCCTCGTACTCGACCAGGCGGCCCGAGGTGAGGATGATCGGGAACTCGCCTGAGTAGTCCTTGGCCTGTACCGACTCGTAGCGCGTTGGCAGGCGCCAGAACGATTTGCGGTCTGCATAGGTGGGGTATTTCTCGACCAGGTCGCGGCGATTCGTGTACAGCGGCTCGCGATGGATCGGCACCGGGTCGGGGAAGGTCCAGACCACGGTGCGCGCCTTGGCGTTGCCGAACGGTGCGCAGCCGTGCTTGATCGCGACGCGCTGAATACCCCCGGACAGGTCGGTCTTCCAGTTCTTGCCGTCGGCCGCGGTCTTTTCCGCGTCGCTGAGGTCGTCCCACCAGCCCAGCTTCTTCAGCATGTCGGCGGTGAACTCGGGGTATCCGTCTTTCAACTCGGAACCCTGCGAATAGCTGCCGTTGGCGAGCAGGCTCACGCCGTTGCGCTCGACGCCGAAACGTGCACGGAACGTCAGGCCTCCCTCGGCGACCGGCATGCTCGTGTCGTAGAGGTTCGGCGTGCCGGGATGTTTCATCTCCGCACTGCCCCAGCAGGGCCATGGCATGCCGTAGTAGTCACCGTCGGCCGGACCTCCCTCGGCGCGCAGCGTCGTGTAGTCGAACGTGCCCCAGGCCTGCTGGTGCGCCTTCAGGCGCTCCGGGCTCTGGCCGGTGTAGCCGATCGTCCACATGCCGCGGTTGAACTCGCGCGTAATGTCTTCGATCAGCGGCTCGTCGTTGGTGATCTGGATGTGCTTGCACAGCTGATCGCCGATGCCGAGCTTCTTCGCCAGCTTGTACATGATCACGTGGTCGGGCAGTGACTCGAACAGCGGCTCAATGACCTTGTCGCGCCACTGGATCGAACGGTTCGATGCGGTCACCGAGCCGTAGGTTTCGAACTGCGTGCTGGCCGGCAGCAGGTAGACGCCGTCGGTACGGTCATGCATGACCGCCGAGACTGTCGGGTAGGGGTCGACGACGACCAGCAGGTCGAGCTTTTCCATGGCCTTTTTCATCTCCTGGCCACGGGTCTGCGAATTGGGCGCGTGCCCCCACATGAACATCGCGCGGATCACGTCACGCTGCGCGATATTGCCCTTGTCTTCGAGCACGCCGTCGATCCAGCGTGACACCGGAATCCCCTTGGTGTTCATCACATAGTCGGCCTTGTCCTTCTCGCCGTGCTCGCCGATGTACTCGTTGCCGTCCTTGTCGTAAGCGACATTGTCGAACCGGCCCTTGACCCATTCCGGGTCGAGGTCCCAGACACGCGCCCAGTGGCCCCACGAGCCCGGTGCCAGCCCGTAGTATCCGGGCAGGGTGTCGGCGAGTACGCCGAGGTCGGTTGCTCCCTGCACATTGTCGTGACCGCGGAAGATGTTGGCGCCACCGCCGGCGACGCCGATGTTGCCGAGGGCAAGCTGGAACGCACAGTAGGCACGCGTGTTGTTGTTGCCGATCGTGTGCTGGGTGCCGCCCATGCACCAGATGAAGGTGCCCGGTCGGTTGTCGGCCATCGCCTTGGCCGCTGCGTACACCTGGTGCTCAGGTACACCGGTGACGCGCTCCACTTCGTCCGGTGTCCACTTCGCCACCTCGGCCTTGACCTCGTCCATGCCGTACACGCGCTGACGGATGTATTCCTGGTCTTCCCAGCCGTTCTTGAAGATGTGGTAGAGCATGCCCCAGATGATCGGCACGTCGGTACCCGGGCGGATGCGCAGGAAGTGATCGGCATGCGCCGCGGTGCGCGTGAACCGAGGGTCGATGACGATGATCGGCGCGTTGTTCTCTTCCTTTGCCTTGAAGATGTGCTGCAACGACACCGGGTGGGCCTCGGTCGGGTTCGATCCGATCAGCAGGACCGCCTTGGAATTGTGGATGTCGTTATAGCTGTTGGTCATCGCGCCGTAGCCCCAGGTGTTTGCCACACCGGCGACCGTGGTCGAGTGACAGATACGGGCCTGGTGGTCGACGTTGTTCGTCCCCCACATCGCGGCCAGCTTGCGATACAGATAGGCCTGTTCGTTGTTGAACTTGGCTGATCCCAGCCAGTACACCGAGTCGGGGCTCGATTCCTCGCGGATCTTGAGCAGCTTGTCACCAATCTCGGTGATCGCCTGGTCCCAGGACACCTTCTCCCACTTGCCGTTGACGAGCTTGGTCGGGTACTTGAGGCGACGCTCGCCGTGGCCGTGTTCGCGAACCGCCGCGCCCTTCGCGCAGTGGGCGCCGCGGTTGAACGGGTGGTCGAAGGCCGGCTCCTGGCCCGTCCAGACCCCGTTCTGGACCTCGGCGATCACACCGCAGCCCACGGAACAGTGTGTGCAGATGGTGCGGATCTGCTGCGCCTCGCCGTCGCTGGCGGCAGGTTCCGCGGCCGTGGCCCTGCGCATCATGCCCGGTGCCAGGCTCGTTGCGAGAACGCCTCCGCCCGCCATGATGCCGGAACGGCGCAGGAACTCGCGTCTGCTCACTCCCGCGGCCTGCCGCGCTGCGCTGTCGTCCGCATCCGGCGCGGCGCAGGGAGCCGCGACCTGGTTGGAAATCTTCGTCAGTTTCATGGTCTCTCCTCCAGGCCGTGTCTCAGACCGAGGCACTCTTGTAGTAGTCGAGGATGTGCTGCGTGACCCGATAGCCGCGGGGCGTGACCTCGCTCGTTGCGGTTTCCGGCGTTGCCGCGGCTGCCACACCCGGCAGGGTGACGGCTGCCACGGTCAGGCCGCCGGTCGCGACGGCGTCCTGAAGGAACTTGCGACGGGCCTCTGAAATCGGTTGTTGCGGATCTTTCATCTCGATGGTTCCTCGGTGGGTGCCGATGGTGAGCGGCGCGACGGTTGCGTCTCCTAACCAAGTCAAAGCAAGCGTCGCACCCGAAGGCGTGGAAAAAAATGACCGAAAGGGGTTGGAATCACCCATCGTCGAGCGCCTGACTGCGACAAACACGGGCGCTGGTCCAAATTGTCCGCGACGGCTAGGTCAAAACGGCTCAGCGCATCTACAGACGCCGACCGCCGTCAGTCGTGCAGCGTCAGGTAATGCGATTCGAGGTCGGTGAATGCGCGCCCGAGGCGGGCGACCGAGCGATAGAAGACGGCGGCCTGCGCCACTGCCAGATCGTTGAAGAAATCTGCCGCCCAGTTGCCGAGGTGGGTCTGGAAGAAGTGACGTTGGGTGTCACTGTCGACGCCATCCGCGATCAGATAGGCCATGACCTCGCACAACGCGGCGATGTGGTCCTCCGGCTCGTGCACGTCGTCGGCGCGCTCGAATCCGAGCCGCCGCAGGTCCTCGCGCAATAGCCCGAGCGGTTTTTCCATCAGGAAGCCGGTCAGGTACCAGGATCCGAACGGCACCAGTTCACCGCGTCCGAGGCCGATGAACAGCGCGTGATATTCGTGGCGCAGCTCGGCCGGCGCGACGTGCCGTGCCGCGAGAGCGAGGGACGAAAAGGCCTTGCCGAGCGGTGTGCCACGATCGCCTTCTCCCTCGAGCCGACCGGCATACGCCAGTACCTCTGCCGATGGCGGGTCCCGCAGCAACGCGGCGAGCAGCCGGTAGATGCCGGCGCGGCGCTGGTGCTCCATGTCCGGCTGCGGTGGGTTTTTGGTCACCGGATCCTCCGGGTCCGGGTGGTTCTGGCGCACACTCATCCGGGGTTACCCACCGTTCTCTTTCTGCTCGTCGGCGAACCGCAGGCCGGCCTGCATGGCCTCGGTGTCCTGAACGGCGTCGACGACCCGGCAGTCCTCACACATCTGCAGGCGCTGGCGTGCCCGCTCATTCTGGAACATCGCGTGGTCTGCGAGTCGGCCGAGTATCCTGTCGATCACCGCGTGGGTCGCGAAGGGTTTGCCGCACCGGACACAGCAGAACGGACGGTCCTCGTGCAGCGTGCGTGGGCGCCGGCGATCCTCCGGGTCGTAGAGGTATCGCGCGCGCAGCGTGATGGCCTGTTCGGGACAGGCGTTGGCGCAGATACCGCATTGCACGCAGTTGCCTTCGAACAGGTCGAGTCGCGGAACCTCGTCGCCGGCGCCGAGGGCCTTCGCCGGACACACCGAGGTGCAGGCCATGCACAAGGTGCAGCGTGCGGTATCGACCTCGATGCAGCCGTAGGGGGCGGCGGCGGATAGCTCGCACGAGATCGGATGCGTGGCGCTGTGCCGCCACAGGTGGTCGAGTGCCAGCGCGGCGAGCTGGCGCTTGTCGGCCAGGGCGGCGAAGGTCGCCGCCGGCGGCGGGCCGTCGACCGACGGCCATCCTTCGCCGATCGCGTCGGCGCCGATGAGGCGAACAGCTGCGTCCGCGTGACCCATGCCGCGCAGCAGCTGCGCGGTGGTCTCGACCTGAGCGCGCAGCGCCGTCAGCGACCGGACGGGAACCGAGCCGCCGTCGACCAGCGCCACGCCGTGTGCCCCCCAGGCGAGCGCGGCAAGCCAGATCTCGTGCCCGACACTGGCCAGTTCCTCGACCGCGACCGGGAGTACGTTCGCCGGCGCGGAAGGCAGGTCCGCTGCGTCGGCATCGGCGACGAACAGCACGCGCGGTGCGCTGCCGCCGGCCGCGAGGTAGGCGGCAAGCAGGCGGCGGACCCGTTCCGCCGTGTCGATGGCAGGCGGATAGGCGTAGCGGATCGCGCCCGTGGGGCACACGCTCGCGCAGATGCCGCCACCCTGGCACAGGTTCGGATCGACCTCGATGCGTTCGCCAATCGAGACGATCGCCTCGGCGGGACAGGCCTCGATGCAGCGGCTGCAGCCGCTGCGTCCCGAGCGTGCGTGGGCGCAGATACCCGGGTCGTAAGCAAAGAAGCGCGGTTTCTCGAATGTCCCGACCATACCGTCGACGGCCAGCAAACCGGCGTCGAGGTCGCCCGGTTCGCGTCCGAGGTGCCAATAGCCGGGCGGCGGAATCTCCGCCGCGATCAGCGGTTTGTCGCCCAGGTCCAGCACCAGGTCGGCGGCCAGACGTTGATGGTTGTGACGGCCGGGTTCGCCGAGTTCGGCGACGAACGCGCCGAGATGCCCGGACAACACCAGGCGGCGTCCCGCTTGCGGCGTGGTCGGAACACCCGGTTCGAGATCCCCGTCGGTGAGCAGGACCTCGGCATGCAGAGGCTCGGCGATGCGCGCGGCGAGCCATTGCGCCTCCTCGCCACCGATCACCATGACCCGACCACGTGACGTGTACGTGACGGTACCGCTGGGGCCGGTGACCAGGCCCTCGACCGCCGCCGCTGCGGCGCTGCGCGCGCGCCGGTTGCGGTTGTCGTCAGGCGTCTGACCGGCGCTGTCCATCATCAGATCCCCGCGTGTCATCGGTACTCGGTTTCTCGGCCGCCGTCGTGGCCGCGCCGGCCGACGGCCCGTCGGTCTGCGTCGCCGTCGGTATCGCTGCCTGTGTGCTCGACGCGTCGAGTGGCCCGTCCACAGGCGGCGTGCCGTTATCGTCATCGTCGGCGGCGGTCAGCGCCTCCATTTGACGCCGGGCCTCTACCTCGAGCCGGTGACGCATCTCGGCCGTGACGATGTCGCCGAGAGTCTGGAAGCGGGTGAAGTCTTCGGCGTAGTCATCGAGTTCGTCGATGACGTTGAACGTGCTGCTGTGAAACAGTTTGCGCAAGGCATCCCGGCGCAGCGGTTCGCTGACCTTGGCCGACAGGAAGATCGAGTAGTCGGAGGACTCGTCGAGCGATTCGAGTGCCGGCATGTCGGCGTCGGTCAGTTCGGCGCCTTGCCGTGACATCGATTCCGCCGGCGCAGGCGGATCGGGCGTCTCGGCGGCTTGACGTGCCTCGTGCTTGCGCCGGCTGAAGCGCTGCAGGAAGGGCTCGCCGGCGACCCTGGTGGCGTCGGTGGCCTGTGCTCCGTCGTCGTCCGATCGCTTATTCACCTGCATTTCCCGGTTGGGTGTCCGCCTTCCAGTCGTTGAGTTTGCGTTTGCGCTTCTTCTCTGGAAAGTAATTGGCGATGACGAATGCCTCGGTCCAGCGGTACAACGCCGCCGGCACCTCGACGGCATAGATCTCGTCTTCGCCCTCGAGGTAGGCGTGCGCTTCGTCGAAGCTCATGCTGACGCGGAACGGCATCGGGCGGCCGCCCGGTTCGTCGACGTGCGCGATTACGAACGCACGCGGGGTGTCGCTGACGAGGTTGTAGTAGTAGCTCTCGCACTCGTCGACAAACAGCTGGACCTTGAGGCCGCCGACGATGAACAGCGCCAAGTCCTCATCCTCTCGCACCGTTTGTGGTTCCGCGGTGGGCGGATGGGCACCGACCGCGATTCCCGAGGCCTGCCACACGAAGTCGATCCACGGGCTGGTCGCGGGGCGGCGCTCGAGTATCACGGCGACAGGAAAATGATCCGGGCCGGGGTCGTGGATGTCGACTGATTCTGCCATTCTGGTCGCGTTCACGGCTGTCAACCTGTTAATACAGCAATTCGCGTACCAATACGCTGAGGGAGGCTGATCCCCGGAGAACGGACACGGAATCCACGCGCATCGTGCGAAAGTGGGCAAAATTGACCCAGACCTGCCGACCAGGTCGGACAAAATTCCACACCCTCGATCGCTGTCGTGCGCCGCCGCGACGACGCGCTCCCAGCCCTGTGGCGGTGTGCAGGCGGGACTTGCCACCGCCATGCGGTGGAACGCATATTGCACGCTACGATTCAAATCAACAGGCCGCGCCGAAGGCCGTCCCGGGGATAGACCACCATGCTGACCGACCCGTTCCAGCGCCATGTCACCTACCTGCGTATCTCGGTTACCGACCGCTGCGACCTGCGTTGTGTCTACTGCATGTCCGAGAACATGAAATTCCTGCCGCGCGCCAGTCTGCTGACGCTCGAGGAGATCGTGCAGATCGGCCGCTGCTTCGTCGAACTGGGTGTGCACAAGATCCGCATAACCGGGGGCGAGCCACTGCACCGGCGCGACATCCTCAAGGTGTTCCGCGAACTCGGCGAGCTCGAGGCGCTGCGCGACCTGACGGTGACGACCAACGGCACACAGCTGCCGCGCTTTGCCGACGAACTGCGCAGCGCCGGCGTTACGCGCGTCAACATCAGCCTCGACACGCTGCGCGCGGAGCGCTTCCAGGCGCTGACCCGCAACGGCCGGATCGAGCGGGTGCTCGAAGGACTGGACGCGGCGCAGCGCGCCGGGTTCGATCGCATAAAGCTGAATGCCGTGATCCTGAAGAACCGCAACCACGACGAGGTCGTCGACCTGGTGACCTTCGCGATCGAGCGCGGGGTCGACATCAGCTTCATCGAAGAGATGCCGCTCGGCACGGTCGGCGATCACGACCGCGCCGAGTGCTATTACTCGTCGGAGCAGATCCGTGCCGACCTCGCCGAGCACTACGAGCTGCAGCCGACCGCGGTGTCGAGTGGCGGTCCGTCACGCTACTACCGCATCCCGGGCGTCGAATCGCGGATCGGTTTCATCTCGCCACACAGCCACAATTTCTGCGACAGCTGCAATCGCGTGCGCCTGACCTCGGAGGGACGGCTGCTGCTGTGCCTCGGCCAGGAGCACAGCGCCGACCTCCGCCATGTCGTGCGCGCGAATCCCGGCGACGACGACGCGCTCAAACAGGCGATCGTCGCGGCGATGGCGCTCAAGCCGAAAGGTCACGAGTTCGACCTCAACGAACAGCCCGTGATCTTTCGGCACATGAACCACACCGGCGGTTGACGTGTCGGACGACGCCATCCCGGTACCAGGAACCGCGCGCCAGCGCGCCAGGGCGTATCGGCCCGAGATGAGCGACGCCGGCCTGCGCCCGGCACACGAGGTGGTGGCGATCGACGAATACGGCCAGCCACGCAGCGGGTTCATCGCCGGTGAGCGTGCGTTGACGCTGTACCTGGACGATCGCGAGATCGTCACGCTGATGACGCTTGGCACCCATCCGGAGATGCTCACACTCGGCTATCTGCTGAACCAGCGTCTGGTGCCGTGCATCGAATCGATCGATGCCATCCGCGTCGACTGGGACAAGGGCGAGGTCAGGGTCGATACCTTCGAACGCATTTCCGATCTGGACGAGCGGCTCAAGCACCGCACGGTCACGAGCGGCTGTGGACAGGGCACGGTGTTCGGTCGGCTCGGCGACCAGATCGAGAAGATACGGTTGCCGCGCGTCACGGTGGCTCAGTCGCAGATCTACCGGCTGTTGACCCATATCAGCGATCAGAACGAGGTCTATCGGCGTGCCGGTGGCGTGCACGGTTGTGCGCTGTGCTCATGTGGCGCCGGGGACCAGGCGGACATCCATCTGTTCGTCGAGGACGTGGGACGACACAACGCGGCCGACGCGATCGCCGGCTACATGTGGCTGAATGCGATCAGCGGCAAGGACAAGTGGTTCTACACGACCGGCCGCCTGACGTCGGAGATGATCATCAAGGTCGCGCAGATGCAGATCCCGGTCCTGCTGTCGCGCTCAGGAGTCACGTTCCGCGGCCTCGAACTGGCGCAGACGATCGGTGTGTTGGTGATCGCGCGCGCCAAAGGTCGGCATTTCCTGGTCTACAACGGCGCCGAGTGGGTCGAGTTCGACGCGGTTCCGCCGGCGGTCGCGGACCAGCACGAGCGTGCCGCCGGTCGCGGTTCGCGCGGGGGCTGACGGAGACGCAGGGAAAAGGGGGATGCCATGTCCGCAGTGATGGCCCCGCAGGGCGACAACTTTCTCAGCGTGAAGCAGGTCGCAGCCTACCTGCAGCTGAACGAGAAAAAGGTCTACGCACTCGTCAACGAGGGGCGTATGCCGGCAACCAAGGTGACCGGCAAGTGGATGTTCCCGCGTGAGCTGATCGACCGCTGGATGATCGATTCGGCCCACGGCGGCCTGTTGGCCGACCGCCTCGCGATCGCAGGCAGCGACGATCCCTTGCTGTACCGCATGCTCACGGCATTTGCGCGCGACGTCGATGCACTCGCGCAGGTGAGCTTCACGCCGACGGGTACGCGTCTCGGACTCGAACTGCTGCAGGCCGGCCGGGTCGATGTTGCGGCCATACACTGGGGGCCGATGGCCGAAAGCCGCACGCGCCATCCGGCCCTGCTGCGGCAGCACCCGACGCATCACAACTGGGTACTGATCCGCGCGTTCTCACGCGAGCAGGGACTGATCGTGCGGCGTGACATCGCGGAGCGCTGCGCCGGCGCCGATGTCGTTCTGACGCGTGGCTATCGCTGGGTGCAACGTCAGGCGGGTTCGGGCACGCAGCGTTTCATGATGGAGCTGCGCAAGCGTGCGCCAGAGGCGGGCGGACTCGACTCCGGGGTCACGGCATTGTCGGAACGCGAGGCAGCTGCGGCGATCGTGCTCGGCCAGGCCGACGTCGCGCCGGGTGCGCGTGCCACTGCCGTGGAGGCCGGGCTTGGCTTCCTTCCGCTCGGCATCGAGGCGTTCGACCTTGCACTGCCGCGCGGTGTCTGGTTCCGCCGCCTGTTCCAGGACCTGCTTGCGCGCCTGCAGTCGGGCGAATGCCGGCAGACCGCCGACCTGCTCGGCGGCTACGACTTCACTGAATTCGGCGAGATGATCTGGGGTCAGGACTGACGTCGGTCAGCGCGATCCGCACACCGGACAGTCCGCTCGTCCGCCTACCCGTACCTTCTGCCAGTGCATCGCGGCCGCGTCGAACAACAGCATGCTGCCGCGCAGTGCATCGCTATCCCCGAGCAGCACCTGGATCGCCTGCAGCGCCTGCAGGCTGCCCATCACGCCGACCACGGGCGCCAGCACACCCTCCATCGCGCACGTCTCCTGGTGTTCCAGTGCTTCGGGGTAGACACATTGGTAACACGGCCTGCCGCCCGGCAGCGCGGTCAGGATCTGGCCCTCGCGCCGGATCGCGGCGGCCGTCACCAGCGGAGTGCCATTGGCCATGGCGGCGCGATTGATCCGGAAGCGCGAGGCGAAGTTGTCCGTGCAGTCGAGGACGATGTCGGCGGTCGCGATCTGCGAATCCAGCTCGTCGTCGTCGAGTTCCCAGTCGATCGCCTCGACCCGGCATTGCGGGTTCAATGCCTCGAGGGTTCGTTTCGCCGACATCGCCTTGGGTTCGCCGATATCCAGCTCGCGGTGCGCGATCTGGCGTTGCAGGTTGGACGTCTCGACGCGGTCGAAGTCACTGATTACCAGCCTGCCGACGCCGCTCGCCGCCAGGTACATCGAGGCCGGCGAACCCAGTCCCCCGAGCCCGATCACGAGCGCCTGTGCGTCCAGCAGGCGTTGCTGACCCGATTCGCCAATCGCGTCGATCCGTATCTGGCGCGCATAGCGCTGGCGCTGTTCGGGCGTCATCGCTATGGCGTCAACCACCGACCTGCCGCGATTCGGACGGGGCACGCGCGGTCGGCAGCTCGGGCGCCTCGTGCGGCACTGTCGCGTGCAGCTGTTCGGCCAGGGTTTCCTCGTCTTCGGTCAGCTGTGGCTGCTGGAGCAGCCAGATGCTGAAGCGCGAGCCGGCGCCGGGCTGTGACGTCACGCTGATATTGCCGCCATATCGCCGGATCAGTCCGTAACTGACCGACAAGCCGAGCCCGGTTCCCTGGCCCTGCGGTTTGGTACTGTAGAAAGGGTTGAAGATCTGGCTGCTCTGCTGCTCGTCCATGCCGGCGCCATTGTCGGCGATCGTCACGCAGACGCCTTTCTGCTCCCAGTCTTCGGTGATCACCGTGATCCGGCCGTCGCGTTCAGGCAGCGCATGGGCGGCGTTCGAGATCAGGTTCACGAGTACCTGCTGCAGTTCCTGCTCGTTGATCGACACCGGGATCGTGGCTTTCAGTTCAAGGTTCAGCACAAATGGCTTCTGCTTGCGCAGCGGGGATACGAGCGCCAGCGTGTCGCGGACGACCTGGTTCACGTCCAGGTCGGTGAGGTAACCGGCGTAATCGCCGGGGCGCGCGTACTTGAGCAGTTTCTCGATGATCGCCTGAATCCGGTAAATCTGTTCGATGACGAGATTCACTTCGTCGCGCACCGGGTCCAGGCGATCGCCGAGTTCTGCGACCAGCACATCGAGGTTGCCGAGCATGACCTGGGTCGGGTTGTTGATCTCGTGGGCCACACCCGCGGTGAGTTCGCCGATCGCGGCAAGTTTCTCCGCCATGACCAACTGGCGCCGTGTCTCCCGCAGCACGGTGATCGTGCGCTGCAGTTCGGCGTTGCGGTGTTGTAGCTCGGCGGTGCGTTCGGCAACCTTGTCCTCGAGTTGCTCCGCCCAGCGCTGCATCTCGGTGGCGTGGCTCTCGATCCGGTCCAGCATTGCGTCGAATTCGTGCGCCAGCTCCGCCAGTTCATCCTTGCTCGCCACCGCACCGACCCGCAGTGTCTTGCCCAACCGGCTGGCCTGGACGACGTGCGACATGCGCTCGACCGGTCGGAAGATCGACTTGGCTCCGCGGATCGCCAGCACAACATACAGCCCGATAAGTCCCACGATCAGGAGCAGGACCAGGCCAAGTGTCTTCCACAAGGTCGCACGGAACGGCGCCTCGAGATAGCCGGCATAAAGTATGCCGACACGTTGCCCGGTCACATCAACGATTGGTTCATACGCCGAGATGTACCAGTCATTGACGACGAACGCGCGATTAATCCATTTTTCACCCTGATCGAGCACGGCGCGACTGACCTCTTCCGAGACACGTGTGCCCAGGGCGCGTGCGCCGGCCACGCGCGGTACGTTGGTCGAAATGCGCACGTCGTCGAGAAAGACCGTCACGGTGCCGATGCTGCCGGCCGGCAGGCTGCCCGGACCATAGACAAGATCACGGATGGCATCGACGAAATCGAAATTGTTGTTGAGCAACATGCCGCCGTCGAGGATCGCCTCGAGTCGACCGCTGGTGTCGATGACCGGTTGCCATGCGCGGATGACCATGCCGCGGTTCTCGACCGTGCGTTCGGTCGGACGTGCGCGGCGGGTCTGCAGCAACGGCAGGCGCACGGCGTCGGCGAGTCCTGGACGCAGCCGCTCGAGGTCACCGGGCTCGAGGATCTCGATGCCGACGTGAGGCTCAACTGGCTGCGCCACAACGTCATCGACCGGGTAGACGACGCGTAGGAAGCTGAACCCGGCCTTGTCACGCAACTCGTCGGCCAACTGATGCATTGCCTCCTGATCGCCGCGCGACAAGGCTTCGCGGAAACGGTACGACTCACCCAAGCTGGCGAGCAGATCGAGATGGTCACTCTGGATGCGTTCGAAGGTGTCGTGCGCAACGGCCAGGTCGGTGTTGACCTTGATGAAAAGCTGGTCGTACGTGAACGACGCACCCCATGCGGTCAAGCCGGCGAGGGCGATCGGCAGCACCAGCGCAACCGGAATCAGCGCCAGTGCCAACAGCTTGTGCCGCACGCTGCGGCGAATCGACTCGACGATGCGGAACAGCATGCGCACTATCGGGAGTTCATGACTGCCGGCGTCGGATGCCGCTCGGCACATGATCGTGCGGGTCGCGGCCGATCGCACGGCCGTGTGCTTTCGACGCCGGGTTCAGCGTCCGCCACGGGACGCCATCCCGGCGGTGGTCATCCGTTGACACCCCATGCCTGACATTTGCGTTCGAGCGTCTTGCGCGAGACGCCGAGGACCCTCGCCGCGGCCGATTTGTTGCCTCCTTCCATGTCCAACACGTGCAGGATATGTCGGCGTTCGGCGGCCTCCAGCGTCAGGTCGTCATTATCGTGCGTGGTGTCCCGCGTCGCGATGCCGGCCGAGCAGCCGGGAAGGCTCTGGCTCGGCTGGTGGCTCAACAGCAGACAGCGCTCTATGACGTTCTTGAGTTCGCGAATGTTGCCCGGCCACTCGTACTGCGCGAGCCGTTCGAGTTCATGCGCCTCGATCGGCGGCACGGCCACACCGAGGTCGGCGGCGATCGATGTCGCGAAGTGCTCGATCAGCTGCGGCAGGTCCTGGATGCGCTCGCGCAGCGCCGGCATCCGGATGCTCAGCACGTTCAGGCGGTAGTAGAGGTCTTCGCGAAAGTTGCCCTGTTCGACCTCGGTCCGCAGATCGCGGTTGGTCGCGGCGATGATGCGGACGTCGACCGGCGTTTCGCGGTTTCCGCCCACCGGGCGCACGGCGCGGTCTTCCATGACGCGCAGCAGGCGGGTCTGCATCGGCAGCGGCATCTCGCCGATCTCGTCGAGGAACAGCGTACCGCCGTCGGCATAGGAAAACAGTCCTTCGCGCGCCTTGATCGCGCCGGTGAAGGCCCCTTTGACATGGCCGAACAACTCGCTTTCCAGCAGATCCGCATGGATGGCACCGCAGTTGATGGGCACGAAGGAGCCCGTGCGGCCGCTGTACTGGTGAATGGCGCGCGCGGCGAGTTCCTTGCCGGTGCCGCTTTCGCCGTGAATCAGCACCGTCGATGGCATCGGCGCGACGCGCTGGATCACGTTGCGCACGTCCTGGATGAGGTCGCACGTGCCGATGATGCCGCTGGCGTCGTTGAACTGCATCACCTGGCGGCGCAGCAGGAAGTTTTCCTTCTGCAGACGTTCGCGTTCGAGGCAGCGATTGATTGCGCTCTGCATCTGCTCCATGCGGAACGGCTTCAACAGAAAATCGGACGCGCCCGCGCGCAGCGCCTTGATCGCCGTGTGCAGATCGGCGTGCGCAGTCATGAAGATGACCGGGGTGGTCTGGTTCTGCTCGCGCAGCGCGGCGATCCATTCGACACCCGAGCGGTCGGGCAGGCGGATGTCGGATATGATCAGATCGAAGTGGCAGCGGGCGAGCAGGGCGTCGGCGGCGTCGGTGTCGGCAGCCGTTTCGACCAGGCCGAACTGCGTGGTCAGTCCCTTGTGGAGGAAACTCAGGATGCCCGGCTCGTCATCGACGACCAGTACCGAGGTCAGGCGCTTGCGTGATTCGGCGAGCAGCTCGGACTCGGCGTCGGAGAGTTTGCGGCTCAGGGTTTCAGTGGTGCAGGCCATGGTCGTCTCGCACGCGGCCGATTGGGTACCACTGCCTGTCGGTCTCGACCCGACGGACGGTGGGGCGACGGAAGATCTGGCTGCATTCTCCGCGACCGGTGTCGGCACACGCGTCGTTATTGGTTCAATCTGTCCCGATAAGTCTAATCGACGCTGGTACATTTTGTCCGGAAAAACGCGCTCGGCGCGCTGCAAGGCCGCGACCGGGACCTCCGTCAGGCGTTACGATGCGGCCTGCACGTCGCCGCGGGCGCGGCTGGCACCGGTGTTGCAGTTCAGCCGCGCAGGGGCGGCAGGCGTAGACATCATTGCTTGATAATATTCGGAAGTATCCAACTCAAACCGTGATTGAGCGCGCGGCGGGCTGCGCGACGCAACGTGACGATCGATGTACAGATGATCAGGGTGAACGACATGACGGCGCTGATCCTTGCCGGTGGCAAGGGCAGGCGCATGGGTGGACGCGACAAGGGGCTGCTACCGTTCGGTGCGGGTGTCCTGATCGGGCATGTGATCGACGCGGTGCGGCCGCAGGTCGGCGGTATCCTGATCAGCGCAAACCGCAACCGCGAGGCGTACGAACAATTCGGCTGGCCCGTCCTCGGTGATCCCTTGGAGGATTTTCAGGGACCGCTGGCCGGATTTCTCGCCGGCCTGCGGGCACTGAACAGCGAATGGCTGCTGACCCTGCCGTGTGACGGCCCGGTCGTCGTGCCCGATCTCGCGCTGCGCATGGCGCGTGCGTGCACGCCGGGCGTGGAGATCGCAGTGGCACACGACGGTGAAAGGCTGCAACCGGTTTACACGCTGATGCATCGCGGGGTGCTTGCCGGGCTCAGCGCGGCGATCGCCGACGGCGAGCGCAAGATCGACCGATGGTTCCCGCGCCACCACTGGGTGAAGGTCGATTTTTCCGACGTGCCGGAACAGTTCGCCAATATCAACACGCCGCAGGACTACGCGGCCGCTGGCGATAGCGATGTCGCGGACGGATCGGTTTGATGGAGCATGCTGCGGATGCGTCGCTCGGCAACTTTCCGGTGCCCCTGATCGGCATCGCCGCCTACAGCGGCACCGGCAAGACCACGCTGCTGATCAAGCTGTTGCCCCTGCTCAAGGCCCAGGGCCTGCGTGTCGCGGTCGTCAAGCATGCCCATCACGCCTTCGATATGGACCAGCCCGGGAAGGACAGCTACGAGCTGCGTGCCGCAGGCGCCGACGAGATGCTGGTGGCCGCGCGGTGCCGGTTCGGCCTGATTCGTGAATGTCGCGATGCCGACCGCGAACCGCGCCTGCGCGATGCGCTGGAATTCCTGCGGCCGGAGAACCTCGACCTGGTGTTGGTCGAGGGCTTCAAGAACGAGCCGATCCCGAAGATCGAGCTGCACCGGTCCACCTTGCCCCATCCGCTGTTGTTCACGCACGATGCGAACGTCATCGCCGTTGCCTGTGATGATGGCGCATTCGCGGGTAAGGAGATGCCGGTTCCGCGCCTGTCGATCGATCGGGTCGACGAGGTCGCACGCTTCATTCTCGACTACACCGCCCTGTCGAGGCAGTTCAACCAGGATGCAGGCCTCTGACGTCATGTCCATCGATCGCGAATCCCTGGCAACCCGACCGTCCTGTGCCGACGCGCGTGACGATGATGCGCTCTCGGTCGCCGCTGCGCGTGATGCCATCCGGGCGGCGGTGCAGCCGTTCGCCCATGACGAGATCGTACCGATCCGTGCCGCACTCGGCCGGGTGCTGGCAGTTGACTGCATCTCGCCGATCGCCGTGCCCAGCCATACAAATTCCGCCGTCGACGGCTATGCGCTGGCCGGTGTCGACCTGCCTGGCGACGGTGTACGCGAGTACCCGGTGGTTGCGACCGTGATGGCGGGCGGCCGCGAGGCAGTGGTCTGCGGCGCGGGGCAATGCGTCCGGATCATGACCGGGGCGCCCATGCCGGCAGGCGCCGATACGGTCGTGATGCAGGAACACGTCGAAGTCGTCGATGACGGAGGCGTGCGGATCGATGCCAGGCACAGGGTGGGTCAGAACGTGCGCCAGGCCGGGGAGGACATCGCCGTCGGCAGCCGCGTGTTCGCCGCGGGCCGCCTGCTGCGTGCCGCCGACATCGGCGTGCTGGCGTCGCTCGGATTCGGCGAGATCCGCGTGCGTCGGCGGCCCAGGGTTGCGTTCTTCTCGACCGGTGACGAATTGCGCTCGATAGGCGAGCCGCTCGCCGAGGGCGAGATCTATGACAGCAATCGCTACACGCTGTACGCGATGCTCACCGAGTCCGGTGCCGACGTGGTCGATCTCGGTGTGGTGGGCGATGACCCGGAGGCACTGGCACGCGCGTTCCACGCGGCGGCCGGGGTCGCCGACGTGGTGGTGACATCGGGCGGCGTATCGGTGGGCGAGGCCGATTACACCAAGGCGATCCTGGCGCGTCTGGGTCAGATGTCATTCTGGACGATCGCGATGAAGCCCGGTCGCCCGTTGACCTTCGGCCGGCTGGGTGATGCCCTGTTCTTTGGGCTGCCTGGCAACCCGGTCGCGGTCATGCTGACGTTTCAGCAGTTCGTGGGTCCGGCCTTGCGTTACCTCGTCAGCGGTGTCTGGCCGGAACCGTTGATCGTCCGTGCAGCGAGCGCGGTCGAACTGAAGAAGCGGCCTGGGCGGTTCGAGTTTTTGCGCGCCATCCTCGAGCGCGATGTCGACGGACGGCTGACCGTGCGCCCGGCCGGTGCGCAGGGTTCCGGCATATTGACCTCGATGAGCCGCGCCAACTGCCTGGTGCTCCTGCCGGAGGACTGTGACGGTGTGCGCGCGGGCGAACCGGTCGACGTCCAGCCGTTCGCGACCGAACTCTGATTCGCAGCGTCCGGATCGGCGGTCCCGGCATGTCGGCGCGCTCGCGCTATCCACATCGACAGCCTGAACGACTAGGATAACGCCCTGCAGGCCGCCGCCCGGCGGGCTGCCTCGACAACAACGACCGAACGCCGGGCGCGCCGGGCGCCGCTGGGCACCGCAATCAGAGGAGCGGACAGGACGATGACGACCACCCCCATGCAGTATCTCGACAAGGCCATGAATGCGTTGCACGACATGGGCCTGGTACCGACTGACGACGACGGCCAGGAGGCGCCGATCATCGTATTGTTGAACCTGATCTCCGAACTCGACGAGCAGCGGGTCGCCGCGATCGCGCGTACGCTCGACAAGGCCTCGCTGTTCAACGATGTCGTGCGCGAACAGGTGCAGGCGATGGAGATCGGCGAACGCTATGAGCAGATCACCAATGCGTTCAACAGCATCCGCGAAGACGCGAAGAAGATGGTCGAGCAGATCGAGGACGGACACCTCGACACCTTTGAGCGCATCAGCAACGTGTGGATGAAGGTGACGCGCGGCGACATCGCCTCGCGGTTCGACAAGATCAAGGACACCTACCTCGACGTGACCGCGTCGACCAACGACCAGATCCAGCGCGAGAACAAGATCCTCGATGCGTACCAGGACTTCCGCGGGGCATTGAAGGAGTCGGAGGTGCTGTCGCTCGAGGTGCTGAAGACGGCCGAGCAGAAGTTGGCCGAGGCGAAAAAGGCGCTGGCCGATGCGATGAAGACGGTCGAGGCCTACACCGGCGACGATGCGCCCGAACGCGCAAAACTGGAAATGGCGCGCGACGAGAAGGTGCGCGCGCTGCAGAACGAGGACAAGCGCTACCAGATAGCCAAGGATCTCGCCGACAACCTGACCGTCAGCTACAACACCTCTGAGGTCATCATGGCGCGCCTGCTGCAGACGACGACAGCGAAAGAACGTGTATACGCTCAGGCGGTTTCTTTTTTCGGCACCAACGAGGTCGTACTGACCGCGCTGTCGGCCTCGTTCACCGGCATGTTCGGCCTGCACGAAGGCACGCAGACGATCGAGGCGATGAAGGAGGGTATGAGCAAGTCACTGGAGGATCTGGCCGAGGTTGGCGGCAAGATCCAGGACGCGGCCATCCGCGCCGGCTATGGGCCGACGATCCGCGCCGAGTCTGTCAAGAAGCTGGTCGACGCGGTCGTGAACTGGCAGGAGCGTTCGCACGAGATCATCGCCGAGATGCGCCAGCTGGCGACGGCCAACGCCGATGAGATCCGCGACGCCGTCGAGCAGGGCAAGCGCAAGCTCGCGCGGCTCGCCGAGGAGGGCAAGGGCCTGTCGCTCGAGTTGCGCGCATGAATAACGCATCGGCGTCGGTTGCCGACGCCAACGTGCACGAGCGGCCACCACTCGATGACGTCATGCTGGCGATGGATGTCGTCGACACACTGCGCCGCCGTGAACGCCTGGTCGAACGTGAACTGGACGAGGCGGGACGTGAAGAGGATCTCAAGTCACGCCTGCGACGGATCTATGAACAGCAGGGCATCGACGTGCCCGATCATGTCATCGACCAGGCCGTTGCGGCACTCAACGAGGACCGTTTCACCTACAAGCCGGCCGGGTCAGGGGTCGCCAGACGCCTCGCGCTGCTGTACGTCAGCCGCGGCCGCTGGGGGAAATGGGTTGGCGGCGGCATCGGTGCGGCGCTGTTGGCCGCGGTCGTCAACTATTTTGCCTTTGTCGCACCCGACAGGGCCCTGCCAGGCCAGCTCGCGCAGCAGTTTCAATCCGTCCTGGCCATCGCTGCCGACGACGACGCGCGTAACGCCGCGCAACAAATCCTGAACCAGGGACAGGCGGCGCTCGCGCGCGACGATACCGATGCAGCGAAGAAGGCGGTCGAGCGACTCGCACAGTTTGGCAGCGCTCTGGCGCAGGAGTTCGTCATCCAGGTCGTCAACCGGCCGGGTGAGCGCTCCGGGGTGTGGCGCATTCCCGATATCAACCAGAATGCGCGCAACTACTACCTGGTCGTCGAGGCCGTGAATCCGGGCGGTGAACGACTGCGCGTGCCCGTCAGCAGCGAGGAAACCGGCGAGACCCAGGTCGTCGATACCTGGGGCGTGCGTGTGGACGAGGCCACGTTCGATGCCGTGCGCCGCGACAAGGAGGACGACGGCATCATCGAAAACGACCGCGTCGGTTACAAGAAGCGCGGCCATCGGGATCCGGATTACGACATGCCGACCAGCGGCGGCGCGATAACGCAATGGTAGGGGCGACGCGATGATTTCCGGACGCGAGGCGCTGGGCACCATCGACCAGACGCTGAACGACGCCAGGCAGCAGGTTGCCCGGCTGCAGACGCAGATTACCGAGGCCAGTGAGCGACACATGCAGCTGCAGAAGGCGCAGGCAGACGACTACCGTCGCCTGGCGAGGATCCGGCTCGGAGAACTCAGCGGAAACGACACCCTGCGCCACCTCGACCAGGCCGAACGCCAGGTCGTCGAGATCCTGTCCCGTCGCGGCGGTGCCCAGGCCGAACTCGATGCGCGTATCGCCGCGCTGCTGGATGCGCGCGCGAGCCAGGAGGCACAACGTCAACAGCTCGCTACGCACCTCGACAGTGCTGTTGCCGACGTGGACAAGGCCGAGGCGGCCACTCAGGCGCGCCTGGATGCCGACGCGGACTATCGCGCCCAGCGCGAGCGTGTCGAGGACGCCGAGCGCAAGGCGCTGCACGCCGGCGAGAAGGCCGATCGAAGCGAGCAGGAGCTGGCCAGCAAGGGCGAGAATTACCGCAACGACCCGCTGTTCATGTATCTGTGGCAGCGCCACTTCGGCCAGACGGAATACCGTGCCAGCGGCGCAATCCGCTGGCTCGACAGCAAGGTCGCACGCCTGATCGGATACGCCGATGCCCGGGTCAATTTCGCCCGCCTCAACGAGATCCCTGTGCGCCTGCGCGAACATGCCGATCATCTCAAGGGGCAGGCCGAGGTACAGTTCGGTCAGCTGCGTGAACGTGACGAACGGGCACGCGAGGCCGATGGCATCCCACGACTCGAGGAGAATGTCGCCGCCGCACAACATCGAGTGGACGAGGTCGACGCCGCACTCGCCGACATCGAACATCGCCACCAGGCACTGTTGGACGAAAGGGCACGCTACGCAACCGGCGACGACGACTACACGCGCAGCGCCGTCGAACACCTGGCCGGCGAGTTCCAGCGCGAAGACCTGGTGGCGCTGCGCCAGACGGCGTTGAACACGCCCTATCCGGAGGACGACCTCGTCATTGCGGACATGCAGGCGCGCGAACGCGAGCGCCAGCAGCAGCAGGCAAGCATCGATGGGCTGAAAGGCGCGTTGACGCAGCACCAGCAGCGGGTTGCCGAACTGGAATCGGTACGCATCGAGTTCAAGCGCAACCGCTTCGATCGGGCCGGCTCGATCTTTGCCGATGGTGCGGTCATCCCGATGCTGCTGCGCGAGTTTCTCGCCGGCGTGCTCGACAGTCGCATGTTGTGGAAGGTGCTCAGCGAACAACAGCGCTATGCGCCGCGGCGCTCCGATCCGGGTTTCGGTTCCGGCGGATTCGGTCGCGGCACGGTGTGGAACGGTGGATTGGGTGATCTCGGCGACATCATCGGTGGGATCGGGCGCAGCGGCCTGGGTCGCGGTGGATTCGGTGGCGGTAGTCGCGGTGGCGGAGGAGGCGGCTTTCGCACCGGTGGTGGTTTCTAAGCGATTTTGAACCGTCCGTGGAAACGGGGTAGAACCCCAAGATCCAGCAAACGTCGCGGATGCGTCCATGAAAGATCTTGGCGAATTCGATTACATCATTGCCGGGGCAGGCGCCGCCGGTTGTGTGCTGGCCAACCGCTTGTCGGCCGATCCCGATGTCAGCGTACTGTTGCTCGAGGCGGGTAACGATGAACGCTGGATCTGGACAAAGATCCCGGTCGGATATCTTTTCTGCATCAACAACCCCCGTACCGACTGGTGCTATGCGACCGAACCCGAGCCGGGGCTGAACGGTCGCTCGATCATCTACGCCCGGGGCAAGGGGCTGGGCGGTAGCACGTTGATCAACGCCATGCTCTACCTGCGCGGTCAGATACGCGACTATGAGGAGTGGGCGCAGCTTACCGGCGATGCGAGTTGGCGCTGGGAGCAGGTTCTTCCGCTTTTCAAGGAGGTCGAGGATCACTGGCGTGGCTCCAGTGAGGCGCATGGCGCCGGCGGCGAATGGAGGGTCGAAAAACAGCGACTGTCCTGGGATGTCCTGGACCGTTTTGCCGAGGCCGCCACGCAGGCGGGTATCCCTGCCATCACCGATTTCAACACCGGTAGCAATCAGGGCGTGAGCCATTTCGAGGTGAACCAGAAGATGGGCGTCCGCTGGAGTTCGGCACGCGGGTTCCTCGATCCGGTACGTTCGCGGCCAAACCTGTCCATTGCCACCGGTGCGCTGTCCGACAGATTGATCCTGAACGGTCGACGGGTGACAGGTATCGAATTTCTGATGGGCTCGGAACGCCATGTGGCGCGCGCGCGCATCGAGACGCTACTGGCCGCAGGGTCGGTTGGTTCGCCCGCCATTCTGCAGCGATCGGGGATCGGTGATCCGGATCTGCTGAATGAACTCGGCATCCCGATAGCGCATGCATTGCCCGGTGTCGGTAAGAATCTGCAGGATCACCTGCAATTGCGCAGTGTCTACAAGGTGCACGGCATCAAGTCCCTGAATCAGAGCGCCAACAGCCTCTGGGGGAAAATCGTGATGGGCCTGGAATTCGCGTTGTTTCGCCGAGGGCCGCTAACCATGGCGCCGAGCCAGCTCGGCCTTTTCGCCTACTCTGCCACGAACGAACGCACCCCTGACCTCGAGTACCACGTACAACCCCTGTCGCTGGACCGGTTCGGTGAACCGCTGCACGACTTTCCGGCGTTTACCGCAAGCGTCTGCGACCTGCGGCCGCGGTCACGCGGTGAAATTGCCATTCGCGACTGTGATCCGCGCAGTGACCCGCGGATTGCGGTGAACTACCTGAGTCACGAGGCGGACCGGCTCAAGGCTGCCAAGGCGCTCCGCCTGACCCGCAAAATCGTGTCGCAGCCGGCGCTGGCACCGTATCAGCCAGAGGAATACCTACCCGGACCCGAGTTCAATACGGACGAGGAGTTGGCCTTTGCCGCAGGCAACGTGGGCACCACGATTTTTCACCCGGTCGGAACCTGCAAGATGGGAAAAGCGCAAGACGACCATGCGGTCGTCGACAGCCGTTTGCGGGTCATCGGGATCGGGGGTCTGCGGGTGATTGATGCGTCGATCATGCCCACTATCACTTCGGGCAACACGAGTTCACCGACTGTCATGATCGCAACAAAGGGCGCGGCGATGATACGCGCTGACCGGCAGTCAATGCGCCACTGATTCAGTCAGGACATGCGCCGCCGCCGTTCGGCCGCTGGCCGCTGTGCCGTTCGCCGATTCAAACCACAGTAGGAACAGTCTCAACCATGCGGTCGGAATTGACGGCTTAGCCGATATCGAATTTTCGTCCTGGACCAGCGGGGACAAACCAGGCGGTGGCGGCTTCAGCTATTCCCGTGCCGGAGCGCCTGCGTTCATCCCGCTACCGGCCGCGGTACGGATGTTTGGTAGGGGACTCCTCGGCCTGACCGGGTTTGCCAGGCGCCGAATTGGCGACTGATTGGTCGACGAGTAAATTGATGTGGCGGGGATATCGCACCGGGACGTTTGCGGTCAGAGCAAAAACGCGATCGGTCGATGACTGCCTTGCAGCGATACTCGGATCAGCTTCTTGCTCTGATCCTTTTGTAATCTTTCGGCCACTACCGGACTGTCGGGAAATCTGACGGCATAGGCTGCCTGCGGCCAGGAGCCGTCGCTGAAACTTATTCTGGGAATGCGCAGGTTCAGCGTGCAAAGCGGATGCTGGCCTGCGCGAATTCGAGGAGACAGTCCTCGTCGGACCCTTTTCTGGGACGGTGCGTCTGGGATCGCCTGATCTAAGTCTTCAATTGTTGCTCGATGTACTGCTCAAGATTTACATCAAGCATCGCGTGGAATTCGTTGAGGTAGGCATCCAACGCCTCCACCTTGTCGCGATGAAGGTCATCGGTTTGCAGCGATGCCTCAAACGCGGCAAATCGGGCGGCAGCATAGCGTAGCCCTGCGGCAACGGTCGCGAGGTCCGTACTCTCGGTGAGCGTGTTCGCCTGAGAGATAAACTGATCAGCAGTCTTGTAGAGTGGTGCGAACCGTTTATCGGCCATTTGAGCCTTCCTCAATGTGTTGGTTGCGGACCCATACTCGAGAAGTACCCTCAGGCTTTCAAGTGCGGCGGCCAGTTCGTCTGAAACCGGCCATGAGCGGCCGATGTGGGGTGATTCAGGGATATCTGCTTTCAGGGCTGCGCAACAGTGGCGAAGCCATGCGCGAGCGGGCGCGGAGTGCTGAGCGTACGAGTGAGCGCATCGAACGGCTTGAACGAATTGTTTGGATTTGAGTTCATCAGAACCATGGTGCAACAGATTAAAATCGAGAATCGCTTTCACACGGGACGCCATCATGATCCCCATCCATTTGCGTATTCGGACAGTTCTTCAAAAAGAACTCTGCCTCCGCTCTTGAATTCATTTGGCTGCAATATCTCCTACCATCACAGCTAAAAATGCCCAATCTTTTATTGTTGCTTTTACTGGTGCTAATCGCCTTAGCTGGAACAACTGTCACTGACCCCTCGATTGGTAATCTCTTTTCGCAGATGGTTCCTTCTGGCACGATTCCATATAGCACTTTTCCATCGCTGGTAATGCATTTTGTCCTTCCACCCAAATCGAGCACCGCTCCAGCGTTCTGCATGAACGGGAACTTATTCTCCTTATAAAGTGCGATTGCATACCAACCAGCTACTAGAACGATGGCGATTGCAATAATCTTATTCATAGCCAAGGTGTCGATCTTCTTGTTTTAAATCCTAATGCCCAAGCTCACCGGTGGCATTTGCGCGTAGCGAAAATGCCGTCCGAGTGCAGCGCCTTGTTAGCGAAAACGATCATCTCAATGCCCTCAAAATTCATCCTGCTCAATCTCTAGATACGCGCGGTTGATGTTGCGGCCGATTACATACGAACGCTCCAGCTTTTCCCATTCTGAAAGGTCAAGAGTTTTTCGTATTTCGCTTTCACTTAATTCGTTGAGGTATCCATTACGCACATCAGCATAAAATTTCTCAATCGAAGCGCGTAAGGCCCTTACCTGTTTACGATTCATCAATGCGCCATGCCCAGGCACGAAGACATTTGCATCTGTTTGTTCTATATCTTCTAGTACTTTAATCCAGTTTTTTACTACGCCATCCTGCATGGTTGGAGGCACACCATTTATCAGTATATCGCCGGATATCAATACTTTATCTTCTGGTAAGTAAATCATCAGGTCACCATGGGTATGCGAACCAAGAGGTACCCAAATAACCATTTTTACCCCATTTATCTCGACTGAGGTCTTAGATTTAGGAGGGTATACTTCGCCCGCCAGAACAGGTTTTGTATTGGGAAGTTGGCGGCCAATCAAATCTTCCATGAGTTTGACCCACTGATCCCCAGTCTGTATCACCAAGTCTCGACATTCCTCCGAACTGATAATAACTGCCTCCGGGAAGGCTTGATTTCCAAGATAATGGTCTCCATGTGAATGCGTATCAATCACATACGCTACGGGTTTTTCTGTAATTGTTTTGACTTGTTTTTTAATATAGGCTCCTACCTCATCAGAACCACCCGGATCTACCAGAATCACTCCTTTATCACCGACTATTACTGTCGAATTGACCATATAGCCCTGGTTTTCTTTATTCGCATGCTGAATAGGGCCAAGCAATACATGTATGCGATCATTGATCTTGACGATTTTTGGTTCGGGAAAATCTACTGCGCACACAATTCTTGAGATACTGATGAGAACGAGAATTACTAGAAATTTACTAATGGAATGCATAGTTTCTCCTCGCTAACGCCAAGGTAAGCGGCGCTCAGCATGGAGCGATTGCTCGGGCAAGAATGGCGAAGCC
>JAGRGY010000048.1 GCA_020445255.1 Gammaproteobacteria bacterium
CGGCGCCGGCCAGCACGGCGTGGCGTCGGCGACTGTCGCTGCGCGACTCGGTCTCGAATGCGTCGTCTACATGGGCGAGGTCGACATCGCGCGCCAGGAGGCGAACGTCTACCGCATGCGCCTGCTCGGCGCCGAGGTGCGATCGGTTTCATCGGGCTCGAAGACCTTGAAGGATGCGCTGAACGAGGCGATGCGCGACTGGGTCACCAATGTCGACGACACCTTTTACATCATCGGCACCGTTGCCGGTCCGCATCCTTACCCGGCCATGGTTCGCGATTTCCAGGCCGTGATCGGGCGCGAAGCGCGCGAGCAGATGCAGGCGATGACCGGCCGGCTGCCGGATGCACTGATCGCCTGCGTCGGCGGCGGTTCGAATGCGATCGGGCTTTTTCATCCCTTCCTCGACGATCAGGATGTGATGATCTACGGCGTCGAGGCCGCCGGTGACGGCATCGACACCGGTCACCACGCGGCGCCGCTGTGTGCCGGCAAGCCGGGCGTGCTGCATGGCAACCGAACCTACCTGATGGAAGACAGCGATGGCCAGATCATCGAGACGCATTCGATATCGGCCGGCCTCGATTACCCGGGCGTTGGCCCCGAACACGCCTGGCTCAAGGACAGCGGTCGCGCGAACTATGTCGCCGTCACCGACGCCGAAGCGCTCGCTGCATTCCACCGCCTGACGCGCACCGAAGGCATTATTCCGGCGCTCGAATCCAGCCATGCCATCGCGCAGGCGATGAAGCTGGCGCCGACGATGCGCACTGATCAGATCCTGCTGGTCAACCTGTCGGGTCGTGGCGACAAGGACATGCACACGGTCGCGGCGCGCGAAGGACTGAAGCTATGAGTCGAATCGCGGGTGTTTTTGCCGCGTTGCGTGATCAGAGCCGTGCGGCCCTGATCCCTTTCGTGACCGCCGGCGATCCGGAACCGTCGGCCACGCTGCCGCTGATGCATGCCATGGTCGAGGCGGGAGCCGACATCATCGAACTCGGCGTCCCTTTCTCCGACCCGATGGCCGATGGCCCGGTGATCCAGCGCGCCAGCGAACGGGCCTTGGAGCATCACGTCTCGCTACGCGACGTTATCGACATTGTGAGGCGCTTCCGCGCGACCAACAACGACACGCCGGTCGTGCTGATGGGGTACCTGAATCCGCTCGAGATCATGGGCTACGAGGCGTTTGCCGAAGCGGCCGCCGCAGCCGGTGTCGACGGGGTGTTGACGGTGGATATTCCACCGGAAGAGGGCGAACGCTTCGTGGCGGCGATGAAAAGCCACGGCATCGATCCGATCTTCCTGCTCGCACCGACCAGCAACCGCGTTCGCATCGAACGGATCACCGCGGCAGCGAGCGGGTTCGTCTACTACGTCTCGTTGAAGGGCGTGACCGGGGCCGCGAACCTGTCGCTGGACAGCGTGCGCGAAAAGCTGGCGCAGATCCGTGCGTGCACCGATCTGCCGGTCGGTGTCGGTTTCGGCATCAAGGACGCGCAGACGGCGGCCGCGATGGCGAGCTTCGCCGATGCCGTCGTCGTGGGCAGCGCGCTGGTCTCGCGCATCGAGGCCAATCCGGGCGACCCCGCCAGGGCCACCGCCGAGATCAGGGGCCTGCTCGCCGGCATGCGAGCGGCGATGGACGGCGCACGCTGACGCCATCGGCGTGCAGTCCACGTCTGCTAGAATCGCGGCAGGCTGACACCGGGGTAATGCATGAGCTGGTTCGAGAAACTGATGCCGAGTCGGATCCGCACGGAAGGTGGTAGCAAAAAGGCCGTTCCCGAAGGACTCTGGGCCAAGTGCCCGAGCTGCAACGCGGTGCTCTACCGGGCCGAGATGGAACGCAACATGGATGTCTGCCCGAAGTGTGGCCACCACAATCGCATCGGCGCCCGCCGTCGACTCGAGCTGTTCCTCGACCCTGAACCGTGCGACGAGATCGCGGCCGACCTCGAGTCCTCCGATCCGCTCAAGTTCAAGGACAGCAAGAAGTACAAGGAACGTCTCAGTGCAGCACAGAAGGCGAGCGGCGAGAAGGATGCGCTGGTCGTCATGCGCGGCCAGCTCGAGGGGCGTGACATCATCGCGGCGGCATTCGAGTTCGCGTTCATGGGCGGCTCGATGGGTTCGGTCGTCGGCGAGCGCTTCGTGCAGGGCGTCAATGCCGCGATCGAACGACGTTGCCCGATGATCTGTTTTTCGGCCAGCGGTGGCGCACGCATGCAGGAATCACTGTTCTCACTCATGCAGATGGCCAAGACGTCGGCGGCATTGGAGCGCATGTCGCGTCGCGGGCTGCCGTTCATATCGGTCATGACCGACCCGACCATGGGTGGAGTTTCGGCCAGCTTCGCGATGCTAGGCGACGTCAACATCGCCGAGCCCGGTGCGCTGATCGGCTTTGCCGGGCCACGCGTGATCGAGCAGACGGTGCGCGAGAAGCTGCCGGAGGGCTTCCAGCGCAGCGAGTTCCTGCTCGAACACGGTGCGGTAGATAGCATCATCGACCGCCGCGAGATGCGCCGGCGCATTGCGTCCATGTTGGCGATACTGGGCGGCGAGACGCGCAACTGACGGCGCATCATCAACATCGCGACGGTCCGGATCTGCCCGACCGCGTGCACACAGACCATCCGCAGAGAATCTGACCCGATGCGGTTCGCGTCGCTGACCGACTGGCTGGACTGGCAGGCCGGGCTGAGTCCCAAGGTCATCGACCTGGGCCTGGAGCGCGCCGCTGAGGTCTGGTCGCGGCTGAATGCCCCGGCGCTTGCTGCGCCCGTGATCACGATCGCCGGCACCAACGGAAAGGGTTCGAGCGCCGCGTTCGCCGAGGCAATCCTGGGTGCCGCCGGGTATCG
The DNA here is from genome assembly GCA_020445255.1 of Gammaproteobacteria bacterium. Taxonomy (GTDB): domain Bacteria; phylum Pseudomonadota; class Gammaproteobacteria; order Chromatiales; family Chromatiaceae; genus Thiosocius. The sequence goes on from JAGRGY010000048.1 coordinate 2,871, forward strand.
TTGCGGCTGTTACACCTCACCGCACCTGTTGCATTACAACGAACGCATCCGCATCGATGGGGAAGCGGTGTCGGATCGGCTGATCTGCGATGCATTCGCGCGCGTCGACGCTGCGCGGGGTGACATCCGCCTGACCTATTTCGAGTTCGGCACACTGGCGGCACTGCTGCTTTTCGCGGAATCCGGACTGGATGCTGTCGTGCTCGAGGTTGGCCTGGGCGGCCGTCTCGACGCCGTCAACATCATCGATCCCGATGTCGCCCTGATCACCGGCGTCGCGCTCGATCACCAGGACTGGCTGGGGCAGGACACCGAGGCCATCGGCCACGAAAAGGCCGGCATCATGCGCACGGACCGCCCTGCGGTGTATGCCGGAAGCGACATGCCGCACAGCATCCGGCGCCGTGCCGGTGCCATCGGCGCCAGTCTGCTGGTGGCCGGCGAGGATTTCCACGTCGATCGCGGCGGACAGCAGTGGGACCTGGTTGGCGGGTCATTCACGCGACGTGCGCTGCCGCTGCCGGGAATGCGTGGCGATATGCAGCTTGCCAACGCGGCCGGTGTGCTGGTTGTGCTCGGCTGTCTCGCCGATCGTCTGCCGGTGGATCAGGCCGCGGTGCGCAGGGGGCTGTTGGAGGCGCGCGTGCCCGGTCGCTTCGAGGTGCGGCCCGGGCGGCCGACCTGGATTCTCGATGTGGCCCACAATCCACAGGCCGCCGCGACCCTGGCGGACAATCTCGGCGGAATGTACAGGGCCGGACAGACCATTGCGCTATGCGGCATGCTCGCCGACAAGGACGCCGCCGGCGTCGGCGCAGCGCTCGCGGCACGTTTCGACCGCTGGTGTCTGGTGGATCTGTCGCACCAACCGCGCGGGATGGACGCCGCGACGTTGGCTGCGCGCGTCGGCCCGGCGGTCGGTGATGCGCGTGTCAGCGCATGTGGGCGGCCGGAGCAGGCGATGGCGGAAATCAGTTCGAGCTGTAGTGCCGACGACACCGTCGTCGTGTTCGGTTCGTTTCTGACGGTGGCTGCTGCGATGGCATGGCTGGAGGAAACCCCCAACGGCGCCTGATCCGATCGATCTTCGGATCCGGAATTCGAACCGCTGCGTCGCAAGGTTTTACAATCGCCCGACAATGTGTGCGTCTCGCGCCTCGATCGGCGTCATTCCGATGGCCGTTCTAAGGGTGCACCGAAGTGCTCGAAGCCCCCTGAAAGACGGGGCGCGGTTATAATCGCGACTTTGAACCTGGGCGACGTGTGATGGACGACGGCCTGAAAAAGCGATTGATCGGGGCGGCAGTGCTGGCGTCGCTCGCGGTGATCTTCGTGCCGATGCTGTTCGAGGAACCGCCCTCGCGTCCCCCGCCGTTACCGCCTTTTCCCGAACAGCCGCCGGTGCAGGATTTTGCCTCCGAGATGTTGCGTGAAGAGGTGCCCGCGATCACGCCGCTGGCTCCGTCCGCCGCGACCGAAGGTGATGCGCAGTCGACAGGGCAGGTCGACAGCACGCCTGACGGACCGCGTACCGGGCTGACGGCCTGGGTGGTGCAGGCGGCGAGCCTGTCGAGCCAGGAAGCCGCCGATACGCTGGTCGGGAAGCTGCGTGCCGCGAGTCTGCCGACGCCGGATCCGGAGCTGGTCGATATCCGAGGCAAACGCTGGTATCGGGTGCGCGTGGGACCGGTCGTCGAGCGTGCCGAGGCGGATGCGATGGTCGACAAGGTGAGTGAGATCGCCGGGGCCAAGGCACAGGTACGGCAGTACCCATGAGCGTCAACCCGGCTCCCGTGCCCACGTCCCAGGAAGACCGGGTTTTGTTACTATCCGCGCCTCCAGTGCCTGGGTGTTGAGGCGTGGCGTGGCTGGATATCGTCATCGTAGTCGTGATCCTGGTGTCTGCGCTGATCAGCCTCGCGCGTGGGTTCGTGCGCGAGGCGTTCTCGCTGGCGATCTGGGTGTTGGCATTCTGGGTCAGCTGGAGTTTCTTTCGCGATCTGGAGGTGCCGCTGCGAGATTGGATCGGTTCGCCGACGGCGCGCCTGGGCATCGCGTTCGCATTGTTGATGATCGTGACGTTGACGGTTGGCGGCCTGGTCAACTATCTGGTTATCCAACTGGTCGAGCGCACCGGCATGTCGGGCACCGACAGACTGATCGGTATGGTGTTCGGTGCGGCGCGCGGTGTGCTGTTGGTCGCGGTGCTGGTACTGCTCGCGGGATTGACGCCGCTGCCGCGCGAGGGATGGTGGATGGAGTCGTCTCTCGTGGGATACTTCGAGGAGATGGCGCTGTGGTTGCGCGAACTGTTGCCGCCCGAAATGGCGGACCGGTTCCGCTATGCCGTGTGAGCTGGCCGGTCGGTCTGGGGTAGGACATGTGCGGAGTCGTCGGAATTGTCGGAACATCACCGGTCAACCAGTCGTTGTACGACGCGTTGCTGGTGCTTCAGCATCGCGGCCAGGATGCCGCCGGTATCATGACCTGTGACAACGGCCGCCTGCACCTGCGCAAGGACAATGGCCTCGCCCGCGACGTATTCGACAACCAACACATGATCAATCTGCCCGGCAGCATGGGTATCGGTCATGTGCGTTATCCGACCGCGGGGTGTTCGTCGTCGGCCGAGGCGCAGCCCTTCTACGTCAACTCGCCGTACGGCATCTGTCTGGCACACAACGGCAACCTGACCAATGCGGAACAGATCAAGCGTGATCTGTTCCGCGAGGACCGGCGCCACATCAACACGGATTCCGATTCCGAGATCCTGCTGAACGTGTTCGCGCACGAACTCGGTGCCGAGACCAACAAGTTGTCGTTCGATGAAAACGACGTGTTTCGCGCCGTGTCCGGCGTACACCGTCGCTGTGTCGGCGGCTATGCCGCGGTGGCGATGATCCCGGACTACGGCATCGTCGCATTCCGTGATCCCAATGGAATCCGCCCGCTGGTGTTCGGCGTGCGCGAAGGCGAAAACGGGCCGGAGATGATGGTGGCATCGGAAAGCGTCGCGCTGGACACGCTCGATTTCGAGCGCGTGCGTGACGTGGATCCGGGCGAGGCGGTGATCTTCACCCGTGACGGCAAGCTGCATACGCGCCAGTGCGCCGAGAAATGGCAGCGCAGTCCCTGCATCTTCGAGTTCGTCTATTTCGCACGCCCCGATTCGATCATCGACGACATCTTCGTGCACAAGGCGCGCCTGCGTATGGGTAAGAAGCTTGCGCGCAAGACCGAACGCGTACTCGGCAAGGGCAAGATCGATGTGGTCATCCCGATCCCGGATACGAGTCGTACGTCGGCGATGAGTCTGGCGCACGAGCTCGATGTGCGCTTCACCGAAGGCTTCATCAAGAACCGCTATATCGGCCGCACGTTCATCATGCCGGGCCAGCAGGCGCGCAAGAAGTCGGTGCGCCAGAAGCTCAACCCGATTGACGTCGAGTTCAAGGGCAAGAACGTGTTGCTGGTCGACGATTCGATCGTGCGTGGCACCACGTCGCGGCAGATCGTGCAGATGGCGCGTGATGCGGGCGCGAGATCCGTCTATTTCGCATCGGCCGCGCCACCGGTGCGCTATCCGAATGTGTATGGCATCGACATGCCTGCCGCATCCGAACTGGTCGCGCATGGGCGCACCGATGAAGAGGTGTGTCGCTGGATCGGCGCCGACGGCCTGATCTATCAGGATCTCGACGACCTGATCGATGCGGTCGGCAAGAAGGGCAAGACCCAGGTGCAGCGTTTCGATGCCTCGGTGTTCAATGGCGAATACGTCACCGGCGACATCACACCGGAATACCTGCAGCGGCTAGAGGCCGACCGCAACGACGCCGCCAAGGAGTTACGCGAGTCGAACGGTTCGCCGACCGTGATCGGGCTGCACAACGACCGCTGAACCGGAGTTGCCACCGGTTGACGGCCGGTGGAGCCGGTACTAGTCTGTTTCACCAGCGCCGATTTGGCTCAGATTGCGGGCGCTCTATAAATGCCGCTAAAGCGAGGTAAAACCTGCTTTGGCCGATCGGGCCAGGCGGGTTTTTTGTTTTGCGCCGCATGCTTCAGGCGCCGCAGTCCGGAGACGACATCGTGACAGAGCAGGAACAGGAGTGGGCGTTGGAGACGCTCGCCGTGCGCACGGGCCATCGGCGTACGGCCGAACAGGAACACAGCGAACCCATCTTTGCGACCTCGAGTTTCGTGTTCTCGAGTGCCGCCGAGGCCGCGGCGCGTTTCTCGGGCGACAGCCAGGGCAACATCTATTCGCGCTTCACCAATCCGACCGTACGTACGTTCGAGGAACGCCTGGCGGCGCTCGAGGGCGGCGAATGCTGCGTTGCGACTGCATCCGGCATGTCGGCGATCCTCGCGACCTGCATGGGCCTGTTGCAGCATGGCGATCACATCGTCTCATCGCGCAGCGTGTTCGGAAGTACGACCATGCTGTTCAACAAGTACCTCGCACGATTCGGCATTGCGACCGACTACGCGATCCTGACCGATCTTGACGACTGGCGGCAGCGGATCCGGCCGAACACGCGCATGCTGTTCATCGAGACACCCTCCAATCCGCTGATCGAGATCGGTGACATCCGCGCCCTGGCCGATCTCGCGCACGCGCACGACTGCCTGTTGGTGGTCGACAACTGTTTCTGTACACCGGTGCTGCAGCGACCGCTGGAACTCGGCGCGGATATCGTCATCCATTCGGCGACCAAGTACCTGGACGGCCAGGGCAGGGCGGTCGGCGGCGCCGTGGTCGGTGACCGCAAGCGGGTCGGCGAAGAGGTGTTCGGCGTGCTGCGCACCGCCGGTCCCACGATGAGCCCATTCGCCGCCTGGATCTTCCTCAAGGGCCTCGAGACACTGTCCCTGCGCATGCAGGCGCACGCGAGCGGCGCGCAGCGGCTCGCTGAGTGGCTGGAGGCCCAGCCGAGTGTTGCGCGCGTCTACTATCCAGGACTGGCCAATCATCCACAGCACGCGCTTGCGAAGCGTCAGCAGACCCTGCCCGGCGGCATCGTGGCGTTCGACGTTCACGGAGGTCGTGATGCGGCTTGGCGCGTCATCGACCGGACGAGAATGCTGTCAATAACGGCCAATCTCGGTGACACGAAGACAACGATCACGCATCCGGCGACGACCACCCACGCGCGGTTGACCCCGGAGCAGCGCGCCGACGCCCGGATCGGCGAGGGACTGCTGCGCGTGGCGGTCGGCCTCGAGGCCTTCGACGACATTCGCGACGACCTGGTACGCGGGCTTGCCGGTGCATGAAGGCGTGCTGCTTGCGCCCGCGCGGTGAAAGGCGCAGGATGAAATATCCGATAAACGCAATTTATCGGGTTGCATAAAATAGTAAATTAGAATAATCTAATATGCATTCAGGGTGCTCTGGAGCGGGCACGCGGACCCATCGCGGAAAGTGCCGGGACCCCGTGAACACAATTGCCAATGGCTATACTGCCGTCTGGCAGGCACCGCGCCGTGCAGAGCGCGTTCCACAGAATGTAAGGAGATCTCGATGTCAATGTTCCGAATGATCGCTGCCTCGCTGGTGCTCGTCGGCAGTCAGGTCGCAGCAGCGGCAGAACCGGTGATGCCGGCTGGCCCAATCGGGTATGGCCCGCCTCCGGGATATGCGCCTGGGCCGTTCGGCGGCGGTCCTTTTGGTGGCGGCCCGTTCGTTGGTGGCGGACCCTACGGTGGAGGTCCGTTCGGCGGCGTACCCTATCGTCGCGGTGGCGGCATGTTCAGCGGTGTCCCGTTCATGCAGAGCTTCGACATGTCGCGGCGGGACAGCTTCAACCCGATGCGCCGCGAGGTATGGGGCAAGGGCCCGCAGGCCTGGATGACGCCGTGGGATCCGAAAGAGGGCATGTCCGACGCATGGGACGACATGATGAATGCGCCGCACCGCATGGGTCGTGTGCCGCCGGGCTGGAAGGCCCCGTCGATCGACGTCCCGAACCCGATCGACGTCGGCGACGAGTTCGAGAAGAACGCCCGCCGCGCGCCACGGATCATGCGCGACAACTTCACGTTCAACTGATCGCATCGCCCATCTGCGTCAAGGAACCCCGCTTCGGCGGGGTTTTTCAATTGTCGCGGTTCGAGTCCAGTGTCATCGGCGGCAGATTGTCGATCCGCGCGAGGGCGCGGCCTTGCTATGCTGGAACCTGTCGAGTGAGTCGTGGATAATCCGCAACCGACCTGTCGCGTGTTAGCGATGACCCGGGGCGACGCAGAAGTTTTGGCAATGTTCGGCATCCATCAAACAGGCACAGCGTGCCGCCGGCTCTCGCGGCGGGTGAGCACATTCACGATGTGGGTGCTCATTGCCGGATTCCTGTTGCAGCCGGTGCTTGCCTATCTGGTGACGCCGGTCCTCGCCCACGATGCCAAAGGACAGCAGATTGTGATCTGTACCCTCAAGGGCGCGAAATCGGTCCGGGTCGATCTGCCGGCGATCGCCGATCAGGGCGGTGACGCCGAACATTGCTCGGCGTTGAAGCTCTACCAGATGGCCGGCACGGCGCAACTCGCCGAAGCACCGGTCCTTCCACCCGTCGTGCTGTATTCGATCGCCGTGGTCGACCAGACTGCACGGCATGCGCATCGTGCGCTTCACTTCTCCGCCTATTCGACACGCGCCCCACCCGTTGCCTGAAGGCTGCCGCTGACGCCATCCAGGCGGTGCGGCGGGCATTCGGAATCCCGGTCGACCAACCCTTGACGACTCAGACGCGCGCAAGCAGGCGTGCGTGTCGACTTGCTTTCCCTGTCCGTTCAAACCGCCGTTGCACCGTCGGCGAGCCGCCTTGTCCGATGTCATCACGCTGTTTCAGGCATTCAGAACAAGGGGACCAACATGCACTTCCAACCTGCCCGCACGGCATTCGCCGTGGTTTGCGCACTGGCATTCGATGCTGCCGGTGCCGCTGAGCTTCTTGACACCGTCGAGGTCGGCGTCGACGCGTTGCCGCCGGCGACGACCGAATTCGAATCGAGCGCCCTTTCGCCCGGGCGAGAATCCGCGGATGCCCTGCGCGACCTGCTCGGCGTGTCCGGGTCGCGCATGGGCGGACACGGCACGGACGTATCGATTCGCGGTCAGAGCCAGACCCAGATCAACGTGCTGCTCGACGGAGCGTACGTGCACGGCGGCTGCCCGAACCGGATGGACCCGCCGACGTCGTATGCGTCGGGCGGCAAATACGAGTCGATCACAGTAATACGCGGTGCGCAGACACTCGAGTACGGCGGCGGCGGATCGGGAGGGACCATCCTGTTCGAGCGCGTGACCGAGCGCTTCACCGACGCCGAACCTTTGCGCGGTGAGGTCGACGCCGGCTATCGCGAAAACGGGAACACCGCGGAATTCGGTGTCGACGCTGCGGGTGGGGGTACGCAGGGCTTTGTGCGCTTCATCGGCTCGTTGACCGATGCACACAGCTACGACGACGGCGATGGCAACGAGGTGCCTTCGGCCTACACGCAACGCGACGGCTCCCTGATCCTGGGTTATACGCCCACCGATCTGACGCGCGTCGAGATCAGCTACGAGAAGCAGGAGACGCGCGACCTGCTGTTTCCCGGCGCGGGCATGGATTCCCCGATGGCCGACAACGACACGCTGCGGTTGAAGTTGGACAGCAGTGACGTCGGCGGCGCGTTCACGCGCGTCAAGGCCGAGATCTATCGATCCGAGGTCGAACATGTGATGGACAACTACACATTGCGACCCCAGGCAGGCGCGTTCATGCGCGCACCGTCGATCTCGGATACGACAGGCGGACGGCTCGTCGGCGAACTCGCAGCCAGTTACGGCCATTGGAAAATCGGCATCGACACGCAACGCAACGACCGCGACGCGTTGCGATACAACGACACGACGGCTACGTTGAACTCGGTGATGTGGCCCGGCGTCGAGATCGACCAGACCGGGGTCTTCGCCGAGCTCACGCATGCGTACGATCCGCAAAACCGGATCACCGGCGGCCTGCGTTACGACCATGTCCGCTCCGATGCGTCGAAGGCGGATCTCGATCCCCCCGGCGGGCCGATGAGCCCGAATCAGCTGTACGCGATCTACTACAAGGGCGCACAGGCCCATCGCGTGACCGACCACAACATCGCTGGACTCTTGCGTTACGAGCACGATCTCGCGGACCGCGCCGGAACCCTGTATGCGAGTCTCTCGCGCTCGGTGCGCACGCCCGACGCGACCGAACGCTACATGGCGTCCAACGGCGTTACGCCGGCGGCGCGCTGGGTCGGCAATCCCGACATCGATCCTGAAACGCACCACCAGATCGAGGTCGGTGCGGTCATCACGGGTGAACGCTGGCAGGCCGAAGGTTCCGTGTACTACAACGACGTGTCGGACTACATCCTGCGGGATCGCTATACGGCGGCCGGCAACAACGCCTCGATCTTCCGCAATGTCGATGCGACGTTGATCGGTGGCGAGGCCAAGGTCAGCTACCGCTTCACGTCGAACCTGCATGGCGAGGCCGGCGTCGCCTACGTCCGCGCCGAAAACGACACGGACGACCGGCCGATCGCGCAGACGCCGCCGCTGGAAGCGTTGGTGACGCTCGAGTACATGCAGGAGCGCTGGATCGGCGGTGCCCGTGTGCGTGCGGCGGCGACCCAGACGCGGGTCGATACAGCGTCGTCGACGGGTATCGCAGGGCAGGGCCTGGATGTCGGTGAGACGTCGGGCTGGGCGGTACTCGACCTTTATGGCCGCTATGACGTGACCGACAGCCTCAGGTTGGACATCGGTGTCGACAACATCCTCGACAAGACCTATGCGCAGCACCTGAACCGTGCCAACGCGTTCGACCCCACACAGGTCCAGGTCAACGAGCCGGGGCGCAGTGGCTGGGTCAAACTGACCGCGTCGTTCTGACCCGACGTTGCGCGCGGCGCAGGCGAGCCTGGGCCGCGCGCATCCGCGATTTGAAGGTGTCACGGTCACGCGCAAGGCACGGACAGTGTTTGTATGCGGTGACCCAGACACATGAGGGACATTGAATGGACTGGTTGAAACTCTATCTCGACGATCTGGTGTTTGGCGTGCTCGGCGCTATGAGCTTTGTTGCCCTGGCCTATGCGATCGAGCGCTGGTTCTACCTGCGCGGCATCGACGTCACCGAGTATGCCGACCCGCACAACCTGGGCGTCGATCTGACCCGCCACCTGACCGTGATAGCGACCGTCGGTGCAAACGCACCGTATGTCGGTCTGCTCGGCACGGTACTGGGGATCCTGATCACGTTCCACGACCTGGGCACAGGCGGCGATCTTGCCGCGCGCCAGATCATGCTGGGACTGGCGATGGCGCTGAAGGCAACCGCGGGTGGTCTGCTGGTCGCCATACCGGCGATGATCGCTTACAACGGCCTGCTGCGCCGGGTCGACGTGCTGCAGGCGCGCTGGCAGGGGGCGAACGCGGCATGAAGCGCTTCGACCAGATCAACGTGATCCCATTTATCGACATCATGCTGGTGCTGTTGGCGATCGTGCTGACGACGGCGAGCTTCATCGCCCAGGGAACGATCCCGGTCGATCTGCCGGTGGCCGAGACGACCGCTCCGCTGCCAGACACAGAGGCGACGGAGATCACGCTGGAGCGTGACGGCAGCATCTATGTCGATGGCGAGGCCGTACATCCGGATGCGCTGGACCGCCACCTGGCGCAGCTGTCTGGCGATTTTCATGTGTTGTTGCGTGTGGATGCCGGCGCCGCGTTCGGCGCGTTCGTGGGTGTCGTCGATCGGCTGAAGGCGCACCGACTGACGCATGTGACCATCGTCACCCGCCACGCAACCTAGGCGGGCGTTGGCCGTGACGCAGCGGTTGGTGCAGCTGGGCTTTATTGTGTCAATGGCGGTGCATGCCGGCCTCGTGGCTGTGCTGTGGTGGGGGCTGCGTGCCACTGCCGGGAACCCGGTCAGCGAACGGCAGGTGGCAGTCGAGCTCGCAATGTTTGCCGCGTCGGCGCGCATATCCCCGCCGGCCGATGCGCCGCCGCCCTCTGCCGAGATTGCAGTACCGACGCAGGCGCACGCGATGGGTTCCATGGTTGCACCGCCGGTCGACGTCGTCGACGTGTCCCTGGAGGCGACGGCACGGCATGCGCGCCGAACCGAGCCCAGGGAAGCGCAGCCGCCGAAACCGGAACCGAAACCTCAGCCGACGGATGAGCGGACCGCGCCGTCCGAAAGGCGCCGGGCCACCGCGGGGCCATCCCGCGCGGTGACACAACCGGCGATGCGCCGTGTCGAATCACAACGCGGGGCATCACCGGTTGCCGCGGTGCCCGCGGTCGAGGAGGCCGCGCAGCCGGCCGGCGAAGCCGCGGCGACGCGGGACGAGGCTGCATCGAACCGGTCGACGCAGCACGCCGATCTGCGTGGCGCGTACAAGGCCAAGTTGCTGGCGGCCATTGCGCGCCGCAAGTACTACCCGGGGCGTGCGCGGCGCAGGCGAATCGAGGGCGAGGTGAAGGTGGGTTTCACCGTGCAGGCCGATGGGACGCTGACCCACGTGCGGCTGGTGGCATCATCCGGATACGAACTCCTCGATGCCGCCGCGCTGACCGCATTGCAGCGCCTGGCGCAGGTGGACCCGATTCCTGCTGAGCTGGCGATGACGGAGTGGGGCTTTGTCGTGCCGATCGTATTCGCCCTGAGATACTGATGTCACGGACAGGGCGTGACAAGTGGCATGAGATGCATCCGGTGGTATGCCGGTCCAACGTGGGACGAGACCCGCTTGGAGGCATGCGCGGCTGCCGAGCGTATTACCCCTTGGGGGCGAACTGCAACGTCAGCACGATCAGCGCGCTGGCCGCAATCCATGATCCGAGCACACGCACGCCGACGCTGAGCCAACGGTAACGGTGCAGGAATTCGACGGCGGCGAGCAGGTAAAGCATGGCGAGAAACACGGCCAGACCGGTCGCGAACAGGGCAACGATCAGGTCCTTGCCCGCGTAGGTTTCCTGCGTCGAGTCGACGCCGAGCGTCAGTCCGCAGACGGCGGCAATGACGAACGTCAGCACGTCGGGCAGGCGCGGACGCCATGCGGCGAGAATCCCGAGCACGGCGGCGGCGACCAGCAGCGGTGTGACCAGATCGACGAATCGTCCCTTGAGGCCGGCCACGAACAGGCCGGCGCAGGTCGCGGCGAGGAACACCGACAGCGCACGGCTGGCGGCGTGCTGCTCGCGCGTGCCGAGCAACAGACCCATCGAGACCAGCAGCAGTACGTGCGACGGGGTCAGCAGCGGATGCAGGAAGCCGTTCCAGAATCCGCCCAGCCCGGTGATGCCGACGTGCGCGGCGGCGAGCCCGGGCATGAGTGCGAGCGCCACCCCGATGGTGGCGCCGCGAACCAGTTTTGTCATACCACGCCCGACAGGAACCCGAAGCCGGCCAATGCGATGGCGCCGCCGCCAACACGCACCGCGGTTCGGCCGGCGGGCCAGTGCGTCAGCAGGCCGAACGCGATGCCGCACAGGTGCAGAAGGCCTGTCGCGATGACGAAGCCGAGGCTGTAGGTGATCGGGCTGGCCGCGCCCGGCAGCTCGGTGCCGTGCGCATGGCCATGGAAGATGGCGAAGACGCCGACGATGACCGCAGCGATCCAGATCGGCGGGCGTGCGGCAAACGCGACCATCGCACCGAGCACGATCGCCGACAGCGCGATCGCGACCTCGACCGCGGGTAGTTCGACGCCGATCACGCCAAGCGCGCCGCCGAACGCCATGACCAGCGGGAACACGACCGGCAGTACCCAGATCGCCGGGCTGCCGAGGAACGCGCCCCACAGACCGACGGCCACCATCGCCGCGACGTGGTCCCAGCCGAAGATCGGGTGCAGGAACCCGCTGACGAATCCACCGATGGCACCGGCGCCTTCGTGGGCCAGTGCCGGCATTGCCAGTGTGCATAGGATTACGAACAGGGATGCGTGGCGAAGTGACATGTCGAATTCCTGACGGTGCGAGGCGCCCTCGCAGTATAACCCGCGGAGCCGCGGATGCGCCGGGTGCGGGCGAAGGCGCAGCCGTTCAGGCACCCTTGTCGGGCTGGCATTGCGGACACCAGTAGGTGGAGCGTCGGTCGCGGCCGAGCGCTGCCGACTCGATCCGCGCATCGCACTGCAGGCACGGTCTGCCCGTACGCCGATAGACCCACAACGCACCGGCATCGTCGCCGGCGCGTCGGATGATCCGCGGTCCGGAACGCCTGTTGCCGTTGAGCAGCGTCGACGCACGCCGGTAGAGCGCTGCGAGTTGTGTATCGTCGAGGGCCTGCAACGGTGTCGCAGGGTGGTGGCGTTCGAGGAACAGCACCTCCGACTTGTAGACATTACCGATGCCGCACGCGATGCGTTGGTCCAGCAATACGTCCGATACCGGCGCCTTGGGGTCAACGATTTCACGGGCGCGTCCGACGATGACGTCGCCGTCGACATCGGCGGCCATCAGGTCGGGACCGAGCACGATGCCAAGTTTGCGCGCGCGCACGCCGTCGCGACGAAGCAGTTCCATCTGCCGTGCGTTGAAGCACACATATACCCGCTCGCCGACGTCGAACACGACACAGGCCTGGCTTGCCGGGCGCTGCCATCGTTCACCCGGTGCGTAGTGGTGCCAGGATCCCCACATGCCGAGGTGGCTGCGCAGCAGACTGTCGTCATCGAACAGGATGAACAGGTGTTTGCCATGCGCATACACGTCGTCGACGCGTCTTCCCGCCAGGTCGATGGTGTGGTCGTCGCGCACCCGTCCGGCGATCAGGCGGCGGCCCTGCAGCGCCGGCTGCAGGAAGGCCGCGAGTTTGAACACGGTATCGCCCTCGGGCATCAGGCAAAGGCCTCGGCGGCGACACCGCGATAATCACTGACGAACCCTGCCCGCAGCAGCGCGTCACGATAACGTGACGCCGCGACCGGTTCGCCGTCGATCTTCTCGATGATCAAGGTGCGGCGGCGTGTCGTTCCCGGCATGGCGCGCAAGGCGTCAAAACAGGCCTGCTGCACCCCGGGTCGGTCGAGCGGGCCGGGAAAGGTCGTCAGCTGACGGCCGCTGGCACCGAGGTAAAGCAGCGGCAGGCCATTGTGCAGCAGCAGCCAGGCGCCGGCGACGCGACGCGGTCGTGCGCCTTCGTCACCGCCGCTCGCCGGCCACGGCAGGATGCTGCCCCACGGATTGGCCGGATCCACGGCCGGTCGAAGATCGATGCGGCAATGGCCGCCTTCGCGGTCATCACCGACGTCAGGTTGCGCGGCACGGATGCGGTCGATGCTTCCCGGACGCGCGAACTGTGCACCAGACAGGCCCTCGACGAAATAGCCGCGACGCACGCGGCCGGATTCCTCGAGCGTCGCCAGCACCTTGTATACCGGGCCGAAGCCGCCGCGGATGTCCTCGGCGGCGACGACGTCGCGGCTGACCACGCCGTAGCGGTCGAGCAGCATGTTCGTGCGGGCGAGCGTACGTTCGGTGTCCGTGAGGCCGTCATCGACAAGCCCTTCAACGAGCGACCACCGACCACCGGCCGGCATCGACGCGACACGACGCCGCTTCCCCGGGTTTGCCGAACGCGCGCCGAGCGTGCGCAGCGGGGCGAACGTATCGTTGGTGATCAGTCCCTGCCAGACGAGGTCCCACAACAGCGCCTGCAGTTCGCGTGCCCTGATATCGGGGAACGCTTTCTGCACGACCGATTCGAGTTCGAACGTGAACGAAGCACCACGGGTGCGCAGGTGGTCGAGCAGTACGCGGTGCGGGTCAGTGAGGGCGTCGCCCGCGCCGGGCGTATCGAGCAGTGCGCGCGCGTGCTCGCGCAGGTACAGCGCGATGCGGCCGTCGCGCGTGCCGAGCGGTGTGCGGCCGACCCAGACCACCCGACCGCTCGCGGCGAGCATGTCCAACATGTCCAGCGTGAACCCGTCGATGCGAGCCGGCAGCACGTGGTCGCGCAGCGTCGACCACGGCAGCTCCAGGCCTTCGAGCTGTGCGATCACCTCGAGCAGGCGCGCGGGTCCGCCGCGCGCGCTGCCGATTTCGTGCCACTGCGGCAGGAACAAGGCCAGTGTCGCCGCATCGACCGGTGCGACGGCGTCGCGCAACTTGGCCAGCGTGCGGCGCTTCAGTCGTCGCAGTACGTCGGCGTTGCACCAGTCGGTCTCAACGCCGCCGGGCCGTATCTCGCCATGCACCAGCGATCCTGCGTGCAGCAGGCCACGCAGGACCGGCTCGACCTGCGCGGGCCGCAGACCAAGGCGCACGGCAAGGTCGCGCGCCAGGAACGGGCCGTGGGTGCGCGCGTAGCGGTCGGCGATGAACTCGAGCGGGTTGTCGTGCCCCTGCACGTACGCCTCCGGCAGGCCGGGTGGCGGCATCGCGCCGAGCGCGTCGCGGTAGACGGTCGCGTTCTCGGCGGCGATCCAGCGTGCCGTGCCGGCGACGCTGATGCGCACCGCGCGCCGTTCGTCGCTGAGCTGCTGCATGGCCTTCGCCACGTCGCAGTCGGCACGCGCGGCGATCTCGTCGTCGCCGAGGTCGCCGAGCAGGCGCAGCAGGTCGTGGATCTCGTCGGCGTCGCGTGCATGACGTTCGACGGACAGCCGCTGCAGTTCCTGTTCGAGCGCGTCCAGCACGTCGGCATCGATCAGTTCGCGCAGCTCGTCCTGACCAAGCAGTTCGCCGAGCAGGTTGCGGTCGAGTGTCAGCGCCTGCGCGCGGCGCTCCGCCAGCGGCGCGTCCTGCTCGTAGATGTACGCGGCAACGTACGCGAACACCAGCGTGCGCGCGAACGGCGATGCCGAGCGTGTCTCGACCTCGTCGATGCGTATCCTGCGGGCCTGGATGTCGCGCAGGAGGTCGCGCAGCGCCTGGATGTCGAAGACATCGCTGAGCGCCTGGCGGTAGGTCTCCAGCACGATCGGGAAATTCGCGTATCGCCGCACCGCGGCGAGCAGGTTCTGCGCCTTCAGCCGCTGCGCCCACAGCGGTGAGCGCCGGTCGACGTGGCGGCGTGGCAGCAGCAGTGCGCGCGCGGCGTTTTCGCGGAACAGGCCTGCGAACAGCGCCGTATGTGCGAGCTGTGCGGTGACCAGCTCCTCGACCTCATCGGGGTCGGGCAGCAATGTATCGACATCGGGCAGCTCGTCGGTATCGGCGAAGCGCAGCACGATGCCGTCGTCGGTGTACATCAGCTGCACTTCGAAGCCGCACTCGAGCGACAGCCGCTGCTGCAGCGCCATCGACCAGGGCGCGTGCACGCGCGCGCCAAACGGCGACAGGATGCAGATGCGCCAGTCGCCGAGTTCGTCGCGGAAGCGTTCGACGGTGATCGCCCGGTCAGTCGGCAGGCAGCCGGCATGCTCCTTCTGCTCGGCCAGATACGCGGCGAGGTTGCGCGCCGCGTGCGCATCGAGATTCGCGTGGCGCGCCAGCCAGTCGACTGCATTGTCGACAGCCATCCCGTCCAGCCGGCGCACGAACGCACCGAGCGCACGGCCGAGTTCAATCGGCCGGCCGGGGCCGTCGCCGCGCCAGAACGGCAGTCGGCCCGGTTGGCCTGGAGCCGGTGACACGATCACGCGGTCGCGCGTGATCTCGTCGACGTGCCATGTCGTCGCGCCGAGCAGGATGTTCTCGCCGGGGCGCGTCTCGTACACCATCTCCTCGTCGAGTTCGCCGAGCCGGCCGCCATCCGGCCCCAGCGTGACGGTGTAGTTGCCGCGGTCCGGGATTGTGCCGGCGTTCATGCGCGACACCATTGCCGCGCCGCGGCGCGGGCGCAGTTCGTCGCTGTTCCGGTCCCAGGCCAGCAGCGGCCGCAGATCGGCGAAGTCGTGTGACGGGTAGTGGCCGCTCAGCATCTCCAGCACGGCCTGCAGCGCATCGCCGGAAAGGTGCTCGAACGGATAGGCGCGTGTGACCACACGCTCGATTTCTTCGCTCGTACAGGGTGCGTCGCAGCACATCGCAACGATCTGCTGCGCGAGCACGTCGAGCGTGTTGCGCGGTACGCGGGCTGCCTCGATCTCACCCTGGAGCATGCGCTGCGCGATGACCGTGCACTCGAGCAGGTCGCCGCGAAACTTCGGGAAGATGCGTCCGACGCTGGTCTCGCCGACCTGGTGGCCAGCACGGCCGACGCGCTGGAGGCCACGTGCGACCGAGCCGGGCGATTCGACCAGCACGACGCAATCGACCGCGCCCATGTCGATACCGAGTTCGAGCGAACTGGTCGCGACGATCCCACGGATGCGGCCCCGCTTCAGGCCGTCCTCGATCTCGGCGCGCTTTTCGTGCGACACGCTGCCGTGGTGTGAGCGCACGACCTCGTGGCCGGCGAGTTCATTCAGGCGCTGGGTCAGGCGTTCGCAAAGGCCGCGACTGTTGACGAAGATGATCGTTGAGCGGTTTGCGTCGATCTGCCGCAACAGTTGCGGATAGATCGACGGCCATATGCCGCGCTCGGGCGACTCGGGCATGCCCATTTGGCGCGTGTACAGCTCGCCGAGAATCGAACCGCCGGCCTGCGGTTGCGCGAGTGACGGCGGGTTCTCCATGTCCGGAACGGGCACCGTGACCTGCAGGTCGAGCAGCGGTTTGGCCGACAGGTCGACGATGTCGACGGCGCGCCGGCCGCCGAGAAAGCGCGCTATCTCGTCCAGCGGTCGCACGGTCGCCGACAGGCCGACGCGCTGCGGCTCCTCGACGCACAGCGTCGACAGCCGTTCGAGGCTCAGCGCCAGGTGCGCGCCACGCTTGGTCGGCGCCAGTGCATGGATCTCATCAATGATCACGGTGTGCACGCCGCGCAGATGGTCGCGGGCCTGCGAGCCGAGCAGCAGGAACAGCGACTCGGGCGTCGTCACCAGGATGTCGGCGGGCTGCCGCGACTGGCGCTGGCGTTCCTTCTGCGGCGTGTCGCCGGTACGGATGTCGACCTGCACCCGACGCATGTTCAAACCGAGTGCATCGGCCTTGTGTGCGATCCCGACCAGCGGCGCGCGCAGGTTCCGCTCGACGTCGTATACCAGCGCCTTGAGCGGTGACACGTACAGCACGCGCACGCCCGGTGTGGCATTCGGCGCCAGGCTCAGGCAGTGATCGATGCCGGCGAGAAACGCGGCCAACGTCTTGCCGCTGCCGGTCGGGGCGACCAGCAGGGTGTGTGCGCCACGCCGGATCGCCTTCCAGCCGCTACGCTGCACTGGCGTGGCGTCGGCAAAGGTGTCGGCGAACCAACGGCGGGTCGGTTCGCTGAAGGGGAGGGTGCGGTTCATCGCCGATTCCGCATGGCCGACGACGTGACGCGACGGGCCGTCGCGGCAGTGCAGCGGCGTCCGGCGACGGCATACGGCATGGCACGGTCCGCCTGTTCGCGGCATGCCGCTCGCGCGGCCAGGATCTTCAGGGGGCGGGCTGGCAGCATGGGGTCATTATCAACGCAGCGACGGCGCCGTCACCCGCGGCGACGCCGCGGGAAATCGCCATGGCGAGACGGCACGCGGCCGCTGAGCCCGCCCCGCCGCCCGGCAGTCACTTGTGGGCGGTGGAGCCCGGCCGATTCACTTGACGAAATGGCAGCAGTAATCGACCGGAGTCGCCACCTTCATCGTGAAGGACGAGTTGGCGGGAACCTCGAACCGCCCGCCGCCACTGACCGCGATCCAGTGGTCGCTTCCCGGCAGCCGCACCGCCAGTTCCCCGCTCTGGATTTCCATCAGTTCCCGGTCGGCCGTGTTGAAGGTGTACTCGCCCGGAAGGGCTACGCCGAGCGTCTTGCGCGAGCCGTCGGCGAAGATCACTGTGCGACTCGTCACCTTGCCGTCGAAGTAGATGTTGGCGGCCTTGATGACGGTAACGTCGTCGAACTGGGACATGGGTTGTTCCTGGTTGTTCACATTGGGCTGCCGGCGCCGCCATGCGCGACCCGGCTTGACGGGCGGCATTTTCCACGTTTCCCGCCGACCCGCCAATCCGGCGGCGCTGAGAAGTGCGTTTGCCGTGGCGCAAGGGATCGTGTGCGCCGCCTTGCAGCGCCCATGCCGCTCGACTAGTTTGAAACCAGAGCTGCTTCGCGCACGGAGAACACGGCCATGGCCAGGCAGAGATCGCACACCGGTTATTGGATCCGCGCCTTCATCGTTCTAACGGCCGTGCTTGGCGGCTGCGCCCAGAATGCGCCTTACCACACCGGGGTCGGCGCCGCCGGCAACTGTCGCGGTGTACCGGTTTCGGACGTCTGCTCCAAGGCGTACTACCAGGAGCATGACGGTTACGATCTCGCGTTTGCCGAGTACAGTGACCGCGGCAATGCGTTCGACGACAGCTATATCGCCGACGTGCTCAAACGGATAAGCGACAAGGCCAGAGGGGAGGGTGTGGTGCTGGTCGTGTTCGTGCATGGCTGGAAGCACAATGCCGACGAAGCCGACCCGAACCTGATCGACTTCAAGAAGGCCTTGATGGCGGTGCACGGGATCCTGCAGAAGGACTTTGGTGCCAGCGAACTCGGAAAACGCCGCCTGGTTGGGCTGTATGTCGGATGGCGCGGGGCGAATCTGACATGGCCCGGGATCGAGCAGGCGACGTTTTGGGACCGCAAGGCGGTTGCCGGAGAGGTGGGCAAGGGCGGCGTCACCCGCCTGCTGCTGGAACTGGATGAGTTCACCGGGGATCGCGACGAAAACGTCATGGTCGTGATCGGGCACAGTTTCGGCGGCGCGATCGTCGTCAGCGCACTCAATGACATACTGACGGAACGCGTCATCCATCGAACGCGTGGCAAGGGTTATGCGCCGACACTCGGCGACGGCGTGCTGGTCCTGAACCCGGCGATCGAGGCGAACCAGGCGCTGACCTTCGTCGAGGCTGCGATACAGGCCGACTACCGCCCCGAGCAACATCCCCTTTTTGTCTCGCTGAGCAGTGATGCC
The DNA here is from genome assembly GCA_020445255.1 of Gammaproteobacteria bacterium. Taxonomy (GTDB): domain Bacteria; phylum Pseudomonadota; class Gammaproteobacteria; order Chromatiales; family Chromatiaceae; genus Thiosocius. The sequence goes on from JAGRGY010000048.1 coordinate 21,855, forward strand.
GACTGGGCCACGCATATCGCGTTTCCGGCCGGACAGACGGTCGGCCTGCTGGCGACCTGGCGCCAGACCGACCTGCGACGCAGCTACTACTACGACCGCGAAAAGCCGAACGAGAAAAAGGTGTTGCGCGAGCAACATCTTGATACCACGACGGTTGGCAATTTTGCGCCCTTTCTCACGCACCGGTTGACGGCGAGCGAGGTCGAAGGCAAGACCCTGTTCCACGTGCGAACCTGTGATGCGTTTCCGGAGGGGTGCAAGCCAAAGGGACTTACCACGCTGGACGGACTGCCGGCGATACGCAAGCTGCCGAAGAACTACCCGCTGTTTTTCTTCAAGACCGACGACACGGTCATGACGGGACACAACGACATCTTCAATCAGCGTGTGCGCAGCTTCGTGGTCACGGTCATCGACGACGTTGTCCGGCGCAGCCTGGCCAAGGTGCACATGAAGGAGGCCGGTGTGCCGACCGCTGCCCAGATGTCGATACTTGCCGATCCGAAGGCCCTCGAACAACGCATGGAGTCGATTCTGCAACAGATGCCGCCGGATTCCGGGGCGTGATCCCGTGCGGGTCGATCGCGTCGATCACATCGGCATTGGCGGTCGCTCGGGGTCGGAGGAAGGCAGCGACACGGTCGTCAATCGCGGTCGTCAAGCAGCGTGCGGTGATCGCGGTCCAACACGATGAAGAATGCCGCCATCTCGTCGGGCGTAAGGCCGCGCTGCTGCAGGATCTCCGCCAGGCGTACGCGACGTTGCACGGGGACTTCCGCCAGCGCCGCTTCGACGGTCTGACCACTGCCAGCCCAGAATCCGGACAGTCGCTGCTGCTGCAGTGACTGCAGCTCGGTCGTCTGTCCGGACGTCAGCGAGCCTTGTTCCGCGAGACCTTCCAGTTCGACCAGGCGCGGCGAACGCGGTGGCGGCAGATACATCGGCGAGGCGTTCTCGAACATCCCGTCGCCACCGGATGAATCGAGGCCTTTTGGCCCGAAGTACAGGTAGGCGGCACCGATGATCAGGGCCCAAATGACGATCCGGACGATGACGTGGGTCATGGGTTTCAGCTTGCGTGGCAGGGCATCCAGGGGCGTAGCTTATCAGACGCAGCAAATCAGGCAGCCGAACCGAAAGGGGGTGTCCTCGCCAGATCCGGCGCGCAAGTGTATTCAGCTGCGCCGCGGCGGCAGTTCGTCGAACTGTGGCAGTTGTCCGGGATCGGCATACCAGACCGCGCGCGACGCACAATAGATCTGCTGCATCGGGCGGATACCTGGGTCCCCGTCGAGGGTGCCGGCGGGAACGATGACGGCGCGGCCGCTTTGCGCCTTCCAGGGCAGCGACGACCCACAATGGGTGCAGAAGGCGGTCGCGAAGTGCTTCGCGCCGGGCAATGCGAACCTTCCAACGGACGCCTCACCGCTCAGCCAGCGGAACTGATCCGGGGCGACGAACAGGTTGGCGGAAAACACGCTGCCGGTGAACTTGCGACAGCGCGAGCAGTTGCAGTGCTGGAAGATGCCGAGGTTGCCGTCGATCGCGTACGTCACGCGTTGGCAGAGGCAGGAACCGGTTACGGATTGCTGGGTCATGGATCACCTTGGTGCGCCTTGCGCTCGCGAGCAACGAAAGTCAGCCTAGCACGTGCGTCGCCGGTTACCGGCAGAGACGATGGTGATCGATGTCAGGCTGCCGCCGGCTGTCGGTCGGCATGGGTCAAGGTGCGAACGTGACTGGAGCGAACAGGGTCCCCGGGCACGCAGGCGCCGATCATCGTGTTGCGGACCGGCTTCGGGGTGTCGGGGCTGAATGCCCGACACCCGAGACGGTTCAGGTACGCTGGCGACGCGCGATCCCGGCGATTCCCAGCAGGGCGCCCCCAAACATCCACAATGCGGCCGGTACCGGGACCGCGGTGGGTGGCAGCACGCCGTCGTCGCTGGCGCCGAAGAATGCACTCGGTGGGTCGAGTTCGGAGCCGAACGCTACATGTGCCGCAAACCAGGCATAACCTTCTCCGGGTGGATTGCCGTTTTGCGTCGACGACGAGTCGAAGTAGGTAAATATATCGTCCCCGGCGACATCGATGGAAAACTGCAGGGTCGACAGCCGATTGCTACCGACCGCACCGACGTCGACGTCGAAGCGCCCGAAACCGGAGATCTGGTTCGGTGGCGGCGCCACCTTGGCGTCCCAGTCCGCGGGCAGGATCCACATGGCGTTCGGGCTGTCCGACAGGGACGGTCCTCCCGCGACGACGTTGAATCCAAACGACTGGATCCCGAAGTTGCTGCCGGCGGTGTACGGGTCGAGACCACTGAGTGTCTGCACCGTGAAGGTGATCACGCTACCGTTCGCGGTTGGGGCAAGCACGTCGTCGGCAATCGTCACGGACAGGTAAGGTGCACTGCCGTCAGGGAATGCGGCCTCGTTACTCTGCGTCATTTGGTAGGAGACAGAACTGGCCCAGACTGGCGCCGTCAGCGTTGCGGCAAGCAATGCGCCCGAAAGACGCGCAAAGCGGGTAACTGGCGATGGCATTCGACTGGTCTCCTCGGCGGTGGCCCGTTCCAACCCGGCATGTCTGCGGTCTTGTCGCCGCTGATCTGTTGCCGAGCCTCGTGTCTTATTCTTCGATTTAATGCAATCCCGGATCAGGGGATTCGATTTGGGCGGACATCTCCGCCTCGGGAAATTAAAGCAAGAGCGGTGCCATTGCGTCCAAATGGCTGGAATCGGGGGGGTTTTCCGGGGATTGGTGATGGGCCGACCGCCTATTTGTAAAGTTTCCCGACAGTTCTCGGTCCCGAATCGTCATCTCAACGGACCCAACTGGCGACCCCTTGCAGTCTCCACTGGCGTAACTATTCGGATTCACTTTGGTAAGGCGGGGCGTGCAGATGCGTCATTCAAACGCGGGTCGCTGGAAGTTGGAGCGGGCAGCCTCGACCGGGCCCCGGATCATGCAGCCTTCCACGTGGTCGTTGACCAGCCCCATGGCCTGCATGAAGGCATAGACCGTGGTCGGGCCGACGAACCGCCAGCCCATCTTTTTCAGGGCCCGCGACAGTGCGACCGATTCCGGTGACGTCGACACGGTCTGTGGCGGGGCGCGCCCGGCGGCGGCCGGCTCAAAGCGCCAGAAGAACGCCGACAGCGAACCCTCGCGTTCGATCAACTCGAGCGCACGTCCGGCGTTGTTGATGACGGCCTCGATCTTGCCGCGGTGGCGCACGATCCCGGCGTCACCCAACAGGCGTTGCACGTCCCGTTCATCGAAACGGGCGACCGCGCCGATCTCGAAGTCGCGAAACGCGGACCGGAAGTTGTCACGCTTCGCCAGGATGGTGCGCCAGCTCAAGCCGGACTGAAAACCCTCGAGACTGAGCTTCTCGAACAGGCGGCGGTCGTCGGCGACCGGGAAGCCCCATTCCTCGTCGTGGTAGGCGACGTACTCGGGCGTCGCGCTGCACCAGCGACACCTGGGTTGTCCGTCGGGGCCGATTGTCGTCTGGTCGTTCATCACCTTGTCCAGCGGGTCTGGATGTCGCAGCCCGTCAGTGTCGGTCTAGGTGTCGTCGTTGTTCCATGCCGAGTGGTTGTCTGCCCACCGCAGGCTCAGCCAGTACCAGGCCGTCAGCGGCACCATGCTCGCGAACCAGGTCCAGTCATCGATCAGAAATACCTTGTGCAGCCATTGGTGGTCGGGAAAGAGCGTCGGCCAGGGCACACAGTACAGGGTGAACGCGGCGCAGCTCCCCACCAGCCAGAGTGCGGCCTTTCTCGAATTGATGCTCGCAAGGGCGAGAAAGACCCACATCGGCGTGTCTTGTTTCTTGTCCACCTTCGGTGCCCCTTTTTTTTGATCGTGAGACGTCGACGGGCACTGTCGCCCATCCGGTACCCCAAAGCGAGCCTGCCGACGATCGGCTATCCCACTTCCGGGAAGCGCACCTCGCGGATCACGTTGCAGACCTGAACCCGGTACTCGGCGTAGAACGAAGCGCGTCCCCTGTCCTTGGCCTGCACGTGTTCCGGATGCGTGGACCAGCCGCGATGCCCCGATTCGTCGACGAACTCGACCAGCGTCACGCGCTCACCGTCGTCGGCGGTGAAGGTCTTGTGCGACAGGTAGCCCGGCATGGATCGTACCAACTCGTTCATGCGAGCGGCCACGGTCTGGTATTCGTCAGCGGAGTCGGTCCGCAGACGCGACCGGAAGACGGTGACAATCATCGCGATGTCCTCTCGAGCGAAGCCAATTCCTGGTGCAGGGCGCGACTAGCATCTCGTGCGCACAGGTGCCGCCCGGGTACCTGCTGCGCGCTGCGCCACCAGTTGCTGCCGACCACCAATCACGTGAACGTCGATGCCGCGTACCGCTGCAGACCGCTTTGCGCCGGCGACGCTCAGTCAGCCTGGCGTGGCATCTCCTTGATGTACACGTCGTGCTTTGAATAGGGGATCTCGATCCCTTCTTCGATAAAACGCTTGTAGACGGCGGTATTGAGGGTATCCAGCACCCGGCCGCGGAGCTCCGGATTGTCGACCCAGCACAGCAAGACAAAATCGAGTGATGACGCGCCAAACGCACGAAAGCGCACGCGGGGCTCGGGGGTGTCGCAGATATCGCGCGAGGCCTCCGCCACCGACATCAGGGCCGCGCGCACCTTGTCGACGTCCGAACCATAGGCAACGCCGACATTCACCCGGATCCGGAACTTTTCGTACGGGCCGCCCGATTCGTTGACGACCTTCGAATTGCCGATGATCGAGTTCGGGATCGTGACCTCCACGTCATCGCGGGTCAGTACGCGCGTGCTGCGGATGCCGATGTGCGTGACCTTTCCGCGCAGACCGCCGCCATCGTCGAGGACGATGTAGTCCCCGATCTTGTAGGGCGAGTCAGCCATGATGAACACACCGGAGAACAGGTTGGCGAGCGTGTCCTTGGCGGCGAAACCGATCGCGATGCCGGCGATGCCCGCAGAGGCCAGCCAGGCGGTCATGTCGACGTGCCAGGCATTGAACATGAAGTACACGCCGAACACGATGAAGGCGATTGCGGCAAGGTTGGTGAACAGCGGCAGAGTCTGCGGGCGGACGATGGAATTGGCCTGCGCGCGCCGGCTCGACGTGATCAGCGCCTGGCGCGCGATGCGCATCGCGAACAGTGTCCAGACCAGGATCAGCATGGAAAGTACGGCGGAGATCAGCACGCCGCGGTAGTCGCTGCCGATGCCGGCGACCACGGACGCGATCAGTACGCCGACCAGGCCGATCGTCCACGACAGCGGACGGCGCAGGTGACTGACGAGAATATCGTCGAAATCCGTCTCGGTGCGCGACGTCAGGCGCTGCAGCATCGGCAGCACCAACCACTGCACGATTTTCACCAGCGTGAAAAACGCCAGCAGTACCGCAAGCGCCTGGATCCACGGGTGGTTGCCGAGCAGGCGGGCGAGCGGTTCGAGCTGGTCGGGCATGTCGATGCCGTCGATCAGCTGTTCCACCTTGCTGGTCAAGGCGGAATCCACGGGTTTGGTCTGCAATGCGTCTGCGGCCTGTTGTTCTGCCATCGCTGTGGTTTGCTGCCGTTCGCCGGGGCCCGGGTCCGATTATCGTGCCTCTCGGTACATCGCCGCAAACGCGCGGCCGCTGCCGGAGTGCGCGCCGGCGCTCGCCGACCGGTCGTTGCGCAGGGCGGGCTGCGCTACGACGCGGCTGATAGCGCCAACCAACGGACAATGCAGGCACAGCAACAAAAAGCCCGGCACGTGGCCGGGCTTCGAAGACTGCCGCTGCAGTTTCTCGGGGCAGGTTGCGCTTACCGGTTCTCGCGGTTGTCGATCAGGTTGTCGACGACGCTCGGGTCGGCCAGCGTCGACGTGTCGCCGAGGTTCTCCAGTTCGTTGGCGGCGATCTTGCGCAGGATGCGCCGCATGATCTTGCCCGAACGCGTCTTGGGCAGGCCCGGCGCCCACTGGATCAGGTTGACCTTGGCGATCGGCCCGATCTCGTTGCGCACCAGCTTGACCAGTTCGGCCTTGAGTTCGTCGGTGCCCTGTTCGCCGGCCATCAGCGTGACATAGGCGTAAATTCCCTGGCCGGTCAGTTCGTGCGGATAGCCGACGACCGCCGCTTCGGCGACCTTGTCGTGCAGCACGAGCGCCGATTCGATCTCGGCCGTGCCGAGGCGGTGGCCGGACACGTTGAGCACGTCGTCGACGCGACCGGTGATC
>JAGRGY010000049.1 GCA_020445255.1 Gammaproteobacteria bacterium
TGACCTTCGACAACAACGAGGGCGCACACCCCTTCACCATCGCCAGCGCCGAGCGGGGCGACCGGACCGTCACGTTCGCCATCAAGGCGCTCGGTGACTACACCGGGCGACTCTGCGGGCGCCTGGCCGCCGGCAGCCCGGTCCGCGTCGAAGGGCCCTACGGCCGTTTCGAGTTGAGCCGTGCCGACCCGAGCGCCCGGCAGATCTGGATCGCCGGCGGCATCGGGATCACACCGTTCCTCGCCTGGCTGGAATCTCTACAGGGGGAATCGGCCACAATGGTCAACGCCGATCTGCATTACTACGTGCGTGATCGGGCAACTGACCCGTTCGTACAACGACTGCAGCTACTGGCCGCCGCACTGCCCGGGCTGCAACTGCACTTTCATGACCAAAAGAGTTCCCCGGTGACGGCCGGGAAGCTGGCTGCAATCTCCGGCGCACCGAAACCAGCAGAGGTATGGTTCTGCGGCCCGCGGGGTCTTGGCGAAGCCCTGCGTGACGGTCTCAAGCAGGCCTGGAACGGCAGGCTACGTTTCCACCAGGAGGCCTTCGAGCTCCGCTGAGCAACACGTTGCTCAGCGCGCTCGATGATGTTGCGGGCAGGGTGTTCAGGTGTCAGGCGACTGATCCGGCAACGTCGGCCCTTCATCTTCCCGGGGTTTCGGCATCCGGTCCCGCTCCTCCATCCGCAGCGGCAGGACCGGTTCCCGCCGTTCGTGATCAAGGGTCTCGGGGTTCGCCACGTCGGTCTCAGCCGACGCCAGCCCCCTCACCTTTCGATGTTTCAGGTAGGCCCAAATTGCCGGTTTGATGGTCTGAAAACGATACTTCTTCCCTTTCTTGCGTCGCTTCTTCGCGAAATCTTCGTTGAAAAAACGCCAAAGATGGCACTTTACCCGGGCGACATAGAGCGAACCCCCCCACGGCGGCCAGCTCTTCGCGTAATTCGTCGATCTTGCGCAGCCCCGTGACATCAATGACATTGATAGGACTGACGTCACGGTGTCTTCTGCGCCGCCACAGCGGCCCGCACCCTCGCCTTCATGTAGTCCGCGTTGTAGAAGATCAGATCGGAATCAAACCGATAGAGCAGGAGTCCGGGGATCGTCTTGGCGTCGGGAAAGTCGGCGATATTGTGGGAAACCCTTATGCCCTTTCGCCCTGCCCAACACGGCGTCGTGGGCCCGCGACCCGACCGACAGCAACCAGGTCAGCGATAGTGCCACTGTGAGCAGGACGCCCGGCAGCACACCAAGTGTGAGCACCCCCAGCGTGGTAGCCACCGACATCAGGAACTCGCGATGGGTCATACGGTAGAGCATACGCAGGTCTGCCAGATCGAACAGGCCAATGGCCGAAACAAGGATCTCAGCAGCGAGCGCCGTCGTCGGCACGTAGGCCAATGGCGAGTGCGCAAACACCAGGATCAGCAGCATCGCACCGCCTGCTACCATCCCCGTCACCTGGGTCATGCCACCCATGGCGTTATTGACCGCCGTCCTCGAATCCGCACCGGTCACCGGGACACCCTGGTGTCAGACAGGAGACCAGGTTACAGGCTCCCAATCCAATCAACTCCTGGTTGGCATTGACCTCATAGCCGTTGCGCCGAGCGAAGCTCTTGGCGGTAAGCACGCCGCTGGTGAAGCTGACCACCATGATCCCGGCGGCGCCGAACAGGTCATTGAAGGCGCTCGTGTGGAACGATGGCAATACAATCGAAGGAAGGCTACCGGGCACATCGCCGAGGACCGAAACGCCCTGTTGATCCAGTCCGAGGCTCTTTAGCAGCACGATACTCAAGCCGACCACGACGAAGGCCGCAGGTAGGCGCGGCAGAAACCGGATTATCAGCATCAGGAACCTTCGAGAGGCAGCCCAAGACGTCGCTGACTAAGGCAGCGCCTCATTCATCTTCCGGATATGCCACGGAGCGCGCAAAATACGGTACCTATTTCGGTACCTATTTTGTTTCAGGCATAAAAAAAGACTTAGGGTTTCTCTCTAAGTCTTTGTTTATATTGGTCGGAGCGGGGAGATTCGAACTCCCGACCCCCACAACCCCATTGTGGTGCGCTACCAAGCTGCGCTACGCTCCGAGACGAGAACGCCGCATGCTAGGGATGCGGCGTTTGCTTGTCAATCGATCGACACCGTGTCGGCAGCCGCCGTTCGGCGTCACCGGCTCAGAATCGCCAGCACCTGCTCCAGCTCGCCGCGCAGCTCGCGGATCGAATCAGCGCGCGGACGCTGCTCGTCGCGCTGTTTCTCCTGTTTCACACCACCGTCGTTGGCCAGCTGCTGACGCGCGCCGCCGATCGTGAAGCCCTGCTCGTACAAAAGGCTGCGGATGCTGCGGATCATCTCCACGTCGTGGCGCTGGTAGTAGCGTCGGTTGCCGCGCCGCTTGACCGGCTTGAGCTGCGGAAACTCCTGCTCCCAGTACCGCAGCACGTGCGGCTTGACGAGGCACAGCTCGCTGACCTCGCCGATGGTGAAGTAGCGCTTGCCGGGGATCGGCGGCAGTTCGATGTTAGAGCTGTTGGGATCCAGCATATGCCTCTACCCGTGCCTTCAGTTTCTGTCCCGGCCGGAAAGTGACCACGCGACGCGCCGAGATCGGGATCTCTTCACCGGTCTTCGGGTTGCGCCCCGGACGCTGCTTCTTCTCGCGCAGGTCGAAATTGCCGAAACCCGACAGCTTCACCTGGCGCCCGTTTTCCAATGACAGGCGGATCTCCTCGAAGAACATCTCGACCATGTCCTTCGCCTCGCGCTTGTTCAGCCCGAGTTCCTCGAACAGGTGCTCCGCCATCTCAGCCTTGGTCAGTGCCATTGTTTTTCAGTCCCTCAGTTTTGCCGCGAGGTCGCGCGCCAGCGCGTCCAGCACGACGGCCTGTGCCTGCTCTACTTCTGCGTCTGTAAGAGTGTGCGAAGAGTCCTGCAAAATCAAGCTTAAAGCCAGACTTTTTAGACTGGAATCTATGTTTTCCCCGGTGTAGACATCGAAAAGCTGCACGTCCCTGACGACGGCCGGCGCATGGGCGCGGACGCAGTCGAGGACCGCCCGGTACGGCAGGCCGCGATCCACGACGATCGCGAAGTCGCGCCGGATCGCCGGGAACTTGGACAGTGGCCGGAACGCCGGGATCGTGCCACGTGCCAGCGGCACCAGGTCGAGCTCGAACAGGTACACGCCGGGCGGCACGTCGACGGCCTTCTGGACCTGTGGATGGAGCAGCCCGACCCATCCGACTGGGGTGCCGTCGCGCAGGATGCGCGCGCCCTGCCCGGGATGCAGCACCGGGTGTTCAGCGGCCTCGAAGCGGTACTCGGCCGGATCGGCGACCTGACTCAGCAGCGACTCGACATCCGCCTTGACGTCGAAGAAATCGACCTTGCGTGACGCGACACCCCACTGCTCCGCTGCGGCATCGCCGAATACCAGCCCGGCGAGCTTGGGATGCTGTTCGATGTCGCCGTCGCGGCGCACGAACGTCAGGCCGCTCTCGAACACCCGCACGCGTGCCTGCTGGCGGGCGAGGTTGTAGCGCAGCGTCTGCACCAGGCCGGGCCAGATGCTGGCCCGCATGTCGGACATGTCGGCCGAGATCGGGTTGGCGAGCTTGATCGGCTCGAATCCCGGCGTCAGTGCGGCCGCCGCCTCGGGCGAGATGAAGCTGTAGGTGACCGCCTCCTGGTAACCACGGTGCACCAGCAGCTGCTTCGCGACATCCAGGCTGAACGCGTCCTCTTGCCGCACCGCCGCGCTGACCGGTGCCGAACTGAGACTCGCCGGGATGTTCGCGTAGCCGTACACGCGCCCGATCTCCTCGATCAGGTCGGCCTCGATCGCGATGTCGAAACGCGCACTCGGCGCCACGACATCCCAGCCCTCGCCGTTCGTCGTCACGCGCATGCCGAGGCGCTCGAGGATGTCGACGACGGTGGCGTCGTCGATGTCGATACCGAGCAGGCGGCCGATGCGCGACCGTTGCAATGCTATCGGTGCGAGTGTCGGCAGATGGGTTTCCGCGGCGACCTCGTTGATCGGGCCCGGGCGGCCGCCGACGATGCCGAGCAACAGTGCCGTCGCGCGTTCCATCGCCCGCCGCTGCAGCCCGAAGTCGACGCCGCGTTCGAAACGATGTGACGAATCCGTGTGCAGACCATAGCTGCGCGCCTTGCCGGCGATCGCCAGCGGCGCGAAGAACGCGGCCTCGAGCAGCACGTCGCGCGTACCGTCATCGACGCCGGATTCGTCGCCACCCATGATGCCGGCCATCGCCAGTGCGCGCCGGTCGTCCGCGATGACCAGGGTGTCGCTGCGCAGGGTCGCCTCGCTGCCGTCGAGCAGCCGGAGTTTTTCGCCGTCGGTCGCCATGCGCACACGGATTCGACCGTCGAGCCGGGCCAGGTCGAAGCCGTGCATCGGCTGGCCGAGTTCGAGCAGCACGTAGTTGGTCACGTCGACCACCGGCGAGATCGCGCGCAGCCCGCTGCGGCGCAGCCGCTCGACCATCCAGTCCGGCGTGCGGGCACCCGCATCGATGCCGCGCACGATGCGGCACAGGTAGCGCGGGCACGCCTCCGGCGCATCGACGGCGACGGGAAACGCGTCATCGATCGCATGCGCGACGGGTTCGATCGCGGGTTCGCGCACCGGCACCCGGTTCAGTACGCCGACCTCGCGCGCGATGCCGGCGACACTGAGGCAGTCCGCCCTGTCAGGGGTGAGATCGACATCGATGCACTGGTCGTCGAGTGCCATGTAGGCGCGGAAATCGGTGCCAACCGGCGCATCGTCGGGTAACGACAGTATGCCTTCCGACGACTCGGCGAGGCCGAGTTCCGATGCCGAACAGATCATGCCGAACGATTCGACGCCGCGCAGCTTCGCGCGCTTGATCCTGAAATCGCCGGGCAGGGTTGCGCCGAGCGTCGCCACCGGCACCTTCATGCCGACCGCGACGTTCTTTGCGCCGCACACGATCTGCGATGGCGCATCGGCGCCGATGTCGACGCTGCACACGCTGAGCTTGTCAGCATCGGGATGCTGTTCACGCGTGAGTACGCTGCCGACCACGACGCCGTCGAACGTCACCGCGGCGGGCTCGACCGAATCGACCTCGAGTCCGGCCATGCTCAGTTGTTCGGCCAATTGCTCGGTCGTGATGTCGGGATCGACCCACTCACGCAACCAGGCTTCGCTGAACTTCATCGTTGTTTCCTACTCTCTCTTGTTCTCGTCCGTCGCGTCCGCGAACGACCGCGTGGCGGTCACGCAACACCTGTGCCCTGCGCCGAGATCCGATCAGGCGAACTGTCTCAGGAAGCGCAGATCGTTCTCGAAGAACAACCGCAGATCGTTGACGCCATAGCGCAGCATCGTCAGCCGCTCAACGCCCATGCCGAACGCGTATCCGAGGAACCGCTCACTGTCGATGCCGACGTGCGCGAACACCTGCGGATGGATCATTCCGCAGCCCAGCACCTCCAGCCAGCCGGTCTGACTGCAGACGCGGCAGCCGTCGCCGCCGCACATCACACACTGGATGTCGACCTCGGCCGACGGCTCGGTGAACGGAAAATACGACGGACGGAATCGGACCTCGAGATCTTCGCGCTCGAAGAAGCTGTGCAGGAACGCGTTCAGGATGCCTTTCAGGTCGGCGAAGCTGACCTGCTCGTCGACCAGGAACCCCTCGACCTGGTGAAACATCGGGGTATGCGTCAGGTCCGAATCGCAGCGGTAGACGCGCCCGGGCGCGATCACCTTCATCGGCGGCTCGGCGTTCTGCATGTGACGGATCTGCACCGGCGAGGTATGCGTTCGCAGCAGCAGGCGGTCGTCGAAATAGAAGGTGTCGTGCATCGCCCGCGCCGGGTGATGGGCGGGGATGTTCAACGCCTCGAAGTTGTGGAAGTCGTCCTCGATCTCGGGACCCTCGGCGACCTGGAAACCGGCACTGGCGAAGAACGCCCCGATGCGCTGCATCGTGCGCGTCACCGGGTGCAGCCCACCCTCGACGACGTTGCGCCCCGGCAGCGTCACGTCGACGCGCTCCGATGCCAGCCGCCGCCTCAGCTCCTCGGCCTCGAGCGCGGACTTGCGGGCCTCCAGCGCCTGCTGGAACGCCTGCTTCGCGGTGTTGATCCGGCCACCCGCCGCCTTGCGTTCGTCGGCCGGCAGCGTGCCCAGCTGTTTCAGGCGCTCGGTGAACAGGCCGCTCTTGCCGAGGAAGCGCACGCGCACCTCGTCCAGTGCGCGCAGGTCGCCGGCGGCAAGGATCGCCTCGTGCGCCTGCGACAGAAGATCGTCGAGATCGTTACTCATGTCTCACATCACACTCATCATTCGACCTGCGATCCGACGCACTTACCGTTGGGTCACCCAACCGCGTCCGGCAGGCGCGGGACAAAAAAAGGGGGAAAGACCGGCCGGCCTTCCCCCTTTTCCTCGATCGACATTACCACCGGGCATACGGCCCGGCCGTGACGATCAGCTCGCGAGGGCAGCCTTGGCCTTCTCAGCGAGCTGCGCAAACGCCGGCATGTCGTGCACCGCAATGTCGGCCAGCATCTTGCGGTCGACCTCGATACCGGCCTTGTTCAGGCCGTCGATGAAGCGGCTGTACGACATGTCGCACATACGCGCCGCCGCGTTGATGCGCTGGATCCACAATGCGCGGAACTCGCGCTTCTTGACCCGGCGATCGCGGTAGGCGTACTGGCCGGCCTTGATGACGGCCTGCTTGGCCACCCGGTAGACATTGCCGCGGGCGTTGTAATAGCCGCGTGCGGCCTTCAGTACCTTCTTGTGCCGGGCATGGGCCTGCACACCACGTTTTACTCTTGGCATCGTTCAGTCCCCCGGATCACGCGTATGGAATCATGCGACGTGCGGACGCGACATCGCTCTTGTGCAACAGCGACGGCGAACGCAGCTGGCGCTTACGCTTGGTCGATTTCTTCGTCAGGATATGACGACGATGGGACTGGTTGCGCTTGACGCCGCCGGCGGATATCCGGAAGCGCTTCGCCGCACCACGATTGGTCTTGATCTTCGGCATTTTTCGTCTCCTTAAACTTCAGTAAGGTTTTGGATTGAGCGACCCAGGCAATGCCTTTGGCCCGGCCGCTCCGCTCTGCAGCGCAATCACGCTGCAGGCATGTATTCAATGGGTCCGGCCAGCGGACTACTTGCTCCTTCGCGGTGACAGCACCATCACCATCTGGCGGCCCTCCATCATCGGCCGCTGTTCGACCTGCGACACCTCGGCCAGGTCTTTTTCGATCCGCTCCAGCAGCTCCAGTCCGCGCTCGCGGTGGGCATGTTCGCGGCCGCGGAAACGCATCGTGACCTTGGCCTTGTCGCCGTCTTCGAGGAAGCGGTGCAGGTTGCGCAGCTTCACCTGGTAGTCGCCGATCTCGGTGCCGGGCCGGAACTTGACCTCCTTGACCTGGACCTGCTTCTGCTTCTTGCGCGCCTCCTGCTTCTGCTTCTTGAGTTCGAAGACGAACTTGCCGTAGTCCATGACCCGGCACACCGGCGGCTCTGCATTCGGGACGATCTCGACGAGGTCGAGATTCGCGGACTCGGCCTTTTCCAGGGCCTCGTCGATCGGCACGATGCCGACCTGTTCTCCGTCCTCGCCAATCAGGCGGACTTCACGCGCGGTGATCTCGCCGTTCAGGCGGTTCCGCTTCTCAGGTTGTCTGGCGATATCCGTTTTCCTCCTCAAACACTCTCAGGCCCAACAAGCAAGAAAGCACCGGCAAGCGCCAGTGCTTTCGGGGATACGGGCCCACCTGCACCCGGGATTGCGGCCTGTACAGGCGAACCCCCGGGCTTCCGCTTCACGCGCGTTGCGCGACTTCGTCGTCGAAGCGCTGGATCAGCCGATCCAGCGGGATGGCGCCGAGGTCCTCGCCGCCGCGGGTGCGAACCGCAACCGAGCGACTCTCCATCTCACGGTCACCGACTACCAGCAGGTAGGGGACGCGCTGCAAAGCGTGCTCGCGGATTTTAAACCCGATTTTCTCATTGCGCAAATCCAAATCGGCCCTAAAGCCTTTATCCTTCAGGCTTTTCGCGACTTCCCGGCAGAACCCCGCCTGCCGGTCGGTGATGTTCATGACCACCGCCTGAAGCGGCGCCAGCCAGAGCGGGAACGCGCCGGCGTGGTGCTCGATCAGGATACCGATGAAGCGCTCCAGCGAGCCGAGAATCGCGCGATGCAGCATGACCGGGGTCTGCTTGCTGTTGTCTTCGGCGATATAGGTCGCGCCGAGCCGGGCCGGCATCGAGAAGTCCAGCTGGATGGTGCCGAGCTGCCAGACGCGGCCCAGGCAGTCACGCAGCGAGTACTCGATCTTCGGTCCGTAGAACGCCCCCTCGCCGGGCTGCAGCTCCCAGTCGAGCGCGCGCTCGTTGAGCGCATTCTCCAGTGACTTCTCAGCTTTATCCCATAACTCGTCTGATCCAACACGTTTTTCCGGTCGAGTAGATAGCTTGACCAGGACCTCGTCAAAGCCGAAATCCCGGTACACCTCGAACAGCAGGTCGTTGAACGACAACACCTCGGACAGGATCTGGCCCTCGGTGCAGAAGATGTGCGCGTCGTCCTGGACGAAGTTGCGCACCCGCATCAGGCCGTGCAGTGTGCCGGACGGCTCGTTGCGGTGGCACGAGCCGAACTCGGCCAGGCGCAGCGGCAGGTCGCGGTAGCTCTTCAGACCGTGGTTGTAGATCTGGATGTGGGCCGGGCAGTTCATCGGCTTGATCGCGTAGTCGCGATTCTCCGACTGGGTGGTGAAGATCATGTCGCCGAACTTGTCCCAGTGCCCGGACCGCTCCCACAGCGAGCGGTCGATTACCTGCGGCGTGTGCACCTCCTGGTAGCCGTGATCACGCAGCTTGTCGCGGATGTACTGCTGCACCGTCAGGTAGATGCTCCAGCCCCTGTCGTGCCAGAACACCATGCCGGGGGCCTCGTCCTGTGAGTGAAACAGGTCGAGTGCCTTGCCGATCTTGCGGTGATCGCGCTTCTCGGCCTCCTCGAGCCGGTGCAGGTAGGCCTTGAGTTCATCCTTGCTGCGCCACGCCGTACCGTAGATCCGCTGCAGCATCGGGTTGTTGGAATCGCCGCGCCAGTACGCGCCGGCCAGTTTCATCAACCTGAACGCCTTCGGCAGCTTGCCGGTGCTGGGCAGATGCGGGCCGCGACACACGTCGAACCAGTCGCCCTGGCGATAGATCGACACCTCCTCGCCCTCGGGGATGATGTCGTCGATGATCTCGACCTTGTAGTCCTCGCCGATGTCGGCGAACGTCTTCTTCGCCTCCTCGCGGTCCCACACCTCGCGCTGGATCGCCAGGTCGCGACCGACGATTTCGCGCATCCGGTCCTCGATCTTTTCGAGGTCGGCCGGCGTGAACGCCTCGTCGCGCGCGAAGTCGTAGTAGAACCCGTCCTCGATCGCCGGGCCGATCGTCACCTGGGTGCCGGGAAACAGTTCCTGCACGGCCTGCGCCATGACGTGCGCGGCGTCGTGGCGGATCAGTTCCAGCGCCTCGTCGCTCTTGCCGGTGATGATGGCGAGTTCGGCGTCGCCGGCGATGCGGTGTGACAGGTCGACCATGCGGCCGTCGACGCTGCCGGCCAGCGCGGCCTTGGCCAGACCGGGGCCGATGTCGGCCGCGATCTCTGCGATCGTCACGGGTTGTTCATAGCGCCGACGGGAACCGTCGGGAAGGGTTACGACAGGCATGCTGCAGCATCTCCGTTCAAGGCAGGACCCACGATCCCCCGCGGTTCGCAAGGCCGTCCGAAGTGACCCGATCGGGGCTCGCTGTGTCCCTGGACGCATGCGAGTACCCATCGGCAAACCGTCAGACGGAAGCGACCGCGAAAAATCGCCGGATCTGCCCGCCAGTGGTGATCCCTACCAAAGATCACGTGAAGAGACCGTGCGGTGAAGCGGATCTCGGAATATCGGTCGGCGCATTATATCGGTTGCGGGTTCTGCGGCCAGCGTTACCACAGCCGTCGCGCAATGTGCCGGCGCCTGCCGCGGCTCTCGCCGAACCGATGCCGGTCGATACCCGACCCGGCCGAATACCGGCAGTCTGGTGCGCCGCTGTGCGCAGCCGGCGTGACAGATGGGGCCGGGCGATCGTCGTCGTTTGCGGACGCCGGCGCACGCCTGCTATTCCCAAACCACGCCGTCACCCTGGAAATCGCCGCCCGGGCATGGCATCGCGGCCGCCTATCGGCGATCATCTCGACCTCGTGTGTCGCGCCTGCACGGTGCGGCGCCCGATCGACCGGGCACAAACTGAAAAGAAGAAATGGTTGAAAGGGATATCCCGCGCCACCGTTGGCCGCGGCGCTACAGTCTGCTGTTCACGCTGCTGGGTCTGCTGATCCTGGTAGAGGTCCTGACGGTGTTCGCGGTGCTCGCATCGCAGCGCTTCGCCACCGAGCGTGCATTGCGTGAATACAGTCACGAGTTGCTGAAAAACGTCGTCGACGAGACACGCGAGAACGCGGCCGGATATCTCGGCCAGGCCCAGGATGCGGTCGAACTGGCGCGTCGACTTTTCGAGTCGCGGCTGCTGCCGACCGACATGCCGTCGACACTCGACCGGTTCTTTCTTGCCCAGTTGCGCGTCGACACGCACATCGACGGGCTCTACTACGCCGACCCGCAGGGCAGCTTCGTGTTCAGCAAGCGCGATCCTTCCGGCGGCTTCCTGACCAAGATCATCGACACGCGAAAATCCGGGGATCGGCGCGTGACCATGATCGGCCGCGACGCCGAGCTCAACGAGACCGGTCGCCGACCCAATCCCGAGGACACCTACGACCCGCGCACCCGCCCCTGGTTCACGCGTGCCGTCGACACGCACGCCGCGATCTGGACCGACCCCTACATCTTCTTCACGTCGCGCCAGCCCGGCTTGACAGTGGCCGCAAGCGTTCGTGACGCCGACGACCGGATCATCGGCGTGGTCGGTGCCGATATCGCACTGTCGGCGTTGTCGGAGTTTCTGAAGACACAACGCATCGGCACGTCAGGGGCCGCGTTCGTCATCGACCCCGATGCCAACGTGCTCGCCCACCCTCACGACACGCCGCTCGCACGGCACGACGATGCCAACAAGCTGCGCCTCAAGCAGATCGGCGAGATCGACCCGGTGTCCGCACGGGCCGGTACGAAGCTGAAGGAACAGGTAGCGGATCTGCACAGGCTCAAGGAGACGGTTTACGACAAGTTCGAGGTCGATCACACGCCGTACCTCAGCATGTTCGTTCCACTGTTCACCAACGGCCAGAACAACTGGATCATGGGCGTGTACGCGCCCGAAGACGAACTGGCGCAGAAGATCCGCGAAGGTCAGCGCGAGAGCATCTTCCTCGGCGTCGCGATGAGCATGCTGGTGGTGACGGCGGCCGTGCTGATCGGCCTGATCATGCTGCGGCCGATTCACGCGCTGCAGCGCGAGGCCAGCGAGGACCCGCTCACCGGGCTGCTCAACCGGCGCTGCTTCGACGACTACGCCGGCAAACGCCTGGCGACGGCCAAGCGTCAGAACAAGACCGCCAGCATCATCATGGCGGATATCGACAACTTCAAGGCGATCAACGACCACTACGGGCACGCCGTCGGCGACGAGGTGTTGCTCGCCGTCGCCCGCCGGATCGGGCGCGGCCTGTCGGACGTCGACCTGCTCGCACGCTACGGCGGCGAGGAGTTCGCGATCGTTCTGCCCGACACCCCGCTTGACCAGGGACTGCAGGTCGCCGAGCGTCTGCGCCAGGCAGTCGGCAATTCTCCAGTGAAGACCAGCGGCGGCGAGATCCCCGTCTCGATCAGTCTCGGCGTCGCCGAGCGCGACAGCCACCATCACAATGTGGATCGGCTGCTGCGGCGCGCGGACCAGGGGTTGCTCGAGGCCAAGCGCGAGGGCCGCAACCGCGTCGTGGCGGTCTGACCCGCCCGGCTTACCGACCCACCGGCACGCAGCGCCCGGACTCGACGACCAGACGACCGACCACGTCGGCCACGCCGGCGGTCAGGCGCGCCAGTTCGGTATCGTCGATGACGAATGGCGGCATCAGATACACGAGCCGGCCGAACGGCCGGACCCACACCCCACGTTCGACGAACATCGGCTGCACCGTCGCCATGTCGACCGGTTGGCTGAGTTCGACGACGCCGATCGCACCCAGGACCCGTACGTCGGCGACGTGCGACATCGCGCGGCATGCTTCGAGGCCGGCGGTCAGCCCGCGCTCGATGCGCGTCACGTCGGCCTGCCAGTCGGACGCCAGCAGCAGCCCGATGCTGGCGAGCGAGACCGCGCACGCCAGCGGGTTGGCCATGAAGGTCGGTCCGTGCATGAACACACCGGGATCACCGGTTGCGATCGCCTGCGCGAGCGCATGCGTCGTCATTACGGCCGCCAGGGTCATGTACCCACCGGTCAGGGCCTTGCCGAGGCACAGGATGTCGGGCGCGACGGCCGCATGTTCGCAGGCGAACAGGCGTCCGCTGCGACCGAAGCCGGTGGCGATCTCATCGGCGATCAGCAGCACCTCGTAACGATCGCACAGCGCGCGCGCTGCGCGCAGGTAGTCGGGCGAGTAGAAGCGCATGCCGCCCGCACCCTGCACGACCGGCTCGAGGATCAACGCGGCGATCTCACCACCATGCCCGTCGAGGACCTGTTCCAGCGCGGCGACGTCGCCTTCGTCGACGCCCGACGCAAAACCGGCGTGCGGTGGTGGCACGAAAAACTGCAGTGGCAGCAGGTCGCCGAACAGCGTGTGCATGCCCGTGACCGGATCGCACACCGACATCGCGTGCAGTGTGTCGCCGTGGTAGCCGTTGCGCAGCGCGACGAAGCGCCGCTTCGCCGGCCGGCCGCGACCGCGCCAGTACTGCACCGCCATCTTCAGTGCAACCTCGACCGCGACCGAACCCGAATCGGCGAAAAACACGTGCTCGAGCCCGTCGGGCGCGATCTCGATCAGTCGCCGCGCCAGGTCGATCGCCGGCGCGTGGGTGAGTCCGCCGAACATCACGTGCGCCATGTCGCTCAGCTGGTGTTCGATCGCCGCGTTCAGCACCGGGTGGTTGTAGCCGTGGATCATGCACCACCACGAGGCCATGCCGTCGATCAGCTCACGGCCATCCGCCAGGGTCAGGCGCACGCCGCGCGCCGACGCCACCGGATAGACCGGCGTCGCCGCATCGATCGCGCTGTAGGGGTGCCAGAGCATCGCGCGGTCTGCCGCGACGAGTCGTTCGTAGCTTTTTTCGTTCATGGTGCGCGTGGACGCTCTTGGGTATAGCGATGCCAAGGCATTCTAAACGCGGATGCGCGCACCGTCGGTCTGCAGGTCGGTGCCTGGCGTCGGTTGGAAGGTTTGGAAGAAAGACGCGACGCCGTCGCTGACCGCGCCCCCTTCTTGAAGTGCCCCTAGTCCGAGCCCTGCGCGCATGCGGCCAGCGCCGGCGCAAATGCGTTCCGGGTGGGTTCGTCCATGTGGTCGTACAGGTAGCGGCGCGATGCGCAGACCGCCTGGGTATAGGGATCCGCATCGGCGATGCCGGCGCGGACATCGCGCCTGCCGACCGGTACACCGCCATCGGCACAGCGATACCAGATCCAGCCCTCTTCGCGCATCAGCATCGCCGGCGCATCGCTACAGCGAACGCTCACGTAGGCATCGCCGGCATTGATGTCGAGCGGCCGCGTGGCCGCCAGCGGGGCCTCGTCGTGCAGCACCGACAGCGGCACGTAGAACCCCGAGGCATCCGTCTCGCGGCGCGGCATGGGGGCATGCTTCACCGTCTGCTCGCGACGGTGGTTTGGGATGTGACACTGCACGCAGTCGTTCAACCGGCCCAGCGCGGTCAAGCCGTCGGCATCCAGCGGCGGGCGCCCGATCGGTGTTCCTGCCCCCGCCGTCATCTGCAGCAGACGGGACGTCGCCACCCGCGCGGCCAAGGCATCGTCGGCCGGCCACGACCAGCCCTGCAACGGTGCCTGGGCGCTGCCGTCGGCCGGTCGCAGCACGAAGAAACGGCGCGGCCCCTGCGTGCCGACCCGGGTGCCGCGTACGTCGACGACACTCTCGTCCGTGCCCGGGTCACGCCCGCCGTAACGCACGGTCTCGACCCGAACCATCTCGGTGCCGGCCGGAAACACCAGCGTCGTGCGGCGTTGATCCGCGAGGTAACGGGAACCGATCCGGCTCCCTTCCGGAACATGCAGATAGACGTGGATCATGTCGCTGACGTCGTGCGTGGTCGGCAGGTGCAGCGCCGGCACCATCTCGGCAAATCCGTGATTCGGCCAGTACCGGTGCGGCGAGGCAACGTCGATCCGGCACACCGTGTCACTGTCCGGGCACACGTCTGTCGCCGCAACGGCGGCGCCGGCGCACAGCGCAAGCAACGCCGCCAGCAGGGAGACCACCCGCGGTCGCGCCCGATGACCCGCACAGAGGCCATGCGCGGCCGGCCAACCCGGATGACGGGCGGACCTGTCCTCATGCCACAGTCGCCGTTCGTTCATTGCAGTAACATTATGCCGATGCACCTGCTGCTGATCGAAGACAATCCCGACCTCGCCGGCAACCTCGGCGATTTTTTCGAGGCCCGCCGGCACACCGTGGATATCGCGCACAACGGCCTTGCCGGGCTGCAGTTCGCGCTCGAGCGGCGCTATGACGTGATCGTACTCGACCTGATGCTGCCCGGCATGGACGGTCTTGAAGTGTGCACGCGCCTGCGCGCCGCCGGCCACCCTACGCCGGTGCTGATGTTGACCGCGCGCGACACGCTCGCCAACAAGCTGGACGGGTTCAACAGCGGCGCCGACGACTATCTGGTCAAGCCCTTCGCGATGCCGGAACTCGAGGCGCGCCTGATCGCCCTCGCGCGGCGCGGCCAGGGCGACCTGGCCAGCGCCCGGCTGTCAGTGGCCGATCTGCACTACGACCCGCAAAGCCTGCGCGTGGAACGGGGCGGCCGGCGCATCGAACTCGCACCGATCCCGCTGCGCATCTTCGACCTGTTGATGCGTCGCTCCCCCAATGTCGTGCGGCGGGAGGAGATCGAACGCGAAGTATGGGCCGACAACCCGCCCGACAGCGACGCGCTGCGCACCCATATCCACGCGCTGCGCAGCGCAATCGACCGCGGGTCCGACGAGCCGCTGCTGCACACCGTGCGCGGCATCGGCTACCAACTCGGGCGGCGCGATGAACACTAGAACCCATCTCACGATCCCGCACGTCCGCGAGCATGGCGATTTTGCATTGGGGCGCGACGCGGTGCGTGGTGTGTCCGACGCTGCATGAGCGAGCCGCAACCAAGCCCCGGAGCACAATCGCCTGTTACCCGAGGGGTGGCGTCGGATCGGCGCGCCCGCCGTGTTGTGCCGCCAGCCCGTACATCACGTACTGTGCTGCGCGGCACGCTTTGCCTGCGCGCCGTGCAGACAGCAGCGCGGCGCGCGCGGGGTGATCGGATGGATTCTCGTCTGATGCCTGCGGGACTCTGAAGATGCCCGCACGACGCAGCCTGCGCAATCGCGTGGCGGTCACGCTGGCCGTATTCGGCGCGCTGGTCAGCCTGACGCTGGCTACGCTGATCTATTTCGTCTCGCACGACCTCGAACGCCGCCTGATCGACGACACCCTGAACGCCGAGCTCGACGACCTGGTCGCGCGTCGGCAGCGCAATCCGCACTCGGTGCCCGAACAGACTGCGACGATCCGGGCTTTCGTGATCGCGTCACCGCGCGAAGACGACAGCGTGCGCGCCGAGGTCGCCGCACTCGAGCCCGGTCAGCACCAGCTGGTCCTCGACGACACCCCGTACCGGGCGGCCGTGCGCCCGGTCGCCGGGCAGCGGTTCGTCGTGCTGTACGACGTCACGGCGCTGCAACGGCGCGAACGCGGATTCCTGATGCTGCTGGCCGGCAGCGTGTTGCTGATCACGCTGATCTCGGCGCTGTCCGGCCGACGCCTGGCGACCCGTGTCATCGCACCGGTCACCGAGCTGGTACGACGCGCCGCAGGGTTGCGGCCCGAGGAACCGCTGCGACCGCTGGCGGATCAGTTCCCCTGGCTCGAGGTGCACCAGCTGGCCGCGGACTTCGATGACTACCTTGCCCGGCTGCACGATTTCATCGAACGCGAACAGCTGTTCACCGGCGACGTCAGCCACGAGCTGCGCACACCCCTTGCGGTGATCTCGGGCGCCAGCGAGCTGCTGCTCGCCGATGACTCGCTGGACGAGCGCAACCAGGCGCGCGCGGCGCGTATCGGGCGCGCCGTCGCCGAGATGAACGAGATGACCGGCGCCCTGCTCGCCCTGGCGCGTGAGCAGGAGGCGACACACGCGCCGTCGGTCGCATGCGACGTACCCTCGGTGGCGGCCGAACTCGTCGAACGCTACCGCGATCTGTTTCGTGCCAAACCGGTCGAGCTTGCGCTCGATATCCAGGGCAGCCCGGAGGTGTTCGCGGACCGTGCCGCACTTTCGATGGTGCTGGGCAACCTGTTGCGCAATGCATTGAGTTTCACCAGCGAAGGCACAGTGCGTGTCCACGTGAGTGCGGACGCGATCGAGGTGCACGATACCGGCACCGGGATCGGCAACGTCGATGTCGCGGCACTGTTCCAGCCCTATGTCCGGGGCGATGCGAGTACGGGCGCCGGCCTCGGGCTGTCGCTTGTCCGGCGCCTGTGCGAACGCTACGGCTGGACCGTCACGCTGGCCAACCTGCCGCAGGGCGGCACGATCGCCCGCCTGCGATTCAGCGCTGCACCCGTCACCGGAACCGCAACCGGACCACCCGCCTGACGCGCCGGCCGTGGGGGATCTTGCGCAGGATTCGCGACACCATCTTCCCGGCACACCGATCTGGCATCCCTGCATCGCAAACCCTCAGCCACGACTGACCCGACGCACGCCTGGCGCCGCAACGGGAAATTCCAGCGCCGGTCCGTCACTGACCCCTTAACGTTCCGTTAACGACCGCTTGGCATTCCCTTGACGCGTCGTCGCGTACCCTGCAGGGGCAACAGGAATCGCGAACCCGGCAGTAAACGGAGCAGGTCATGCAATACTCCCCCGCGCTCAGCATCGAACACGGCGACTATCGCCCACTGTCCACCACCAGCAAATACATCATCATCGCTGCGCTTGCGGCGCTGGCTGGCTACGGACTCGGCTCCCACCACGTGCTGCTAGTCGCCTTCGGCGCCTTGGCGGTGATCGCGGTACAGCGGCGCGTCGGTGCCATTGATGCGTCCGCGGACGTCGACCACGCGCACAGCGTTGTTGACGGCGGCATCTTTCCCGGCCGTGATCGCCCGGCGGCCGATGCGAACATGATCAAACCGGCCGTGGTCGACGGCGGCATCAGCAAAGCACACCGGAACGGCGGTCGGTTTTCAACGCTCGGCTGATCCGCACGGAACGACGCCGCCCGTGTGGCCGGGGCCCCTTCCCCGCCATGAGGCCCACAGAACCGCGCTGCACGGACCAACTTCTGAAGCTCACTGAAGCAGACCCGCACCACCTGGGTGGCGCTCGCGTAGCCGTACCTCCGGAACCGGTAGGGCTTTCGGCAGTCTGAGGCATAATGGCCAACCTCGGCCAACGCGCCATTCGAACTACGAGCGGAGAAACCACCCGGTGCGCGCCATCAAGCACAAACCCCTGGTCGCCGTGGCCCTGCTCATCGTGCTGCTGGTCACCGCCGCGGCCGCGTTCGTTTTCGACCTTGTCGATTTTGAAGACCAGAGGCCTGACCTCTACAACCCTGGCCGCGAGGCCCTGATCGAGGCCGAATGGCAGTTGCGCCAGTCCGTGCCGCATGGACCGTCGGAGAATGACCCCAGCGATCTGACAGCGCAACAGGTCTACGACATCCTCGATGAACTCGAGAAGGCGCGCGACGCCGAACCCGCGCACCGCGAACGCATCGGCCGGATTCGGGCGCGGGTCGCCATGCTGCAACAGGTGGACAGGGAGGTTCACGCGAGCACTCTTCGCCGAACAGAGCTGTACGACAGTATCGTCAGCGAGATCGATGAACTCCTCTCGCAGTACACGCAGGGCAACCTGGGGCAACAGCCGACCGAGCCGCGTAACTGAGCCGGTCAATCTCGGAGTCTGCGGTAGTGCGCTGCCGCCCGGTCACCGTACAAACCCGCCGGTATCGGCGACAGAGACCCTTCCGGCGCCATTGCGGCATCTTGTCATAACCATGTCTGCGCCTTATGGTGGGCTTAACGCGTCGCCGTGAGGAACCACCTGGCGGGCGACGACATGCGACATCGATCTTGGGCGGCACCCCGGGTGCAAAAATACGCATGCTTGGTGCTTTCACGCGGTGAAAAAGCTTTCCATTCTGGCCGTTGTCGGTTTCCTCTGCATGATATTCAGCTTATCGGTGATTCCACCGATGCTGGTGTCGCTGATCTACGACGACGGCGAACTGATCCACTTCGCCTTGTCGTTCGCGCTGATCCATGTCACCGGCCTGGTGCTGTGGCTGCCAGCGCGCGGCGCCAGCGCGGAATTCCACCGGCGCGAGGGTTTCATCATCGTCACCCTGTTCTGGGTGGTGATGAGCGTGTTGTCGGCGATCCCGTTCATGGTCGGCCCGCATCTCAGCTTCGTCGACGCCCTGTTCGAGGCCGTTTCCGGATTCACGACCACCGGCGCGACCGTCATCGTCGGTCTCGACACCCTTCCGCCATCGGTACTGTACTACCGCGGCCAGCTGCAGTGGCTCGGCGGCATGGGCCTGGTCGTGCTCGCAGTCGCCGTGATGCCGATGCTGGGCATCGGCGGCATGCAGCTGTACAAGGCCGAGGCCCCGGGCCCGATGAAAGAGGAAAAGATCAAGCCGCGCCTCGCCGAGACGGCGCGCTCGCTGTGGGTGTTGTACGTTGGGCTGACGGTGGCGTGCGCACTCGGATACTGGCTGACCGGCATGAGCCCCTTCGATGCGATCGTGCACAGCTACACGACCGTTTCCACCGGCGGCTTTTCGACCCACGACGCAAGCCTCGGCTACTTCAACAGCTTCGCGATCGACCTGATCGCGATCCTGTTCATGCTCGCCGGCGGGATCAACTTTTCGCTGCACTACCGCGCAGTACTGGGTCTTTCGCTGCGCCCCTATTGGCGCGACACGGAATCTCGCACCTTCCTGATCTTCATCGTCACGGCCGTGCTCGTGATCGCCATGACATTGTGGTGGTTCGGCGAATACGCGCACCTGTTCGAGGCAATCGTGAATTCGGTATTCGAGGTGGTGTCGGTGATCACCAGCACCGGGTTCGGTACCGCCGACTTCTCCAACTGGCCGAGCTTCCTGCCGGTTTCCCTGATCTTCATCAGCTTCATCGGCGGCTGCGGCGGCTCGACGGCCGGCGGCATCAAGGTGTCGCGCATCCTGTTGATGCTGAAACAGGGGGCCCAGGAGATCGGCTACCTGATCCACCCGCGTTCGGTACGCCCGCTGCGTATCGGCGCGCACGTGCTTTCACCGCGCATCAGCCAGGCGATCTGGGGCTTCTTCTCCGTGTACGTGCTGGTGTTCAGCCTGTTCACGCTGCTGATGATGGCTGCCGGGCTCGACCAGGTCACCGCTTTTTCCGCGGTGGCCACCTGCATGAACAACCTGGGCCCCGGGCTCGGCGATGTCGCGCTGACGTTCGCCTCGGTCGGCAGCGGCGCAAAACTGCTCGGCACGGTGGCAATGTTGCTGGGACGCCTGGAGATCTTCACCGTGCTGGTCATCCTGACACCCGCCTTCTGGCGCGATTGAACGCCCAAACCGGGCAGATCGCCGACACAGGCATCTTGGGTGTGCTGGCAGATTCGCGATCCCACGGAAGCCAGCAGTGTGCGTCATATCCGTCACGCCACGGGTGGCGCGACACGCGGATGCCGTTGCGTCCGACATCATCTGCCCGTCCCCTTCAGCCTGTGACTTGCCATACGTTCCGCTTTGCGACGAAAATTCCCGGCGATGGGTCAGCGATGGGGCTCAGGGGGATCGATGGAGTACGCGCTGTTTGCCATTGGTGGGATTACCTTGCTGGTGCTCGGCGCCCTGATCTTGCGTTCGCGCAATCACCAGACGCCGGAGACCGCCGAAGAGCACCCACGTTCGGCACTGCCGTCGCCGGAAACCCAGGCGGTGAGGCTGCGTGATGCCGACAGATTCTGGGGATTCCGCGTCGAATCGCATTGCCGAGCCTCGTCGCGGCTCGCCGGACGACAATTCGCGTTCGACGAACGTCTGCCGGTACCGGTAGCCGGCTGCGAATCCGGCCAGTGCGCGTGCTGCCTGATCGGGCTGCCGGAACGTCGCGTACTGGCCGACCGGCGCTCGGGCATGGACCGGCGGCGGAGCATCCGGCTGGAGGACTCCGATCGACGCGCCGAACGGCCGCGACGCAGATCGGACCTGAACTTCTGGGGCGCCTACAGTCATCTCTGACGAGGCGTCGGCGCGCTGCCCGACGGGGACGCCACCGCGGTCGCACACGCAACCCATCTCCGCGACGTCTGGCGGAAACAGCCTTCGCCGATCACGCTTGCCGGGATCGGACGACCCCACGAAAATGCGCATCGCATGGCCAGAGACAAACCGCGAAAAATCGTAACCCCGAAGATCGTCCAGGACGGCGGCCACCGGTCGTTGTGGCTGTGGGTCTTCGCGCTTGCCGCGCTGCTCGCATGGAGCTGGCAGGCCTATCGGTTCGGACTCGGTTATGCCGGATCGGAGGAGGTTGGCGAGACGTCCGGCAACGAGGAGTTGTACGCGCAAATCGTCGATCTCGAACAGGATCGCGAACGTCTCCGCTTCGAGGCGGCACGCTTCGAACGCAGCAGCCAGATCGACCGCCAGGCGATCGAAAACGTCAACGCCCGGATCGAGGCGCTGAAGGCAGAGCGCGCCGCGCTGCGCCAGGAAGCGGACCATCTGCGTGGACTGGTCGCCGAGGGTGACTCCAACTTCGCGATCAAGGATTTCAAGCTGCGCAAGACCGGCAGCAGCAATGGCTATGCATACTCGTTCACCATCGCACGCGAGGTCGAAGGTGCCAAGCGCGTCGAGGGAGCCGTATCCGTCATCGTGCGCGGCGAGCAGAACAACGAGCTGGTGGAATTGCCGATGGAGACGGTCGCGAGCGACGGCACCAGCCACCACAAGCTCGGATTCAAGCAGTTTCAATCGGTCGAGGGTCGACTGGTGACACCCGAGGGCTTCACGCCGCTCGAACTCATGATCGACATCCAGATCACCGAGCCCAGCCCGAAGGCGCTGATCGTGTCGTTCGATTGGATCTGAGCGGGCAACCGACAATCGGTGCCGGCGCTGTTCCGCCGGCACGCGCAAGTTCGCTCAGTCGGCTGCGCCGGACGGCGCGTTACGCCGTTCACGCACCAGCCAGCGCACCAGATCGGTCCACATGCGCGAGACCTGGCTGTCGCTGGGCATGATGCCTGCGTGCGCCAGTTCCACGGTCACGACAGGCACGTTCAGGTCCACACCTCCATAGTTGCCGAGCGACCCCGGAAACACGCCGAGACGGCGCAAGGTCAGGTCACCCAGGTATTCGGGCGCCTTCGGCGGACCGTCATGATCGATCACCCCATAGGGTGCGTGCAGCGAGATGATGATGTCCGGTTTGAATGACGCGATCTCATCGACCAGGTAGGCCACCTCGGGTTCGCTGGCGGCGTGCGGACCCGGGTAACGGCGTGGATCGCTGCCCGTTCGGGTCGCCCAGTAGTCCAGTGCCAATTCATCCCAGTCCCGGGTCGGGAAGTTGCGGTTCAGGTCCACGCCCCTGTCGTTCTGTCGCTGCGACTGATCGCGCAACAGGCCATCGGGATTGCTGAGCGGTACGAAGTGCCAATGGAACAGGCCGGAATGATGGACATCGAGGATCTCCATCCACTTGAATACGACCGACACCGACGAGTACTCGTCGCCGTGTATGCCGCCGATCACCAGAATACGGCCCACCGGCACCTTCGGTGGTTTCGGTGGATACTCCTTGACCGCGAGCACCCGCTGCAGCACCGAGCGATGGCCAGTGTGTTGCAGCTGCTGGTCATGACAATCGCGTTTCGACACGCTGCCCAGCTTCGCACCGATCTCGTCACACAAGGCATCGACGCCGGGCGGCACATCCCCGGCAGGCGCACCCTCGGCAAGCGCGGCTTGAAACGCCACGCAGCCCAGCAGCATGCCGGCGAGCAGCGTCCGGCGGCGCGCGCGACGGATCACTCCACCCGGCTTCGATACCCATGCCGCGATGCCAAGACATCGGCAGGACACTGCAACCACGAGCGAAGTAGACACCCTAGGGTACCGAGACTGACTGGAAGGTGAAGAACATGGATCGAACGGGCCGCTAACCGCGTTCAAACACGATCCGCCATTCACCCGAATCCTGCTTGCGCCACAGCTGTTCCTTCCACCCTTTGGCGTTGAAGTTGCTGCTTTCGTAGCGCTGGAAGAAGCGCGCAAGCACCGTATTGTCTTCACCCGGGTATGCGAGCAGGCTGACGTCGGACAGGTTCACACGGATGTACGACTTTGATCCGTTCACGCGCGTCTTGTAGCTGCGCCATTCATCGATGTTCTTGTCCAGCGACGTGAAGTCATCGGCGTAGAAGGACAGATATTTCTGGTTGTCACGCGCCGACCACGCCTGTCGCCAGGAATCGATCGCACGCTCCAGCCCGTCTCTTTCCGCACGTGCGACCGTGGCGTCCACCCAGGCCAGCCTGTCGTCCAGCACGATCGGCGTGTTCTGCAGATCGACGTAGCGACCGATATCGTCGAGCATGTCGTTGGACAGCACGACACAGCCGTCGCTGTCCTGCAGCGGTCTGTGGTCCTTGCCCTTCGGCAGGCCGTGCAACCAGATCCCCGAACCGCTGCGCGAGTTGATCTGGTCGACGAAATTCGGGTAGTTCAGCGTGTAGGCGCCACTGCCGTAGAAATCGTCCAGCTGCTCGTCGGTGAGGTGCGCGAGCAGGCGGTAGACGCCCACGGGCGTCTTCTTGTCGCCCTGTTCGACCTTGCCGTAGCCGTTCTTGCCGATCGACACGGAGATGGTCTCGGCGGTGATGAAGCGACCATCCTCCTGCCGGACCACGTACATATTCCCTTCCGCCAGGTCGACCCACAGCACGTGTTTCATCGACGCCGGCAGTGCCAGCAGGCCGCGCGGCTGCAGTGTGCCGATACTCTCGGTAATGGCATCGTCGACAACCCGGGGCGACAGATCTACCGGCTCCGCGCGCGCGGCAACCAGTTGATTGGCCGCCTTGTTCTGCATGTCGGCGCGGGTGATCTCGGTGCTTCCCGGCTCGACGTCCTTGTCGTCGAGCCCGATCTTGACCACCTTCGGCGCGTATCGTGCGCATTCCTCCGAATGGATCTCACGGCACCGTTCGACCACGCGAAACGCCTTCATCGAGTCGCGAAAACGGCCGAGGAACACCACCCTGTCGCCATCCGGCAGCGGGACTTCGCCGACCTGTTCGATCGGCAGGATCCGCCCGAGGTCGTCGGCATTCTGACCTTTCGCGACTCTGATCTTCAGCGTGTGGTAGACGTGATCGATCGGTAACTCCGCCTCAGACGATTCGGAGCAGTCCCACCCCTTGGCGATGCCCGCATTGAAGCAGTACGCCTCGCCGGAAAATCCGGGAACCGGCTGCACGGCGATGCTCAAGCCACCCGCGAGCGCAAACGCTTTCGCCGTTCGGGGTAATACCCTCATATCTTTTCCTCGGCGGCCGTTTGGCCGTTGCATGTGACGTCGGTCAGGCAGGTAGGAGCAGCTATCGGCGGACGCCGGCGGCGGCCGACCAGAGATCCTCTGCCCGACCCGATGCTCCGCACTGCCGTAGTACGGCGGTCAGGCCCCGAAGGGCCACCTGCCGGTCGCCCCCCATGCCCAGGCAACCGTTCGCCGCCGCGACGCTTTCTGTCACCACCGCTGCCTGCGGCGGGGCGTAAGATAATGCGACCGGCCGGTCCCGTTCAACCCGCAATCCGCCGGTTCCACTCCGCCCTAGTGGATCGGCAAGCGCTGTTTCAGCTTTACTCCCGCCGCCGTGCGCGCCAGCGGCGCCGCTGTGGGTAGGTGCCATCGCCGATCCGCGCGCACCCGTTCCGGTATCGCGATACATTTCTCCACGCGCCTAGGATGGCGGCGCAACGGTACAGAACAGTACCGATTTGCCGACATATCATGGGTACAGATCCGACCCCACCCTTACGCATGATCCGACCCGCCCACATCGCCTTTGCCGCACTGACGCTGCTCACCCTGGCGATGGCCGGGTGCGGCGGTGACGATCCGACCGACCTGCTCGCCGATGCCGAATTGGCGGAGAGCGGCGGCGACCTGCGCCAGGCGATCGCCAGCTACACCGAGGCGGCCCGCGTGGCGCCGGAAAACAGCTTTGTGCGCTGGCGCCTGAGCAAGGTGCTGTTGCGGGCGCGCCGGGGCGCCGAGGCGGAACGACAGATCCACCTTGCCGTGCGGCTACGGGCGGGGGAGAACCGTACCCGCCCGGCACTGGCCGAGGCGCTGTATCTGCAGGGTCGCTACCGTGACGTCGTCGATCTGGCGACTGAGGAGCTCGACCAGAGCAACAAGGGCGTCTTGCTGGCATTCCAGTCGCGCGCCCATATCGCGCTGGGCCACCTGGACGAGGCCGAGGCGGCACTGCGCCAGGCACGGGCGCTGTCTCCCTACCTGCCGGAGGTCGGCCTGGCCCAGGCAGACCTGTCGATCGCGAAGGGCGCCCTGGACGATGCCCAGGCCGCGCTGCGGCGGGTCGACATGATCGAACGCGACAATCCCTATGCAGCGGCGCTGCACGGCGAACTCGCTGCGCGACGAGGCGATGCAGCCGCGGCCGGGACGCACTTCGCGGAAGCACTCGCCCAGCAGTTCCCACACTGGCACGACCGCTTGATGCACGCCCGGTTTCTGCTCGACACCGGCGACATTGCTGCCGCAGTCGGCGAAGCCGGCAGCCTTGTCGACGCGCATCCGGACCAGCCGGAGGTGATCGACTTCGCCCAACGCGCGTGGACTGCCCACGGCGATCTGGATCGCGCCGCCGACCTGTTACGTCGGCGCATCGAAACAGCCCCCTCCGACGCACAGGCCAGCTATCGACTCGCGCGCCTCGAGTTCCGACGCGGAAGACCGGAACAGGCCCGGCAACTCGCCGACGCCGTGCTCGCGCTGACACCGGGTCATCCCGGCGCCGTTTCGCTCTTGGCTCGCCTGGCACTGCAGCGCGCAGAACCGGAGGCCGCCGAGACCCTGCTGCGCCCGCTGATGGCAGCCCAGCCGACCGATATCGAGGCAGGCAAGCTGCTGACCGCCAGTCTGATCGCCCAGCGCCGTTGGGATGCGGCCGATCAGGTGATCGACCGGTTGTTGCCGCTGCTGCCCGACGACATTGCTGCGCAGGTAGCGGATGCACGCTCCCGGCCCGACCGGGAGGAAGCAACCGCAGCCGGCGATGCGATCAGCGCCGCATTCGACGTCGACGCGCTGCCGACGATTTCGGCGCCGCGCGTTGCGGATGCCGTGGCGACGTCGGCCAGGCAGCCGCTGCAGCCCCCGGCGCCGCCTGCGCAAACGTCGGAGCCACCGTCTGCGACGCAGGCCGATGCAAAACACCTGCTGTTCAAAGCGGCCCGACAGGATATCGCCGACGGCGAGACCGCCGCGGCCGCGGACGCGCTGCGCCGGGTCCTCGCGATCGACACCTCCAGCTACGAGGCCCTGGCGGGGCTTGTCGAGCTGTCGATCCGCAACGACGGTGAACCTGATGTCACCGCGGACCTCGAACGCGCAATCGCCGAATCGCCGCGCAACACCGATTTCCTCGTGCTGCAGGCCGAGTACGCCGAGTCGCGTGCCGACTGGAATGTTGAGCTTCAGGCGCTCGAGGCGATTCTGGCAAACGAGCCGATGCGAGACGATGTGCGCGCACGCATCGCGATGCTGCAATTGCACCGGTTCAACGCCCCTGACGCGGCACTGCGCGTGCTGACCGGACGCGAGGCCAGCACCGATCCCAACCTGCGTGCGACCCTGGCCGAGATCTACTACGAACTCGGTGACATCGATCGTGCCACCGCCGCATTTCAATCGCTGCGCGCCCTGGCCCCCGCACTGATAGCGCCGTACATGCGCCTGGCGGCCTTGTGTGAGGTGAAAGGCAACAGCGGCGGTGCGCAGGCGCTGCTCGAACGCCTCGTCAGTCTGGCACCCGGCGACGCCTATGCCGAACTGGCTGCGGCGCGCCTGCAGGCGGCACGGGGCAATACACCGCGGGCCCGTGACCTGGTCGGTCGATCGGCTGTGCCACGGGACGATCCGGAACGGATTCGCACCCAACTCGATATCGCCCTGCACGAGCAGGCTTTCGACGAGGCTGTGCGCGTGGCGAGATCACTGTACGAGCACGAACCTGGCCCGGTCGCAATGCTGACCCTCGCCCGCGTACTTGCGCACAATGCCGACTGGGAACCCGCCATCGAGTTGCTCGAACAGCGCCAGATCCGGGCTCCTGACGACACCTATGCCCTCGGTGATCTCGCCGCCGCCTACGCGGCCACCGGCCAGGCGCAGAAGAAGCTCGCCGTACTGGAATCCCTGGCCAGACTCCGGCCCGATGATGCAGCCGTGCTCAACAACCTGGCCTGGGCGCTGCGCGAGTCAGACGCGGAGCGGGCCGCCTCTCTCGCACGCCGTGCGCATGAGATTGCGCCGGAATCATTCGATGTCGCCGACACCTTGGCGGCGATACTCGCCGGGCAGCGTGACTTCCCCGATGCGATCGACATTGCCAGCCAGGTGATCGAAAGCTCGGGCAGCTCAGCGCCGCGCATGCGTCTGCGTCGCGCCGAGATCCAGCTGCTTGCGGGAAACACGGACGACGCCTTGCACGACCTGCGCGCGATCGATCCGGAAGAGATCCCAGTAGGCGGGCGCGAACGCCGCATGCTGATGCTGCACGCATTGCAGCCCTGACCGGCGTCTGCATACCGCCCGGAACCCGTCGCGTGGACCAGCCTCACACTGAGAGGCAGCCCGGGCAGGCCACGCCCTGTATTGCCTTCAGGGCGAATCAGGTACAGGACAACCCGCGACGCAATGACCTTCGCCATCGAAGGCCAGCTGCACATCGCTGAGCGGCACCACGACCGGCACCCTGCTGGCACCGATGAAGCGCGCGGTACGCGTTCCCTCGATCACCCTGCCATCCCGGGTGGCCGCCTCGTTCGCGTGCGACGCAATCACGGTGGTCGGCGCGATCAGTTCGTTGACGACGAAGGCCGCCTCTTCAGGTCCGGTCGTGAACGTGTCACCGATGTTGAGGACGACCAGTTCGGCGGCATAGTGGTCGCGCACGACGGTCCGTTGTTCGGCGGTGATGCCGGTATCGCCGGACAGGTAGACGACCAGCCCGTTGGAAAAGGTCAGGACATAGCCGGTCGGCGGTCCGGCGTAGGCGGTGATGCCGGCGGCCTCCATCATCTCGCCCAGTGGGCCACCGATGAATTCCGGCGCGATCCCGTTGGAGTGCACGGCGGGTACCGTGGTAAAGGTAACGCCGCCGATGCGGCGCGAGCCGCCGAATCGCACCAGCAGCGCGTCCTTCGGATCACCGCCCCCGGTTGCAAGCCGCTTGGCGAAGAATTTCGGCATCTCGCTGCCGGTGAGGATGCTGGCCTTCTTCGCCAACGCGATCGCCACCGTGCTGCTTGCCGGTGTCGCCACCACCGGTGTCTCCGGATTCGCACATTCGCCGGTGTTGACATGCGCGATGTGCCGGTCTCCGACGTGATCGCCGTGCAGATGACTCACCAGGACCACGTCGAGCCGCCCGAGGCGCGGATCGTCGGCACCGGCGACCGTGCGGCCCGCGTCGTACAGCACGCGTGTACCGTCCGGGTCCTCGAACAGCAGCGCCCTGTCGAAGCGGCAGAACTCGCCGTCGTGACTGCCCAGCGGCGTCACCTTCACCACGCCGGCGACCTCATTCGCCGCCAGCACCTGGCCGGTCAAGACCGCTGCGGCGAAAAAAAACCGGATCTTGTTGCACATGATGAGGGCCTCAGCACCTGGATCGGGTGTCCTATTATGGCGCTCAGGCGGAACGTCGCCAGGGTCAGCGCGGTCCTGAATGGGCGTGAACACACGGGCCACCCGCTCGTCTGATCCGGCGACTGCCGTCAACCTGGACGGCGGAATCGGCCCGGCGACAGGCGCAGATGAGCAGAGGCGCGCTGGTTTCTACCTTTCGGCTGGATGGCGATCGGTCCGGCAGGATGCGGGGTAGCGAGGCCATCCGCACATGCCACCCGGGCAGCGGTGTGCTGTGGATACACCTGAACCGCGCGTCGGACGACGGCCAGGTTTGGCTGCGCGACGCGATCGACCGCGTCACGACCCCACTTCCGCCGGTGATCTTGTCGTCGCACTCTCCGGGCATCTCGTGGCCTGCATGGCGAACGCGATCACGACGATCGACGATGACTTCGATGACCTGCAGGACGGGACACTGCGAGCACACAACGTGCAGGTTGGCGACGCCCCATGCAGCAATCGGCGCGAGATCATCGAGCTGCGCGCTGCCGGGTCCCGCAACGCGACGCCCTCGCGGGTCTCACCCCGGTGGTTGCCGACTGGCTGGGGAAGAGGTGGGTGATGCGCCTGCGCGACGAGGCCGATCGCGTCACGCGCTATGTCGGAGTACTCGACGCCGCACGCGAGCATGCAGCAGTCGCACAGCAGGAACTGACCCGCCACCTGCCGGACCGGATGAACCGCCGGGTGTACGTGCTGTCGGTGGTCGCAGCGATCTTTCTGCCGCTTCGCTTGTTGACTGGACTGCTCGGCATCAATGTCGGTGGCATCCCGCTGACCGACAACTTGCTGGGCTTCGGCACGATCGTCGCGCTGCGCGTCGCACTCACGCCTGCGCAGGTGATCGTGTTTCGCTGGCGCAAGTGGTTCGAAGCCGGACAGTGTGCGACGCGTGGCCCACGCGGGCGCCAAAAAGCACGGCGCCCACTGCAGCAAATCGATGACAAGACCTCTGGCGCGTGTGGCGTCGATCAGGGGTGACCGGTCACCGTGGCCAATCCGGGTGACAAGGCGTTTACGTCCCCAGGGATGAAATCGTTTCGCGCCCCGGCCGAGCGACCGTGGACATCGATTGCCCGCGACGGGTAGTTTGGTTATTTTCCGCTCATCCCA
Organism: Gammaproteobacteria bacterium; assembly: GCA_020445255.1. Taxonomy (GTDB): domain Bacteria; phylum Pseudomonadota; class Gammaproteobacteria; order Chromatiales; family Chromatiaceae; genus Thiosocius. The sequence goes on from JAGRGY010000049.1 coordinate 29,379, forward strand.
GGTTCGGCCCTGGGTGAATCCGATTACGGGTGCGGGGAATTGGGCAAATGCGCGCGACACCGTCCCGGGGCACGATGTCAGTACCCACCGGTCCCGTGCAATCCACCACCCATCGCGAGGCCTCTGTAACAGTGCCCGACCTGCGCACCGAACTCTACAAGACGATCGTCGAGACATCGCATGATGCTGTCGTCGTCATCGACCACGATTGCCGGGTCCGGTTATGGAATCGCTCGGCCGAGAGTCTGTTCGGCTTCAGCGAAGTGGAAATGATGGGGTGCAACATCCATGACCACATCACACCGCAGCGTTACCGCGAGATGGCCAAGCGCGCCTTCACGGCCTACCAGCAACAACGTCGCGGCGGCAACGCAATCGGGAATGTCGTCGAGATCGAGGGACTGAGGAAAGACGGGGCCGAGATCTACATCTCGCTGTTCCTCACGCCGTTCGAACAGATGGGTGAGCTCTGGACCTTTGCGATCATTCGCGACATCGAGGACAAACACCGCCAGGTGCAACTGGCAAAGGACGTGGTGACGGACCCGTTGACCGGAATCTCGAACAGGCGCCGCTTTCAGCAGGTGCTGGAAGGCTCGTTCGGCGCCGCGATGTACGTTGCAATCGTCGACGTTGATCGCTTCAAGGCAATCAACGACAAGCTCGGCCACCTCGCCGGCGACGATGCGTTGAAGTTGCTCGCCGAGAGGCTGCAGCAGGCATTCGGCGACACCCTGTGCGTCGCCCGGCTCGGTGGAGATGAATTCGGTGTCGTACTCGAAGGTGGCAATCGCGCCGAGGTAATGGCGCTGTTCGAGTCCTTCCGCCAACAGATCGAATCGATGGAGAACGGGCACGGCAGCACCGGGATCAGCGTCAGCGTCGGCATCGCCAATGAACAGCCCACTCCACGGGAGCTGCTCGAGGCCGCTGATTCCGCGCTCTACCATGCCAAACGGACCGGTCGTAACCGGGTCGTGATGTACTGAACCTCACGGCGGTCCGCCACTCGCGGTGTACCCCCTCACTTCAAACCCGGCTCGCGGAACACGAGCTCGACGACGCGCCTGCCCAGCGTGACATCGACATCCACCGGACTCGCACCGACGGTCGCAGCCTCCGGCAGGTGAGGCGGTAGGTATCGCCTGAAGACCTCGCGCACGCGCGCGCGCTCCGCGCGTCGCTTCAACCACCTCGTCACGCCTACCGCAAGCACCCCCAGCATGAGCGTGGCGAGAAGGAACCACCTCCCCGGGACGCCGACCGTTTGGCCCGTCTCGATGGGCACGCCGAGCGGGCCGCTGTCCGCCGGAACGGGTATCTCGCTCTGGGTCAAAAAGAAAATGGCCGGACCGATCACCAGTGTCGCCAACGCGGCGACTGCCCAGACCCGGAGTGCGGGTGAACCCTTGTTCGCGCCCGGCGCCGCGGGCGGCACGGGTACCGGATTGGCGGCAAGGGATTGCTGCAGGATCGGCTTCAGGTCGGTCAGCGCATGGAATCTTGCCAGCGACACCGGCAACGGTGTGTCGTCGATCGGCACAGGTACGACACGCTTACCGTTGCGGATCGCGATCGTGAACTCTTCTTCGACCCACTGTGACCCGGCGGCATTGGTCGACCAGAACACCAACACCCGTTCCACGGCACCCAACTTCTCGACCAGCACCTGCCGCCAGTCGTCGCCGTAGGCGATGTCGCGGATATCCATGAAGACCTTCGCCCCGCCCGCCTTCAGCAGGTTCACCATCGCCGACACCCAGTGCAGGTCCGCACGTGCGTAGGAAATGAAGACGTTGTGCTCCGTCTGGTGCATGGCATCCGGTGCTCAGTCCTGCGGGCAAGCGTAGCACGCACTGTTGACGGCCATGGCAAGTGGCGGATCGGGTTGGCCGAGAATCGCGTGCGACGCCGGCTGACCGTGATCTTCGACGGCCGTGAACACCGCCGATGCCGAACCTTGAAAGGGAACGGTTGTTGCGATTCTGAGTGGATGTCGGCCGGAAGGAGGCCGTATGGGCGACGGGAATTGGTAGGCGCGAGTGGACTCGAACCACCGACCCCCACCATGTCAAGGTGGTGCTCTAACCAACTGAGCTACGCGCCTGCAAAGCAGGTCGCGGACTATACCCGGACAGCGAGGAGCTCCGCAAGCCCCGGCGGATCCGCTGTGCGATCGCCGTTCATGCCACGAGGCCCCGCCCCTGCAGCTCCTTCAATTCGTCCCGCACCCTGGCCGCCTGTTCGAACTCGAGGTTCTTGGCGTGCTGATACATCTGCTTCTCGAGTTCCCTGACGCGCTTGCTCATCTGCGCCGGCGTCATGGCCGCATATTCCGCCGTCTGTTCGGCCACCCTGGCAAAGCGCCGGGCCGTGGTCGGCGCACCCGGATAAGCCGCTTCCATGATGTCGGCGATGTTCTTTTGCACCGTCTGCGGCGTGATGCCGTGCGCGGCGTTGAACTCGATCTGCTTGCCGCGGCGGCGTTCGGTCTCGTCGATCGCACGCCGCATCGACCCGGTGACATGGTCGCCGTACATGATCGCCTTGCCGCGCACGTTGCGCGCCGCGCGGCCGACGGTCTGGATCAGCGAGCCCTCGGAGCGCAGGAAGCCCTCCTTGTCCGCATCGAGTATCGCGACCAGCGACACCTCGGGCATGTCGAGACCCTCGCGCAGCAGGTTGATGCCGACCAGCACGTCGAACTCGCCGAGGCGCAGGTCGCGGATGATCTCTACGCGCTCGACGGTATCGATGTCGGAGTGCAGGTAGCGCACGCGCACGCCGTGCTCGAGCAGGTAGTCGGTCAGGTCCTCGGCCATGCGCTTGGTCAGCGTCGTGACCAGCACGCGGTCACCCATCGCGGTGCGTGTGCCGATCTCGGACAAAAGGTCGTCGACCTGCGATGTCGCCGGCCGCACCTCAATCTCCGGGTCGACCAGGCCGGTCGGGCGCACGACCTGTTCGACGATCGCACCGGAGTGCTCGCGCTCGTAGTCGCGCGGCGTCGCGCTGACGTAGATCGTCTGCGGTGCCAGCTTTTCGAATTCGTCGAAGCGCAGCGGCCGATTGTCGAGCGCCGACGGGAGCCGGAAACCGTATTCGACCAGCGTCTCCTTGCGCGAGCGGTCGCCGCGGTACATGCCACCGAGCTGCGGGATCGTCACGTGCGACTCGTCGACGACCAGCAGTGCCTCGTCCGGCAGGTAGTCGAACAGCGTCGGCGGCCCCTCGCCCGGCGCACGGCCGGACAGGTAGCGCGAGTAGTTCTCGATGCCCGAGCAATATCCGAGTTCGACCATCATCTCGAGGTCGAACTGGGTGCGCTGCTGCAGGCGTTGATGTTCGACCAGCTTGTTCGCCTCGTACAGCTGGTCGAGCCGCTCCTTGAGCTCGATCTTGATCGCATCGACCGCCTCGAGGATCGTCTCGCGCGGCGTCACGTAATGGGTCTTGGGATACACCGTGTAGCGGGGCACGCGGCGCAGGATCTCGCCGGTCAGGGGATCGAACAGCGAGATGTTGTCGATCTCGTCGTCGAACAGCTCGACCCGCACCGCCTCGTCGTCCGATTCCGCCGGGTAGATGTCGATCAATTCGCCGCGCACGCGGTAGGTGCCGCGCTGCAGTTCCATGTCGTTGCGCTTGTACTGCAGCTCGGCCAGCCGCCTCAGAATCGCCCGCTGGTCGATGCGTTCGCCGCGCGAGATATGCAGCATCATCCTCAGGTAGAGCCGCGGATCGCCAAGGCCGTAGATCGACGACACGGTCGCGACGACGATGACATCGCGCCGCTCCAACAGCGCCTTGGTCGCCGACAGCCGCATCTGTTCTATGTGCTCGTTGATCGAGGCATCCTTCTCGATAAAGGTGTCCGACGCCGGCACGTAGGCCTCGGGCTGGTAGTAGTCGTAGTAAGACACGAAATACTCGACCGCATTGTCGGGAAAAAAGTCGCGGAACTCGCCGTACAGCTGCGCCGCCAGCGTCTTGTTCGGCGCCATAATCAGGGTCGGCCGCTGCACCTCTTCGATGACGTTGGCAATCGTGAAGGTCTTGCCCGAGCCGGTCACGCCCAGCAGCGTCATCCCGGCCTCGCCGTCATGCAGGCCCTCGACCAGGCGCGCGATCGCCGTCGGCTGGTCGCCCGCGGGGGCGAAGCGGCTGCGCAGCTGGAACGGTTTGTCGGTCATAAATTTGCTGATCGGCAAGGAGTCAATCCGTTATGATACCAAGTCAGTCAACCACCCTTGATCCCGATCGTCCGGAGACGTTTCGAACCGAACATGAGCATCAAGCTGTCCAGCCGCGTACAGGCCGTCAAGCCCTCCCCGACCCTCGCGATAACGGCGCGCGCCGCCGAGCTGCGCGCGGCCGGCAAGGACGTGATCGGCCTGGGTGCGGGCGAACCCGATTTCGACACGCCGGAGCACATCAAGGAGGCCGCGCGCAAGGCGATCGCCGACGGCAAGACCAAGTACACCCCGGTCGACGGCACGCCGGGACTGAAGCAGGCCGTCATCGCCAAGTTCAAGCGCGACAACGGAATCGACTACAGGCCCGAGCAGATACTGGTCTCGTGTGGCGGCAAGCAGAGCTTTTACAACCTGGCCCAGGCGATCCTGGACCCGGGTGACGAGGTGATCATCCCGGCGCCCTATTGGGTGTCGTACCCGGACATGTCGATCCTGGCCGGAGGCGAACCGGTGCTGGTGCATGCCGGCGCCGACCAGCACTTCAAGATCACGCCGGCACAGCTACGCGGTGCACTGACGGCGAAGACGCGCCTGGTCGTGATCAACAGCCCGTCGAACCCGACCGGCATGGCCTACACCGCCGACGAGCTTGCCGCACTCGGCGAGGTGCTGCGCGAGTACCCGAAGGTCGCGATCGCCAGCGACGACATGTACGAGCATATCCGCTGGAACCTCGATGTGCCGTTCGTCAACATCCTCAGCGTGTGCCCCGACCTGGCCGACCGCACGCTGGTACTCAACGGCGTCTCCAAGGCCTATTCGATGACCGGCTGGCGGATCGGCTACGCCGGCGGTCCGGCCGACATCATCAAGGCGATGAAGAAGATCCAGTCGCAGAGCACGTCGAACCCGACGTCGATCTCGCAGTACGCGGCCGAGGCGGCGCTGAACGGGCCGCAGGATTGCATCGGCGAGATGCTGGTGCAGTTCAGGAAGCGCCACGACTATGTCGTCGAGCGCCTCAACGGCATCGCCGGCATCGAGTGCCTGCCGACCGACGGCACCTTCTATGTGTTCCCGTCGGTCAAGGGGATGATCGACACGATGCCGGACATCCACGACGACCTGCAGCTGGCCGAGCACCTGATCGTCAATGCCGGCGTGGCGTTGGTTCCGGGTGCGGCGTTCGGCCTCGGCGGCCACGCGCGCATTTCGATCGCAACCAGCATGCAGAACCTCGAGCAGGCGCTCGACCGTATCGAGCGGGTGGCGGGCGGATGACAGGCCGCCGCTGATTCGCATGACCACCGGCGCCCATGGATGGGACGCCACAAACCGGCAAGGAGGCCACCGACATGGATGTCGCACACCACCCCCGCCGCGCCGCGCGCGGCATGAGTCTGATCGAACTGCTGACCGGCGTCGCAGTGTTGGGCGTCTCGCTGACGATGGTCGCGCCCGCATGGCGCGATTTCACCGACCGCAACCGCATCGTCACCGCGGCGAACAGCGTACTGACCAACCTCCACCTTGCACGCAGCACGGCCGTGTCTCGCAACCGGCGGGTCGGGCTGTGCCCCAGCACGGACGGCATCGGCTGCAGCGGCGACGCTTTCGGCTGGCAGGATGGCTACATCGTTTTCGTCGACCTCGACGGCGACAGGTCCCGCGACGAGGATGAACCGCTGCTGCGACGCCAGGATGCACAACCACACGGTTTGCTGTTGCATACCAGCGCAGGCCGGCCGGTGCTCAGCTTTCGTCCGGACGGATCCGCATGGGGCACCAACGCGAGCTTCAGAGTCTGCCTCGGTGACACGCGCTCGGCGTATCGCGCCGTCGTGCTCTACGGCAGTGGTCGCGCGCGCATCGACAGGCGCCTGCCGGATGGTCGAAAGGTCGCCTGCGACTAGTGCACGCAAGCGCACAAAGCCGGTTGCCAACCGGCCCTCCCGACGGCCGGTTCTATTGACAAAAACCGCCGCAAAAACGTAGACTTCGCGCTCGCCATTATTCCCCTGTGGCGCAGCGGTAGCGCAGCGGACTGTTAATCCGTTGGTCGTTGGTTCGAATCCAACCGGGGGAGCCAATCGCCTGTCCGATAAGTAAAGCCCGCCGAGTGCGGGCTTTCTTGCATCTGACGACGGCATCCGGGCCGCCCAACGGTCGGTACCCGCGGCGGCTCAGGGGCCATGCGCGCGAAACCGGACTCGACGACCCTGACCGGCGCTGTCCGCGAGCAATGACGCCGGCGCGGCCACAGGGCAAACCTGCTGATTGTTGTCCGTCGTGCGATTGGCGGGTACGTTGCGTCTCCCCGGCCTATCATTGGCCGGTAGACGAACGATCTCGGCGGGGGAAACTTGGCACTGACCCTGACATCGACCGCATTCGAACACATGGGCGGTATTCCGCGCCGCCACACGTGCGACGGTGAAGACCTGTCGCCGGCCCTCGCATGGTCGGATGTGCCCGACGGCGCCCGCAGTCTCGTGCTGATCGTCGATGATCCCGACGCGCCGGATCCCGCCGCACCGCGCATGACCTGGGTCCACTGGGTGCTCTACAACCTGCCGCCGGACTCGCACGGACTCGACGAAAGCACCGGCGCCGAGGCACTCCCGGCAGGAACGGGTGAAGGCGTCAATGACTGGAAGCGGACCGGCTACGGCGGTCCCTGCCCGCCGGTCGGTCGCCACCGTTACTTCCACAAGCTTTACGCCCTCGACGCGATCCTGCAGGGATTCGATCGACCGACCAAGGCGCAGGTCGAGCACGCGATGCGCGGCCATGTGATTGCCGAGGCAACCCTGATCGGCACCTACATGCGATGAGCCGATGTGCAGCGGCCTGCGCTGATCAAACATGTTTTCCCGACCAGGAGTCGTTGTCCGTATGTCCGAAATTCACCGGTTCACGCTCGTCCTCGAACAGGTCGAGAACTTCGAGTTCAAGGTCCGCTTTGACTGGCCCGACGTCCCCGATTTGCTGCTCGACGAGCCGTCACCCCTGGGTGGCCAGGCCGGCCCCAACGCTGCGCGACTGATCGCCGCAGGGGTCGCCAACTGCCTCAGCGCGAGCCTGCTGTTCTGCCTGCAGAAGAGTCGCAGCGCGCCGAACCGTGTCAGCGCCGCGGTCACCGGCCGCGTTCGACGCAACGACAAGGGTCGATTGCGCCTGGCCGGCATCGATGTCGACCTGAAACTCGATGGCGTTCCCGAAGAACGCTCCCGTCTGGAACGCTGCCTCAAGCTGTTCGAGGACTACTGTGTCGTGACCCAGGCCGTGCGCGATGGCATCCCGATCGGCGTGCGCGTCCTGGACGAACAGGGCACGGTGTTGCACGTGGAAGGGCAATCAAGCGTGCAGCAAGACGATGAAAACGCGTGATTGCAGCCGGTGGGGCCCGCCCCGGGGCCGGGCGCGTCGTGCCGCTAAGAGAATCGTTTGAGTTCCGGCGCGTCTGGCCAATGACCGCCGTTTGGCATGGGGCTGGCCGGTCACATAATCGTGGTCGTACCTTGTTCCGGCTCCACCCCGTTCGGCCGGAAGATTTGAAGTGTGACGACGCACTCCCAGCGCTGGCCGCTACCGATGCCACGTGGGACAACCGCGATCGTCGGCATCGCCATGCGCTCCCGTGTCACCGAGGCCGCATACGGAATCCAACGGTCAATCAGTCGTGGTCGTCTGATAGCGCCTGATCAGGCCGGCCGTCGACGAGTCCACGCGGGGCGAGCCTTTGGCCTGGCGGAAATCGGACAGGATACTCGCGGCCAGCTGCTTGCCGAGTTCGACGCCCCACTGATCGAACGAATCGATGCCCCAGACCACGCCCTGCACGAACACCTTGTGCTCGTACATCGCGACCAGCGCCCCGAGCACACGCGGCGTCAGTTGGTCGACGACGATCATGTTGCTCGGCCGATTGCCCGGAAACACGCGGTGCCGCACCAGCCTCTCGATGCCCTCCGACGGCATGCCACCGGCGGCGAGTTCTGCCCGCGCCTCTTCCTCGGTACGACCGCGCATCAGCGCCTGCGCCTGCGCAAAGCAGTTGGCTACCAGCTTGTCATGGTGACCTTCGAGCGGATGATGGCTGCGCATCGGCAGGATGAAATCGGTCGGGATCAGTCGCGTGCCCTGGTGGATCAGCTGAAAAAAACTGTGCTGTGCATCGGTGCCGGGCTGCCCCCAGATCACCGGACCGGTCTGGTAGTCCACCATCTCGCCGTCGCGCGTCACCCGCTTGCCGTTGCTCTCCATGTCGAGCTGCTGCAGGTAGGTGGGCAGGAACTGCAGATTCTGGTCGTAGGGGATGATGGCCTGCGTATCCGCCCCGCCGAAATTGTTGTACCAGATGCCGAGCAGCGCCAGCACGACCGGTATGTTGCGTTCGGACGGCGCGGTGATGAAATGCTCGTCCATGTCGCAGGCGCCGGCCAGCACTTCCTCGAACTGTTCCATGCCGACCGCCAGCGCAATCGGCAGCCCGATTGCCGACCACAGCGAATAACGCCCCCCAACCCAGTCCCAGAACTCGAACATGTTGCGGGTATCGATGCCGAACGCGGCGACCGCTTCGGCGTTGGTGGACACCGCCACGAAATGGTGCGCAACCGCCTCGTCACGGTGCAGCGACGCCAGGCACCATGCGCGTGCTGATTCGGCATTGGCGATGGTTTCCTGCGTCGTGAACGTCTTCGACGCCACCACGAACAGCGTGGTCGCTGCATCGAGTTCGGCCAGCACCTGCACCAACTGGGCGCCGTCGACGTTGGACACGAAATGCACGCGCGGTCCACCCTGCCGGTAGGGATGCAGCGCCTCGCAGGCCATTTTCGGTCCCAGACTCGAACCGCCGATGCCGATACTCACGACGTCGGTGATGCGCTGACCGGTGTAACCCAGCCAGCGCCCGCTGCGCACTTCGTCGGAAAACGCACGCATACGATCCAGCACCGCACGGATGCCCGGCATGACGTCGTCGCCATCGACCCGATAGCTGCGGCTGCCCACGTTGCGGAGCGCCATGTGCAACACGGCGCGGTCCTCGGTATTGTTGACCTTGTCGCCGCGCAGCAGGCTGTCGCGCCGCGTCGTCAAATCGGCCGCTCCTGCCAGCGCCAGCAGGTGGCCCAATGTTTCATCGGTGACCAGGTTCTTGGAGTAATCGAGGAAGATCCCGCACGCCTCGAGGCTGAATCGCCGGCTGCGGTCGGGGTCATCGTCGAAAAGGTCTCGCATGCGCAGTCCGGAGATCGCGGACCAGTGCGATTCGAGGGTTTGCCATGCTTGGCTACGGCTGATCAGGGGCATAATGGCGGCTACGACGAATTGGTGGAGATGCGGCATCCGTTTATCGGGCGAGTTCGCCACGAATTTGGCAGAGTATACCAATGCCGCCCCTCGCCGGGACCCTGGACGCATCCAGGCCCACCACCCATCAACACGGGAGCAGTAACGTGAGCGATCCCTTCATCGATGCCTGCGTCAAACACGACAGGAGCCTGCGCGGCCGGGTGAAACTCCTCGGCCGCCTGCTCGGCGATGTCATCAGCAGTCAGGCCGGGGGCGACGTGCTGCGAACCATCGAGCGGCTGCGCAAGGGCTTCCTGCAACTGCGCAAGCATCCCGACCCCGAACGCCTGGCGCGGCTTAAGAAGTTCATCGGTACGCTGTCACCCGATGCGCTGCGTCCGGTCATCCGCTCGTTCAGCATCTACTTCCAGCTCGTCAACGCCGCCGAGGAAAGCTACCAACATCGCCAGCGTCGCCATGTCGCGGCGAAAGGCGGCGTGCTGTGGAAGGGCTCGTTCGACGCGTGCCTGCGCGAACTGCGCAAAAAGGGTGTCACGCCTGATGAACTGCAGGACCTGTTCGAGGAAGTCCGCTACATGCCGGTCTTCACGGCCCATCCGACCGAGTCGAAGCGGCGCTCGATCATGCTGCAGATGCGGCGCATCTTCGAAACCATCGACGCACTCGATGCGCCGCCGACAGCGATCGATTACCGCGAGATCCACACACGCCGGCTGCGCACCAACATCCAGACACTCTGGAAAACCGACGAGGTGCGCCCCTCGCGGCCCGATGTTCGGCACGAGATCCGCATGGGCATGCACCACTTCAAGGGTGCGCTGTTCGATGCCATCCCGGTCGTATACCGCCGCCTCGAGGGTGCCATCCAGCGCGCCTATCACGATCACCCGGATTTTCACGGCGTCGACGTGCCCGCGATGATCCGCTTTGGCAGCTGGATCGGCGGCGACCGCGACGGCAATCCGAACGTGACCGCCGACATCACCCGCGAGGCCATCCTGACCCAGCAGCAGACGATCCTGCAGGCCTACATCAGGCGCGTCGCCACGTTGGTCGGGGTGCTGACCCATTCGCAGGATTTCTGTACGCCGTCACCGGCATTCCTCGCCAGCCTGCGCGCCGACGACACCTACCGCGCCAACTTCGACGCCGACTGGCCGGCGCGTTTTCCCGAGGAACCCTACCGACGCAAGCTCTACATCATCGGTCTGCGCCTGCACCAAACCGAACGCCGCTGCATCGCGCGCCTGGAGGGTCGCGTGGATGACGGCGACACTGATGGCTATGCCAATGAAGGCGAGTTCCTGCGCGACCTGGAGCTCATACGCGACTCGCTGATCAGCCATGGCGACGGCGACGCCGCCAATGCGGATCTGCTCGATCTCATCCGCCTCGTGCGCAGCTTCGGCTTCTACCTGGCGCGCCTGGACATCCGCCAGGAATCGACGGTACATACCGAGGCCGTCGCGGATATCCTCGCCTACCTCGGCATCGAGGGGAACTACGAGGCGCTCGACGAGGCACAGCGTCTCGACCTGCTCGGGCGCCTGATCGAGAGCCCGCCCGAACTCCCCACGCGCGATGCGCTGGGTGACATGACGCGCGAAGTGCTTGCGGTGTTCGACGTCGTCGACGAGATGCAGCGGGTGATCAGCCCGCGCGTCATCGGCCGCTATGTCATCTCGATGGCGCACCGCGCCTCGGACGTACTCAACGTGATGTTCCTGGCCACCCTGACCGGCCTTGCGGGACGGCAGGGCGAGCAGTTCGTCTGCCACATCGGCGTCTCGCCATTGTTCGAGACGATTCACGATCTCGACCATATCGAACCGGTCATTTCCGAGCTGCTCGACCACACCGTGTACCAGCGCCTGCTGCAGAAGCACGGCAGCCTGCAGGAGGTGATGCTCGGCTATTCCGATTCGGCCAAGGACGGCGGCATCGTCGCCTCGGCCTGGCTGTTGTATCGCGCCCAGCGGAAGGTAATCGCGCTCGGCAAGGCGCGTGGCGTGCGCATCCGCCTGTTCCACGGCCGCGGCGGTACGATCGGCCGTGGCGGTGGTCCGACCCACGACGCTATCCTCTCTCAGCCCGCCGGCACCCTGCTCGGACAGATCAAGTTCACCGAACAGGGTGAGGTGCTGTCGTACAAGTACAGCAACCCCGAGACGGCGATCTATGAACTGACCATGGGACTGACCGGCGTCGTCACCGCGAGCACGACGATGATCCGCCCTGTCTCCGAAGAAAACGTCGAGTTCCTCGAAAATATGGCATTGCTGGCGGAGAAAGGCGAAGCGGCCTACCGCAATCTGACGGAATACACCCCCGGTTTCCTCGACTATTTCTACGAGGCGACCCCGGTGTCCGAAATCGGCATGCTGAATATCGGATCGAGGCCCTCGCACCGCGCCAAGGGCGACCGCTCGAAATCATCGGTGCGCGCGATCGCCTGGGTGTTCGGCTGGGCGCAGGCCCGCCAGACGCTGCCAGCCTGGTACGGCCTCGGCGCGGCGCTGGAAGGATGCTGCAGCAACGAGAAGAAACGTTTGAAAACGCTGCGCCAGATGTATCGTCACTGGCCCTTCTTTCGCGCCCTGCTCAGCAACACGCAGATGGCGCTGGTCAAGTCACGCATGGACATCGCGCAGGAATACGCCGACCTGTGCCAGGACAGAGAGACGGGGCGGCGCGTGTTTGGCATGATCGAGGACGAGTTCGAGCGCACGGTCAAGTGGATTCGCAAGGTCGCCGAGATCGACGAACTGCTGGACGAGAACCCGCTGCTGAAGACCTCGCTGGCGCGTCGCGACCCCTATCTCGATCCGCTCAATCACATCCAGCTGGAGCTGATCGAGCGCTACCGCAACCCTGAGACCCGTGACAGCGACCGCGAGGCCAGCCTCGACCCGCTGCTGCGTTCGATCAACGCGATTGCGGGCGGAATGCGCAACACGGGATGACGTTTCCGCCCGTCTCTGCGTGCGGCGGGACAGTCGGGGTGGCTCAGCGGGTCAGGTCGATGTTGTCGATCAGGCGGGCCTTGCCGAGATAGGCCGCGGCGAGCACCACCAGCCGCGCTTCACCCGGCTCCGGCTCGCCGAGATCATCGGATTTGCGGATCGCGACATAGTCGGGCCCAAAGCCGTTTTCCTCGAGTTCGCGAGTGGCCTGGACCTGCAGGCCAGCGTAATCGTCGTCGCCCTCGCGCAGGCGCGCTGCAATGCCGCTGAGCACGCGGTGAAGCACCGGCGCGATGGCGCGCTCCTCGGTCGACAGGTAGCCGTTGCGCGAACTCATCGCAAGGCCGTCGGATTCACGCATCGTCTCGACCCCGACCACCCGCACCGGCATCGCCAGATCCTCGACCATGCGCCGGATCACCATCAGTTGCTGGAAGTCCTTCTTGCCGAACACGGCGATATCCGGCTGTACCATGTTGAACAACTTGCACACCACGGTGGAGACGCCGACGAAATGTCCGGGTCGACAGGCCCCGCACAGCAGGCTGGACAGGCCCGGCACTTCTACCCGCGTCTGCTGATCCTGCGGTTTCGCGTACATCACGTCGAGTGGAGGTGCGAACAACAGGTCAGTGCCCTCGCCTTCGAGCATCGCCATGTCGCGCTCCAGCGTGCGCGGATACTTTTCGAAGTCCTCACCAACACCAAACTGCAGCGGATTGACGAAGATGCTGACGACGACACGGTCCGCCAGCTGCCGAGCCACGCGCACCAGCGACAGGTGACCTGCATGCAGATTGCCCATCGTCGGCACGAAGGCGACGTTGCCGCCACGGCGCCAGGATTCGACCTGCGCACGCAGCCCGCCGAGCTCGTCGATCGTGATCACGAGAAGGAGTGTTCCACGGCCGGGAACTCGCCGCTTCGAACCGCCGCGACGTACGCCGACAGCGCCCCCTGTACCGTGCCGGTGGCGGCAAGGAAATCGCGCACGAAACTGGGCGTGCCGTCGCTGGTGATGCCGAGCATGTCGTACAGCACCAGCACCTGGCCGTCGACGTCGCCGCCGGCACCGATGCCGATGACGGGGATCTCGAGCGCCTGTGTGATCTCGGCGGCCAACACCGCCGGCACGCATTCGAGCACCAGCATCTGCGCACCCGCATGTTGCAGACCAACGGCGTCTTTCAGGATTCGCTCCGCGGCGTGCTCGCCGCGCCCCTGGACCTTGTACGAACCGAGCTGGTGGATCGACTGTGGCAGCAGCCCGAGATGACCGCAGACCGGCACCGCGCGTGCGGTCAGGTGGCGGACGGTGTCGAGCTGCGGCGCACCACCCTCGATCTTGACCATGTGCGCGCCGCCCTCTTTCATGAGTCGACCCGCGGTCATCAGTGCCTGCTCCGGCGTGGCGTGGCTCATGAAGGGCATGTCCGCGATAACCATCGCGTGTTGGCTGGCGCGCATCACATTTGCCGTGTGATACACCATGTCGTCGACGGTCACCGGCAACGTGCTCTCATGCCCCTGGATCACCATACCGAGCGAGTCACCGACAAGAATCACGTCCATGCCCGCCATCTCGATCTGGCGCGTGAAACTGGCGTCGTAGCTCGTGATCACGGCGATCTTCTCACCCGCGGATTTCATGCGGTTGAGCGTGCTGATCGTAGTCTTGCCCACACGACCTCCTCGCCACCTGAACGACGTGGCATTCGTTGATTTCAGTGTATCCCCGGCGCCGGCGGCTGCAAACACCACGCTCGCGGGATTCGCCACGCTCAACCGTCGCGCAGCAGGCGCACGGTCGAACGGTCGACGGATTCGAGCAGCTCCCTGAGCGGGCCGTGTCCCGGGATGTCGATGTCGGGCGCAATCTCGCCGAGCGGCACCAGCACGAATGCCCGGCGATGCATCTCGGGATGCGGGACGACGAGACGGCGTTCGACGATCCGACGCCCACCGTACAGCAACAGGTCGAGATCGAGCGTGCGCGGTCCCCAGTGCATATCGCGGCGCCTGCCCTGCGCCGCCTCGATGGACTGCAGGGCGTCCAGAAGATCGAGCGGAGCCAGCGTGGTGTGGAGACGGGCGACGGCGTTCACGTAATCGGGCTGCCCGGGTGGACCGAGCGGCGAAGAGCCATACAGTGACGAACGTGCATCCAACGACCCACCCGGCAAGCGGTCGAGCGCCTGCAGGGCCGATTCGACCTGGCGACGCGGATCGTGGAGGTTGCTGCCGAGGCCGATGTAGGCGGATTCGCCGCTGCCGTTCATTCCTGATCGGCCGCGGCCTCGCGTTTGCCGCCACGCCCACCGCGTCGGCGCCGACGCGGGCGGGTCGACCTGGGTTCCTCGGACACGGGCTCGGCGGTGCCTTCCTGGTATTGGCCCCACCATTCCGCGAGTGCAGGGTCCGCCTCTCCGGCCGAGGCGCGCAACGCGAGAAAATCGTACGCGGCGCGGAAACGTGGATGCGCCAGCAATCGCTGCGGCCGTTTGCCGCGGGTGAAATGGAAGCGCGACTGCAACACCCAGATCTCCTGCATCGGCGCACTGAAGCGGCGTGGCAGCGCGACGTGGGCAAGCTGACGCGACAGCACCTCGGCAGCCGACTGCTGAATCGCCTGCAGCGGCGCCACGCCGTGGGCCTGCAGGGCCTCGGTGCCCTGACGCACCGGCTCCCACAACAGCACCGCGAACAGGAACGCGGGGGTAACCGGTTTGTCCTCGCGCACCCGTGCATCGGTGTTCTCGAGGCCCTTGAGCACCAGCGTCAGCGGGAACTCGTGCTCGAGCCTCGCGAGGCAGACCTCTGTATCCGGGAACAGGTGCCCGAACAGTCCGTACTGGCGCAGCTTCTCGAACGAACCGACCGCGGTGCCGGCGAGGAACAGCTTCAGCGTCTCCTCGAACAGTCGCGCCGGCGGGATGTCGCGCAGCAACGGCGCCAGCGCCGCAATCGGCGCCGCGGTCCGGTCGTCGATGCGAAAACCCAGCTTGGCTGCGAACCGGGCGGCGCGCAGCATGCGGACCGGATCCTCGCGGTAGCGCGTCTCCGGATCGCCGAGCAGGCGCAGCACGCCATTTTGCAGATCGTCGACGCCGCTGGCGTAATCGACGATCGAGAAATCGGCGATGTTGTAGTACAGCGCATTGACCGAAAAATCGCGCCGCAGCGCGTCCTGCTCGATCGTGCCGTAGACGTTGTCTCGCAACAGCATTCCTTCGTCGGTCTGGTGCTGGTCGCCCTCGTCGGCCTCCTGGCCGGCGCGAAACGTCGCCACCTCGATGATCTCGCGCCCGAACTGTACGTGTGCCAGACGGAAGCGGCGCCCGATCAGGCGGCAGTTACGGAAAACCTGTTTGACCTGCTCGGGCCGTGCATCCGTGGCGACGTCGAAATCTTTCGGCTCACGACCCAGCAGCAGGTCGCGCACGCCGCCGCCGACCAGGTGGGCCTGAAATCCCGCCTCCTTGAGTCGGTACAGAACCTTGAGCGCATTCGGTGAGATGTTGGCGCGCGAAATCGAATGCTGGTCGCGCGCGATGACGACAGGACTGGTAATGACCGGGTACCGATGGCTATTCCGTTGGACGATACCGAATGATACACGCGGGCGCTTGAAATTATCATGTGGCGCACCGCCCCCGGCGGCCCACCATCGCGGCCAGCCCGGGCCGGTCCGGTCCGGATCAGTACTGCGAGGCCTCGATCAGGCTGCCCATGACCTCGCTGAGGTTGCCGTCGGCATTCTCGACCGTGCAAACCAGATTGGCGACACTGCACACCGACATCTGATCACCCCGCACAATCCACCCTCCCGGTGGAGTCCAGCCGTTGAGGCCGGTGAACATCGACAACTGGTCGGCATTGCCCTGCACGATACGCTTGTATTCGTGCGCGAAGTGCGCGAGCGCCCCCAGTTCCTCGTCCGACATCACCCCGTACCCCTCGACGAACGCCCCGTCGTCGCGGAACCGGCACACGGCCATGACGCCATCGATTGCCAGAAGCCTCCTGATCACCCGGCACCCCCGAGCTCGACGAGCGCGGCATAGGCCCCCTCGTAGTCGGCGCCGCTGTTGCCGACGACGACACCGAGGTTGCCACTGGTGATTGCCGACCATTCCATCCCGATCAACGTAAAGCCGTTGATCGGGTAGAACCCCTTGCTTCCGGAGTTGGCCTCCCAACCGCGCGCCTGCATCGTCGCGATGGCATTGTTGGCCACACACATATGGGCCAGCAGATCCAGCGCCGATTCGTTCAGGGGCGAGCCATTGCGCAGCTCGTGCTGCTGCAATTCGCCACGGTCGTTCATGACAAAGGCGGCCTGTGCGCCGGGAAGCGCCATGAGTTTGCTGAGATCGGTCATCCGGTGGTTCCCCCAGGGTGATAATTGGTATCGCTCATTCGATCAGACCAGGTCGTGCGATGCATCCGCGAGGCGCTTGCGCATCAGTGCGACGATGTTGTTCATCGATGCGTGCTGGTTGTCCATGAAGCAGAAAACGTTGGCCACATTGCACACAGTGAAGGCCGGCCCTCGCACGATCCAGCCCTGCGGCGGACCGCCACCGCAGTCCGGACAATGTTGCTCGAGCATCCCGACCTGCATGTGCTCGCTCATCGTCGTCGCCCGGCACATGATCGACGCCATGCGCGCCATGTCGTCGTTGATCTGCCCCTTGTAGGTGAATCGATCTCCGCGGTAGGAATACTCCCCTGCCGCAATCACGCCTGGCATGCTGGCCAGTTCGGCTGCCACAGTCATTGCTCTCTCCCCCTGATGGTTATGCTTTGGTTTTTGTCGTCGGCCGCGTTCGGCCCGGCGAGATTAGCATCCGCCTTGCGACGAATGCATCAGTGGATACGGGAAAACAAGCACTATCGCTAGCAAGGAACGCGCCCGTTCCAACCGTGGGGCCATTTTGGGTCGCAGGCCAGCGCCACCGCCGGGTGGGCAGGCAGCCTGGACAAGGAAAAACACGCCGAAACGGGCTGCATGGCCGCACCGAAAGGCTCACCACGCATGGCGGATCAGCACTGAAAAATGCAGACGATTGATTGCACGATGCAATCCTTCGGTACTGCAAGCTGCATTCCCTCCGCGTCCAGCGCCGCGACGAAATCGCTATAATCGCAGGCTTTTGAAGCTGTCGGGCGGACCCTTTCCCTCATGGACAAAACCTACGATCCCCACGCGATCGAGCAGCGCTGGTACACGACCTGGGAGGAGCGCGGCTGGTTCGCGCCGACAACCGGCAAAGGCACCCCCTACTGCATCATGATCCCGCCACCGAACGTGACCGGCAGCTTGCACATGGGCCATGGCTTCAACAACACGGTCATGGACACGCTGATCCGCTTCAACCGCATGCGCGGACGCCCGACGCTGTGGCAACCGGGCACCGACCACGCCGGAATCGCGACCCAGATGGTCGTCGAGCGCCAGCTCGAGGCCGCCGGGCAGACGCGTCACGACCTCGGCCGTGACAGGTTCATCGAGCGCGTGTGGGACTGGAAGGCCGAGTCCGGCGGCAACATCACCCGTCAGCTGCGCCGCCTCGGCTCGTCGCTGGATTGGCGCCACGAGCGCTTCACGATGGACGAGGGCCTGTCCGAAGCCGTACAGGAGGTGTTCATCCGCCTCTACGAAGAGGGGCTGATCTACCGCGGGCAGCGTCTCGTGAACTGGGATCCGAAGCTGCACACCGCCGTGTCCGACCTCGAGGTGATCTCCGAGGAAGAGGCCGGTCACATGTGGCACATGCGCTACCCGCTCTCCAACGGCCAGGGGCATCTCGTCGTGTCGACGACCCGTCCCGAGACCATGCTTGGTGACTGCGCGGTCGCGGTGAATCCCGATGACGCACGCTACAAGCACCTGATCGGTGAACTGGTCGAGCTGCCGCTGACCGGCCGGCGCATCCCGATCGTCGCCGACGAGCATGCCGACCCCGAGTTCGGCACCGGTTGCGTCAAGATCACCCCGGCGCACGACTTCAACGACTATGCCGTGTGGCAGCGGCACCGCGACGAGACGCGGATCAGCAGCCAGGTCCACGGTGGCCTGATCAACATCTTCACGGTCGATGCGGCGATCCGTGCCAACACGGCCGATGAAGACGACCTGATCCCGACCGCGTACATCGGTCTCGACCGCTACGAGGCACGCAAGCGCATCGTCGCCGACCTGGACGCCCGCGGGCTGCTCGAAAAGGTCGTCGACCACAAACTGATGGTGCCGCGCGGCGACCGCTCGGGCGCCGTCATCGAGCCATTCCTGACCGACCAGTGGTATGTCAAGGTGGGACCGCTGGCCCGGCCGGCGATCGAGGCGGTCGAGACCGGCCGCATCCGCTTCGTGCCCGAAAACTGGAAGAACACCTACTACGAGTGGATGCGCAACATCCAGGACTGGTGCATCAGCCGGCAGATCTGGTGGGGGCATCGGATACCCGCCTGGTACGACGACGAGGGCAACATCTACGTCGGCCGCGGCGAGGCCGAGATCCGCAGGCGGCACGGGTTGAGCGCCGACTACGCGCTGCGACAGGACGAAGACGTGCTCGATACCTGGTTCAGCTCGGCACTGTGGCCGTTCTCGACCCTCGGCTGGCCCGAGCAGACCGATCGGCTGCGACAGTTCTACCCGACCAGCGTGCTGGTCACCGGCTTCGACATCATCTTCTTTTGGGTCGCGCGGATGATCATGATGGGCCTGAAGTTCATGGATGACGTGCCGTTCCACGAGGTCTACGTGCATGGCCTGGTGCGCGACTCGCTGGGCCAGAAGATGTCGAAGTCGAAAGGCAACGTGCTCGACCCGATCGACCTGATCGACGGCATCGGCCTCGAGGACCTGGTCGCCAAGCGCACCAGCGGCATGATGCAGCCGCAGCTGGCGGCGAAGATCGACCGGCAGACACGTAAGGAGTTCCCTGACGGCATCCCCAGCTTCGGCACAGACGCGCTGCGCTTCACGTTCGCCGCGCTGGCCGCGACCGGGCGCGACATCAAATTCGACATGGGCCGCATCGAGGGCTACCGCAACTTCTGCAACAAGCTGTGGAATGCGTCGCGCTTCGTGCTGATGAACACCGAGGGCGAGGACTGCGGCACGCATGATGAAGCCATCGAGCGCTCACTGGCCGATCGCTGGATCCTGTCGCGTCTGCAGAAGACCAAGCAGGCGGTCACCGATGCGATCGAGGGCTACCGCTTCGACCAGGCCGCGCAGGCGATCTACGAATTCACGTGGAACGAGTACTGCGACTGGTACCTGGAGTTGACCAAACCGGTCCTCAACGACGATGACGCCAGCGCGGCCGCCAAGCGCGGCACGCGGCGCACGCTGGTACGCGTGCTCGAATCACTGCTGCGCCTCACCCATCCCATCATGCCCTTCATCACCGAGGAGATCTGGCAGCGCGTCGCACCGCTGACCGGCAGGATCGCCGCATCCGACGAGGTGCGGGAAACGATCATGCAGCAGACCTACCCGTCCTTCCGCGCGCCGTTGGTCGACGAGGTCGCCGAGGCCGAGATGCAGTGGGTGATGCAGTTCATCCTCGGCATCCGCAAGATCAAGGGCGAGATGAACATCGCGCCGGGCAAGCCGGTACCAGTTCTGCTGGCGGACAGCAGCGAACAGGATCGCCACAACGCTGAGGCCCATCGCCAGTTCCTCGATTTCCTCGCCCGTACCGCGTCGATTACGGTGCTCGACCCAGGCGATGCCGGGCCGGAATCCGCGACCGCGCTGGTCGGCAAGATGAAGATCCTGATCCCGCTTGCCGGCCTGATCGACAAGGACGCCGAACTGGCGCGCCTCGACAAAGAGATGGCGCGCTACCAGAAAGAGATCCAGAACACCGAGGGCAAACTGCAAAACCCCAACTTCGTCGACAAGGCGCCCGCCGACGTCGTGCAGAAGGTCCGCGACACGCTGGAGCAGGCACGCGCGGCACTTGCCGACCTGTCGGCCCAGGCCGAGAAGATCCGAAGGCTCTGACGTGAACTGAGCTGGCGAGCGGCCGCCGGCCCAATCGGTCGCACGCCGTTCGCCAACATCCGCACTGTCACCTGCACGTGGGTGACCGTGTGACACCCGATCACCGTTTCCGCACGTTCCCCCCAGAAGCCAGCCGGGCCGCGTACGCGACACGCAGTGATATCTCTTCTTCGCAAACCCCGATCCGTTTGCGATCCTGCTCAAACGTACTGACCTCGAGCCACGTCTCGCGCTATCCGAAGAAGATCACGACCCTCTTTCGACCAGGTAGGTTGCGTTCGCCTGCAACGGACGCTGGATCTCCGTTCGCTCGCCGGTCGACCAGTCGATGACGACTCTGTCGACCTGCTTTTCATCGCCCAGCCCGAAATGCATAACCGGCTCGTCGAACGACAGGAACCCGCCGCTCGCCTTCAGCTCACGAATCTGTTGACCACCCGCACCGTAAAAGATCGTGACCTTGTTGCCGATCCCGAAACGGTTACCGTGCCGATCGTCAAACTGGAAACGAATCGAATTGTGCTCACGATCGTTGTTGATCCACACCCGGACCGGCGCCAGCACGCCGTTTGCGATCAAGTCGAGGTCTCCGTCCAGATCGATATCCGCCGCCGTCCAACTGGACGTGTGCAGAAGGTCGTCCAGGCCGAACTCCTGCTGCGCGGCTTTGAACTTCTTCCCGGACTGGTTCTCGAAGAACACGTTGGAGTGGATCTCCTGCGGGTTGAACAGGTAACCGTTGCCAACATAGATATCCAGCCATCCGTCATTGTTCAGATCGACGAACTTTGAATTCCAGCTCCAGTAGCTCGACGTTACGCCCATGTCGGCCGCATGGTTGCTGAACCCCTGTTCACCACCGATCAGCAGGACGTTCTTCTGGCTTTGCGGCAGATAGCTGGCCGAGACCTTGGTTCTCGCGTCCGGTGCCGACTTCAGGCGACTGCGCGCCCGACAGAACGTGCGCTCGACCGCGTAGGTGTCGGGTATTCGCTCGCACAGCTCCGGTTGCATCTTCTGCACAGCAAGCCGAACGAGAATAGCCAGGCGACACTCGCTTTGTTGCACCGGATCCTTGAGTTCGTTGCAACGGTCGATCTGGTAGTTCTTGTGTATTGTCCGCAGGTCGACGCCCTGTTGGCATGCTGCGTGCGCATCGACGCCCACGATCGGGGCACAGTAATCGGTGACCAGCGAACGCGAGAAACTCATGTCGGTTGCAAACACGTCCAGGCGCAGATCGTTGTTAACGTCACCCGTGTCGTAGCTCATGCTGTATTTCGGAGTGATCGGGATCCCGCTCTCCCCGTACCCCGCCATGACCAGCGCCTCCCCGGTATTGCGGTAATGCAGATCCGGGCCCGGCCCATCGTTCGCCACCAGCAGATCAGGCTTGTTGTCCTGGTCGATATCACTGATCAGGATGGACAGCGTCTCGCCGCGGACGTCCTCGAGCGTCTGCGGCACATACTGGCCCCCTTCATTGCGAAACAGCTGGTTCTTCGAGTGCAAGGGGTTGTACTCGGCCACTGCGCCGAATGACCAGTTTCCGAGCACCAGGTCGAGATCGCCGTCACGATCCAGATCGCCGAAAGCTGCCGCCATGGACAACAGCCGCTCACCCTCTGGATCGGCAAGTCGCACGACTGCGCCCGCCGACTCGAACCTTGCGCCATCGTTCAGCAGCAGCAGGTCGCTGCCACCGTAGCCGCTGACAAAGATGTCCAGTCGATGGTCATTGTTGACATCCACAAGGGCCACGGCGAACGCGTTGAGCTTTCGCAGCTCCGGCACGTCCAGGGGAAGTCTGGCGAAGCTGCGCTCTCCCTGGTTCAGGTACAGCTCCACGCCTTCACGGGTCGCAATCGCGAGGTCGGGCCTTCCGTCTCCGTCGATGTCCCCTGAGGCTATGCCTCGACCGTAAACGAACGGCTCATCAAGATCGAGCGGCGAAAAGAAGTCGGCGTGGTCGATGCCCACGTCACCCGCCTCCAGCCGGGTAAACGGCTTATCCCCGAGGCTGCCACGGGCCGCATGCGGCTGGCGGGTAATCCTGATGGATCCATCCTGGTACACCTCGCCCGCGTCGGATGCGACTCCCGTCGCCACCGTCGAGGGCGAAGGCGCTGGGCGTACGGCGTCGCCTCCCGGAATCGCGCCCGAAAATTCGTTCAATAGCTGTTCCGCACTGTCCGGGGCATGCAGATTGGCGGTCAGGAACCTGATCAGCGTAAGCAACTGCTCGTAACAGATCGTACGCGCCTGCGGGTCATTCAAACGTCCGCATTCGGCCGGGTCGCCGGATGAGACCGCATCTGCCGTCTGTACGTGCAGGCGGCACTGCGCCGCAATTGGCGCATGTCCCAGCTGTTCGATCTGGTCGCAGATCCCGGTATCACGGGAGGCCGACATCATCTGCTTGATCAACGCGAGCATCTTGCAATCGTCGATTACATTGGGCTCCGCCAACTGTTCGCAGATCGCCGGGTTCAGGCTTGCTTCCGCCTGCATGATGATCGTGGTCTCCCGGCACCTGCCGACCGCAAACTCTGTATCCAGCTCAGCGCATGCATCCGGATTGCCCGCATCTGCAATCCGTCCTATGCGCACGGTGGCGCGGCACGACGTCTGCGCACTTTCTCCTTCGAGGAGTCCGCACAGATCCTCGCGCTTGTAGTTCTCGGCGATCTGCAACAGGCATCTATCCACTGCCGACCGGCCGGTGATCAGCGCCTCGCACTCTTTCTGCATCTGTTGTGGCGTCAGCTTGTCTGCGTAAACCGCTCCGAGCGACTCATGCTTGCACAAGCGACGCTGACCATCCGTCGTCAGGCCGTCACACAGCGATATGTCCCGATATTCCTGCGCCAGCGAATAGGTCGCGACCACTTCGCAACGGACCACCATCGACTGGTTCGGGAATGCGCTGCAACGCTTCGCAATCAATGTGGAAAGATCGTCCTTGGGCGCTTTCGGAGCCGCCTCGAGTGGCTGCGTCGGCATTGCCTGCTGGTAGGCCGCGAGGATGTGGTCTGCCTGCCGATGTTCACGAAAATCGATGGCGTACGCGCTGACGACGCCGAGCGACCCGATCGACACGAACAATGCCAGTGCCGCAAAGCGCGACATGGACTGCCAGATGATCGACATCGGGTAGATGCTGAAGATGCCGAGCGTGAACAACAGCGCCATGACCAGTGCCGGCGACAATCCGGCCTGCATCAGCGTGTTGGCGATAATGACGTCGAAAGTGATCGGTACCGGTAGAAAGGTTCCCAGCACGCTGGCGCCGACGATTGCGGCAAACCCCACTTCGATGTTCGACAGGCTCTCCATCGGGAACAGCGAGATGACCATGGCGCCCAGCAATCCCGCCAGGACCATCAACGGAAAAGTCTTGCGGACGATGTAGAGGAGGTTGCGCAGAAAAAGTCCACCCACGCCGATGAATGCAGACACCCAGCTTTCCGCTGCGCTGCCCGAGGCGCCACTCCGGTCCAGCCGGACGAGATCGATGTCACGACCGGACTCGTCTTGTCCACGTCGCGCGATATAGGCGGTGACAAGCGGCACGACGATCAGCAGCACGACCGCGGTCAGCAGGATCTTGGTGAACGCCATCTCCATCGGGAACAATCCGATCAACAGGCTGAGCACGACGACGTTCAGCGTCGGTGAGCTCACCATGCTGGCGAGCACCGTCTCCAGCTTTTCACCGGCCGCGTACATTCCCTGGCCGATCGGCGCCACGCAGTTGGCGCAGACCCCCAACGGCGCCCCAATCAGCACACCCTTCAGCGTGTTGAGGATGCGAAAGCGCGATTGCCCCAGGCGGATATGCCGCAGAAACGTCAACAGCGCCGCCGCAAATACCAGACCAAAGATCATCCCGTTCTTGTTGGTGGCACTCCAGTTCACGAACGTCGCCCAGGCATGCCATAGAAATCCACTGTCGGGATCGGCAGACAAGACCTTGTCGAAGCCGAGCGATTGCAGCTCGATACGCCCGCCCTGACCCATCCCCTCTTTGTTGGTCAGTGCCGGATAGCGGGATTGCGTCCAGAAGTACAACAGGATGGCCAGACTGATCAGGCCACTGATGATCCCGCGTTTCCAACGGGACCCTTCGATTGCGGTGGGTGGGTTGATCAAATCCATGCACTTACCTGCCTGACTGCTTGGCGGAACATCCGCATAGTAACAACCCAGCGAAGCGACTGGCCCGATTTTCGCTCACCGGACGTCCACCAGACCTGATGCACAAAATTCGCTTCGCACTTGGCATGCTCGGCCCGTTCAGGCCGCGTGGGCATGACATTCGCAGACGGCCATCGGCCGGAGGCACGCAAATTTCCCGCTTACCGCGGGTCGCTCTGGCTGGAACGAGCCGCATTGTGGATGCAGGCTCCCGCTCCGTCACAGCGGACGGTGCAGCGCCGTTTCGAGCGTGCTTCGGGCTTCGCCTGTTGAGGCCGCTCCGCCACTGCAGGTCAATGCGGCAGCCGATGCACCGCAACCGACCGCGCAATTGGTCGGCGCGTTCGGATCAGAGGAAGAGCAACCCTTCTCGCGCCGGGATCAGGCCTCCCGCCGTCGCGCCAGACCGAGCACACCGATCAGTGCCGAACCGAACAGCCAGACCGATGTTGGCAGCGGTACGACTGTCGCCTCGCCGTACAGGAACTGGATCCCGGCGATATCGTCGGCGTCGAGTTCACGGTTGATCTTGCCGTAGCATTCACCATCGACATCCATGACCGGACAGTCACCGCCCGGCGTGTGCGGCGGATGGGCCATCCCGATGGCATGGCCGAGCTCGTGCAACAGCAGCGTCTCGAAGTCGTTCGGCGCTGTCGAGCCGGCGTCGAACGGATCGCCTTCGCCACCGGAATTGAAGGCGTAGAACGAATTCGCATCAAACAGGATGTCGCCGGAACCGGTGCCGCCATTCGGCGGCGGTGCGTAACCCACGGCCCCACCGCCGCTGGCAAACGCGAACACCCCGATGCGGATCTGGCCGGTATCCGGCGGAACCGCACCCGCGTCGTTGATCGCGACGCCGTTATCGCCGACCTTGGTGAACGTGATGTTCGCGTACTGAGCCCACTCGTCCATCGCAGCCGTGATGTAACTCTCGAGATCGGTCAACAATGTCGACGTGTAACCGAGGCCCGGCCCATTCTCGATGTTGAGCGAATCGAGGCTCGTGCCTGGACAGGCATCGCCGCAGTACAGCGCGCTGCCGGACGTCCCCGCAGGGATGAAACTCCAGGTCACCTCGCCGCCTGCTGTGCCGGCGGTGTTGTCACCCCATTTCAGATACTGGTCGCCGCCGAGCGGGAACAGCGAGTAGGCCTGCGCGGACAGCGGCGCCAGCAACAGGCATGTGACGAGGGCGGTGCGGCGGCGCGGCGACGGGCGCCCGCCGTTTGCGAAGAGGGCCGAAGTGCGCAGTCCCATGTCCGGCTCCTTGGGTCGGTGTTCTCGGTCTTTTCGGGCCAAAGCAATTTCTGCGCCACTGATAGGGCTATGCTTCAAATTCAACGGCTTGGTGGGTGGCCGGGTCGATCGACGGCGCGCAACTGTAAAAACCCCTGACGTCGAGTACTACACCCGGTGAGACGCCGGGCTGCGTGCCGGCGCGCTCGATGCGGGTGCGCGTGCGGGTGCGGTCGATGCCTGCCCGGCGGTGTCCGAACCACCCGGCCCACCGCCACACACGGACCGTGCCACACTGTTCTTCGGTGACCGATCGTGGGGCGGAATATGTTGAAACTTTATGACTACGAACGTTCCGGCAACTGCTACAAGGTGCGGCTGCTGCTGTCCATGCTGGAGGTCGACTACCAGTCGCTACCGACGAACAGCACGACCGGAGAGACACAGACCGCCGAGTTCAAACGGCTGAACCCACGTGGCCAGATCCCGGTGCTGGTCGCGGGCGACACCGTGATCTGGGATTCGATGGCGATCCTCGTCTACCTCGCCCGACGCTACGGCGACGCCCGCTGGCTGCCGGCGGACGCGCTTGGCGAGGCGCGCGTGATGCAATGGCTGGCCGTCTCGGAAAACGAGCTGCAGTACGGTCTCGCACGTGCGCGCGTCGCCGTGTTGTTTGGCAAGCCGTTCGACGTGGAGCAGTGCCATCGCGATGCCGTGCCGGGACTCGAGGCGATGGAGACGCGACTTGCCCGCAATGCATGGCTGGCCGCCGAGCATCCAACCATCGCCGACGTCGCATGTTACCCGTACGTATCGCTGGCCGAGGATGGCCGTTTCTCGCTCACACCGTATCCGGCCGTCACGGCATGGCTCGCGCGGGTGCAGAATCTGCCGGGCTGGGTACCGATGCGCCGCCAGCACCTTTAGCTAGGCGCCCCTGACTGCTGCGTCCTTTCCGTCGGCGTGCAGCACGATCGCGATCTCACGGATCAGGCGATGGCATCGTAACGCGCAATCGCCTCGCACTTGGAATCTTCGCTGCTCCCGACGCGCGCCGCGCATTCGGCCGGTGCGCGGTAGCCCGGCAAAAGCAGGCTCGCATGGTCAGGAAGGTGCATCCCTCTGAGAGATACCGGAACGAATGCCCCGGCCAGCGATTTACCGAGGGCGCTGCGCTGACGGCATGGTCGACGCCTCGCCAATTACCGCTGACCAGCCTAAAGCCGGTCTCCGCGAGCAAGGTACCGATCGTGCGCGTAGAACGCTGTTTGGCCGCGCTGGTCCAGATCGTGCCGATGACGGGGACAGATCTGCGCGGCGACACGGGCATGGTCCGTTGTGCTCCGGAGATCGGCTGACGCGACATCGCCGCAGGTCGATCATGCCGAAGTCTTCGCCGGCACGAATATTGTCCGGCACGCCACCGATGCCATGGTCGCCACAGCCGATCACTGGATCGATTCCACGACGCCGAAGCACGCCATGCGCGTGTGGATCTGCGGTTCTCCCGGTGAGCGATTCAGCTCAACGCATCACGACAATGCGCATCGCGTCGAGCCGGACCCGGGTATCGTCGAGGTGCACCGCGATGCGCTCACGACGCAGGATCAGCTGTTCGATCTCGTCCTGACGGACGTTGGGATTCACCCGGGCGAGTGCCGCGAGCCGCTGCTGCTCGGCCGCCAGCTCGCCGTCCATCCGCGCGCGCGCTGTTGCGGCGATCTTTATGCCGGCCTGCCCGGCCAGACCGTCGCCGTGCTGCAGCATGAGCTTGATGCGTTCCGCCTGCGATTTGATGACGGTGTCGACCAGCTTGCGATTATGTACCAGGCACAGCCCCTGCAGGACATCGTGCGGCAGGCTCGCCGCACGATCATCTCCATTGGCGTCGAGCAGATAGCGTACGCAGGTCGGTGGCAGATAGCGTTGCAGTTCGAGTCCACGCGGCGCCGAACACTCGACGACGTACAGCAGTTCGAGCAGCACACTGCCGGCACGGAAATCGGGATGACTGCACACGGTCACCGCGGCCGCGCCGAGCTCGCCGCTGGTCAACAGATCGATACTGCCGCGCACCATCGGGTGTTCCCAGGTCAGGAACTGACGATCCTCGTGTGCGAGCGCATCGCCCCGGTCGAACGTCAGCGTGACCGGTTCGCTGCCCAGCCCCGGGTAATGGTCGTTTAGCATGTGCGTCCCCGGTCGCAGTATCACCGCGTGGCCGGGCCCGGGTTCGTGTTCGAGCCCGAAGGCATCCCAATAGGCATAAATGAACGGGGGCAACGCCGTCACCTCATGCTGCCCGCGCAGTTCGGCGACGAGTTGTGCCGCCGATTCGGGAGAATGGGAGTGCAGCTCCAGCAACCGGTCGCGACCACTCTCCAGTTGTGCGTTGATGCGAGTCGTCATCGCGGCCGCGTTCGCGACCAACGCGTCGACCCCGTCACCGCCTGCGAGCGTTGTGGCCAGGCGTTCGCGCATCGCGCTGTACACCGCGCTCGCCGCCGGACACACCTTCTCGAAGCTGCCCAGACCATCCCGGTACCAGCGCCACAGCACCTCACTCGCGGCGCCCTCGAGGTAAGGCACGTGCAGCGAGATCGCCTCGCGCTGTCCGATCCGGTCCAGTCGCCCGATCCGCTGTTCGAGCACATCGGGATCGAGCGGCAGGTCGAATAGCACCAGGTGATGTGCGAACTGGAAGTTGCGGCCCTCGCTGCCGATCTCCGAACAGATCAGCACCTGCGAGCCCTCATCAGGATCGGCGAAGAACGCCGCCGCGCGATCGCGGGCCACGATCTCCATGCGTTCGTGGAACATCGCCGCATGGATCGCACAGCGTTCGAGCAGGTGGTCGCGCAGTGCAATCGTCGTATCGGCGTGCGCGCAGATCACCAGCACCTTGTCCGGCGCAAGGGTCCTCAGCATGTCGCGTAGCCAGTCGACCCGAGGATCCTCGGCGACCCATGCCGCACCCACCGTCGACTCCGGCGTCGGATCCGCCCGTAGCGTCGAATAGATCGTTGGCAGCGGCAGCGGATAACTGTGCAGACGCCGCTCGGGAAAACCCTTGATCGCGTGCCGCGTGTTGCGGAACAGCACACGGCCAGTGCCGTGGCGGTCGATCAGCCGCGCGATCACCTGCTCCCGCCCGAGATCGGCCCCATCACCCATCAGCTGCGCGAGCAGGCGGCGCGCCCGCTCACCCGGGTCGCGGCCGTCCAGCAGAGTGGCGGCAACTGCGACCACATCAGCATAGGCCTCCTCCTCGGCGACGAACGCGGCGTAGTCGTGGAAGCGCTGCGGATCGAGCAGCCGCAGTCGGCCGAAATGGCCGGCCCTGCCGAGCTGCTCCGGCGTCGCGGTCAGCAGCAGTACGCTGCCGGTGCGTGCGGCCAGCGCCTCGACCAGCTGGTAGGCCAGGCTACCACCCTGCTCGGTCCATTCGAGATGGTGCGCCTCGTCGACGATCAGCAGGTCCCAGTCGCCATCGATCGCCGCACGCGCGACAGCGGCATCGCCGGTGAGCAGCGGCAGGCTGCACAGTACGCATTGTTCACTGTGGAACGGATTGGCGGCATCGGATTCGGCAAAGCGCTCGGCATCGAATACCGCGAAGCGCAGGTTGAAGCGGCGCAGCATCTCGACCAGCCACTGGTTGACCAATGCATCCGGAACGACGACGAGCACACGATCGACCCGCCCGGTGAGCAACAGCCGGTGCAGGATCAGACCCGCCTCGATCGTCTTGCCGAGGCCGACCTCGTCGGCCAGCAGCACGCGCGGTGACGCGCGCGACGCGACCTCGGCCGCGATGTACAGCTGGTGCGGTATCAGGTCGATGCGCGGACCGCCCAGGCCAAACACCGGCGAACCCCACAGCGCCGCCGTCTGCAGCCAGGCCCGGTAGCGCAGCGTGAACCAGACGTCGGGGTCGATGCGCCGCGCCAGCAGCTTGTCCTGTGGCCGGTTCAGCCGCAGATGGTCACTGAGCAGCTGCTCCGGCAACTCGACCTGCCGCCCGCCCGCATCGACACAGTGATAGCGCACGAGATCACCAACCGGCTCCAGCTGGGTCACCGTCAGTGGATTGCCCTGGCGGTCCTCGATGCGGTCATCGATGGCGAACAGCGCACGGCCCAGCGGGGCGTTGCCGGAGGCGTAGGTTCGCGCCTCGCCCGCACCGGCAAACAGCACGCGCACCTGACGGCCGTCGACCGCCTCGACAATGCCGAGACCGAGGTCCGGCTCGGCCTCGCTGATCCAGCGTTGCCCGGCGACGAATCTCTGCTGCATTGACCCCGTCCGTCGGTGAAAAACCGCGCATTGTACCGGCAGTCGGCTGGCGTCGCCTGTCAGCCTTGGCCATAATCGCCGGCCCTTTGAAGGGCTACCGATGATTCTGCGCCGGCTGAATTGACGAGTGGAATTCCACGGATCAGGGCGTCGAGCGCCGGTGAAGGCCGGTGAACGCGTCGTTCTGCAATGCAGACCCGCGAAGCCCCGGCACCCGGATGATCGCGTCGCGTATCGGACGCCCCGTTCAGTCAACGACACACCAGGAGGATCCCCCCGGCATGTGGTTTCGCAATCTGCAGCTGTACCGTCTGATCGAACCCCTCGAATACACACCGGAATCCCTGCACCACGCACTCGCCGAACGCACCTTCAGGCCGTGCACCGGACTCGACACCTTCAGCATGGGCTGGGTCGCCCCTGCCGGCCGCGACGCGACGGAGCTGGTGCATGCCGGCAACGGCCGTCTGATGATCTGTCTGCGCCGCGAGGAACGGATCCTGCCGGCGTCGGTGGTGCGGGAGCACGTCAACGAAAAGGCCGAGGCCATCATGCAGTCCGAATCGCGCTCGGTGGGGCGCAAGGAGAAGCAGCGGCTCAGGGACGAAGTCCTGGTCGACCTGCTGCCGCGCGCGTTCACACGCTCGCATCACCTGTACGCCTACATCGATCCCGTGGCCGGCTGGGTCGTCGTCGACAGTGCGACCGCGAAGAAGGCCGAGGACCTGCTCAGTGCGCTGCGCGAGACGCTCGGCAGTCTGCGCGTGCGTCCGCTCGCCGTGGCGAGTTCACCGGCGATGGTCATGACACGCTGGGTGGAACGGACGCCGACTGCCGGCTTCGCCCTCGGCGACGAGTGCGAACTCAAGGAGCCGGTCGACAACGGCGGCGTCATGCGCGGACGTCGCATCGACCTCGCCAGCGCCGAGGTGAGGTCGCACCTCGACGCCGGCATGCAGGTCGCGAAACTCGCCGTCGACTGGGAGGAGCGGATCGGCTGCATCCTGTGCGACGACCTCGGCATCCGCCGGCTGCGTTTCCTCGATCTGGTCATGCAGGAGGCGGCCGACATCAAGACCGACGACGCGCTGGTGCGCTTCGACGCGGATTTTGCACTGATGGGCATGGAACTGGCGCGCTTCATCCCTGCCGTAATCGACGCCTTCGGCGGCATCGACGAACCGGACGGGTGATGTGCCGCCCGGGGAGCCGGCTCAGTCGGCCAGACGACCGACCACGTAGCCGGCAGCGACCAGGCCGAACGTCGCCGTCACCGGCATGCACGCACCGAAACCGGCGCAGTTGAGCGAACCTTCCGGCGCATCGCACGCGTCCGGCGGCCGGGTCTGCGGCTCGTCGGACCAGACGCAGGGCACGCCGAACCGCCGCTTCGGGTTGGCCGGGAAGCCATAATCGTGGCGCAGCAGTTTACGCGTGCGCGCCAACAGCGGATCCTGTTCGGTCTTGCGCAGGTCGCCTACCTGGATCCGGGTCGCGTCGCGCTGTCCCCCGGCGGCCCCAACCGTGATCACTGCCTGTCGGCGGCGCCTGCACAGCGCGATCATCGCCGCCTTGACACGAAAATTGTCGATGCAGTCGATCACCCAGTCGTGGCGCTCGTCGATCAGCGCCGCGGCATTGTCGGCTGTGACGAACTCCTCGCATTGCGTCACCGCGCAGTTCGGGTTGATCTCCGCGATACGCCCGGCGAGCACCTGGACCTTGGCCCTGCCCAGCGTCGACTGAAGCGCAGGCAATTGGCGGTTCATGTTCGACTCCGCGACATGGTCCATGTCGATCAGCGTGACATGCCCGACCGCGCTGCGCGCCAGTGCCTCGACGGCCCACGAGCCGACCCCGCCGACGCCGACAACGCAAACGCGCGCCGCACGCAGGCGCGCCGCACCCGCATCGCCATACAGGCGCGCCACCCCGCCAAAACGCCGGTCCGTTTCCAATCTTTGCGCCCCTTGTACACCGGGAAAGGGGTTATATTACAGGCCGCACCGTCGGCGCCGTGACACTGCCGGCGCCGTGTCACCCCACAGCGACCATGACCGACGACGCCCTTCGACAGATCGACGACCTGCGCACGCTGTTTATCGACGATGTGCCGCTGCTCGATGTGCGCGCACCCGTCGAGTTCGCCGAAGGCGCCTTCCCCACAGCAGAAAACCAGCCATTGATCGACGACGCCGAGCGCCATGCGATCGGTATCGCCTACAAGGATCGGGGTCAGGATGCGGCGATCGCACTCGGCAACCACCTGGTCCGCGGAGAAGACCGGGAACGCAGGATCGCGAACTGGTCGAACTTCATGCGCCGGCACCCCGACGGAGTGCTGTATTGCTTTCGCGGCGGCATGCGCTCACAGATAAGCCAACGCTGGCTGTACGAACATGCCGGCATTGCCTGTCCACGCGTGCGGGGCGGCTACAAGGCGATGCGACGGTTCCTGCTCGACGAACTCGAACGCAACAGTGCCGTCGCCAGGCCTGTCGTCGTCGGCGGACGTACCGGTGTCGGCAAGACGCGCTTGCTCGCTCGCTACACCAGCGCGATCGATCTCGAGCGCCTCGCCCATCACCGCGGCTCTGCGTTCGGTCACCATCCGCAGCCGCAGCCGTCCCAGATCAGCTTCGAAAACGCCCTGTCCATCGCCCTGTTGAAGCGCGTCGCCGCGGCCAACGGCCCGTTCCTGGTCGAGGACGAAAGCCGCAATATCGGCGGCCGGCACGTTCCCCCGGCCTTCTACGACGCCATGCAGCGCGCGCCGGTGGTGTTGATCGAGGCCAGCGAGAACGAGCGCATCGAGATCACCCTGCAGGAATACGTCACCGACGCGCTGGCCGAATTCGTCGCCGAGTACGGTACGACGCGCGGCTTCGACGAATGGGCGGCCTACCTGAACAGCAGCCTCGACCGCATCCGGCGCCGGCTCGGCGGCGACCGCCACGCCGAGGTCAAGGACATGCTGGCGCGGGCACTGCACCGGCACGCGCAATCCGGCGAAATCGACAGTCACCGTGCCTGGATCGACTATCTGCTGCGTGAATACTATGACGGCATGTACAACTATCAGCTGGACAGCAAGCAAAACCGCGTCGTATTCCGTGGCCCCGCTGCGCAGATCGTCCGCTACCTCGAGGAACACCATGGGCTCACGCCCCAGATACCCACTTGAGCACCTCGTGCGCTGCGGTCGCCGGTTACTGGGTTTGTGTGCATCCGTACTGGTCTTCGCACTGATTCGGCAGGCGGGCGCCGAGACCCTGGGCTCGCAGGGCATCTTCGAGCGCCATGAACACGCCGTGTTCCAGATCCGCGTCATCAACCGCGAGACCGGCAAGAAGAGCAGCATCGGTTCGGGCTTTGTCTTCGCCGCGCCGAATCGCCTGGCGACCAACTACCACGTGGTAAGCCAATACATCGAGAAACCCGACGACTACGAACTGCGCTACCTGGCTGTCGACGGCGGCGAGGGCCGGCTGCAGCTGGTCGCCATCGACGCGGTGCACGATCTCGCCGTGGTCGCAGCCGACCAGCCCTTGGGCAACCCGCTGGCGATCGGTCAACCACCGGCCAAGGGGGCGTCTCTGTATGCGATGGGAAACCCGCTCGACCTCGGTCTCACCATCGCCGCCGGCACCAATGGCGGGGTGCTGAGCCAGACGGACGAGAGTCGCATCCTGTTCTCGGGCAGTCTCAACCCGGGCATGAGCGGCGGCCCGACCTTCGACGAATACGGCACCGTGGTCGGGGTAAACGTGTCGACGGCGCGCAACGACATCAGCTTCATCGTCCCCACGCGCTTCCTGGCCCGGCTCGCCTCCACGGCGCCGGAGGCCATCGACGGGGCGCTGGGACGGATCAGCCGCCAGATCCGCGAATACCAGATCGGGTATGTGCAGGGCATGCTCGCCGCGGCCTGGCCGTCAACCTCGATTCGCGGCGTGTTGGTACCGGGCTCGATATCGCCGACGGTGCGCTGCTGGGACGCGAGCCCCAAGTCCAAGCCCGAGAATCTCTACCGCCAGTACAGCATCAGCTGCAAGAACGAGAACAACATCTTCCTGACTGACAGGCTCGAGGTCGGCAAGATCGTGTATGAATACACCTGGCTGGAGTCACAGCAGCTCGAACCCGCACGCTTCTATCGCCTGTACGAGGCATTGAACAACAGCCAGTTCGGCGGCCGCGCGGACGAGGATGACGTCACGCGCTTTGTATGCGATACACGTTTTGTCACGATCGGCACCGAAAATCTCAAGGCAACGGTATGTTACCGCGCCTACAAGAATTATCAGGGCCTCGGCGACGTCCTGTTCACCAGCGCGTTGATTGGCCATCCGCAGTCCGGGTTTATTTTCAATCTCGACCTTTCCGGCACCGACCTTAGCGCAGCGCTGCAGCTCATCGAACGCTTTTTGCGGGAGCTTCAATGGCAAGACTGACCATCGAGGTGTCCCACCGCCATCAGCACCAGTTCTACAAAGTCGAAAAGCCCGTGGTGCGGATCGGTCGCGCGCTCGACAACGATATCATCCTGCCCGACCCGGCGGTCTCACCCCACCATCTGCTGATCCGGACCACGCCGGCAGGCGGGCACGAAGTCGTGTCGCTGGCCGACGAGAACGGCACACGGTTCAACCGGGGACGTATCGACGGCACTGTCGCAATCGACAGGCTCCCGCTTCGACTCGACGCCGGCCGCACCCGGATCGTCGTCCACGACCAGGACCAGCCCGTCGCCGCGACGCGCAAGATCGGCTGCAGAAGCGGTGGTTTGTGCCTGTTCGGCAACTGGCTGCCGGCGGTGATGCTGTTCGGTCTCATGATCCTTTTCAGCGCCTACGAAAACTACCTGTCGACGCCGAAGCAGCTCACCTGGGACACGTTCTGGAGTGACCAGCTGGTCGTCGTCGCGGTCGCACTGGGACTGACCGTGGGCATGTGCCTCGTCAACCGTGTCACCGCGTACCGCTGGGAGTTCGCATCGTGTCTCAGCTTCGTGAGCCTGGCGCTGTTGCTGTCGTTTGCGATCGACCAGTTGTCGGCGCTTCTGAACTACTACTTCACCTCGCCCACACCGGGTTTCCTGATCAATCTGGGTTGGGTGGCGCTGGTGCTACCCTGGTTCATGGGATGGTTCCTGACACGACTGCATCACGGCCACGCCGTCACCAGTTGGATTCTCGTCATCGTTATCCTGTCGCCCAGCGTCTACCTTCAAATCCAACAGGTATCGGACTACTACGATCTGACCGGCGAGTTCAGCAAGAAAAGCCACTACAGTACGGCCCTGTATCCGTTGGATATCCGACGTGAGCGCAATATGACAATTTCCGATTTTATTACCGACGCGCCGACACTGATCGCCCCTCACGACATCGGCGCAAGATCCGACCAAAAATAAACAAATCTGCGCAGCCGTCTGGCGAAATTGCAATTATCTCCGCCGATGGCTATATTTTGCGCCCGTCAATTGCCACCAGGCACCATCTTCAACCAAATAACCACGATTTACATCTGGAGTTTATTTGATGGCAAAGAAAGCCTTGTCCAATCTGAGTTCCGACGAACTTTACGAACTGGCCCGCGTCCGGGAGATGGAGGAAGCGGAGGAGGCCAAGGAGGCCGTGCGGGCGCAACTGGACGAACTGCGCACAAAACGCCGCGAAACGGTCGCCCGCCAGCGCAAGGAGCTGGCCGCCCTGGACGCCGAGATCCGGGCACTCGGCGGACGCGCGGCGCGTGGCCGTCGGCGCGGGCGCAATGCCGGCAGCGTCACCGACCACGTACTGGAGATCGTGCAGAGTTCGAAGAAGATCTCCACCAAGGAGATCAAGGCCGAGCTGGAAAACCGGGGGGTGGTCGCCAACAACCTCGCCCAGACCCTGGCCTATCTCAAACGGCAGGGCAAGGTCTCCTCTCCCTCACGTTCCGTATACAGCGCGGCCTGAGCATTACGACGCGGTCTTGTGGCTGCTGTGCCGGCCACAAGACCGTCGCCGACGGCATCAGCCGCGATTTGTGTGTGACATGACACTTGGATAGCCTCTCGCTGATGAGGCAGTCCGGTTTTCGTCCGCATCACACATGAAACTAGCCCGCAGCATCCGCATCCTGATCGCCATGGCCGTTTTCGTGCTCGGCCTTGCGGCCCTGCTGCTGTTGTTGACGATCAGCGAATCGCTGCTGACCATCCAGGCCCACCTCGAGGCGTCGTCGCCATGGCTGCGGGGCGCGTGGTGGATGATTGCGGGTGCGTTGAGCCTGCTGGTCACGTGGCTCGTATGGCGCCTGCTGTCACCGTCCCGCAATCGTGCAGCCATCCGCACTGATTCCGATCGGGAGCCGCCCGACGCGGCGCGCATCGAAAGCGAGCTCGAGCGCGCAACGGCGCTTGGCGCCGACACGGCGGCGGCCCGCCGCGAGCTCGCCGAACTGGCGCACCGGCGCGGCAGCGGCGAGATCCACGTCGCGCTGTTCGGCGAGATCTCGACCGGCAAATCCAGCCTGATCGCCGCCCTGCTGCCGGACGCCGAGGCCGCCAGCGACGTGCGCGGCGGCACGACGCGTACACTGCACCGCTACCGCTGGCACAGTCCCGGTGGCGACACACTGGTCCTCACCGATATGCCCGGCACCGGCGATACCTCGGGTGCGCTCGACCGGGTCGCCGAAGACGAGGCCAAGCGCGCGCACATCGTCGTGTTCGTCACCGACGGCGACCTGAACCGCGCGCAGCACGTGGCGCTGCAGGAACTGCTGGCGCTGAAGAAGCCGCTGCTTTTGGCACTGAACAAGAGCGACCGTTACTCGGACGCCGAACTCACGCTGCTCGATCGTCGGCTGCGCGACACCATCGCCGACAGCGAACACGCCGAACTGGTCCGGGTATCCACAGCCGCGCGGCGCGAGGTGATCCGGATCGCGCCCGATGGTGGAGAGACCGTCGAGACGCGCGCCGTCGCGCCGCAGATCGACGCATTCGCGCATGCCCTGCAGCGCCTGCTCGACAACACCGACAGCGTGCTCGACCGCCTGCGCGACAGCGCCACCTTCGTGCTGGTCGGCCAGCATCTCGAGCGTGCGGTCGCCGAGGCACGCCGGACCCAGGCCGATGCCCTGGTCGACGCCTATGCGAAGAAGGCCGTTGTCGGCGCACTGGCCGCCATCACGCCGGGTTCCGACCTGCTGATCCAGGGCTATCTCGGCACGCAGCTGGTCAAGGAACTCGCGGCGCTGTACGACACCAAAGTCCGCAAGGTCGACAGCGATCTATTGCTGCACCTGGTGCAAAAGCACGCCGGCAAGGCCCACACCCTGCTGCTGGCGGTGGCCGGCAACGCGCTGAAAGCCTTCCCTGGCATCGGGACCCTGGCCGGTGGGGCATTGCATGCGGTTGCCTACGGCATCATCTTCCGCACCCTCGGTCGCGCACTGACCACGACCCTGGCGACGCGCGGTGAACTGCACCCGCGCCAGGCCGCCAAACTGTTCGAGGAGAGACTCGGTGAAGATCTGGAGACGTCTGCGCGCGGCCTTGCCAGGCTGGTGGTCGAACGATCCGACACCGGCGGAGAGCGCTGACACCCAAGGCGACAGGCATCTGGCGCTCGCCCGTGAGAGCCTGCGCGAGCTGCTGCGCGACGAGCGCGTCCCGCTCGAGGTGCGCGAATCGCTCGCCGACGACTACCGCGAGGTCGAGGTCATGCTCGACAAGCTCGAGCAGGGCCACGTCCACATCGCCGTCTTCGGCCGCGTCAGCGTCGGCAAGTCGGCGCTGGTCAACGCATTGCTCGGCGAACGGCGCTTCACCACCAGCCCACTGCACGGTGAGACGCGAACGATCCAGCATGGCCATTGGACGGAGTTTCGCGACGGCAATGTGTTCCTGATCGATACGCCCGGCATCAACGAAGTTGACGGCGAGGGGCGCGAGCGACTGGCGCGTGACGTGGCATCGCGCAGTGATCTGGTACTGTTCGTCGTCGACGGCGATCTGACCCGGGTCGAAGTCGACGCCCTGCGGGCGCTCGCCGACACACGCCGCCCGCTGTTGCTCGTGCTGAACAAGGTCGACCGCTACAGCAGCACGGAACAGGCGCAGCTGCTCGACGCACTCCGCACGCATGCCGCCGATCTCGTGCAACGCGAAAATATCGTCCCGGTCGCCGCCCAGCCGGCACCGCAATGGGTGGTGCGGGTCGACGCCGAAGGCAATGAACGCGAGGAACAGCGTGCGCGGACGGTCCAGGTAGACGAACTGAAGACACGGCTGTGGGAACTGCTCGAACAGGAGGGCAAGACGCTGGCGGCGCTGAACGCCTCGCTGTTCGCGGGAATGTTGAGCGACCAGGTTGCCGCGCGCGTGCTGACCGCGCGGCGCACACTCGGCGAGCGCGTGATCCGCACCTGGTGCATCGCCAAGGGGGTCGCCGTCGCGCTGAACCCGGTGCCTGTCGCCGACCTGGCCGCCGCGGCGATCGTCGACGTGAGCATGGTGGTGCACCTGTCACGCGCTTACGGTCTGCCGATGAGTCGTGGTGATGCCGGCAACCTGGTCAGGACGATCGGCGCACAGATGTTGCTGTTGATGGGAACGGTGTGGGCGGTGCATGTCGTCGCGTCGGCACTCAAGCTCGGGACCGGCGGGCTTTCCGCCGTGGTCACCGGCGGCGCGCAGGGTGCGGTCGCGTACTACGGCACCTATGTGGTGGGTCGCGCCGCCGAGCGCTACCTGGCCAATGGCAAGTCGTGGGGCGACGCCGGACCCAAGCTCGCGGTCAGGGAGATTCTCGACTCGCTGGACCGCGAATCCATCCTGGCCCAGGCAAAGGCCGACATCCGCGCGCGCCTCGGCGGCGGGTGAGCTCGAAGACGGCGGCCCGGGGCGCGCGGCGCGCGCCTGCCAAGACTCGCGCCCGGCTCTGGCGCTCGACCAGGCAAGTGCCGGATCGGCACGACGGTGGCAGTACCGCGCAAGCCATGAGGTAACCGTCACCCAATTGACGGGGCCCGGCGTCCCTTCCCCGACCGCGCGAACGGCAAGCGGCCACCGGCCGCGACGCGGTCGGCATTCGTGTCGGATCGCATACCCCAAAGAGAAAGAATTTAACTATTTACTAAATAGTTAAATTTATGTAGTTTCAGCGTGTTGAATCACGATATCGGCGTGCTGTCCGCGCCGATCGTCAACCGTTGGCGCTCGCCGGGGAGGGCATCATGCCGCTGTGGGTACTTATCGTCTGGTTGGTCATCGGCATCGCTGCCGGGTTTCTCGCACCGCGGTTCCTGGGCCGGCCGGCAGGCGGCCCGCTGGGCGACCTGGTCATGGGTATCGTCGGCGCCCTGCTGGGCGGCTACGGTCTTTCGCTGGTGCTTCCCGATGCGCTGCGTGGCGCAGTGGGCGGCCTGGTCTCCACGGTACTGGTCGCCGTGGTCGGTGCGCTGGCGCTGATCGGGATCGCGCGCCGGCTGAAGAAGTCTGCCTGAAGCGGGGCACACCATGAGTGACAGGAACTGGTTCGACGCACTGTCCGAGATCTTGAGCAAGCCCCTGCCGGGTACCGAGAAATCGGACAGTCCCAACGACAAACCGGTCGTCTTCACCGACGATGACGATGACGATTCGCTGCTGGACAAGATCACCGACATCCTCAGCAAGCCGCTACCGGGTACCGCACCTGCGGCGCCCACCGGGACGGCAACCGCCCAAACCCAGCCCGACGCCAGTGCGGCGCCGGAAAACCCGGGCGAGTCCGCAGTGCGCGATGCCGAGTCGCCGGACGCCGACCCGGTCTCGACCACTGCCGCGGCGGGTGCCGACTGGATGCAGCGCGAATACGAGCGCTTCAACGATCACCAGGAACACAATCGCAAGGCGTTCAGTGAACAGCAGCGAATCGAGCAGGAGCGCTTCGCCGCCTACCAGCGCATGCAACTGGAACAGTTCATGAAATCGCAGGACCGCGAGCGCCAGGTGTTCAAACAACACCAGGAGGCCCGTTTCCGGATGTGGCAGCACGACCTGCGCCAGGTCTATGCGCCGCCGGGGATGCCTCCCGCTGGGTTCCCGCCCGGTATGGCACCTCCGCCGCCGCCCCCACCGCCGCCACCCTGGTGGCGCAAGCGATAGACGTCGCGCGCGAAGCGGGGGGCCGCGGGGCCCCCAGGCGCATTGCCGGTTCGCCGTCGATGTTCCGGTGACCGGACCCGAGCGACGCGATTCACCGCATGAAGCGCCCCGCCATGCCGATCACATCGTCCAGAATCGAACCGTCCTTGTCGGCATCGAGGAACCCGGTCAGCAGACTGCCGAGACCTCCCGACTCGGGCGCTGCCGCCTGCGCAGCCGCACCGGACGCCAAACCGCGCTTGGCCATCGCACCCATTGCCATGCTGGCCAGCATCGGCAGCATCTTCTTCAGGATCCCTGTGTCGACGCCGGTGCTCTCCGCAGCCCGCGACGCGACCTGGCGGCTCACATCCTTGCTGCCGAAGATGTGGCCGAGAATGCCGTTACCGTCGTCGATCGCCGCCTGCCGCGTGACCGATTCCGGTTCATCGATGTACTGACTGTGGTTGCCGCGCGACAGCGCGCCGATGAGTTCGTCGAGCCCCTGCGGACTCGCCGTATTGCGGCTGATCCCCTTGCTCAGCGCCGGAACCAGCGCACCAATCGCCGAGCGTGCGCTACCCTCGTCGAGCTGGAAGTTGTTTGCGATCTGGCGTACCAGCCCGCCGTCTTGCGTGTTCAGGATCATATCCAACAGGTTCATGGTTCGATTCCTCTGCTATGGCCGCTATTGATGGTGCTGACTGGTTGGCGCGGTTAAAGCCGACGATCAGGTGCCTGCCGACCGAGACGCAATGCGCACGTGATCACGGGACAAAGCCAGCCGCTGCAACACAACGGTACGAAATCCGGACGACAAAGCGATCGTGTCACGACGCCTGGGACGCTCCCATCGGGGTCGTTCGGGCCGATCC
This sequence comes from Gammaproteobacteria bacterium, assembly GCA_020445255.1. Lineage (GTDB taxonomy): Bacteria > Pseudomonadota > Gammaproteobacteria > Chromatiales > Chromatiaceae > Thiosocius. The sequence goes on from JAGRGY010000049.1 coordinate 70,619, forward strand.
ACCGCGGTCGACATCAGGAGCCCGCGGCAAGACCGACCACGAGTTTTACAACACCCCAAACGGCGAGGATGAACACGACGGTCAGCAGGATGCCCACCAGGATGAAATCGCGCGGCCGTCCGCGCTTGAAATCACGCTCGCGCACTTCGTTCTTCTGTACGCCGATAAACGACGACATGACGCTGCCCAAAACCTGGAAAAACGACAGTTTCTGCTCCTCGTCGGACACCTTGATACTCCTGCGTCGGCATCGATGGGGGATGCACAGTTTGCCAGAAAACGGACCCGCTGCGACGTGCGGCCAGGTTACCAAAAGGTAACGAGGCCCGGCGCACCGGCGCCGCACTGCAAACATGCAATCCGCGGCACGGTACCGGTCGCGCCCCACGACGGCCGCCGGGAAAATGTCACACGGCCCTCGACGCCACAAACCCAATCGAATCCGGCTGGGTCCACCGTGAGCCAGACAAACCTCGCGGGACCTGTCGCCTTCGGCGTCGAACCTTCATCGACCCGGCGTCGGATCGTGGCCCGTGCGCTGTCCAACAACGGCATCACCACCCTTAGCGATTGCAGGAACGGCGCCGAGGCCCTCGGCCGGCTCGCCGCCGTTCGGCACAGCGGCATGTCCGTGATCTGCGACGAAACGTTCGAGCCGTCCGTCGTGCGCAGTCTCGTGCACCGGATGATCGAGACTTGACGCAGGCCGGGCCAAAGCCGGTGATGCGCAAGTCGCCGATGTTTACATGCGCCGCTTGGTGAACCGCGTTGCCTGTGCCGTGGCCGGATCATCCGGCCAGTAGTGTCTGGGATACCGTCCGCGCATCTCCTTCTTCACCTCGGCATAGGCGCCCCGCCAGAAACCGGCCAGATCACGTGTCACCTGAAGCGGGCGTCCCGCCGGCGACAGCAGATGCAGCACCGGCGCGACGCGTCCGCCAGCCAGTGTCGGCCCCTGCTGCATGCCCAGCACCTCCTGCAGTGGCACAGCGATCACAGGATCGGCATCCGCTGCATACGTGACGGCCCGGCGCGTACCCGCCGGCGTCTCGAACGCCGTCGGCAAGGCGCGATCGAGCGCCTGTTCGCGCTCCCTGCCCAGCCAGGTCCGCAGCATGCGATCGAGCGACAGCGCACGCAGCTGGCGGATGCCCTGCCCGGCCTTGAGCCACGCCGGCAGCCACTCATACGCCGCATCGGCGAGGCCGGAATCGGAAACGTCGGGCCACCCGGCGTGCGGCTCGAGCGAACGCATCAGCGTAACGCGCGCGCGCAGTTGCGACGGATCATCGAACAAGGCCGTGACACCGCGCTCGCGCATCTGCGCGATCAGCACGTCGGTCACCGGGTCGTCCGCAGTGAGCGCACGCGACTCGTCGTCGATCACAATCGCGTCGAGACGGCGCACGTGGCGGGCCACGACATCGCCGAGACGTGGGTCCCAACGCACCTCGCGACGCGCGACGATGAGATCGGCAAACAGCGCTGCGAAGCGCCGCGCCGTGAGCTTCGCAGCCAGCCAGACGATGCCGTCGCGGCGCCCGGCATCCATGCTCGCGATGGCGAGATAATCGCTGCCGCGCAGCGGATCACCCTCTCCCAACAGTACGGCGCGGCCGTTGCGCAGCAGGAAACGCCGACCATCCGTCGACGTGCAGCGCGCCACACGTTCCGGAAATGCCAGCGCGAGCAGACCGCCGATATCATCCGGGCCGTCGCCGGTCACCGCCGTGTCGGCAGCGATGCGTTTGAGTTGCGTCGCCACCTTGTCGACCTGGCGAAGCGCATGGCGATCGCTACCGGCAGGCAATGCAGCCCCGCTGCGCAGGTCAGCGAGGGCGGCGACACGCAGTTCGATGTCCGCCGAGCGCGCGCCGCCATCGCGCGGCCGCAGCACGTCGCGTTCGGCGACCAGCGCAGCCAGGTCGGCGGCCGTCGCGACCGCCCCGTGATCAGCCGCCACCAGCATGTGCGCAAGACGGGGATGCACCGGCAGTCGCGCCATCGCGCGGCCAATTGCGGTGATGCGCGATTGTGCGTCCAATGCACCGAGCAGCCGCAGCAGTTCAACGGCCTGGGCCCAGTGCGCGGACGACGGCGGGTCGAGCCAGCGCAGTTCGTCGGCATGCGTGACACCCCAGTTGGCCAGTTCGAGCACCAGCGGTGCGAGGTCGGCGTCGGCGATCTCCGGCCCCGTCGCATCGTCGCGACGCGCGTGGCGCTGCCGGGTCCATGCGCGGAAGCAGTGCCCGGGACCCAGCCGGCCCGCGCGGCCGGCACGCTGCGTGGCCGACGCCTTACTGATCGCTACGGTTTCCAGGCGCGTCAGGCCGGTGTTCGGATCGAAACGCGGCCGACGGGCAAGGCCGCTGTCGACGACGACATCGACACCCTCGATGGTCAGGCTCGACTCAGCGATGTCGGTCGCCAGAATGACGCGCCGCCGCTCGGCCCGGCCGTGCAATACGCGATCCTGTGCGTCGGAGGCCATATCGCCGTACAGCATTGCGACCTCGATGTCGGGCGGCAGCCGCTCCGCCAGCGCCCGCTGCATGGCCGTGATCTCGCGACGCCCGGGCAGGAAGGTAAGCACATCACCGTTCGCGGCGGACAGCGCCCGATCGAGCACGGAGAGACATGCGGCGACAGGATCCCGATCGCTCGGCTCACTCTCCAGGTAGTGCTCGGTGACCGGGTGCCCGCGTCCCGGCGCCGTGATGACGCCCGCGCTCATCAGCTGCGCCAGCGGGGCGGCATCGAGGGTCGCCGACATCGCGAGCAGACGCAGGTCATCACGCACGGAGCCGCCGCTGTCCAGACACAGCGCGAGTGACAGATCCCCGTACAGGTTGCGCTCGTGGAATTCGTCGAAGATCACCAGCCCGATGCCGGTGAGTTCCGGATCGGCCTGCAGACGGCGCAGCAGCAGGCCCTCGGTGACGACCTCGATGCGTGTCGCCGGCGACGTCTTGCGCTCGAACCGCACCTGGTAGCCGACCCGCTGGCCAACCGGCTCACCGAGCAACTGCGCCATACGGTGGGCCGCCATGCGCGCCGCGGGGCGCCGCGGCTCCAGCATGACGATGCCACTGTCGGCCAACCAGGGCTCGTCGAGCAAGAGCAACGGTACCAGCGTGGTTTTGCCGGAACCGGGTTCCGCCGTCAGCACCGCGTGGCGCTCCGCGAGCACCTCGCGCAACGCCGGCAGACAGGCCCTCACCGGCAGATCGTGCGCACCGTCGACAGTGGTTTTTTGTCGCTGCAATGACTATCTTCCGGGGGCTGCGGTTGCTGCAACGGGTGCGGAGCACGAATTGCCGTCAAACTATACAACAGCGCAAAAACCGTGATGATGCGTGCCGTACGGACACAACATCGCGTTGCCATCGCACTCGCCGGCGCACTGATTGCCGCCGGGGCGGTCGCGCTGTTCATGCTGCTGCGACAGCCACCGCCGAGCACGCTGGAGCGCATTCGCGCCAGCGGTTTGCTGGTGGTCGCGACCCGCATCGCACCGACAACCTATTTCGCTGGCGCAGACGGACCCGATGGGTTCACGCATGCCCTGGTGGAGGCATTCGCGCAGGAACTTGGTGTTCGCGTGCGCTTCGAGTTTCCGCCCACGCTCGACGCCCTGCTGGACGACGTCGCCGGTGCCCGTGTGCACATGGCCGCCGCCGGCCTCGGCGTAACCGATGCGCGACGCCGGCGCATGCGGTTCTCCCAGCCGTTCGCGGACGTCGAGGAGCAACTGGTCTACCGACGCGGTACAAGCAGACCAAAGCAGATCGACGATGTCGGCCCTGGTGAGCTGCACGTCGTCGCCGGGTCGAGCCAGGAGGAACTATTGCAACAGCTGCGCGCCAACGGTCACCCGAACCTCAGCTGGACCCCGCATGCCGACACCGACACGCAATCGCTGCTCGCGGCGGTCGACAGGGGCGAGTTGCGCCTGACGCTGGCGGACGCCAATTCCGTCGATCTGAACCGCCGCATCTATCGCCACGTCGCGGTCGCGTTTGCGCTCGCAGACAGCAAACCTATTGCGTGGGCATTTCCGCGCAGCGGCGACGACAGCCTGCGCCGGGCCGCCGACTGTTTCCTGCGATCGGCACAGCGCGGCGACCTGCTACAGCGCCTGCAGGCGCGCTACTTCGGCCACACCGGACGGCTCAACTTCGTCGACTCGCGCGACTTCTGGCGCGATGTCCGGGACCGGCTGCCGGCCCTTCGCTCACTTTTCGAACGTGCCGCCGAGATCACCGGCATCGACTGGCGCCTGCTCGCCGCGATCGGGTACCAGGAGTCGCACTGGCGCAGCGACGCGGTGTCGCCGACCGGTGTCAGGGGCATCATGATGTTGACGCAGGCCACTGCGCAGCAGATGGACATCGATGACCGCGACGATCCGGAACAGAGCATCATCGGCGGCGCGCGCTACCTGCGCGTCGTGGAGGAGAAGATCCCCGAACGCATCGCCGAGCCCAACCGGCTGTGGCTGACGCTGGCCGGGTACAACATCGGCTTCGGCCATCTTGAGGACGCGCGCGTACTGACCGAACGCGGGGGCGCCAATCCCGACCTGTGGATGGAGGTCAAGCAGCGCCTGCCGATGCTGGCACGCAAACCGCACTACGAAACGGTCAAACACGGCTTCGCGCGCGGTCAGGAGCCGGTCGACTATGTCGACAACATCCGCAACTACTACGACATGCTGGTGTGGTTCACCGGCACCGCCGACGAGGCGACGCGCGCGTACCTGTTTGCCGAATCGAACTGATCGGGCAGTGGCATTTACCGGGCCAACGCCTCGGCCTCCATCGACAGGAACACCTGATAGGCATTGCGCCGGTTCGCGGCCTCAAACGCTGGCAACTGCTCGAAGCGGCTCCAGTCGGCCTCCGAATAGGCGCTGTCGAACTCGCGCAACTCGTCGACCGCGGCACCCATGACCTCGCGCAGGTAGGCCAGGTATTCGCGCGTACCGGCGATTGCGGCGACCGGGTCGCTGGCCGCCGGGCCGTGGCCTGGAATCAGCGCGCTCAGATCGTTGGTCTCAAGCGCCTCGAGAGTTTCGAGCCAGCGCTTGGTGTTGGCGTCGCCGACATACGGCACGCGCCCCTCGAAAATGATGTCGCCCGAGAACAACACGCGATCCGGCTTCACGTACATCGTCATATCGCCGTCGGAATGCGCGCTGCCGAGGTAGTTGATCTGGAAATCGACACCACCCAGCGAGAAGGCGAATTCGCGTTCGACCACGCGATCAGGTTTGACCAGACGGGTGTCGTCGTTTACCCATGGATACAGGGATACACGCCGCTCGTCGATGCGGTTCTTCGCTGCCGGTGAATCGAGATATTCGTAGGCACCGCGCGGCGCGATGATCTCTGCGCCTTCGTCCTTGAACACCTGCAGGCCGTAGATATGGTCGGCATGGTAGTGGCTGACAACAACCTTGACCACCGGCTTGTCGGTCACGCTGGCGATATGCTTGCGCAGCTCCCATCCGAGTGACGGCGACCCGAGCGAGTCGAACACGACCACGCCGGCATCGGTCACGACGAACCCGGCATTGGATATGAACCCCTCGTTCTCGGTCGCGGTACCCGGCGCGCCAACGACGTAGTAGCAATGTTCGCCGACCCTGTGCAGCGGCATGTCGACCGATACCGGTGGATACTTGTTTTCGGCTGTCGCCGCAGTCGCGAACAGCAGGCCCGCCAACAGGATCACTACGTGGTTCATGGGGCGTCTCTCCGTCATTTGTTGTCGTCCGACCGCCGCGATCAGCGGCGCGCGCGAAAGAAAGCACGCAGCAGTTCCGCACTCTCCTCGGCCAGCAGCCCGCCCTCGCAGGCCGTCTGGTGATTGAATCGTCCGTCGGAGGGCAGCAGGTCGAACACGCTGCCGGCCGCCCCGGCGCGCGGATCCTGCGCAGCATACACGACGCGATCGACGCGGGCGTGGATGATGGCTCCGGCACACATCGGACAGGGCTCGAGCGTCACGTACAGCGTGGTGCCGGGTAGCCGGTAGTTCTCCAGCGCGGTCGCCGCGTCGCGCAGGGCCACGACCTCGGCGTGCGCGGTCGGGTCGCTCGATCCGATCGGCCGGTTCCAGCCCTGCCCGATCACCTGGCCGCCGGCGACGATCAACGCACCGACAGGTACCTCGCCCGCCGCCTCCGCGCACCGCGCGAGTTCGAGGGCACGCCGCATGTAATGTTCGTCGTCGACTGTAGACGACGTCATCGCGCGTCTATTCCCACTCGATCGTGGCCGGCGGCTTGCTCGAGATGTCGTAGGCGACGCGTGAAACCCCGTCAACCTCGTTGATGATGCGCGACGACACGCGCTCGAGCAGATCGAACGGCAGATGGGCAAAGGTCGCCGTCATGAAGTCGATCGTTTTGACTGCGCGCAGCGTGACCACGTAATCGTAGCAACGCGCATCGCCGACCACGCCGACCGACTTGACCGGCAGGAACACCGCAAATGCCTGACTGACCTCGTCGTACAGGTTTGCACGGCGCAGCTCGTCGATGTAGATCGCGTCCGCCTCGCGCAGGATGTCGGCATATTCCTTTCTGACCTCGCCGAGGATGCGCACGCCGAGCCCGGGGCCCGGGAACGGGTGACGATAGATCATCTCGTACGGCAGGCCGAGTTCCATGCCGACCCTGCGCACCTCGTCCTTGAACAGTTCGCGCAGCGGCTCGATCAGGGTCAGCTTCATGTAGTCGGGCAGACCGCCGACATTGTGATGCGACTTGATCACGTGCGCCTTGCCTGACGCGGCACCGGCCGATTCGATCACGTCCGGGTAGATCGTGCCCTGGGCAAGGAACGCGACATCCTCGAGTTTGGCCGCCTCTTCCTCGAAGATGTCGATGAACAGGTTGCCGATGACCTTGCGCTTCTGTTCCGGATCGGCAAGCCCTTTCAGACCCTTCAGAAAGCGGTCCTCGGCATTCACGCGAATCACGTTGACGCCCATATGTTCGGCGAACGTCGCCATGACCTGGTCGCCCTCGTGCAGCCGCAGCAGGCCGTTGTCGACGAAGATGCACACCAGCCGATCGCCGACCGCACGATGCAGCATCGCTGCGACCACCGACGAATCGACCCCGCCCGACAGCCCGAGCACGACGCGTCCCTCGCCGATCTGTTCGCGCATCTTGCGTATGCTGTCGTCGATGATGCTGCTCGGGTTCCACAGCGCTTCGCAGCCACAGATCTCGAACAGGAACCGTTCCAGGATGCGGCCGCCCTGGCGGGTGTGCGTGACCTCGGGATGGAACTGCAGGCCGTAGAAACCGCGCGCCTCGTCGGCCATGCCGGCCAGCGGCGCGTTGTCGGTGGTGCAGATCGCGATGAAATTCGGCGGCAGTTCCTCGACCCGGTCGCCATGACTCATCCAGACATCCAGCAGTCCCCAACCCTCGGGGCTGGTGTGGTCCTCGATATCGCGCAGCAGTCGCGAGTGGCCGCGCGCGCGGACCCGCGCGTAACCGTATTCGTGCTTGTCCGACGGCGCCACATGGCCGCCGAGCTGCGCCGCCATCGTCTGCATGCCGTAGCAAATGCCGAGCACCGGCACGCCCATCTCAAACACCAGCGCCGGCGCACGCGGCGTATCGTCGCCAGTCACTGTCTCCGGACCACCGGACAGAATGACGCCGCGCGGCTTCTGCGCGCGCAGCGCCTCTTCGCAGTTATCGTAGGGCCAGATCTCGCAATACACGCCGGCCTCGCGCACGCGACGCGCGATCAGTTGCGTGTACTGCGAACCGAAGTCGACGATCAGGACGCGGTGGGCGTGAATGTCATTGGTCATACGACAGTGTTCCAGAATTCCATGGCCAGGTGTGTGTGCCGCGAGCCCTTCAGACTACCGTCGTGCAGACAGGCGGCAGTCGATCGCCGTACATACGGTGCGGCAGTCGTCGGCATCACTCGCGGCGATAGTTGGGCGCCTCTTTCGTGATCTGCACGTCGTGCACATGCGACTCGCGCATGCCGGCATTGGTGACGCGCATGAACTGCGGCTTGGTGCGCATCTCCTCCAGCGTGGCACACCCGGTGTATCCCATGCTCGAGCGCAGGCCGCCGACCAGCTGGGTGATCACGTTGATCAGCGGCCCCTTGTACGGTACGCGTCCCTCGATACCTTCCGGCACCAACTTGTCCTTCTTGGTCTCTTCCTGGAAATAGCGGTCGCTCGAGCCCTGCTGGCCCGACATCGCGCCCAGCGAACCCATGCCTCGGTAGGACTTGTACGAGCGGCCCTGGTAGATCTCGACCTCGCCAGGCGACTCGTCGGTACCGGCGAACAGGCCGCCGATCATGACCGAGTGCGCGCCGGCAACGATGATCTTGGCGATGTCGCCGGAGTAGCGCAGGCCGCCATCCGCGATCACCGGAACACCGCTGCCGGCAAGCGCGCTGACGACATTATCGACTGCCGTCACCTGCGGCACACCCACGCCGGCGACGATGCGCGTCGTGCAGATCGAGCCCGGCCCGATGCCGACCTTGACCGCATCGGCACCGCATGCGACCAGATCGCGGGCGGCATCGCCGGTCGCGATATTGCCGCCGATCACCTGCACCTGAGGGAAGTGCTTCTTGATCCACGCGACGCGGTCGAGCACGCCTTTCGAATGTCCGTGCGCGGTATCCACGGTGATCACGTCAACGCCGGCCTCGACCAGCAGTTGCACGCGTTCTTCGGTGCCCTCACCCACGCCGACCGCGGCGCCGACACGCAGCCGTTCCTGGGAATCGCGGCAGGCCATCGGGAAATCGGTCGCCTTCTGGATGTCCTTGACCGTGATCAGCCCGCGCAGTTCGAAGTTGTCGTTGACGACCAGCACCTTCTCGATGCGGTGCTGGTGCAGCTTGGCGACAACCTCGTCGCGACTCGCGCCTTCGCGCACCGTGACCAGGCGGTCCTTCGGCGTCATGATCGAGCTGACCTTCTCGTCCAGGCGTGTCTCGAAGCGCAGATCGCGGCCGGTCACGATGCCGACCAGCTCGCTGCCGTCGACGACGGGCACACCCGAGATGTGATTCGATCGCGTCAGCGCGAGTACCTCGCCGATGCTGACATCCGGCGACACCGTGATCGGATCGTGGATCACGCCACTCTCGTAGCGCTTGACCACGCGCACCTGCGCCGCCTGGTCCGCGGCCGACATGTTCTTGTGCACCATGCCGATGCCGCCGGCGAGCGCCATCGCGATCGCCAGGCGTGCCTCGGTGACCGTGTCCATCGCCGCAGAGACCAGCGGGATGTTGAGCTCGATCTCGCGCGTCAGTCGGGTCGCCAGGTCCACGTCTTTCGGCAGGACATCGGAGCGCGCCGGCACCAACAACACGTCGTCGAACGTCAGGGCATCAGGGTCTTGAGCGAGGCGCATACGGCACATCCAGTCGGGCGGTGAAATAAGCGGCGAATTATAGGATTTGCGCAAAACCCGGTAAACTGCGGTGCGTCGAATCCACAGCGATCGTCACGCCCGGATTCCGTGATTCGCGGCGTCAGACACGTTTCGCCCGCCCGGGAACATCGGCCCTATGACAGTCAGCAACGGCGGCAGCCGCGACATCTACTCGGTCAGTCGCCTCAATGCCGAGGCCAGGGCCGTGCTCGAAGGCAGTTTCCCGCTGCTGTGGGTCGAGGGAGAGATCTCCAACCTGTCGGCACCGCGTTCCGGTCACCTGTATTTCAGCCTGAAAGACTCGCACGCGCAGGTGCGCTGCGCACTGTTTCGCGGCAAACGTCAGCTGTTGCGGTTCGAACCGGGCAACGGCGACCGCGTGCTGGCCCGGGTGCGCCTCAGCTTCTACGAGCCGCGCGGCGAATTCCAGCTGCTGATCGAGCACATGGAACCGGCCGGGGCCGGCGACGCCCAGCGCGCATTCGACGCACTCAAGCGCAAACTCGACGCCGAAGGGCTGTTCGACCCGAACCGCAAGCGCCCCCTGCCCACCCATCCGCGCCGGATCGGCGTGATCACATCGCCGTCCGGCGCAGCGGTCCGCGACGTGCTGCAGGTGTTGCGCCGACGTGCGCCACAGATTCCGGTGCTGCTGTTCCCGGCCCAGGTCCAGGGGCGTGACGCACCGGCCGACCTGGTCGCCGCGCTCGAGACCGCGATCGCGCGCGCCGACTGCGACGTGCTACTGATCACCCGTGGCGGTGGTTCTGTCGAGGACCTTGCCGCGTTCAACGACGAGCACCTTGCGCGCATGATCGCCGAATCGCCGATCCCGGTCATAAGCGCGGTCGGGCACGAGATCGACTTCACCATCGCCGACTTCGTCGCCGACCGCCGCGCACCGACGCCGTCGGCGGCCGCTGAGCTGCTGAGCCCGGACAGCGCATCGCTGATCGCCGCCGTCGAGCGTCTGCGACGCCGGCTCGTGACGGGCATGCACCGACGCCAGGCACAACAGACGCGCCACCTCGAACAAATCGACCGGCGGCTGCACGTCAACCATCCCGGTTCGAGGTTGCGCCAACAGCAGCAGCGGATCGATGACATTGAACTGCGCCTGCAGCGCGCCGTGCGCACACGCGCAGACCGCGAACGCCGACGACTGCAGGCAGCGCACCGGCAGCTGCAGCTGCTCAGTCCGGCTGCCCGCCTGTCGGGTTATCGACAACGGCTGACGCCGCTGCGCACGCGCCTCGACGCGGCCACCGGCACCGCACTCAGGCGCCGGCGGACCGCATTCGATGCCCTGGTCCGCGAACTGCATGCGGTCAGCCCGCTGGCGACGCTGCAGCGCGGCTACAGCGTGCTGCGCGATCCGGTGTCGCGGCGCGTGGTGTCGTCGGTCACCCAGGTCCGGCCGGGCGACCGACTGCATGCGCTGCTTGCCGACGGGCAGCTGGCCGTTTCGATCGAGGGGATCGGGGCCGACGACGCAGACTAGCCTGGATGTTGCACCAGCGACCGGGATGAACGCGCCGGCCGGGGGGCGGCTGGACGCTGCCTTCGGTCGACCGGTGCGACATGCGGGCTGGGGACTGATTGAGCGCTGCCGGCCTTGGTCCCGGCGACTTACTTCTTCTTGACGAAGCGCAACATGCGCCCACGCTTCTTGCGCTGACGCTCGGTGAGTGCGTTGCGCTTGCCGGCGAACGGATTTTCTCCGGTGCGAAACTCGATGCGCAGCGGTGTGCCGCGCAGGTGCAACACGCTGCGGTAACGGTTCATCAGGTAGCGCTGGTAGGCGGCCGGCACCTGCGCGGTCTGGTTGCCATGAACGACGATGATCGGCGGATTCTTGCCGCCCTGGTGGGCATAGCGCAGCTTGATCCTGCGCCCCTGCACGAGCGGTGGTTGGTGCTCGCTGACGGCGTCTTCGAGGATACGTGTCAACTGCGGCGTCTTCAGGTCGATCGTCGCAGCGGCGTAGGCGGCATCCACTGCATCCAACAGATGGCCGACACCGCTGCCGTGCAGCGCCGAGACGAAACGCCAGTCGGCGAAATCGAGGAACGGCAGTCGGCGCTGCATCTCGCTCTTGATACGATCGCGCTCGTCGCCCGACAGGCCGTCCCACTTGTTGATGACGACGACCAGCGCCCGCCCACTGTCGACGACGTGCCCGGCCAGTCCCGCGTCCTGCTCGGAGATGCCCTGCTGCGCGTCCAGCACCAGCATCACGACGTTGGCCTGCTCGATCGCCTGCAGCGTCTTGATCACGCTGAACTTCTCGATCGCCTCGCTGATCCTGGCGCGCCGCCGCACGCCGGCCGTGTCGATCAGCGTGTAGCGACGATCGCCGGAGACGAACGGGATGAAGATGCTGTCGCGGGTCGTACCCGGCTGGTCGAACGCGACCACGCGCTCCTCGCCCAGCAGGCGGTTGATCAGCGTGGATTTGCCCACGTTAGGCCGTCCGACCACGGCGATCTGCACCCCCGGCTGGGTCGGTTCGTCCGCGTCGTCGTCGCGCTCGGGCAGCAGCTCGTACACGCGCTCGACCAGCCCCGCCACGCCACGTCCGTGGGCAGCCGCGATCGGCGCCGGCTCACCCAGTCCAAGCGCATGGAATTCGCCGGCAACGGCATCGTAGTTCAGGCCGTCGGTCTTGTTGACGACGACCAACATCGGCTTGCCGGTCGGTCGCAGTCCCTCGGCGATGATCTGATCGCCGGCAGTGAGACCGTCGCGCGCATCCAGCATGAACAGCACCAGGTCCGCCTCGCCGATCGCGCGCCGAACCTGCTGCTCCATCAGCGCGTCGACACCGGCGCGATCACCACTGATGCCGCCGGTGTCGACGACAACGTATGGACGGCTGCCCACCCGTCCCACACCGTACTTGCGGTCGCGCGTCAGCCCGGGTTGATCGGCGACCAGTGCGTCGCGTGTGCGCGTGAGCCGGTTGAACAGCGTGGACTTNNGTCTTGTTGGCGAACAGGGTGAAGGTCGGCGGATCGGCCGCTCCCTGCGTGGCGTACAGGACCCGGGCGCCGTGCGGGCCGGGCTGGGCCTGCTGGGCCCGGCGGATCACGTCGTTGACCTGACGGGTCGGGATCCGGGTGTGGTAGGCGTCGATCGAGTCCTCGAGGGCCGGCAGCAGTCGGTGCACGCCCCGGCCGGTGAGCGCCGAGATGCGCAGCACGGCGGAGTCGCCCAGGAAGTGCAGGCGCTGACCCAGCTGGTAGAGCACGTCCTTGCGGCGGTCCTCGTCGAGCAGCTCCCACTTGTTGAGCAGCACGACGATCGGACATCCCGCCCCGTCGACCCGTTCGGCCAGGCGCTGGTCCTGGTGGGTGACGCCCTCGGTGGCGTCGATGACCAGGAGCGCCACGTCGGACTCGTCGACCGCCTTGAGCGCCCGGACCATCGAGAAGTACTCGGTGCCCTCGTCGATGCGGGACTTGCGCCGCATCCCGGCGGTGTCGACGAAGCGCAACGGCCCGATCTCGGTGTCGACCACGGTGTCGACGGCGTCGCGGGTGGTGCCGGGCATGTCGTGCACCACCGCCCGGTCCTCGCCGATCAGACGGTTGAACAGCGTGGACTTGCCGACATTGGGGCGCCCGACCAGGGCGATGACGGGGAGCATCGCAGTGTAGACAGGCGCTAGCGCGGCAGCGTGATCGCGGCCAGATCGCCATCGTCGCCCTGCACGTACAGCACGTCGTCGACGACGCGCAGCCCGGTCGTGATCGGATCGCTGCCGACCCGCGTGCGTGCAACGAACTCGCCGTCGCGCTGGTTCATCCAGTGCAGGTAGCCCTCGAAGTCACCGACCACGACATAGTCACCCAGCAGGCCGACATTCGACAGGCCGCGGTGCGCCAGTGCCTTCTGTTCCCATTTGACCGCACCGGAGAGGATGTCGAGACCCCACACGGTACCGTCCTCGTCGCTGACGTAGATGCCGTTGCGGTCGGCGGCCATGCGGCTGTAAGCGGACACCTTGCGCCGCCAGGCGACGCGGCCGCTGCGCTGCTCGACCGCGGCTACCTCGCCCTGGTAGGTCGCAACGAACACGCCGCCGCCGAGAACCAGCGGGTCGCCGTCGATGTCGGCGAGTCGCTGCAGTTCCGAGCGCCCGGTCGGCACCGTCACCGGCGTGTCCCATTCGACACTGCCGTTATCGGCACGCAGGGCGAGCAGGCGACCGCCGGCCATCCCGATGTACACCGACCCATCGACCAGCACCGGCGAACCACTACCACGCAGCGTCAGCGTCGGCACCGCGCGTTCGTAGCGCCAGCGCTCGTTGCCGCTCGCGGCTTCGAGCCCGAACAGCTTGCCGTCGACGGAGTGCACGATGACCACGCCGGAACCGACGGCCGGAACCGACAGCACCTCGCTGGTGAGACGCGCGCGCCAGCGTTCCGAACCGTCTGCTGCCGCGAGGGCGATCGCCTCACCGTCGCTGGTGCCGACAACGACGATACCGTCACCCACACCGGGGCCGCCCGAGACGGGCGCATCCAGGTCGACCTTCCATACGACCGCGCCGCTGCCACCATCGATCGCCTGCACCCGGCCTTCGCCGTCGGCGACGTAGACTACGCCCTGTGCGACATAGGGCTCGAGCGCCAGGCGTTGGTCGTCCGTACCTGACCCGACGTCACGTTTCCACAGCGTCTGCGGCTGGATCGTGTTGCTCAGCTCGATCAGTTCGGCAGGTTCGATGACCTCGGCGCCGCTGAACCATTCCGTGGGGTCTGCAAACGTGCCGCATCCGGCCAGCAGGACGGCGAGTATCGACGGGATCAGGCTGCGCATTCGATCACCACTCAGGAGGCTGCCGGAGCACCGCCGACATCGACGAGCTTCATGCGCAGCAGGTCTGCGTCCTCGACACCGGCAGCCAACGCCTCCAGGTAGGCACCCCGGGCGCCATCGGTGTCACCGCGCGCCAGCATCAGGTCACCGCGAAGCACGGCAAACTCACCGGCAAACGCCTGCAAAGGGCCAACTGCCAGCAACTTGTCGAGCGCGTCGTACTCCTTCATGTCGAGCAGCAGGTGACCCAGGCGCAGGCGCCCCAGTTCGCGCAATACGGGGTCGGGGGCGGAATCGACCACCCATTGCAGTTGGTTCCTCGCGACGGACTTTTCTCCGCGCTGGTAGGCGAGCCGGGCGAGCTCGAGCGCGGCGAAACTCGCATACGCCGTGCCACTGTATTCGCCAACGATGCTCTTGCCGTCCTCCAGCGCCTTGTCGAACTGTTCGGTGCGCACGGCGTGGCGCATGACATCGAACGCGATCGATGCCCCCTCACCCTGCTTGCGCTGATAGGTCTGCCAACCCTGCCAGCCTCCGATCACCAGGAAGCCGAGCACGACGCCACCGATCACCGAGCGGCCGTTCTCCTTCCACCACTTCTTTATCGCTTCTACCTGTTCTTCTTCGGTCTGGTAGGTACTCATCTCGACATCCTCCGAAAATCTGCAAACCCGCTCACACGGCCAGCCGCGCGAGCAGCACGTCGACGATTGCATCGCGCGCGACGAGGATCTGTTCCTCGTCGGCACGCAGGGATTTCAACGCCACGGTGCCGCCCTCCACCTCGGCGTCGCCGATTACCAGCGCGTAGCGTGCGCCGCTGCGGTCCGCGCGCTTGAACTGGGCCTTCATGCCACCGCCGCCGCAGTGGGCCACGACCTCGCGCCCGGGCAGCGCGTCACGCAAGCGCTCGGCCAGAACCAGCCCCTCGGTCACGGCGGCATCACCGAGCAGCACCAGATACACATCGGCAACGGCCGCACCGGCACCCGGGTCGATCTCTTCGAGCACGGCCACCAGGCGTTCCAGGCCCATGGCGAAACCGACCGCGGGAACCGGCTTGCCGCCCAGCTGTTCGACCAGCCCGTCGTACCGGCCGCCGGCGCACACCGTGCCCTGTGCACCGAGCCGGTCGGTGACCCATTCGAAGACGGTGCGCGAATAATAATCCAGACCGCGCACCAGGCGCGGATTCAGCACGAAGGCGACGCCGGCGCGCGTCAGCGTGTCGCAAACGAAATCCAGGTGCCGGCGCGTTTCGTCGCCCAGATGCGCGTGCATCGTCGGTGCCCCGTCCAGCAGTTCACGCATCGCCGGATTCTTGCTGTCGAGGATGCGCAGCGGGTTGCTTCCGAGGCGGCGTCGGCTGTCCGCGTCCAGCCTTTCATGGTGCGCCTGAAGATAGTCGACCAATTCAGTTCTGTACGCGGCACGTTCATCCGCACTGCCAAGCGTGTTCAGCTGCAGCTCAAGCCCGTCGATGCCGAGTTCGCGCCAGATGCGCGCCGTGATCAGGATCAGCTCGGCGTCGACGTCGGGCCCGGGCATGCCGAAGGTTTCGACACCGATCTGATGGAACTGGCGATATCGCCCCTTCTGCGGGCGTTCGTGGCGAAACATCGGACCCTGATACCACAGCCGCTGGGTCTGGTTGTGCAGCAAGCCGTTCTCCATCGCCGCACGCACGCAACCGGCCGTACCTTCGGGACGCAGCGTCAGGCTGTCGCCGTTGCGGTCGTCGAAGGTATACATCTCTTTTTCGACGATATCCGTCACTTCGCCTATCGAACGTTTGAAAAGCTCGGTCTGCTCCAGGATGGGCATCCGGATCTCGCGGTAACCGTACGCGGCGAGCACGCCGGCGACACGGCGTTCCAGGAACTGCCACAGCGGCGTCTGGTCCGGCAGCACGTCGTGCATACCGCGGATTGCCTGGATGTTCTTGGCCATTCGGGATCTAAAACAGGGTTTCGGGGGTTGATACCGGGTGCCCCGACACGCGGGGCAAGCAGTCGCCAGCCTCTACGGATCCAGCGTGAACCGTGCCACGTTGCCTTTGGCGTACGGCGCCAGATCGAAGGGCTTGCCGTCGACACTGATATCCACCGCTTTGGCGTTTCCGATCACCACCTTGTACGGCGGTTGACCGCCCAGCACCTTGCGCGTGCCCTTGGGCATTTCACCGAATAGCTTGAACTTGCGGTCATTGTCGCGAACGTCGACCCAGCAGGCACCGGAGAAGTTCAACACGATCTGTTTGCCACCCTGCTCGGCTGCCGGTTGCTCGTCGGCGGATGCCGCCGTCGCCGCTGCGGCCAGCGGAGCACCGTTTTCAGTGCCAACCGCTGCCAATGGCTCGGATGGGCCGGTTTCCGCCGACGCGGCGGCCGTCTCCGTCATCCCGGTCGTCGTCTCGACATCCGGGCCGACCGGCTCATCGCCAGGCACCCCCGACGCGACATCTTCGACCGGAAGGTCAGACGGCGGCGCGGGAAGCCGCAGGCTGCCATCGGCCGGCGGCGACTCATCGTTCGCCGTGGCACCCGCTGAATCAGAAACCGGTTCTAGTGCGGGCTCACTGCCGCGATCGCCGGCGACCACCGTCGACGAGCGCATGCCCTCGGGCACGATGCCGTCCAGGTAGCCGCGCCACCAGACCAGGAACAGCGCAACGACCCCGATCAGCAGCAGCCAGGTGATGGCACCCGCCACGCCACGCCCGGGCCCGACGTCAGCCGGCAGGGTCGGCGTCTGGCGCAACATCGTCTGGTGACCGCCATCGTCCGGCCATTTTTCGTCGAACTGGCGCAGGATGGATTCGACCGGCATGCCGACGATCCGCGCATAGTTGCGCAGGTAGCCGCGGACGAACACGCGGGCACCGATTCCCGAGAAATCGTCCGCTTCGAGCGCCTCGACGACCGGGGTCGTCAGGTGCAGTTCGCTGGCGATCTTGGCGAGGTCGTATCCCATCGACAGGCGTGCGGCGCGCAACCGCTCGCCTGGCCCCGGGGAGAAGAACTCTGCCACGTTACTGGTGGATTGATCGGACATCAGGGCGCTCATGGTTCATTCAATCGATTGTAGGTACTTGGCCTCATCGGAGTCTGGAAATCTCGCCCGAAGCTTGAGGCTGTAGGTTGCCATCTGGTCGCTGTCGCCAAGCTGGTTCTCGGTTCGGACACCGAGCCACAGGCTCTCCGCGGTATGCTCCGCCACCTCGGCATACCGCTGCAGGTAGGCACGCGTCGACAGGTAGCTGCCCGATGCGAAACTGACGCGCGCCATGCCAAGCAGGCTGGCGCCGAAGCGCGGATTGATCTGCAATGCGGCACGGTAGTCGGCCTCGGCCGCGGTCGCGTCACCGGCGCGTTCATGGCAGGCGCCGGCATTGTGCAGCGACACCCACGGTGTCGCATACAGCGGGTTGGTGAGCGCCTGACGGAACTGCTGATCGGCAGATTCGAATTTGCCGAGACCACAAAGGAAGCCGCCGTACGCGTTCAGCGCATTCGGATTGCGCCGGTCGAGTTCGATCGACTTGCGAAACGCCGCGTCGGCGGCGGCGTTTTGACCCAGGCTCTGCTGCACCAGGGCCAGCATGTAGTGCGCGTTGCTCGACGAACCATCGACCAGCACTGCCTTTTGGGCGTTCTTGAACGCCTCGTCCAGACGCCGCTCTTTCAGGTAGGCGGCGGAAAGCTCGATGTAGATGTCGGCCGGGCTGCGCGCTGCCAGTGGCGAACCGAGTTCGCCGGTCTGCGCATCGCTGTCCGGTCGCACCGTCTGTTGCTGGCAGGCGGCAAGCCACAGACCGGCGAACAGCACCGTTGTGACGACGCGCAGCTTCATCGCGGCGTCTCCGCCACGACCGGTATGCGATCCAGCTGGCGGCGGCTGCGGTCATGCACCTTGCCGACCAGTTGCCCGCATGCGGCGTCGATGTCGTCACCGCGTGTCTTGCGTGTGATCGAGATGATGCCGGCGCGGCGCAGACGCTGGCGAAACGCCTCGATCGTGTCCGGTGGCGATGTGCGATAGCGGGTTCCCGGAAACGGATTGAACGGGATCAGGTTGACCTTGGACGGCACACCCTGGAGCAGGCGTATCATCGCCTTGGCGTGGGCGATCGAGTCGTTCACACCGTCCAGCATCACGTACTCCCAGGTCACTTTCCGACGGTGGTCGCGTGCGACATATTCCCTGCACGCGCCGATCAGTTCCTCGAGCGGATACTTGCGGTTGATCGGCACGAGCTGATCGCGCAGGGCGTTGTCCGGCGCATGCAGCGACACCGCGAGACTGACATCGCTGACCTCGGCCAAGCGACGCAGCGCCGGCACCACCCCCGACGTACTGATGGTCACGCGTGACTTAGAGATCATGTACGCCAGATCTTCCTGCATCAGGTCCATCGCCGCGACCACGTTGTCGAAATTCGCCAGCGGTTCGCCCATCCCCATCATGACGACGTTGGTCGGCGTACGACCGATCTCGCGCGTCGCGAGCCAGACCTGGCCGATGATCTCGGCGACGTCGAGATTGCGGTTGAAACCCTGCTGCGCGGTCGAGCAGAACGAGCAGTTGAGCGCGCACCCAACCTGAGACGACACGCAGATCGTATGCCGGTCACCGTCGGGGATATGCACGGTCTCGATATGCTGACCGTCGGCCAGTTGCAGCACCCACTTGGTCGTGCCGTCGCGTGCCGGTTGAGCGAGTGCAATGTGCGGCAACTCGATCGTGGCACACGTGTCCAGCGTGTCACGCAGCGCCTTCGGCACATCCGTCATCGCCGCGAAGTCGGTGATCCCGTGCTTGTGGATCCACTTCAACACGTTGCGGCCATGGAATGCCTTGGCGCCGAGACCGACGAAGAACGACTCGATGCGCTCCTTCGTCAGTCCTGCCAGATTGGTCTTGGGCGCTGCGCTCATGGATCAGGTTACGTTCAGCGTGTGCGCTCGCAGACGCCTTCGGGGAAGAAGAACGCGATCTCGACCTTGGCGGTATCCGGACCATCCGACCCGTGCACGGCGTTCTCGTCGACGGTCTTGGCGTGGTCTGCGCGGATCGTGCCCGGCGCTGCCTGCTGCGGATTGGTCGCGCCCATCAGTTCACGGTTGGTGGCGATTGCGTTTTCACCCTCGAGCACCTGCACCATGACCGGTCCCGACGTCATGAAGTCGATCAGGTCATTGTAGAACGGGCGCTCCTTGTGCACGGCATAGAACTCGCCGGCCTGCTCACGCGACAGGTGCAACATCCGCGCGGCGACGATCCGCAGGCCCGCCGTTTCGAAGCGATGGTAGATGTCGCCGATGACGTTTTTTGCCACAGCATCGGGCTTGATGATCGAAATGGTGCGTTCGACGGCCATGGAAACTCCAATAAAAACGAACAATAAATATCTGATCCACGGCCATTTTATATGCCGCGAAAAACGAATTACGGGTAGCTTTTCATGCTCACGGTCGCCGGCGTGACTGTCGCATTCACACCACGACTCGAAACTGCTTGAGAAATCTCAAATTTTCTCTTTGAAAACCGTGGCTTAGTTTACTCGTTCCCGGGCTCGCATGCCAAGCGTTGTCACGACAGCTGGCGACGTACGTCGATCACGTCCGGGATCTGGGACAGCTTGTCGAGCACCTGACTGAGCTGGTTCATGTCGCTGACCTCGGCGGTGAAGCGCATGCTCGCGCGCTCATGACGGCGATCCGACTGGGTGTTGACCCCGACAACGTCGATCTCGGCGTTCGCAAACACCGACGAGATATCCCGCAACAGCCCTTTGCGATCGCTGGCGAACACGTGGATGTCGACCAGGAAGCGTGAGTCCCGCTGCGAACCGGCCCAGTCGACGTCGACCAGGCGCGCGCGATTCTGCGCATCCATCTTGCGCACCACGGCACAGTCACGACGGTGCACCGTGACACCGCGACCGCGCGTGATGTAGCCGACGATGTCATCGTATGGCACCGGCTTGCAGCACTTGGCCATCTGCGTCATCAGGTCACCGATGCCTTCCACGACGACCTGTCCGGCGCCACCCGCGTCACGCGTCGGCGTGCGCCGGCGCAGCCGCTCGGGGATCGCCTTGTCGGCCTCGGCGGCGGTATTGCCCTTGACGCGTTCGGCCTGCGCGTTGGCGACCTGGATCGCCGACAGTTCACCGCGACCGATTGCCGCGAGCAGATCGTCGTTGGTCTTGAAATTGAACCGCGTGCTCAGTCGGTCGAGATCCGGTTTCGGCAGGCTCAGGCGCGCGACCTCGCGATCCAGGCTGCTCCTCCCTATCGCGACATGCTGATCGTGGTCCTGCTGTTTGAACCACTGCCGCACCCGGTTTCGCGCGCGGCTCGTCGTCAGGTAGCCGGAATGCGGGTTCAGCCAGTCCCGACTCGGGCCGCCCTCCTTGACCGTGATGATCTCGACCTTCTGGCCACTCTGCAGCGCCTGCGCGAGCGGTGCTATGTGGCCGTCGACCTTGGCACCGCGACAGCGATGCCCGACCGAGGTGTGGATTGCGTAGGCGAAGTCGACCGGTGTCGCGCCGCTCGGCAGTTCGACGACCTTGCCTTGTGGCGACAACACGTAGATGCGGCGTGCCTCGTACTCGTTTTCCTCGTCGGCGGCATCCTGTGGCGGCGAGCCCTCGTCCTGCTGCTCCAGCCAGCGCCGCATCCATTCGATGCGGCGTTCCAGTTCATCGTCCTGTTGCTTGCTTTCTTTGTATTTCCAGTGTGCAGCGACACCGCGCTCGGCATGTTCGTGCATCTCGCGCGTGCGCACCTGGATCTCGAGCGGCTTGCCATCGTCGCCGACCACGGCCGTGTGCAGCGAACGGTAGCCGTTGGGCTTCGGATGCGCGATATAGTCGTCGAATTCCCCCGGCACCGGGCGCCACAGACTGTGTGCGAGACCGAGCACCTCGTAGCACTGTGGCACGGTGTCGACAAGCGCCCTGACCGCGCGCACGTCGAACACCTGTTCGAAGTCGACGCGCTTGCGCCGCATCTTTTTCCAGATGCTGTAGATGTGCTTCGGCCGCCCGCTCAGCTCGACCGGAACCCCTGCCTCTTTGCAGGCGGCACCGAGCCGGTCTATGACGTCTTTTACGAACGCCTCGCGCTCGCGACGCTTACCGTCCAGCTGTTGCGCAAGATTGGTGTACTCATCCGGTTCGAGGAAGCGCAGGCATAGATCTTCGAGTTCCCATTTCATCTGCCAGACGCCGAGACGGTTGGCAAGCGGCGCGTGCACGAGCTGCGTTTCACGCGCGACGCGTCGCTGCACATCGGGCGGCAGACGCTTGAGCCGGCGCATCAGCTGCAAGCGCTTGGCCAGCACCACCAGGATGGCGCGCACGTCGTTGGCGATGCCGAGCAGCATCCGGCGCAGGTTTTCCACGCCGCGGTCGTCGACGTTCGCGGAACCGCTCGCGGACAACTCGCGAATGTGCGACACCTGTTCCACCATCGTCGCCACCGCGGCACCGAAGCGGCGCTTGAGGTCGGTGGCATCGTAGTGCGGATGTCCGGGCATCTCTGACAACATCGCCGCCAGCAACGGCTCGATGTCGAGCTTTAGGCTGTCGAGCGTATCGACGGTGTACAACAATGACAGAAAGCGGTCGAAACCGTCGGGCGCGTTTTCGCCACGATGCATGTCACGTGCGATTTGGACCGCATCGGCGAGCAGCGCCATGTCGCGTTGTGGTCGCCGCTCGCCGAGCTGACCCAGCCAGGCATCGATATGGGTCTGTTCGACCGGCGGCTCGACAGGCAGCGTGGAGATGCGCGAAACCATCAGTAACCTCCGCCGCGCCGGGCACGCGCGCGATCGGCCCCGTCAAACCAGGCGTCAGTCGAGTACGTGACTGACCAGGCCATCGGCGAGCTTGGGTTCGAACCAGGTCGACTTGGGCGGCATGACCTCGCCCGCATCGGCGACATCCATCAGGGCCTGCATCGTGGTCGGATAGAGCGCGAACGCCACCGCCCAGCGACCCTCGTCCACGCGCTGCTCGAGTGCTCGGAGGCCGCGGATGCCGCCGACGAAGTCGATGCGATCGTCACGCCGCGGATCATCGACGCCGAGCAGCGGCTCGATCAGGTTGGCCTGCAACAGGCTGACGTCGAGACGACCGACCGGATCGTCGACCGGGATGCGCTCGTCGTGGATCTGCAGCCGGTACCACTGCCCGTCCAGGTACATGCCGAACTCGCCGCTGTGCGCCGGCTTCACGGGGTCGGCGCTGATCTCGAGATCGAACCCCTCCGCCACGGCGGCGAGAAAATCGTCCCTGCCCCTGCCGTTCAGATCAGCGACCACGCGGTTGTAGTCGAGTATCTGCATCTGGTCGTGCGGAAAGATGACGCTGAGAAAATGGTTGTAAGATTCGTCGCCGGTGTGCGCCGCATTGGCGGCGCGCCGCGCATTGCCGACCCGCGACCCGGCGGCTGAGCGGTGATGGCCATCGGCGACATAGATCGCCGGCATCGCCTCGAACGCGGCGGTCAGCGCCGTGATCGTGCCGCCATCACAGATCGGCCACAACTCGTGGCGAACACGGTCGCGTTCGACAACAACGTCGATCTCGGGCACTTCCGACGACACCGCGCGCAAAACCGCGTCGACCGCGGCATCCGCCTTGTATACCAGGAACACCGGACCGGTCTGTGCGTTCAGCGTGTCGATCTGGCGCACTCGGTCGTCTTCCTTCACCGGGCGCGTGAATTCGTGCTTCTTGATCCGGTCGTTGTCGTACGCCTCGACCGACGCCGTCGCCACCAGGCCGGTCTGGACATGGCTGCCCATGGTCAACCGGTAGGCGTAGTAACAGGGCTGCGCATCCCGCACCAGGACACCCTCGGCGATCATGTGGTCGAGATTCTCGCGGCCTTTGGAATAGACGCTGGCATCGTAGGGGTCGACGTTGTCGGGCAGATCGATCTCCGGCCGCGAGATGTGTAGAAAGCTCCACGGCCGCCCGGAGGCCAGCGCCTTGGCTTCGTTGCGGTCGACGACGTCGTAAGGGGGCGCGGCGACATCGGCGGCACGGCTTTCGGCCGGGCGCAGGCCACAAAACGGTTTGATCAGGGACATGCTTCCTCCGCTGGACCCGCCGGCGACCAGGGCCGGCGGCAAGGGCGCGATTGTAGACGCTCGTCCGCGTGAACTGAACCGGCGCGCCGCACGAAAACACGCTCGCCGCGCGACCGCAGTGTCAGTCGCGCTCCTCGATCCACGCCGCCTGTATCGCCTCGAGGATCTTTTCGCCGCAATGTTCCCGAAGGTCGTCGAATTCGGGCAACGCCATGACCCAGTTCATCAGGTCGACGAAGTTCAGCGTGCGCGGATCGGCATCCGGATGCGCCTCGTCGAGCTCGATTGCGATGTCGAGCGTGTCGGTCCACTTGAGGCTCATGCGCAACTCCCCCGCGAGTCCGGCTCGCTCAGTGATTTTCCTTGGCGTGATTGATCGTGTACTTGGGAATCTCGATCACGAGGTCCACATCGGCGACCACCGCCTGGCAACTCAGGCGCGATTCCGGCTCGAGTCCCCACGCCTTGTCGAGCATATCGTCTTCGTTTTCGCTCGCCTCGTTCAGTGAATCGAAGCCCTCGCGCACGATCACGTGGCACGTCGTACATGCGCAGGATTTCTCGCACGCATGTTCGATCTCGATGTCGTGCGCCAGGGCCGCGTCGCAGATTGTCTGCCCGGCTTCGGCCTCGATCACGGCGCCTTCGGGGCAGATGTCGTCGTGCGGCAAGATAATGATCTGGGGCATGACATTCATTCGGCCCCGCGGCCGTCCTCCTCGGAAAATTCGTCGACCCGGTGACCGGCCATGGCCTTGCGGATGTTGCTGTTCATGCGCCGCTCGACGTAAAACTCGCAATCGTTTTCGAGCTGCTTGATCGCGGCCTCGATCGCGGCCGGTTCGCGGGAATCTCCGACCACGAGGCGCAGACGCTCCATGGCTGCATCGATCGCGGTCCGCTCTTCGGGCGTGAGCAACGCGTCCCCATCGCTGGCGAGTGCCGCGGCAAGCGCCTCGATCACGCGCCGCGCCTCGACTTGTTCCTCGACCAGACGGCGCAGTTGGATGTCATCGTGCGCATGGTCGATCGACGCCTGAAGCATGCCGGTGATCTCATCGTCGGTGAGTCCGTACGACGGCTTGACCTCCACGCTGGCCGACACGCCCGTGGCCTGCTCACGTGCCTCGACCTGCAACAGGCCATCGGCATCGACCGCGAACGTGACGCGGATGCGCGCAGCACCCGCCACCATCGGCGGAATCTCGCGCAGCTCGAAACGCGCCAGCGAGCGGCAGTCACTGACCAGCTCGCGCTCGCCCTGCACGACATGGATCGCCATCGCGGTCTGACCGTCCTTGAAGGTCGTGAACTCCTGTGCACGCGCGACCGGGATCGTGGTGTTGCGTGGGATGATCTTCTCAGTCAGCCCACCCATGGTCTCGATGCCGAGTGACAACGGGTTGACGTCGAGCAGCAACATCTCGTCGTCGGGTTTGTTGCCAGCGAGCACATCGGCCTGGATCGCCGCACCGATCGCAACGACA
Organism: Gammaproteobacteria bacterium; assembly: GCA_020445255.1. Lineage (GTDB taxonomy): Bacteria > Pseudomonadota > Gammaproteobacteria > Chromatiales > Chromatiaceae > Thiosocius. The sequence goes on from JAGRGY010000049.1 coordinate 95,492, forward strand.
CGGTCGGGATCAATGTCGACCAGCGGCTCGCGGCCGAAGAATTCGCCGACCAACTCACGTACCCGCAGCGTGCGCGTCGATCCCCCTACCATGACGACGTCTTCAATTTCGTCGGCGGTCACGCCGGCATCCCGCAGAACGCGGCGGCAGGTCGAGATCGTCTTGCGGACCAGCGGCTCGATGAGCGCCGCCAACTGCGCGCGCGACAGCTCGGTCCGCCAACCGCCGGCCGGCAGGCCGAGTGCGATCGGCGTAGTCTCAGCATTTGCCAGAGCCTCCTTCGCCGCGCGCGCGACGTCGAGCGCGTGGCGCATCACGCCGCGGTCGGTCGTAGCACTCGCGCCGGCCTGCTGCAGCAGCCAGATCGCCACTGCGGCATCGAAGTCGTCGCCGCCGAGCGCCGTATCACCGCCCGTTGCCATGACCTCGAAAACGCCACCCTGCAGGCGCAGGATCGAAACGTCGAACGTACCGCCACCAAGATCGTAGATCGCATGCACGCCGTCGGCGCCACGGTCGAGGCCATAGGCGACGGCCGCCGCAGTCGGCTCGTTGAGCAGGCGGTATACGTGCAGCCCTGCCAGGCGCGCGGCATCCTTGGTGGCCTGGCGCTGGGCATCATCGAAATAGGCAGGCACCGTGATGACGACGCCGGAGAGTTCGCCGCCCAGGGTATGACGGGCACGTTCGCCCAGAATCTTCAGGATCTCGGCTGAGACCTCGATCGCCGTGACATCGCCGGCGATGGTGCGCACACGCGGCACGGTGCTGTCGACCGTGACAAACTCGTACGGCAGCTCCGAACCGATGCGCTTGACGTCGGCAACTCCGCGACCGATCAGTCGCTTGACCGACGATAGGGTGTTGAGTGGGTCCGACGCCGCGGCTTTGCGTGCCGCCTCACCGACAACGACACCGTCGCGCATGTAGCGCACTACCGAAGGCAGAAGATGGGCACCGGTCTCGTCGGGCAGTGTCTCGGCCCTGCCGCTGCGCACACTGGCGACAAGCGAATTGGTCGTTCCGAGATCGATACCCGCTGCGAGACGATGTGCGTGCGGCGCAGCCGACTGGCCTGGCTCTGCGATCTGCAGCAGTGCCATCAGATTGCCTCTTCCAGGTCGGCCTCTATCGCTTCGGCTTGGGCATGGAGCTTGTTCAGGAACTGCATCTTCTGGATCGTTTCGGCAGCGGCCGCGAGCTGGTCGGCGCCGCCGTCTTCCAACTGCACCGCGAGTCGCGCGAGCTGGTGTTTGATCATGCCGCCGATCTCGTCGAGCAGCGCGTCCAGACGTGCACGCGGATCCTGTGCGCTCGAAACCGCGGCGAGCGCTTCACGCAACTCCATCTGCTGCATGAGAAACGCGGGGTCGTTGAGTGTGCTCTTCTGGGGATCCTGCTCCACACCACGCAACGCAAGCAGGTACTGGGCGCGTTTGAGCGGATCCTTCAACGTTGCAAACGCCTCGTTGACCAGGGTTGCACCCTGCAGCGACAACCGCTGGCTGCCTGCATCGGCTGCAGCGAAGCGATCCGGATGCACCACTTTCTGCAATTCCCGGTAGCGTGCGGCGAGTTGCGCGGTGTCCAGGCGGAATCCCACGGGCAGACCGAATAATTCGAAATAGTTTTTGGAGAAATCGAACATCGGGCCATCCAGTCGATGACGCCCGCATGAGGCGGGCGTCGAGGTGTCGGTTATCAATCGAGGGTTGTCAAACCTTGAAACTCTCGCCGCAGCCGCACTGGTCTTTGACGTTCGGGTTGTTGAACTTGAAGCCCTCGTTGAGGCCTTCCTTGCCGTAATCGAGTTCGGTTCCATCGAGGTACACGAGGCTCTTGCGGTCGATGATGACCTTGACACCTCTATCCTCGAATACCTGATCGTCGTCGTCGACGTCGTCGACGAATTCGAGGACATAGGCCAGACCCGAACAGCCGGAGGTCCGCACACCCAACCGCACGCCGACGCCTCTCCCACGGTTGTTCAGAAAGGTCTGGACCCGATTGGCGGCGGCCGGCGTCAGCGTAATACCCATATCGTCAGCGATTCCGAATGCCGAACCGGTCAGCCGGTGCCCTGCTTCGACTGGTAATCGGCGATCGCGGCCTTGATCGCGTCCTCTGCAAGTACCGAGCAGTGCACCTTGACCGGCGGCAATGCCAGTTCGTCGGCGATCTGCGAATTCTTGATGAGTCGCGCCTCGTCGAGCGTCTTGCCCTTGACCCACTCGGTCAACAGGGAACTCGACGCGATCGCCGATCCGCAGCCGTAGGTCTTGAACTTCGCGTCTTCGATGACGCCTTCGCCGTTGACCTGGATCTGCAGACGCATGACGTCACCGCATGCCGGTGCTCCGACCATTCCGGTACCGACGTTGACGGCATCCTTGTCCAGCGTACCGACGTTGCGCGGGCGCTCGTAATGATCGATGACCTTGTCGCTGTAAGCCATGGTCGATTCCTCGAAATCTCGTTTACGGCCCCCCGACCTTGCGGCCGGGGGGCCGGGCGTTTTACGTCAGCTTAGTGACGCGGACGGCGCGGACGGTCTTCACGCGGCCTTGCTTCGTTGACACGAATCGCACGACCGGACAGCGGCTTGTCGTTCAAGCCGTTGATGGCCGCTTCAGCCTGCGCGTTGTCTGGCATTTCGACGAAACCGAAGCCTTTCGAACGACCGGTGTCACGGTCCATGATCACGTTGGCACGTGAGACCTCACCGAACGCCGCGAATGCATCGCGGAGATCGTTGTCCGTGACGCCGTATGCCAGATTTCCTACATATATATTCATTCAGAATGCTCTCAAGCGTGCGGCCCGTAGAAAAATCATCTGCCGGCAGCCGAACCACAAATCACCGGCAGACGCGCGGGCCATGCCCGCACATCCCTCACACCTTTTGGCGGGTTTTCACACCCTCCGGGGCGGGAGGCTACACCTAATGCGCCACCCACTCCACACTATTAAGGTCGATCCCGTCCTTGTACATATCCCACAGGGGGCTCAGTTCACGCAGGCGGTCGACCTGGCCGCGAACCAGAGACAGGACGTGGTCGATCTCCGCTTCGGTCGTAAATCGTCCCAGCGTGAACCTGAGCGAACTGTGCGCAAGCTCGTCCGGGCGGCCGATCGCGCGCAGCACGTAGCTCGGCTCGAGGCTCGCCGACGTGCACGCCGACCCGGACGACACCGCGACGTCTTTCAGCGCCATCATCAGGCTCTCGCCCTCGACAAAATTGAAGCTGATGTTGAGGTTGCCGGCGATCCGGCGGTCGAAGTCGCCGTTCACGTAAACCTCCTCCATATCCTTCAAGCCGCCATAAAGCTTGTCGCGAAGGGTGCGGATGCGCTCGTTCTCGGTCGCCATCTCGTCGCCGGCGATTCGGAATGCCTCTCCCATCCCGACGATCTGGTGGGTGGCCAGCGTGCCGGAACGCAATCCACGTTCGTGACCACCGCCGTGCATCTGCGCCTCGAGCCGGATACGCGGTTTGCGCTGGACATACAGCGCCCCAATCCCCTTGGGACCGTAGATCTTGTGGGCGCTGAAGCTCATCAGGTCTACCGGCAAGTTCGCCAGGTTGATCGGCACCTTGCCGGCGCTCTGTGCGCCATCGACGTGGAACACCACCTTGCGCTCGCGACAGATGGCACCGATCGCTGCAATATCCTGGATCACGCCGATCTCGTTGTTGACGTGCATGACCGACGCCAACACCGTGTCCGGACGGATCGCCGCCTCGAACGCGTCGAGGTCGATCAGCCCATTCGACTGAACGTCCAGATAGGTGACCTCGAACCCTTCGCGCTCGAGTTGGCGGCAGGTGTCGAGCACCGCCTTGTGTTCGGTCTTGACCGTGACGATGTGACGGCCCTGCTTCTGGTAGAAGTGCGCAGCGCCTTTGATCGCCAGGTTGTCGGATTCAGTGGCACCGGAGGTCCAGACGATTTCCTTGGGGTCGGCCCCGATCAGCGCGGCGACATTGTTGCGCGCCTCGTCTACCAGCTTCTCCGCCTCCCAACCAAACGCATGCGATCGCGACGCCGGGTTGCCGAAGCTGCCATCCGGTGTCAGGCAGGCACACATCTTTTGTGCAACGCGCGGGTCGACCGGCGTCGTGGCCGAGTAATCGAGGTAGATCGGTAGTTTCATCAAGCGCTCCGGAAACTGCAGGCGCCAGCACGTGGGGTGACGTTACGCGCCGGCGGAATTCGCACTCAGATTGCCGACGCGAACCGAGGCCCGTGCCTCGCCGTTTTCCTGGCGCTCGGCAACCTCCCGCACCCCGCGCCGGCTCATCAGTTCCTGCAGACTGATGCGATTCAGGTACTCGTAGATGCGGTTGCTCAGATCCTGCCACAGGTCGTGGGTCAGGCACTGCTGGTTGTCCTGGCAGTTGTGCGCTCCACCGCATCGGGTGGTATCGACGTTTTCGTCGACGGCGGCGATCACCTGCGCCACGTAAATGTCGTCTGCCGGTCGCCCGAGCGTGTAGCCGCCACCCGGACCGCGCACGCTCGACACGAGATTGCGCTTGCGCAGCCGCGCGAACAGTTGCTCGAGGTAGGAAAGCGAGATCCCCTGGCGCTGTGCGATATCCGCCAGTGTGATCGGCCCCGCGCCGTGGTGCAGAGCCAGATCCAGCATCGCCGTAACAGCGTATCGCCCTTTGGTCGTCAGCCTCACGCTCCGCCCCCCGACGTCACATCTGCCGCGGACTATACATTGCCGACTAAAATAGTCAAGAATTCAACGGCGTCTGATTAACTTGCCGAAGTCGTGTCTTGCTGGTCCTCGTCCAGCTGCATCTTCCTGAGTTCCTCGGCCGTCGAGATGATCTCGCAGGAACCCAGTTCGGGCAGATCGTCTTCGCCGGGTTCAAAACCCATTTCGCGCATAACCTCGCACATTCGCTGCATTTTCGTCTCAATTACGTGCACGTGATCGAGCATGCAGTTGATTGCGTGGGCCACGGGGTCGGGGGCATCGGCGGTCGCACCGTAGGCATCGAATCCCATCTTGGTGGCAATCCGCTCGCGGTGTTCTGTATCTACAGGTTGCGCCTTGCGCTCTATCAGGCGCCCCGGCACGCCGACCACGGTCGCATTCTCGGGCACATCGCGCAGCACCACGGCGTTCGAGCCGATACGGGCCCCGGCGCCGACCTGGATTGGGCCGAGCACCTTGGCGCCCGCACCGACGACCACATCATTGGCCAGGGTCGGGTGGCGTTTGCCCTTCTGCCACGTGGTCCCGCCGAGGGTCACGCCGTGGTACAGGGTGCAGTCGTCGCCGATCACCGCCGTCTCGCCAATCACCACGCCCATGCCGTGGTCGATGAAAAAACGGCGGCCAATCACGGCGCCCGGATGAATCTCGATACCGGTCAGCCAGCGCGCGATGTGCGAGACCAGGCGCGCCAGCCACTTGGCGCCGGCCATCCACAACCAATGGGCCATGCGGTGGAACAGGACCGCGTGCAGCCCTGGATAGGCTGTCAGGATCTCCAACGTGCTGCGCGCCGCCGGGTCGCGGTCGAACACGACCTTCACGTCCTCGCGAATCTGCTCGAACATCTGTCTTTCCGGGCGTCAGCCTGAACCGGGGAACACGCGGAGACTCTACTCAATTCACCGCACAGCCACCAGTGACACCCGGCGTCACCGGGTACCAACGACAGACATCTCAGACGCGGCGCATCGACTTCCGACCCTGCGCCGCACTCAGGATGCCCCGCAGGATGTTGAGCTCGTCAGCATCCGGCGAAGCACGATGAAACAGACGTCGCAGACGGCGCATCAGCTTTTCCGAGCGACGGCCGTCGGCAAAGCCGATGTCCTCGAGGGCCTGTCCGAGATGGACGAAGAACCCCTCCATCTGCGCCGTGCTGGCTGGCGAGCACGTCGGTCGGCCTCTGTCTACCGAATCGGCCGCGTCGGCGGCGTCGGCCGCCGCCAGCATCAGCTCGTAAGCGGCGACCTGGATCGCCATGGCGACGTTCAGCGAACTGAACTGGGGATCGGTCGGGATGTGCATCAGGTGCGTGCACAGATCGAGTTCGTCATTGCTCAGGCCGGAGCTCTCACGACCGAACACCAGCGCGACCGGTGCGGATTCCGACTCCGAATGGGCCAGTGCCGCGACCTCGCGCGGCGTCAGCTGCGGCCACGTGACGCTGCGCAGCCGGGCACTCGCGCCAACGACGATCCGGCAATCGGCCACCGCATCTGCCAGGGCGTCCACGACCTGCGCATTCGCCAGTATCTCGTCCGCACCCGACGCGCGGACGCTGGCCTGTTCACTCGGAAAATGCAACGGCGCGACCAGGGTCAGCCGACTCAGGAACATGTTCTTCATCGCCCGCGCCGCGGCGCCGATGTTTCCCGGGTGCGTCGTCTGCACCATGACGATTCGAATGTTCTGCAGCATCACGACAGCTTCCGGATCACAGGCATTTCCCGTATTCTCGCGCGCCATGAATCCAACCACCACTATCGCCATTCGCGCGGCGCGCCAGGCCGGCAACATCATCATGCGATCGTTCGGCCGCCTGGATACGCTGACGGTCGCCGAGAAGCAGGCCAACGATTTCGTCAGCGAGATCGACCGCAACGCAGAGCAGGCAATCATCGACGTGCTGCGCAAGGCGTACCCGGGCCACGCGATTCTCGCCGAGGAAAGCGGCGCCCACGGCAAGGACGAGTACCAGTGGATCATCGATCCACTCGACGGAACCACCAACTACCTGCACGGCTTTCCGCAATTCTCCGTTTCCATCGCGCTGACGCATCGGGGCAGGCTCGAAAACGCCGTGGTCTACGATCCGTTGCGTGACGAGATGTACACGGCGGCACGCGGCGCCGGCGCGCTGCTCAACGACCGGCGCCTGCGTGTCACCGAACAAAAATCCCTGCAGGGTGCGTTGCTCGGCACCGGCATTCCTTTTCGTGACCAGCGCTACATCGACGCCTATCTCGGCATGCTCAAGGCCCTGACCCGGGAGACGGCCGGCATTCGGCGCCCCGGTTCGGCGGCGCTGGATTTCGCCTATGTGGCGGCCGGCCGGCTTGACGGCTTCTGGGAGCTGGGCCTGTCGGTGTGGGATTTTGCCGCCGGAGCATTGCTGGTCCAGGAGGCCGGCGGCGTCGTCAGCGACATTCGCGGCGGAAGTCGCCATCTCGAGACCGGCAACGTTGTCACCGCCGGTGTTCGGCTGCACAAGGCGATGGTCGACACGATCCGCCCCCTCCTGCCAAACGATCTGCAGGCCTGAACCGATCGTCCGCCGCCTAACCGACCGGCCCGACCGTCGACGAGCGGTGCGAACAATTCCCGTTTGCATCAGGGTTGCCGGACCGATTCGGGCGTGCTACTAATCCGGTGAGGATTGCGACAATTACAACGAAAACGTTTTTCGAGGGTGGAGCGGACATGGCGAAGCGTTATCTGACATCAGCATTGATGCCACCCGTTGGCGCGTGCCGTTTCGGCTGTGGCTCGAGTTGCGCAGCGCCGGTCACGGTGTTCTGGCTGTTCGGCGTTGTCAGCGTGATCTACGGATTCCTTGGCGGCCCGACGGCGGAACCGGGAATCAGCTGGTACACGGTCGGACTGGGTGTCGTGATGTGGGGTGTGGCCGCGCTGTGGGCGATTCTGTCGATTCAGGGTTCGGCGGCAGATCGCTGCGACAGCAGCTGGCGTGGGCATGACCGCGACATGGCTGGACGCGACGCCGAGAGCGATCCGTTCGACGAGGTGAAAAAGGCCCTCTGACGTCGGCCACCACAGGCCCGTTTCTGCAGGCCCGCACACGCGGGCCTTCGCATCTGGCGCTAAGGCATTGAAATCGGCGCGGGAACAGTCGTCCCCGTGCTTTCTCGTTTCCGCTTTTCGATACGCGCGTAAAACAGACATGCCTATGCGGTGCTGGTTCATTGCGCCAGCCACAAAGATCGCCGCAACGGTGGAAACTGGCAGGACTGCTCCGTGCAGCAACGGCGCAGATCAGCGTCTGCGCTGCGACCTGTCATCCGATTCGGCCTGCTCCTTGCGTTCGCCCTCCTTGCGCTCACGCACGCGCATGCGATCGACGGCGCTGTCCATAGCCTTCGACTTGCTGTAACGACCCCGCCATTGCGCCTTTGACGAATCGCAGCGCTGTTCACTCTGTTTGACCACCTGGCGCTGCTGTTCGATGGCGCTCTCGAGCTTGCTGATGAACACCTGGTACTCAAGCACCTGACTGCCCGGCAGGCCGCTGCGCGCGGCGCGCGCATAGCGTTCCAGATACTCAGCGAGATACTGCTGGAGTTCGGTCAGACGCTGCTGCGCGGCCTCGCGCTGCTTCAACGACTCACCGAGCGCGGCGGCCGCTTTGCGTTCACGCTGCGACACGACCTTTTGGATGGGTTTGAACCGGTCCGACGGCGGCATGTACGCTTATCCTCCCGCCGTCGCGACCGGCAGCTGTTCCTGCGGAAACAGCGTCATCAGGTCGTCCAGGCTGTCCTCGATATCGAATCGGGTGTGCATGTCCTGATGCAGAAACTCGCGCAATGACGGCATCGCGCCGATCGCGAGATCGATCTGCTCGTTCGATCCCAGCTCGTAGGCGCCGACCGATATCAGATCGCGGTTGTGCTGGTACAGGCTGTACAACTGCTTGAACTCGCGCGCGGCCATTTGATGTTCGCGCGTCGTGATCTCGTTCATCGCGCGGCTCACCGAGGCCTCGATGTCGATAGCCGGATACTGCCCCGCTTCGGCCAGCCGCCTCGACAACACGATATGGCCGTCGAGTATTGCGCGTGCGGCATCGGCGATCGGGTCGTTGTGGTCATCCCCCTCGGTCAGCACGGTGTAGAACGCGGTGATCGAGCCACCACCGCGATCGCCGTTGCCGGCGCGTTCGACCAGCTGCGGCAGCTTGGCGAACACTGACGGTGGATAGCCCTTGGTCGCCGGAGGTTCGTTGATCGCCAGCCCGATCTCGCGCTGGGCCTGGGCGAAGCGGGTCAACGAGTCCATCAGCAACAGCACATGTTTTCCCTGATCGCGGAAGTACTCGGCGATCGCGGTGGCCAACATCGCACCGTGCATGCGTCGTAGCGGCGGCTGGTCGGCCGGCACCGCAACGACGACCGAGCGCGCCAGGCCTTCCTCGCCCAGAATGTTGTCGACGAACTCCTTCACCTCGCGGCCACGTTCACCTATCAGGCCGACCACGACGACATCGGCATCGGTGTAGCGCGTCATCATGCCGAGCAGGACCGACTTGCCGACGCCCGACCCGGCGAACAGGCCGAGGCGCTGACCGCGCCCGACGCTGAGCAGTGAATTGATCGCGCGGATGCCGACATCGAGCGGCTCGCGTATCGGTGCGCGCGCCAGCGGGTTGATATATCCGCCATTTAGCGGCCAGCGCTGTACTGTGTGCAGCGATCCCTTGCTATCGAGCGGACGGCCACTGCCGTCGATGATGCGTCCGAGCAGTTCCTCGCCGACTGCAGCCTCGCTGATGCGCCCGGTCGGCACGACGCGGGCGTCGGGCTCGAGACCGCGAATGTCGCCGGTCGGCATCAGGTAAAGGCTCTCACCCGAGAATCCCACCACCTCGGCCTCGACACGCTCGCCGGTAGCGTTGATCACGTCGCATCGCCCGCCAATCGCCGCGCGGCAGCCGATCGCCTCGAGCGTAAGCCCGACCATCCGCGTCAGCTTGCCTTCGACAACCAGCCCGCGGCTGCCGCCGAGCCGGTCACCCAGCCGGCGGATGCGCGATGCCCAGATCGCGTTGCGATCCAGCTCAGGTGCCATGCGGTTCCGCCTCGCCCGCATCGCGCACCCGCTCGCCAGCGAGCAGCGGTGCGATCAGGCTGTTCAGGCGCGAGTCGAGCGTCGCGTCGATCTGCGAGGTGTCGGTGTGGATGCGGCAACCGCCACGCTGGATTACCGGGTCCCCGATGATGTGCCACTTCTGGTCGTGTTCTCCCATCGCATAGGCCTCTCGTACCAGTTCGGCATCCTCCGGGTGCAGTACGACGCGGATGCTGCGCGCACCGACCGGCAATATCGCTAGCGCCTCGCGCACGACACCGACGATCTGCGCGGGATCGAGCTTGACCTCGCGCCGGATAAGCTGGCGCACCATGCTGATGACCAGCGTCACGATTTCGTTCTCGAGTTGCTGGTCCAGCTGTTCGAACGGCCGGTCCAACGCCTCGATGAGACAATCGAGACGCTCGATCCGCGCACGCACCTCGAGCCGGCCCTCTTCCAGCCCCTCGCGGTGCCCGTACTCCTGGCCCTCGCGGCGGCCCTGCTCGAAGCCCTCCTCGTGGGCCGCTTTCTGAATCGAATCAAGGTGACCGGCGGTCAGCGGACCGTGCGAGTCCTGCGCCGAGGACTCGCCGCGATGGTGGACATGCGGCGGCTGCCATTGGGTGACCTCCGCCGCATCGCCGCGTATCACCTGTCCGGCGCCCTTCCTACGTTCCACCGAGGTTCACTCGCGGTGCGGCACGGCGTGCCGGATGATCAGATGAATTCTTCGCCACCGCCGCCCCCGAGGTTGATCTCGCCGGCATCGGACAGGCGCCGTGCAACAGTGAGGATCTCCTTCTGCGCGGCCTCGACGTCGCTGAGCTTCGCCGGCGCCGCCGCCTCGAGGTCGTCCTTGAGCATCTCGGCCGCACGCGACGACATGTTCTTGAAGATCTTTTCGCGCAACGGCTCCGGCGCGCCGCGCAATGCCAGCAGCAACTGGTCCGACGAGACCTCGCGCAGCAGTGTCTGCATACCGCGGTCGTCGACGTCGTTGAGGTTTTCGAACACGAACATGTTGTCCTGGATCTGCTGCGACAACTCCTCGTCGGCCTCGTTGATCTGTTCGATGACCTTGCTCTCGATCGCGCCATCGACAAAGTTCAGGATGTCGGCGGCCTTCTTGACCCCGCCGAGCGCCGACGACTTCACATTGCTCGCGCCGGAGAACTGGCGTTCGAGGATCTCGTCGAGTTCCTGCAGAGCCGCTGGCTGGATACCATCGAGCGTCGCGACGCGCATGACCACGTCGGTTCGAACACGTTCGGGAAACTCCGACAACACGCCGGCCGCCTGATCCGGATCGAGGAACGACAGCACGATCGCGATGATCTGCGGATGTTCGAGGCGGATAAGCTCGGCGACGGCGCGCGGGTCCATCCACTTGAGCTGCTCCAGCCCCTTGCTGTTGCGGCCGAGAAGGATGCGGTCGATGATGCCGCTGGCCTTGTCGGCACCCAGCGCCGAGGTCAGCATGTTGCGGATGTATTCGTCCGAGCCCATGCCGAGCGAGGTCTGTTCGCCGATCGCATCGACGAACTTCTGCATGACCAGCTCCATCTGCGAGTTCGTCACATGCGTGAGCCCGGCCATCGCGAGGCCGATCTCCTGGACCTCCTTCGGCCCCATGTGGCGCAGGATCTCCGCGGCGTGCTTCTCACCCAGGCCCAACATCAGCAGCGCCGAGCGCTCGACGCCGGTGAGATTCTTTACTGCTTGTGCGTCGGAATGGTCAGCCATGTTATGCCGCTTCTTCGCCCATCCAGGTCTTTACCAGCTGGGCGACACGTTTGGGATCCTCGTCGACCAGGTTGCGCGCCGCGTCCATGATGTTTTCATAGCGGCCACCGCCTGGCAGCTGGATCGGTTCGCCGTCGCTGCCCAGTAACAGACTTTCCTCGCCCTCGCCGTGCTCGGCGCCGAACGGGCCCTCCACCCGTGCCGCACCGCCCCCTGCACCTGCGGAACCCACCGACGCGACACTGCTCGCGGTCAGCCGTTTGAGTGTCGGCCGCAGCACGACGAAGATCAGCAGCACGACAAGCAACAACCCACCCACCTGCTTGATGATGTCGATGAACCAACCCTGCTCCCAGATCGGCGTCTCCGGAAGATCCGCGACCGGCTCCGGGCTCAGGAAGGAACTGTTCATCACGCGCACGCTGTCTCCGCGGCGCGCATCGAAGCCGATCGCCTCGCGCACCAGCTCGGTCAATCGCTCGATCTCCTCCGGCGTGCGCTCGCGTACCGTCACCGCGCCGTCGGCGCCAGCCACCGCCACATCGTCGACGACCACGGCGACCGACAGGCGGCGCAGCTCGATCGGCGACATCCGGGTATGACTGACGACCCTGTCGAGCTCGTAGTTGCGCGTTTCCTGACGGCTGGAGTTCAATGCGTCAGCCTCGCCGCCGGTGCCACCCTGGCCCTGCGCGACCTCGGGCGCATTGCCGGCAGCCGGCGGCTGATTGCTCAGCGCACCCGGCACGCCGCCAGCCCCGCCGCCGCGGGAGTTTTCTTCGTTGAGCTGCTCACTGCGCAAAGCCGGCTGATCCGGGTTGTAACGCTCCTGGGTCTGCTCGGTGACGGTGAAATCGATATCGGCAGTGACCTGTGCACGCACCTTGTCGCGGCCGACGATCGGCGCCAGCAGATCCTCTACCCGATGCTGGAAATGCTCCTCGATCCGGCGCGTGTGTTCGAACTGGGTCGCTGAAAGTTTCATCTCGCGCGATTCCTGCGAACCGCTCAACAGCCGTCCCTTGTGATCGACGACGGTTACACGACTTGGCTCGAGCTCGGGGATACTGGATGCCACCAGATGCACGATGGCGTCGACCTGCCCATCCTCGAGCACCCGTCCGGTATGCAGACGCAGCGCAACCGATGCACTCGGTGGCTGGCGCTTGCGCACGAACACGGACTGCTTGGGAATCGCGAGATGCACGCGCGCACTTTGCACCGCACCGATGGTGGCGATCGTGCGCGCGAGTTCGCCCTGCATGGCCTGCTGGTAACGCGCTTTCTCGACCATCTGGCTGGTGCCGAAACCGGTATCCTGCTGCATCAGCTCGAAGCCCATACCGACACTGTTCGGCAGGCCCTGGCCCGCCAGCTGCATGCGGATCTCCTTGAGCTTGGACGTCGGCACCATCAGCATGCCGCTGGCCTCGTCGACGCGATACGTCACGCCGGTCTGTTGCAGGGCCTCCATGACCTGACTCGCGTCCTTTTCATTGAGATTCGCGTACAGCGGCGCAAAGTTGGGCGCCTGCGACCACAACACGACCGCGACGCCAAGGGCGACGCTTGCGGCGATACCAACCATGACCGCAAGCTGGCGCAGCCAGGGGTTGTCCGAGATCGCGCCCACACCCATATCGGGTGCCGGCAGCCTGCTCCTGTTACCTGCTTCGGCCATGGCGTCAAACCTGTCGTTGATTCTGTTTCTTCAGTCGGTGGATCGGATCAGACCGGCATGTTCATCACGTCTTTGTAAGCCTCGACCAGCTTGTTGCGTACCGCGACCATGGCCTCGAACGAGACGCTCGACTTCTGCACGGCGATCATGACCTCGGCCAGATCCAGGCCTTCGTCACCGCGTTCGAACGAGGTGCGCAGATCGCCGGCTTTCTGCTGGGTCTCGTTGACCGCGTCGATCGACCGTTTGAGCAGGTCGCTGAAATCGCTGCGCGGTGTCTCGACGTCGACTGGACCGCTCGATGCCTGCGCGCTCATGACGCGCATCTGTGCCAGGACCTGGTTGATCTCGGGTGTGCTCATTGCTGGGATCTCGCTAGTGCCGTTCGGTTTTTGACGCCTTCGGTGCGTGCCGGGAACTCGTGCAGTTTTCAGGCCACCTCAGTGACCGGGAACACAGACGCCGGCCTCGCGCAGTTTCTGCAGCTTGTGGCGCAGCGTGCGCGGGCTGATACCGAGGATCTCTGCGGCCTGCTTGCGACTGCCCCTGCCATTGCGCAACGCGTCGAGAATCATCTGTTCCTCGACATTGCGCAGGTCGTCGGTCAGGCATTTTTTGCTGTTGGCGTCATCACTTGCCGCGAGTTCGCCCGTCGGCCCCGACACCCGCGCCGCGGCGCCGTCGAGGGCCTCGAAGTGGACGTCGACGGCTCGGATTCGCTGCCCGTCGCACAGGATCAGCGCGCGCTGCATCAGGTTGTCGAGTTCGCGCACGTTGCCGGGCCATGCGTGCGCCAGCAGCCGCGCCTCCGCCTCGGGCTCGATCGGCGGCAAGGTTTCGCCGCCGCGAAGATGGCGCTCCACCAGGTGACGGGCCAGCGGCAGGATGTCGCGCGGACGTTCCCGCAGGGCCGGCAACGTGAGCGGAAACACGTTGAGGCGATAGAACAGGTCTTCGCGGAAGCGGCCGGCCGCGACCTCCTCGCGCAGGCGGCGGTTGGACGTCGCGAGCACGCGCACGTCGAGCTGGATCATCTCGCGGCCGCCGAGACGTTCGACTTCGCGCTCCTGCAACACACGCAGCAGTTTGGCCTGCAGCGGTAGGCTCATCTCGGAGATCTCGTCGAGCAGCAGCGTGCCGCCCTGGGCCTGTTCGAACTTGCCCGCGCTCGCGCGCACGGCACCGGTGAACGACCCTTTCTCGTAGCCGAAAAGCACCGCCTCGAGCATGTTGTCGGGGATCGCGGCGCAATTGATGGCGACGAACGGCCCGTCGGCGCGTGCCGAGTGCAGATGGATGAAGCGCGCCAGCACTTCCTTGCCAGTGCCAGACTCGCCGCCGATCATGACCGTCGCGTCACTGGCAGCGACACGCGTGGCGATCTCGATCAGTTCACGCGTGCGCAGGTCCTCGGCGATCATCGCCCCACTCCCGCTGTGGCGCTGCGGCAGGTAGCGTTCCACCTTCGCCAGCAGCGCATCGACCTCGAACGGCTTGGCAAGGTAGTCGACTGCGCCCAGCTTCATCGCCTCGACGGCCTGCTCGACGGTGCCGTAGGCCGTCATGACCAACACCGGCAGTTCGTGGAAGCGCGAACGCAGGTTGCGTAGCAGCGCACGACCGTCCATCGGCCGCATCTGCACGTCGGTCAGCACCATGTCCACCTGGCCACGATCGAGCTTGGCGAGTGCCTGCTCGCCGTCGGTGGCGGTCTCGACCTCGTAACCGGAGAGTGTCAGGGTGTCGGTCAGCGCCTGGCTCAGTGCGCTGTCGTCCTCGACGACCAGGATGCGCGATGGATTCATCAGCGATATACCCCTGCTGTGGGCTGCGACGCGCCGCGCTGGGCCAGCGTCGGCAGCCGAATGTCGAAACGGGCACCGCCCGACGAAGAGCGGCCGGCGCTCAGGCTGCCGCCGTGCTCGAGGACGACGGCCTGAACGACGGCCAGACCCAGGCCGGTGCCGCGTTCGCGGGTGGTGAAGAAGGGATCGAAGATGCGTGGCAGGACCGCGGGTTCGATCCCCGGCCCGTCGTCTTCGAAGCAGAGTCGCAGTGACTCGTCGTTGTCGCAGCGCGCGGATATGGTGATTGCGACACCCTGACCGCCGTGGTTCAGCGCATTGTCGATCAGGTTGCTGAACGCACCGGCCAGCGCATCGACACTGCCGACCACGCGCCGACAGTCGGCACCTTCAAGGCGCAGGTGCAGCGCGGCGCGCATCTGGCGCAACCGCGGCTGCAGTGCGGCCAGCGCGGTATGCAGCGCGTCGTCGAGATGGATTGGCGTGGCGGTGAAACTGCCGCCGCGACTGAATGCCAGCATCTCGCGCACCAGGCTCTCGGTGTGGCGCAGGCTGTCGAGCAGCTTGTCACTGAACTGGCGTCGCTGCGTGTCGTTCAACGAATCCTTCGCCAGCTGTCCGGCGTACAGCACCGAGGTCGACAACGGTGTGCGGATCTGGTGGGCGAGCTGGGCCGCCATCTCGCCCATTGCCGAGAGCCGGTCCTGGCGCTCGACGCGTTCCTGCAGCCGGCGTTGGTCCGTCATGTCGACGACCACCAGGATGCGGCCACGATCGTTGAGTGGGCGTTGCGACACGCTGACCCGACGCCCGTCGCGCAGTTGCCAGTCACCCGGACCCGGTTCGGCGGCGACGACCTCGGCCTTGACCTCGCTCCAGCGCCGCCCCCAGGCCAGTCCGGGAAACAGCTGTTCGGCAGCCGGATTGAAACGGTCGATACGGTCGCGCATGTCGACCAGCACCACGGCAGCCGGCAATGCCTCGAGCAGCACGCCGAGCTGGTCGGCCAGATGTTCCTTCTGCGCCCGTTCGCGCAGCCGGTCGCGCCGCGTGCTGTCCAGCTGGTCGCTGAGCATCGCGACCCGTGCCTCGAGCTGCCCGTAGGCGAGCGTCAGGCGCTCCGACAACGCGTTGAATACGTCGAAGGCCTGTTCGAGGTCGGTTGCCTGTGCGAATTCTGCCGGTTGGGCTTCGGCCATGTCGCTGGTTCCTGTGTCCGCCGTTTTTCCACAGACAGCTCCAGCAAATGGCGTGCCATGATATCGACTACTGTTAAAACAATGGCTTAGCGTGCGAAGAAAACGATTACGTCAAAGGCCCGTCAGTTCCTGGCCGCGGTGCAGCCCGTACTTGCGCAATTTTTCGACGAGGGTCGTGCGTCGCATCTTGAGTTTCTTGGCGGCGTGCGCGACGACGCCATTGGACTCTTCGAGCGCCTGGCGGATCAGGCTCTGTTCCATGTTGGCCAGGTGTGCCTTGAGATCTATGCCCTCGGCCGGCAGACGTGGCATCGTCGAGACGGTGTTGGGCTGATCGCCGTGTGTGCTGACGACGGGCAGGACCTCGTCATCGGCGCTGTCGTTGACGGCGACCGGTATGCCGGCACGGAACTTCTCCGGCAGTTCGGCGACATCGACGACGCCGTACGGGAACAGAATCGCCAGCCGCTCGATCAGGTTGGCCAGTTCGCGTACGTTGCCGGGCCAGCGATAGTGTGTGAGCGCCGTGACCGCGGCCGGCGTCAGCCTTACCGAGCCGCGCTTTTCATGTTCGATGCGTTGGATCAGGTCATTGACCAGTACCGGGATGTCCTCGACACGCTCACGCAGCGGCGGCACATCGATCGGAAAGACATTGAGGCGGTAATACAGGTCCTCGCGGAAGGTGTCTTCCTTGATCGACTGCTCGAGATTGCGGTGGGTCGCCGCGATGATGCGCACATTGCAATGGATCGTGCGATTGCTGCCGACCCGTTCGAAGGTCCGCTCCTGCAGCACGCGCAGCAGCTTGACCTGCATATGCATGCTCATGTCGCCGATCTCATCGAGGAACAGCGTGCCGCCCTCGGCCAGCTCGAAGCGTCCCTGGCGCGCCGTGATCGCGCCGGTGAAGGCGCCCTTCTCGTGTCCGAACAGCTCGCTTTCGAGCAGGTCGCCGGGGATCGCACCGCAGTTCACCGGCACGAAGGGGCGCCCCCGGCGCTTCGAGTGATAGTGCAGCTTGCGCGCGACGACCTCTTTGCCGGTGCCGGACTCACCGAGGATCAGCACCGTGGCCTCGCTGTCGGCCACCTGCTCGATCATCTTGTTGATCCCGCGCGTGGCCCGGCTGTTGCCGGACAGGCTGCGGAACAGTTCGAGCGGCCGGCGCGGCGCCTCGCCGTGACGCTGCGATTCGGCAAACACCTGCGCCTTGTGCAGCAACGACGTGATCGCGTCGTACTGGCAGGGCAGGCGCAGCGTGCCCAGGACATCGCCGCTGACCAACATCTCGTCGCCGGATTTTTCCTGGACCTGGATCAATGCGGGTCGCGGATTGCACTCGCCGATTGCGCTCAGATAGGCACTTCGTTCCTTGTCGGGCATGTTGCCGCTCAGGAACACGCTGACGGTACGGTCGCTGAATCGCTCGACGAGCCGTGGAAGTTCATCATGAGAATCCAGCACATGTACGTCACAGTCGATGAACTGCAGGATGTTCTGCAGGTAGTCGAGCGAGGCTGGGTCGGACAGCACGAGAATCACCGTTACCGCGGTGAGTGATTCGCTCTTGGCATTGTCAGGGCTCAGCCAACCGGTTCCGGCATTTGCGATCGTCATCACAGAACTCGAGAAATTTCGTGACTTTCACGAAGTTAAGCATGCAGTCGGTAGCATGTCAAAAATACGTCATTCTGCAATTCCCCGAGTGGCTCGCCGCCGTCCGCGCTTGACAGCCCCTTTCCCGGCCCATGAAATGGCATGCACCCGCAGTAATCCGGATCCGCGCCCTTGAACGATCTGCCGCTCGGCGCACTGTTCGCCGCCCTGGTCTTCCTGCTTCTGCTCTCGGCCTTTTTCTCCGGTTCGGAAACCGCGCTGATGACCCTGAATCGCTATCGGCTGCGCCACTTGGCGGAAGCGGGCCATCCCGGCGCTCGGCTCGCCGAACGCCTGTTGGCGAAACCGGACCGACTGATCGGCCTGATCCTGCTCGGCAATAACTTCGTCAATATCCTGGCTTCGTCGCTGGCGACCATCGTCGCCATCCGGATCGGCGGCGAAGGCGCGATCGCCGCCGCGGCCGGGCTGCTGACGCTGGTCGTGCTGATCTTTTCCGAGGTCGCGCCGAAGACGATGGCGGCATTGAATCCGGAACGGGTGGCCTTCCCGGCATCCTGGGTGTACACGCCGCTGCTGCGCCTGATGTTCCCGCTGGTGTGGCTGGTCAATCTGATGGCGAATGCGGTGCTGCGTGCGCTCGGGGTCCACGGTGACGACGCCGAGGGTACCGCGTTGAGCCGAGAGGAACTGCGTACCGTCGTCAACGAGGCCGGCGCGATGATTCCCAAGCGCCACCAGAAGATGCTGATCAACATCCTCGATCTGGAGAAGATCACCGTCGACGACATCATGGTGCCGCGCAACGAGATCGACGGTGTCGATCTCGACAATCCACTCGACGTGATCCTCGAACAGCTCGAACAGACGCCGTACACACGGGTCCTGGTCTTCCACGGCAGCGTCGATCACGTCGCCGGATTCCTGCATGCGCGACGCGTGATGAAGGCGCAGCTGGACGGCGAATTGACCCGCGAGACACTCGACGCGCTGATCCGCGAACCCTACTTCATCCCCAAGGGCACGCCGCTGAATCGCCAGCTGATCAACTTCCAGCGCAATCGCAGGCGCACGGCACTGGTGGTGGACGAATACGGCGACGTGCAGGGACTGGTGACCATGGCCGACCTGCTCGAGGAGATCGTTGGCGAATTCGCAACCGATCCTGCCGATGCCATCGCCGACGTCCTGCCTCAGGAAGACGGCAGCTTCCTGGTCGACGGCGGCGCCAACCTGCGCGAACTGGTCCGCACGATGCATTGGGATCTGCCGACCGATGGACCTAAGACCATCAACGGGCTGATTGTCGAACACCTGGAGAGCATTCCCGAACCCGGCACCACGGTGCTGATCGCCGGCTACCCGGTCGAGAT
This sequence comes from Gammaproteobacteria bacterium, assembly GCA_020445255.1. Classification (GTDB taxonomy): domain Bacteria; phylum Pseudomonadota; class Gammaproteobacteria; order Chromatiales; family Chromatiaceae; genus Thiosocius. The sequence continues at coordinate 114,736 of JAGRGY010000049.1, forward strand.
CGTCCAGACCCAGGACAACGCCGTGAAGACTGCCCGCATCCGCCCCGACGAACGACGCGACCCGGCGGCCTAGCCTAAAAAGCCGTGTCGTTCGGCCGCTAAGGCCACGACAGCGCAAGGATTGGGTCAATGTCTGACACGTACGACGAACGCCGCCGGTTTCACCGCATCGCCACCGACAAGCCGATCACCGTTACCGCCGACGGGGGCAGCCATGACGGCGTCGTGCAGGACGTCTCGCTGCGCGGCGTGTTGCTCGCAGTCGACGATGGCTGGCAGCCTGCCACAGGTATGCCGGTACAGGCGAGGATCCGACTCGACGACGGCGACGATTGCTGCATCGAGATGCACAGCAGCGTGGCGCACGTCCGTGGTAACCGCATCGGCCTGCAATGCACGTCCATCGACGTCGACAGTGCGGCGCGCCTGAAGCGGATGGTCGAACTCAACCTCGCCGACCAGGAACTGCTCGAGCGAGACCTGGCCGAAATGCTGACCGCCTGAGGCGAATTCCGTTCGCATCGCCTTGTCCGGCGTTGCTGCGCCGGCAGTAGCCCGAATCCTCAACACCCATTGCGACGCCAGCAGCGGCATGCGCCGCCCCTCGCTCCAGCAGGTGCAGGGAATTGCATCGACCGGCGTGCGCGCGATGTGCGAGAGCACCATCGATCGCGGGCACCCTGCATGGCCGGATGCGGCGACGACGGTTCCACGACCGAGTGGTTCGCCGCATCGCACCGGGCGCGCTGCCCGGTCGGCGGAATATCCGGATCAGGCAAGCGCGTCGATCGCCTCGCCAATCCTGTTCACGGCGATCACGTCGACGCCTTCCATCCGTTTCTTCGGTGCATTCGCCTTGGGCAGGATCACTTTCTTGAAGCCGTGTTTGGCGGCCTCGCGCAGGCGTTCCTGGCCATTCGGCACCGGCCGGATTTCGCCGGCGAGACCCACCTCGCCGAACGTCGCCAGATCGCCGGGCAGCGGTCGATCACGAAAGCTCGACAGCACGGACAGCAACACCGGGAGATCGGCCGCCGGCTCGGTCACCCTGACGCCGCCGACGACGTTCAGGAACACGTCCTGGTCGAACAGACCGACGCCACCGTGGCGATGCAACACGGCAAGCAGCATCGACAGCCGGTTCTGCTCGAGTCCCAGTGCGACCCGGCGCGGATTGGCCAGCGGACTCTGGTCGACCAGCGCCTGCACCTCGACCAGCAGCGGCCGCGTGCCCTCGCGCGTGACCAGGATGCAGCTGCCCGCCACCTGCTGCTCGTGACGCGACAGGAAGATCGCCGAGGGATTGGCGACTTCGCGCAGCCCCTTGTCGCTCATCGCGAACACGCCGAGCTCGTTGACCGCGCCAAACCGGTTCTTGATCGCGCGCACCAGGCGAAACTGGCTGCCGCTCTCGCCTTCGAAGTACAGCACCGTGTCGACCATGTGTTCGAGCACACGCGGCCCGGCCAGCGCCCCCTCCTTGGTCACGTGCCCGACCAGGAACAGCGACGTGCCGGTCTGCTTGGCGAAACGCACCAGTCGCGCGGCCGATTCGCGCACCTGCGCGACCGAGCCGGGTGCCGACTGCAGGGCATCGGTGTAGAAGGTCTGGATCGAATCGAGCACCAGCACGCCCGGCTTGTCGCGGGCCGCGAGCGCCAGGATGCGTTCGACGCAGGTCTCGGTCAGCACGCGCAGACGTTCACCCGGCAGACCCAGCCGACGCGCACGCAGGCTGATCTGCTCCGCCGACTCCTCGCCGCTGACGTACAGTGCCGGTTTGTGTTGTGCGAGCAGTGCCAGCGCCTGGATCAGCAGCGTCGACTTGCCGATCCCGGGATCGCCGCCGATCAGCACCACCGAGCCGGTCACCAGGCCGCCGCCGAGCACGCGGTCGAGTTCGGTCATGCCGGTCGGAAGACGCTCGGTGTGCTCAGCCACCACGTCGGACAACACGCGGATCCGCGCCCCGTTGTCGCCGGCGTAGCCACCGAAGCGGCCGTCCGCCTTGACCATCGGTGCGGCGACCGTTTCCTGCAACGTGTTCCAGGCCCCGCAATCGGTGCACTGGCCGGCCCATTTCGGCGCCTGGGCCCCGCACTCGATGCAGACGTAGACGGTCTTGGAGGCCTTGCTCACCGCCAGTGCACTCCTGCGGGTGATCGCTGCAGCATGCTCGCGCTTACCACGACGTCAATGCGCGCTGAGACAGGCAAGCGAGCAGCGAGATTCGCGCCAGGGCCGAGCCGGATGGGAAGTCAGCCACCTGGCGGAACCTACCGGTTCAGTATTCGTCATCGCCGTAGGCGTTGTAGGCGTAGTTGTCGAAGCGCGTGAACTGCCCCTGGAATGTCAGCACCACGGTACCGATCGGACCGTTGCGCTGCTTGCCGATGATGATCTCGGCCTTGCCCTTGTCCGGGCTGTCTTCGTTGTAGACCTCGTCGCGGTAGATGAACACGATCAGGTCGGCGTCCTGTTCGATCGCGCCTGATTCGCGCAGGTCCGACATGACCGGACGCTTGTTCGGTCGCGATTCGAGCGAACGGTTCAACTGCGACAACGCAACCACCGGCACATTGAGTTCCTTGGCCAGCGCCTTGAGTGAGCGCGAGATAGCCGAGATCTCGGTCGCGCGGTTTTCACCCGTGTCCGGCGCCTGCATCAGTTGCAGGTAGTCGATCACGACCAGGCCGAGCTCGCCATGCTCCTTCTTCAGCCGCCGACAGCGCGCGCGCAGCTCGGTCGGCGTCAGCGCCGGCGTGTCGTCGATGAACAGCTTGGTGTTGTTCAGGATATTGACGGCCGAGGTGATACGCGGCCAGTCGTCGTCTTCGAGCTTGCCCGAACGCACGGCCTGCTGATTGACGCGGCCGAGCGACGAGATCATGCGCATCGTCAGCGCTTCGCCCGGCATCTCCATCGAGAACACTGCGACCGGCAGGCCGCTGGTGACCGCGACGTTTTCGGCAACATTCATCGCAAACGTCGTCTTGCCCATCGACGGCCGTCCGGCGACGATGATCAGGTCGGACTTCTGCAGACCGGAGGTCTTGACGTCGAAATCGGCGAAGCCGCTTGACACGCCGGTCAGCGCATCGTCGCTGCCATACAGTTCCTCGATGCGGTTGATGGTCTCGGTCAGCAAGCGCGTGATCGAACGAAACCCCCCACCCCCACGTGCCTGCTGTTCGGCGATCTGGAACACCATGTTCTCGGCGTGGTCCAGCAGTTCGTGGACCTTGCGTCCCTTGGGTCGGTAGCCGGCCTCGGCGATCTGATTGCCGACCTTGATCAGCTGGCGGACGACCGACTGCTCACGCACAATCATCGCGTAGGCCTGGATGTTGGCCGCACTCGGGGTTTCGTTGGCCAGCATGCCGAGGTATGCGAGACCGCCCACCTCGTCGATCGACTCCAGCCCCTCCAGTTCTTCTGACAGGGTGACCACGTCGAACGGCCGATCGGCATCGGCAAGGCGCGCAATCGCGGAAAATATGAGCTGGTGCTGGCGGCGGTAGAAGTCCTGCTCGCCGACAACATCGGCGATCCGATCCCATGCCCCGTTGTCGAGCATCAGTCCACCGAGCACGGCCTGCTCGGCCTGGATTGAATGCGGCGGGACACGCAGTGCGTCCATCTGCACGTCACCGTCGCTGCGGGTCATGAACTCGGGGACAGATTCGTAGACCGCATCAACCATGGCGTCGTCAAATCAGGATCAGTGTGTGCCGACATTACACCACAGCAACCGGTCGGTGTGGGCGGGGGGAAAACAAAGCCCGGCGGATGCCGGGCTGCGTGTCGCCGCGCCCCGCGTGCCACCACGCGGTCGAAGCGGATAGGCGAGCGATCACTCCTCGCCGACGACGATCACCTTCAATGCCGCATCGACGTCAGTGTGCAGGTGCAGCGTCACCGCGTACTCACCGGCGACGCGGAACGGACCGTCCGGAAGGCGAATCTCCGCCTTGTTCACCTCGACACCGGCCTCGCTGCAGGCGTGCGCGATATCACCGGTACCGACCGAACCGAACAGACGGCCTTCGTCGCCCGCCTTGCGAGCGATCGACACGCCGTCGGCAAGTCCCTCGATCTGCGCCTTGCGCGCCTCGGCCGCGGCCAGCCTGTCGGCCGCCTGCTGCTCGAGTTCGGCGCGACGCTCTTCGAACCTACGCACGTTCTCGGCGCTGGCGAACACGGCCTTGCCCTGCGGGATCAGGAAGTTGCGTCCGAATCCGGACTTGACCGAGACCTTATCGCCAAGGCCACCCAGGTTGGCCACTTTTTCCAGCAGAATGACTTCCATCGTTATCGACCTCTACAAAGCAATACAATTCAGTCGCCGGTGTTCGACCGGCGCGCGCGGGCGCGTGCCCGAAAATCGACCCAGCCGTCCAGGTACCCGGCCGCCGCCACTGCGGTGGCGCCCTGCGGCGCGACCAGGAACAGCAACAGGTACAACCCCACCAGCCACGCCGGCGAGCCGCCAAACTCTTTGACCAGACCGTGTGCAACGCTCAGGCCCTGCACCAGGAACACCACCATGCCGACCAGGTACAGCTGCGACAGCATGTTGGGCTCGCCTCCTGTTGCCAGCACGCCGGCCAGCAGCAGCAACGGCAGCAGCCACAGCAGCCAGCGCCCGAATCGCAGCCGCCGGAACTCGTCACCGAACGCGCCCGGACGATCGATCGAGGCCGCCCAGTAGCGCGCCAGACACAGCGAGATTACGCTGCCCAGCAGCCAGGTCGCGGCCACCCCGCCGGCCATCCAGGCCGACATCAGCCCGATAAGCTGGCCGATGTTGGACGCCGACAGCGTTTCCGCATCGAGCCGCTGTACGACGAACTCGTTCAGCACCTCGCCCCAGAAGGCAGCCGGATCCTGCAGCATCGCGTACTGCACCAGCACGACTGCAGCGGCAATGATGACCGCGGCCTCGATCGCGATCCGCAGCGAGCCACTGCGCCCCAGTACCGCGCCGAGAACCGCGGCCGGCAGCCAAAGCATCACGCCGATCAGCGCCACCGCCAGCGGCATCTGGAACAGCAGCCCACCCAGGCCACCCAGTGCCAGCAGGCCCGATGCCACCACCAGGGCGCCTTCGCGCCAACCCTGCCGCAACACGGTGAGCACGATCACGGCCGCACTCAACAGCGCCAACGGCGTAACCAGCAACGCAAGCACCGCCAGCACGGTCGCCGCAATCACGGCCTGCATGCGGCCTTTCATCACCCATCTGGCGAAGGCCGTCATACCGTCGACCCACACTCAGCCGGCTGCGTGCAACACGCCGGCATCCAACGCTCGATCAGTGGCTGTCCGAGTACGGCAACAGGGCCAGGTAACGTGCGCGCTTGACCGCGTCGGCCAGCTGGCGCTGGTACTTGGCGCTGGTGCCGGTGATGCGGCTCGGCACGATCTTGCCCGACTCGCTGACGTACTGCTTCAGCAGGTTCAGGTCCTTGTAGTCGATCTCAGCGGCGCCTTCGGCGGAGAAACGGCAAAACTTACGACGACGGAAAAAACGTGACATCGCGGTTCTCCTCAGGCTTCGGCTTCGGTTTCGGTTTCAGTGGCGGATTCTGCGTTGCTCTCGCGCGCCGGACGGGCCTCTTCCTTGTCGTCTTCCTTGGCCAGCGGCGACGTCTCGGTGATCGCGTCCTTGCGGCGGATCACCAGGTTGCGCAGCACCGCGTCGTTGAAACGAAACGCACTCTCGAGTTCCGCGAGCGCCTCGGCGCCGCACTCGATGTTCATCAGCACGTAGTGGGCCTTGTGGATCTTGTTGATCGGATAGGCGAGCTGACGACGCCCCCAGTCTTCGAGACGATGAATGACACCGCCGCTGTTCTCGATCGTCGCGCGGTAACGCTCGACCATCGCAGGGACCTGCTCGCTCTGGTCCGGGTGGACCAGAAACACGACCTCGTAGTGACGCATTGTCGCTCCTTACGGTTTCTGCAGCCTCCCGCTCGCGGCGGTGAGGCAAGGAGTGCCTGCACGTGGGCAGGCGTAGAAAGGCGCGGGATTGTAAGTGAAATTTGTCGGCCCCGCAAGCGTTTAGCCCTGCCCCGACAGCAGGCGCATCAGCGACCACGCGTGCGGCGTCTCGCCAGCCAGGCACCGCCGACCGCGGAGATGGGCACCAATGCCAGCGCGCCGACCAGGCCAATCCGGTTCGAGATGGGCTCGCCGGTGACCTCATGGTGCGCGATCAGCGCCAACAGCAGCAGCAGCACGCCGCCCACCCCACCGGCCATCGTCGTCAGAATTGTCCTGCGCGGCCCACTGCGCTCGCGCTGCGTTCCGGCGTCGCCTCGGCCCTCGATCGCAGCCAGCAGGCGCTCGAAGTCGTCGCTGAAGCGGCTGTTCCTGATCTCCGCCGCATTCTTCAGCGCCAGATCGCCGATGTCGTCCGGCAGTTCGTCGCGATGCGGCATTCCGGCGTCATCGATCCTGACCGGGATGACCTCCAGTCCATGGCGCAACGCCCACGCGATCTCGAACCGGACATAGTCGTCGGCGTCCCACAGCCGCGACCGCGATGTACCGTCCACGTTTTCCGACCAGCGTGAACCCATCACCACCAGCATCACACTGGACTGCCGCAACGCACCCTCGATACGTCGTTCGAAATTGCTGCCGGGCGCGATCGAACTGACGTCGAGAAACGTCTTTCGGCCGCCGAGTCTTTGCGTCAGCAGGTCATGTATGCGGCCGGCCATCGACGCGGAATCCGAGCGCCGATAGCTGATGAACACGCCGTCGCCTGGCATGCCGTTCAGCGCGGGGTGATGCCGGAGGCAGTCGCCTCCGGATACAGGACCGGCACGGCGGCATAGCTCGGAATGACCGCCGTCGCCGCGAACCAACCAATCTTTTCGAGGTGGCGATGCGCGTCGAGCTGCCCCGGAAGCAAAAGCTGCGCGACGGCATCCTGGGTATCCTTGCGAAACTCGTAGACCAGCGCCGTCGTCCGGTATCCCGCGGTGTAGTCTCGGCCGCCGAGCGTATCGGGGAGGTCGTTGAACCCCCCGGACATGAACGCCTCCGCGGCGGCGCGATCGATCGGCCCACCGCTCGCCGCGAAGACCTGGTCGGTCACGACGAACACCACCATCCGGTAGCGCCCGGGCGGCACCCAGAACAGGTTGCGTATGTAGACCAGAAAATCGCCCGTCACACCCCGTTCCGCCTCGGCGATCAGATTCCCCTGGGCGTCGATCGACTCCAGCCGCGTCACCATCGCAAAGCCGTTCGGGACCGCATAGAAACGCAGTTCGTGCCGGCCCGCGAGATCGAGCGTCGCGCGCAGCGTCTGTGCCACATCCGCCAGGGTCACCGGATCGCGCAGCAACACGGCCGGCAGTACCTGCATCGCCGAGGCACGCGGCGGCGGCCACGGGAACTCGGGCATTTTCCGGGCCGTGGGTGCAGCGGAGTCCGTCTGGACCTGCGGCGAGGGGGCGCCGGCCAGCTCAGCGCCCATTCCACCCATCTGGTCACGCACCGCATCGGTGAACAGTCCTATGCCAAGCAGCATCGCGGCAGAACCCAGCACGGCGACGAGCGTCAACGCCAGGTAACGCTGGTGACCGCTAAGGACTTTGTAAGTCAGAACGCCAATGACACCGCAACCGAACAGCATTACTGGCACCGACAGCCATGCGGGCAGGGTTTCCAGTAGCGAGGTGTGGTCGGCCAGCAATGTCAGCACCAGCGCAACGGCAACCAGTGCGATCCACAATGCGCCGACACCACTGACCAGGCGCCGCAGCCAGGGCCTGCTGCCGTCGGAATCGTCACCCACCACGCGCACCCCACCTCGACCGTTGACGTCGGTTTCTCATCTCGACTTAGGAGTGTGGTGGGTGCGGACGCGATCGACAAGGCAAATCGCGAACGCATCGATTTTTATGGTTTGGCACGTTGTCTGGCTGCTTCGTACAGGCATACTCCCGCCGCAACCGATACGTTCAGGCTGTGTACCTGACCTGCCATCGGCAGGTGAACAAGCGCGTCACAGGTCTTGCGCGTCAGTTGCCGCATGCCCTCGCCTTCGGCGCCCATGACCAGCGCGAGCGGTCCATGCAGGTCGGCTTCGAACAGGCTCAGCGCCGCGTCGCCGGACGTGCCAACGACGAACACGCGGTGTGCGTCCTGTAGATGCCGAAGCGTGCGGACAAGGTTGGTGACCTGCACGAAAGGCACCGTTTCGGCTGCGCCGCTTGCCACCTTGCATGCCACCGGAGAAAGCCCACCGGCACGATCACGCGGTGCGATCACTGCATGCACGCCGGTAGCGTCGGCACTGCGCAGACACGCGCCGAGATTGTGGGGGTCGGTGACACCGTCGAGCACGAGCAGCATGGGTGGCACATCGAGCGTTCCGAGCAGTTCGTCGAGCGCGGCCTCCGCAAGGCTGGCCGGCATCTCACCCTTCGCGACCACGCCCTGATGATTGGCACCACCGGTCATGCGGTCGAGTGTTGCCTTTTCGCTGGGCGTGAGCTCGACACCGGCGGCGCGCGCCTCGTCGAGCAGCTGGCGCAGGCGCCGGTCACGGCGTTCGGCATCGAACCACAGCCGATCGATGCGCCGTGCGCCATGCTTGAGCGCGGAACGCACCGCGTGGATGCCGATGATCAGCTGGTCACGCACGCGTCAGGACCTGCGGGTACGACGCTTCTTGCCCGACCTGCCCTCGCCGTCTGCGCGCTTTGCACGACGATCACCGCCATCGCGCGGACCTTTGCTGGCACCAGCCTGCTTGCGATTCCCTTCCTCACCACCCCGCGGTCTTCCCTTGCCCGGCCCCTCGATCTTGTCGGCCAATACGAAGTCGATCTTGCGGTCGTCGATGTTCACTGCGGCGACGCGCACCTTGAGCGTGTCACCGAGTCGGTAGACTCGGCCGGTACGGTCGCCGCGCAGGCGGTGCCCGATCGGATCGAAGTGGAAATAGTCGTAGTCGAGCGCCGTGATATGGACCAACCCCGAGACGTAGATGTCGTTGAGCTCGACGAAGATACCGAAGCTGGTCACGCCGGAAATCACGCCCTGGAACGTCTCGCCAACCTTGTCGAGCATGAACTCGCACTTCAGCGTGTCGGCGGCGTCACGGGTGGCGTCATCGGCACGCCGTTCAGTAGCCGAGCAATGCTCGCCCATGGCCTGCAGATGCTGGTGCGTATACTCGAAGGCCTCCGGTGGTTCGCCGGTCAGCAGGTGTTTGAGCGCACGGTGCACCATAAGGTCCGGGTAACGCCGGATCGGTGACGTGAAGTGGGTGTAAGCCGGGAACGCGAGGCCGAAGTGGCCGACATTGTTGTCGGAGTAGACGGCCTGCATCATCGAGCGCAGCAGCACCACCTGGATGACGTGGAAATCCGGGCGGTCCTTGACCCTGTCGAGCAGGTTGGCATAGTCCTTCGCCGTCGGACTGGTACCGCCGTCGAGGCGCAGACCGAGCTCGGCCAGGAATTCGCCGAGATCGCTGAGTTTCTCAGCACTCGGCTTCTCATGGATGCGGTACAGCGCGGGCATCTTGTTACGCAGCAGGTGTCGGGCCGCCGCCACGTTGGCCGCCAGCATGCACTCCTCGATGATCTTGTGCGCATCGTGTCGCACCAGCGGAACGATTCCTGCCAGCTTGCCGTCATCGTCGAAACGGAAGCGGGTCTCGACGGTATCGAAATCGATCGCACCGCGCTCCTCGCGCGCGGTGTGCAGCAGGCGGAACAACCCATACAGATCGTGAAGATGCGGCAGCAGTTTCGCATGCTGGCGGCATAGCGCCGGGTCACCGTCCAACAGCATCGCACCGACCTGGTCGTAGGTCAGCCGCGCATGCGAGTTCATGACCGCCTCGAAGAAGCGCGAGCGGTACAACTGCCCGGAGGCGTCGAAATACAGCTCTGCGGTCATGCACAAGCGATCGACATTCGGATTCAGCGAACACAGCCCGTTGGATAGGACCTCCGGCAACATCGGGATCACCCGGTCCGGGAAGTACACCGAGTTGCCGCGCTTGTATGCCTCATCGTCGAGTGCGGTGCCCGGACTCACGTACGACGACACGTCGGCGATCGCGACCAGCAGCCGCCAGCCCTTCTTGGTGCGTTCGCAGAACACGGCGTCGTCGAAATCGCGCGCGTCGGCGCCATCGATCGTCACCAGCGGCGTGTTGCGCAGGTCCTGGCGGCCCTTCTTGGCCGCGGTGGGAACCTCGGGTGCGAGCGAACCGACCTGCTGCTCCACCGCTTCCGGCCAGTCGACCGGGATGTCGTGGGCGCGGATCGCGACGTCGGTGGCCATGCCCGGGGCGAGATGGTCGCCGAGGATCTCGATGACCTCGCCGAGCGGCTGACGCCAGGTCTGCGGATGCTCGGTGATGTGCACGACGACCATCTGGCCGTGTTTGGCGCCACCCAGGCAGTCCGGCGTGATCAGCACCTGATGGGTGACACGCTTGTTGTCCGGCAGCACGAACGCGACGCCGGCCTCGATCTGCATACGACCGACGATGTTCTCGAACGCGCGCTCGAGGATCTCGACCACGGCCGCCTCACGCCGGCCGCGGCGGTCCATGCCTGCAACGCGAGCGACGATACGATCGCCATGCCACAACTGCCGCATCTCGCGCGGACTCAGGAACAGGTCGTCACCGCCCTCGTCGGGGTGCAGGAAACCGAAACCGTCGGGATGGCCGATCACGCGTCCGTGGATCAGGTCCTCGCGGTTGACGACGCAGTAACCACCGCGACGGTTGCACACCACCTGTCCGTCGCGCGCCATCGCACTCAGACGCCGCGACAGCGCATCCACCTGGTCGGGCTGCTGCAGCGCCAGTGCTTCGGCGAGATCGTCGAACCGCAGCGGCGCACCGTGTTCCTCCATCACGCCGAGAATGAACTCGCGGCTGGGGATCGGATTGGCGTACTTTTTGGCCTCTCGGGCCTGGTAGGGATCGCGGTCGCGCGAAGGGCGACGCGGCTTGCGTTTTGACACGGGTTGGCGCCTTATCGATGGCCTTGGACGGGGGGCCATTGTAGCGTTGACAGCCCTACGGTGTCGCTGTAGAGTCCGCGCTTCCGTTTTGGGCCCCCTGAAACGCGAGCCGAAGTGGCGGAATTGGTAGACGCGCATGGTTCAGGTCCATGTCGGGGAAACCCGGTGGAGGTTCAAGTCCTCTCTTCGGCACCATTACGACGACGAGTCAAAACGAGAAATCCCGGCCTCACGCGACCGGGATTTTTTGTTTGTCCATGCACGTGCACGCAGGCATCCTTGCCCACATCGACGTTGCCGGAGCTCCCCATGTCCTACTCCTTACGCACCATGAAGTGTGCCGCGGTTTCGATATTGCTGTTCGCCCCGCCGGCATCGGTCGCCGATGACATCGACCTGCAGTGCAACCGAACCTCGGCCGACCTTGTATCCAGACTTGATGCGGCGGGTCTGCTTGCGAGTGGACACACCGCGCTATCCCAGGCGCGCGCAATTGCCGAAGAGGTTTGCAACAACCGGCAGTCAGCCGCACGCCAGCAGCAGGAATCGGATCGCAAGAGTCTCCTGTCCAACATCCTGTTCGAGGACACCGGCGGCAAACCCGGCAACAAGCGCTTATTGAACCTCAAGCACTGACAACGGCACATTGCGGCCGCGGGGCCCGATCGCTGGACAAATCATGCAAAAAAAGACGGGTGGCCTCGGGGAGAGCGGCCACCCGTGAAGCGCTATCTTCGCGCCAGAGGAGAGCGTGGTTTCCAATGCCATGCCAAGCCAATCGGAATACGCTACGCTCCCTGTAACGGCCAGCTAGGGCGTCAGTTGAACAACCCGTGCTTTTCCTTCCCGATGCGTCGCGCGAATGCGGAAACGGCTTGAATTCGCCGGGTCGACGCGGCTGACGCCTCGTCGGGGATTCATGCAGGCCGGATACGGAGCACCCCATGGATCCAAGACTGTCGGTCAGACTCGCCGACATCACGACGCTCGACATCGACGCGATCGTCAATGCGGCGAACCGGAGCCTGCTCGGTGGTAGTGGCGTCGATGGTGCGATCCACGCAGCGGCAGGGCCGCAGTTGCTCGCCGCGTGCCGCTCACTCGGCGGTTGTCCCACCGGCGAGGCACGCATCACACCCGGGTTCGCACTTCCCGCACGATACGTCATTCATACGGTCGGTCCCGTTTGGCACGGAGGCACAAGTGGCGAGGCGGACCTGTTGCGCAGTTGCTATCGGAGTTCACTGGCGCTCGCCGCCGAATACGGCATTGCGTGCATGGCATTTCCGGCCATTTCGACCGGCAACTACCGTTACCCGGCCGACGAGGCTGCCCGCATTGCGGTCGACACGGTGACCGAGATCGTGCGACAGGCCGGTCGATCGATCGAGGTCGTATTCTGCTGTTTCTCCGCCGCCGACCAGTTGCGCTACCAGCGACTCCTCGGGTCGGCCGAGTCGCCCTGAGGCGCAGGCAAGTCTCGCAAGGGAAATCACCGCTGGTTTGCGGCTATCATTGGCGCCTTGAGGAAATTCAAAGAGGAAACCCGATGTCCAACGAAGGCTACCACGAACCCATTGCCGAACTCAGCGACGAAACACGTGATATGCATCGCGCGATCGTGTCGCTGATGGAGGAACTCGAGGCCGTCGACTGGTACAACCAGCGCGTGGATGCATGCCGGAACCCCGAGTTGAAGGCGATCCTCGCGCACAACCGCGACGAGGAAAAGGAACACGCCGCGATGGTGCTCGAATGGATCAGGCGCCAGGACCCGACCTTCGACAAGGAAATGAAGGACTACCTGTTCACCGACAAGCCGATCACGCACGACCACGGCTGACGCGCACCGTCGCTGCAACGCTGCCAACGCATCGGCATGCTGTATTTTGCCTACGGCTCGAACATGTCGACGCCGCGCCTGCGGCGGCGCGTGCCTTCAGCCGAGCCGCTCGCCCGAGCGGTGCTGCACGACCACCGCCTGACTTTCCACAAGGTGGGACGTGACGGATCGGCAAAATGCGACATCGTCGCAGCGCCGCCGCATTTGGTCCACGGCGTCGTGTTCCGGATCGAGCCCTGTCAGCGCGCCGCGCTCGACCATGCGGAAGGCCTGGGCGAGGGCTACGACGACATCCGCCTGCAGGTGAGGATGGCCGACGGCAGCTACGTGGAAACCTTCGCCTACCGCGCGACCCGCACCGACCCCGATCTCGAACCTTTTACCTGGTACGTCCAGCACGTGCTGCGCGGCGCGGTCGAACACGGTCTGCCGGATGACTATATCCGCATGCTCCGCGCGACGCGCGCGCGGCCGGATCCGGACACCGACCGCGATGCGCGTGAGATGGCCGTGCACCTCTCGACCGCCGGGCAGAGGCACGCACGTTGAACAGCAGGCTTTTGGGCGGCATTGTGCTGCTCGTGGT